>NZ_JAGGPJ010000004.1 GCF_018613875.1 Arthrobacter sp. ISL-28 | reverse complement strand
CGCGGATCCCGCAACGGGTTCCGTCCGAGGCCCAGGCGATGTTCAGTATGGGTGTAAGGCATTGCTGCTTTCTCCTGCTCGACCTGCCGCGGTTCTTTTCCGCGCTGTGGTGGCAGCACAAATCGATGAGAGTTGCTGTGACGTCGGTGCCGGATTTCCCGGCGAGCATGGATGCGGCGGCCCACACCGTCAGGTGCGGACCGCCGCAGTGCAAACAGACGGGTACTAGATGATGGCTGCCTTGAGCTGCTTGGCGGCCAGCGCCGGGTCGGCCGCACTGTAGATGGCGCTGCCGGCGACGGCTACATCGGCGCCGGCCCGCTGGACGGCTTCGATGGTCGCCGCGTTCACGCCGCCGGCCACCGAGAACGGGACCCGGGCTTCTTCGCCGGCGCTGAGCAGACCGTTCAGGTCATAGCCGGGCTGGGCCTGCTCGTCCAGGCCGGCGTGGAACTCGACGAATTTGGCACCGAGGGCGCGTGCTTCCTTGGCCCGGGAGACCTTGTCTGCCACGCCGATGAGGTCTACGACGATGCCCTTGTTGTGGGCCTGGGCCGCCTTGACGGCGCCCGCGATGGTGGAGTCGTCGGCACTTCCGAGCACGGAGACCAGGTCGGCTCCGGCTTTGAAGGCGATCTCGGCTTCCAGTTCTCCGGCGTCCATGGTCTTCATGTCAGCGAAGACAATCTTGTCCGGGTGGGCTTCCTTCACGGCGGTGACGGCGGGGAGTCCGGCGGCCTTAATCAGCGGCGTCCCCAGTTCGATAATGTCCACGTATTCGGCGACCTTGCCGGCGAGTTCGAGGGCGTCCTCGACGGTGAGGAGATCCATTGCAACTTGGAGTTTCATGGTGTTGTTGTTCCTTCTGTAGTGAATTTCGGTGAGCGGAAAGTCGGGGGTTCGCTTATTCGAGGTTCGCGTGCCTGAGCCAGAGCTGTTCGGCCGGTTCGTCAGTGTTATCCCAGAGGGTCTGGAAGACCGATTCCGTGGCGAGGAACAGGACCTGTTCGAAGAGGCTTCCCGAGTACTGGCGGGAAACGCTGGATCCGTGATCGGTCTTTTGGGCGGCAGGAATGATCACCAGCGCGTCGGCGAGTCCGGCCAGCGGCGATCCCGGGTTGGTGGTGAACGCAGCGATGCGCGCACCCGCCCTGGCTGCGGTTTCCGCGGCCTTGACTACTCCGGACGTCGTCCCGGAACCGGACGCCACCAGGAGCAGGTCGCCGGAAGATATCGCCGGCGTGGTGGTGTCGCCGGCGACGTGGACGGTCAGACCCAAGTGCATCAGCCTCATGGCTGCCATGCGCAGGACCAGGCCACTCCGGCCGGCGCCGGCGACAAAGATCCGATCTGCCCGTCCGATATGGGCCGTCAAATCAGCCAATTGCTTTTGGTCAATTTTGGCAGCCGTTTCAGCGATCTCGTCGCTGACCAGGGACAGGTTAAGTGCATTGGCACTGACGGTGTCGTCCAAGACGGGCGACGCAGTGGCTGTGGGACTCACGATTCATATCCTTTGACTCGAATATCGACCGGCAAGCAGGGGCCGATTCGGATGCTTTCCCCTAACTTGTATCCATCGTCTCGGATCGAATGGATGGGCATAACGCTTTTTTCTGACGGTTATTACTACCCGTTCGGATAGTGCACTCCGGCAGGAATCGCTACGCTGTACGGATGAGCACGCTTGCAGGCCGGCCCGGAACGGCGACAGTCCCGACACTTCCAGATGTGCAGGATCCGTTTCTGCAGGCACTAGCGAGGCTGGCCGATGCGCCCTTGACCCACATCGCGGAGCGCCTCCGTGTTGCGCTGCTCCCCTATCTGGGAAGCAGCGCGCTGGTCATCTTCACCGAAGACTGCACCGGACGTCCGCAGAAGAAGGCTGGCCGGGAAGGAATCATTTCCCGCGTCTCGATCACCGAGCTTGAGAGGTTGCGGGCTTCCCTCGCGGATGATGGCCCCTGGTTCGGGGACGCCGAGATAGCCGCCGAGCGGCGGCCGGTGCTCGCCATGAAGTACGGTCCGAGTCATGCGCTGCTGGTCATCACGGATCCAGATCCCGTCAAGGCAGATTCGGGGGAAACCTCCGCCGTTGATCTGGTGAAATACCTGTGGCACATCGCGGCACAACGGATCCAGGAGAAAGTGGCCGATGCGCCGCCGTCGTACCTGATGGAATCACGGGCCGCTTCCGCCGAGCGCGTCCGTGTCACGGCTGAACTCGTTGACCTGCATTCGACGACGCTTGAAACGCTGCTGGCCGCCTTGCGCTCATCCTCTTTGGACGACGCCTCGGCGCGTTCAACGGTCACGGATTTGACGGCTAAAGCGCTCGTCGGGCTCCGCACAGTCAGTGACCGGACTGCGGATCTGGTTGAAGAGCCTGTCGCCATGGCCTTCACGCGGCTACAAGAGGATCTCCGTCCGCTGACCCGCTTTAGCGGCATCGACGTCCAGTTCATCGAACCACCGCTAAATGGGCGGGCTCTCCCTGGCGAAGTCGCTCATGCGGCACGGGCGATCGTCCGCGGGCTGGTGCTGGCGATGATGGAACAACCCGAAGTCCGGAGGGTTCGGGCTCAGTGGGACTGCGACGGGGACAACCTGCTGATCAACGTACGCGACGACGGCGGCGGTGCCCTCTCCGCCGACGGTCCGAGCATCGGGCGGCTGGACCGCCGCGTCCAGGCACTTGCCGGACACATGCAGATCGACGTGATGCCGGGCTGGGGTGCCGACGTCTCCGTCGCGCTCCCCTTGGATCCGCCGGCGCAGCCGGCCGGGGACGTCGCCGAATGGAACCTTGCCGCCAGGGAACTCGAAGTGCTCCAGCACCTTGCCGCCGGCCGGCGCAACCGGGCCATCGCCTCCGCCCTCAACATCAGCGAGAATACCGTCAAGTTCCACGTGCGCAATCTCTTCAGAAAGCTCGACGTCCGCTCACGAACCGAGGCCATCGCCCTGGCACACAGCCACGGAGTCCGGTGACGGTTCGGCTCCGCAGCCAGAGTTCGGTCCGAGCCCGCAGGGCAGGAGCAAACGAACCGAGACACTATCCCGTCCGTGGCATTTGAGGAGCCCCACTCCGCTGAAGCGATTGGACCCGCGTGCAGGCACCGTCTAGCGTGAGTCGTATGTCGGTGGCCGAATCTTCAGAGAAGTCCAGCAGCAACACTTTGCTCGTTTTGGGCAAAATTTCATCGATCCTGGATGCGTTCTCACTGTCCAAGCCGGTGCTCTCGCTGGCGGACATCCGGGAGGCCACCGGGATGCCTACTTCCACGGTCCAGCGTCTGGTTGCCAACCTGATGTCCCAGGGCTTCCTGGACCGGGAGGAGGATGCCTACCGCATCGGGATGCGGATGGCTTATTGGGCCGCTCCAGCCACCCGCGGCATGGAAGTCATCGACGTCATCAGCCCTTTGCTCAAGACCCTTAGGGACACCACCGGCGAGACCGCATGCTTCTTCAAAACAGAGCAGCACTACCGGGTGTGCGTGGCCATGGCGGACACGCGCCATGCCCTTCGGCGTGAGATGCACTTGGGAAAGGTCTTGCCGCTCCACGCCGGTTCTGCCGGGAGAGTACTCCTGGCCTGGGACCCGGACCTCCTGGAAGCCGTCCTGCGCGATCCGTTGGAGCCGATCACCGAATCCACGATCACCAGCACCGAGGATTTGGCCACCGCCGTGAAGAAAACCCGGACAGATGGCTTCGCGATCATCGTGGGTGAACGTGAAGACGGTGCCTCGGGCCTATCCGCTCCGGTTTTTGACTCTGCAGCCGGCCTGGTCGGGGCAGTGACCATCAGCGGCCCCACCCTGCGCATGCCGCAGGAGACGTGCGAGGCGTGGGTGGAACCGCTGCTGACAACGGCCGAGCACATGACGAGATTGATAGGTGGCCGGTTTCCTGGCGAGGCCTGACGCCTGCCCGAAACCGACGCACCGATCACGGGGCGACGAGAACGCTCATTGTCCGGCAGAGATATTGACGGCGTGCGGGGGCGTGCGTCCCTCGGCGATGGCCACGGCGTTCAGGGCGCTCAGCCGGGCCATCTCGCTGCGGACGCGCACCGTGGCGCTTCCGACGTGCGGCAGAAGGACGGTGTTGGGCAATTCCGCCAGCCCCGGGGCCAGCCGCGGTTCGTCCTCGAACACGTCCAGCCCGGCCGCTGCAATCACACCGTTCCGCAGTGCGTCCACGAGTGCGGCCTCGTGCACGATCGGCCCGCGGGCGGTGTTGATCAGGATGGCGTCAGGCTTCATGCGGCGCAGCACGTCGGCGTCCACCAGATGTCGGGTCTGATCTGAGAGCGGCACGTGCACGGACAGGTAGTCGCTGCGTTCCACGAGTTCCTCCCATGGCACCTGCCGGACCTTGCCCGCGAACTCGCCGAGTTCCTCGTCGCTGACGGCACGGTCACCCGGCGGCCGCGGGGAGAAGAGTACCTCCATGCCGAAGCCCAGCGCGCGTCTGGCCGTGGCCCGGGCAATCCTGCCAAAGCCGGCGAGCCCCAGCACGGCACCGGAGACGTCCCGGCCGAGCAGGAGTTCCGGTTCCCAGCCGTGGAACTTTCCGTCGCGGACCAGCCGGTCCGCCTCCACGGCGCGGCGGGCGGTTCCGAGGATGAGCAGCATGGCGATGTCGGCTGTCGCATCCGTCAGGACGCCGGGCGTGTTGCCCACCACGATGCGGCGCCGGGTGGCGGCCTCGACGTCGATGTTGTTCTACCCGACGGCGAAGTTGGAGACGCCTTTCAGCCGCGCGCCCGCCAGGAGCGGGGCATCGATGACGTCGCGCAGCTGGGTAAGGACGACGTCGAAATCGCCTGAGGCGCAGAGCGCCGCCAGCGTCATGTAGTCGGGAGGGTCGGGCAGCACGGTGACCCGGCCGGCGTCGCTGAGCAGTTGAAGACCGGGATCCGGGATGGCGGTGGTGACGAGGAAACTGTTGCCCACGGTCAGTTGCCTCCGGTGTTGCAGGACATGCTGGTGGAAGGCGCCGTGCTGTCGGCGGGGATGACCCATTCGAAGGCCGGAGCCTTGGACCGGGCGCCTTGGGCTGCCTTTGAGCGGTTGGGTTCGCCGAGTTCAGCGAGCAGTTTTTCTGACAGACCCACGATTCCTGCGAACCTTTCGGTGGTGAGCCAGCCGGGACGGGTGGCGAAGAGAATGTCTTCGCTCGAGGTGTTTCCGCTGGCGCCTGGGGCGAAGGGGCAGCCGCCCAGGCCACCCAGTGCGCCGTCGACCATGTCCGCCCCTGCCTGGATGGCGGCGAGGGTGTTGGCGACGCCCAGGCCCCAGGTGTCGTGGCCGTGGTAGACGATCCGCCGCGCCGGGGAGTCCTCACGGACGCGGCCGACCAGTCCGGATACCTGCGCGGGAATGGCCTGGCCGAGCGTGTCGCAGAGGACGATGTCAGCGGTGCCTTCGGTGCGCGGGTCGTTAGCGATGGACAGGACGCGCTCCGCCGGCACCATGCCTTCGAAGGGGCAGGTGAACGACGTGGCGATGCACAGCTGGATCTGCCCGTTGACGGCCCTGGCGTATTCCACCGCGTGCGGCAGCGCCGCAAGGCTTTCATCCGTCGTGCGGCCGATGTTGGCCTTGTTGTGGGAGTCCGACGCCGAGAGACAGTACTGGAAGTTCCTCGCCCCTGCGGCCGCGGCCTTCGCCACATGTCCCGGGGTCGCAACCCAGATCCAGCATCTTTCCAGTTCCTCTGCGGTGAGTGCCTTGACCACCTCGAGGGTGTTGGCCATGGTGGGAACGAGGTCCGGGCGAGCCATGGAGCCCAGTTCGATGGCCGGAACGCCGAGGCGCAGGAGTTCACGGACGGTCTCCACTTTCTGCTCTGTGGAGAGAAGCTTTCCGGTGAGCTGAAGCCCGTCGCGCAGGGTGACGTCCCTGAGGATCGGTGTGCTCAATCCAGCAACGGATGTTGCATCCGGGCTGCTTTGGCGGTTGTGGTTCATGACTGGAGTGCCTCCTCGCGGCCCGACGCCGCGTTGATCTCGGCTGGACCCATGTCAAGGAGCCCGCAGAGGATTTCTGCTGTATTTTCACCCAGGTCTGGGCCCAGATTCCGGATGGGGAGGGATTGATCGCCGATCACCGGGACGATGCCGGGGAAGCCCACTTCGGAGAGGATTTCGTTGCCGGTTGAAACGTCGAATTTTTGGATCATGTTGCGGGCGGCATACTGGCTGTCGCTGCTGATGTCCGCCGCGGTGTAGATGGGGCCGGCGGGAACGCCCGCGGCGTCGAGGGCCGCGAGGGCCCCAGCGGCGTCCAGTCCTCCGGTCCAGGTGCCGATGGCCTGGTCGAGTTCCTCCCGCCGGGCCCAGCGGCCCGCGTTGCTCTGCAGTCCCGGGTCGGCGGCCAGGTCTGGGCGGCCGATGGTTTCCATGTATCGCTGAAAGATGGAGTCACCGTTGCCCGCCACCACGATACTGGCGCCGTCCCGGCAGGTGTAAGCGTTCGACGGGGCAATCCCTTCCATCCGGCCTCCCACGCGCTGCCTGTCCACTCCGTAGGCCTGATAGTCCGGAATGAGTGATTCCATCATGGAGAACATGGCCTCATTGAGTGCGACGTCGATGATGCGCTCGGTGAGCGGCACAGCGCTGGCGGCGTCCCGGCGTCGCGCTTCCCGCTGGTACAGGCTCATCATGGAGCCGAAGGCGGCGTACAGCCCGGCGATGGAGTCCCCGATCGAGACCCCCACCCGTACCGGTGGCCGGTCCGGGTCTCCCACGAGGTTGCGGAATCCGCCATACGCTTCCGCGACCGCGGCAAAGCCGGGGCGCTCGGACAGCGGTCCCGTCTGCCCGAAGGCGGAGATCCTGGTGATAATCAGGTCAGGGTTGGCCTCGTTGAGCACGCCGGGGCCGAGGCCCCATTTTTCCAGCGTTCCGGGGCGGAAGTTTTCAAGGAGGATGTCCGATTTCGCGGCAAGCCTGAGCACTGCCTGCTTCCCCGCCTCGGTGCGCAGGTCCAGCACCACGGACTTCTTATTGCGGTTGATGGTGCGGTACAGCATGGACGTGTCGCCCTTGTGCAGGCGCCAGTTTCGCAACTCATCACCTGTGTCCGGACGCTCCACTTTGATGACCTCCGCCCCGAAATCGGCAAGCATTCTCCCTGCGGTGGGGGCGGCGATGTAGTTGCCTAATTCCAGGACGCGGACGCCTTCCAGCGGCGCGATGCGTGTCTGTGTCATGGTTTTCCTTCTTTTCGTAGCGTTCGCACTTGGGCTGTCGTTGCCTTAATACGGGTCAGAACAGCAGGCTCATCAGCAGGATCAGCAGGATCGCGACGACGGATGCCACGGAGACGCCGACGGTGACCGATTTCAGCGCTCCCCTTACGCTCTGCCCCAACAGCGACTGCAGGAGCCAGAAGGTGTTGCTGGTGACGTGGACCATGAAGAGGGAGCCAGCCCCGGCCGCGAGGGCCAGGAGGACCGGGTCCAGCCCGATGGCAGGCGCGATGGGAGCGAGCAGTCCTGCTGCCGTTATGGCAGACAGGGTGACCGAGCCGACGGCGACGTGCAGGACGGCGGCGATGGCCCAGACGACGAGGAGTGGGGCGACGGTGCTCGCCGAGAAGAAGCCACCCAGAATGTCGCCGAGGCCTGCAGCGGCTACCGTCGCCGCGAGAGAACCACCGACACCGGTCAGGATCAGGATCTGCCCGCTTTCCTTGAATCCCACCGTAATGGCCTCTTCCACGCGTTTCTGGCCGATGGCCGAGCGGGTGACGAGGCACGTGCCGATGAGTCCGATCAGCAGGGCGATGACGGGCTCACCCAGGAGCTGCAGCCAGGGTACATCAATATTCAGGATCTGCAGGATCGCACCAGCGCCGATAAGCAGCAGTGAAGTCAGGAGCGGAGCGAAGAGCAGGAGCAGCGGGAACTGCTTCTTCTCAGGATCAGCCACTGCGACGGCTGCGCCGGCCGCCCGGGCAGAAGATCCGTTAGAGCCGGGTGTGCGGGCGCCAGGTGCCGCCGAAGCGGAAGGCTTCGTGCCGCCGTCGTATTCTTCCTCTTCGCCCTCCTGGTCTTCCTCGGCGACGAACGTGTGGTCCTCATCCTTCGCCTCGTTCCAGAAGCCGCGGCGGAAGAAAAACGTCATGATCGCGATGGAAATGATGATCGTTGGAATGACCAGCAGGAGGCCGAACAGCAGCATCTTTCCGAGGGGCACGTTCAGCAGCCCTGCCAAGGCCAGCGAGGCAACGCCGGGAACGGTGAACACGATGCCGCACTCGAGGGCAATGGCCATGGCCGTGGCCACCCGGGCGGTGCCAAGTTTGCCGATTCTTGGGGCCAGCTTGCGGGCAAGCGGGGCAGAAATGACGAGCAGGACGTCCAGGAAGATGGACTGGAGAAGCGTACCGATGGCGAGGCCCAGGGTGTATGGCAGGCGCTTGGGGCCGAAGGTGTTGAGGAGGTGTTCCACGAGACGCCGGATAGCGCCGCTCTGGTTGAGGATGGAGCCCATCAGGACGCCGAAAGCGATGAGCAGGCCCACCTCGACCATGATCTCGCCAAAACCGGAGGTGATGGTTTCCACGGTCTTTTCGACACCCAGACCGACGGCCAGGCCAAGGTAGACGGAGCCAATGACCAGGGCAATGACGGGGTTGACTCTGAAGCGCACAATCAGCACGACCGCGGCGAGAACGGCCACGGCGGTATTGATCAAGACAGCAATGTCTGACATGAGGGGAATCCGATCGTTGTGGCCTTCGACATTGAAGGCTTGGAATAGGTGCCGGCCGTGAGGAGCGACACAATCACCTAACTCATATTATGGGATTCAGCTCATAATGCAAGAGGTTGCGAAAAGGCACGCCTGAAACAGAGTTCTCACGGGCGTCTATTTGGGACTGGTCCGCCCTGGAACCCGCAGCAGCGTGCGCAGAATTTATGAGAGGCACGGCGCGACCCCGGCTGAAAATTTGGGCAGCAGGTTGCCTGACACATTGCTGGATGCATCCGCTACCGGCGGGTCCAAAGGCGCTTCATGTGCGCAGCAGCTCGCTGCTGCGCACATGGCGCTGACGTGACGTGTTATCCCAAAGCGCCCCGGAGCGCCTCGCCGGATTTAGCCTTGGGTCGGCTGCGTTTGGAAGATCCGGTCCCTAACGTCGTTTCGGAGAATGCGGACCTGTCCGCCATTTGGGTTGACCGTGCCGTCCAGCACATAGAAGCCCCTCCCTGCATCCGGACCGCCTGCGGCGCGGTCAAAGGCATCGATCAGATGCCTTCCCAGGTGCCCATTCGGCCCAAGTGCCTTGATCTCCTCGAGCTCTTCGACCGTCAGCCCTGCCAGTACCGCGTTGATTTCAGCCATCACACATCCCCCCGATTGTGCAGGCTCGATTTAGCCTGAGCACACAGGTTAAATCACCGGGGATAGGGCCGCAAGACGATGCGGTGACGACTCTGCAACGTTTGGCGAACGCCACGCAACGGCATCAGGCCGGCTGCTTGAGAACCGGCATGGGTGGCCCTGAGACAGCCCAACAAGACCCACGACGACGGCGGCGGGCCGCTCCCGCTGGAAGCGGCCCACCGCCGTCGGACAATAACTAAGAGTCGTCTGTAATCCCTGACAGTTCGCCCCCTGAGAACCCCCTCCCAGGGCTCAGCGGGTCTGCGGAATCTGCGTCCATGTCCCGCCCGGCTCGGCTTCGTCGGCGGCCGCAGCCCTGATCGACTCGGCCAGGCTCTGGTCATGGCGTGAGATGAAGTAGTGCACCACGGCCGCCAGGATTGCTCCGACAAACCAGGAGAACGCTGAAACGGCGCCAAATAAGGGGACGAGTGCAAAGACCACCGCCGGGACAGCCGAGACGAGGAACGAGATGACTGCCTTCTGGTTCCAGCCACCTTGATACGTGTAGTACCCCTCTTCGCTGAAGAGGTCTCGAACCAGCACATGCTGCTTGCGGAGCACATAATAGTCAACCATGATGATCCCGAACAGCGGCCCTAGCAGGGCGCCGAGGCCTCCGAGGAAAAGGTTGATCACCACTGGGCTGTTGAAGAGGTTCCAGGGTGTAATGACGAGCGCGATCATTGCGGAGATCAGACCGCCGCGCTTGAAATCGATCCGCGACGGCCAAGCGTTCGCGAGATCATAGGCCGGCGAGACGAAGTTTGCCACAACATTGATTCCCAGCGTTGCGACCGCGAAGGTGACGGCGCCGAGCAGAAGCGCCCAGATGTTGTCGATCCGCCCGACAATCTCAACCGGGTCATAGATGTGCTCCCCATATACCTGGAACGTTCCGGCCGTGACGACGACGGAGACCACGGAGAAGGCGATGAAGTTCACCGGCAGCCCCCACAGGTTCGCCGTGCGCACGGCCTTCCGGGATGGCGCGAACCGGGAGAAGTCACAGAAGTTGAGCATCAGGGTGGAGAAGTACGTCACTGTTAGCGCTACGGCGGCGAAGAAGGCATGTGCCACCCCCCATTTCGCCTGTCCCCCCGGCAGTTCGAGGGAAATCTGCCACCCAGCACGGACCAGGATGTAGATAACCAACAGTCCCATCACCGCCCACACGGCCGGACCGGCCCAGTCCTGGAATCGCCGGATCGTCTCCATGCCGTTCCGAAGGAGTAGAAGCTGGAGCGACCACATCAACACGAAGGCCAGCCAGCCCAGCGTGGACTCGCCCAGGAAATTGTTCTCCGTCAGAACCTCCAGTTCGGGCCAGATCTTCAGGGCGATGATGATCACGGCCCGGGAGGCGAGCCATGTCTGGATGCCGTACCAGGCGATAGCCACGAGCGCACGAAGAAGGGCCGGCAGGTTGGCTCCGAACGTTCCAAACGAGATCCGGGCGAGCACGGGATAGGGAACACCGGTTTTCTGGCCGGCGTATCCGGAGAAGTTCATCAGGAAAAACACGATGATGATCCCCGCCACCAGCGCAAGGAACACCTGCCAGGCACCCAGGCCCAACGCGAAAAGACCGGCCGCGAAAGTGTATCCGCCGAGCGAATGAATATCCGACATCCACATCGCAAACAGTGAATAGAAACCCCACGTACGATGTTCGGCCGGTGCAAGGTCTTCGTTGTAGAGCCGTCGGCTGGCCCCGGCTGGAATTGTGTGAGACACCAAATCCTCACTTCCCAAACTTACACATGCGGAGAGTAAGTTCAGCCCGTGGAGGCTGTGGTCACAACCTACCCATTAGACGTCAATATACTCAGCAGGCCACCGGTCGGGTAGACCAAGGGCGCCCTCTAGGTCCCGACGGCGACGTCTCGGTCTTTGTGGCGCGTGCTGACCAGTCCCAGGCAGAGTGCGGCCGCTGCCGCGGAGGCGGCCGCGACGATGCCGAAGGGAACTGGATCGTGGGCACCGCCGATACCGACCAGGGGTGCGGCGAGGCCGCCAAAGGCGAACCGGGCCAGTCCCAGCAATGAGGAGGCGGTGCCGGCGATGTCGGGGTAGCCCTTCAACGCGAGCGATGTGGCAGGCGGGCTGGTCACGGCCACACCGCCGACCATGGTGAACAGCGACAGAATGATCGCGGCCAGGGGCAGCTGCAGGAGTGCCGTCGCGAGCAGGCCCAGGGCGCCGGCGCCGGCCATGATCAGGCCGGTGGTGAGTGTGCCTCGTTCCGACCACTGTTCGGACAGGCGGCCGGCCAGAAACCCGAAGATCATGAAGCCCAGGGAATTCAGGCCAAACGCAAATGAATAACCCTGCGGGGAGAGCCCGTAAATGCCCTGGAGGATAAAGGTCGCCCCGCTCAGGTAAGCGAAGATCGCGGCATAGGTGAAGCCGGTGATCAGCACGGCTCCCACGAATACCCGGTCAGCCAGGAGCCGGCGGAAGTCGCTCACGGTGTGGGAGAGGTCTCCGGTGACGCGGCGGTTTTCCGGCAGCGTCTCCCGGAACACCGCCAGGGAGGCTACGAGGATGGCGATGCCGACGGCGGCCAGGAACAGGAATACTCCGCGCCAGTCGATGAAGGCCGCCAGTTGGCCGCCAATGACGGGGCCGATGATGGCGGCAAGTCCGCCGAGCACGGTCAGGCGGCCGTAGTACCGAATCAGCTTCCCGCCTGAGTAGACGTCCCGGCCGGCAGCCTGGGCGATCACGATGCCTACAGCGCCAGCCAGGCCCTGGACGAACCTCGCGATGATGAGTGTTTCGATGGTTGGGCTGAGCGCACAGAGGGCTGACGTGATCGTGTATGCGATGACCCCGATGAGGAGCGGCGTTCGGCGGCCGAACCGGTCCGAGAGCGGGCCAGCGACCACCTGGCCCATGGCCAGGCCGAGCAGGCAGGCGGTGATGGTCAACTGCGCCACTGAGGTGGTGCTTTGAAGCTCCGCGGTCAGGGCTGGCAGGACAGGCAGGTAGAGGTCCATGGAGATCGGACCGAAGATTGTCAGCAGGCCGAGCACGACCGCGAGCGGGCGGCCGACGGTCTCTTCACGCGCGGGCATCGGGGTGGTGATGGCTGTCACGCTGGCTCCTTCAGGGCGGTCAACGGGGGTCTTGTTCAGTGCAACAGGGTCACGCTATTCCTAGCGAGTGCTCTGCTTATCCGGGTTCTGGCAGTACCTCCCTACGCTCGGTTGATCCGGGTAGCGTGGATGCGTGGACAACAGAATGGAAGCGCGCGAATTCCTCGCCTCGAGACGGGCCAGGATCACTCCCGAAATGGCCGGACTGACGTTTGTGCACGGCCGACGCCGGGTCCCCGGCTTGCGCCGTGAAGAGGTTGCCATGCTCGCGGGGGTCAGCGTGGATTACTACACGAAGCTGGAACGCGGGAACCTCGCCGGCACTTCCGAAAGCGTCCTCGACGCCATCGCCGGGGCGCTGAAGCTGGACGAGGCGGAACGCGACCACCTCTACAATCTTGCCCGTGCAGCCAGCCCGTCCGGCAAATCCCGACGGCGTCCCCTCCAGAGCGGGACCGTCCGCCCGACCCTGCAGTTCATGCTTGACTCCATCACCGCGTCGCCGGCCTTCATCGGCAACCACCACATGGACATCGTCGCAGCCAACCAGCTCGGCTATGCCCTCTACTCGGAGATGTACCAGGGCCCGGCACGTCCGGCCAACCATTCCCGGTTCATATTCCTGGACCCCAGGGCCCGGGATTTCTACCCCGATTGGGACCTGGCAGCCAACACCAACGTGGCAATCCTGCGCACGCAGAGCGGACGCAACCCCTTCGACAAACGCCTGGCCGACCTCGTCGGGGAACTGTCCATGCGCAGCGAAGAATTCCGGGCGCGCTGGGCGGCCCATAACGTGCGGCGCCACTACGCCGGGACCAAAGTATTCCGCCACCCGGTCGTAGGAGAACTCGAACTCGCCTACGAATCCATGGAGCTCGCCGAAGACCCGGGCTTCACCCTCACCGTCTACCCGGCCGTGCCCGGATCCCCATCAGACGAACGCCTCCGCCTGCTCGCAAGCTGGGCCGCAACCGAACGAATCCAAGATCGTGCCGGTGCGAGCCAACCTCAAGGGCTGCCCCACTCCTGACTGCTGAATGCCGTTGCGGCCCTTACCCTTGCCGCAGCGCCTGAATCTTCTCCATCCGGTCAGGCCGTGGGCACAGTGAAGCTCCATTCACAAGACCGAGCAGGTGCGTCGCGTTGCGTTGAACGACTCGCAGCTCGGATTCGATGTCTTCGTGGCCCGGGTTCGTCGAGGACGAGGGCGCGGATTACGCAGGACGGTTCTATGCTTTTCCTAGAGGGTTTTGCAGCGAGCCGGAGCGTCGTGATTTGAGCGTGGAACATGGCCGAAGCCACCCCTTTGAACAGTGGACCGGAACCGCCGGCCATTTTCCCGTCCGCAATCTTGGACAGTCCCTACGTGCAAACATTCCTCAGCGAGGCGGCACGGCAATTCGTCGAAGACGTCGGCGGCGCAGCCCGGGGTTTCCTGTGGGCCGTCACACTCGTCCGTCAGGGAGACGTCCGGAACTGGGCCTCGGGCTCCACGAAGGCCCGGGACGTTGACGGGGTTCAAAGCTCGTTCGAGGACGGTCCTGCCCGGACCGCCGTGACGAACCGGGAATTCATCCACATACCCGACGTCGCCGTCGAGCGCCGCTGGTCTGGGTACGCCTCTGCTGTTGCCGGTCAGGGCGTGAGATCGGTGCTGTCCGTCCCTGTGAATGTGGAGTGGGGGATCAACGCCGCGCTGACGCTTTACGCAACCTCTCCCCACGCTTTCACCAGCGAGGATGTCATCCGCGCCGTCGCATGCGCGCGACGACTGTCCAAGGTATGTCAGTTGTTGCTGGACTTGGCGCGGAAAGCCGGGGCGGCCATCGCGCAAACCCCGCTATCCGTGATCGAAGTGGGCGTGTGGTCCCTGATCCGTGACTACGGTCTAACGGAGGAGTCGGCCACGCGTTACCTGCAGGCAGTCGTACGTGCCGTGACCGTCGATTTCCCAGCGGCACTCACAGCAGACGCCACCGGCGTTGTCCCGCCAACCGCCCGGACCTATGGGCACACAAACTCATTGGACAGCGCCACTTCCGTTTACCCAAGGACGGGGTGAGCAGTGGCAAGGAGGCCAGCCGGCTCTCCGCCTCCGCCCCGCCGCGCACTGGGAGTCTCTGTCCGCACTGGCAGTCTCTGTCGAGGGGTGTACTAACAGGGGCCCAGACGGCGGTGGAGCCGCCTTATTCTAGCTATGGACAATCGAGGCGAGGTCCGCGAGTTTCTCATGTCGCGACGGGCCAAGGTAACGCCCGAGCAGGCTCGCCTGACAGCGGTACAGGATCTCCTTGACCGCGGCGCGGTAGGCGTGGTCGGCGACCTGTCAGACGTCGAGCAAACACGCGACGTCGCCGACCAGGTGAACCGAGTCGGTCCTGTGGTCACGAGTGGCGGATATTGGCACCATCAGCACCGGGAGAAAGCACACCACTCCGCCTACGACCAGGGGTTGCAGAACGAGCTTGTGGACCATCTGGCCCACGTCACCGCAGAGCACCTTACTTAAATCTTCCAAAAGGCCAAATAGCCTGGGTCGCCCGGTGGACGCCGGCTCACGCGGCGAGCATGATGAAGCCGTGACCGCTAGCGACTCTGCAAGCAGCAAAACCCCGCGACGGGCAACTACGGCCGACTCCGCGATAGTTGCCCAAATGCTTCACGATTTCAACACCGAATTCGCCACGCCGAGCCCGGGCCCCGGCCGACTCAGGTCGCGGCTGGCCTCCCTGTTGGCGGGGGACGACGTCGTCGCACTGCTCATTGGCGAACCAGCAACCGGATTGGCAGTCCTCAGTTTCCGGCTGAACGTCTGGTACAAGGGGCCTGTCGCGATCCTCGACGAGCTCTACGTCCGTCCGGGCCTTCGTGGCCGTCGCCTGGGCAGCGCGCTCCTCGCCGCTGCATGCGACCTGGTGCGGAATCGAGGTGGCGAGCTTATCGAAATCAACGTCGACGGTGAGGACGCAGATACACGCCGCTTCTATGAAGCGCGCGGGTTCAGCAATACCGAACCGAATCACACAGACCCGCTCCTCTACTACTATCGAGAGCTTTGAGCGGCGCGTGGAAGTGCTGGAACTCGGTCTATGTGGTACGGCCATTGCCCCTCTAAAATGCGGATCCGGTAGTCCGATCACCATCTGGTCAACTGCTCTACACTCGACAATCCCCTGTACGATGAAGGCATGGTTGAGCAGATCAAGATAGTCCATTCATCTACCGTGCAACAGGTCGCGGATGGACTCACAGCCATGATCCTGAGCGGCGGACTCAAGCCAGGTGAACGCCTCAGGGAGAGTGTCCTCGCCGACAACCTGCGACTTTCAAGGAACACCGTTCGCGAAGCCGTTCGCATAGTTCAAGCGGGCGGTCTCATTCGGCACCGAGCAAATCAGGGCGCTATCGTTTGGGACCCGACCGACGCCGAGATCATGGACGTCTACAACGCCCGTTACCATCTGGAGACCACAGCCGCACGGAGCATCTCCGAAAGCACCTCTTTGGACGAAGTTCACGCCGCAATGGAGGAGTTCCGGGCAGTTTTGAAGACTAGAGATCCATATAAGATTGTCGAGAAGGACCTTGCGATTCACAGCGCCATAGTCGGACTCCTCGGAAGCCAGAAGTTGAGGACGTTCTATCAGCAGTTGGTGACAGAACTGAGGTACTTCATGTTTGTGCTTTCCATTGAACAGCACGAGTACGAGGATCCAGATACGCTCGAGGCTGAGCACCAAAACATAGTCGACGCGCTTGAATCGCGTGATCCCGCCGTGGCGGAGAAGGTTGTCTCAGACACGATCATCCAATATCGCGAATCGATCCGGCAGGTTGTCGCCGAAAGGCACGCTGCAAGCTAAGCGCCTTCCGCTGTAGCTGCAACAGCGGCAGCTCCTTTCCAGGGGCGCACTTCCCCGGACGACTGACCCGTAAAGCCTAAAATCCTTGCTAGATCCATCGAAAACGTGGCATACTATTTACTGTCGAACTGTTGAACAGCAGTACAGATGAGCAGTTGGTCTTTGGGCAGCGCGGACGGTCATGAATCACAGTCGAAGCTGGCTTCAACGGCGACACCCTGAGTGCCTACTTATCGACTTCCCCATTTAGCGGCAGGAGCCTAGGACATGAATGTCAGTACCGACTCCGAATTTATCGACGCGGTCGCATCGGAGAGTGGACTCCTGGCAGAGCAGTCTCAGCTCGCTGACTCGACTGTCTTGGAGCTTCTTGAACAGTGCTACGGCCTGAACGGGACGCTTGTCCGGATTCCGACCGAGAAGGACGAGACTTTCCGCCTCCGGGACGGAGAAGAATCTTATCTGGTGAAGGTGTCACCACCGGATGAGGATCCGGTGATCGTCCAGCTTCAGACGGCGTGCATGGAGCATTTGGAACGGACTGCCCCTGATCTTCCGGTCCAGCGTCTGATCAGGAGCCTCGCCGGAGACCCGCAAGTCCTCATCCCGGCACCAGAGGGACCTTTTGACCGGGTACTTCGGGTGATGCGCTTCATGCCCGGAGATTTGCTGGCCACCCATGAGGCCTCGCCCGGTCAGCTTCAGTTGGTCGGCTCAAGCCTTGCCCGTGTGGGCCTTGCTTTGCAGGACTTCGAGCATCCCCGCGCCGACCGTTTGCTCCTGTGGGACCTCAAGCACTTCCACCGGATGCGCCCGCTTCTTGACTACGTCGATGAGCAGCACAAACGCTCCCTGGCCGAAGACATTTTCGACCAGTTCGACGAGACTGTGGTTCCGCTTCTAGACACCCTGACCTCTCAGGTTATCCACGGGGATTTCAGTCCGTTCAATGTCCTCGTCAACCCCCACACGCCGGAGTACGTGACCGGGATCATCGACTTCGGAGACGCCGTGCGGACCCCCGTGATCTTCGACATCAGCGTCACCATGGCCAACCTTCTGGGAACAGACCTGGACAACCCCTGGGAACACGCACTGCACGTCATGGATGGCTACCGGAGCATCCATCCACTGCCCGACCGGGAGCTGGAGGCCCTGATCATCTCAGCCCAGGCCCGGCTTCTCCTGCGAGCCCTGATCACCCAGTGGCGGGCAAGCCAATCGCCCCAACGCCGCGATTATCTCCTCTCCCACTCCAAACCGGACTGGGACCGGCTCGCCGCCACAGCCGCAGCCCCGGCACCAAAACTGCCCTTTCACACCCTGAACCAGACGCACTAGCCACCAAGGAGACATCATGAGCACTACTCCCCAAACCATCCGCAAGCCGTCCCGGGCCATGATCAACGGCTTTGATCCCAACCGCCTCGGTGAGCTCCCGGATCAGATGCAGAAGAACATCCGCCGCCGGGACCAGAGCCTCGGACCCGGATACCGGCTCTTCTACGACACCCCCCTGGAAATCGTGCGCGGCAAGGGCGTCACCTTGTTTGACCGCGACGGAAACGAGTACCTCGACGTTTACAACAACGTCCCCTCTGTCGGTCACGCCCACCCGCGCGTCATAGCGGCCGTCCACAAACAGATGCAGACCCTGAACACCAACACCCGGTACGTCCAGGAATCCATCCTCGATTACTCCGAGCAGCTGCTCTCCACGTTCCCGGCAGAGCTGGGCCACGTCATGTTCACGTGCACCGGGTCCGAAGCCAATGACCTCGCCATGCGCGTGGCAAAATACGCCACCGGAAACCAGGGCATCATCGTCACCTCCGGCGCCTACCACGGCCTGACAACCGAAGTAGCGTCCTTCTCGCCGTCCCTGGGCGCGGGTGTGCCCCTCGGAGCGAACGTGCGGGTCATCGACGCCCCGGACGCCCTCCGCTACTCCTCCGATCAAGGATCCTTGGAGGACCACCTGCGGAACCAGGTGCGGGCCGCCATCGCCGACCTGCACCGGCACGGCATCGGACTGGCGGCCTTCATCGCCGACAGCATCTTCTCCTCCGACGGCGTCTTCGCCGGCCCCGCAGGCTTCCTCCGCCCCATCATCGAAGAAGTACACGCCGCCGGCGGGCTGTACATCGCCGATGAAGTCCAGCCCGGCTTCGGCCGCACCGGCGAGGAATGGTGGGGCTTCCAACGCCACGGAATCGTCCCGGACATCGTGACCATCGGCAAACCCATGGGCAACGGGATCCCCGTCGCGGCAGCAATCTTCAAGCCCGAACTGCTCGTGGAGTTCGGCAAGAACATCCGCTACTTCAACACCTTCGGCGGGAATTCCGTAGCCATCGCCGCTGCCCAGGCCGTCCTGGACGTGATCCGCGAGGAATCACTCATAGAAAACGCCCGCAAGGTCGGCGAAAAGATCATCACCGGACTGAAACACCTCACCCAGGACCTGGACCAGGTCGCAGAAGTCCGCGGAAGCGGCTTCTTCATCGGTGTCGACCTCGTCACTGACCGATCCACACTCACACCCAATGGGGAGGCCGCCGCCGGCATCGTGAACGCCCTCCGGCAGGACCGGATCCTCATCTCCGCCTGCGGCGCCCAAGGCAACGTCCTGAAACTCCGTCCCCCCATGCCCTTCTCCATGAATGACGCCGACCGCCTGATCGAAGCACTGGGCCGCGCCTGCAAGGCACTGCGCTAACGGCCAGCGTCGGGAGCTCGGGCCGGCTCGCGATAGCCACAGGGGGTATCTTCCAACTGGAAGGCACCCCCTGCTGTCATCTACTGCCACTCCAGGACCTGATCGAACAGCGAGGTGTGCACGTACACGCGCTGGACCGAGAGGCAGTTCTGCCCGGCCACACCAAACGCGCCGGCCACGATGGCCTTCGCCGCCGCGTCTGGGTCAGCGTCGGCGCAAACGATCGTGGCGTTGTTCCCGCCAAGTTCGGACAGGATCTTCTTCGCACCGGCCATGGCGGCGATGCGTTCCGCCGTCTCAGGGCCACCGGTGAAGGAAATCAGGTCCACCCGGGGGTCCGTGACAACAGCCTCGGACACACCGGGGCCTGTCACGATCGCCGCGATCCGGCCCGACGGTACACCCGCCTCCAGCAGCAGTTGGACAAAAGCCAGGCCGGTCAGCGGCGTCCGCGTGGAAGGCTTAAGGACGACGCCGTTCCCACCGATAAAGGCCGGGCCCAGCTTGTGTGCCACGAGGTTCAGCGGATCATTGAACGGCGTGATCGCCGCGATGATTCCCACCGGCTTCCGGCTGTACCAGCCGATCTTGCCAGCACCGGCCATACTGTCCTCAAAACCCAGGGTCTCCCCCGCAAGCACTGAGGAGAATGGAGGCGGTAGCAGGGGAGAGGTTCCTGACTTGCCCGCTTCGTGACGGCCAGGACCACCGTGTGATGGCGCTGTCCCTGAGGAGATCTGTCGGTTCAGCTTCCCTGCTTGACGTCGTCGAAGTCAACAAGGGCCATGCCCAAGTGCGCAACAGGATGGGCAAAAGCGACGCCATCGACGCGGAGGCTGCCGCCCGCAAGGTCCTCTCCGGGGAGTCTTCATCACCGCCGAAGGACACCACCGGAACTGTGGAAGCCATCAGGAACCTTCATCTGGTGCACGACTCAGCCATAAAATCCCGCAGCAGCGCTCTGACGCAGCTCCGAGACATCCTCCTAACGGCACCGGGAGACCTCAGAGCACGTTTGGACGCCAAGACCCTGGAGGGAAAAGCCACCCAGGCACGAAGCCTCCGACCAGTTCTTAGCCGCATTCACGGGCCCGAACAAGCTGCGAAATACGCCCTTCGCGAGCTGGGCCGGCGCGTCCAGGAGCTCACGTCGCAGATCAAAGAGGTAGAGAAGCACCTGACCACCTTGGTCAAGAGAGTTGCACCGAGAACAGCGGCGCTGCCGCAGGTCGGAATCGTAAGCGTCGCACAGCTGCTCATCACAGCAGGGCAAAACGTCGACCGATTCCACAGCGAGGCCGCATTCGCCAGGCTATGTGGAGTCGCGCCGATACCCGTCTCTTCCGGGAAATCACACAGAATGCGGCTTCACCGCGGCGGTAACCGGCAGGCCAACAGGGTTATCTACCTCATTGCCATCTGCCGCCTGCGCTACGACCCGCGATCCCAGGCCTACCGAGACCGCAAACGTGCAGAAGGGCATTCCACCTCGGACGCCATCCGCAGCCTTAAGCGCTTTGTCGCAAGAGAGCTTTATTACGCCCTCAAATCAGATCTACTAGGTGAAGGCAAGACTGCTTGGCCTGGTCAGGAGAAGGTGCATGCCCAGTGATCCCGCATGTCTATCGCATTATCAAAACAAAGTCTGGCTTGTAGTGTCGGACTATGGAAGGCCCAGAAGGACCAAAGCGCTGGGAACCAAAGATGACTCGCGGCAGCTTCCGCTTCATGTTCGTCTCCTTCACGATCATTGCGCTAGGGCAGTTGGTGGTCCTGATCCTCTTTCGCGCCTCGGGGAGACCATGGGATCTAGCCGACTACATGTGGGTTGCCGCTTTTTTGGCACCTTTAGGAGGTTTAGTGTGGCTGCTGCTTGTTCGTCGGCATGACAAGCCCTTTTGGGATGAGGAAGAGGCCCGCAGGGCTGACTGGGACGCTGGACTGCACGCCAAACGACCTGTTCGAGCCATTCGTTGAGATGCGCGCCGCGGCAACGGCCAACGCCCCGAAGCGCAGCGAAGACCTCGGCATCCAACCGGGCAACCCGATCGCGAAACCTGTCCGCCTCGTCGCTCGTGAGGACGGTGAGTAGGCCACGCAAAGCAGAGGATCCGGTCCGGTGGCTGGTCCCCTGCAACCGCTGCGGCCAGCACCATAAAACCGTCGCCCGGTGGCCTGACGGCGGAATCTGCGGCTACTGCTACCAGCAAGCAAAACGCACCCGTGGAGTCTGCGCCTGCGGCCACGAAGGCGTCCTGCCGGGAATCATCGATGAGCAGCCAGCATGCCGCAGCTGCTCGGGCGTTCGTCTCAACGTCGACTGCGAGGGCTGCGGCGCCGAAGACGAACTCTATTGCGGTGGACGCTGCTGGACCTGCATCCTCGGCGACGTCGTCGACAACCTGCTAACCGACCCGACCACGGGAACCATGGCCACGGAGCTGATCACCTTGGCAGGTGCACTAAAGTCAATGAAACGGGCCAACAGCAGCATGACCTGGATCCGGCAAAAGCACGTCACGGAGTTCCTTCGAAACCTCGCGGCAGCACCCAAGTTCAGTCAGGAAACCTACGACGAACTGCCCGACTCGCGCACCCGCGAATACGTCCGCGGGCTCCTCATCGAACACGGGGTACTCCCCCAACGTAATGCTCTTCTGATGCGCTATGACAGCTGGGTCACCCAAGCACTGGAACGCGTCAACGACCCTCAGAACCTTGACGTGATCCCTGCTACAGGTCTCCGCGATTGAGCAAGCATCGGCACCAACGAGTTCGCTTCATTCCTTGTAGAAGGTTTCGCGGGTAAGGCCCGTCTTGCTGAGGACCTCGTCCAAACCCAAAGCAACCATCAAAGGTTTTGTCTGATGTAGTAGCGCGTCTAGGTCTACCGCGCCGTTTGGAGTACACGACGCGAGCAAACATGATTGACGAGGAGCTCGTCAATCGCAGAAACACAATCGCACATGGACAGTTCTTGGAGCTCAAGGCCAACGATTTCCTAGCCCTTCATGAGAACGTGCTTGCTCTGCTACAGCTCTTCACCGACGATGTTAAAAATGCCGCCTCCACGAACGCCCACCTGGCAGATACTGTCTAGCGGCCGTTAGCGCCGGATCCTGTTCCATTGTTCGTGACGGGCCTTCCAGTTGGCGTAACGTCTGGCGGAGAGGGTGTTGCCGATTCTTGCCTGACCAAAACAGATGCCGATTGTCGGCTGGCGGCGCACGGAGTCGGCAACCGTGCCGAAGGTGATTTCTAGCTTCTGGTCAGGCCGCCGCTAAGCGTCCGCGCCCAAGGCTCGTTGATATCGGCTAGTCCGAGACTTGCTACGACGTTCTCCAACATGCCGTCGCCAAACCACTGACGTACCGCCTCGTCGGACCTTATATGTTCGCTTACAACCATGACCTGTTTCGCATAGCATGCCCGCACGGCGTTGGCTACTATAGGTTCATCGGTTGCACAGTTGGCCTGCATGAGGAAGCGCATGACGTCGCTCTCCACAACAAAATCGGTGTAAGCGCTGTGCGCCGCTGCTTGTAGGTTCTCAGGTGAATTTACCGAGGCGGCCGCTTCCGACAACTTCTCTGCCAGGGTCGTCGCCATCAGGTCGGACACGAACTCGACCGAGCTAGCGAACAAGGATGGCTTGTCGGGGAAGAGTCGGTAGACGTATGGCTGCGAGATCCCTGCGCGCTCCGCAATTTCATGAGTCGTTGTGCCGTAGAGGCCCTTCCGTGCAAAGCAAGAAACCGCCGCTTCGAGTACGGTTTGACGGCGCTGGTTGCTTTTCGCGCTAGAGCTCAGAATGGTCATAGTCATAGTCAAGCATGCGGCGAGGCGCCTCTGCACCGCGCCGCATGCTCACGCACTGGTGTCAGTTCTTGAAATTGCGGACAACTGACTGTTCGCCCTCATGGCCGTCGGGGGTGAGAGCTTCCAAGGCGACCAGGGGATTCCAGTAGTCAAGGTAGCGGGTGATCCGCCCCTCGTCGTCGGTGTAAAGGACAGAGATGCAGGTCTGCTCGTATGCCTTCTGCGTCGGTATAGCCCGCCCGGCCGTGCGGAACTCTGCGATAGCCAAGGTCGGTTCGACGGTCTCGTGGAAGAGAATGTCGACAAATTCGATATCGAATGTGGCCGGGAAGCTGCTCATATGCGCGAGGAGGGCCTCATGCCCTTGAACGACATTTGGCACACCCGCCGGGGCATATGGGAATTCAAGTACTCCATCTGGCGCGAAGAGTTTCACCCATTCGTCGATCTGGCCGGACGAGACAAGACGAAGGTGCTCTGAGAGCGCGTGCTTGGCGGTGTTCTTGGTTTCTTTTTGTGCATTTTGCGTGCCCATTAAGGTCTCCTTCTCTGGTTAGCGATCTGTAGTTAGTGATCAATCAATAACTAGTGTAGCGCGTGGCTTTGAGCTCTGTCCACGGGCAGGCCTGCTCTGGTCGACTTGCCCGTTACTGCTCGCACGTAGTCCGAAGCCAATGTGAGGAGCTCCTCGCCCGACGATGCAGTTCCGAAGACGTAGAAGTCCGGCCTGACGAGCACTGCCGTGATGTCCCATTCCCGGAACCATTCGGCGTAGGTCCCGTTTACGTCTTCGAACCTTGCCCATTCCTGGTTGATGACGGATGCGGGACCGCCAAAGGAGGTGACGGCGATCCCCAGGGCCTTCAGTGTCTCCCGGGAAGAGACCGGCAGCTCCTCTACCGGTTCGGCGACTATCAGAGCGCCAGAGCCGAATGCATCGTCGAACTTTTGTGGTGAGTCGGAGCCTTCCAGCAGAACAACGCCCTGGCGGGAGAGGTACCCCCCACGGTCGCCGGAGTGCACACCTGCGCCCAGCCGCGGGGCCGGCGGCGCTTGCGGAGTCCGGCCCGACTCCCGTTCTGCGATCATGGCGCGGTCCCGTTTTGCTGCCGCCGCAGGATCGGTAATGCAGATGATTTGGCCAAGCGAGCGGGAGAAGTCGATGAAGTCCGAGACATGAGTGACCCGCTCAGACGCGTATGAATCGAGTAGGTCGTCCTCCGCTATCCCGCGGAGGACGAGGTCGAGCTTCCAAGCGAGGTTGACGCAGTCCCGGAACCCGGCCGCCAGGCCCTGCCCGGCGAACGGTGGCATCTGATGGGCGGCGTCACCGAGCAGGAACACCCGGTTGACGCGCCAGTTCTCAGCCCATCCGGAGTTGAAGGTGTAAACCACTCCCCGCTCGATAGCGGAGTTGGCGGTTGTTACCCCGAACGGCTTGAGCAGCTGCCAGATGCGTTCGGGGTCGACGAGAGACTCGACCGACTCGTCGTTAAGGCGCATGAATTCCCACCGACGACGGCCTGGCCCCGCCGGCACTACGGTTGTCGGCCGCTTCGGGTCGCACACCTGTTTCGCGAGGTGAGTGATTTCGAGACTAGGACCTGGAATGACATCGACAACCAGCCAATCGAAGAAGTAGCCAAGGTCGTGCCAAGGGACTTCCGCAGCGGTCCGGGTGCTGCTGCTGGCACCATCTGCGCCGAGCGCGTAGCGGGCGCGGAACCGGGTCACGGTCTGATCAGCAACGTCCTGCACCTCGATCTCAACGCCGCCCGACCCTTGCCCGGTCACCCGCGCGTCGACGCCGCGTCGGATAACAACGCGTGGAAGGTTCTGTAGCTTTTCGTCGAGATGGCGCTCAAGGGCGGGTTGATTGTAGAAGTAGGTGTTGTTCCACCCAGACGGGTCAATTCCCGTCCAGTCGACTTGGTGCAGTACGTCGTCGTCAGCATTGACCCAGACGTACATGTCGTCGTAGGGTTCGACCGCGTCTGGCATGCTGTCCACGGGCATGCCTGCGTGTTGCAAGACCCTGGCAATCTCGGCGTCGTGAGCGACCGCACGTGGGAGCGGGTAGGTTGCGTCCTTCCGCTCGAGGATGGTCACCGAATGACCCGCCCGTGCCAGTAGGAGCGCCGCCATCTTTCCGACCGGCCCCATTCCGATAATGACAACGTCCGAGTCGATCCCATTCGATGGCGAGCTCATGGATTGCTGCTTCGGAAACGCTGAGTAATCGATCCGATGCCCTCGATGGTGGTGATGAGCGTTTGACCGGGTTTCAGGTAGGTGGGCGGGTTCATGCCCATTCCCACCCCTGCCGGCGTCCCGGAGAAGATCACATCTCCCGGCAGCAGTTCCACTAACGCGGAGAGCTTTTCAACGAGGACAGGAAGCGAGAAGATCATCTGCGAGGTGCTGCCTGACTGGAGGATGCTCGTCGAACCGTTTGCCTCTTCAAGAGTGCATCCGATTTTCAGGTTCTGTGGATCGTGCTCGGCGCGGATTTCTTCGATGCTGGTAACCCAGGGGCCGAGCGGGGCGAAGTTTTCAAGCGATTTCCCAAGACTGAACTGGGCAGGAGGGGCCCACCACTGAATAGTTCTGTCACTCAGGTCCTGTCCGACCGTGAACCCTGCGATGTGGTCCCAGCCCTCGGAGCGGGGAATGTCTCGGCCACCCCTGCCGATTACCGCAACGAGCTCGGCCTCCCAGTCGACCATGTCGCTGGGCAGCGTCACATCGCTGTCCGGCCCGGCGAAGCTCGAGACGAACTTGGTGAAGACAACGGGCTCCGCAGGAGGCTCCAGCTTCGATTCACGGGCATGGTCGGCATAATTGAGGCCGATGGCGAAGACCTGCCTTGGATGGCCGACGGGATTTCCGAGGTCGCGCTGCTCGAATGAGCGTGCACTATCTAGCTCGTCGAGATCTAGCGTCTTCGCCCACTCACTGAACTCATCCCATCTCCGGTAGAGGCCCTGGGGGTCAGAAGGGAACAGATTATTGCTCGCCGAGGCGATATCGACGGCGGAGTCTGATTGGATCAGGTGTGCGCGTCCTGCGATGCTTGCGATTCGCATATTTCTCGTTTTCCTTTGTCTCGTCTGCTCAGTTACCAGAGTTCGGGCAGGTATACCTCAGGGGCGACTGCGGGTGCGTATTGGCCTGTGCGCGTTCGTCGATGGATTTCTTGAGCATCAAGACCCTCGTTGCGGGCGGCGACTAGCTTCTCCGGGTCGAAGTGAGCGCCGATCGGGTTCGCAGCGAACTCCTGCGACGCCCACATCCACTCTTTTGATTTCGACCAGCTTCCAAAAGCGTCAACCTGGATCTCGACGCCGTTGCCTTCCGGGTCTTGGTAGTACATCGAGATCGTCATGCCGTGGTCGAGGTTCAGGAAAGGGTCGACCCCAACCGCGTGCAGTCGCTCGTAATTGTCGAGCCACTGGTCGAAGTCCGCGTATTCGAAGGCGGTGTGATGTAGGCCCGCGGTATGGCCCTTGTCCACCGGCGCTTTCAGTCCCGGTAGGGCGAGAAGTGCAATGCGGTGGTTCGCTGCGTCATTGGTCAGCCACGCTCCCTCTGGCGAGTAGTACACGGGCTCAAGGCCGGCGACGGCCTCGTAGAACGCCACCATTTCGTCGAGCTTCCTCGTGGCGAACGTGGTGTGGTGAAAGACCGGCCGGGAGATCGGGCGTACTCGGCGCTGGGATGGCATGTTCTCTCCTGAAGTGTGGGGACTATGAGCTAGATAAGCTCAGATATTTGTGGCGGTTCCCCGCTCCAGGGGGACAAAAGAGGTGCCCTCCGGAGCGAGTGCGGTCAGCAATTGGTAGTGCAGTGCCTGATGCAGGTGAGACAGACCGGCCTCGTGTATGGGTATCGCGACACGGGGCGACACGGAACGCTCAAAGTCAATGGCCTCTTGAAGACGCATCCAGGGCCCGCCCACGGGAAGCAGAAGGACGTCGACCTGACGGGCATCGTGAGCGAATGAGTCGCCCGGGTGCCAGATCCGACCGCCGAGCACGAACCCCGTGCTGGCGACGTTCGGAACGAGGGGGTGAATAACGGCGTGCTCGGCTCCGGTCGCCTCAATCGACAGTCCGCCGACGTTTCGGGTCTCCCCCGGCTCGATGACCAAGACGTTAGCTTCCTCGGGAAGTTTGGCCGCGACCGCCGCGTTTGAGATGATCGTCACTCCGCCATTGCGCTCAAGGACGGTGGCGAGCCTGTCCATTGCAAAGTGGTCCGCATGCTCATGGGTGATGAGGATCAAGTCCAGGTCGAGGAGATCGTCGAAGCCGGTTGAGTACCCTCCGGGATCGATCAGTGCTCGTACTCCGTCGACCTCGACGAGGACACAAGCATGGCCAAGATGTGTAATCAACAAGGCTATCCTCCGGCTTTCTCAAACTCACGATGGCATCTCCACGCTGGAAGGGTAGGGACCCCGCCGCCGTCCGCCGCCGTCACCGCACCCGCGAGAGGCCGGCCCGTGAGCCAGGCCAGCAGGTCACGCGGAGAGCCTTGTACTATCGCGACCTCGCCAATTGCATGGAAGACCTCGAGACTGCCGTCCGAGCACAACCGCGTGCGGGGCCAGTCCGGCACTTCGGCAAGTTCGGTGACGACTTCGACAAGAATCCCTGCAACGGTCTCACCATCAAGCTCCTCGGCTACCCGCATGTCGAGGTCATGGACGATGATCTCCACGAGCGCGTCCCACAGGACTCTGTCAATTCCCGGCGCACGTCCCCGATCAGTGCAAACAAACGCAGCAGTTTCGTCGCGTAGCCGGCTCAGTGCTGTTGTGATGTCATCGATCACAACAGCGCCAGGACGGTGCCCGCCCGGATCCTCGGGCCAACGACGTAGCTCGTCAACCGGAGGAATACCACCGGTGCGGAACTCGTGCAGGATGTCAGCGTAGTCATCCGCACACCGAGCCACATGGGTGATCACCTGCCCGATCGTCAGGTCGGGAAGAGACGACTCGTGGTGGAAGTCGATCTCCCAGAGGACCTCGACGGAGGAAAGGAAACTGGAGGAGCGTTGATTGAGCCAACGCGGAACACGATCAGATTTGTGGTCTTGTAGGCCCCGAGGGCTACTCCCGGTTGTGCTCACGGCGGCCCTTCCGAACAAGATAGCGCCAACCTGCATCCAACTGGCGGGAATTCCAGATCTGCTCGCGCTTAAACTCGGTCTCGGTATCGTCGGACCACAGCCTGGGACCACCGGCAGCGATGGCATTCAGAGCCGTGCGGCAGGCACGCTCGA
Organism: Arthrobacter sp. ISL-28; assembly: GCF_018613875.1. Taxonomy (GTDB): domain Bacteria; phylum Actinomycetota; class Actinomycetes; order Actinomycetales; family Micrococcaceae; genus Arthrobacter. The sequence goes on along the minus strand of NZ_JAGGPJ010000004.1, from coordinate 13,667 downwards.
GAAGCACCGCATACATAACCGCTGATCCGATGTCAGGCCCCACCGTCACCGCCCCGTGTTTGGGTAGGAGGATCCCGCGCGCATCGCCTAACTCAGCCGCCACGGCCCGACCTAAATCCGCCGAGGCGATTAGCGCTCCAGTAGCGCTGAATCTCGGAATCTGGGGTGAGGCAAACGGGACTGCGTCGTGGGAGATCGGCTGGAGCGGGACGTCGAGCGAGGAGAATGCGCTGAGTGCCGGAGCGTGGGTATGGACGACTGCTCCGACATCGGGGCGGGCTAGGATGATTTCGGTGTGTATCGGGTACTCAAGGTGTCGTGGCTCGTCTCCTTCAAGGACCTCGCCATCGGACCTGACCAGAATGACCCGTGGCTCGTCGATCTCCTCGAACCCCCAGCCCGCCGACTTCATCCAGACGCCGCGTCCGCCCGGGTCGCGGACGGAGGCATGGCCCCAGACCATGTCTCCGAGTCCCGCGGCGCTAAGAGCGAGACTGGCGTCGACGACATCGGCGCTCGGCTGTCCGGTCATGACCGCTCCCTGGCCACGTTGGTGGCGAGGGGAGTGTCCACCCCGACCGGACCGACGGTGGTCGCTCCCCCCGGGTCGCCGAGCGGGGCATCCCGCCCAGGCAGGGGCTCGGCGAAGAAATCAGTGTTGTCCTTCATCCACACCGGATCCGGGAGGTCGTTCAGCCCGCCGCGGATCGCAGATACAGGGCAGGCCGACATGCACGCCCCGCACTCGATACATTCGTTCGGATTGATGTAGCGCTTCTCCAGTCCTTCATAGATGCAGTCCACCGGACACACATCCACGCAGGAGCTGTCGAGTTCGCCAATGCATTCACTGCCGATTACGTAAGCCATCAGTCTTCCTTTCCGCCCACCATCGCGTGGATCTTCTCTGATGAATGCCCCGGGAAGACATCCTCCCCAGGGCGGAGCAGCGCAGCGATGTTGTTGACAGCTGTGGCAGCCTCGCCGAATCCGACCACCATGAGACGGACTTTGCCCGAATAGGTCGTGATATCTCCTGCCGAGTACACGCGAGGTCGGCTCGTCGACATGTCGGTAGCGACGACGATCTGACGACTCTGTAATTCAAGGCCCCACTCCATAAGTGGCCCAAGGGACGCAATATGGCCCGACGCGGGTATCACAACGGAGGCGTCAACCATCGTGTGGTCGCCCGTCTTGGTGTTCCTAATCGTGACCGCTTCGACGGCCTCTGCTCCATGGAGCGCCGCTATTTCGGAGTCCATATGAACCGATGCCGACGTCCTCATCAGTTCAGTGATTGTGCTGTCGAGCGCAGTGAACCGGCTCCGGCGGTGGACCACGGTCACCGAACGCGCATGCGCTTCCAGCGCTACCGCCCAATCGAGTGCGCTGTCGCCGCCGCCGACCACGATGACGTCGGCCGCTTCGTATGCCTCCGGCGGCCGGACGATGACATCGACTCCCGCCCCGGTGAAGGCGTCCACCACTGGAATCGGGCGCGGCGTGAAACGCCCGATTCCTGCGGTCACAAGCAGGGCACCGCAGTTGATGACAGTCCCCATTGAGGTAGTCACCCGAAGGCCGTCCCCGTTGTCCTCGAGCGTCACGCACTCTTCACCGAGCAGAATCGCAGGCGCTGCCGACTTGGCCTGTTCGACCAGTCCTACGATCAGATCGCGTCCCTTGACAGCAGGGAAGCCGGCAACGTCGTAAATGTACTTCTCCGGATACAGCGCCCCGGTCTGGCCGCCCAGCTGCGGAAGGCTGTCGACGAGGGTCACGCTCAGACCGCGCATACCCGCATAGTAGGTTGCGAAAAGACCCGTGGGTCCGGCACCAACGATGAGCAGATCCGTTTTCAGGTCGATCATTTCCACATCAATCCTTCGGTGAGCGGCGCTTGTTCCGCCAGGTCCTCGTAGGCACGCAGGGCGCCAGGATGCAACGGAATACTCGTGTCCCTGAGCGCCCTAGGGTCAATCGGATACGTCAGCGGAGTCCGGTCCCGCGGGAACGAGCGGTACTGCACTTCTAAGGCCAGCCGCGTCATGACCATGCACCACGCAGCGAGGTAGGCCACATCCTCGGGGAGGTCCTCTCGGCAGATGACCTGGAAGTCCGAGAAGTCAATCGTCCGAATTGGCTGGTCCTGTTCCGGAAGATACCCAACAGGCAGCTCACCAGCTGGCCAGCCGAGACGTGAAAGCCCGGCAAGAACTTGATCGCCCCATGGGATATACCGGACATGTCGTCGAGACGCGATGCGCTGCCACGACGGCGTCATGACCGCCTCCTGGATGACGACGTTGGCCTCACCGGATTCGAACGCGTGCAGAGCGGGGAACGGTCTCTCCCATTCGAGCATGCGTGCCCCGCGACTAACTAGCGCAGGCACGGAGGCACCCGCGAGCTCGAGACCTAGATGCGCAATCAAGCCGATCACATTGACGCCATCGTTTGGCGACGTTGCGATGACCAGCCTGTCAGCTACATGGAGCAAATCAGAGGCCGTGTGAACCGGCAACGACGCGTCGACCGCGATCACGAGTCGATCATCGTGACCGAGCGTGCCGAGGGCACGAAGTTCGCCGTGCGCCGGGGTTCCCAGGACCGGGGAACCATCACGGGCCAGTGCGGCGATCGCCGCCGGAGTGATGACGGCGATGTCGGCCTCATCATCATCGAGTGCGGCGACCTGGTCAAGTCCGCCACGACCGCACCAAATTGACAACTTCGAGTCTTGATGTGACCGGTCTCCGATTTCCTGGGACAGCCATCCACAGATCCTCGTCATGTTCGCCTGGCCCCAGTCCCCCCGGAACCGCAGATTCAGGGGCCGATTGATGAATGGCGCTGAACCGGAGGCAACCGCGTTTAGGACTCGGGTCACGACGGCATGCCGTCTAGGCCGGCGCGGTCGAGGGCGAACTGAATTTCGGTCACAGTTTCCACCGGCCACCCGATGCGTTCGAATTCCGACTGAATACCTTGCTCGCTTTCCCCCTCGTACACCGTGACGATATATCCCTCGTCGAGGTTGACGTACAGGTTGCGGAACTCCGCATAGACACCTGCTTTGACGTCCGGGATGTATCCCTGGATCTCCTCTTCGGACAGTCCGGGTGAGCGGTGAATGCTGAGGTAGAGCGACATGTGTGATCTCCTTCGATCAGGTGCATGGAAGCGGTTTGAAGGCGGTTTGGAGGCGGTAGTTGGGCAGGAGTCAGCCGGCCCATCCAAGCGACTCAAGTGAGATGGCATCTGCGAGGGTGCCGCAGGAACTGCACAGACGATCCGTGTCGTTGAACTCGCGGATCGCCGCCGCATAGACAAGACGTGGAGTTACGGCTCCCTCGTGAATCCACTCGAGCCGATAGCTTTCGTTGCCGCACTGCTCGCAGAAGAACGCTGCCCCGCGACGTACCGGTTCGTTCGAGGTGTACCGCACGAAGACTGACTCCTCGACCGGTACGATTCGATGCGGAGTGCCGGCGGGAACGTAGATGTTGTCTCCGGTCTGGGTCCGGAAGCTGTTCACCGTGCTGTATTTCATTTCGACACGGGCACGTCCCGACATCTGAGCCAGAACTGTGTCCTCATCGATAATGAGGCAGAACGGCTGCGGGATCGTGTTTCGGGATAGCTCCACCTGCGGATCAACGTCTTCCGGGATGAGCGCGACGTCCTCAAAACTGCCGATCTCAGCTGCCGCCTTGAAGGCGGGAATGGCGCGACGACGTATCATGCGGTTCGCTCGGCTTCGGCCGCCGCGGTCAACGCGTGATATGCAGAGTTCACGATGCGTGTCTGCTTCACCATGCGCGTCCAATTCCACGGTTCGGTGGGCAATGGCACATTCTCAAAACCGCAGCCTGGACAGGCACGGCCCTCGGCCGAATTGCGGATCGCAGCGAACTCAGAAGATCCGGCCTGCGTGGAGAACTGCCGTATGAAATCGTCTTCGCGTCCAAAGCGTGCCGGATCAAAGTCGGGCGCGCCGAACGGACCGGCATCGTACTCGTGACGGATCATCTCCTGCTTGCATTCCTGGCACTTCGCGACCATGGCCTCCTTCTGGCCCTCCTCGGTCGACTGCCTCTGCGTAACGGTGACGATTACAAACGCTTCGGGATCCTTTTCGTCTTTAAGGAATGAATTGACCCCGTGGTACTTCTGCGTAGCCATAATCTGACCGGTCGACAGCATCGCGTTGTTCGAGCCCCATGTGATGACAACCTCAGAGGCGGTGTTCCAGTGGAAGTACTGCCCGTGCTCGCGTTCCGGCCCGCCCCACATGACTGCAGCACACGGGACGATGGCCCCGGCGTCGTCGTAAGGAAATATCGGAACGAGCTGAGCCACTTGCTTTGACACTCGCTCGTACACGCTGACCTTCAGGGGCTCTCGGGCCCCTGAAGGCCTCGGTATCTCTCGAGCCTCGGACAGCTGGGGCAGGATCACGGTGTCGTGTTTATTGGTTGTCAGACTCACCCAGATCTCCTTTGATTTCAGAATCGCATGTCTCGGTAGATGACACATGTTATGTCGTCGAGTGAGACACAACACTAGCTTGCCGGATCCACTCTGACAAGGAAAATGGCCGACTTTTCGCTCCTCAAACGATGGGAAGACGTTTCCATGGACCACCGACTCTTTGACAATAGACTGTCATAAGCTTTGTCATGCATAAGGTTCTGATATCAGAGTGCCGTCTCGCTTTGGTCGCGTGCGAGTTCACGAGCAGCGCATGTTCCGCGCGGCTTTTCGCCGCCATCAGGCGCTGCGGTTACCCTAGTCTCTGCTTTGCAGCAGGCCACGGAGTCGGCGTAGTCGCCTCATCGTCTCCGTGATCTCTGACTCAGTTAGGATCTCTTCCATAGCTGCGGTCCAGTCGCGCCGCCATCGGTGAAGGGCTTCGTCGTATGCGGTCTGGCCCTCTGCCGTGAGAATCATGAGACGCGAGCGTTGGTGACGTGGGTTCGCCTTTAGCTCGAGCAGTTTAGAGGCGACCATCTCGTTGGCTAGTCGCTGGACCGCCTGCCGCGTCAAGCCCATGTTGCGAGCGATTTCCGCCACCGTAGGTGCGGTCGGCGCGAGTGCTACCGCGCCGAGCACCTGCCAACGCGCGCTAGTGAGTCCCGTGTCCTTAACCGCCTCATCACCCGCCGAAAGTAGGCGCGCGTTGACGCGGAATATCTCGAAAATGAGTTCGTCGATTGGTCGTGTCTCCCGCGCCTGCATGAGTTCATGCTGTCACGTCTTTATCGGACCTATCGAAAACGAAGGTTGTAGCGGTTTGCCACGGCGGCCGCCATCTCGCCTGCCTCACGCATCCAGGTCCCGTCCCCGCGCGATTTAGGAGCAGTAGCGGCGATTGCTGCCTGAGGTCGGCCTAAAGGATCACAGAGGACTGCTGCTACCGCACTTACATCAGGCTCGCTTTCGCCATTGTTGGTGGCATATCCGCGGGCCCGCACGAGCTCCAACTCGGCTAGAAGGTCCACCCGCCGCAGTTGGCCACGCTGAGGGGTACCTCCGATGATTTCAAAGGGGAAGATCTTCAGAATCTCTTCATCACTCATGGCTGACAGCAGCGCCTTACCGGCCGCGGCGGAATGAGAAGGGAGTGTCCAACCGACTCGGCTCCTGGTGCGCACCGAATACTCGCTCTCTATGCTGTTGAGATAAAGCACATGGTCGCCTCGCAGGACGGCCAGATGAACAGTCTCTCTCGTTAGTTCCGCAAGCTCGACCAACGCGCCGGTCATTGCATCTTCATCGCTGCTTCGGCATACGGAACGGCCGATTGCTGTCAAAGCGGGACCGGGAACGTATGAACGCGTTGAAGCCCGATGTTCCACGAAGCCATGAAGCAGCAGAGTCGTAAAGAGACGATGAACGGTCGAGCGGGATAGCTGCAGCCTTTTGCTGGCCACACCTATCCCGATCTCATCTTCACTCTCGAACATGCGCAACAGCATGAGGACATTGGCCGCCGCTCCGATCTCTCCGGCACGACGAGAACCGCGCGCCTCATCACCGGAAGTGAGATTCTCCATAGAGAAGAATTATGACAGAACCCATCGGCGGCGCACTCCCCGCCCGGCCCGTGAAGCGGAACGCCACCAGGCAACGAAATGCGTGCCGAAATCCTAGGCCCTGGCCGGGCCTGTCTCCTTTATGCAGAACAATGTTGTCATGACACCCTGCCGTCTGCGGCCTTTATCCCCACATCAGGTAGTTCAGCTTCAAGATGCGTTGCTGGCGAGTGCTGATCTCCCCCTAGTGTTCGCGCTGACCATTCTCGACGGCGGCCACGTCGCGCTGGCCCACTCGCCGGCCATCCTCGGAATGGAAGAGTCCGGCAGAGCCCTGGACAGCATGACGCCGAACCGCTACTGGGAAAACTGGACGCAAGAAAACCCATTAGCTATCGCATAGACGCTGGACTGCTACCGGGGGGCCCAACCAAGGTGTTCGCGGACATCGCACAACAAGGGGGTTGAGCGGGATCCGTGCAGCCGTTGGCGGTGTCGTGTTTGGACCTCATCGGTACACCCGATCAAGTGGCCGACCAGATGGGAGATGCGATGGAACAAATTGGGGGTGACGGCTTCCTGATCAACGGTCCTCTCAGCCGGGTTTACGTTTCACAGATCACCGATGGTCTCGTGCCTGCGCTGCAGCGTAAGGGACTGACCAGAACGGAATATGGCCACGCAACATTCCGGGAAAATCTGATGGCCTTCTAAGCATCTTCAGAAATAAGGGGTGGCTGGTCCGGTAAACTCGACCAGCCACTTGCCGGGTTTCGAAGCGTTCCTGGCGTTTCGTGCCTCCCGCGCTCCATTACCGGCATCCACAGGGGCCAACCATCCAAGGCTGCAGCCAGGGCCGCGGCCTCCGCTTTTCACCCACCTAAAAGGAGCAGCCATTAGGTTCAGTTCCGAACACGAGGCCTGGCAGCAGCGGTTCCTATTGCTTAACGTCCTCACGGCCAACCATCGCAGTGTTGAGTCTTCCGAGCCGGAACCACTGCCGCGAAACGCTCTAGAAGGAAGCTGACGATTGATACCGCAGGATCCCCCGTCGGGGCCCCTGGGTGTATTCCTCAGTCGGGTCTGCCGTCCAATTCTTGACCAGGGCATTCCGAGAGTGGTCACTTGTCCAGACGGTGTCTGGACAAGTGGATTCTTCACTTTCACGGACGCCAGCTTTAAAGGCGGTCCTTCTGTTCGTCAGCAGGGTAGATGCCAGCCGCCTTCAGGCCCGCGATCGAACCCCCGACTTCAATGACACCTCTGTCGGTTTTCACATACACAACGGTATGGCCGCGGCCGAGATACCAAGGTGCAACAGCCGGAGTTCTCAACCCACCCGTCATCGGTGTGACGTCCGCAAGCATCACTGGCTCGCCGATCGTAGAACCAGTGAAAGCGTTTCTCGGCTGAAAGATCAGCGACCCCTCTTCCACCTTCGCATACCCAAAAATCCACCCACGCTTGTCAGAGGCGGCAGGCGGAGAAAAGCCTGGGGGCAAGGACTTCGGCCCCGGGCGAATGCTGCATTCAACGATGCCAAATTGGGCATCCTTGGCAGCCCGTTGCCTCCTTAGCGGGGCGACTAGCAATGTCAGAGCGAAGTAAATGGCGAGAGTGGCCACGAAGACGATTTCCAGAAAGACCCATAAACCGACCTTTTCGAGAAGGGGGATGATCGCAGCGGCGATCGGCAGACCGACACCGATACCAGCCACGTCATAGGCTTTTTCCCACCAACTATGCGGCGTTGGATGGAGCTTCTCGGCAGTCATGATGCCCTCCGGCCCTTCGGCGTGCCCCGATCCATTTGAGCGTAGTCTCCCAGACAAGGACCGCTCCGGATAGGGCTCATGCCCCGTGAAGCCGCAGGCGTTTCCACCCCTCGATTTGTCTATAGGAACATCTCCCCGGAGGCCGCGGCGGAGAGCCGCAGGGTTTCGATGCAGCGGCGCACTTCACGCTCCGCCTCCGTGATGGTCTTACTGCTCTCGGCAGCAATGATGTTGGCGAACCGCTCAGCCTGCTCCATCAGCAGCCGGGCTGCCCTTTCCAAGGCCTCCCGGCGCAAACGGAGCGGCCACCGGTCGCGTTGCACGTGCCGGTGGATATGAGCGATCGCCCGACTCACATCCGCCGGCGTCGAACTGCATACCCGCCCCAGCAGGAAGCCGTATTCAGGATCCCGTACTTCCAAGGTCAGATCAGCGCGCTGCCACTGACCTTCAAAGAAGGCACCGCCGGGAAGATTCGCGACGTCGTTCCGGTCGTCGGACGTTCCGGGAGTTGGGGCTGATTCCGGGCGCGCGTCAACAGCGTTTATGGATGGAAGCATGGGATTTCCTTCGTGGCCTAGCTGAACCGGTCAATGATTTTTGCGGCCCCGCCGATGAAGGGAAGGAACCAGGGCGGGCCGAAGTGGCCCGGCACGGGCGGATTCTTCAGGTCTTCCCAGACGTTCGCTGACTTGTCGCCAGCCATATAGTGGGCCATGCGCTTCCCCATGTGGGCTGCCATCTGCACCCCGTGTCCGCTATAGGCCATGGAGTAGTAGAGCCCGTCGTGGACGCCCGCGTGAACCATCTGGTCCATGGAAAGGTCCACCAGGCCGCCCCAGATGTAGTCCACCTTGGCGTTGGAGAGGTACGGGAAGAGTTCGAGCATGGCCTTGCGCAGGATCTCCGCGCTCTTGACGTCCGAGTCCGGGCTGGACAGCGCAAACCGGGCCCGGCCGCCGAAGAGCAGACGGTTGTCCGGCGTAATCCGGAAGTAGTAACAGAGCATCTTGCTGTCCGAGGCCATGCGCCGGTTTGGCAGGATCCGGTTGACCACGTCTTCGGGCAACGGCTCGGTACAGATGATGAAGCTGCCCACCGGGATGACGCGGCGCTGCAGCCACGGGGTCACCCCGCCGGTGTAGCCGCTGGTGGCGACCAGGACCTGCTTGGCCCTGGTGATGCCCCGGGTCGTGTGCACGTCATGCACAGTGCCCGAAACCTTCTTCAGCTCCGTGACACCGGCTTCCTCGCAGATATCCGCCCCGGCGGCAACAGCCGCCCCGGCCAACCCATGCACGAACTTGCCCACATGCAGCCCTGCTCCCAGTGGGTCAAGCATGGCCCCCTGGTAGAAGTCCGTGCCGATTTCACTGTGGATCTCGGATTTGGGGATCACGGTGACGTGGTGGTCGGCCAGTTTGGCCAGCTTCTCCTGCGACTTCAGGAAGCCCTCATAGTGGGACTTGTGGAAGGCCAGCGAGAGCTTTCCGAAACGGTTGTAGTCGCAGTCGATGCCATTGTCATGCACCAGCTTCTCGATGCTGTCGATGGCGTCGTTGTATTCCTGGAACATCTCCACGGCACGCGTGGCGCCGTAGCGCTTGACCGCGGTGCTGAAGCTGATGGCCAACCCGGTAGTCGCCATTCCCCCGTTGCGTCCCGATGCGCCCCACCCCACGGTGTGGCGTTCGAATACGGCAACACTGGCGCCCTGCTTGGCAAATTCAAGGGCCGCTGACAGCCCGGTAAATCCGGCGCCGATGATGGCGACATCGACGTTCTCGGGAACCGGAGTGCGCCGGTAGTCCCCGGAGGGTTCGGCAGTGTCCAGCCAATAGGGGTTGAGTTTCACGGTTTGACCTTTCGCCTCGAAGTCGGTTTAGAGACCGAGGTGCTTGTTGATCTCGTCCAGGGACTTAACGGCGTTGTAGTCGTAGCCTCCGGTAATGGGGTCATAGCCACGGTCCAGCACCCAGAGGTTCCGGAAGCCCATGTCGTGCATCGGATGCATGTCGTACCGTGTGTGAGAGGCGATGTGCAGGAAATCCTCCGGCTTGGCGTTCAGGGTATCGAGCATGTACTCGAAGGCCTGGTAACGCGGCTTGTAGGCCTGGGCCTGCTCAGCGGTCAACACGGCGTGGAAGTCTGCGCCGAGCTTGGGAATGCTGATCTCCAGGAAGCTGTCGTCGGCGTTGGACAGAGCCACCAGCTGGTAGTTGTCGCCCATGAGCTTCAGCGGGGCCGGCACGTCATCGTGGGCACCAAAGCTGCGTACAGCGTCAGCGAACTCCGCGCCCGCACCAGGGGTCGGCCCAATGCCAAAAAACTTGCATACCCGGTCAAAGGAATTCTGAAGGATCTGCTCGTACGGCTTGTAGTCGCCAAGGACCTCGTCGAACCGGTACCCGCGGAAAACCTTCTTGAACGCAGGCCACTCCTCTTCAGGCAGACGGCCTGCGAGCAGCCGGCGGGTAGTGGAATCAGTATTCCAGTTGATCAGTGTGCCGTAGATATCAAAAGAGATGTACTTCGGCCGGTTGGAGTCTGCCATGATTCGTCCATTCATTGAAGAGGCCCGCATGTGGCCTTCCGCTTTTATGAGGTGTCTGGGCTCCTCGGCCTCCTTTCGTACTGAAGACCCGGTCGCCCAATACGTCGACTCTAAAACCGCCCTTAGCATTCTGTCAACAGTTGAACAGTTGAGCTACTTTGGCCTCATCTTTATTGTTGACAGTTGAGCAGTTGAGTAGTTCACTTGGTCTAGATGCGGACGAGATCCAGATCACAACGAGGAAAAGTGAGCAGCAACCTATCGGGCATCTTATTCAGCAAGGTATGCCCTATTGTCCTCAAATATCACACCTGTTTCAGCGGACTAAGTTCGGCTGAAGGCCATTCGAAGGAACCACCATGAAGACCATCAATAAAGTCCAGACTGCCGCTGCGGGGCTTGCTGTCCTGCTGGCCCTGACTGCCTGTGGCGGCGCGGCAACGGGCACTCAGGGGACGGACATCCCGAAGACGCAGAACACCCGTGACATCTCAGAGGGTGTCCAGCCGGATGCCGCCGCGGTGGCGCTGCTGCCCGAGTCCTACAAGGCCAAGGGCGAACTGACCGTGGCGATGGACCTGAGCTCCCCGCCGATGACGTTCCTCGCCGAGGACAACAAAACCCCCATCGGCGTGAACCCGGACCTCGCCCGCCTGGTCGCCAAAAAGCTTGGACTGAAGCTGAAATTCGAGAACACGGCATTCGACACAATCATCCCCGGCATCGACGGCGGCCGCTACGACTTCACCGCCACCACGATGTCCGCCACGGAAGAGCGGCTCAAGGTCCTGGACATGATCAACTACCTCAAGGGCGGCTCGGCCGTAGCGGTAGCCAAGGGCAACCCGCTCAATCTGACCAACGACACGCTCTGCGGCAAGAACATCGGCGTGACCAAGGGCTCCACCCAGCAACTCAAGCACCTGCCGAACGTCTCGAAATGGACCTGCGAGGAAAAGGGCAAGCCGGCCATCAACGGCATCACACTGCCCAACGTCCAGGAAGCCCTGACCCAGCTGGACTCCAAGCGGATCGACGGCGTCTTCTACGACGCCAGTGCCCTGGCCTGGGCACAGGTCCAGCAGCCCGACCACTTCACCGTCCTGGAACCCAGGATGGATACCCGCACGAACACCAACGTCGCCATGGGCCTGAAGAAGGGATCACCCTTGACACCAGCCCTGCAGAAAGCCATCCAGTCCGTTCTGGAAACCCCGGAATACAAGGAGTCCCTGGAGTACTGGGGCCTGGGCGAATCAGCCATCACTGAAGCCACAATCCGCTAGGGGGTGCTCCGATGTTGAAAACGATTCCCCAAGGAAGTGAAACTACAATGACCGGGACGGATTCAGCGCTCAAGCCACGGCTCAAGCGGCGGAGCACCTTTGAGTATGTTGCCTGGGTTCTGTGCAGCCTGATCGGCATCGGCATCCTGATCTCGGTTTCGACCAACCCCAACTTCAAATGGGGTGTCGTTGCCAGCTACTTCACCCACGACACGATCGTGCGCGGCCTGATGCTCACGATCTTCCTGACCTTTGCCAGCATGGCCCTGGGCACTCTTCTGGGCCTGGGCCTGGCGATCATGAGGGGCTCGAGCATCAAGCCGATTGCGGCCACGGCGGGTGTCTACATCACCCTTTTCCGTGGCACCCCGGTCCTGGTGCAGCTGATCTTCTGGTTCAACGTCTCCGCACTGTACCCGAACCTGACCATCGGGATCCCGTTCACGAACATCGGCACCGCGGTCGACATGAACGCCCTGATGGCGCCCATCACCGCGGCCCTGGTCGGCCTGACCCTCAACGAGGCCGCCTACATGGCCGAGATCATCCGCGGCGGGTTCTCCTCGGTCGGCAAGGGCCAGATCGAGGCCGCCGACTCCCTCGGCATGAGCGGGGCGATGAAGATGCGCAAGGTCATCATCCCGCAGGCGATGCCCTCGATCATCCCCGCGACCGGCAACCAGGTCATCGGCATGTTCAAGGGAACCTCCCTCGTCAGTGTGCTCGGTGTCGCCGAGCTGCTCCAAAGCGCCCAGCTCATCTACGCCCGCACCTACGAAACCATCCCGCTGCTGATCGTGGCAGCCTCTGGTACCTCGTGATGACCCTGCTGCTGAGCTACCCGCAGTCCAAGCTCGAACAGAAATACTCCCGCGCAACCTCCAGGCTTCCCCGAAAGGCGAAAAAAGTTGTGCTGACCGAACCGGAAGGGGCCCTCCGATGAGCAACGACGGAACGATTCTTGCCCAGAAAATTCGAAAGTCCTTCGGCCCCAAGACAGTCCTGAAGGACATCAACCTGGAAATCGCCAGCGGCGAAATCTGCTGCATCATCGGCCCCAGCGGCTCCGGTAAGTCCACCGTCCTGCGCTGCATCAACGGCCTGGAGACCATCGACTCGGGGGTCCTGAAAGTCAACGGCGAGGACTTCGGCTACTACGAGACCGACACCGCCTACCACGCCGTCCCCCCGAAGAAGCTCGCCCAGCAGCGCACCAGGGTCGGCATGGTCTTCCAGCAGTTCAACCTCTTCCCCAACATGACCGCCCAAGAAAACATCATGTCCGGGCCGGTCCTGGTCAAGGGCGCTGACAAGAAAGAGTCAGCCAAGCGGGCCCAGGAACTGCTGACCAGTGTCGGCCTGGCCGGGTTCGGGGACTACTACCCGGCCCAGCTTTCCGGCGGGCAGCAGCAGCGCGTCGCGATCGCCCGGTCCCTGGCCATGGACCCCGAGATCATGCTCTTCGACGAACCCACCTCCGCCCTGGACCCCGAAAAGGTCGGCGAAGTCCTCATGGTCATGCAGGATCTGGCCAAGAAGGGCATGACCATGGTGGTCGTCACCCACGAAATGGGCTTCGCCCGCGAAGTGGCCGACTCCCTCATCTTCATGGACGACGGCTACATCGTCGAACGCGGCGACGCCCGGGAAGTCCTGCGCAACCCCAAGGAACCCCGGACCCAGGCCTTCCTGGAAATGGTGCTCTAACCATGAACGGAAAACTCGCAGTCATCGGCCTGGGCAGCATCGGAAGCATGGCCCTGTGGCAGGCCTCCCGCCTGTCCGACTCAGTGGTCGGATTCGAAGCCCAGAGACCCGCCCATGCCCGCAGTGCCGTGGGCGGCGATACCAGGCTCTTCCGGATGATCTACCGCGGAGCCCCCGACCTCTACCCATCCTGGAACGCTCACGTGATCTCTGGGCCGAGCTCGAAGCGGAAACCGGGCAGAACATCCTGATCCGCTGCGGCGGCCTCTCCATCGGAACCAAAGACGGCCCCTACCTCTCGGCC
>NZ_JAGGPJ010000048.1 GCF_018613875.1 Arthrobacter sp. ISL-28 | reverse complement strand
TTTGGGTGGTGCCGGGTGTGTCTGTTGTTTGAGAACTCAATAGTGTGCCAAGTTTGTTGATACCGATTTTTTATTGAATTGGTTGATTGTGCCGGGCTGTCCGCCCCTGTGGATGGTCTGGTGTTTTTGGCTGGTTTCAAATTTTGTGCAGTCTGGTTCCGCGTTTTCCCGTGGTTCCTGGTTGTGTCTGTTTGTTTTTCAACGGAGAGTTTGATCCTGGCTCAGGATGAACGCTGGCGGCGTGCTTAACACATGCAAGTCGAACGATGAAGGGAGCTTGCTCCTGGATTAGTGGCGAACGGGTGAGTAACACGTGAGTAACCTGCCCTTAACTCTGGGATAAGCCTGGGAAACTGGGTCTAATACCGGATATGACTCCTCATCGCATGGTGGGGGGTGGAAAGCTTTTTGTGGTTTTGGATGGACTCGCGGCCTATCAGCTTGTTGGTGAGGTAATGGCTCACCAAGGCGACGACGGGTAGCCGGCCTGAGAGGGTGACCGGCCACACTGGGACTGAGACACGGCCCAGACTCCTACGGGAGGCAGCAGTGGGGAATATTGCACAATGGGCGCAAGCCTGATGCAGCGACGCCGCGTGAGGGATGACGGCCTTCGGGTTGTAAACCTCTTTCAGTAGGGAAGAAGCGAAAGTGACGGTACCTGCAGAAGAAGCGCCGGCTAACTACGTGCCAGCAGCCGCGGTAATACGTAGGGCGCAAGCGTTATCCGGAATTATTGGGCGTAAAGAGCTCGTAGGCGGTTTGTCGCGTCTGCCGTGAAAGTCCGGGGCTCAACTCCGGATCTGCGGTGGGTACGGGCAGACTAGAGTGATGTAGGGGAGACTGGAATTCCTGGTGTAGCGGTGAAATGCGCAGATATCAGGAGGAACACCGATGGCGAAGGCAGGTCTCTGGGCATTAACTGACGCTGAGGAGCGAAAGCATGGGGAGCGAACAGGATTAGATACCCTGGTAGTCCATGCCGTAAACGTTGGGCACTAGGTGTGGGGGACATTCCACGTTTTCCGCGCCGTAGCTAACGCATTAAGTGCCCCGCCTGGGGAGTACGGCCGCAAGGCTAAAACTCAAAGGAATTGACGGGGGCCCGCACAAGCGGCGGAGCATGCGGATTAATTCGATGCAACGCGAAGAACCTTACCAAGGCTTGACATGGGCCGGATCGCCGCAGAAATGTGGTTTCCCCTTTGGGGCCGGTTCACAGGTGGTGCATGGTTGTCGTCAGCTCGTGTCGTGAGATGTTGGGTTAAGTCCCGCAACGAGCGCAACCCTCGTTCCATGTTGCCAGCGCGTAATGGCGGGGACTCATGGGAGACTGCCGGGGTCAACTCGGAGGAAGGTGGGGACGACGTCAAATCATCATGCCCCTTATGTCTTGGGCTTCACGCATGCTACAATGGCCGGTACAAAGGGTTGCGATACTGTGAGGTGGAGCTAATCCCAAAAAGCCGGTCTCAGTTCGGATTGGGGTCTGCAACTCGACCCCATGAAGTCGGAGTCGCTAGTAATCGCAGATCAGCAACGCTGCGGTGAATACGTTCCCGGGCCTTGTACACACCGCCCGTCAAGTCACGAAAGTTGGTAACACCCGAAGCCGGTGGCCTAACCCCTTGTGGGAGGGAGCTGTCGAAGGTGGGACTGGCGATTGGGACTAAGTCGTAACAAGGTAGCCGTACCGGAAGGTGCGGCTGGATCACCTCCTTTCTAAGGAGCACCTACAGATTGTCCATGTTCCGTGTATGCGGGGTGTGGGGTTTGTCAGGAGTAAAGGCCCGTTGCGCAGACGATTGTTCTGCGGCGGGTGCTCATGGGTGGAATATCAACGAATAGGTGCCTGGCGGCACGGGCCGGTTGTTAGTACGGACCTCAGCGTTCTTTCCCTTTTCGGGGGAGGGTGGTGGTGGTCCTGGAACGGAACCGGTGCGGTATCGCCGGGTGGTGTTTGGCACACTGTTGGGTCCTGAGGCAACAGGGCCGGGGGTTGCTGCGGTTTTTGGCTGTGGTGGTTTCCGGGGCTTGTGTGTTTCTGGTTTCCTGGCGCTGCCGATCATGCACTGTTGTGTGTGTGGGGTGTGGTGTACGGGGTTGTTGTTTGAGAACTACATAGTGGACGCGAGCATCTTTTATAAGAAGCAATTTCCAAGAATATGAACCTGGATCTGTGCCGTGGATTGGTTGTGCCCTTTGGGGTGTGGCTGGTTTGTGGTGTGGTTTTCATGGTTCTCTCGAAATTAGTTTTTGATCTTTTGTGGTCAAGTTTTTAAGAGCACACGGTGGATGCCTTGGCATTAGGAGCCGAAGAAGGACGTAGGAATCTGCGATAAGCCTGGGGGAGTCGATAACCGGACTGTGATCCCAGGGTGTCCGAATGGGGAAACCCCGCCAGACGCGCGAGTGATCTGGTGACCCGCATCTGAACACATAGGGTGCGTGGAGGGAACGCGGGGAAGTGAAACATCTCAGTACCCGCAGGAAGAGAAAACAATAGTGATTCCGTTAGTAGTGGCGAGCGAACGCGGATCAGGCTAAACCGTTCCATGTGTGATAGCCGGCGGGCGTTGCATGGTCGGGGTTGTGGGACTTCCCGTTCTGTCTCTGCCGGGACAGTGGGGTGTGAGTGCAGGTATAGGTGAACGGTCTTGAAAGGCCGGCCGGAGAGGGTGTGAGCCCCGTAACCGTAATGCTGTGCACCGCCTGGGAGGGATCCCAAGTAGCACGGGGCCCGAGAAATCCCGTGTGAATCTGTCAGGACCACCTGATAAGCCTAAATACTCCCTAATGACCGATAGCGGACCAGTACCGTGAGGGAAAGGTGAAAAGTACCCCGGGAGGGGAGTGAAACAGTACCTGAAACCGTGTGCTTACAATCCGTCGGAGCAGCCTTTGTAGTTGTGACGGCGTGCCTTTTGAAGAATGAGCCTGCGAGTTAGTGTTACGTCGCGAGGTTAACCCGTGTGGGGAAGCCGTAGCGAAAGCGAGTCTGAACAGGGCGTTGCAGTGGCGTGATCTAGACCCGAAGCGAAGTGATCTACCCATGGCCAGGTTGAAGCGACGGTAAGACGTCGTGGAGGACCGAACCCACTTCAGTTGAAAATGGAGGGGATGAGCTGTGGGTAGGGGTGAAAGGCCAATCAAACTTCGTGATAGCTGGTTCTCCCCGAAATGCATTTAGGTGCAGCGTTGCGTGTTTCTTACCGGAGGTAGAGCTACTGGATGGCTAATGGGCCCTACAAGGTTACTGACGTCAGCCAAACTCCGAATGCCGGTAAGTGAGAGCGCAGCAGTGAGACTGTGGGGGATAAGCTTCATAGTCGAGAGGGAAACAGCCCAGACCACCAACTAAGGCCCCTAAGCGTGTGCTAAGTGGGAAAGGATGTGGAGTTGCGAAGACAACCAGGAGGTTGGCTTAGAAGCAGCCATCCTTAAAAGAGTGCGTAATAGCTCACTGGTCAAGTGATTCCGCGCCGACAATGTAGCGGGGCTCAAGTACACCGCCGAAGTTGTGGCATTCACATGTTTTCCAAGCCTTTGTGGTTCAGGAGTGTGGATGGGTAGGGGAGCGTCGTGTGGGCGGTGAAGTCGCGGTGTAAACCAGCGGTGGAGCCTACACGAGTGAGAATGCAGGCATGAGTAGCGAAAGACGGGTGAGAAACCCGTCCGCCGGATGATCAAGGGTTCCAGGGTCAAGCTAATCTGCCCTGGGTAAGTCGGGACCTAAGGCGAGGCCGACAGGCGTAGTCGATGGACAACGGGTTGATATTCCCGTACCGGCGAAAAACCGCCCATGCTGAACAGGGGATACTAACCGCCCGAAACCTGCCCAATCACCCTTGTGGTGTGCGGGTTTTGGTGGAGCGCGGGACCTGATCCTGGGAGGCAAGCGTATTAACAGGTGTGACGCAGGAAGGTAGCCGAGCCGGGCGATGGTTGTCCCGGTCCAAGGATGTAGGGTCAGAGATTGGCAAATCCGTCTCTGTGTGTTCAATCACGTGCCTGAGATCTGACGGGACTCCCGTAAGGGGGGATTCGGTGATCCTATGCTGCCTAGAAAAGCATCGGCGCGAGGTTTTAGCCGCCCGTACCCCAAACCGACACAGGTGATCAGGTAGAGAATACTAAGGCGATCGAGAGAATTATGGTTAAGGAACTCGGCAAAATGCCCCCGTAACTTCGGGAGAAGGGGGGCCCCAACCTTGAACGGACCGTGCGTCCGGGAGGGGATCGGGGCCGCAGAGACCAGGGGGAAGCGACTGTTTACTAAAAACACAGGTCCGTGCGAAGTCGCAAGACGATGTATACGGACTGACTCCTGCCCGGTGCTGGAAGGTTAAGAGGACCGGTTAGCCGCAAGGCGAAGCTGAGAATTCAAGCCCCAGTAAACGGCGGTGGTAACTATAACCATCCTAAGGTAGCGAAATTCCTTGTCGGGTAAGTTCCGACCTGCACGAATGGAGTAACGACTTCCCCGCTGTCTCAACCATAAACTCGGCGAAATTGCAGTACGAGTAAAGATGCTCGTTACGCGCAGCAGGACGGAAAGACCCCGAGACCTTTACTATAGTTTGGTATTGGTGTTCGGAGTGGCTTGTGTAGGATAGGTGGGAGACGTTGAAGCCCGGACGCCAGTTCGGGTGGAGTCATCGTTGAAATACCACTCTGGTCACTTTGGACATCTAACTTCGGCCCGTAATCCGGGTCAGGGACAGTGCCTGATGGGTAGTTTAACTGGGGCGGTTGCCTCCTAAAAAGTAACGGAGGCGCCCAAAGGTTCCCTCAGCCTGGTTGGCAATCAGGTGTCGAGTGTAAGTGCACAAGGGAGCTTGACTGTGAGAGAGACATCTCGAGCAGGGACGAAAGTCGGGACTAGTGATCCGGCGGTACATTGTGGAATGGCCGTCGCTCAACGGATAAAAGGTACCTCGGGGATAACAGGCTGATCTTGCCCAAGAGTCCATATCGACGGCATGGTTTGGCACCTCGATGTCGGCTCGTCGCATCCTGGGGCTGGAGTAGGTCCCAAGGGTTGGGCTGTTCGCCCATTAAAGCGGTACGCGAGCTGGGTTTAGAACGTCGTGAGACAGTTCGGTCCCTATCCGCTGCGCGCGCAGGAAATTTGAGAAGGGCTGTCCTTAGTACGAGAGGACCGGGACGGACGAACCTCTGGTGTGTCAGTTGTACTGCCAAGTGCACCGCTGATTAGCTACGTTCGGATGGGATAACCGCTGAAAGCATCTAAGCGGGAAGCTCGCTTCGAGATGAGATTTCCATACACCCCCGGGTGTGAGAGGCCCCCAGCCAGACCACTGGGTTGATAGGCCGGATGTGGAAGCGAGGACTAACGACTCGTGAAGCTGACCGGTACTAATAGGCCGATAACTTACACCACACACTCTCTTCGTGAACGGCATTCAAAAGACGTTCACAGCAGAAGCAGGGTAAAAAGATACACAAGACTGCCCGCGTCCACTATGTGGTTCCCAACCAACAAACCCGTTGCTTGCGAACCAACAACTGAATACAACACCACAGCTGGTAACACAGCACAGTTGTAACACCAGATTTCCCACCCCCAGGCCACCGCCCGGGGGACCGGGTACAAGGGTTACGGCGGTCATAGCGTGGGGGAAACGCC
>NZ_JAGGPJ010000047.1 GCF_018613875.1 Arthrobacter sp. ISL-28 | reverse complement strand
AGCGGCCGGTGCCGCCGTAGACGGTGGCTTCTGCTTCGCTGTCCAGATCGAAGGCCTTGTGGATGACGCGCACTGCCTCGTCCAGGAGGTCCGCGTGCGTCACCACGGAGATGCGGATCTCGGACGTGGAGATCATGTTGATGTTGATGCCCGCATCGGACAGGGCCTTGAAGAACGTGGCTGAAACGCCGGGGTGGGAGCGCATTCCCGCACCGATCAGGGAGAGCTTGCCGATCTGCTCGTTGTACTCGATGCTCTCAAAGCCGATCTCGGCCTCTGCTGCACGGAGCGCCGCAAGGGCATCGGCGCCCTCGACGATGGGCAGCGTGAAGGAGATGTCCGTGCGGCCGGTCCCGTGCGTGGACACGTTCTGCACGATCATGTCGATGTTCGAGTGCGCGTCCGCGATCACCTGGAAAATTGCGGCTGCCTTGCCCGGGATGTCCGGAACACCCACAACAGTGACCTTGGCTTCGGACCGGTCGTGTGCAACACCGGAGATGATTGGCTGCTCCAAGGCAACTCCCTCTTGGGTCTTGATCTTGTCGTCAGCGCCTGGCATGACCCAGGTGCCTTCGTGCTGGCTGAATGAGGAACGGACGTGCAGCGGTACACCGAACCGGCGGGCGTACTCCACGCACCGCAGATGAAGGATCTTGGCCCCGGAAGCGGCCAGTTCCAGCATTTCCTCACTGGAGATGCGGTCGATCTTCTGGGCCGATGGCACCACGCGGGGATCGGCCGTGTAGATGCCGTCCACATCCGTGTAGATCTCGCAGACATCGGCGTCCAATGCGGCGGCGAGGGCGACAGCAGTCGTGTCGGAGCCGCCGCGGCCCAGGGTGGTGATCTCATTGGTGCTGCGGCTCATGCCCTGGAAGCCGGCAACGATGGCGATGTGCCCCTTGTCGAGGGCTGTCCGGATCCGGTGCGGGTCCACGTCGATGATCCGGGCCTTGCCGTGGATGCCGTCGGTGATCATGCCAGCCTGGGATCCGGTGAACGACTGGGCTGACGCGCCGAACTTGTTGATGGCCATGGCCATCAAGGCCATTGAAATGCGCTCGCCGGCGGATAGCAGCATGTCCATTTCCCGTGCCGGAGCTGAATCCGTAACCTGCGCGGCAAGGTCCAGCAGCTCATCCGTGGTGTCGCCCATCGCCGAAACCACGACAACGACCTCGTTGCCGGCCTTCTGCGCATCGACAACGCGCCGGGCAACCCGCTTGATGCCGTCTGCGTCGGCCACCGAGGAACCGCCGAACTTCTGCACAATGAGCTGGGTAGTGGCGGCCGGGCTGACAGCCAGCTCCTGCGGCTGCGGCGCGGTCTTCACATCGGTACTGGGCATACTCATGCGTGCACCCTCACTGGATCAATCGGAGTTTTGGAGGCCGGACGGCCTTGCGGCACGGCGGCATAACTAAGATCAGTTTATCGCCGTCCCCGTCCCGGCGTTGAATTGTGACCCTGCATCAGTCAGCTCAGGGCGTTGCGGCGGCCCTCGAAAGCACGGCCAAGCGTGACCTCGTCGGCGTATTCGAGGTCGCCGCCGACCGGAAGGCCGGAAGCGAGACGCGTCACGGTGATGCCGATCGACTTGAGCATTCGTGCCAGGTACGTCGCCGTTGCTTCCCCCTCGAGGTTGGGGTCGGTGGCGATGATGATTTCCTGGATGGCGCCGTCATTGAGGCGGGTCAGGAGTTCGCGGATCCGCAGCTGCTCGGGGCCGACGCCGGCGATCGGATTTATCGCCCCGCCGAGCACATGGTACCGGCCGCGGAAGGAGCGGGTGCGTTCCACGGCCAGGACATCCTTGGATTCCTCCACGACGCAGATGACGGACGGATCGCGGCGCGGATCCCGGCAGATGTTGCAGAGCTCCTGCTCGGTTACGTTGCCGCAGGCCGTGCAGAACTTGACGCGCTCCTTGACCGTGGTGATGGCGTCCACCAGGCGTTTCATGTCTTGGGGGTCGGCCTCGAGGATGTGAAAGGCCAGCCGCTGAGCCGACTTGGGCCCGACCCCGGGCAGGCGTCCCAGTTCGTCGATCAGCTCCTGAACTGCACCCTCGTACACAATGTCCTCGATTACTTGGTTGAAGATTGCCTGCTGTTGCCGTTTGTGGCACGCCGGTCATGGGGACCGGCACTGTGAAGCCCGGGACTGTGAGTCCTGGACTGGGCAGTCCAAAACGGTGGAATCCAGGACAGTGAAATCCGGGATTGCGGAGTTGAGGCCGCAAAATTAGATCGACATGGACTGGCTAGTAACGGGGCAGCAGCGGACTTCCGTCCAGCGACCGTTCTTCTATCAGCTTTCCGCCCAGAATACGCTCAACCGCGGCCCTGCCAAACACGCCCGACTCCTCAATGGTTTCGTCGTCTGCGCTGGGTATGTCCTGAGCGTAGGACTCCGCAGACTCAACCCGGCGGGCCGGTGCCTTGGCCCGCCCCGCTTCGGCTTCGGGGCTGTTCGACAGCCGCTGGTAGAGGCTGAGCTTTCCGTTGCCCGCGGGCGCATGGGCAGGCGCGGCTGCTGTACCGTGGGCCGCCTGTGCCCCCGGCGGCGCTGCTGCAACCTGGGCCGCCCCGACACGGGGATGGGATAAGGGCGCCGCGGTGGGTGCGAACGCCGCTGCGCTCGCCGCCGGTCCGGGAGCGGAGGCCATGGCGTAGGCAGGAGTGAACTCGGGCATCCGCTCATCAGGTTCGGCTGACGGAGCCTGTGCCGGGATATGTGCCGTGGTACTGCCATTGCCCGGGGCCTGCACCGGAATTGTCCCGGAATCACCGGCGGTCGCCGGATCCGTAGGGAACCCGGCCGGCCGGAATCCGGCCGACGGGAATCCGACCGGCGGGACCTGGGCCGCGGCCGGTTCATATCGCGGAGCAGTTGATGCCTGAGGCGCCGCCTCCGTTCCGCCCTCGTCGGAGTCGTCTGCGTACTTGCCCACATTGCTTTCTGGGCCGAGGAGCCAGACACCGGGGGCCTGCTCGACGGCACGGGACCAGGGGTCGCCGGACGTGTCGGCTGCCTGGCCCTGGCTTGTGCCTTGGCTTGTGGCCGGGACGCCCTGGCTGGTGGCGGGGACGCGGACCGGTGCCGGATGGGGCACGTCCGGGACGGACGGGGCGTTGCGCAGCTGGGACCGTGGTGAAGGTTCCCAGTCCATAGGCGGCTCTTCGTCCAAGGGCGGCGCGTCCTCGTCGAGCGGAGGTCCCCAGTCGTCGTCGGGATAGGAATAGGAGCCGCCCTTATGCGTGTCGGCCGTTTGACCGCCGACGGCGGGCTCGCCCATGACAGCGGGGTCAACGGCAGCGGGGTGCAGGGCAGACGTGGCTTCCGGAGCGGAGGGCTGGCCTCCCGCATTGCCAACCGCCCCGCGTTGGGCAGGAGCCGCTGCAGGGGGAAGCGTCCGGCCCGGCCCGGCGGCCTGAGTGGCCATGTGCCCCGATACTGCCGCGGGAGCCGATGCCGAAGGAACCGATGCCGAAAGAGGCGCTGCGGAGGGCGACGCCGCGGGGGGAGACACCGCGGACGGCGAGGTGCTTGAGGCCGCTGGCGCGGGTGCGCTGGACGTGACTGCACTGGAGGCGGGGGCGCTGGACGTGACTGAGCTGGAACCGACTGCTGTGGCCGGAGTTTCCTGCACAGGCTCCCGCGCGGAGTCAGATGCTGCAGGGCTCAGCCCCCAGTCGGCATCTGTGGTGGTAGCCGGAATGTCCCGGCTAGTAGGCGCTTTTGGGTTTGGTTCAGAGCTCGCTGCGCTGTTAAATCCGCTGGCCGTTGCGGTGATCTGGCAGTCGATGCCTATCGTTTTGTGAATGGCCTGACGCAGGTTCTCTGAATGGTCGGCACGCCCAAACGCCCCAGCCAGTCCGGGCGTGGAGAAGACAAGCGTCAGCACTTGGCCGTCGAACTGGCCGACCTGGGCATTCGGCTCCACAAGCGCCCAGGTGCTGCGCTTGATTTTGGTGAGGGTCTGCAGGATCTCCGGCCACGCGCGCCGCAGCACTTCGACGTCAGCAGATGCACCGGCGGGTGCGGGAGTTGCCGCACGTGGCGCAGGCACAGGTGCAGGTGAGGGTGCAGCCGCAGGCCGCGATTCCGCGGGAGGGGCCGCCGCCTGGCCGCCATGAACCGGCTGACTGAGCTGGGCTGCGGGCTGACCAAGCTGAGTGGGCTCCGGTCCCCTGCCGGCAGTGGTTTCCTGAGGTGACCGGCGTGCGGCGGGCTGCGGCTCATCCACCGGCCAGTCTTTGGTGCTGATCCGGGGTGCGGTGATGGGCTCCCGCTCGGCCGCCGGACTGGAGGGCGGAACAGCAGCTGCCCGGGCATCGGGTGCCTGGATGGCAGGCGAAGTGGCCGCCTGACTCTCTGCCCGGGCAGCAGCGGCGGGCTGCTGCGGTGCGGAAACGGCCTCCGGAGCCGGGGCCGGAGCCGGGGCTGGCGGAGCGGCGGCTGGGGCTGGGGGAGCGGCGGCTGGGGAACCGACGTCGTTCCCCGCGTAATTCAGTCGCCGCTCCACACGGTCGATCCGTGCCGCAATGCCGCGTTCGGTCTGTTCGGCGCTGGGCAGCAGGATGCGCGCACACAGTAGCTCAAGGTGCAGCCGGGGTGATGTGGCACCGGTCATTTCCGTCAGCGCCGTATTGGTGACGTCGGCGGCGCGGGACAGCTCTGCGGCGCCGAGGTTGTGCGCCTGGTTCTGCATCCGGGCAATCTGGTCGGCGGGCATGCCCCGGAGGATGGACTGTGCGCTTTCGGGCATCGCCTGGACGATGATGAGGTCCCGGAAGCGTTCCAGGAGGTCCTCGACGAAGCGGCGCGGATCGTGCCCGGTCTGGATCACCCGGTCAACGGCCCGGAACACCGTTGCGGAGTCCGAGGCGGCAATCGCTTCAACCACGTCGTCCAGGAGCGAAGCATGCGTGTATCCGAGGAGTGCAACGGCGAGCTCGTAGTCCAGGCCATTGGGCCCGGCTCCCGCCATGAGCTGGTCAAGCACGGACAGGGAGTCCCTGACGGAACCCGCACCAGCGCGGATGACCAACGACAGCACGCCGGGCGCGACGGGAACGTTTTCCTGCTTGCAGAGCAGCTCAAGGTATGCCATGAGCGGTTCCGGCGGCACCAGCCGGAAGGGGTAGTGGTGCGTGCGGGACCGGATGGTGCCGATGACTTTGTCCGGCTCGGTGGTGGCAAAGATGAACTTGATGTGTTCCGGCGGCTCTTCAACGATTTTCAGCAGGGCGTTGAAGCCGGCGGAGGTGACCATGTGGGCTTCATCGATGATGAAGATCTTGTAGCGGTCCCGAACCGGGGCGTAGGTGGCGCGTTCCCGGAGGTCCCGCGCATCGTCAACACCGCCGTGGCTGGCGGCGTCGATCTCGATCACATCGAGTGATCCTGCACCGCCCCGGGCCAGTTCAACACAGCTCGGGCAGACGCCGCAGGGGGTGTCTGTGGGCCCTTTTGCGCAGTTAAGGCAGCGGGCCAGGATGCGGGCCGAGGTGGTCTTGCCGCAGCCGCGCGGCCCGGAGAAAAGGTAGGCGTGATTCACGCGGTTCTTGCGGAGGGCCGTCATGAGCGGCTCCGTGACATGTTCCTGCCCGATAACGTCCGCGAA
This sequence comes from Arthrobacter sp. ISL-28, assembly GCF_018613875.1. Taxonomy (GTDB): domain Bacteria; phylum Actinomycetota; class Actinomycetes; order Actinomycetales; family Micrococcaceae; genus Arthrobacter. The sequence goes on along the minus strand of NZ_JAGGPJ010000047.1, from coordinate 12,118 downwards.
CGAATCGGGGCGGTATCTACGGTAAAGGGCGGTAGTAACAGTCACAGAGAAAACCCTACCAATCGGGACTGACATAAAAGACCCCCCATGCACCCGCCAGAGCCCGTCTACCCTTGCTACCTTCCGGTCCTGGGGGAGTTCAACAGGATGACGCCACATGAGGGGCCGTCAGACAGTTTACCCGAAGTTTCGGTGTCCCCCGAATCGGCCCGGAAAGCTGCCGGTTCCGGTCACCGGTGCCCGTTCACAGGCCAGCTCATGAACGCCGGCTCCTCGTAGGGGTGCGCGGCACGGAGAGCCTGAACAACGCCGTCGAGCAGGTCATCAGCGACAACGCACTCGATCCGGACTTCGGGTACCTGCTCGGGTGTTCCTTCCGAGCCGATAAACGGCCGGGAGCCGCTCAGCGGCGTGAAGCGCCCGGTGCCGTGCGACGTGAAGGAGCAGTGCGAATAGTCGCCCAGGTGTCCGGCCCCGGCGTCGCCGATAGCGGCCAACAGGGCGTCGGCATGCGAGTCCGGAACGTAGACGACGAGGGCGTGGAGCTGCGGCATGGCAACCATCCTGCCAGCAGGAGTTCGGCCCGTCACGGACCGGCGGATAATCCCGAAAATGGCGGCCAAAACGCTCAATTGGGCGATGCCGGAAAGTTCGGGTATTCTAGTATCTGCTTTTGATTCAGAAGCAACTGGAGAATTCGCCTAGCGGCCTATGGCGCACGCCTGGAACGCGTGTTGGGTTAACGCCCTCGGGGGTTCAAATCCCCCATTCTCCGCCACCGGAAGCCCGGTTCTGACAATGTCGGAACCGGGTTTTCTGTTGCCTGGGGCCTACGCCACGCCCAGCCTCCGGAGCCGCCGACGGGCTGCCTGCTCGCTCGGACCCCTGCTGCCCAATGCAAGGCGTACGACGGCGAGAGTCACCTTGGTAGCCAGCTTCACCGGAAGGGGCAGCGGACCAAGATGTGCCTTCCGCAAGCCAAGCATCTCGCGGTATTTGGGTTCCAGGCTGAGCACCGCGCCCGCGAAGAGCACCCGGTATCCCGGCAACAGGAAGGGATGCAGCGGCGGGTTACGGATGAAGGCCACTGTCTCAGCAACCCTTTCGTCAGAGCGCAAAGAGCCAGTTGCGTGCCATGCATCCAGATCCCGCTTGAGCTCCGCTTCGGTCAGGGGCGGTGAGTCGATGCCCATGAGCCGGCCGGCCTGTGCCCACTCGCGGACGTAGGCGTCGGGTCCGCCCGGGATCTTGCCGCCCCACTTCTTGTGCACGGTGAGGAACGATTCCGTAAATGTGACATGCACCCATCTGAGCAGGTCCGGGTCATTCGCTGAATAGTCCCGGGCAGTGCCCGCCCCGTCGACGTACGTGCCGCGCACAGACTCGTGAAGTCGGAGCACCGCGTCCGTCGCGGCGCGGGCATGATCCGTGGAACCGTACGTGACAGCATGAATCCAGCGCGTCGTCCGGGCAAGACGGCCGAGGGCGTCCTCATGGAATTTGGAGTGTTCGTAAACGCCGGCCATGACCCCCGGGTGAAGCGTCTGCATCAGAAGTGAGCGGATCCCGGCGATGATGGTCGGCATTCCCCGGTGGACCGTCCAGACTGCGGATCCCGGGAGAAAAAACCCAGAGTCGTTCCCTTGGGCAAACTTTTCTGCCCATTCGGGCGGCGAATCAGGGCTGCCGGTCAGCGTTCGTTTGACCTCTGCCTGCCATTCCCTGAGGAAATTGCGCATGTTCCATTGTGCTCACAGAAGCGCCCGCTTAGTCAGGATGTGGGGCCTTTCTTGCCCAGCCGACGGCGGTGATCCGGCGTTACGCGGTGCCTCATCGACAGCTGAGCAGCCACCAGGCGGGCCGCGACGAATGATGCCGAAATTGGGGGATAAGCCTATAAAGCGCAGGGATCCACCCCCCAGTTTTAGGGGTTTCCCGGCGCCTTCTCCTGTGGCGACAATGGAGGACATGCTCGTCGAGAACAGGAGTTTGGCGGGTCCGACATCAGGAGAATTCAGTGGTAGTTCATGGGGGAAACCAACACGCACCGAAGGCTAACGGGCCTGGACGGATTGCTATGCGAAGCCTATCTGCGGCGGTGGTCGTAGGCTTCTCCGTCTTCGCCTTCGGCTTCCAGGTGCCGGCAAGCCAGATCCACACTCCCCTGGGCGCCCTGGACGATGCAGCCGTGCGGGTGGTCCCACCTGCCGGCGTCGTCGGCCCAGCGCTACTCGACCCGGACAGCACTTCCGAGGGATACGCCGTTGGCGTCACTTCCGAGGGACAGGCGGTTAACGTCGTAGCGGGGTCGGCCGCAAGAGTACCCTATGGCCGGACCGTGGTGGAGACAGCTGCCAAAGGCGCCGCCACGAAGTTCAGCATAAATCCACAGAGCCCCGGTGTCGCTTCCATGGCGCTACGACGGCCAGGTCCCGGTTTCCTCATGGCGCCGCTCGAGGTCTTGAACCCGAGTTCCCCATTCGGACATCGGCGAAACCCCATTACGGGTGAAGCCGGTGAATTCCATTGGGGCAAGGACTTCTCGGCGCCCTGCGGCACTCGCGTCTACGCTGCCGACTCAGGCGTGGTTCGCGCCGCAGGATGGCATCCATGGGGCGGTGGCAACAGGGTGGAAATCGACCACGGCAACGGGATCATTACTACTTATAACCACCTGCAGGCCGTGGCTGTCCACAAGGGCGACCGGGTCCGCGTTGGCGAGGTCATTGCAGGGGTGGGAACCACAGGATCCTCCACCGGGTGCCATCTCCACTTCGAAGTCATCAAGGACGGACATCACCAGGATCCGGACAAGTGGACTCTGCTGCCCATCAGCCAGATCGAACGGCTCAAGCCGGCTGTCATGACGAGCTTCGACCCCACTGCTGCAAGCCTTTCAGGCTGGGCGATTCCGTTCCTTCGCGGCAATACCGGCGACAGCGGTTCACCATCCGCTTCCTACTACGACGCCCGGCCCCTGACCGGGACGCCTTCAGGCGGCACCAGCTCCTCGTCGAGGCCAAGTTCCACAGCCACACGGTCGCCTGAAGCCACCACAAGTCCGGTTCAGACGATCGCTCCCGAAGCTCCGGCCAAGACGAAGCCTGCCCCAACGCCGACGACAACGAAGCCGGCTCCGACCACCACGACGCCGACACCGCCGCCGACCACCACGACGCCGACGCCGACGACTGATCCTGTCCCGGCAACGCCTGATCCTGACCCCACGACGCCTGATCCTACGCCCGCGCCGGACCCGTCAACGGACCCCGCCCCCACGCCGGACCCGTCAACGGACCCTGCCCCCGCGCCGGACCCGGATCCCTCAACGGACCCTGCCCCTGCGCCCGGACCGGTGGAGCCCGAACCAACTCCTGGGCCATCGCCGGAGCCCGAGCCGATCCCTTCGAGCGAGCCGGCACCCGCGCCGGTAATCGAGCCGGCACCCGCCCCGGTAATCGAGCCGGCACCCGCCCCGGTAATCGAGCCGGCACCCGCCCCGGTGCCCACTCCGTCCGCGGCTCTCGTTGAGCCCGCGCCCGCTCCGGCACCCGTGGTGGTAGCGCCGGCGCCCGCTCCGGCACCCGTGGTGGTAGCGCCGGCGCCCGCTCCGGCACCCGTGGTGGTAGCCCCGGCGCCCGCTCCGGCACCCGTGGTGGTGGCACCCGCTCCGCCACCCGTGGTGGTGGCACCCGCTCCGCCACCAGTGGTGGTAGCGCCTGCTCCGGCACCCGTGGCGCCTGCGCCGCCAGCCGCGCCTAAGCCTACGGTTGTCCCTGCTCCAACAGAACCTGCGGCTGCACCTGCAGGAACACAAGTGCCGTGACGGCGAACCCTGCCGCACGGTAGTCTCGGGCGGCAGGGTTCCCCGTCGGGGCTGTTCACCACCTGGTGAGGAGGTCGAAGGAATGCAACGGAGGCAATCACCGTTGTCATTAATGACGACCATGCAACCGGGCAGAGAGCACCATGTGACTTCCCTCTCCACGGTTCCGCCGGACCTGAACGACGGAACCGGAAGTGGCTTCGGCCGCTTCACGGGGAATGCGGTGCTTTCGGTGAATGCCGCTTCGGAGTGCGGCTTTGGCGTCACTTTCCCGCTGACCGCGACGGCACCTGTCCGCGGCACGGCACAGCGTCCGCTGTACATCGAGTTGACCAACTCCGAGAAGAACATCCTGCCTGGCACCGTGACGAGGAACTTCGGGAAGTTCCTCGTCACGGTGCCGGCGAAGTTGTGGGGCGGTTCGCCTCCGCCGAAGTTCCGGTATCGCCGGAACTTCGGCAAGCCATCAAAACGGTCATCGCCTGATGTCCGCCTAAGTGAAACGAAAGCGAGGAGCGTTAGCCAGTAAGCGGGAGGCATCGTAATTTTTCAACATGCCAGCTTCAGTTTTCCCAGAGTTTGCTTTTTATCTGGTTGGATAGAGCGTACTGAGAGGGACACTGGAGGCGCCCCGCTTCCTAACTACCGCGAAGGCAGCAATGGAGCTCATCGAGGCCGAGCACCCCAGGCCACGTCATTTTCTACTCCACCTGAGTGACCCCCACCTGTTGGGAGGTCCAGATCCGCTTTACGGCGCAATTGACAGCGAAGCCCGCCTGATCCAGCTATTCGACGAGGTTCAAGCGTCGGGAGCGCGCCCGGAAGCCGTGATTTTCACCGGCGACCTCGCGGACAAGGGAGACCCCGAGGCTTACGCGAAACTCCGTGCGATTGTTGAGCCTGCATGCCGGGATCTCGGCGCCAAAGTCATCTGGGCCATGGGAAACCATGACAACCGCGCTAATTTCCGTGCCGGTCTGCTGGACCAGCCAGGGAACGATTCGCCCGTGGACCACAGCTACTACGTCAACGGGTTGCGGGTCATCACCATGGACACGTCGGTACCTGGTTTTCACCATGGTGAGCTCAGCGCCGACCAGCTCGACTGGCTGGCCGCACAGCTGGAGACCCCTGCCCCGGACGGCACCATCCTGGCGTTGCACCATCCGCCGGTTCCCTCGGTGCTGGACCTGTCAGTGCTGGTGGAGCTCCGTGACCAGGCCTCCCTCGCAGCCGTGGTCCGCAACTCGGACGTCCGAACCATTTTGGCAGGTCACCTGCACTACTCGACGACGGCGAGCTTCGCCGGCATCCCGGTGTCGGTTGCGTCGGCAACCTGCTACACGCAGGACCTCAACGTTCCGGTGGGAGGTACGCGGGGCCGCGACGGCGGGCAGGCCTTCAACCTTGTGCACGTCTACGAGCACACGATCGTGCATTCCGTGGTGCCGCTGGGAACAACGCCGACAGTAGGGGAGTACGTCAGCCCCGAGGAAACGGAGCGGCGCCTGGCCGCGGCGGGGATCCGCATTCCCGAGCGGGCCAACCGGCCAGTCCTCACGCGAAACTAGCCCAGTAAGCCAGGGCCCCCGCAGTCGTTACTGCGGGGGCCCTGGCTTACTGGATTTACTTCTCCCACGGCGCCTTGATGGGGAAGTACTTCTCAAGGAAGTCGGTGACGAGCTCTGCCCGTTCCTCGCCGGGAACCTCGGGGAAGCTGCCGTCATTGAGGCAGAAGAAGTCCATGTTCCGCTTCGCCAGCAGCTTGGGCAGGTAGTTCAGCCCGGCCCTGAGGGTGGTGTCCACGTACCTGACCTTGGCCGCGGTCTGCGTGACGGCACGGCCGGTGAGCAGCGCGTAGTAGTGGTAGAACGAGTTGGTCACCGAGATGTTGTCCGCCGCGCGGAAGGTGCTGGCTGCCGTCTTGGCGAATTCGTTCGGGAACTCTTCCTCCATCTGGGCCACCACGCTGCGCCGGAGGGGCGCCGCGCTGTGCTCGAGGTGACGGGTGGTGATCCGGCCAAAGCGGTTCCACAGCAGCTTGCGGTTCACCCTGGCGGCATTCTCGAAGCCACTGCGCTCTGCGGCATTCTCGCCGAGGCCGATGCGGGTCTCCGCCTCAATGAACTTGGTGATGCCGCCGGGGGTGAAGAACAGGTCAGGCCCAACCGGGCGCCCGAAGAACATGTCGTCGTTGGAGTAGAGGAAATGCTCCGAGAGACCCTCGATGTGGTGCAGCTGGCATTCCACGGCCTGCGAGTTGTGGGTGGGCAGCACGGAGGGATCGGCGAAGAACTCCTCGCTCCGGACGATCGTTACGGACGGGTGATCCGCCAGCCACTCAGGCGCGGGGGAGTCCGTGGCGATGAAGATGCGGCGGATCCACGGCGCGAACATGTAAACGGACCGGAGCGCGTACTTGAGCTCGTTGATCTGCCGGTATCGGGCTTCGTGGTCGTCGCCCTCGCCGAGGACGGCGTTGGCCTGCCTGGCCCTCCGTGCCGCGATGTACTCAGGGGAACTGCCATCCACCCAGGAGAAGACCAGGTCGATGTCGAAGCTGATGTCGCTGGCGTGGTCCGCGAACATGTTCTCAATGGTGGGCCAGGTGTGCCCGTACCGTTCCACCGTTCCCCGCACGGCGTCCTGAGTCAGCATGGTCCGCCGCGTCAGGGAGTTCTCGATCGGCAGGATGAGCTCATCGCCCTCGAAACTCCACAGCTCCACCTGCACGCCTGCGGAAGCTCCGAACTCGAAACCGCCGGTCGGCTCTACGCGGGGCCGGTACAGCCGGAAGATCCGGGCCTGCCTGCTGGTGGAGAGCTCACCGTCTGCCACCAGCACTGAGGTCTTCTTCTTGGCGTCCACAGTCATGGAGTAAAAGGGCTCGTTCCGGCACGCGTCAACCAGGGCAGCCCGCAGCTTCTTGCGGTTCTTCCAGTCCAGTGCGATCACCGGGCGGTCATTGTTGCCCCGGACCAGCAGGTAGTCCAGGCCGGCTCCTGCCAGCACATTCCGCAGGAACAGCAGGTCCTCCACCATGGCCTGGTACGGTGTCCGGTTCTGGTTGATCAGCGCGTACCGGCCCGAGCGGCGGACGACGTCCGGGCGGTGCTTAAGGCGCGCAACAGCAGCCGGCGACGTTACTTCCGCGAGTGCCGGGACGTCCTCGGAAGTCTGTACGCCGTAGTAGATGTCATCCTGGACCGTTACGTCTGTAATGGTGATTCTCCGTGCTGCTAGGGGGTGAGCTCTTACTTGCATGATAGCGCTGCAACAAAAACTGCAAGGAAATTATCGTTGCCCGGGGGCTTAGGGACGATACAAAGCGGCGGAAGCGGCCTCAGCCAACCAGCGCCTCGCGCCACCTGCGCAGGAAAGCCGCGCCGGCGTCGTCGTGAATAAGGGTGGCTTCCAAGCCCAGGTCGACGGCGGTCAGAATGTCGTAGGGCTTGACCGGCACGCCGTCCGCGGGCCGGACATCCACATGCTTGACCGGGTGGTCGTTATGGTGCAGCCAGTCGGCCATGGCGTAGTCCGTCCGGGAGTCACCCACCGTCCGCCAGGCCTGAGGCGTGACGCCCTGGGCCGCCAGCAGTTCCACCGCCCGGCTCGCGCCGAGGTCCTTGCCGAGGCGGACGGATTCGATGTCGGTGGAAATGATCGTCGGATCCACCCGGTAATCGACCTCGTCATCGGAGTTGGGCTCGTGATGGTCCAGCCGCACGACTCCCAGGCCGTGCCGCTTCATCAGCTCCATTGCTTCAGCGTCGAACAGCTCCTGCTCGGCGAGATACTCGGCATTCGGCACTTCGATGTGCTGCTCCACGGACACCATGGCGCGCTTGGTCTCGTCGAAGAACATGTGCGAGGAGTAGTCCTCGGCCACCATCCGGCGGATATCGTCGCCGTAAGCATCGGGGACAGCAAGCTCGTGGTCCACATGGATGGGTCCGGGGCCGGCAGCCGTGTAGCTGAACCAGACGGCGCCTTTTTCGCAGATTGCGTGAATCAGAGTTCCGCTCGGCATGCCTGCCGCAATCATGGGTTCCATGACCTGCTCGCGAATGAACGCGTCCGAGCGGCCCGTGTTGAAAATGACCGGGATGCCGGCGGTGGCCAGGGCAACGAGGTCCGCGATGATTTCGGGCTTCACGTTCCGGGTGACAGGACTCGCCACCGGGCCGTCCACGTCCAGGAGAAGAGCAAGGGCAGGGGACGACGGCGTGTGGGCGCCATAGGCGACAGCGGCAGCATTCGCTGGAGGTGAAGTCATGGCTCTATTCTTACAGCTGCCACCTTCGCGGCGCCCGAGGCTGCTGCAAGCGGGTCCGATGTGACACATGGTTACTGTTTGGCTACAACCTCCAGCCGGGGCCGGTTCCACATTCCTTTGAACAGTCAACGTGTTTACGCTTACATCGTGATCTTCAAAGCTGTGGGCGAGGGACGCCCTTACCCCGACCATGGTTTCACCACGCCGAAGGACTGGGCAGCCCTTCCGCCCCGGCCCGTGCGGCTGGATGAACTTGTGACCACCAAGCGGACCCTGGATCTCGAAGCCTTGCTGGCCGAGGACTCCACATTTTTTGGCGACCTTTTCCCGCATGTTGTGCAATACAAGGGAACCCTCTACCTGGAGGACGGCCTGCACCGGGCCGTCCGGACGGCGCTTCACCAGCGCACAGCCATCCACGCCCGCGTGCTGGTGATCGATGGCTAAAAAACCCAAGGACGTCACGGTTCTCCACGGCCACCGCGTCATCACAGGACCGGAGCTCCGGGCCACGTTCGTGGAGCCGGATGACGCCGTCAGCAACCGCCGCAGGCTTCGCCGCCGGATCCTCCACGGCGTAGTGCTCGTGCTGCTTCTTTCGCTGCTTGTTGCCGGGATCCTGGGAGCCCTCGCCGTCATGAACGGGCAGATCAAACTTCCGACGCCCGATGAAGGCCAGGCAAAGGCATCCGCCTGCCCCGCCACGACGTTCGACTACCTGCCCCCTGCCAAGGTCAAGGTCAACGTCTTCAACGCAACAAGCCGGGCGGGCCTTGCCAGGTCGGCCGCCGACGAGTTCAAGGCCCGGAAATTCGGCGTGGGCAAGGTGGGCAACATTGAAACGGGTTACCGGGGCGTGGCGGCCGTCGTGTCCGGCGCCGCCGGGCAGGCCGCAGCCTTCACCGTCCAACGGAACGTGCCGGGTTCGGACTATTTCCAGGACGGCCGCTCGGATGCCAGCGTGGATGTGATCCTGACCGGCGACTACCGGGGCCTGGCCAAGCCTGAGCTGGTGGACCAGACTCCTGGCCTGCTGAGCTGCCCGCGCGAAAGCAGGCGCATCACCGATGAGGCCCAGCTGCCGGTCACTCCCACACAGACCGCCAAGCGCTGATCCTAGCCGGCCGCCCCTGGCTGCCCGCCGAGCCGAACGGGCCGGCCGGCGTCGTCGAACCTTGCACCGGCACCCAGCTGGATGAAGCGCACTGTCCTTGAAATCCGTGCCTCCAGATCCTCCGCTTCCCCGTTCCCGCGCGCCGCGCTGGAGGACAGGGTTCCGTGGATCAGCTGCGCCTGCTGCCGGACGTCGGCCACGGGGAGGTAGCCCTGCTCCATGCCTTCGCGCAGGATGTCCTGCAGGAGGTCGCTGAGGCCGCCCACATGATCAGCGAGCTTGGCGAAGGAAGCCGGCGACAGGACTGCGCCCATGGCCGCGCCCGGTGGCAGGTGACGGCGGCTAAGGTCTTCCACCTGGGCGCGCACATACAGGGCGAGCCGGTCCACTGGGTTGTCGAGACGGTTGAGGGACTCCCGCAGCTCCGCCAGAAATCGCTCCGTTTCGACCAGGGCGTAGGCGATGAGCAGTTCTTCGATGTCGGCATAGTAGTTGTACACGGCCGTGCGCCCGATTCCCGCATGCCGCGCCACGTCCGTCATGGTCAGCCCCGGCAGCCCATGCGTGAAGAGCAGTTCGCCGAAGGCGTTGAGGATGCGGCGCTGGGTCTCGGCGCGCTGCGCAGCGTTGCTGGGGGCCGAAATCCGTGGCATACGGACACCTTACCGCCATCTGTCACTAAAACCCGGGACAAAACTCCTGAGAAAGTAACCCCCGGCAATCAGACGGCGCAGCCGTCCGGACCGCACGCTCCGCCGTCCTTCGCCGCGTCCTCCGTTTCTCCTGCGTTGACCATCACGAGCGGATGTGATTCCTGCCAGGCCTGTTCGAGCGCAGCACTGAATGTGGCGGATGGCTGGGCGCCGGAGAGTCCGAACTTCCGGTCGATGACGAAGAACGGGACCCCGCTGATGCCCAGGGCCCGTGCCTCGGCGACGTCATGGCGGACGTCGTCGGCGTACTTGTCGGACGTGAACAATTCCGCGACCTCGCCGGCCTCGAGCCCCAGCTCCGCACCGAGTTCTGCGAGGTAGTCGCGGCTGCCGATGTCCTTGCCGTGCTCGAAGTGGTCGCTGAGCAGCCGTTCCTTGGCAGCGTCCTGCTTGCCATGCGCTGCGGCGAGATGGATGAGGCGGTGTGCCGTAAAGCTGTTGGCAACGACGACGGCGTCAAACCGATAGTTGAGGCCCTCACCCTTGGCCTGGGCGGCCACATGGTCAAACATCTGGGAAACCTGAGTCGGTGCCATGCCCTTGCGGGTGCTGAGGTAGTCGAGTTCAGTGCCGTCGTAATGCTCGGGCAGCGAAGGGTCCAGCTGGTAACTGCGCCACTGCACCTCCACCGAATCGCGGTGCGGGAACGCAGCCAGGGCGGCCTCGAAGCGGCGTTTGCCGATGTAGCACCAGGGACACGCGACGTCTGACCAGATTTCAATCTTCATGCTTGCCACAACCGCGATGAAGGTGAGGGCATTCCTGCGCGGCTGTGTTGGCTGGGCCACAAAAGGCCTTGTCATGGGCCCGCTTTCGGATCATAGTCGGAACAGTAGGCTAAGCAAATGCCTTTCGGAACAAACTCAGGCGTTGGTCATGGGGGAACCTGGTTTGCCGTTCTCCTGGAGGCCAAGAATGCGGATAGGACTAATAGCGGGACCGTGGATTCCGGTGCCGCCACCCACTTATGGCGGAATCGAACGGGTGGTGGACAGCCTTGCCCGCGGTTTTGCCGCCGCAGGCCATGAGGTCCTGCTGGCCGTTCCTTCCGACAGCAAATGCCCGGTCCCCCGGGTTCCGGATATGAGAAGCTCGGAACCTGTGGAACTGGGCACCACTCTGTCGGAACTGAGCCACGTGATACGCGCGTATCGGGGGATGGGTGATGCGGACATCATCCACGACCATACGCTTGCCGGTCCCCTCTACACGCACCGTCCCTCCTCGATGCCCGTGGTCACGACGATTCACGGAAACCTGACGCCTTCGGCAGTGGACGTTTACCGTGCCATCGGGAGAAATGCCGACATCATCGCCATTTCCCGGGACCAGGTCAGCCGTGCTCCTGACGTGCCCATTGCACGCGTTATCCACCACGGGATGGACCTCTCCACCGTCCCTGAGGGCACGGGCCAAGGCGGCTATGCATGCTTTGTAGGCCGGATGTGCCCGGACAAGGGGGTTCTTGAAGCCATCAACCTTGCCCGGCAAGCCGGAGTTCCGCTGCGTATCGCGGCGAAAATGCGCGAGCCGGATGAATGGTCCTACTTCCGGGACGTTATCGAGCCGCTCCTTGGATCCAACGAGGAGTTCATCGGGGAGATCGGGGATGCCGAGAAGTATGCCCTGATGGGCGGCGCCTTCGCCTTCCTCAATCCCATTCAGTGGTCTGAACCCTTCGGCCTCGTCATGATCGAAGCCCTCGCCACAGGAACGCCGGTGGTGGGTACCCCCATCGGGTCAGCACCGGAAATCGTGGAACACGGCACCACCGGATACCTGGCTTCCCTCGAGGAATTGCCGGCGCTTCTGGCCCAGACTGCCTTGATCAGCCGGGCCGCCTGCCGCGCCTCCGTCAAGAAACAGTTCAGCTCCGAACGCATGGTCGCTGACCATCTGGACTTGTTCCAGCAGATCCTGGAGCAGGGATCGCCGCGCGGGATTTCCGGGCCAGGCGCGTTGCACGAGGGCGCGGTGCACGACAATCAGAGACAGGATTCGCTGGCATCGGGTGCCTGAGGGCAGCCACTAGCTGGCGGCCGCGGACTCTACGTCGGCGTGCACGGGCGACGGCCGTCAGCTCAGCCAGCGGCCCGGCGTCGTCCGCTGTTGCCTTACAGATGGTGTGCGCCGTGAAGGTCTCCCGTTTCAGCCCTTGGCGCTGAAGGCGGCGTCGAAGCTGCTCTGGG
>NZ_JAGGPJ010000046.1 GCF_018613875.1 Arthrobacter sp. ISL-28 | reverse complement strand
GCCTGGGCAGTGGGTCAGCGGGGCCGCACCCACCCTGCTCTGGGGGGTCATGCCATCCAGACGGTCTTTAGGTTGCAGAACTCCCGGATGCCTTCCATGGACAGCTCCCGCCCGTAGCCGGATCGCTTTATGCCGCCGAAAGGCAGCTCTGGGCAAGAGATGGTCATGCCGTTAACGAACACGGCACCTGCCTGGAGTTCACGGACCGCGCGGTCGACCTCGTCGGTGTCGGTGCTCCAGAACGCCGAGCCCAGACCGAACTCGAGGCCGTTGGCGATCTTGAGGGCCTCATTGAGATCTGCTGCCGGGTAGAGGGAGGCTACGGGTCCGAATGCTTCCTCCGACCAGAGTCGCATCTCGGGGGTCAGACCTGTCACAGCTGTCGGAGTGAAGTACCAGCCGCCCGCGCGCTCGTTGTCGGTACCGGCGGCAATGATGGTTGCCCCCTTGGCGCGAGCGTCCTCGACGAGCTCGATGATGTCGCGGCGGCCGGTTTCTGTCGCGAGGGGCCCGATCTCGGTGGCTGGATCGCTGGGGTCGCCGATTACGAGCGAGCACATTCGCTCGGCGAACTTGCGGGTGAACTCGTCGTAGACGTCCTGGTGGACGATGAAGCGCTTGGCGTTGATGCACGCCTGCCCATTGTTGGTCATCCGGGCCTTGACGGCCGTCTGGACAGCAGCGTCGATGTCCGCAGACGGCATGACGATGAACGGGTCGGAGCCTCCCAGCTCCAGCACGGCCTTCTTCAGCACGTCCCCTGCCGTGGCTGCGATGGAGCGTCCGGCTCCTTCGGATCCCGTAAGGGTAACCGCCGTGACGCGCGGGTCCCGAACGACATCCGCAACGCGGCGAGAACTGATGAGCAGGCTCGAGAACGAGCCTTCGGGGAACCCTGCCCGGGTGAAGAGCCCACCGATGTAGACCGCTGACTGCGGGACGTTCGACGCGTGCTTCAGGACGCCGGCGTTGCCGGCCATCAGGGCAGGCGCGGCGAAGCGGACAACCTGCCAGATCGGATAGTTCCACGGCATCACGGCAAGGATGACGCCGAGGGGATCGAACCGTGTGCCGCTGCGGAAGCATTCACGCCACCGGGGTTCTCCAGCGTCCTACCGGTGAGGAACTGCTCGGCGTTATCGGCGTAGAAGCGCATCGTGTACGCCGACTTCGTCACCTCCGCCCGGGACTGGGCGATGGGCTTGCCCATCTCCTTCGTGATGAGCATCGAGACGGATTCGATTTCGGATTCCAAGAGGTCCGCCGCGGTGCGCATCCAGGCGCCCCGTGCATTCCAGCCTGCTGCAGACAGCAGTGGCACGGCAGCAGCAGCCGTCGCGAGCTTGTGCTCCACGACGGCGGCGCTGTCCTCTTCGAATGCCGCCAGTTCGGCGCCGGTGGCCGGATCGATACTACGGATGGTTCCCATAAGGGGTCCTTTCTGAGTCATTGCGGTTTGACGCTGCGCGTCAGATCAGGATCGAGAGGGCGTTCTCGATACGGCGCTGGAAGGCGGCAAGCCACTGGGCGGCAACCGCACCGTCCAGAACGCGGTGATCGGCGGAGAGGGTTACGGTCATGATCGTCCCTACGGCCAGCTCGCCGTCCGGGCCCACGACAGCAGCCGGGCGCGCTGCGCCGATGGCCAGGATCCCGGACTGGGGCGGGTTGAGGATGGCGGTGAACTCCTGGGTTCCGTGCATGCCGAGGTTCGACACCGAGAAGCTGCCTCCCTCGAGCTCGTGCTGCCGAAGAAGGCCCGCGCGTCCCCGCTCGGCGAGGTCGGCTACTGCGGCGCTGACTTCCGACAAGGGCATACGCTCTACGTTCCGGAGCACTGGAGTGGTAAGTCCGCCGTCGGTCGCCACTGCAACTGAGATGTCAATGGACGAATACCGGCGGATTGCCTCCCCGGTCCAGATTGCATTTGCCTCGGGGACGTCACCAAGCGCGCCGGCAACGGCTTTGAGGACGAAGTCGTTGATGGAGATCTTCCTCGTTCCCGTCTCGTTGACCTGACGGCGCAGAGCCAAGAGGGCGTCGACCCTGCAATCAGCCGTGAGGTAGAAGTGTGGAACTGTCGATTTGCTCTCCGTCAGCCGCCGCGCAATGGCCTTGCGCATCCGGTCGAGTGGAACATCCTCGAATGCGGCCGACTCCGGTACGGGGGTTGTACGGGGAGTCTTCGGCTTGGGGTCGGCCGGCTCGACGGCAGCACTGGGCTGCGTCTTCTCGGCTGGCTCTGCGAGGTGGGGTTCTAGGTCACGGTGGACGACGCGCCCGCCGGGACCCGTTCCGGTCACCGAAGCCAGGTCGACACCGTGCTGGCGTGCGAGCCGACGCACGAGAGGGCTCACGAAACGTCGCTCGGAGTCGCCGACGCCCGGGAGCACGTGTGCGACGCGCCCGTTGGGCGTGAGACCCTCAGCTCCGGGGGGCGACTGCCGAGTCGGTTCGGACGTCTGCGGCGCCGATTCCGGTGTCACGGCAGCAGACAGGCCTGCACCAGCAAGTGCGGCCTCGATGGCGCCCTCGGCCTCGCCTTCGCCTAGGAGAACGGCAATGGCATCTCCAACGGCGACGTTGTCTCCCTCTGACACAAGAATCCGTCCGAGTGCGCCGGCGAATTCTGCTGTCAGTTCCACGGTAGCTTTCTCGGTTTCGACCTCCGCGATCGGCTGGTCGACGACGAGCATGGAGCCTGGCGAGACAAGCCAGGACTGGATGGAAGCCTCGGAAGCGCCCGCGAGCACTTCCGGCATGCGCAGAATTTCGGCCATCAGCTTACCCCGAATCCTTCACGTACCGTCTCAAGGGCGGCGACAATTTCTTCCGTCCGGGCAATGGCGGCCCGTTCGAGCACTTTCGAGATGCTGGGTGACGCTTCTTCACCGGTGACCCTGGCGACTGGCTGGTCCAGCCAGTCGAAGTAGCGGCGCTGGATCTCGTCGGCCAGCCACCCGCCGTACGAGGTGCCTTCGGCACCTTCCTCCACGATCAGCACTGCGTTGGTCTTCTTGATGCTCTCACCGATGGTGTCCCAGTCGATGGAGGCACGGTCGAGCCACCGAAGATCGATGAGCTCGGCGTCGACGCCTGTCTGTTCGATGGCTTCGAGGCTGTGTCTGACCATCGAAAGGTAGCTGATCACTGTGAGTTCCGATCCCCTGCGCCTGATTGCGGCGCGCCCCGGCGGGATGATGTAGTCGAGGTCCTCCGCCGGCACGTAGTCCTTGACTCCGTAGAGGTCGACGTGTTCGATCACGAGGACGGGATCCTGCAGGGCAAGCGCGGCGTTCATCAGCCCGACGTAGTCTGCCGCCGTGGACGGGGCGACGATGCGCCAGCCCGGGCTGGTGGCGAAGATTCCCGCTGGATCCATCAGGTGCTGCGACCCGTAGCCGGAGCCCATGGCGACCTTGGTGCGCAGCACAAGCGGTACGGGGTTGTCGCCGCCGAACATGTGGCGGGCCTTGCCGATCTGGTTGAATAGCTGGTCGGCGGCGACCCACATGAAGTCGGGGTACATGAACTCGACGACGGGCCGGAAGCGGCCATCGAGGGCCATGCCGCCGGCGAGTCCGACGAAGGCGTTCTCGCTGATCGGCGTGCCGAGGATGCGGCCGTCGCCGAACTTCTTGGCGAGGCCCTTCGTGGCCCCGTTGGTGCCGCCGTTTAGACGGTGGACGTCCTCCCCCATGACCACGATCCGGGAATCCTGCTCCATGCGCTGATCCATTACCTCGGCGACGGCATCGATGAACTTGACATCGCGGCGGGGACCTTCCATCGTGGCCGGGTCCAGCACGCGGAACTGCTCGAGCTCGCTCGCGTCGCCGCGGACGCCGACGTTCACGAACCCGACATCCGGCCAGAGTTCAGGACGGATGCGACGCTTGCCGGGGCGTTCCGGGTCGCTCTCCAGAAGCTGGTCGACGGCCTGCTTCATGGCCTCTTGGACTCGGCTGCGAAGGGCAGCGACGCGCTCTTCGTCCAGCTGCCCGCGCTCGATCATCTTCCGCGCCACGATGTCCAAGGGGTCGCGTGCCCGCCAGGCAGCCTCTTCTTCCTTCGTTCGGTAGCCGAAGGCGCTTCCGGGGTACGGGCCGTTCTGATGGAAGAAGCGGTAGACCTCCACCTCGATCACGGTGGGGCCTTCGCCGGAGCGCATTCGCTCGGCAGCCTCTTCCATGGCCAAGTACACCGCGAGTGGGTCCATGCCATCGACGCGCCACGATGGGATGCCGAATCCCTGGCCGCGAACGGAGAATCGGGGGTCGGCTGTGATCTCGTTGGCTCTGGTCGAGACGGCGTACAGGTTGTTCTCGATAAAGAAGCACACCGGGAGCTTCCATGCTGCCGCGAGGTTCATCGATTCGAGCACGGAACCGATCTGGGAGGCGCCGTCGCCGAAGTAGTTAATCGTTAGGTCCGTGGTCCGGCTGTGCTTCTGGGACCAGGCATTCCCGGCAGCCATCGGGGCGCCGCCCCCGACGATCGCGTTCGTGCCCAACGCGCCCGCTTCGAACCACTGCAGGTGCATCGATCCGCCGCGTCCGCGGCAGTAGCCCTGGGCAAGTCCAAGGATCTCGGCAAGCGTACGCTGAAGCACCGTCTGGATCGCGGGGGTCACCGGGTCGGAGGGATCGAGCTTGCCGTCGCTGACGTGCGTGAGCGCCTTCGCGAGGAACTGGTGGTGGCCCCGATGGGAGCCGTTGACACCGTCACTGGAACCCAGGCCGACGATCGAGCCGACCGCGCCACCTTCCTGGCCGATGCTCGAGTGGGCGGGACCGTGCACGAGGCCCTCCCCTGCAAGCTCCAGAACCGATTCCTCGAAGGCCCGGATCAGGTGGAGTTCGCTGAGCATCGTGCCCAGCAGCACCGGATCCGCGGCATCCCAGTCGGCATCGGTCGTCGAGAGCTCGACCCAGTCGGCCCCTGTCTGCAATCGTTTCCTATTTGGCATCATCGCCACCTTCGTCATAGTCCGGCGGAAGGCTCCGCCTGAAGTTCTGGTAAGGAGGCTAGCCGATGATTTTATACAATACAAGACAAATTGAGCAGAGATACCGGCTAATCGTCGTTGTTGGCAGCCATATTGGATATAATCGAGGGCCTAGCTCGATGAGGAGATGAAGATGAAAGCAGCAAATCGACCGGGGATCCCTGGTATGCGCGGGACCGACCATATTGGCTTTACAGTCCCCGACCTTGAGGAGGCTCACAGCTTCCTCGTCGATGTGTTGGGATGCGAGGAGGTTTACACGCTCGGGGCGAAGCAGTCCGACGAAGACTGGATGAGCACTCATCTGGGTGTTCACCCGCGCACGGTCATCCGCGAGATCCGGTTCTACCGACTCGGGCACGGATCCAACTTCGAGGTCTTCCTGTACGAATCGGCGGACGGCCAAGATGGGCAGCCTCGCAACAGCGACATCGGCGGCCACCACATCGCCTTCTACGTAGATGACCTCGACGTTGCCGTAGGCTACCTGCGCGAGCGGGGGGTCGAAGTCATGGGCGAACCGACGGCGAGCAAGCAGGCGGCTGCCGGGCAGCACTGGGTCTACTTCCGCAGTCCATGGGGCATGCAGTTCGAGCTCGTCAGCTTCCCTGATGGTAAAGAATATGAGAAGAGCGCCGGGCTTCGGCTGTGGCACCCGGCCCATCCCGCAGAGTGAGGACAAGAATGGCTGCAATCGAGCTGACTGCCCATGGGGCGACCGGGGTGCGGATCGCGGCGACGCTCCGCGACGCCATCCTTGCCGGCGATTACGTTCCGGGCGAGCGGATCAGACAAGACGAGCTGGCAGAACAGCATGGAGCGAGCCGGCTGCCGGTCCGCGACGCGTTGAGGATCCTCGAGGCCGAAGGATTGGTCACCCTTGTGGCCAATGCCGGCGCCTGGGTCTCCCGCATCAGCCAGTCGGAATGCCAAGAGATGTATCGGATGAGGGAGCGGCTCGAGCCCCTGTTGCTCGGGTTGAACATCCCGCTCCTCGCTGACGAGCAGATCGACCTCCTCGCGCGCCTGGCCGATGCTATGGAGGCTACGACGGACGTCGAGCGCTTCTTGCAGCTGGATCGTGAATTCCATCTCAGCTGCCTCAAAGCCGCGCAGACGACCGTTCTCGGCGACACCGTGCGCAGCCTGTGGAACCGGACGCAGCACTACCGTCGGGCCGCTACCCGGCTCTTCTACAGCGCCGGCGACCGGAGTGTGCACTACGACCACCAGCTGCTCGTTGGTGCGATCCGGCGGCGCGACGTCGAAGAGGCCGAGCAGGTGCTCGCCAGCCATATTCGCCGCAGCAGGCTGGGGCTGGGAAGCCATCCCGAGGTGTTCGGTGACAGTTGAGGCGGAGGCATAGCTCAGTTCGGTGTCACGTGACCTTCGCAACCGCCGACCAGTCCAGCCGGCGAAGTCCGAGGAGGCAAGCGTCTGCTCGAAGATCTCCTCCAGGATGGATGCGGTCGGCAAGGCGATGGAGGACTCCTTAGCCGCCGCCCGGGCCAGAGAGAGGTCCTTCAGGCTAAGTGCGATGCTGAAGGAGGGCGATCGTATGAACGGTTGTGATGGCCGGACCGTAGCCGGCGTACGTGATCCCTGTGTACGCGGGCCGAGCCCGTGGCCGAACGGCAGGACGAAGGCCGCCAACTCGTCGGCGAACCCGAATTCGTCTGCTGTCGGAAAGAGCTGGGCGATCTCGTCCGACCTGACGCTGGGGCGCAGTTGGGCAGCGTCGCGGCTTAGTCTCGCCACGCGGGCGCGACGCTTATCAGAAGGAAGTGCCTTCAAAATTGTAGTGTTCTCCCGAAACACATCTGCATGGACCGCCGGAAGGGGTCGTATCAGAGCATCGTCCCGGTTGTGGCGATATTCCAACCATTGCGCCTAACCAATGCCACTGTCCGTCACGGTTCTCTCGGTGTCCGCATTCTGGACATGAGCCCGACGTAGGGGGCGGTTTCTTACCCGAAGTGCTGTTTCCGCGCATTCTAGGAATTCCTCTTGGCAGGAAATTGGGTGGCGAGATGGAGCGACCCGACCCCAAAGTGGACACTTGAGGTCCCAGCTAAAGCCGTAGGTGGCCTGCTGTCAATAGCTCTTCGTAACGCGGGGCCAGGCGCTGAAATTTGTGTTGACTGTGAGACAGATCACCCGTTACTATGTGTGCAATCGATTGCACGATTATCGGCACGAGTGTCCGGAAAGTGTGGTCCCCAGTCTGACAAGGAAGTTGGAAATCGTGAGCATAAAGTTCCGAAAATTGTGGGTCGCAGCCAGTGCGGGCGCGCTGGTCGTGACACTAGCCGGGTGTCAGGCGCCAGCCGCAGGGCCAGAGACGCCGATGCGAATCGGCGCCTCACTGCCCCTGACCGGTGAGTTCAGCCAGGGCGGCGCGGATACCCAACGCGGTTACGAGATCTGGGCCAAGCTACAGAACGAGCAGGGCGGGATCCTTGGCCGAAAGGTTGAGATGATCTACAAGGATGACGCCACCAATCAGAACACGGTGGTGTCCAACTACAACCAGCTGCTTTCCAACGAGGGCGTGGACCTGCTGCTGGGCACCCAGTCCTCGCTGCTGAATATTCCGGCCTCGACAGTCGCCGAACGTGCCGGGATGCTCTACATCTGTGCCTCCTGTGCCTCACCGGAGATGTTCAACCGCGGATTCAAGTACAGCTTCTTCTCGCAGCAGGCCATGGCCTCCGACCAGGGGGCGACGTTCGCCGACTGGATCATTGGCCTCCCCAAGGAGAAGCGTCCGAAGAAGGTGGCCTATCCTTCGTTGGACGATCCCTTCGCCACCCCGGTCGCGGAGGGCATCAGGAAGAAGCTTGAGGCAGCTGGAATCGAAACGGCCTACGCCGACACATACCCCGTGGCAACCAAGAACTTCGACGCGATTGTGACGGCCATCCGAGACTCCGGAGCCGAGGCGGTGGTTCAGGGGGCGCAGTTCGAAGACGGTGTGAACTTCGTCCGCGCCCTCAACCGCGCGAACTTCCATCCAGAAATCCTCTACCAGAGCTCTTCGCCGACCTATGGTCAGCAATACGTCGACGGCGTTGGCAAGGCCAACACCGAGGGTGTGCTCTTCTCCTCCAGCTACCACGTCGACGCCGATACCAAAGGCAATAAGGAGTTCGCCGCCCGATACCGCGAGATCTACGGCGGATACCCTCCCGAGGACGCAGCCGACGGGTACGCGGCCGGCCAGGTGCTGGCCGCGGTCGTCGAGGGCGTCGGCCGCACAGATGACCAGAAGGCGCTGGCCGACTGGCTGCGGGGCAACGAAGTGGAGACCGTGCTCGGGAAGCTGTCGTGGAACGAAGACGGTAGCCCAAGGGGCGATTTCCTCCTCGGGCAGTGGCAAAACAACGTCAGCGAGGTGGTGCTTCCCGGTGAGGCTGCCACTACCACACGCATTACTCGCTGGCGCGGCGAGGCTTTCTAAGACCGAGAGGCACTTGAGATGACAACCCTCCTCCAGCTCCTGATAACCGGCCTCCTGGTCGGTGCGGTGTACGCGCTCATGTCATCAGGGCTCACCCTGATTTTCGGCGTGATGCGTGTCGTCAACCTGGCCCACGGTGCCTTCGCGGTGCTGGCGGCCTACCTCACCTACACGGTCTGGACCTGGACTGGCCTGGACCCGCTATTATCCGTCCCCATCATCGTCGCGGTGATGTTTGGCATCGGCTGGCTCAGCTACAACCTCGTGGTGCGGCACGTGCGCGGAAGCCACATCTCCATGACTGTGCTGGTGACCTTCGGCATCGCCCTCACCATCGAGGGCATCGCCGGATTCGTCTGGGGCAACCAGTCCAGAACGGTCCGCACCAGTTACACGGACACCTCGGTCCAGATCGGACCGTTTTTCCTGCCCACAGCAACACTGCTCGCCGCGGCAATCGCGGTGGCCTTGCTGGGTGCCCTGTTCTTTATCCTCAACCAGACCTGGACCGGCCGGGCAGTCCGCGCTTCGGCCGTCAACGAGAGCGGGGCACTGCTAGTCGGCGTCAGCGTGAAGTCCATAGCGGCCAGTGCCTTCGCACTTGGCATCGCCACACTCGGTGCCGGCGGCGCCATCATCGCCGTGATGTATCCCTTCATCCCCGGAACCCACTATCAATGGATCGCCCGCCTGCTGGCGATTGTGGTCTTGGGCGGCCTCGGTAGCCTGATGGGCGCCGTCATCGGAGCGTTGTCGATCGGTGTGGCGGAACAATTCGCCACCCAGTATGTCGGCGCCTCATGGGTCGAGATTGTGCCCTTCCTCGTCATCATCATCATTCTGATAGTGCGCCCTCGGGGCATTCTCGGGCAGAAACTCAGGGAGGACGCGACGGTATGAATACCACCAACACGCATGCAAAGGCGAGCACACCCAGGTCCGTGACGGTGCCAGACGCGAGTAAGGTCCCGGGTTGGGCGAGGACGGAGACTGTCCGGCGCATAGTCACGGTCCTGCTGGGGATCGCAGCGATTGTCATCGCGCTGTTCCCCGTCGTTCCGAACCGCTCCGCACAATCCACCGTGATCATCGCCCTGGTGGTGGCCGTCGGCGCTGTCGGATTGAACATCATCACTGGCTACACCGGATACCTGTCCATCGGCCACTTCGCCTTCATCGGCGTCGGGGCATACTTCGTGGCGATTTTGGCCAAGGCCGTTCCCGGGGTGGCGCCATTGGTCTGGGTCCCGGTCGCTGGACTGGTCACGGCCCTGTTGGCCGTTCTCCTGGGCCTGGTGACCTACCGCTCTCGTGGACCGTCGTTCGTGATCATCTCGATCGCGATGCTGTTTCTGATGCGGTTCGTCGCCACCGAGTGGCACGCCGTCACCAACGGCACGTCGGGTATCACCCTGCCGATGTACTCCTGGCCCCGCGAGTGGGGCAACTGGCCCATCCACATCTCCCTGGTAGTCCTGCTCGGCCTGTCTCTGGCCCTTTCGGGGTGGATTCGTCGCACGAAGTTCGGCCTCGGTCTCATCGCCATCCGCGAGGACGAGGGCAAAGCCGGCACGGTGGGCGTGAACTCTCCGGTCTACAAGCTGCTCGCCTTTGGTGCCAGCGCCCTGCTCGTCGGCATGGCCGGCGGTGTGTACGGATACTTCATGGGATTCGTGGACCCTGTGAACATGTTCTCGATCCTGCTCAGCGTCCAGTTGGTGCTCGCCGTAATCCTCGGCGGTCGCGGGACACTGTTCGGCCCGGTTCTCGGCGCGTTCATCGTTGTTCCGCTCGATATCTTCGCCAACAACACCGGTGGAGGAGGCAACACGCGACTGGTGATGTTCGGTCTCTTGCTGATTTTCCTAGTGGTGCTGCTGCCCAAGGGCGTTCTTCCCTCCCTGTCGCATCACTTGGAACGGATCCGAACTCGCGGCACGGTCGGCCTGTCCGGCACCCGTCTCGGCGCCGCGGACGAATTATCGATCCGTGACCGTCCCGAGGTGCCCGACCCGGCCGAGCTGGCGGAACGGCTTGAGGCTGCGCCTCCCATCCTCGAGGTGAAAGGCCTATCCAAGTCCTTTGGTGGGAACCAGGCCGTCAATGACTGCACATTCACCGTCCCCGAAGGGTCCATCACCGGACTCATCGGGCCGAACGGCTCCGGCAAGACGACGGTCTTCAACCTCATTTCCGGGACCCTGCTCCCGGACGCCGGCACTGTGCGGATCGGGGGGACCGATATAAGCCGGATGCCCTCCTGGGGCCGAGCACATCGCGGCCTCGGCCGAACCTTCCAGAGCACCAGGCTCTTCAAGGAAATGTCGGTGCTGGAGAACATTGCGGCGCCCCTCGGGTCATTCTCAATCCCGCAGCTGGGTCTGGACGCCGTCAGCGGCAGGGAGGCAGAGCGGGCCCGGGAACTACTGGACTTCGTGGGCTTGTCTCGCTATGAGCAGGCCAAGGCGGGCTCGTTGTCCTATGGCCAGCAGAAGCTCGTCGAGCTGGGCCAGGTCCTTGTCCTGGATCCGAAGCTCATTCTCTTGGACGAGCCGGCCGGCGGCATCAACCCGACGCTCATTGAGCGTATGGGGGACCTCATCCGTGACCTCAACGCCCAGGGCAAGAGCTTCCTGCTGGTCGAGCACAACATGCCGTTCGTCCTGGGACTCTGCAACCCGGTCCGTGTCCTTGCCCAAGGCCACATAATCGCCGCGGGATCCCCGGACGAGATCCAGACGGACGACGCCGTCATCGACGCCTATCTGGGAGACGACTACTTGCTCGACAGCGACAACTCGGCAACCAGGCGGATGGCCATCGAAGGGAGTGCATCATGATCAAGCTCGAAGGTGTATTCGCAGGCTATGGTGGTGGAAACGTCCTGCAAGGTGTGGATTTCGAAGTCGGCCGCGGAGAGCTGGCCTGCATCGTGGGTCCCAACGGGGCCGGCAAGTCCACTGTCCTGCGGGCGGTCAGCGGCCTCATCCATCCCGGCCAGGGACGAATTCTCCTTGACGGAGACGACATTTCCCACCTGACACCGCAGCAGATACTGACCAAGGGCGTGGCCCAGGTCCCGCAGACCAACGGTCTCTTCCCCAACATGACGGTCAAGGAGAACATCCTCCTCGGCGCCTACGTGATCCGCCATGATCGGCAGCTCGTGAAGAAGCGGCTGGCTGAGGTACTGGACGCATTCCCCTTGGTCAAAGGTCGGCTCTCGACCCGGTGCGGACTGCTATCCGGTGGCCAGCGCCGCATGGTCGAGTTCGCTCGCTCGCTGATGCTCAACCCCAAGCTCGTACTGCTCGACGAGCCTTCCCTGGGCCTGGACCCAAAGTCCCTGGGGGTAATCGACGAATCCGTGGCCATGATGCGTCAACGTGGCACGGCCATCCTCATGGTCGAGCAGAACGTCCGCTTCGGGATGCGCATGGCCAGCCGAGGAATCGTCATGGAGTCCGGTCGGGTCCTGCTTGAGGGACCGGCCCAGGAAATCAGCCAGAACCCAGAGATGGTCGCGCTATATTTCGGCGGCGTCATCCAAGGGAGCGGCACCGCTGCCTGACACCCAGATCCCGGCCGGGCTCCCCGGCCGCACCAGAACCACCCACCAACAGAAACACACACGAAAAGGACTATCCCAATGAACACGCAACCCACTATCGGCTGGATCGGCACTGGACGCATGGGCTCGCAGCTGGTGCTGCGCTTGCTCAAGGCAGGATTCGACGTCACGGTCTACAACCGCACCGCATCCAAGGCAAAACCCCTGGTCGACGCCGGCGCAGGCCAAGTCGAGCGACCGGTGGACCTGGCCGACCGGGATATCGTCTTCAGCATGGTTTCCGCGCCCCGGGACCTGGAACAGGTGATGACCGGCGAGGGTGGTCTCCTGACCGATCCGGACCATGCCCCGCGCCTCATAGCAGACTCCTCGACGGTGTCGATTGACGCCTCTGAAAAGCTGCGCGCCGCCGCCGCGGAACGTGGTACCGAACTGCTGGCCACCCCGGTGAGCGGCAACCCGGCGGTCATCGCCGCCGGCAAACTCTCCGTGGCAGTCTCCGGACCACAGGCCGCCTATGAGGAAGCCCTGCCGGTGCTCGAGCACTTCGGTCAAAAGGTCACCTACGTCGGTGAGGGCGAGGTGGCCCGCCTGGTGAAGATCGCCCACAACATCTTCCTGGGAGTGGTCACCCAATCGATGGCCGAGATCACTGTGTTGGCCGAGAAGGGCGGGGTGCGTCGACAAGACCTCCTCGACTTCCTCAACGACTCGGTGATGGGCTCCGTCTTCACCCGCTACAAGACCCCGGCCCTAGTCAACCTCGATTTCACGCCGACCTTCACCCAGGTTCTGCTGCAGAAGGACTTCGACCTCGGGCTGGCGGCCAGTCATGAGCTAGGTGTCCCGATGCCCGTGGCCTCGATGACCCGCAACATCGTTGCGCAGGAGGTCGGTAATGGGAACACCGAGGACGATTTCGCTACCCTGATCCGTACCGTGGCCGACGGAGCCGGCCTCAAGCTGATCCCCGAGGACGCGTCCGTCTCCAACGGACTGGAGCCTCAGGGATGACCCACCACAACCATGGATCGGTCGATGCCGCCCGGTTCCAGCGCCCGTCGCAGCGCCCCCCCGAGGTCAGACCCCTCGGCGCACCAGGCCAGATGGGCGTCGACTACGAGCACCGCGTCGACTTCGACCGGTTACGCTCGTACCGGCTTGGCCGGGCCCAGGAGGTTCTCGAAGCCAGCGAATGCGGCGCGTTTCTGCTCTTCGACTTCTATAACATCCGGTACACCACGCAGACCTGGATCGGTGGTGCGCTCGGAGACAAGATGATCCGGTACGCGCTGCTGATGCGGGGTAAAGATCCCATCCTCTGGGACTTCGGTTCTGCCGTGCGGCACCACCAGCTCTACTCTGACTGGATGCCGACGGAGAACCACCGACCCGGCTTCCTCGGATTCCGCGGTGCCGTTGCTCCTGAAGGCGGTGCAGACCTGATGGTCACAGCCGTGAAAGAGATCAAGTCGCTACTGAAGGAGAACGGGCTGGCACACATGCCGGTCGGATTGGACATCGTCGAACCACCGTTCCTGTTCGAGATGCAACGGCAAGGCCTCACTGTCCGTGATGCCCAGCAGTCCATGCTGGACGCCCGTGTAATCAAGAACCAGGACGAGATCATGCTTCTGAACCAGGCGGCCGCGATGGTCGACGGTGTCTACCAGGACATCACCGAGGTGCTGCGCCCCGGCGTCAGGGAGAACGAGATCGTGGCCCTCGCGAACAAGCGACTATACGAGTATGGGTCGGATCAGGTCGAGGCCATCAACGCGATCTCCGGGGAGCGATGCAACCCCCACCCGCATAACTTCACTGACCGCATCATCCGCCCGGGAGACCAGGCCTTCTTCGACATCATCCACTCCTTCAACGGTTACCGGACCTGTTACTACCGCACGTTCGGGGTCGGGTGGGCCACCTCGGCGCAACGGGATGCCTACGTCACCGCCCGCGAGTGGATGGACCGCGCCCTAGACGCCATCCGCCCGGGGGTGGGGTCGGACGAGGTCGCGGCCGTGCTGCCCAAGGCCCAGGACTTCGGGTTCGACAACGAGCTGGCCGCCTTCGGCCTCCAGTTCGCGCACGGTCTAGGCCTGGGACTGCACGAACGGCCCATCATCTCCCGCTTAAATTCCATGAAGGACCCGGTGGAGATCCGGCCCGGCATGGTCTTTGCCATGGAGACCTACTGCCCTGCCTCGGACGGCATCTCAGCAGCACGAATCGAGGAGGAGGTCGTGGTTACCGACTACGGCATCGAGGTCCTCACAAAGTTCCCCGCCCAGGAGCTCTTCGTGGCCGGACAGTATTGATAGTCGAGAAGGGCGAGGAGCGGGGTCTGCCGTGTTTGCAGGCCCCGCTCTTGCCGTCGGCACAACCGCGGGACCCAGGAGGGCACGGGCCTCTGAACGGATGCCCGTACGCGGTAGAGGGCAGAGGCGCGCGGCGTGCAGGCCCGGTCACGCCGGACTCCTGGCATGGTCCGCGACGAGCTTCCGGTGCACCATGAAATCAGCCGGGCGGGGGTGCGGTGGATCCCCTGACCATGAGCGTTACTGGGAGCGTCAACTCCATCCCCCCACCCCCCTCGTCGTGTAACTGTTGGACAAGTAGCCGGGCACTTTCGATGCCGAGTTGGCGCAGGGGCACCCGGACGGTGGTCAGCGGCGGGGAGAACTCGTCGGCGAACGGCATGTCATTGAACCCGACGATGGACATATCCCCCGGGCAGTGCAGACCCCGGGCACGCAAGGCACGCAGGGCCCCGAGGGCCATGAGGTCGTTACCTGTTACCACGGCGGTCGGCCGCGACCACGCTTCCGGAGAGGCGTCGAGAAGGTCGCTCATGATCTCTTGCCCGCCCTCAGGGGTTAGTGGTCCACAATAGCTTCCCGTGACGGTCACCTCTGGATGCCGCCGGCTCCACTCGTCGAAGGCCGCGCGGCGCCCTTCAGTGGTGGACAGCCACTCAGGACCGTGAAGGTGGGCGATGCGGACGTGCCCGAGGGTTGCCAAGTGGTCGAGGGCTTCCCTCATCCCACCGGCGTCGTCACCGTGCACCACCGGGAATGGACTCGACGCAGCCGCGCGGTTGACGAGCACGGCTCGAACTCCTTGCTCATGCAGCCGATGGAACGACTCCCCCTCGTCCAACTGCGCCGTGGCCAGGATGAACCCATCGACTCTTCGCTGTCGCAAGGACGCCAAGGCCACCTCATAGGCATCCAGGCCGCCCTGGATGTCCGTCACCAGTGCCGTGTAGCCGGCCGGACGGAGGATCGAGTCTATCCCGCTGATGATAGGCGGGAAGATCGGGTTGAGGAGGTCCGGGATGACCACGCCCACAGACATGGACTCATTCGTCCGCAGGCCCCGGGCCACGGCGTTCGGCACGTAACCGAGCTCGCGAGCCGCCCGCTGCACGCGGCGAGTGGTTTCTGGACTCAGCTTGACCTGCGTCCGCGGGTTCAAAGCGCGGGAGACCGTTGACCTATGGACTCCGGCGACGCGGGCGACGTCGTCGATCGTGGCCGTCAAACCACTCACCTCTCTCCGGTGGAGTACGGACCGGCCTTCCGACATGACCGGGACACAATTCGTGACGCCGTCTAAGCACATAATAGGCCAGACCTGACCCTGGAGTGGTCAGCGCCGCGGTTCAAGATTTCCGGACGAGAGACAATGCCGTCCAGTTTCCCAGGCGGACTTCGGCAATGACGCACCGCGTCGCAGGGGTGGCCGGCGCCTGTGAGGTAGCGTGCAAACCCCCATCCGCCAACAAACGCATCGACGCAGCCTTTGCTGTCACATCGGCACCTTGGGTGCATTGATGGAATCCACAGTAGGCCTCCCTGCGCGGCGAGGACTAAAAGGGACATCCATTCAGGCCATCGCAGATGCAACCGGCCACTCAAAGGCGGGGATCCTCAATCGGTTTGCGGAGCGACGACCCGTTCGTCAGGTGCGCATTCAGGTGCATGCAGTTGGGGTAAACCCGGCGGACACCTTGATTCGCTCTGGTGCCGCGGCCCTGCCGACGTCCACCCCCTTACGTAGCGGGTCTCGATGCCGCGGGCATCATCGACGAAGTGGGAGCCGGAAGCGGTGGCGGATCGGAGATGAGGTCACGACATTTCAACTTGGTCGGATACTTCCCCTGGAAGGAAGCGGAAACAGCCACGGAACCGGACCCGAGAAACAATCGAACTACAGCCCGTCAGCGGCAGATCGCCAGCAAGGCACGCACCGTCATCGACGCAGCTCTCGCCACGGCCATTCCTGGCTACGCCAACACCTTCGGGCACAACCCAGACCCTGAAGCTTTGGACGGCTCTAACAGCCCGACGAAAGGTCCATTATCGGCGATCGGTCTGGGCTGAGAGACTCCCGCATCTGGTGGGGAAATGTGCTGGCTCGGGCGAGCTGATGACCCTGTTGTCCACGATCCAGATTTGGGGGGTGGTTGATGTCGACGGAACAGTTATGCCGGGGTCGTCGAAAGATCTGGACGAGGCCCAGTTCTTGCCTAGCCCTAATGCTCCTCGGCCTGCAAAGGTTGGGCGCGGCGCATCGGCCGAACCGTACATGCCTCTGACACTGCCGAAAGTCAGGGTATGTCGACATACATTTAAACGAATGGCTCGACGTCATGACAGGGGGACGCCCCCAACCGTCGCCTGGATACTGGTCATAGCCTTTCCCACGATGAGCTTCGTGACGACTACCTCAAGGATGTCTGGACCCGTCCCGAGAGTGAGGTCCGAAAATACTGCGGAATTTCCTTGGCTACTCCAGGCCGGCAAATTTAGTTGACAAACTTCATCTGCAAAATCTCAGGAGTTTGTCTAAGTCGGCAGTGAAAGATGACCAACAGGAGGATGGTCGCCACGCCTCACGGAGTAGGAACGCCGACTCATTACCAGCGCAACGATGCCACCAGATGCAGCTGTGTGGCAGAAGAGATTTCCAGAGCGAGTCGGAGATCCAGAAGAGTCCTGGTCCGGGACCATTTCAGTCACGCAGCCGCAGTGAAAGATGCCCTTCTGCCTGGCCTCGACTCCGTCTCCTGACGACAGTTCTTCACAGGATCGGAAGAAGATCATTCCCTCGATGCTCACTGCCGGGACCCTTTCAATCTTCGGTGCTCGTCAAGGTGCATGAAGAGCGTCGTCGGTTAGCTCATGCCCTCATTATTAGGAGCCGGATTTCAACCTTGTAGATAGCAGGCTGTCCCGGTTGCGGCCGAGCGGCTATTCAGCTCACTCCTGCGGCTGAGGAATCGGGAAGGTTCCATCGACCTTATGTGTCCTGACAGCGGCCAGATCACGGCCGGCGATATAGCCGAAAGTGAGGGCAGGGCCTAGGTTGATGCCACCAGCGGGGTAATGTCCGCCCATGATGCTGGAGTGGTCGTTCCCGGCGACGTACAGCCCGGGTATGGGGGCTCCGTTTTCGGACAGCACCCTGCCGCGCCCGTCGGCGTCCAGCCCGGCGAAGGTGCCGAAGCTGCCCGGCACCACCCGCACGGCATAGAAGGGCCCCTTCTCGAGGGGGCCGAGAGACGGGTTGGGTGTCTGTGTGGGATCGCCGCCGTAGCGGTTGAACGCGGTCCCGCCCCGCCCGAAGTCGGGGTCAACTCCCCGGCGCGCGTTCTCGTTGAAGCGTGCCACAGTGTCCCGCAG
The DNA here is from genome assembly GCF_018613875.1 of Arthrobacter sp. ISL-28. Lineage (GTDB taxonomy): Bacteria > Actinomycetota > Actinomycetes > Actinomycetales > Micrococcaceae > Arthrobacter. The sequence continues at coordinate 37,467 of NZ_JAGGPJ010000046.1, read as the reverse complement.
GCCCGCTGGATCGATGCCGCAGGCGACGGCCAGTTCCTCGATCGTGTTGCCCTTCTTCAGGTATCCGGACCTGAGGTAGGGGAAGAGTGGGACCGGAAGGGGTTTGGCCATTCCCAGGGGGAATCTGCGAACGAACCTGCTGTCGGCGATTTGCCATGACTCGACGGTCTCGCCCTCAGGTGTTGCTGCCAGGAGCCCTTCGACGTAGTCGTAGTATCCGTTGGCTTCGTTGACGAACCGTTTCCCTTCTTTGCGGACTCCAATGCTGCCCGGTTTCGCCCGGTCCATGATGTGCGGAAAAACCCCGGTGCGTCCACTGCGGTAAGGCACCTCATGGGCAGCCGCAACAGCCTCAACCTCATCCCGGACGGTCTCGCCCTGCTGGCCAAGTACGCCCAGCAGGCCCAGGCTCTGATGACCCACCGCTTCGCCTTCGAAGATCTTCAGCAGGCCTTCCACCTGATGCAGGACCGCACCGAAAAGGTGGGCAAGACCTCATTGAAATGCCCGCCTCACGGCAGGCGCGCCCTGCTTTGCACAGCAGTGCAGCCGAGCGTGCGACGGCAGGATCGCGGCCATGAACGGCGTCCCGGAAAGCATTCTCACTCCTGCAGACCGGCTCTCCGACACCTATGACATGGTGGTCATGGGCAGCGGCGCCGCCGGACTGGTCGCAGCCATTCGGGCAGCGGACGCCGGACTGTCCGTCGTCGTCCTTGAAAAGGCAGCCCTGCTGGGCGGAACCACCGCCGCGGGCGGCGGCGTGATGTGGGCGCCCAACAACCACCTGGCCAAGGCCGCAGGCTATTCCGACAGCCAGGCCGACGGCATTGCCTATCTAACCGAGGCAGCCGGGCACGTGCTCAGCATGGAGGAGATCGAATGGTATGTGGCCACGGCTCCCCGGGCGGTCAGCTACCTGAATGAGTCCACCAAGGTGGCCATGATTCCCATCTCCCGCCCGGACTACCACATGGAATGGGAAGGATCCGCCGACGGGGGCCGAGGGCTGGACAACAGCCCTTTCGATCCGGCCGGCTACCCTGGCCTGTCAGCCCTGATCCGCCCGTCCTCGTACTTTCCCCTGCTCACCATGACGGAGCGGGACGGCCTGAACGGCCGCGCCGCGGACCCGGCCCTCCTGGCCGAGCGGGCGGCCCGGGGTGTCCGGACCATGGGAGGCGCACTCGTAGGCAGCCTGCTGGCCAGCGCGCTGGACCGGGGAGTGCAGCTCGCCGTCACTGCTCCGGTGAAGGAACTTGAAGAATCGGAAGGACGATGGTCCGTCGACGTTGGTGGACGGGCCGGCCGGGAAGCGGATCATCGCCTCCGCGGTTGTGCTTGCCTCCGGAGGCTTCGAATGGAACAGCAGGCTCCGCCAGGCTTTCCTTCCGTTCCCCGTAACACCCATCAGTGCCCCCTCCAACGAAGGGGACGGGCTGGAACGTGGGCTGAAGGCCGGGGCCGCCGTTGCTGACATGACCGCCATCTGGGGCGTACCGGTGATTTCCACCCCGGAACACGAGTATGACGGCCGGCAATCCGGACGCATGGGCAACGTGGAAATGACCCTGCCCGGATCCATCACGGTCAATGCCAAGGGGCGCCGGTTCGTCAACGAGGCGCTGAATAATCACGATGCCGGCCGGGTCTTCGCCTCGATTGACCCGCAGACCGGCCAGCAGGAAAACAACCCCGCCTGGCTCGTCTTCGACTTCTCCTACCAGCGGAAGTACCCCGTGGCCGGTTCCACACCCGGCCAGCCTGCGAGCTGGATGTCCAGCGCACCTACCCTGGAAGAACTGGCACGGAAAATCGGCGTAGACGCCGAGGGGCTGACCTCGACCGTGCGCAGGTTCAATGCAGACGCCGCCACGGGCGTGGACCGGGAATTCCACCGCGGCGCCACACCCCAGGACCGGTTCCTCGGCGACGCCGCAAGCACCCCAAACCCATGCCTGCCTCCTCGAGCCGCCGTTCTACGCCGTGACCACCCACGCAGGGGTCCTGGGTACCTCCGGGGGTCTCGCCACCGATTTCGACGGGCGCGTCCTTGACCGCCACCAGCAGCCGATCCCAGGACTCTTTGCCGCCGGAAACGTGTCAGACGGCGTCTTCCGAAACAACTACCCCGGCGGAGGCGCCACCCTTGGCTCTGCCATCACGAGGGCCTTCGCCGTCGGGGAACACCTGGCCACGTCCCTGGCCCCCACCTGCCCGCCGCTGCCGGCCAATGCCGGAGCAGCCATACCCGCCGTTCCCCAAGCCGGCTGACCATCCCCACCCACAACCAGGAGCAACAATGTCAATGGAGACTTTGCGCACCGACAGCGCCCCAGCGCGCCAGCGCACCCCCAACCAGGCCAAACGCGCCGCCGCAGCCGCCTACCTCGGCGGCACCTTGGAATACTACGACTACTTCATTTACGCCTCCGCCGCGGCCTTGGTATTCGGCCGGATCTTTTTCCCCTCGGCTGGCGGCGCCGCTACCCTCGCATCCCTGGCCACGTTCGGCGTAGCCTACGTGGCACGACCGTTCGGGGCCATCATCCTGGGCCACTTCGGCGACAAACTGGGACGCAAGAACGTCCTGGTCGTCACGCTCGTACTAATGGGTGGTTCGACATTCCTCATCGGCTGCCTGCCAGACTTCAACACAATCGGCATCTGGGCACCCATACTGCTCGTCGTCCTGCGGATCTGCCAAGGGCTCTCAGCCGGCGGAGAGACCGCCGGAGCCAGCACACTGACCATCGAACAGGCACCGGACAACCGCCGAGGCCTCTACGGTTCGTGGGCCCTAAACGGCATCGTCACGGCCCTGATCCTGGCCAGCCTGGTGTTCCTGCCCATCGCCGCCCTGCCGGAGAAGGACCTTCTCAGCTGGGGCTGGCGCGTCCCGTTCTGGTCCTCGCTGGCGGTACTCGTACTGGCCTACGTGATCCGGCGCACCCTCCAAGAACCCGAGATCTTCGAAGAAACCAAAGACAACCACCAGACCGCCAAACTGCCCCTGGTCACCGTCATCAAAGATCATGGCTGGGACGTGGTCCGGGTCGGCTTCGCCTCCCTGTTCACCGTCACCAACACCGTAGTCACGGTCTTTGCCCTGGCATTCGCGACGCAGACGGTTGGGATCCCGACCATTTCCACCGGCAACTTCATGCTCATCCTCCTCGCGGGCCTGGCTACGACGTCCCTGTTCTACGGCGCGGCCAACGGACTCTACCCGGCGTTCTTCTCCGAAATGTTCGATGTGAAGGTCCGCTACTCCGGAGTGGCCATCGGCCTCCAACTCGGCCTCCTCATCGCGGGCTTCAGCCCTGCCATCGCCACGTGGCTAAACGGAGGAGATAAAGCTGACTGGGTTCCACTGGCAGCCTTCACCGCCGTCGTGTGCTTGCTGGCGGCCGTCGCCGCCGCTACAGCCAAGGAAACGTTCCGCACACCCCTTCATCTCCTGGGACAGAAGTAACAAAAAGAAGAGCCGACGGCGGCGGACCTCCCCCGCCGTCGGCTCTTCACCCACGTCCCAACGACCACAGTCAGGCCGAGAAAAGGTCAAAGAGATTCCAGCTCCGCCCACTACGCGGGCGCGACAGTTCTGGCCCAAATCGATCGCAAGATCAATCGGATGAACCCCGAACATTTCAGCGGCTATGTCATGTAGCCATCCCACCCAAGCGAAATGAACGGTACGAAGAAGACGACCGCTCAGCGGAGCGCCACTCCCCCGGAACCTGCCCCATCATGTCGTCCCGGACAGACGGGCCCATGAAGCAGTAACACGGCAGAAAGGCGGCGTACCTCACGCTGGTCAGCACCGTGGTGAACAAGGGGCAGCAGTTCGACATCTGTGCGGCGGTGTCGTGACAGTCGGGATCTAAGCCCTCGGACGGGCTGCTTCGCCACAATATTGGCCCGCGGGAGCACAGGTCATCGCGGTGGACCAAGCTGTGCCGCAGCATGTGCGGATGAACCGGTCTGTGGTGCGACGAGCAGCCACCTGGTCCGGGCGATAGTGCTGAAGCCAGTAGACGAACCGACCTAGATAAGGGGCGCTCTCCCGCCACGGCTTACGGATCGATGCAGCCCAGTCAAAGAACAGTGCCAACGACGCGGCATAGGACTGGCTGGTGGACTCCGCACCGTCCCGGCCAAACCGGTGGTGCAGCAGGAAGTCATCCGCCTCCACCACTACCCGATACGCCGGATCGAGCACCGTCCAGTAGCGAAAGTCCGAAGGCAGCCTCACCGGGAAAGACCTGAAGGTCGCCATGGCACTTTCACCCCCTGCACCTCATCCCAAGGATGCTAGAGCTCGCGACGTGAAGGACGTGCCCGACACACCGATAGCTGCTGTTCCAGACAGATGTCGCAGGATAGAAATGCGATGTGCGCGACAGCCCCTTTGGGCCCAACAGAACAGGTACTTCCCCGACGTTTTGGCGGCCGCGGTCGAACAAATCCCGCCGGGGTGTGTTGTCGATGGTGAGCTCGTCGTTTGGTCTGAGCACATATTCCCCTATTTTCCCCGGCTCCACTGGTACGGAATGGGTATGCGGGCGGTAGCGGTTGCCCTCGGTAGTGGCATGAGGAGGTCATCTCCGACATGGTGCGAAGAATGAAACTGGCGGCCGCTTCCCCGAGGAGACGCACCACATCCGCAGAACCCTCGCCTTCACCCAGCTCGACTACGTCGCTACGCTTTGGACGCGCCGGAAGTTAGAACCGAATCGCGAGCACGCCCTCGAAGTTCGCCGACAGCTGGTACCACCTGCTCTGCGACGAAGGCCGAACCAGCCCGCGCAGAGACCCCAAGACTCCGGGAGGCGGACCTTGTTGGATCCGCCTCCCAGAGTCTTGAGAGCGCTTACGCTTAGGCCATAGTGGTCTCCGTGACCTTCGAGGCCCTTACTTCAGCGGGAACACCGGGCTCGTCGCGCCCGTACAGCCAGTCGTTGTACTGGAAGTTGTTGTCCCCGCGGCTCTTGAACAGCATGTTCCGCAGCACCCGCGCAACGCCATCGACGTGCCATGACTCGCCCCAGATCCGTGCCGCCCGCTGGACCCGGGCGGTCCGGGCTGCGCGGGCTTCGTTGAAGTCGCGGAAGGCATCTTCCCAGGCGCCGGCGTCGATGCCGTCCTCCGTGAAGACGCGCCCGCGGGTGGCGTCCTGCAGGACGGCTGCATCCTCCAGCGCCTGGCATGCGCCCTGGGCCAGGTACTGGAGCATTGGATGCGCGGCGTCCCCGATCAGCGCCATGCGGCCGGCAACCCAGTTTTCGATCGGATCCCTGTCGTACATGGGCCAGCGGATGCCGGTGGCCAGGTTCTTCAGGGCGTCCTGGACGGCCGGGACGCAATCCGCATAGGCCGCCTCAAGCTCATCAACGCCGCCGTACTGCTCTTCGCCCCGTTCAAACGAGGCAGACTTGAACACGGCCACGGTGTTGAGCAGTTTGCCCTTGCGCAGCGGGTACTGCACCAGGTGGCAGTTCGGCCCAAGGTAGACAATCACGTCTTCGAGGTCCGTTGCAGGGGTCTCCGGGGTGATCGACACGGTCCCGCGGTAGGCAACATAAGCCGACGACACCGGTCCATCATCTGCCACGCTGCCCCTCAAGGTGGACTTCAGACCGTCCGCTGCCAGGACCGCGTCAGCCTCGTACACTGTACCGGCGGCCGTGTAGGCCCGGGCCTTGCCGCCGTCGGTCTCCACCTTCTGGACGAGGACGTCGTTTACAAGCGTGACTCCGGCTTCCTGGCAGGCTTCGAGGAGGATGCGGTGCAGATCGCTGCGGTGAATCACCACGTATGGCGCGCCGTAGCGTTCTTCGAACTCGCCTCCGAGGGTCTGGCGGGTCAGCTCCTCGCCGGTGACGGCGTCGCGGAAGACCAGGCGCTTGGGTTGCACGCCGATTTCCAGGGCCTTCTCCAGCAGGCCCCAGCGCTTGAGCACGCGGGATGCGTTCGGTGCCATCTGCAGCCCTGCGCCCACTTCACCGAAGGCCGGCGCCACTTCCACCAGGGTGACGTCGGCACCGTTCTCCTTCAGGGCGAGGGCTCCGGCGAGTCCGGCCATGCCGCCGCCCACTACCAGGACATCGGTGGACGCGTTGACGTTAGACATTTGAAGCTCCTACTGCTTTTGAGGACGATGTGATTTTGGTGCCGATGAATCCGAGCAGCACGGCTGCTACGGCGGCGGATCCGGCGAATGCCAGGAAGTTTGAATTGACGCCCAGGCCGGAGGCGAGCAGCAGCCCGCCCACCTGTGGCGCCGCAACGGCGCCGATCCGACCGACGCCGAGGGCCCAGCCGAGGGCCGTACCGCGCAGGTGCGCCGGATAGTGGCTGGCGACCGCCGCGATGATGAGGCACTGGGTGCCGTGCGTGCCCACGCCGGCGAGCACCAGCATGAGATACACGACGGCGACCGGCGGCCCCGTGACCAGGACCAGGAGCCCGGCGGCGGCGACGGCGGCCGCTGCGATCGCCGTTGGGATGGGGCCGAACCGCGTGCCAGCCCAGGCGGTGATGACGGAGCCGGCCACCGCTCCGAGATTGAGTGCCAGGGCAAACGTCAGGGCGGACCCGAGGTTGTATCCGGCTAGCTGCATGAGGTTGGGCAACCAGGTTCCCAGTCCGTACCAGGCGAACAGCGTCACCAGTGTGGCGATGGCGTACAGCACGCTCATCCCCATGAACGGGGCCCGGAGCAGGGAACCAAAGCCCGCCGGGTCATTGGCACCCCTGGCGGCGTCGCCATCCCGTTCGGACGCCAGCGTCTCCGGCAGGTACCGCAGTCCCAGCGGGATGACCACCACGAGGGCGAGGACTGCCACGAGGAACATGATGGGCCAGCCGAAGGCGGGAATGAGCGGAATACCGACCAGCGCTGCGATGGAGCCGCCGATGGGAACGCCGGACATCATGAGCGTGGCAATGGTGGACCGCCACCGGGCGGGAACCAGCTCTGCCACCAGTGCGTTCGCGGAAGGCACGAGGCCACCAAGCCCGATGCCAGCCAGGAGCCGCAGTCCGCCGAATACGGCGGCGTTCGGGGCGAAGGCACAAAGGATGGTGAACACGGAAAACAGCACGGCGCACCCGATGATGGTCCGCCGGCGGCCCCAGCTGTCGGACATGCGGCCGGCAAAAATCGCGCCGATCATCATGCCGACGAAGGCCATGGAGCCGACCGTGCCGGCAGTGGCCTTGGTGAGGCCCCAACCTGTGTCATTGATCAGCGAGGCCTGCACCGTTCCGTAAACGATCAGGTCATACCCGTCGAAGACGACCAGCAGCCAGCAGACCAGGACAGCCATCGCGGAACGCCTGGGAAATCCGGCCGGGCCACTTGCGGGCCCGGATCCTGCGGGATCGGAACCCGCACTTGGGCGCTGCTGCACTGCAGCGGAAAGTTTGTGATTCATCCCACTACTGTGCTGGCCGCTGAGTCCCGCCGCCTATAACATTCTGTCATGCAGAATCTTCCCGCCCGGCGGATGCCCACGTACCCCATCGAGGCGGTGGACAACGCCCTGCAGCTCCTTCAACTCCTGCGGGACGTGGGCAGCCTCCGGCTCAAGGATGCGGCACAGGAGCTGGGCGTGGCACCGTCCACAGCTCACCGGCTGCTGGCAATGCTGGTGTACCGCGGGTTCGCCGTCCAGGATGAGTCGCGCCGCTACGTCCCCGGCCCGGCCATGGGCGCAGGCCCCGCGGGCGTGAGCTGGACGCGGCCGCTGCTTGAGATCTCGCGGCCCCATATGGAACTCCTGAGTTCACGCACCAGCGAAACCGTAAATCTGATGATCAGGGTGGGTACCAAGGTCAGGTTCCTCGACACCGTGGAGGGCACCAACGCGCTGCGCGTGGGTGACCGGCAGGGTACCGTCATGCCGGCCAACAAGGCCTCCGGTGGCAAGGCCATGCTCGCAGAACTGGAGCCCTCGATGCTGGAGCAGCTCTTCCGCAGTCCAAACGCGGGAATCGGTGGCGACAACATTCCGGACGACGAGTATCCCGGCTTCCTGCGTGAGCTGGAAACCATCCGGACCAACGGCTTCGCCGCCAACTTTGAAGGCACCGAGGAGGGGATCAGCGCCTTCGGGATTGCCATCCACAACGGCCACGGCGACGTGGTGGGAGCTCTCAGCGTCGCCACCCCGGTAGCCCGGTTCCGGAAGCTGTTCGACGCCGGACTCGTTGCGGTGATGATGGAAACCCGGCGCCAGCTTGAGATCGACATCGCAGCCAACCCGGTGGACCCTGCCGCCCGCGCCTGACAGTATCTTGCCGCCTTATTCTGGACAGCAGAATGTTCTGTGGCCCAGCGGACTTTTCTCCTTAGTGTCGAATCCACGCCGCAATCAGTCCGCATGCAAGGAGAAGGCAACCGTGTCCATCAGCGCTGAAAACCACACGCACCAGTCTGTCGCCGCAGACCAGTCTCTTCCGGAGCCAACACCGGAAGAGGCCGCCCAGCTTGAACAGCTTTACCGCGACTTCGACAAGGAAAACCTGACCCCGTTGTGGACGGAGATTGCCGACCTGATGCCCATGGTCCCCTCCCCCAAGGCGGTGCCGCACGTCTGGCGGTGGAGTGATCTGTATCCGCTGGCAGCCCGCGCGGGGGATCTGGTTCCGGTCGGGCGGGGCGGGGAGCGCCGGGCGATTGCCTTGGCGAACCCGGGCCTGGCCGGCACGCCGTATGCGACGCCGACGCTGTGGGCCGCGATCCAGTACCTGGGCGCCCGTGAGACTGCCCCGGAGCACCGGCATTCGCAGAACGCATTCCGGTTCGTGGTCGAGGGCGAGGGGGTGTGGACGGTGGTGAACGGGGATCCGGTGGCGATGCGCCGCGGGGATTTCCTGCTCACGCCCGGCTGGAACTTCCACGGCCACCACAACGACACCGACCAGCCAATGGCGTGGATTGACGGACTGGACATCCCGTTCGCGCACTATACGGACGCCGGGTTCTTCGAGTTCGGCACCGAGCGCGTTACCGACGAGGCCACCCCGGCCATCTCCCGCTCGGAACGGCTGTGGGCACACCCTGGCCTGCGACCGTTGTCCGGGCTGGAGGACACCACGAACTCCCCGATCGCTGCGTACCGGTGGGAACACACCGACGCAGCACTTCGCGAACAGCTCCTTTTGGAGGACGAGGGGCATCCGGCGACCGTGTCCCAGGGCCATGCCGCCGTCCGGTTCTCGAACCCCACCACCGGCGGGGACGTGATGCCCACCATCCGGGCCGAGTTCCACCGCCTCCGTGCCGGCGCCGCCACCGAGCCACTCCGCGAAGTGGGCTCCAGTGTGTGGCAGGTCTTCGAAGGCACCGGCAGCGTGAGGCTGAACGGCGAAAGCAAGGCCCTGGCCAAGGGCGACCTGTTCGTCGTCCCCTCCTGGACCCAGTGGTCCCTGGAAGCGGACACCGAGTTCGATCTGTTCCGGTTTAGCGACGCCCCCATCTTCGAACGCCTGAACTTCAACCGCACCTACACCGAAGGACGCACCAAATGAGACTCCTCACCCTCCGCACCGCCGAAGGAACCAAAGCTGTCCGCCAGGACGGCGGCACCCTCACCGAAATCAACGGCTTCGCCGACGTCGGGGAACTCCTCCGCACCGAAAACTGGGAAACCACCGCGAAAGCCGCCAACGGCGCAACCCACGCGCTTGACGGCGCCGACCTCGCCGCCGTCGTCCCCTCCCCCGGGAAGATCATCTGCGTAGGCCACAACTACCGCAACCACATTAAGGAGATGGGCCGGGAAGTACCGGAGCACCCCACTCTGTTCGCCAAATACGCCGAAAGCCTGATCGGGCCCAACGATGACCTTGCCCTGCCACAGGAATCGGACGCCGTCGACTGGGAAGCCGAGCTCGCCGTCGTGATCGGCAAAACCGGCCGGCGGATCAGCGAGGCCAACGCCGCGGACCACATTGCCGGGTACGCGGTGCTGAACGACATCAGCATGCGCGACTACCAGTTCCGCACCATCCAGTGGCTGCAGGGCAAGACCTGGGAGAAGTCCACCCCGTTCGGCCCGGCCCTGGTCACCAAGGACGAATTCACCGCCGGTCCCCTGATGACCTCGGCGGTGGACGGCGAGATCCAGCAGCAGACCCCCACCGGCGACCTGGTCTTCACCCCGGAATACCTGGTCTCCTACATCTCCACGATCATCACGCTGAATCCCGGTGACGTGATTGCCACCGGCACCCCCGGCGGCGTGGGCCACGCCCAGGACCCCAAGCGCTACCTCCAGGAGGGCCAGGTCCTGGTCACCTCGATTGAGGGTCTGGGCCAGCTGAAGAACCGCGTGGCCAAGGAAGCCTGATGGTTGCCCGCCACGATCTGACGACGGATCCGCAGCTGCTCGAAGGGCTGCTGCAGGCCCGCCGCGGCACGGCCTTCTTCGCCCGCAAGCTCAATGAGCTTTCCGACGCGGAGCTCGACGGCGATTCGCTGCTGCCGGGCTGGACCCGCCGCCACGTGGCGGCCCACATCGGCTACAACGCGCGGGCCATAGCGCGGCTGGTCGAGTGGGCCGCTACCGGGGTGGAAACGCCGATGTATGCCTCCACCGAAGTCCGCAACCACGAGATCAGTTTCGGCGCCACGCTCAGCCCGATCGCCCTGCGCAACCTCTTTGACCACTCAGCAGTTCACCTGAACGTTGAATGGCGCGACCTGCCCGCCGACGCCTGGCAGCACAAGGTCAAGACCGCCCAAGGCCGCATCGTTCCGGCCGAAGAAACCGTGTGGATGCGCACCCGCGAAGTGTGGGTCCACGCCGTCGACCTGGACAACGGCGCCACATTCTCGGACATCCCGGAGCCCATCCTGGAGCGCCTTCTCAACGACATCACCGGAGCCTGGGCGGCCCGCGGCACCGACAAGAATCTGGTGGGCAGGGTCACCAGCCGGCAACAGGAGCAGGCTTTCGGCGACACAGCGGCTGTTTCACCGCTGGAGATTTCCGGTCCTCTCGCCGACATGGCCTGCTGGGCCACCGGTCGGGCAACAGCAGGTGTCACTGCCAGCCGTGAAGGCAAACACGTCACGCCGGTGCCGCCAGCACCGGCGTGGATCTGAATCGACACCATTTATGTACGAAAAGGGAGGCCAGCAGCGCTGGCGTCCCTTTTCGTGGTTCTACTCGCCCGGCGGTTCTACTGCGCGGCCTTGAAGTCGCCGTCGATAGGCGGCATTTGGCCAGAGATGGCCCGGCCGTGGGGTCCGGTGAGGAACAGCACCAGGGCAGCTATGTCTGCCGGATCGACCAGCCTCTTTACTGACTGGATCGCCAGCGCTTCTTCCAGCTCTTCTTCTGGTGTGCGGCCGGACAATTGCGCCCGGCCTGCGATTACGCTTTGGAAGCGGGGTCCGTCCACGGCCCCTGGGATGAATCGAGATTGCGGTGATTCCGTACTGTCCCAGCTCGAGCGCCAGCCTCTTGGTGAAGCCAACGAGCCCCCACTTGGTGGTCGAGTAGGCCGCCCTGTTGGGATACCCGAAGCGGCCGGCCAGGGAGGACATCACGATCACGGAACCCGCGGCGGATTCCTTCAGCAGCGGGATGGCCCGCTGGGTGACATTGAAAGTGCCGTTGAGGTTCACCGAGATCACGCTCTCCCACGCATCGGCAGGAAAGTCCTCCACAGGGGCAGTGGATCCGGAGATTCCGGCGTTGTTCACCAGCACGTCCAGGCCGCCGAGCTCTTCTTTGACGTCGCAGATGACGCCTGACACACGTCGGCGGCCTTGCTGATGTCCCAAAAAAGCAGACGTAAGTGTGGACAGTAATGCACCAAGGATTTGACCCATGTCGGCAGCGTCACTCGATGGTGCCGTTGCCCGTCGTCGCACCGTCGGTGAATGCCGACTGCTGGTACGGTCTGCCCCGGATGCGCTGGGCATGAAATCCGGTGGTGAAGGGGCAAGAGCGGGCTTGGGACCTAATAGCATGTACCGTCTACGAACCGATCGTCGGGGTGGGCCTGAAGGCGTTCACGGTCCTGTCCAAGACAACCTGGGCGTCGCTTCCGGAGTCGAGGATCGTGTTCCTGGCTGACGCGGAATCGACCATGACGGTTGTGACGGCGAGGCTAACCGACGCCTCGGTGGCCAGCAGGGCGTCCACTTGGGCCGCGAAGCACGAGTCACTCGATTTGGCGGAGACGTCCATGGCCACCACATGGTTGTTGGAGACAAAGTTGCCCGCCCCCGCCGCCAGCCGGATGATCACAGGCGCGGCGCCCGCCGGCCGGATGCTCCCGGAGTCGATGACCTCGGAGAAGTGGTTGCCCACCACGGAATTGTTGCTGCCGCTGACGCTGAGGAGTCCGGTGAGGTCGTCCAGGCCGTTGTCCACACCCAGGAAGGGTGTCCAGGGCTCGTGGTCGCGGAGGAAGTGGTTTGTGGCAACGAGGTTTTCCGAGCTGTTGTCCTCGAGGACCACCATCCCGGGGTAGAAGGAATGCAGGCGGTTGTTGGTGACGCTTGACCGGGTGACGCCTTTGAAGTGGAGGCTGCTGGAACCCCGGGGGAAGACGTTGTTCGCTGTGACCAGGAGCCCGCCGTGGTTCTCGGCGTAGATCGAGTGGCCCTTGAAACCTGCGCCCACCAGGTTGTCGGTGATCTTTGAGGCCTGTCCCCACCCCCGCAGTTCAATGCAGCTTCCGCATTCGGCGATGAAGTTGTCGTGGATGGACAGCGCGTCCGCGTGGTGGATGGTGAGGGCGTGCTCCAGGTAGACGAACCCCATGCCTGTGACCCGGAACGAGTCGTTGGCACTCGCGGCATAGATGCCGGTCTTGCCGTTGACGTAGGTGTTTTCAGGATGCAGCCCCGGGCCGTCCGGAACGAAGTGCAGCCCGTCGATGCAGAAGTTGGAGAACTCCACCGAGCTGATCCGGGGGCTTCCGCTCCGTTCAATGTAGAAGGCGGCGCCCTTGGCTTCCTCCGCTTCCCCGGCAGGAGGAAGGTCCACGATGATCCGGCTCCCGCCGGGCCACAGCTCGTGCAGGTCCGGCCACTCGTCCTCGGGGACGTTGAAGCGGATGCTCGACGACGTGAAGCCGTGCCCCGAGCCCTCGATCCGGAGGAAGCTGACGTCGATCAGCACCTGGGTGCGGAGGTGGTAGTCCCCCGGCGGAATGTAGATCACAGCGCCCGGCTTGCCGCCGTCGTTGACATCGGTGGCGGACTGCCGTTCCTTGATGTCGGCGATGATGCTGTTGATGACTTCGCCCACGTCCTTGGCCGGATTGCCGACCGGCCAGGTGGTCACGTTGTAGTAGTTGTTGCTTGTCATGGGTTCTTCCCTTTGTGTCCTGTCTCTCATGGTGCCACTGTTTGATGCTCCGGGAGTTCGGCCTGCAACTCCTCGGCCGTTGGCGGGTTGGCGCCGGGCCGGCTGACCGTGATGGCCGCTGCCTTGGAGGCCATCCGGCCCAGCGACTCCAGCACGGATGGTGGCAGCCTGTCCGCCCCGCGCATGAGGAGTCCGTAGACCAGGGCGGACATGTAGGAGTCGCCGGCGCCGATGGTGTCCGCCACCTCGGCCGTGACCGGGGGGACGGCCACCTGCGCGCCTGCGGCGGTGAGCAGGGATCCCTCCGCTCCCCTGATGAGGGCGACGAGCCCGGCCCCGAGGTCCAGGATGCGCTGTGAGATGTCCTCCAGGGACAGCCTCGGGTAGAGCCACAGCGCGTCTTCGTCGCTGAGTTTGACCACCTCCGTGAACGGGACGAGTTCCTCGAAGATGGTCTTGGCCTCAAAGTGGCTTCCGAGCAGGGCGGGGCGGATGTTGGGATCGTAGGTGACGATGCATCGCCGGTGTGACTGCTCAAGAAGCTCCTTTACCGCTGCCGCCCCCGGCGCCAGGAAGGTGGCTATGGAGCCGGTGTGCAGGACTTTGGGCAGCGTCGCCGGGGCGATCCGCGGGAGGTCCCAGCGGATGTCGAAGTCATAGTGCGCGGACCCGTCGGACGCCAAGGTCGCCGTTGCCGTGGCGGTGCGGCCGGGCCCCTTTGAACCGGGCAGGAGTTCAACGCCGGCGCTGCGCAGGTGCTGCTCGATGGCCGCGCCATGCGGGTCGTCGCCGATCGAGGTCAACAACGCGGTGGCCGCACCCAGCCGCCCGAGCCCGTAGGCCACGTTTGCCGGTGACCCGCCGGGGTGCTCCACAGTGCCCCCGGACGAGACAACGATGTCCACAAGGGCTTCACCGACAACCACAACGTCAAGGCCCGGTTGGGGGTCATCGTTCGTGTGCATATTTCGGACCTTTCTTGGATTAGCCATCCTGCCGTCAGGTAAGGGTTGAGACCGTAAGTTTCTGGACGGTTGCCGGGCCTCCCCCGGCCGCCAGCCAGTTCTCCTGGCTTTCGGCGTCGGGGAAGATGAGGTCAGTCAGGACCACCGAGCCGCCCTGCGCGAAGACCTCCACCGAGCAACGGTCGACGACGATCTGCAGCTTCAGCACCCCGTCCTCAAGAACCAGCGGGGCTGACTCCACGGAGGAAAACTTTTCGTGGAAGCCCGTGTCCCCTGACCGGCTGCGGTCAAGGACGAGCCTGCCAGTGGCGGCGTTATAGCCCAATGCGGTGCCCGTGCTTCCGTCATCGTTGGCGAACAGATGGAAGGCCACATGTTCAGCACTTCCGGGCAGGATCTCCGCCTCGATGACCTGGGCGCTGCCGGGTGCCGCAACCGGCAACCGCAAAACCGAGTCCTGCAGTTCGAACGTTTCTGTGATGATCTGCTCCGCGGCTGCAGGCGGCGCTTCTCCGGCCGGGGGGCCGGCCAGGACAGGCTGCTGGACTAGGCGGGCGGAGCCGTTGGCTGCGGTGAGGTGCACTTCCCGGGCGAGCGTCATGGAGGACCGCCAGGGCGCGGTGGGCAGCTGGTTGGCGTAGTCCCAGTTGTTCATCCAGCCGATGATGATGCGCCGCCCATCGGGGACGTTGCTGAAGGAGACGGAGGCATAGCAGTCCCGTCCCCAGTCCAGCCACAGGCATTGCTGCAGGGCGGCCGCGGCTGCGGCGGGGTCACCCAGGGCGCTCACCCCGGCCGGCGCGGCCACTGAAGAGGCGTCCGGGACGAACCGGGCGCCGTCGAACTGGCCCACGAAGTACTGGCCGCCGGAACCTCCCGCCACCGCACCCGGGTTGACGTTGACGATCAGGACCCATTTGACGTTGTCCGCGTCCCCGTCCACGGCCAGGGGAAAGAGATCGGGGCATTCCCATTCGCCCTGGTCTGCGTTCATCGGGCCGAAGTCGCTGAGGAAGTCCCAGGTCTTGAGGTCGTCCGAGCGGTAGAAGACCACCTTCTGGTGCTGCGCTTCGACGGCCACCATGACCCAGCAGCTGCCATGCTCCCCCTGGTAGCGGAAGACCTTGGGATCGCGGAAGTGTGCGGAGTTCCGGGTGAGTACCGGGTTGCGCTCGTACTTGTGCCACGTCATCCCCGCGTCCGTGCTGTAGGCCAGGGACTGCGCCTGCGTGCCGTGGTGTTCGGACGCCGCCTTGTACGCGCTGGTGTAGATGGCCACGAGGGCGGGTGCATCCGCCGTGCCAAAACCGGACGTGTTTCCGTGGTCCACCACCACGCTGCCGGAGAAGATGTCCTCGGTTTCGTCGCAGGCGATGGCCACGGGGTGTTCCGTCCAGTGCAGCAGGTCACGGGAGATGGCGTGGCCCCAGGACATGTTGCCCCACACGTTGCCGTAGGGGTTGTTCTGGAAGAAGAGGTGGTAGAGGCCGTCATGGAAGACCAGGCCGTTGGGGTCGTTCAGCCAGGTGTCCCGGGCCGTGAAGTGGACGGCGGGACGGAACCGGGCGGTACCGGCCGGAGGTGTTTCCGGGCGTGCGGCATCAAGGAAAGTGGACATGTTTGGTGCGGTCCTCGTGGAAGTGGAAGGGGCTGGCTGCTAGGGCCGGGGAGCCGCAATGGAATCGCGGCGCACCAGCGGGCAGCCCAGGATGGTCGGGTGGAGTGCCATGAGGGTCAGGTCTGTCTTCCCTTCGACGGCGTCAATCAGGTGCTCAGTGGCCCAGGCACCCATCTCGTAGTGGGGCAGGGCCACGGTGGTCAGGCCCGGGTGCAGGTTGGCGGCAATCAATTCCTGGTCATCGAAGCCGACCACGGAAAGGTCACCGGGGATGCTGAGCCCCAGCTCGGCGGCAGCGCGGTAGGCTCCCATCGCCATCCGGTCGTTGTAGCAGAACAGCGCCGTAGGCATATCGGCGCGGTCCTCGCGGGCCAGGATCCGCCGGGCCGCCTCGTAGCCGCCATGCACTTCGGAGACCTCGGACTCGACAGGTGCCGCATCGCCGTCGAGCCCCGCTTCGGTCAGCATTGCCCGGAAAGCCTGGAGCCGCTGGCGGGTTGCGGGGACGTCATCGGTGTTGTTGATGAAGCCCACCCGGGTGTGGCCCGCCTCGAGGAGCGCCCCCACGGCGGCGCGTGCACCGCCGTCTTCGTCCGGGATCACGGCGGTGATGTTTCCGCCGCGGGCCACCGAGTCCACCAGGACGGACGGCACGCTGCCGAGGTTGGCCGGCAGCTCCACGTTGCGGTGGTACATGGTGGCGTAGAGGATGCCGTCCACCCGGCGTTCCAGGAGGGCCTCGACGTCGGCCCGCCGGGATTCGAGGCTCGCCGAGCCGGAGGTGTTGATGATCATGAGGCCGTACCCCCGGGCCTTGGCGGCCTCGTCGGCACCCAGGATGATGCGGCCGGCGTGCGGGGTGGTCGCAATCTCCTCGCTCACCAGCCCCAGCATGCCGGTCCGCTGCGTGCGCAGGGCCTGGGCAAGGCGGTTGGGGCCGTAGCCGAGCTGCTCGGCGGCGGACTTGACCTTGTTCCTGGTCTCGGGGCTGATGCGGGCGTAGGAAACGTCGTTGAGCACGTGGGAGACAGTTGTCACGGACACGCCGGCAGCGACGGCCACGTCCTTGATGCCGATGTTCTTGTTGCTCATCTGTGTCCCACGTCCTTATGGTTTGTCCGGTATAAGTAGGCTACCGAGGAATGCCGGCGCCTTTGGCTAGCCCTTGACGGCGCCGAGCGTCATGCCCGCCACGATCTTGCGCTGCAAGAGAAGGGTGAGGAGGATGACCGGGATGGAGTACACGGCGGCCAGCGCGGTCATGGATCCCCAGTCCAGGCCGAACTGGGTCTGGAAGTTTGCGATCACTACCGGTGTGGTCTGTGAGCGGATCGCTGTCATCAGGAGTGCGAAGAGGAATTCGTTCCAGGAGGCGAGGAAGGCGAAGATCGCGGTGACGGCGATGCCGCCGGAAACCACAGGGATGACCACCCGCCAGAGGGCACCGAGCCTGCTGCACCCGTCCACGGTTGCCGCCTCCTCCAGGTCCTGTGGAACCGCTTCGAAGAAACTGGACATCAGCCAGATGGAGAGCGGCAGGGAAATAGTGGTGTGCGCGATGGACAGCGCGATGGGTGTGTCCGCCAGGCCCACGGACCCCATCATGGAAGCCAGCGGAATGCCGATCGCCACCGGCGGGACCATGCGCGTCACCAGGGCGGCCATGATGAAGATCCGGCCGCCCAGTGTCTTGTACCGGGTGATCCCGTAGGCGGCGGGAACCGCCAGGACCAGGGAGAGCACGGTGCTGATGATGGCCGTCTGGATGCTGTTGATGAACGACGCCGGCACGCCGCTGCGGCCCAGCGCGTTGACATAGTTCTCCAGCGTCCATTCCCGCGGAAGGATGGTGGGCGGAACGGCGATAGTGTCGATCGGGGTTTTGAAGGACGTGAACAGCAGGTACAGGAACGGGAATCCGTAGAGCACCATGGCTGCCGCGAGGAGGATCCACAGCAGGGTCCTGGTGCTGCGCCGGCCGGCCTCCAGCCCTTCCCTGTTGACGCTGCGGCGCTTGCGGGGACGTGCTGCGGTGGTCCGGGCGGCAGGTTCCGCGGACGCGGAAGCCGGGGTCCCGGCGTCGTGCTTGGTTTTTTCGTCGACGCGCATCAGGTGTCCTTTCCTGGCCGCCAGATCGTGGCCACCGCGAAGAATGCGACGGCGAGCATGGCCAGCAGGTAGATGGTGCCCATGGCGCTGGCCAGGCCGGGATCGCCGAAGCGGATCATGGTCCGGTAGATCAGCAGGCTCATGGTTTCCGAGGCGGACTGGGGGCCGCCGTTGGTTTGGATGAGGATCGTGTCGAAGGCCCTTGCCGCGTCGATGCCGCGGACCACCAGCGCGACGGCGATGACGGGGCGGAGCAGCGGAAGGATGATCCGGAACAGCAGGGCCGGTGCGCGGGCACCGTCCAGCCGTGCGGCTTCGATGAGGTCGCCGGGGATGTTCTGTAGGCCGGCGAAGAGCACCAGGCACATGAACGAGGTGGTCAGCCAGATGTCCGGGATGGCCACCGAGTACAACACGATGCCGGGGTCTGACAGCCAGCCGATCTGGTTGGGATTGTCCAGGATGCCGGCCTGGTGCAGGAGCGTTCCGATGAGGCCGAAGTTGTCGATCATCAGGAACTTCCAGAGCAGGCCTGCCACGATCGGGGCGATCATGAGCGGGTACATGAACACCGTCCGCCAGATCTGGGAGCTGCGGCCCAGCATGGTAAACAGCAGGGCCATACCCAGGCCCAAGGCGAACTCGAGGGTGACCACGATCAGCGTGTAGGCCAGGGTCCGCCATCCGGCGCCGGTGAAGGCTTCCGAGGCGAAGGCCCGGAAGTAGTTGTCCAGGCCCACGAAGTCGCGGGGGCCGCCGGCGACCGGGGAAATTTTGAAAAAGCTGTCCGCCACCAGGCGGAACAGGGGGAAGGCCACGAATATTGCCAGGAACAGCGCCGCTGGTGTCATCAGGAACAATGCGAAGCGGCGGTCGGAGATGCGCACGGTTTTCTCTTCCGCTGGTTGGGGCGGCGGCCGGCACCGGTCACACAGGTGCCGGCCGCGGGGGTTCTTACTTGAGGAGGTCCTCGATCTGCTTCTTGGCGTCAGCGAGGAGGATGGCGGAGTCACCGCCGGCAACGGCCTTCTGCAGCATGGGAACCAGGACGGTGTCGACGATCTGCTGCCACTTCTCGGTGGCCGGACGGGTGGCGGTGGCTTCGCCGTTGAGGGTTTCGATCAGCGGCTTGAAGCTTTCGTAGCCTTCCTTGTCCTGGTACTTCTCGAACGCGGAGATGCGGGAAGCCAGGCCCAGGCTGGATTCGATGCCCATGCTGTTGTGGTCGTAGGCGCACTTCACGAACTTCTTGGCCGCCTCGGTGTTCTTGGTTGCCTTCGGGACCGTGAGGTACCAGGGGCCGGGGACGGCGCCAATACCGGCGGACCCGGCGATCATGGGAGCTGCTCCCACCTTGCCCGCGACCGGTGAGTCCTTGGGGATCTGCCGGTAAGCGTGGGCCCAGAAGCGGGTCATTGCGGTCTTGCCCTGGTTGAACAGGTTCTGCGCTGCGGCCCAGTCCACCTGGGCTGCGCCGGAGGGAGCGTACTTGGCCAGGCCCACGTAGAAGTCCAGGGCTTCCTTGTGGGCGGCGTTGTCGATGACCACCTTATTGTTTTCGTCCAGGACCATGGGTGAGCCGGCCTGCAGGACGTGGGCGAGCCATTCCGTTTCAACGCCGCCCTTGACGTCCGTGCCGTACATGCCGTCCTTGGTGAAGAACTCGGAGATGTCCTGGTACTGCTTCCACGTGGTGGGGGCAGCCAGCTCGTAGCCGTACTTGGCCTGGAAATCGGCCTTGTTCTTGCTGTCCTCGAAGAGGTCCATGCGGTACAGGATGATTTCGGCGTTGGTCCAGGCGGGCAGGCCGATGAAGTGCCCGTCCACGTTGGCTTCTTTGGCCAAGGCCGGGAAGATGTCCTTCTTCGCCTCGTCGGTGAAGATCTCATCGATGGGCTGGAGGGCGTCCTTAAAGCTGGGCAGCCACACGGAGTCCAGGGCGGCCACGTCGAAGGAGACGTTGCCGGAGGAGAATTCGCTGGAAAGGCGGTTGAACATGCCGTCGTAGGGCAGTTCGACGAAGTTGACGTCCACGCCGGCGTCCTTTTTGCACTGTTCGGCGACGCCGGTCAGTTCGGCGCGGCCGCCGGCTTCGACCAGGACGTTGACGGTGTTGGTGCCGGCGGCTCCGGTAGGCGTGGCCGGGCCCCCTGCGCCGCATGCCGAGGCGGACAGTGCGACGGCGGTGCAGATGCCGCCGATGGCGAGCCTGCTGATGAATTTACGAGTGGACATCGCTGTCGACTCACTTTCTCTTGAACGGAAATGGAGAGTGACTCGGTCTGAAAAATCGTTTTGCCAAAACGACTTGGCATCCACCCTAGGCCCGCTTGCGTTCGGGTGTCAAGGGTCACCGCTTTGCCAAAAACCGTCTGCAATTTTGGCGTTGACAGCTCTTGCTCCACCCTCTTAGCCTCAAGGTATCCGGCTAACCAAATCGTTTTGGCAGCCCCCGAAGATTTCCGGCTCTATGGAGAGCACTGACATCTTCCATTTGCAGGCGCATACGGAGGCCACCGGGCTACCCGCCGCCCTGTGCTGCCAAGGCCGGTGCCTTGCGATTCCGGATAGCCCACACATTCCACGCCCATTGAGGAGACAAGCGTTGACTGACAAAAATTCCGTACTGGTGGACCCGAGCCGACGCAGACTGCTTGGCGCTGGCGCTGTTGCCACCCTTTCCGGGGCGCTGGCTTTTGGCGCCACCGCACCGGCGCAGGCCGCGGACAAACCGGAAGAAGCGAACATCTACGATGTCACGTCCTGGAAGATCAAAGGCCGGCCGGAGGTGACGGCACAGGTGGACATTGGCGCCGTGATCAACGACATCATCGCGGACATCAAGAAGCGCCAGGCCACGGCAGACACCCGGCCGGGCGCCGTGATCACCATCCCCCCGGGCGACTACGATCTCCGGACTCAAGTCGTCGTGGACATCAGCTACCTGACCATTGCCGGCTTTGGGCACGGGTTCTTCTCCCGCAGCATCAAAGACAATGTGGACACGTCCGGCTGGTTCGATTCACAGCCCGGCGGCAGCCACATCCGCGTCCTTACTCCGTCAACAGCTCCGCAGGCTTTCCTGGTACGCCGGGCGGGGAGTCCGCGCCTCTCCGGAGTTGTTTTCCGCGACTTCTGCCTTGATGGCGTGGAGTTCCCGCCGGACGGCAACAGCTACCGAAACGGCAGGACCGGCATTGAAGTCGCATCAGACAACGACTCCTTCCACATCACCGGCATGGGTTTTGTGTATCTCGAGCACGCACTCATCGTCCGTGGCGCCGACGCCCTGCGTATCCACGACAACATGATCGCGGAATGCGGCAACTGCGTAGAACTCACCGGCGCCGGACAGGCGACGATCGTCAGCGACAACCTTATGGGGGCAGGACCGGAGGGGGCCACCCTGCTGGCGGAGAACCACGAAGGCCTTCTCATCACCGGTAACAACCTGTTCCCCCGGGGCAGGAGCCTGGTCGAGCTGACCGGCTGCAACAGATGCTCGGTGACCGCGAACAGGTTCCAGGGCTTCTCCCCCGGGATGATGCGGCTCATCAACAACTGCAAGGAAAACCTGATCACCGGCAACCACTTCCGGCGGGGCATGGAAGGATTTCCGCCGTTCCTCGGAACATCCAACGGCCTGGACGATCTGTACGGCGTGGTCCACATCGCGGGAGACAACAACCTTTTCTCCAACAATCTCATTGCCTATGACGTCTCGCCGGACAGGATCGTACCGCCGAACGCCCAGCCCACAATGGTCCTCATCGCCGGGGGTGACAGCAACCTTGTTGCCACCAATCATGTTGTGAGCAACGTTGAAGCACAGCACGTCGTTTTGGATGCTTCCACAGTCCGCTCAAAAGTGCTTGACAGCGGCCCCGCTTCGAAGGTCACTTCCTACAGCGCCGATACTGCCGTCCGGCCAACCCCCTAGGCCCGAAAGCAAAATAGCCGTCTTCACTGCCAGTTGCTCAGCAGTGAAGACGGCTATGCCATGAAGCTCACATATGAGGGCAGCAAATCAGCCGCCCTCATGTCTTGCAATAGGCAGCACGCAGGTCCCCTACCTTCCCTCTATCCCGCACCCCGCAGTGCCCTTCGGGCTCACTCGGCGGCAGCACATCGAGATTAGGACAAGAACGGCAGAACAGCATGTTTGCTGAACCTGAAGTTGCCGGATCTAGCGACTGCCATCTCATCCATCACCCGCTAACGTTCAGGATTGGGTCATCCAAGCATTAGCGAAAAAGCTTTCATTTTAGAGGCCAGATGCCTTCGGTCCCACGTTGCCGCCTAGTGGCGCACACCCCAGCCTGACGCAGTTTGAAGCCCATTAGGCGTCAGAATAGGGCTTCATTCCTGATCAGGCGATCGGCGAAACAGTTCTACGTCCCTAGCCGAACATGCGCGGCCGCTGCAGTGCGCGTCAAGGGAAGGGACTGCCCGGTCGCCTCGCAGGGCCATGTGATTTCCAAAAGCGTCCACGGCCTGTATGGCGTGATGAACGCGCAACGCTGTGCCGCGCCGGGAACGAACGCATTGCCGATGCACAGCGACCTGATGTGGTGGCGGCGTTTCATGCTGGTAACCACCCGAAAACAAAGTAGGCGCGCTCAGGCGGTACCGAAGGGGTTGTCTATGACGAGCTTCCACCCTTGGTCACCCAGGCGAAGAACATCAGCAGCGGTGCCTTTCAGGTCCACTTCATTGCCATCGACTGCAGTGCCTTTGATTGTCCAGTCAACGATCGCTAGTGCTATGTCTGCTTCCTGTAGCACGTGGCGGACAGTCAGGTCGATCGGCAGTCCCATGGCGAGGAACTGCCGCTGGGCTACGAGGTTGTCCTCACCGGTGAGGGCCAATCCGGGCCGAGGGGCGAATACGGCATTTGTGTCCATGAAGCCCGCCATCCCGTCGAAGTCCTGGCGGTTGAAGCATTCGGCCCATGCGGGGTGCACAGCACTCGGATCCGTGATTTTCATTCTGTCCTCCAAGAACGGTCAACGTGGTCTACTCAGCAGTATGGGCGGGAACCATGAGCCCGGCGTGAGGGCAGCATGAAAGTCTTCTCACATACAACGCTCCTGGTTTGGCCCCGGCCGAAACCGCCAATGACGGACGCACCCGCGTTGTCGGTTCATGGGACGACATATGGCCGGATATCGGCTCTCGGTAAATTGACAGGGGGAGTGCTTTAGATGCACAGCACCAAGGACCCTTGTTCAACCCGTGGGCCGTCAGTTCTGCAGCCTGCTCAGCCCGCCACAAGCACCCGACTAAGAGAAGGCGGCCGCCACGCTCGCGGCGAGCATGTCTACCAGCACGGCTGGCGTCCGAGGGATCGATTCTGTGCGGTTAGCGTAGGTTTACTGACGCGACGACGGCGGCGCTGGCCAAGCCTCCCAGGACCGCCGCAACTGCGACGAGCGCGTGAAGCGCCCCGTCGGGCAGGGCGATGCGGTTGCTGTCTGTGGTTGTGAGGCGCTCGTGCTGCTGATCGTAGCGACGGTGCGAGGCGATGAGGATCCCGACGGCTAACGCGATCCCGGCCCCTGCCGGTATGAGCGCCCATGCGCCTAGGAGCGTTGGAAGGACTCGGATCCCGAAGACTGCGGCGACGATCAGTGCTAGTGCTGTCCGCCGCCATGCAAGGGCTGTGCGCTCGGGTTGCAGGCCGACGTCGAACGGGCGCGACGTCCGGTCCTGCGCGCCGCCTTCAGGGCCCTGGTGCCCGGCGGCCCCGCCCGTGTCACCACTCACGCGAGGATGACCCCGAGGAGCACGAGCCCGCCGGTTACGATCACGGCGATCCCGAGCGGAAGCGCGAGGTTCGCGGATGGCAATGGCGTGTTGAGGCGGAGTGCCCGTTCTGAGCGTCTCCATCCGACCCAGGCCTGTACGGGCGTGGTGATTCCGACGACGATGAGAAGCACTGACGCTGCGATACGGGGGCCGGGATGGAGTCCCAGGCCGAGTGTCTCGAGTGCCACTCCGCCGGCAAGGAGCGCGAGCGACGTCCGGATCCAGGCGAGGAAGGTACGCTCGTTCGCTAGGGAGAACCGGGCATCGGGTTCCGTGCCGTGCCGGTAGACGCTCTTCGGGAATCGGCGGTCAGTAGTGCTCATGCGTTCGCCGCCGTCGTGGCCCCGGAACCAGGGCGATCGTCGGGCCTCCGCTCGACGGTGCGGAACCCCGCGTTGCCCATCGACGAGTCCGGCGTGTTTGAGGACCGGGCGGCGTTCCGGTACCGGTTGCAGTACGAATCGTGGCACAGGTACGAGCCACCCCGCATGACCCGGACCTGGCCGCGTTCCGGTCCACGCGGATCGGTGAAGGGAGATACGCGGTAGTAGCCCGGGCTCCACCAGTCCGCGCACCACTCCCAGACATTTCCGATGGTCTGCCAGAGCCCGTAGGCATTCGGCTTGAACGTGCGTACGGGTGCTGTGGTGAGGAATCCGTCCTGCTTGGTGTTCTCGGTGGGAAAGGTGCCCTGCCAGATGTTCATGCGCCAGAATCCGCCGGCCTGCGGCTCAATTTTAGGCGAGGGGAAGGAGACATCGCCGTGCGGGTCATCGCCCCAGGGGAACCGGGCGCCGTCGAGCCCGCCGCGCGACGCGGCTTCCCACTGCGCCTCTGTGGGTAGCGTCCGACCAGCCCACTCGCAGTACGCGACCGCGTCGTTCCAGCTGACATGTACCACCGGGTGGTCTGCGAGCCCATCGATGTCCGACTGGCGTCCCCCTGGGTGACGCCAGTCCGCGCCCTTCACGCCCCTCCACCAGGGCGTGCCGGGCGGAGCGCCCATGACGTCCCCTTCCGGTGCCGCTATCGCGAGATGGAAGACCGCGGAGAAGCCCCACGTCTCCGCTTCAGTCCGGTAGCCGGTCGCCTCTACGAAACGCGCGAAGTCATCGTTTGTCACGCTCGTCGCGTCGATTGAGAATGACTCCAGGCTTACTCCGTGGACCGGAGTCTCTCCGTCGCCCCGGTTTTCGTCCCCCCGCGAATCGCCCATGGCGAACGTCAGGGCAGGAACGATCGCCTGCTCGATCCGGTGACGACTAAGACCGGCGTCCCCGTCGGCAGCGGTCGGGACGGAACGGGGCGGAGCGGCGACGAATGCTGTGCGGCCGATCGGCGCGCAACACCCTGCACCGGGGTTCTCCGTCCGGACGGCAGGCCGCTCCGCCGCATACTCCGCATTATGAGCCGCGCCCATTTCAGCAGGATCACTCACTGTATTCGGCCTACCGTTCTCATTCATCCATTTCACTTTCCTACACCGCTCCAAGCAGCACCGGTTCCGCCTCTGGAGCTTGGGAATATCCTGCGTCAGCTGGAGGCCCGGATGTCGGTGACGTATGACTCGACCTGAGCGAACAGTTCTGCGTCGTACGGCCCCCAGGTCGGATGCGGTGTGTCCTCGCCGCGGTACGGTTCGTCAGCGTATCGACTCTGATACTCGGCGAGTTTCTGCTGCATATCGCTCTTGATGCCGGCATACGCAGGATCGTCGGCGACGTTGCGTACCTCGGTAGGGTCGTTGCGCAGGTCGTAGAGTTCCCACTCGGGATCGAAGTGCCGTTCCGACGCTCCAGGTACGCCGAGACCGGCACCATAGTAGTAGATGAGCTTGTGATCCCGGGTGCGGATGCCGTAGTGGGCGGGGGCGGCGTGAATGGGATCATCGTGTTCCCAATACCGATAGTAGGCGGCGTCGGGCCAGTCTTCGATGCTCTCCCCGCGCAGCAGCGGCAGGAAACTGCGCCCCTGCGACGTCGGCAACTCCTTCATTGCCTCGATGTCGCAGGCGTCCAGGAACGTCGCGGCGAAATCGACGTTCGTGATGATCGCCTCGCTGCGGCTCCCGGCCTCGATCTGTGCGGGCCAGCGGATGAGCATCGGCATCTGCAGGGACTGGTCGAACATGAGCCGCTTGTCGAACCAGCCGTGATCGCCGAGGAAGAAGCCCTGGTCGGAGGTGTAGACGACGAGCGTGTTCTCGGCGAGTCCCTTGGCTTCCAGATGGTCGAGCATACGCCCGACGTTGTCGTCGATCGACTGGATGCACTGGAGGTAGTCGCGCATGTAGATCTGGTACTTCCACCGCATCCGCTCCTCGCGGTTCTCCTCGCCGCGAAGGTGCTCCGGCACCTCCATCTTGAGGTCATCGGCGCCCATGTCGTCAGCGATGGTCATGTGAACGCCGCGTACGGCCTTGCTTCGGGTCTCGTAGTCATCAAAGAACGTCTCGGGTTCGGGGATAGTCCCGTCGGCGTAAAGATGCTTGTGCTTCTCGTCGGGCACCCACGGGCGGTGCGGCGCCTTGTGGTGCACGAGAAGGCAGAACGGCTCGTCCTCGCCGCGCTCGTCGATCCAGTTCAGTGACAGATCGGTGACGATGTCCGTCGCGTAACCCTTCTCGATACTGCGGCCGGACGGATCAATCATCTCGGGGTCCACGTAATCGCCCTGGCCGGGGAAGACCTTCCAGGCATCAAATCCGCGCGGCTCCGAGACCTCCTGCTCACCGAGGTGCCACTTGCCGAACAGCGCTGTGCGGTAGCCGTTGTCGCGCAGCACGTCGATGAACGTCGGGACCCGGTAGTCCATCTCGGTCCAGATGGATGAGACACCGTTGACGTGGGAGTAGGTGCCTGTGAGGATCGACGCCCGTGACGGCGAGCAGATCGAGTTCGTGCAGAAGACAGCGTCCATACGCATGCCGCCCTCAGCGATCCGATCCAGGTGCGGTGTCTTGTTCACCCGGCTGCCATAGGCCGAGATGGCATGTGCCGCATGGTCGTCGGACATGATGAAGATGATGTTGGTGCGGGGCATGGTGCCTACTTCCTTGCTTCTATTTCTCATCTGCTGCTCTGTTTCGCGCGAATGTCTCTGGATTCCGGATCTGACCGGCGTCAATCACCGGCGGCAGAAGAAGATGTTCATGATCGGCGGACGGACTGGTCTCGCCCACGATCAGGCGCGCACATTCCCGGCCGGCGTCCTCGAGCGGGAGCCTCGAGTAGATCAGGTTCGGCCAAAGCCCGGTGGTGAGGGTGCCGGCGGCCAGTCCGGCCACCGTGAAACGAGGATCGCGTCGCTGCGCCACCCGGTACACGGCCTCCACATCCGCGCCCCAGGAGCAGAGGAGCGTGGTGTGCTCGGGGTCGGTCCCGTCGGCCTCGAGAGCTTGCTCCACACGGCTCACGATCTCGTGGGCGTACGCTGTCTGTTGGTCCGTGTCCTCATCGACGCGCTTCAGGACGTCCGCCGTGATTCCGGTGGGAATCACCTGCAGGGCGACCTCGGGGCGTTGACCGAGCGCGGCGAGTACGGCCCGCTCGCGGATTCTTTCCGCACGTGAGACGACATCGGGGCGTAGGTAGTACACGATGCGCGTCCCTCTCCGCTCGAGTTCGGCCATGAGCACCTCGACACCGGCTCCGTAGTCGAAATCGACCGTCGAGTACGGGCGCTCCTCGCCGAAGGCACCGCAGTCGAGCGCTACGAAGGGGACGCCGTGTCTGGCGACGAGCTCCGTGAGTTCACCTGGCACCTCATGGTCGTCGTGGCCGATGAAGATGAGGCCGTCCAGTTGGTATCCCCGTACCGCATTGACCCACTGCGACGCTGGTCCTTTGTGGAGGAGGGCGAGGTGAAGGCCCTGCTCGGTCAGTCCTTCGCTGAGACCCTGCACGATAGCCGCGTACCGCGGCGTGGTGAGCGGCTTGTCCAGCAGCACGCCGATGGTGCGGCTGGAGCCAGCCTGCAGCGATCTGGCAAGCCCGTTGGGTACATACCCGATTTCCCGGGCAATCTGCCGAATAGTTGCCTTCGTGGTGTCGCTCAGGGGGAGAGTGCTGTGTTCATTCAGCGCGTAGGACACCGTTGACACAGACACGCCTGCGCGGACGGCGATGTCCTTAAGGGTCGGCCTGGCCCCGGCGATCATTCCCCGTGGCCCCGTCGTGATTTCAGCTCCGCGACGTTCGCAGCGACCCGTTTCCGGTCGAGCGGGTAGATGAACAGCAGCAAGAGCGCGGCAACGGCGTAGAGGATGCCGGGCACGAGTGTCGATACGAGATAGATTCCGTCGATAGTCTCCTGCGTCTGCGTGGCCGAGCCGGGCTGGAAACCCACCGCCGACAGGGCGAACCCGGCGAGACCGCCGGCAAGGGCGAGACCGACCTTGCGAGCCCAGGTGTTGACGGCGTAGACAGTGCCGTCATCGCGCTCACCGCTGCGCACCTCTTCATGGTCGATGACATCACCGATAAGCGCCCACACGAGCAGCGTGTACGTACCCATACCGAAGCCAGCGAGCACCGTAATGACTATGAAGGCCCAAGGGGACGTGACGTGAGTGACGGCGAGGACCACGTAGACGGCGGCCGAGAAGAAAATACCCGCGACGATGACTTCCTTCTTGCCAAAGCGCCGTGCGAGCCACGCCGCGATCGGGGCGAGCAGGAGGGCCGGAAGGTAGTTCGCCAGCTGCGCCGGACCAGAAAGAGCACCGTTGTTGAAGTAGTTCAGCCAAAGGTACGCCGCCATTGACATCGTAAGGAGCGACGCGAGCATGAGGACCAGGTTTCCGGCCATGAGACCAAGCAACGCCCGATTTCCTGCGAGTGAGCGCAGGAGGGCCAGGAAGCTGCGCTTGTCCTGAACGGGCACTGCCTGCACGCGTTCGCGGACCTGGGTGTAGCAGACAGCGTAGAAAACGAGTGCGGCGATGGAGAACATGATGCCCGTGATGAAGAAAGAACTCGGAATGACCTGTGAGACGCCGTCGACCGTCGCGTAGATCAGGAGCGGAGGAACGAGTGCGACGAACAGGCCGGCGACGTTCGCTCCGAAGGCGCGGAACACCGAGAGGGAAGCGCGCTCCCCAGGATTGGGACTCATGACCGACGCAAGGGAACCGTAAGCGATGTTGACCATCGTGTAGAAGACGGAACCCCACAGCAGGTAGGTGACAGCAGCGTAAGCAAGCTTCAGGCCGTAGTCCCAGTCAGCGATGAACGGCGCGTAGAGGAGCGCGCTCACGACGACCAGGGGCAGGGCCGCGCGGCCTATCCAGGCACGGAAGCGGCCGGCACGCGACGGGCGATGCCGGTCCAGGAAACGGCCCCAACCCACATCCGTGAAAGCGTCGACGAGTCTGGCCGCGAGGAACAGGACGCCGACGTGCGCTGGTTGGAGTCCTGCCACATTCGTGTAAAAAACGAGCAGGTAGGAAGAGGCGAGCAGGAAGGTGAAATCATTTCCGAGGTCGCCGAAAAGGTAACCGATCTTATCGCGCCAACCGAAGGGGCGCGTCGTGGACTGGATTGATACAGGTGCGGCGGCGGTGCCGACTGATTCGCTCATGAGACTCCTCGTTGAGTGCGTGTTAGAAACTACGATAAGCAGTTCAAACGTTTGAAGCTAACCTTCAATCGTTTGAAGTTTCGGTCCCGATATCTGCTACCGGGTGAGCGCGATTCACGGCCGATGGTCCAGGCATGATTCCAAGGCTGAATCCCCAGCTGGACGGCATTCCGCCCGCGCGGCTGCTGCGCGACGGCCAGGTCGAGGGTGCGGCACAGGCGGTCCTTGCCGTCGCCCGGGCGTTCACACCAGGGGGTTGACGGGTAAGTTTTGAACGGTTGAAATCAACAGTTGCGGGCAGCCGGTTAGGGCGGACGGGATTCCGCCCGGATCCTCAGCCCCGGTTTGCCGGCCCTTGACGCCGCAGCGTTGAAAGACAACCGACCACGCGAAACCTACCCCGGCAATCAAGGCTTGGATCTACGAGAACACAGACCTCGACGGCGTTACGTTCACCTCCCGCCACGGCGGTCAGCTGCGGTTGTGGGCCATCTTCCAAGCGACGGTTTTGTCCGCCCGAAGATTCCGCGCAGCAGGTCTGAGGAACTCCACCACGACAGCTACGTGATCATCCACGCCTTTCAGACGCTCGGCCAAATCTGGAACAGCGAATAGGCCACTCCCCTGCCCCTCGCCCGCCTAGCTTGACGGAGAACGTGGGAGCCCTCATGAGGCGGTGTAGGACCGGCTTGTTGCTCTCTGCGGCGCATCGGCTCGCCCTGCAATGGTCGATTACGGCTTCCTGCACGGGACGCGGCACGTTTCGACCGGGTGATGGGTTCGTCCGTTCATCGTGTGAAAACGCCGGCGTGCCCGTTGTTCAGGAACTGCGGAACCACACGAACTGTGGTGCGGCAGGGCCGCACCTCGGGCACGTCATGCAGGAGAGCTACCGGCAGTGCTACGGCGCAGCCTTTGAGGACGTCACTGCCTCGCTGGCCGGGTTCCCCGTTGGCACTCTCAACGCCTGACAGTACGCCTGCGAACACAAAGCGGGCCGGGCCGGATCCCGATAAGGGGAGCCAGCCCGGCCGTCGCAGGGGTGCAGCGTTAGCGGATCCCGATCTCCAAGGCCTGGAAGTCATCGGCCGCGTGGCGACCCACCAGGATCCGGAACGTGCCCGGTTCGAACTGCCAGCCGCCGTCGTAATGTCCAAAGGACCGTGCCGGAATGCGGACCGCCACGCTGTCCGTGCCGCCCGGAGCAAGGTGCGTTCCCGCGTAGCCTGCCAGCCAGCGGACGGGGCGTTCAACCGCTGACTCCGCCCGCTCCAAGTACACTTGGACCACTTCGCGGCCGGAACGGGCGCCGGTGTTGCGGACGGGAACGTGGACCACCACGTCGTTGCCGGCCGGGACCGACTGTGGTGCGTGCGGCGCACCTAGTTCGAACGTGGTGTAGCCCAGGCCGAAGCCAAATGGAAGCGCAGGGGCGGCGCCGCCTTGGGCCTGCTGCTTGAGCCAGGCCCGGTAGCCGACGTGGATGCCTTCGGAGTAGACAACCTTGCCGTCAACGGGCGTGGTGTTGAGCACCGGCACGTCCCCGAGCGCGGCGGGCCAGGTGGTGGGCAGGCGGCCGCCCGGTTCCTCAATGCCCAGCAGGATGTCCGTGATGGCCCGGCCGAATTCCTGGCCGCCGAACCAGCCCAGCAGGACTGCGCCCACCTTGTCGAGCCATGGCATCAGGACCGGCGACCCGGAGTTGACCACCACGATGGTGCGCGGGTTCACCGCGGCGACCGCCTCCACCAGCTGGTTCTGGAAGCCAGGAAGGTCCAGGTCCTCGCGGTCGAA
The DNA here is from genome assembly GCF_018613875.1 of Arthrobacter sp. ISL-28. GTDB lineage: Bacteria > Actinomycetota > Actinomycetes > Actinomycetales > Micrococcaceae > Arthrobacter. The sequence continues at coordinate 6,256 of NZ_JAGGPJ010000046.1, read as the reverse complement.
GCCCTCGGACTCGATGGCGGCACTTGTTCCCACCACCACGATCGCCACATCAGCGGTTTTAGCTGCTTCCACTGCCGCATCGATCTCGGCCTGGGGGTCCGCCAATACGGTTTCCTCGCCGAGGAGGATGGCGGTAAACGGGATGACCCGCTGCTTGGGCAGCTCGTAAACCGCCTCGATGCGGACTGATTCGCCTGCAGCGGTTTCCACCGGGTGGACGGTCTTGGGCGGGTCGAAGAGTGCAGCACCGAGCACGTCGGTGTCGTCCTCGATCTCGCCGTTGAACACCTCATCGCCCTTGAGCGACAGCCGGATGTGGCCCACCGTTCCGACGCCCAGGTGGTGCACTCCCGCCGTCGAGGCAGTCCAGTCGGCCTCCATGCGGATGGCTGCGGCGCCTTCCGGGATCCCGACGCCGAACCAGATCAGGTGCGATGCGAGCCGGTCTTCGCCGGAGATGTCCGAGCCGTCCTCGGCCAGGAAAGTAACCCGCATGCCGGGAACGTTCGATACCGGGTTGCGCAGGGATGTGCGTGGGAAGGCCTGCAGCCCTTCGGCCACCTTGGCGCCGCGGGCGTAGCTCAGGCTAACGCCTTCGGGTAGCGCTTCACGCAGGCCCTCGAGGGGTGAGACGGTGTACTTCGGCATGACGGTGGCGCTGCCGCCGCCCTGCGTGCGGGCCTCCTCTGCGTTGTGCCCGCTCACGGCCACGCTTGTGAGTGCTGACGGGTCCAATGGCAGCAGGCCGTCCCTGTTGCGGACTAGGACCGCGCCGCGGACTGCCACTTCACGGGCGACGGCGGCGGCGTTGAGGGCTGCCGGAAGTTCAGCCACGGCAGGGGCGACGCCTTCGAGGGAACCGACTCGGGCCGCGAGGCGGAGGATGCGGATGACTTTTTCAAGGATGGCGGACCGGCTGACGCGGCCGTCGTTCACGGCGGCGAGCAGCTTGGGGCCCCAGTGGCCAACCGGCCCCGGCATCTCCAGGTCCTGGTTCGCGTTCGCAGCCTCCACCGAGCGGACGCCGGTCCAGTCCGAGACAACAACCCCGTCGAAGCCCCATTCGGTGGACAGCGGCGTTTCCAGGAGCTTGTTCTCGCTGGCTGTGGTGCCGTTGATGGAGTTGTAGGAGCTCATGACCAGCCAGGCGCGGGCCTCCGTGATGGCGTCCTCGAAAGCGGCCAGGTACAGCTCGCGCAGCGGGCGCTCGTCCACAACGGAATCGGCCGTGAATCGGTCGGTTTCGGCTTCGTTGGCGAGGTAGTGCTTGGGCGTGGCACCGACACCCATGGACTGCACTCCGGCTACATAGCCGGCCGCGAGGGTTGCCGTGAGGCGGGGGTCCTCGCTCATGCACTCGAAGTGCCGGCCGCCCAGCGGGGAGCGGTGCAGGTTGACGGTGGGGCCCAGTACGGCGTGGACGCCCTTGCGGCGGGCTTCCTGGCCCAGCACCTGGCCGTAACGGTGGGCTGTTTCAACGCTCCACGTGGCGGACAGGGCAGACGACGACGGCAGTGAGACTGAGTCATGCCGTTCGTCGAAGTCTTCGCCGCGGACGCCCGACGGGCCGTCGGAGAGGACAACGCGGGAGAGCCCGATGGAGGGAAGCGCGTGGGTGGCCCACACGTCGGCACCCGTCAGCAGCTGGATCTGCTGTTCTAGGGGAAGGTTTTCGGCGAGTTCGCGGATGCGGGCTTCGGCATCGGGCGAACCGGCGGCCGCGGCTGTGGCGGCATGGGAAAGGGAGGGGTTCATTACTTAACTCCTTGGATGCGGGTAATTAGGACGGCGCGATGAAGAGGGCGGGGTAGCCGCCACGTGGGATCACGGGCACCGCGACGGCGGGGACGAGCGACTGGGGCAGGCCCATGGCGAGCCAGTGCTGGCGATGGGCATGCCGATGACGTACGCGCAGGGCGTTCTGGTGGGCGTTCCCGGAGCGGGAGCCGATGAAACGGCGGTGCCGGATTACGTTCCGTGGGCGGGCAGCCCCTGCGAGTCCTCCCCGGTGGTTGTTTTGACGGCCACTTTGCCTCCTGACATAAATGACCCTCCGTGGGGTCCTGCAGAAGATCGTACAGACAAAAACCGAGTCTGACTAGGTTTTCTGTCGGATCCGTGAAATACACTGGCCAGATGTCTTCATCAAGGCCACGGGGTCAGTACGCAAAAGGCGCGGAACGCCGCGAGCAGATCATCCAGACGGCCACCGACGTTTTCGCTACGGAAGGCTTTGAAGGCACAGCACTGAAGCGGGTGGCCGAGCTGGTGGGAGTGAAAGAGGCGACCCTGTTCCACTACTTCCGGGGCAAGCAGGAGCTGCTTACTGCGGTGCTGGCCGAAAGGGACCGGCGCGGCGTCGCAGCTGGCGGAGATGGCATAGGGCTGCCCCTGATGATCCGGTCCGCTAAGCGGAACCGAGACGAACCCGGGCTCACCACGCTGTACGCCGTGGCATCAGCAACGGCAAACGACCCGGGTCATGATTCCCACGGGTTCTTCAAGGAACGTTATGCCGAGTTGGTGGACGTCCTGGCCACGGACATTGAACGTCGTCAGGCTGCAGGTAAGGCACGCTCCGACCTGCCCGCCAGGGAACTGGCCCGACTGGTGGTTGCCGTTTCCGACGGCCTGCAGCTGCAGTGGCTCTACGACAAGGAAGTGGACGTGGCGGGCGGCCTGTCGCGGTTCATCGACGTGCTGATGAAGCCCTAGCCGCCTACATGGAGTCCGCGCCGGCCCTGCTTCGCCGGCTAGCTGCGGGAGCAGTCAGCAAGGCAGCTACGGAAACTGCAAGTGCGTCTACCTGCCGGAGTATCGGGAACCACCTCGAGCAGCTGGTGTACAGGCCAAAGATCTCCTGAACACCTCGTCCCTTGTCACTTGCCTGGATTGCCGTTGATCGCGTCCCTGACGAAGTCATCAAAAACGCGCTGTACTCACGCTGGCGCCTTAAATACGTAAAGGTCCCGCCAGTCGCCTCTATGCGGGCATGCGGCGGTAGCACCAGGAGGTGTTGCCCTGAAGCTATCCCCGCGGGCTGCATTGTCCAATCGCGGGGGTTTCTGGCGTTTTTCCCGAGCGGGAATTCCGGCTCCTTCCTGGCGCTTAGGTTGACGAAAGATCCATTATCGGCGTTAGATCTGAGCCGTCACTAGACAAGAGAATTCCGCATCCACGGCCCCGCAAGATCGCTGCCGCCTAATGCATTCCTCGCGAACTCTTCGCAAAAGAGGGCGCCGCCGCGAAAGTGGCGGAGCAGTTGAATCTGGAGGACTTCGCCCCCAATCCCCACGTCAATGCAGAGGTCGCTACCGCTGGGGTTGGTGCCAACATAGAATTTTCCGTCTTCCGAAGAACCCTGCAGCCGCAACGATGCTCGATCGACGCCCTGTCCAATGTTCCGGGAAACTTGGCCTCGGGCACGTCGCTGGCCTCATGCGGCAAGCCCAATGCAAATACGAGCTTTAACGGGTTCGATTGATACCCGTTCGGCAGCGGTGGTTGGTTCCGCTCCTGCAGCTAGGGCAGCTGCCGCGAGAACTGACACCGGCACCCGCTGCACTTCGGCGGGGAGGCTTACGGGGGCGAGCCGCGTCTGGGGCGGAGTCCGCCCAGGTCGATTTCGAAGGCGAGCTCGCCGTCATCATCGGCAAGACAGGTCGCCGCATCACCGAACACGACGCCGTGGAGCACATCTTGGGGTATTCCGTCTCCAATGACGTAACGACGCGCGACTACCAGAACAAGTCCCACCAATGGCTCCAGGGCAAGGTCTGGGACAACACCACCCCGCTCGGCCCTTACATCGTCGCCCCTGCCGAAGCTGACATCAGCAAGGCCGGCGTCAGCACAACAGTGAACGGAGAGGTGGTCCAAAAATCCGACCTCTCCCACCTGATCTACAGCATCCCCACACTCATCGCCACCATTTCCGAATTCACCACTCTGGAACCAGGAGACGTTATCCTCACCGGCACACCACCAGGAGTCGGCTGCCGCCGGAACCCCCTGCTCTTCCTGAAAGACGGCGACACCATCACAGTGACCGTCGAAGGAGTCGGCAGCATCACCAACACTGTCAGGGCGGAACGTGGCTGACGCGAACCCACTTTACGTATCCCTTAGAACAACAGCTCTAAAAACGCCACCCCATGCGCCAAAGCACAGAGCCGCAACCGCAGCTCTCGAAATTAGTCAAGTCCTAGCAACGCAAAGCACGAGACCTACCTCGGAAGGCAGGCTCGGTCGCCGCAGGTCCTCAGACCAGACTGCGCGACGAAGCCATCCAGCCAAGCCTCCCGCAGGCGGCCTCGGGGCTGTCCAGAAAGGTCACACCTAAAGCTGACGTCAAACAACCACGGGGGTAGTCAGAATAAGGTTCGATCCCTTTCCTCTGACAAGGGGTTGGGAAGAAGGAAACCTGACCCTACTGACTCGGCCCAAACGACAGTGCAACTAGCCTTTGATCGGGCCCGATCACTCGTCGGTACTTCCGGCCCTAAAGGTTCCGAATTAAGTACTCGGCGAAACTGCGCGGCGAAATCGCTCAGGCCACCAGCGGCCGCGACCCGCCAGGATGCCTGGCGGGTCGAGGACTCGATGTTTCAGAAGTCGGGGCACTCCGTCCGGTTAGCCGTCATGGCGCCCCACTCCCCCGCGCTATTGAACCACCAGGAGTCACCTTCGCAATTTGTCATTCTGATCTTCATGGTCCCTGGTCGACTGCCATGCGCAATGAGTGCGCTACCCGCCGCTCGCATCGAAAATTGCTCAGGCTTCTACGTCCACGGACATTCAAATAAAGCAGACGTAAGTGTGGACAGTGTCCACACCCCCTTTGGCAGGACAAACCGAGTTCATACGGCTCGCGTGACGTCTAAGAGGAGCCCTGCAAGAAAAGTTTCGGACCAGAGTCGGCGACGTCATGTGGTGCCCGCAACCCCGGACCATGAATAGGTGTTGGCCACCCCCGACCGACCCCACAGAACAGGATCAAGAAACGTATAAACCCAGCCACAGCAGGCGGAGGGCCCACTAGCCAGGGTCTTGCACCCGCCACCCACACACCTGAATAAGCCACCGCGGCGGCCAGGCCACAGCCCGCGAACCTAGCGTCAGAGGGACGCCACCACAAGCTATGTACACACGTTAAAGCAAAAACCCCTCTGACGAGAGGATATGCTGTGCCCGAGGTGGGACTCGAACCGGGCGCCAACCCTTGAAAACCCGCCACTCCCCCGAGAACATCCCCAGTCCGGCCCAGTCCGATGCCGGTACAACCGAATCCGAAGTGTCCCGAGACACAACACAACCGAATCCGAAGCCCAAGGTGTGCACATTGTGCACGCCCTCTTTTTTGCGCACTTTGAGCCCCAACCCATCCGAGTGGGACGGCCCTTTCGGGCCGTTGGGAATCCCTTTCCACCACCGTTCGCCGCACTGCCCACTGTGATGAAATTCCTGGGCTCAGCAAGAATCCGACTCGCACTCACGAAATGGGCTGGGCTTCGAACATCTCATGGACGGAGACTACAGAAGAAGGCATGACCCGAACCTCGTCGTATCGAGCACCGGACTGCCACAACGCCCGACGCCTTCCAACACGACGGAATCCCCGCGTCGCTGGTGCTGGCGCACGGTTGTGACGCTCGGGAGGCGGTCAACAAGCGGTTACGGGTCACAAGCGTAGGCTCAGCCGGGGCCCCGTGGCGCTAAGTGGTACTTCTTAGTGGTTGGCCCCGATATCGATCTTCTGGTGGTGCGTCGTTGGAGCTCGCGATACACCGTCATCCGAGGCACACGGTTCAGCTCCGCCGGTTCAGCCTGCGTGTGCTCGCCGGCGTCGTGCAGCGTCAGACGATGCTTCCGCCTAGTTTTCGACAATCTGGGCTGCTTGGCTTTCAATCGCCCCCTTCGGCGCTCGGGGAATTTGAGGTCGTCCCGGCCGCCCGGATGGACCGGTGCGGCTATTTCAACCTATGTTAAGCGCTGTCCAGGAGACCGGAGGCAGGGTGATTTCCACAACGCCGTTTCGCACCACCGCACTCTTATTCGGGTGCAGGCCGACGCGGTCCGGATCTTCGAGTGTGTTCTTGGCGTAGACATCCGTGTCCGAGAGCGTCTGCGCATCCAGAACGATGACGCTGTTCAGGGCTGTCAGGTCGATGGTTACCGTTGCCTCCTCGGTCCGTGACCGGTTGACGAGGAAGACCGATGTTGTTACAGCATCCGGGTCGAACGTGGCGACCGCGTC
>NZ_JAGGPJ010000045.1 GCF_018613875.1 Arthrobacter sp. ISL-28 | reverse complement strand
GACACCTAAGTAAACGGCATTGCGGCTAAGGCCTTGAAGTCAGAAAAATTCAATGGATTGTCCTGTCGAGGATCTGAGGTGGGATAAAGAGGGTATTGGGGCGGCTCGGCAAGGGATTTTTGATGTGACGACTCCAAGCGTCATTCACCGGTTACGTTCTTGATGACTAAGGCATCTCCCTGACCGCCGCCGCCACATAGGGCGACCACACCCGTTCCTCCGCCGCGACGTTTGAGTGCCAGAGCCTGGTGCAGCACCAGGCGGGCACCGGAAGCGCCCACCGGGTGACCGAGAGCTATTGCCCCGCCTTCAGCGTTTACGCGCTCCGTCTCAACGCCAAGGTCCCGCGCGGACTGGATCACGACGGAGGCGAAAGCTTCATTAATTTCGATCAGGTCCAGCTCCGCAGCGGTGATCCCTTCGCGCTTCAATGCCGCCTCGATAGCCTGTGAGGGCTGTGAGTGAAGGGAGCCGTCGGGGCCGGCGGTCTGGCCGTGAGCTCCGATCTCAGCTATCCATTCCAGGCCCAAAGCTTCTGCGGCTGACCTGCTGGCAATGACAAGGGCGGCGGCACCGTCGGACAGGGGCGACGAAGACCCCGCCGTGATGGTGGCGTGCTGGCCCTTGGCGAAGGCCGGCGTGAGCTGGGACAAGGCCTCAAGTGTGGTCGCCGGACGGATGCCTTCATCGTCGGAAAGTGTGATGGCAGGCCCTTTGCGCTGGGGGACTTCCAGCGGAGCGATCTCCTCGGCGAGGATACCCGAAGCACGCGCCGCTTCGGCGCGCTGGTGCGAGCGGACTGCCATCTCGTCCTGATTTAGGCGGCTTATCCCCCGGACTGGATTGCCCGCATCTGTAGCCTCGCCCATTAGCTGTCCGCTGAAGGGGTCTTGGAGGCCGTCATGGTTCAGTGAATCCAGTAAGAGGGTATCTCCGATGGCAACGCCGGAACGTAGTCCCTTAAGCAGGTGCGGTGCGTTTGTCATGGATTCCTGGCCTGCGGCGACCACGAAGTCGGCTTCGCCCGCACGGATCATCCTGGCGGCGTCAATCACGGCAGTAAGCCCGGAAAGGCACAGCTTGTTGACGGTGACGGTCGGGACGTCCCAACCGATACCGGCGCCGAGGCCGGCCTGTCGGGCAGGTCCCTGCCCTGCGCCGGCCTGAAAAACCTGGCCGACGATAACGGCCTCAACCTGATCCGGACGCAGGCCCGAGCGTTCCAAGGCCGCGCGGATGGCGTGGGCGCCCAGTCCACTGGAGGAAAAGGCTGACAGGCCGCCTCGGAAACGGCCGAACGGTGTACGGGCGCCACCGAGAATGACGGGAATGTTCGAGTTGGAAGAGCTCATGGAAGGCCTTTCAGGGCAAGGAAGTCAGTGCAGATAATGCGGGTGTTGGTGGTTGGGCTGGCAGGGGGACGGGTGAGATGCGGGCTGTTCAGTTGAAAGCCGAGATGCCGGTGATGGATCGGCCAATGATCAGGGCTTGGATGGACTCGGTGCCCTCGTAGGTGTGGATCGCCTCGATGTCGGCCATGTGCCGGGCAACACGGTTGGTGATAAGAATGCCGTTGCCGCCCAGCATGTCGCGGGCGTTGGCGGCCACGGAGCGGGCCGTGCGGGTGCACGTGAACTTGGCAAGAGAAGCCTGCGCAGGCGTGAGGGCGCCCGCTTCGTCCAGTCGGGTCATTTGCACGACCATCAACTGCATGGTGGCCAGTTCGCTCTGCATCCGGGCCAGACGTTCCTGCACGATCGGTGACGCGGCGAGCGGACGGCCGAACTGCTTGCGCTGCGCGGCGTATTGGACCGCAGTTTCATAGCAGGCAGTGGCATGGCCGACGGCGGACCAGGCGACGCCGAGACGCGTGGCCACCAACACCCGTGAGGTGTCCTTGAACGAATTTGCGTCGGGGAGTCTATTGCTGTCCGGGACAAAGACGTCCTCGAACCGGATGTGGGCCTGCCAGATCGCCCGCAGGGATGCCTTCCCCTCAATCGTGGTCGCCAGGTAGCCGGGCGAGTCCTGCGGCACGAGGTAGCCGTGCACCTGCCCGTCGTCCCCGCGGGCCCACACGACGGTGATTCCGCCGATTGAGCCGTTGCCGATCCACTTCTTCTCGCCGTTGAGCAGGAAGCCGCCTTCCGTCCTTGTGGCCGAAGTTTCCAGACCCACGGAATCCGAACCGTGGGTGGGCTCTGTCAGCGCGAAGGCTCCGTACTGTTGCGCCGTCGCCAGCGCGGGAAGCCACCGGTTCTTCTGCTCGTCCGAGCCGCAGTAGGCAATGGATCTCAGCGCCAGACCGCCCTGGACAGCGACGGCGGTTCCGATGGAGCCATCCCCGCGGCTGAGTTCCATCATGACCAGCCCAGCGGCCATTTTGCTCATGGGAGCAAAGCCGTCAATAGTGACGCCGTCCCGGAGCAGGTCAAGCTCCCCCAACCGCTTTACTAGGTGCAGCGGATAATCGGCCCGCTCCCAGTATCCTGCGATGACGGGCTGGACCTCCTCCTGGACAAACGTCCGGGCGCGTGCCCAGAAAGTGCCATCGGCACTTGAGATGTCGCTGAACACTCCGGCCGGGTCTGTCGTGGGAGCCCCGGTGAGCACATAGGCGGGCTCAACGGTTCCCGCCGGGAAGGTTCCGAGGCCGGCGGTAGACCTCTCTGTTGCCACTGGCGGAGGATTCAGCACGACGTCAGCCCGGCCTTGACGATCTTGCCGACCGAGTTCTTGGGCAGGGACGCAATGATGGCGAAGTGGCGGGGAACCTTGTATTTGGCCAGAGATGCCAGGCAATGCCTCTCCAGCTCCACACCATTGAGCTGCTGGCCAGGGACCGGCGCGACGTACGCGACGGGTACTTCCCCGAAGACCTGATCGGGGTGTCCGACTACAGCGGCTTCGAGCACATCGGGATGCTGGCAAAGCACGAACTCAATTTCCTTCGGGAAGATGTTCTCTCCGCCCCGGATGATCACGTCCTTAATCCTGTCGACCAGGACCAGGTACCCGTCCTCGTCTAGATAGCCCACGTCACCTGTGCGCAGCCATCCGTCGTGGAGCACTGTCGCTGTCTCCTCCGGGCGCCCCAGGTATTCACGCATGACGTTGGCCCCCTTGATGAGGATCTCTCCACGGTCCCCCTGTTTGGCCGTGGCACCGTCCGGGGTTACGATCCGCAGCTGTTGCCCGGGCAGCGCTGGCCCTACGGTGCCTGCCTTGCGGGGTCCCCGCAGCGGGTTTAATGTTGAGGCAACCGATCCCTCTGAGAGGCCGTAGCCCTCAACGACAGGCACGCCGAATCTGTCTTGAAAGCGCTCAAGGAGATCGGCCGGCATCGGTGCAGCTCCGCACACGAGAAAGCGCAGCGATGAGGTGTCTACTGCCGGGGTGGTCTGAGCGTCGAGCATTGCGTACATCGTGGGGACAGCAGAGAAGAACGTGGGCCGTTCCGCTTCCACGACGTCCCAGAATGTCTTGGCATCGAACCGTGGGGCGACAACGACTGTGCCGCCGGCAAGCAGGACCGACAAAACCCCGATCAGCAGCCCGTTGCAATGAAACAAGGGCAGGACTAGAAGGCTGGTGTCCTGGGCGTCAATTTCCAAATGCGTGGAGATGGAGGCCACCATGGCCGTGATGTTGCTGTGGTCCAGGACGCAGCCTTTGGGTTTTCCCGTGGTTCCGGACGTGTAGATGATGAGAGCAAAATCCTCTGGTTCTGCCACCGCAACGCCCGCAGGAGCGTTGTCGGGATCAGCGGGCGAACCCGTGTGGATCGTGGAGGCGTCGACGTGGGTGATTTCCAGTCCGGCTGCAAGGCGCCCAGCCCGTTCGTCCCCGATAATGACCCTCGCTTCCGAGTCCTGGAGCTGATAGATGACCTCCGGGTCTGTCAGCGCCGGGTTCATCGGTGTGAGGGCAGCTCCCAGCGACCAAGCGGCGAACATCGTCGTGACGATCTCGGCGCAATTTGGCAGCAAGATGGCGACCACGTCGCCCCGGGATACGCCACGGGCGGCAAGGCGGGCTGCAAGGGCAGCCGTGTCCAGGGCGAATGTAAGGTTGTCGAACGAGCGGTTCTGGTCGCGGATGCATTCGCCCGTTGGATTCTGACGTGCCCTTTCAAAGGGGACACTGACAAGCACGGAAACGTCAGTGTTATGAGCCTGTTCGATAGTCATCGCTTCAGAATAGGAAACGGCGCAGCATCTGGCTTCGTCCTCCGGGGACGAGCATGGAATGAAAGTTCGTCATCCGTGAACAGATCCTGAGCGCATGGTCCCACCCCGGACGGGTCCACTCCGAGCCGCGTTCGATGCCCTTCTCCATCTCCGCCTACTTCGGGAAAACCGTGCGCCATCGACTCAACCGCGGCGGTGCTGAACCGCGCCCTGCGCATCGCAACGATCACCCAGGAGCTCGACACCGGCTCCTGCGTCGAGAAACGGCACACTGACGGCCGCACGACAAGGTGATCCGCCGATGCCTCAAGCAGTATCTCGCCGGCCAACTCAACATCCGAAGCCAGACCCCGCCCAGCTTGACATGCACAGAAGGGGTCCCCTAGGTCTCAGTTTCTACGAGTTCCTTGATTCGCCGGTAGCCGCCTTCGATCAGGCCTGGCTCCATTGAGCTGTGAAAGTGGGGCATGTCCAGCTCGATGGTCAGCTTGGTCCTGTCACCGTCAACGGCCTCGAATGTTACACGGCCATGGACTTCCAGGGGTCCGCCGGGCGTTTGGTCCACGATGACGGCTTTCATGGACTTTCCGGGGTCCAACTCCACCACCTCCATGATGCCCTCGATGGGAGTGCCAACACGTGTGTGCCTGCGTTTGATCCGAGTGCCGACCCCCACAGGTCCTTCGGTGAGCTGCGTCAGCTGGATGCTCGGATCCCAGCGAGGATGGTTGCGCACATGGTTCACCACATAGAACTCAAACACCACCGCAGGCGGCCTATCGATGACAACGGAAACCTCGATTTTCATGGCATGCCCCGTCGAGTGCACAATCTGGGCTGAATAAGCGGATCATATATCGGGGCGTCAGGTGATTTCGATAGTAAAAGGTCTCGCCTCAACCCGGGAGCCATATGGGGCCGCCGTGATGGCGCCCCTAAACTAACACTCTGCGGCGTGATCGGCACCCCCCGCGAAGGAAACCACCAGTGTGAGATGTCGTTGACTCAGGGCAGCGCCACGGCCTTGGTTTCGTTGCGCGCCTAGTTATGCGCCGCGATCTTCACCGATCTTGCGCTTGAGCAGGGCCGATTTCCGGCGAACACATTTGGAGCTACCACGCTCTTCTAGCGCGGCGACTGGTACTGCAGACCGTCGAGCAGGATGTCGGCTATCTCAGCAAACGCCTCGCCGGCGGTGAGTCCCGTGGGGCCGAGCAGTCGGCCGGACTGCACTCCGTCGATCGCGAGAACCACCAGTTCCGAGGCGAAGGCAGCGTCGACGGCGCGAAACTGTCCCGAGACTACGCCTTGATCGATGATCTCCCGAACTCGTCGAGCGGCCGCCGCGGAGTTGACGGCGTAGACCTTTGCCGCCGGCGGATAGGCGACCATGTCCAGGTAGAACTGCTGTGAGTTGCGACCCATTTCCCGTCCGACTCCTCGAAGATAGACCTTGACTTTGCGGCGGCAGTCCGCCTCCGCTGCCGTCGCCTCCTCGATGCGCCGGGTCGCATTCTCGAAGAAGTGTTTAACTGTCGCCACCACCAGATCGCGCTTGGTTCCTGCCACGCCATAAAGCGTCGATTTGGAGCAGTGCAGGCGGCTGGCGAGCTCGTCCATGTTCAGCTCCATGAATCCCTCCCGAAGCACTATCTCTTCGATCTGATTCATCAAGTCGGAGCGCCGCTGCCGGTCAACTTTACGTCGGCCGGCGGCGGGCTGGTGCTGCGGCTTCTCAGTTTGTTGAGTCACAAGTTACATTGTGCCCTGACTTTGCGAGCTCAGGCCTGTATTGACACTCTCGCTCGCCTTGTCAGCAGCCCGAGGCTGACCATCAAGACGAGGGCTGAGAGATAGATGAAATACCAGTCAGCATGGCCCAGCCCTGCCAACCAGGTAAGCAGGAACGGTGCAGTCCCCCCGAAGATTGCAGTCGACAGATTGTATGGCGCCCCGACTCCCATGGCCCGCATGCGGGTAGGGAACTGCTCCGCCATGATCACCGCCAGGACGGAGAACATGCAGGCCGTCAGCGTCAGGAACGCCAGATCGACCAACAGGCTCACAAACCAGACGTCGCTGAGAGCCAGGCTCAGCGGGTAGATAGCGACGGCGCCGGCGAAAGAGAAGATGAGACCCAGCGGGCGTCGACCAATCCGGTCAGACAGGTGCCCGAGGAGTGGGAGCAGGATCATGAAGAACACGAGCGCCACGGTATGGACACCGAAGGTTTCCGGCGCTGAAAGCCCGACGGATTTGATCAGGTGAGTCGGCATGTAACTGACGAAGGTATAGAAGGCGGTGGCCGCACCAGCCATGAGCACGATTACTCGCAGGGTCTCCCGAGGGTACTCGCTTACGAGAGCGACTAGGCCGGCATGATGGCCGGAGGCGCCGGCGTTGGCAGATACGTCGCCCGTTTCAACCATGGAACGCCGCACCCACAAGGCGACGATGCCGGCAGCGCCGCCGACAAGGAAAGGAAGACGCCAACCCCATTCGGCCAGTGCCTCCGGGCTCATGAGGGCTGCCAAAACGTAACCCAGAAGGGTAGCCATCACCATGCCCGCCACAACAGTCGCGTACCAGAAGCTGCTGTAGAGTCCCTTGCGGCCTTCAGGAGCGATCTCGGAGAGATAGGCCATGGCCCCACCAGACTCACCGCCGGCTGCGAATCCCTGGACCATGCGAGCCAGCACGAGGATGATGGGGGCAGCCAGCCCGATTGACGCATATGTCGGCGACAGACCGACAACGAAGGTTGGGGCTGCCATAAGGACAATCGTGAGGGTCAGGGCTTTCTTGCGCCCCTTGCGGTCGGCGTAAGCCCCAAGCAGCCATCCACCAAGTGGCCGCACGAAGAATCCAACCGCGAAGACTGCGAAGGTTGACAACAGGGCTGCTGCCGGCTCGCCTGACGGGAAAAAGAGCGGCGCGAAATAGACGGCGAAGGTGGCGTAGATGGTTAGGTCGAACCATTCGACGACGTTGCCGACGGCGGCTGCCGCAAGCGGACGAACGCGCGGACTTGTGGGTGCTGTGGTAAGGGTAGGGGCGGACATTGCACTCTCCTTTGAGTACGAAATTGGTTGACATGGTGGCGCAGCTAGTCGGGATGAGTGGTTACCAGGAGCTTCGCTGGGTGTTTGGCGCCAAAGAGGTCAGCAACGGACAGACCTACCCGTCGTGGACTCGGCGGGATTGCCCTGGTGGTGCATGGCTACGCTTCGAGGACGGGCACTTCCACGTACGTGTCGGTTCCGTGGTGGATGGTAATGATCCCGGCTGGAGTTGTAGGCAGGATCTTGGGGAAGTCGCCGCCGCTAAGCGTCACGCGGAGCTGCTCACCTGTCTTAAAACGCCAGTGGGCCTCGCCCAAAAGGATGGTGTAGGTGAAAGGCTTGTTGGGGACGATTTCCTCAGGCGTCTCAAGAGTGCTGCGTAGTTGCGCCCGTAGGTATCCCGTATCAATGGGAAGTACCTGCCCGTCAAGCGTCACGACCTCGAACTTGCTCACAAAGTAGGTATCCGAAGCCGTAATTGAGGCGTGTAGGTGAAGGGTGACGGGCCCAGCCACAACGCTGTCGCTCTCAAAGGCGGGCAGCGTAAACACACGTCTGCGTTGGCCGTGACGACCGTCGGGCCGCTCAGAACAGATTTCACTTGCTGCCTGGTCCTGGCCCGTGTCATGTGGCCTATTGCCGAGGGGGCCGGTGCTCGGTCCGTCATAGGGATTGACTGAGTAGTGGCTTTCACTGTTTTCCGGTGCTTGATCAGTCAGGCTGCCGTCCGGTGTGAGAAAGAGGCGCCTGGGCGTGGCCTTAGGCGCGGGCCATGTCGCGAATTCGGTCCAAACGCCTTCGCTAATGTCTGAAGTCGATTCGTAGCTGATGACCCTTGCTGGGGGCAGGCCGGCGCCGGGCACGTCCATGAGCCAATGGTCCATCCAGGCAAGAACAGTGCGGGCCAGGAGGAAGTCGGATGACTTGTCGGCATCCGTTGAGACTGGGAGCAGGCTTTCGTGGGTCCATGGTCCGTAAACCAGCCAGGTGTTTTCAGGCCTCTGCCTCAGGGCGTCATAGCCGCCGTTTTTAAAGATGTCGAAGTGGCCGCCGATGTGGAGGGCGGGGACGTCGACATCTTTAAGTTTGTTGGTAGTAACGACCTGCTTCCAGTATGAGTTGAAAGTCGGGTTATCCTGGAAGCACTTTAGTACGCTGGCATGTCCTTGCTCATCAACGATGGCGGCGTTTTGCCACCATGCGCCTACGCTGGCTGGAACTCCGCCGGGATAAACCCATTCAGAGTAGATGTCGGTGGGGGAATGCACAGGCACGATCGTGCGTAGGTGGGGAGGCTTGGCGGAGGCTGTCCGATAGGCAGTGATGGACCCATAACTTTGGCCCACCTGCCCGATACGCCCGTTTGAGCAGGGTTGACTGGCAAGCCATTCAATCAGGTCATAGTTGTCCTCTATTTCCCGTTCCGGAAACCAGCTAGTGAACTCGCCATCAGAAGCGGCGGTGCCACGCACGTGGCCAGTAAGAACGCTGTAGCCGCGCTCGGCCAGACATTCGTGCAGGCCGCGGAACATGTCCGTCATGTCGTATGGCATGAAGTCCATGACGATGCCAGGGTGCTCAATTCCAGTGGCTTTCCCGTTTCGCCCCGGCTGGTACAACCGGCAGGTGAGTGTCGAACCATCGCGGGTAGGCACCTGGATCTCCGAGACTTGGGCCTCGTACTCGGCAGGTCGATCGTAGTCTAACCAGGCGCGCACAGCTTCCGCCGCTGGCGCTTTGTTGAGGAAATCTGCAATGGTCATGACATAGCTCCTTCGGTACGTCTAACTCTTTTTTGGGTTGGGTTGGCAAGCCTGTGTGGCCAGTGGCGAACATCTTGTGGGCGCCACCTCCCGGGGCTCGGGGGTCTATTCGTGCTCTTGAGCAGTTCCCAGTACCCCAGCTTCTGCCTGATGGGCCGACCTTCGTGGGGCAGCACGTGTGCTGGCACGGCCCGTCACGTATAAAACCGTCGCTGATGACTGCTGCTACAGGGCGCGCAGCACTACCGCACTGCCCTGCCCGCCGCCGCCACAGATTCCCGCCGCACCGATGGATCCCGTGCCATAGTTGGCCAGCTGCCGTGCGAGCGTGCCGACGATGCGGGCTCCGGAGGCCCCGATAGGATGGCCTAGGGCGATGGCGCCGCCTCGGGCGTTGACGATGTTCGGGTCGATGCCTAATTCCCGGATGGATTGGACGACGACGGCGGCGAAGGCTTCGTTGATTTCAACCGCCGCAAAATCCGCGGCTGTTATGGCTGTCCCCTTGAGGGCTGTAAGGATCGCGTTCGCGGGTTGGCTGTGGAGCCGCACGTCAGGTCCGGCGACCAGGGCGTGCGATTCAATCGCCGCGATCGGGGATAGGCCAAGGCGATCGGCCGCCTCGGGGCTGACCAGTACCAGGGCTGCGGCGCCGTCCGTGATGGGGGATGAATTGCCGGCCGTGACGGTGCCTTCCTTGGTGAAGGCCGGGCGCAGGCCGGCAAGGATATCGGCGGTCGTGTCGGGACGGATGCCGTCGTCTTCAGCTACGACAAGCTGGCCTTGCCGGGACGCAAGGATGTAGGGCTCTATCTCCCCGGCAAGAAATTCACGGTGGGCGTCCGCGCGGTGATGCGATCCGGCGGCCCACGCATCCTGATCGTGTCGCCCCAGTTGCAGGCCGGTGTTGCCGTCCTCGGTGAGGAGGCCCATGGAGACCTGCTCAAACGCATCGGTCAGTCCGTCACGCTCCAGACTGTCGACCAGTTCCATCGCTCCGTATTTCTGTCCGGCGCGTGCACCGAGCACGTGCGGTGCCAGGGACATGGATTCCTGCCCGATCGCAAGGACGACGTCGGCCTCGCCGCCGGAGATGAGCCGGGCGGCCTCGACCACGGCCTCCATTCCTGACAGGCAGACCGCATTAATGGTTAGGGCCGGTATCGTGAGCGGAACGCCTGCCGCAACGGCACTCTGCCTGGCTGGGTTCTGCCCGGCGCCGGCCTGCAGCACGTGCCCCGCGACCACGCGCTGCACGTCTGCCGGGCTGATGCCGGCGCGACGGAGCGCTGCGGCAGCGGCGTGTGCTCCGAGTTTTACGGCCGGAGCACTGGCCAACTGACCGTTAAAGCGGGTGAAAGGAGTCCGGGCGTATCCGGCGATGAGCGCGCTCATCGGGGCGCTGCTCCGATTTTCTACTGTCATGTTGGTCTTTCCGTTCGGGCCTTGGACTTGTGTTCGTTCTGGGAGGTGCTGTGCAGCTATTGCCGGTCGTGGCTGATGCCTGAGAAGTACGGGTTCTAGCGGATTGAGGAGCCGATTCCGATGCCGCCGTCGACGTCAAGAACCACGCCAGTGATGTAGCCGGCTTCGTGAGAGCAGAGGAAGGCGGCGGCGGCGGCGATGTCTTCAGGTTTGCCCGTGCTGCGCATAGGTACTTTGGCTACCAGCTTCTCGCGGGCCGGTCCGTTCATTGAGGCGAGCATCGGGGTTTCGATCAGGCCTGGAGCGATAGCATTGGCAGTCACTCCGTGGCGTGCGCCCTCGAGTGCAAAGCCTCGGGTGAAGCCGACAACTCCTGCCTTGGCTGCCACGTAGTTCACTTGGCCGAAGTTGCCTCTCCAGCTCATGGATGAGAACGAGAGGACGCGCCCGTATCCGCGGTTTTTCATGTGACCGAAGGCGGCCTGGGTGCAGTTGAAAGCACCGGTCAGGTTGACCGCGATGACGGCGTTCCAGTCCTCGGGTGAGATGTTCTCGATCCGGTTGTCCCTGATGATGCCTGCGTTGTTTACCAGAACGTCCACGCGTCCACGCTCGTCAGCAATTTGGTCTATCCAGGCCTTGGCTGCGGCGGCGTCAGTGATGTCTACTCGGCTGTAGGTGGTCGAGCCATCCGGGCTGGCAGCCACCACGTCTTGGGCGGCGGCGTCGTTGAGGTCGGCGAAATACACTGTGGCACCTTCAGCGGAGAACCTTTCCACCATGGCGCGGCCGAGTCCTTGGGCGCCGCCCGTGACGAGTACGACTTGTTCAGAGTAGCGGGAGTTGTTCACGATGCCTTCCGGTTTTTGTTGAGGAAAAGACGCAGGGTTTGGGGGACGTTCTGTTCGACCCAGTGGCGATCGAAAGCGTCGAGTTCGCGGTCGCGTTCGGTCTCTGATGGCGGGGGTACCTGTGCTTGCAGCACTCGTTTGTATGCCTGTTGGGCGGGGGCCGGGACATTGAGCAGTTGGTTCACGATGGTTTTGACGTTGGCGTCAAGTTCCCCCATCGGGGTAACGCATCGGAGCCATCCGGCGAAGGCATTGTCCCGGGCGGGGAGTAGCGTGCCGGTCAGGGCGAGCCAGAAGGCGGTGCTGCGGCCAAGAGACCGCTCGAGGCGGGCGCTGGCACCGCCTCCGGCGAGTAGGTTCCTGCCGACGTGGCCGTCGCCGATGAGCGTTTTTTCCTCGGCCAGGACAACGTCGCAGGCAAGGGCCAGCTCGAGCCCGCCTGCAACGGCGTGTCCGTGAAGGGCGGCTACGAAGACGACGGGTGAATTCTCCATGGCGATGGTCAAGTCCCAGATGCTGCTGAGGAAGTGCCGAGGGGTTTCTCCAGCTGGCGCGTCATGTTTCTGCAGGTACTGCAGGTCCGCCCCTGCGCAGAAGGTGGGACCGTTTCCCTTAAGAACCACTACCCGGACACCAGACTCTTCGGCTGCCTTAAGGGCCTTGTGCATCGCACAGATTATGGCCGGGTTGAGGGCGTTGCGGACGTGGGGCCGGTTGAGGGTCCATTCTTCGGCGACGCCGGGGAACTGTCCGCGCAGATGCTTGCCTGAATTCGTGACAAGGAGTTCATTCGTCATTTGTGGTCCTCCTGCTTGGTGTCCGCGAGGCCCCGGAGCACCGTGCGCTGGACTTTCCCACTGGGGGTTTTAGGCAATGAGTCGATGAAGGTGATGCGGCGCGGGTAAGCGTGGGCCCCGTAATTCTGTTTCACCCAATCCTGCAGAACTGCAGTCATGGCGCGGCCGGCATCGAGATCATCGACCAATGCAGGATCGCTCGGTACAACGAAGGCATGAATGACTTCCCCCCGTACCTCATCAGGCGATGCGACAACGGCTGCCTCAGCCACTACCGGGTGTTTGACCAGGACACTTTCCACATCGAAGGGGCCGATCCGGTAGCCGGCCATCAAAATGACATCATCGTCACGAGACGAGAAGCGGATGAGCCCCTCGGCATCGATCGAGACCAGGTCCCCGGTTAGGTAGTAGGACCCGTCGTGCGTAAAGCGGGATCCCCGAAGGTCGCGGTCGACGCCATAGCCTGTGAAGGTGAAGAAGGGGCTTGCATCGACCCGGACGGCCAGCCGTCCGACTTCACCGGCATCGGCGATGTTGTCATCGGAAAGCTTCAAGGCGGTCAGCTCCCAGCCGGGAAAGGCGGTGCCCATGGCGCCCGGCACGGGGTTCAGCCATAAGTCCGGGTGGTGGGCGAATCCGGCCGGCATGCCCAGTTCGGTCTGCCCGAAATGATCGTGGACGTCAAGGCCCAGGCGGTCACGCGTCCACTCGCCGACGTCCGGGGTCAGGGGTTCCCCCGCGCTTGAAAGATGGCGCAAACGAGGCAACTCCACCTTAGGATCGGCGCCACGCATCGCCCGGTATACGGTGGGGGCCGCAGCGAAGTCGGTGACACCGAAGGCTTCCAGGAGTCGCCATGACGTCTGGGGCTTGAAAGCACCACAGGAGATGATGCTCGGAATACCTGCCGTCAGGGGTGCGATCAGTGACGTATAGAGCCCGTAAGCCCATCCAGGGTCGGCTCCGCACCAGAAGGTGTCTCCCGGGGCAAGACCGAGCTCCAGATAAGACTGCCAACCTGCAACGTAGGCCAATGGGTGCACCACGGCCTTCGGCTTACCGGTTGTGCCGGACGTAAACATGTGAACCAATGCTGTCCCCGGTCCCTCAGGTGCGACAGCGCCTGTCAGTCGGGCGTCACCCTTAACGAAAGGAATCATCCCGGAGGCTGTCACGGCAGCGCTGTTCTCCTTGCTCAAATTGGCCAGCATCACGGTGCAATCAAGACCCTCCACTTTCGACGCCTGATCAGGGTCTGTAACGATGACGCGCACTCCCGCGGCCGATACGCGATCTGCTACGGTGGCCGCCGCGAATGCAGTGAATAACGGGACGTACACGGCACCGAGGCGCCAGATGCCCAAGATGAGAGCCGGCAGGTCGGGCCCCTTGCCCATGAGGCTCGCGACGCGATCACCAACCCCGATGCCCTGAGCCGCCAGCACGTGCGCAGCATGCTCGGAACGGGCCTTTAGTTGCCCATATGTCATCGCCTCTTCCGCGAGATCTTCGTGGACAAAACGGAAGGCGACCTGCTCTTCGGGGTGCCGGTCGCACATCAGCCAGGCAGCAGTAACCGAGGGCGACGCGAACTCGGCGAGGATCTCACTGGCGCGGCGGTGAAGACGGCGCCCGCCTGCGGCCGTCTCGGTGATTGTCGGTGATTGCATGGAAGTCCTCCAAAACTCAAAAGCACCCGACGTTGGGTACTATCGCCTGATTGATAGTACCCTACGTGACCACTGTCACGCTTGTACAGTCTTTTGTGAAGGGCAAGTGAATCTGGGCGGGATCGTCATCCTCCTTTGCTGGGGCGACAGGCGAATCGTGAAGAGGGACGGGGCTCCACGCAGGAGTAAAGTACGAAGTGAGCCAAGAAAGTACCCCCGCCGGGGGCAGCTGCCCCGCCCACATGAGAACGTGCGCACGCTAACGCCTCCCCCTCAGGCTTCCAGCAGATCACTTTGGCCAGCCAGGATCGCCGCGGACGCCACGGGAACTTGCTCATGACGATTCCCCCAAACCGGAGGAGCCGTTATGTATACAAACTCATCCGTTTTTCTGCGTTCCTTGCGAAATTGTCCCTGCTGTGTATACAGTACTCAGCATGCGCGCCAGTGAACGGGCTTATAAAGCCCTCCTCGAAGACATCGTTGAGCGGCGCCTACTGCCGGGTACGGTTCTGGCGGAAGTCGAGCAATCGGAACGGCTTGGCGTCTCACGCACACCGCTCCGTGAGGCACTTGGCAGACTAACCGCCGAAGGTCTAACGCAGAATGGCGGGGGCCGCGGAGTCGTCGTCACCGATATCTCTCTGGAAGACATCGATGAATTATTCGAGCTGCGGGAAATCCTGGAATGCCGAGCAGCAGCTCTGGCTGCGCAACGAGAGAGATCGCAGTGTCTTCGCCGCCCTCCACGCGGAACTTCGGGATGCTCCGGCGCTCCTCAGCGCAGCCGATCCTGCCCGCCACACCTATTACGCGCTGGCAATCCGATTGGATGAAGCCATCGACGCTGCCATCTCCAACTCCTACCTGGCGCAGGCGATGCGGAGCCTTCGCGTCCACCTGGTGCGGGTCCGGCGTCTGGCTAGCGACGACGCCCAGCGGCTCACAGCCGCAGCCGCGGAGCACGCAGCCATAGCCGAAGCCATCGCCGCCGGGAACCCCCGGCTGGCCGAAGCCGCCACCACACTCCATCTGCACCGCAGCCTCACCCACATCAAGGCCACCCACACGCCTCAATAAGGAGCATCATGGTCAAGACGAACCACGTTCGCGTCTACAAGAGCGAAGAGAACCTTCCCCGCGAGGACCAGCTCGCCCACAAGATCGCCGTCGTCGCCGCCGATCCCGTCGAGGTAACGGCCGAAGTGACCGAAATGGTGATCAACCGCA
>NZ_JAGGPJ010000044.1 GCF_018613875.1 Arthrobacter sp. ISL-28 | reverse complement strand
GCCTGTCCCACGGCGATCCTCCCTCAGAACCCGGCCCGCAAACCCGGGATCCTCCCTCAGAACCCGCCCGTGAACCCCGGGCCCTCCCCCAGAACCCGGCCCGCAAACCCCGGGCCCTCCCCCAGGACCCGGCCCGCAAACCCGGGATCCTCCCGGAACGACCTGGCAGCATCACACCACAACACGCCAAAAGTGAGGGAGCGCGCCGGCCCAAACCCGGCCAAAAGTGAGGGAGCGTCGGGCCAAACCCGGGCCAATGGTGAGGGAGCGTCGGCCCAAACCCGGCGAATGGTGAGGGAGGGTCGGCCCAAACCCGGCGAATGGTGAGGGAGCGTCGGGCCATACCCGGCGAATGGTGAGGGAGCGTCGCTTGGAAAGAGGACGATGGACACTGACAGCGTTCGGCGGCCTAGACTTACGGTCTATGACCTCCACTTCCCGTAGACTGCCGGGCAATCGTGCAACCATCCTTGATGTCGCCGCAGCCGCCGGCGTCTCCCGGCAGACGGTCACCCGTGCCATGAATGACATGCCGGGCATCCGGCAGGAGACGCGGGAACGTGTCCAGGAACTGGCCCGCGAACTCGGGTACACACCAAGCCGCTTTGCCAAGGGCCTCGTCCAGGGATCCCGCACGTCGGTGGGGCTCTCCATCCCGGACCTCACGAACCCCTATTATCCGGCCTTCGCCTCGAGCGTTGTGGAGCTGGCCACCCAGCGCGGGTGGCATGTGGTGATGGACGATTACGGCCATGGCGGTGCCACAGGCGTCCAATCAGTTGAGCACCTCGCACCGCAGGTGGATGCAGTGATCGGCTACCTCGGTGATGCCGAAGGGGAAGCCCAAGCCGTCCTCGGCCGTCGGCCCCTCGTGGTGCTGGATCAGATGACAGGATCCGCCTGGGGGAGGATTCGCTTCGACTACGACCATGCAGCCCGGAGAGCCCTTGACTACCTGCTGGCAGCGGGGCGTCGCCAGCTGGTGTACCTGGATGCAGGCAAGAACGGCCTCCCATCCGGGCCTCAGCTGACAACTGGGAGGAGTGCTGACCCCGTAGACCGCGCAGTCTCAACACGCGGCCAGGCCTTCGCCCGCGCCGCCGCGGCAGCGGAAATTCCCCTGACCATCATCATGTCGCCAGAGTCGGCTGCTGGGGCCAGGAGGGCGACGCAGAGCGTCCTCACGGACCGCCCCGGCATCGACGCGATCATTGCGTTCAACGACCTCATGGCCGCAGGGGCTTTGAAAGGCGTTGCGGACTCCGGCAGGACTGTACCCATGGATTGCGCCGTGATGGGCATGGACGGGATTCCACTTGGTGAGCTTCTGAGCCCCGAGCTGACTACGCTCTCGCTGGACCTGCGCGAAGTGGGGAGGGCCGCCGTCGAACTCCTCGACGGACTGCTGTCCGGCGCCATTACACCGGGCGGGCAGGGCTCGGAGCTGGTGCTCTGCCACCGGCTCATCGTGCGCCAGTCGGCCTGACGCCCCTGGTGACACGACCGGCCCTCTGTTGGCCCTATCCAAATCCACTGGCTCCCAGTACTCTTGTACGAGTTCGTGAACGTTCACGAAGGGTTTGCGCCCGAGACCACCCACCCACCCAAGGGAAGCCGCCATGTCAGTCGAATCATCCACTGCGCCCGCCAGCCCCGCCAGCCCCGCCAGCCCCGCCCCCGCCGATTACCCCGCCGCCGCCGACCACCCGGCCGGGCCACCCGCCGGCCGTTCACTCGACCTTCATGCCGCCGGGGTGAGTGAGCTCGCATCGATGGATCCCGCCGACGGCGCCCTTCCCGCGCGTGCCTACCTGAACACCAATGCGGCCAGGCTGTCACTGAACGGAACATGGAAGTTCCGCCTCAGCACGGGAATCAGGCAGGCATCCGGGGACGGCTGGCAGCTTGGCCAGCAGCAGACGGGGTTTGAGGATCTTCCTGTACCCTCGAGCTGGCCCATGCACGGCCATGGTTCCCCCTGGTACACCAACGTCCAGTATCCGTTTGCCGTGGAGCCGCCGCACGTACCGGATACGAACCCCGTCGGCGACCATCTCATGGAGTTTGACGCCGGACCCGAATTTTTCCCGCGGTCAGTCCTCCGCTTCGACGGCATTGAATCCGCCGGCACGGTGTGGCTTAACGGGACCAGGCTCGGCACGACGCGCGGCAGCCGGCTGGCCCACGAGTTTGATGTCACCGGAGTGCTCGTCCCCGGACGCAATGTCCTTGCCGTCCGCGTTGCCCAGTTCTCGGCGGCCAGCTACCTCGAGGACCAGGACATGTGGTGGCTGCCGGGTATTTTCCGAGACGTCACCCTCCAGTCGCGGCCGGCCAACGGGATAGACGACGTCTTCGTCCACGCCGACTACAACCACGAAACCGGCGAGGGGATCCTCACGGTGGAGGTGACCCGGGGCGGCGAGGCGGTTGACGCCGTCGTACGCATTCCGGAGCTGGAACTGGAGTTGTCAGCCGGAAGCGAGAGGCGTATTCCGGACGTCAAACCGTGGTCGGCGGAACTGCCGCGTCTCTACGAGGCGACCGTCAGCACCGCCGGAGAGACTGCGGACCTCCTGGTGGGATTCCGCTCCATCAGCATCGAGGACGCCCAGTTCAAGGTCAATGGCCGGCGTATCCTGCTCCGCGGCGTCAACCGCCACGAACATGATCCTCGGCTTGGGCGGGCCGTGCCGCGGGAGGTGATGGAGAGCGAGCTCCGGCTGATGAAGCAGCGCAACATCAACGCCATCCGCACGTCGCACTATCCGCCGCACCCCGAGTTCCTCGCCCTCGCCGACCGGCTTGGTTTCTACGTGGTGCTCGAATGCGATCTGGAGACCCACGGATTCCAAAGCGCGGGCTGGAAGCAGAACCCGAGTGACGATCCCCGGTGGGAGCCGGCATTGCTGGACCGGATGCGCCGCACCGTCGAGCGGGACAAGAACCACCCCTGCGTGATCATGTGGTCGCTGGGGAACGAGTCCGGAACGGGGCGCAACCTGGCCGCGATGTCCAGCTGGACCAAGCTCCGCGACCCTTCCCGGCCCATCCACTACGAAGGTGACTGGAGTTCACCATACGTGGACGTCTATTCCCGGATGTACGCGGACCAGGCGGAAACCGCGCTGATCGGGCAGGGCATTGAACCGGCCCTGGACGATCCGGCGCTGGATGCCCACCGCCGCGCCATGCCGTTTGTCCTGTGCGAATACGTCCACGCGATGGGCAACGGGCCTGGCGGAATGTCTGAATACCAGGAGCTCTTCGACCGGTACCCGCGGCTGATGGGCGGCTTCGTCTGGGAATGGCTCGAGCACGGCATCGTCCGCACCGGTTCCGACGGCCAGGAGTACTTCGTCTACGGCGGTGACTTCGGTGAGGAAATTCACGACGGCAACTTCGTCACGGACGGCCTGGTGGATGCGAACCGGAAACCCCGCCCCGGCCTGCTGGATTTCAAGAAGGTGATCGAGCCGCTGACCATCTCCGTCTCGGCGGACTGGAGCACCTTCATCGTGCGGAACAAGTTCGACTTTGCGGACACCTCCGCCCTTCGCTTTGGCTACTCGGTAGAGTCCGACGGCGGCACTCTCGACGGCGGTCGGGTCGACCTCGCGCCGGTGGCGCCTGGCGCGGAAACTGTTGTCCAGTTGCCCGCCGGCGTGGCAGCCCTGGCCGGTGATCGGACGGCGGTGCTGACTGTGCGGGCGGAGCTGGCTGTGGACACTGAGTGGGCCGAGGCCGGGCACGAAATTGCGTGGGGCCAGGCCTCCGTCAACCTGCCGGCGGCCCCGGTGGTCCGTGCCACTGAGAGCGTCGTTGCGCACGGCGCCCTTGCTGAGGCGTCTGCTGGAAGCGACGACGCTGAATTGCAGCTGGGGCCAGCCGTCTTCTCACGGGTGACCGGGCTGCCCACCCGACTCGGCGGCGTGCCGGTGGCCGATCTCCGGCTTGTGCTGTGGCGCGCCCCTACAGACAACGACTATGGAGTGGACTGGTGGGGGAACCCCGACGCCCCGACCATCGCGCAGCGATGGGTCGAGGCCGGCCTCAACCGGCTGCACCCCCGGCTGATTAGCATCACTGCGGTACCGGACGCGGACGGCGGCGAGGCGTTGGAAATCCGGACGCGCGTCGGTATAGCAGACAAGCAGTACGGGGTGTTCGTGGACTACACGTGGACCAGCGACGGGGGCGCGGTCAGCCTCAGGACGCAGGTGCGGCCCGACGGCGACTGGATTAACAAGGGAGAGGACGTTCCGTGGGCACGGATCGGGCTGGAGCTTGTCCTGGACAGCCAGGCCGAGACCGTTGATTGGTTTGGGCAGGGGCCGCACCAGGCATATCCGGATACCGGCCAGGGCACGCGCCAGGGTTGGTACTCGCTGCCCATGACGGACATGGTGGTGGACTACGCCCGCCCGCAGGAGTCCGGGGCCAGGGCCGCCGTTCATCGAGCCACGCTTCAGCTGGACGAAGGGAGGCTCGCCGTCAGTGGTGAGCCGTTCGCACTGTCAGCCCGGCCCTACAGTCTCGACGTACTTGACGCGGCCGGCCATCAACCGGATCTGGTGGAGGACGGCCGCGCCTACGTCTATCTCGATTGCGTCCAGCGGGGAGTGGGAACCGGCGCCTGCGGTCCGGGGGTGCTGGAGGCATACCGCATCACCGGACGAGAGGCCGACTTCACCCTGGTGTTCGAAGCGACTGACTGACCACGGCTTGGGTCCGCAGCCGCTCAGGCGGAAGGGACTGAAACGTCAGCTCCCGGCATCAGCGTGCGCTGCCAGCGCGCTGACGCCGGGGAGCCGGCTGGTGCCGACCGACCGGCCACCAATGTGACGCGCTCCATAGCACCCGGATTCTCCGGAATACGGCGCCGCCAGCGTTCGGGCACCCCAGAAATCCCCGCCAGTCCGCGGGTTTTGGGGGTGTGGTGGTGGGTGTTGGGGTGGGTTTGCGGTGGGGGTGTGGTGGGTGTATTGTTTTCTAAGTCGCCGAGAGGGGGACCGGCGGGAAGCTGGTCACTGAGGCGGCAACTCCCCTTTTTGAACAGCCTGTTGATGGTGTGCGTTGTTTGGCGTGCCGGATGTG
>NZ_JAGGPJ010000043.1 GCF_018613875.1 Arthrobacter sp. ISL-28 | reverse complement strand
GGTGGGCACCGGCTGGACCATCGTCAACAGCATCACCAGCGTGGCCGGATTCACGGCAGGAAGCTCCGGGCTCATGAGCCGGCTCAGCGACGGCCGGCTGGCCCACTACCCCTTCAGCAAGGGCATTTGGGGTACCCGGACCATCGTCGGCACAGGCTGGAGCCCCTACAACATCTTCCGCTAGAACCGGCCAGGGCGGGGACAAACCACACGCCGGCGGTGACCGCACACTCCGGACCCGTCACCCGGCTGTGGCTGTTGCGGCTGTGGTCGCAGCGGCGCCGGCAAGGCCCCTAATGGTTTCAAGCGGAAAGTGGCATTCCGCCAAGTGCAGCGCCCCATCGGCGGCAGCGGTCACCCGCCGATGGGGCGCTGCCTCGGCGCAGATGTCCTTTGCTTTCCAGCACCTGGTACGGAAACGGCAGCCCGACGGCGGATCCAGCGGAGAGGGCAGCTCACCTTTCAGGACAATGCGGTCCCGCTTCGCCCCCGTGACATCGAGCTTCGGCGAGGCCGACATCAGTGCCGCCGTGTACGGGTGCCGTGGATGGTCGAAAACCTCCTCGGTGTCCCCCGTTTCGATGATTCTGCCCAGGTACATCACGGCCACGCGGTCGGCGACATGCCGCACCACGGTCAGGTCATGGGAAATGAAGATATAGGAAACGCCGAGCTCCTGCTGGAGGTCATTCAGCAGGTTGAGGACCTGCGCCTGGACGGAAAGATCCAGCGCCGAGACCGGTTCATCCAGGATGATGACATCCGGGTTGAGGGCCAGCGCACGGGCAATGCCGATGCGCTGCCTCTGGCCGCCCGAAAACTCCTGCGGCGACTTACGGGCGTCCGACGGGCGCAGCCCCACCATCTGAAGCAGTTCGCCCATGCGGGCCTGGCGCTCTCGCGACGAGGGGTAGAGGCTCCTGTGGGTGGCCCAGGGTTCGGAGATGATGTCGCCGGCACTCATGCGGGCATTCAGGGAGGCGAACGGGTCCTGGAACACCATCTGGACCCTCCGCCGCCAGCTCATCAGCTCCTTGCCGCGGAGACCGAAAGGGTTCGTTCCCTCAAAGGTCACGGTCCCCTCATCGGGCGTCTCGAGCATCATGAGGGTCCGGGCCAGCGTGGATTTTCCGCAGCCCGACTCGCCTACGAGGCCAAGGGTTTCCCCGCGGCCGACCGTCAGGCTAATCCCATCCAAGGCTTTGAGGCGGGTGTTGCCGCTGGCGCTCTTGGCCACGTGGAACGTCTTGCACAAACCATCGATCTGCAGAAGCGGCTCAGACATTGTTTAACTCCTTGCTGAAGTGGCAGGCTGCGACCCGGCCCGGCAGCGGCGGCCGGGCGTCGGAGTCGTTGTTGGCGCTGAGGGCGCTGCCAGCGTCGTCGTCGACGCTCGTCCGCGCATCGGCGGCGTGTTCATTCACTGGCAGCAGCCGGGGGCGCTCGGCCCTGCAGATTTCCTGCACGAGCGGGCAGCGGGACTGGTAGACGCAGCCGGTGGGGATGTCATGGAGATCCGGGGGGCTCCCGGCAATGGACTTCAGGTGGGCGCCGCGTTCCAGATGAACCGGCACGGACTCGAGCAGCCCCTTGGTATAGGGATGCCGCGGGTCGCTGAACACTTGGGAAACCGGTCCGCTCTCCACCACATTTCCCGCGTACATCACCGCCACTGAATCCGCTTCCTCGGCAACAACCGCAAGGTCGTGGGTGATCAGCACTACGGCCATCTGCCCCTCTTCCCGGAGCTTCCGCAGGAGCTGCATGATCTGCGCCTGGACTGTCACGTCTAACGCTGTGGTCGGTTCGTCGGCTATCAGCAGGCGCGGGTTCAGAGCCACGGCCATCGCGATCAGGATGCGCTGGCGCATGCCGCCGGAGAACTGGTGGGGATACGAATTGACCCGGGATTCGGGTTCGGGAATTCCCACCCGTTTCATCAAATCGATTGCCTGCATCTTGGCGTCCTTGGCGCTGAGCCCCTCATGGATCCTGAAAGCCTCGGCGAGCTGTGTTCCGACGGTATAGACGGGGTTGAGGGCCGCCAGCGCGTCCTGGAAGACGATCCCAAGCTCCGGGCCGGCAAACTTGAGCCGTTCCTTGGGTGTCAGGGCTGCCAGGTCTGTTCCATTGAGGATGATTTCCCCGCCGGCCAGGTCACAGACCGGGTCCATGATTCCGGCGAGGGCTTTTGCCGTCATGGATTTTCCGCAACCGGATTCTCCAAGCAGCGCCAGGGTCTCCCCTGCGCGGGCCTCAAAGCCCACGCCGTTGACGGCCCGGACAGTTCCCCGGTAGGTCCGGATGTCCACGGCCAGGTCCCTGACACTTAGAACGACATCTTGCACCCGGGACTTTTCGACCCGGGACTTTTCCGGGAGCACGGTTTGGGCAGCGGTTTTCACGGCTTTGCCTCCTTGACTGGAATGCGGGCAATCAGGCGCCTGCGGGGAAGAGCGAGCCGCCAGCGCTGGGCCGGGTCAGTGGCGATGCGCAACCAGGCAGCGAGGACGTTGGCGGCGATGGTGGTGAGCACAATTGCTACACCGGGAAAGATCGACAGCCACCATGCTGTCTGCAGGTACTGCCTGCCCTGCGAAACCATGAGGCCCCAGCTGACGTCCGGCGGCTGGATGCCGATGCCGAGGAAGCTCAGGGACGACTCGGCCAGCATGACGTAGCAGAATTCGAGCGTGGCCAGCGTGAGGAGGGTCGGCAAGACCACGGGGATGACATGGCGGCCGATAATGGCGTTCGGTTTGGCGCCGAACGTCCGGGCAGCGTCCACAAAAGTCCTGCTTTGAAGCTCCGCCGATTCGGCCCGCGCCGTGCGCAGGTAGATGGGGATTCGGGTGAGCGCCAGGATCAGCACTATGTTTCCGGCGCTGGGGCTGAAGACATACAGCACGACGACGGCGAGCAGCAGGGACGGGAAGCTCATGATGACGTCGGCGATGCGCATCGAGACGTTTTCACGCCAGCCGCGGTGGTAGCCCGCCCAGACACCCCACAGGGAACCGATGACGAGGGCCACGGCCACGGCGGGCAGCGCCACGGAGAACGTGGTGCGGCTGGCAACGACGAGGCGTGCGAGCATGCTTCGCCCCAAGGAATCGCTGCCCAGGAAGTACTCCCAGCCATAGGCCAGAGAGAAGGGCGCCTTATTGGCGAAAAGGAGGTTCTGCTTCGTTGCCAGGTCGCCTACCAGGGCAGGGCCGATGAGGGCGGTCAGCCCGATGATGACCAGGAGCAGCCCGGACACGGTGGCAAAGCGGTCCTTCAGCAGGAGGCGAAGGAGGCTGAGGTTCCCGTCCTTCCTATCCTTTAGGGGTTGCAGTTGCCCGACAGCCGGCAGCTGGTCCCCCGCCGCCGCCTCACTCAATGAAGTCTTCATGGCTACTCCTAAGCCTTTACCGTGACAGGGCGGACACGTGCATCAAGCAGCGCGTAGCCCATGTCAATCAGGATGTTCAACGCAAAGATCGCCACTGCCGTAAGCAGGACTGCGGAATGCAGCACGGCGAAGTCCCGCTGCAGGATGGAATCGATCATGAGCTTCCCGATCCCGGGCCAGCCGAAGATCGTTTCCACCACCACGGCACCGTTCACCAGGCCCACTGTCAGGTCGCCCGCCACGGTAAGAGCGGGAGCCGCGGCGTTGCGCAGGGCGTGATGGGTGACCACCCGCAGTTCGCCCGCGCCACGGCTGCGGGCCAGTTTGATGTAGGGCTCCGACAGCGCGGAGACCATGGATCCCCGGACGATCTGGACCAGGACACCGAAGGGCCTGAGCAGCAGGGTTGCGATCGGCAGAACCCAGGCACCGGCCCCCGACACTCCGGAGGTCGGGAGCCAGCCCAGGGTTATGGCGAAGACCCAGATGCCCACGATCGCGAGCCAGAAATCAGGAATCGAAGCTGCAGCCATGGACACGAAACTTGAAATGCGGTCGGCAACGCCATTCGGCTTCAGCGCCGCCCAACAGCCCACCATCAGTGCCAGCAACACGGCCAGCACCATGGTGGTGGCCGCCAGCTGCAAGGTTGCCGGGAATGCACGCAGCGCCATGTCGGCGGCGTCCTGCCCTGTCCGGAGGGACTGGCCGAAGTCGAGCCTCAGCACCCCGCCGAAGTAGTCCGCCATCTGCACCAGCAGAGGCTTGTCCAGGCCGTTGCGTGCGGTGAAATCATCGCGCATCTGCTGGGTCGCGTTCAGAGGCAGATACAGGCTGGCCGGATTTCCGGTCATCCGTGCGAGCGCGAAAACTCCGACAATAACCACCACCAGCGGCAGTGCGCTGGAGATTATCCGCTTTCTCAAGTAGATCAGCATGGCTGTCCTTCTTTTTCCTGGCGACCCGGGCTAGCTTGCCGGGGTCATTTCCGAGACGCGGAGCTCGTCGCCGCTGGAAGAGTTCGGCGTGTAGTTCACGGACTTGGACTTGCCGATGATGCCCGTCTGGTGGGAGATGTGGGCAAACTGAACAACCTTGTCGTTCTGGTAGGCGAAGATGTCCTCGAAGGCCTTCTTGCGGTCGTCGCCCGACGCCGCATCCGCCTTCTTGATCATGGCGTCAAACGCCGGGGTGCCGAAGTAGCTCTGCGCTCCGGTCGACAGCATGTACTGGTCAACGGTGAAGGCAGCGTCTCCGGCCTGGTTGCCGTGCTGCGTCATCAGGGCTACTGCGCCTTCGTCGTCAGGGAACGGGCGGACCTGGTACGTCAGGTGCTGGCTGGTTTCCAGCATCTTCAGCTTCACGTTCAGCCCGGCCTGGCTCAACTGCTCCTGAAGTACCTGCGCCAGTTCGGTGATCTTGGGGAACTGGGCGCTGCGGACCACCAGGGAGATTTGCGCGGAGGTGTCCACGCCGTCGGCCTTTGCCTCGGCAACGAGGGACTTGGCCTTGTCCAGATCGAAGGCCCACCCCTTCAGCTCCGGGTTGTGCCCTACGATGCCCTCAGGCACCAGCTGGGCGGCCACTTTGTGCTTGCCCTGGTAGAGGGAGTTGACGATTCCCTCCTTGTCGATGGCGTAGTTAATGGCCTGGCGGACGCGGATGTCATTCAGCGGTGCCTTGGTGGCCTCGAGCCGGAGGGCGACCGTCTCGTTGTTGGGGTAGTCGATGCCAAGCTCGCCCATGTTGTCGTCAGGGCTCAGGCCCAGGGCCACATCGGCTTCGCCGCTGGTGATCATGGCCGCCCGCACGGAACTCTCGGACCGCCACTGGTACTCGGCCTTGGCATAGGCGGGCTTATCGCCCCAGTAGCCATCCCAGCTGCTCAGCGTAATTTTCTGGCCGGCGTCCCATGCCTCGATTTTGTAGGGGCCGGTGCCGACCGGTTCGCGGACCTTGGCGGTGGTGCTCGTCGACGTCGGCACCACCTCAAGGAAGGACAGCCGCAGCGGGAGGATGGGGTCTGGCTCCGGGGTGGTGACCGTGAGGGTTGTGTCGTCCACGGCCTTTACCTTGAGATCAGCGTCTCCGAACACGTAGCCTTCCACGTTGCAGCCGAGCTTGGAGTTGACGGCCCTATCAATGGTGAACGCCGCAGCTTCCGCATTGAACGGCGTGCCGTCCTGGAACTTCACGCCTTCGCGCAGCTTGAAAGTCCATTCCGTGTCTGATGTGGCCTTCCATTCAGTGGCGAGCAGCGGTTCAAGTTCGCCGGTCTGGGGATTCCGTTCGACCAGCGGCTCGGTCACGTTTGAGCGCACCACCACACCGGTGGACGTGAGATTCGATTCGCAGGCTTCCAGGGTCGGTGGCTCCTGGCCCAGGACCACGCGAAGTGTGCTTCCAGACGCGGGCGCAGCGTCGGAGTTGGCCACAGAGCAGCCGCTCAGTGCAAGCAGCGCTCCGGCTGCGAGGGCCGGCCATTTGACCGCCGATACGGCGAATAGGGGTGTTGAAGAAGACGTCATTGGATCCTCCGGATGAGTGAAGCGCGGCAGGCTGCAGCTTTGTGAAGGTGGAGATAAGGGAGCTGGGGCCGCGCTGGACTCAAGCTAGTGGAGCTTCCAAAAGCCCCACAAGGGGAGGGCCACCCCCAGGGCCGTGCGTCGGGTCCACAGTGACCCGGCCGCGTGCTGTGACGGGCGCCACGCGGCCCCGTCCGCCGCGGAATTCCGCGAAAGTAGCCCTACCGATACACATCGGGAATCGATCAATGCTAATTGCATGTTGGACGCACATGGATGCCCGAACCTACTGTGCAGCGTATGAACAACAACGTCGCTGTCCTGCAGGTAGGACCACTTATGCAAACTGTCCAGGACACGGTGGCCGAGGTGTACGGCGGTGTCCGGCTGCCCGATTCCGCAGCGGGCCAGGCCAAGTTCCTTGCACGTCACGGCCACACTTTTGACGTCGCTGTCACGTCAGGGCGCTTCGGTGTGAAAACTGAATTGATGCGTGCCCTCCCTAATCTCCGGGCGGTCGTGAACTTCGGCGTTGGCTACGACACCACGGACACGAGGCAGGCGGCAGAACGCGGAATCGCCGTCAGCAATACGCCGGATGTCCTCAATGACTGCGTGGCGGATACTGCCATCGCCCTTTACGTGGACGTGTTGCGCCGCACCAGCGCCGCAGACCGCTATGTTCGCCGGGGTGACTGGGTCCGAAAGGGAAACTTTCCCCTGGCCACCAAGGCGAGCGGCAAGCGGGTGGGGATCCTGGGCCTTGGCCGGATCGGAAAAGTGATTGCCCGCAGGCTCGAGGGCTTCGACTGCACCATCAGCTACCACAACCGCAACAAGGCGGCCGGGGTGACGTATGACTACGCGTCCTCGCCGCTGGAGCTGGCCAGGAAGTCGGATGTACTGATCGTGGCAGCGGCAGGCGGCCCCGAGTCTGTGCACGTGGTTGACCGTGAGGTCATCGAGGCACTCGGTCCGGGCGGTTACCTCGTCAACATCGCCAGGGGCTCGGTTGTCGACGAGCAGGCTCTCGTGGCGGCGCTGCTGGCCGGACATCTGGGTGGAGCCGGCCTTGATGTCTTCGCCGATGAGCCGAAGGTCCCGCAGGATCTGCTGTCCCTGGACAACGTGGTCCTGCTGCCGCACCTTGGCAGCGGAACAAGCGAGACCCGCGCCGCGATGGCAGAGCTCACCCTCGCGAACCTTGCACAGTTCGCAGCTGACCGAACCCTGGTGACGCCGGTCCCCTGACACACCCGGGATTTACACACGTTTTGTCCTATAACCCCATAACGCCGTCTACACCCCCACATCAGGGCAAAGAAAAACACCCCGGTCCGAAGACCGGGGTGTTTTTGATGCGTGCGCGAGGGGGGATTTGAACCCCCACGCCCTTTCGGACACTGGCACCTGAAGCCAGCGCGTCTGCCGTTCCGCCACTCGCGCGCAACTTCTTCCACTCAGTTCCAGCCCCGGACTCCGGAGTTGCAACCTCGTAAAAGCAGCGAGATCAAGCATAACGGACAATTACGGCAAAACGCCAATCGGCCGATTTGGGGGTCCGTCAAACCGATTGGCCGGCGAATGCAGGGGCCGACCCGGGATCCCCTGCGCTCGTCGGCCAAGGCCCTGCAGCCCATGTGATCACCGTTACACGGGGAAGCCCGGAATGAACGAATCGAGACTCCGGCACGTTGTGGATTAAGGTCATTCACCGGGGTGGCAAGTAGTATCGGATGTATAGGCGCCCGTTGCCGGCGGGCTCGCGCTCTGTCGCGACGTGCGTTGCGGGTTATGTTCCACGAGGGGCACTGCACTGCAGCTGCAAAGAAAGGAGAAGGACCATGGGTTTGCTGGACAAAGTCGAGCGCGGCATTGAGAAGGCCGTCCGCGGCGTCTTCTCCACCGGTTCCAAGGCTCAGGTTGAACCCGTGGAAATCGCCAGCCGACTGCGCCGCGAAGTGGACCATAAGGCCATCACCATCGCTGCCGGACGGACCTTGGCACCCAACGTCTTTGACGTGCTGCTCAGCGACGACGACTTCCAGCGGGCCCAGGAATGGGGAACCCCTCTGGCCGAGGAACTCTGCGATGTGGTGATCAACCACGTCCGCAGCCAGGGCTACACGCTGCAGGGACCGGTCCGCATTTCGTTCCGGCGGGACGAGGCCCACCGTCCCGGTGACTTCGAAATCACCTCCAAGACGGAAAAGGCTTCCGGCCCGGCCGCAGCGCCGGCGCCGCGTGCCAACGTTCCCGCAGCGCCAAGCCGGCAGCCCACCCGCCTGCAGCCCGTCCTGGACATTGACGGCCAGCGGTATTCACTCAATGCCCCTTCAATAGTTCTGGGCCGTTCATCGGAAGCTGACATTCTCGTGGATGACACGGGAGTTTCGCGCCGCCATCTGGAAATCCAGACTGCCGGTGGCACCACAACGGCCGTGGACCTGGGGTCCACGAACGGCAGCTACGTCAACGGACACAAAGTTGCCGGCAGCATGGAGCTTACGGACGGCTCCACCATCACGATGGGACGGACCAAAATCATCTTCCGCCTCCTGCCCGCCAACACTGGCGGCCGCCCATGAGCGAATTGACCATCACCGCCCTGCGCTTTGGATTCCTCCTGCTTCTCTGGGTCCTGATCTTCAGCATTGTCTCCGCCATGCGCCGCGACCTCATGATTGGCCGAAAAGCGGCCACGGGCGTCCCCACAGCGCGGCAGGTGCGCAAAAACCCCGAACTGGCCGAGCAGGCTCCACCGCCGGTCAAGCAGCAGGCCCGCCAGCTGGTGGTGACCGAGGGCCCGCTCAAGGGCCGGACTATTCCGCTGGCTGCCAGCCCCATCCTCCTCGGCAGGGCCCAGGAGGCCACCCTGGTACTGGAGGACGACTATGCCTCCGGCAGGCACGCAAGACTCTTCCCGCAGGGGAGCCGCTGGTTCATTGAAGACCTCGGCTCCACCAACGGCACCTACCTGGCCGATCAGCAGCTCACCCGGGCCCTCCCTGTGGACCTCGGCGTACCCGTGAGAATCGGCAAGACGGTCATTGAATTGAGGCCATAGCCATGGCCGATCCGGACATTCCCGCGGAGCAGGCGCCAGCCTCTCCGCGTCCCCTGATTATGCGCTATGCCGCCCGCTCCGACGTCGGCCGCATCCGCGCCAAAAACGATGACTCGGCCTATGTCGGACGGCACCTCGCCGTCGTGGCTGACGGCATGGGCGGGCATGCAGGCGGTGACGTAGCCTCCGCCGCCACGGTTCTGGACATGATCCACCTGGACACGGACGAGTACGACGGCGACGCCGAGACCGTCCTCGCTGACGAAATCCAGACGGCCAACTCCCTGCTGTCCGAACTCGTCCACATCAACCCCAAACTTGCCGGGATGGGCACCACGGTAACGGCCCTGCTCCTGGTAGAGGGCAAGCTGCACTTCGCCCACATCGGCGATTCACGTGCCTACCGGCTCCGCAATGACGAGTTCGAACAGATCAGCGTGGACCACACCTTCGTCCAGCGCCTGATTGATGAAGGCCGCCTCCGGCCGGAGGAAGCCGAAACCCACCCGCACAAGAACGTCCTCATGCGCGTCCTCGGGGATGTCGACGCCAGCCCCGAACTGGACCTGGCAACGCTGGACGTGCAGCCCGGGGAACGCTGGCTGCTGTGCTCCGACGGCCTGAACTACGTCGCCGGGCACGTCGTCGAGCGGACCGTCCGCGAAACCAAGGACATCCGCGAATGCGTGGAAACGCTCGTGGACCTCACGCTGGAAGCCGGCGCCCCGGACAACGTCACCGTTGTCATGGTGGAAATTGCCGAAGAGACGGTCGACGACGTCAGGACGGCCGCCGTCGACATCGTGCCTCCGGCGGAACTGACGGCAGAAAAACCCGCTCCTCCTGCCCCCGCTCCGGCCGCAGCCATTTCCGCGGAAAAAACTGACAAGTCAGCTCCGGCCCCTATCTCTATCCCAGCGCCGGGCTCCACCCGAGCCCCTAGGGAGGCTGCTACCGACAACAACGGTGCGGCCAATGGCACTAGCAGCGGCGGCGGTGCACCGGACTCGAACTCGGACTCCGGGCAGGATTCCGGCAAGGAGCCGACAATATCCACAGACCCCCATCTGGGCGAGCACCTGTCGGCCGAGGTACTGCGGCAGGAGCTGTCCTCACGGCCCCACCTCCTCGTGGGCGCAGCAGTCACCGCGGCCGAAACCGGCTCCATCCCCACCATCGCAGGGCGCACCGTGGCGCGCCGGGCAGCCACCCTCCTGACTCACAAGGCAGAGCCGGCACGTGACGAAGCCGAGGAATTCGGCCAGGAACGGCGCCCCCGCCGCTGGGTCACCATGGGCATCGCCGCCGCTGCCCTCGTAATCCTCGCCGTCGGTCTCTGGCTGGGCTATGCCTGGACGCAAACGCGCTATTACATTGGCGAATTCGACCAGCGGGTGGCGATTTTCAACGGCGTTTCGCAGCGCCTCGGACCCATCCAACTGTCCACGCTGGAGGCCGTCACGGATATCCGGATGGATACCCTCCCCCAGTTCTCGCAGCAGCGCGTGCGTCAGACTGTGCCTGCCCGGGATCTCTACGATGCCCAGCGCATCGTCAAGAACCTTGAGCGCACGGGGACCACGGCCCCCTCGGACGAGTGCCTCACGCCCTCCCCGACCGCTACAGCGTCCCCGACTCCGAGCCCCACTACGGCCAAGCCCACTGCCAAACCTGTGGCGTCCGGCGCCGCGGCTGCCAAACGGCCTGCCGCCACGGCAAGCCCCAGGCCGACCGCGCTGCCGGCAACCGCCGCCGGTGCGTCCGCCACACCTTCCCCGACCGCAACCTGTGAGGGGGGCAAATGACCCACGCCGACACAATGCCGAAGCCCCGGCGGAACGTGGAGCTGGCGCTGCTCCTGCTGGCACTCTCGGTGAGCATCGGCGCCAACGCGCTGATCAGCATCGACGAACAGAGCTCCTTCGATACCGATTTCTGGTTCCAGTCCAGCCTTCTTGCGGTTGCGTCCCTGGTTTTCCATATCGTCCTCCGGATCCGCGCCAAATATGCCGATCCGGTAATGCTTCCGCTGGTCGTTACCCTCAACGGTCTCGGCCTGGCCATGATCCACCGCTTGGATGCCCCCGGCGAGGACACCGGCAACAATCAGTTGCGCTGGACGCTGATTGCCATGGCGGTCGCTATTGTCGTCATCTGGTTCCTCAAGGACCACCGGATCCTGCGCCGCTTCACGTACATCTCGCTGGCCGTCAGCGCACTGCTCCTGATCCTGCCGCTGATCCCTGGCGTCTCGGCGGGCGAAATCCTGGGCGCCCGGGTCTGGATCAAGCTGGGCCCCATGACGTTCCAACCGGGCGAGGTCGCCAAGATCACGCTCGCCATATTCTTTGCCGGTTATCTTTCCTCAAACCGCGACCTGATTATGCTTGCGGGGCGTAAGATCGGCCCCCTGCAGTTCCCGCGGTTCAAGGACATGGGACCGATGATCACAGCGTGGCTTGTGAGCATCGGCGTGCTGATTTTCCAGCGCGACCTCGGTTCCTCCGTGCTGTTCTTCGGCCTGTTCATCGTGATGATCTACGTGGCCACGAGCCGCATCAGCTGGGTCGTCATCGGCTTGGCGCTGATCCTCGGCGGCGGCTTTGCTGCCTCCCGGGTCTTCTCCCACGTTGCCCTCCGCATCGACTCCTGGCTCAATGCCTTCACGGAGGAAGTCTTTGGCCGGTCCCCCGGCGGCAGCGGCCAGATCGTCGAAGGCCTGTTCGGCATGGCCAACGGCGGGCTGGTGGGCACCGGACTCGGCCAAGGCCGCCCCAACCTGGTCCCCTTCGCCAACAGCGACATGATCATCGCGTCCTTCGGTGAAGAGCTGGGCCTGATCGGGCTGTTCGCCATCGTCATGATGTACCTGCTGCTGTTCACCCGCGGCTTCCGGGCGGCGCTCGGTACGAGGGACGCCTTCGGCAAGCTGCTGGCATGCGGCCTGTCCTTCGCGGTGGCCCTGCAGTGCTTTGTGGTCATCGGCGGCGTCACGCGGCTCATCCCGCTGACGGGCCTGACCACGCCGTTCCTGGCCGCCGGAGGATCCTCGCTCCTGGCCAACTGGATCATCGTGGGCCTGCTCCTGATGATCTCGCACACGGCCCGCGGACCGGTGGACACGACACCCATGCAGCCGGGCCGGACCCCCGAGGCACAGACAACGGCCCAGCAGCCTGTTCCCGCTCCGGGCAGGCCCGGCAAAAACTCCACCCAGACCCTTCCCGATGCTCCCACCGAGGCGGTGAAACAACTGTGAACCAGGCAATTCGACACTCGTGGGTTGCCGCGATCGCCATGTTCGCCCTGATCTTCGGTGCCCTCAGCTATGTGCAGGTAGTTGGCGCAGACGAACTCAAGGCCAATGCGTGGAACAAGCGGGCCATTCTTCAAAACTACTGCAACGACCGCGGCGCCATCCTCGTGGGCGGCACAGCCATTGCCGAATCGGTGAAGGGCTCCGAAACCTGCAAGTTCCAGCGCACGTACACGCAGCCTGAGCTCTATGCCGGCATCACGGGGTACTTCTCGAAGAACTACGGCGTCACCGGGCTTGAGCGCGCCATGGACGAGCAGCTTGCGGGCAGCTCGGACCAGCTGTTCCTTGACCGCATCGGGCAGCTGTTCCTGGGCAACCAGCCCAAGGGCGCATCCGTCGAACTGACCATCGATCCCAAAATACAGAAGCTGGCGTACGACCTCATCCCGGACGGCCAACGCGGATCGATCGTCGTTACGAATCCCAAGACCGGCGACATCCTGGCGATGGTCAGCAAGCCGTCCTACGACCCCAACCTCATCGCCACCCAGGATGCCACCAAGGAACAGGCCAACTACAACGAGATCATCAAGATCCCCGGGGTCAACCTCAACCCGTCGGTCAGCGGCCCCACAGGATCCCTGCTGGCCCCTGGTTCGGTCTTCAAACTGGTGGACACCGCGGCAGCGCTGAGCTCCGGCGAATACAACGCGGACAGCCGCCTGCCCAACCCGGCAGAAATGACCTTCCCGGGCATCCAGTACCGGCTGCCCAACTACGCGGGCGGCAACTGCTACACGCGGAACACCGCCGACTTCGCGTTCGCCCTCCAGCAGTCTTGCAACACCCCGTTTGCGAGCATCGCCCAGAAGCTCGGCGAGGAGGCAATCGTCGACCAAGCCGCCAAATTCGGTTGGGGTCAGGAACTTGGGGACCAGCTCAAGCTCGACTATGCCAAGAGCATCTTCCCGCGGGACCTGGACGCAGCCGGACTCGCCCAGTCCGCCATCGGCCAGCGCGACGTCCGCGCCACGCCGCTGCAGATCGCGCTGATGACCTCGGCTATCGCCAACGGTGGTGTGCAGATGTCCCCCAACCTGATCAAGGCCGTGCGGTCCCCGGACCTCCGTGTCCTCGAAGAACCGGCGCCGGTTCCGTTGCGGACCTCCACCACGCCGGAGATTGCCAGCCAGATCACCAAATGGATGACCAGTGTGGTGAGCGAAGGCATCGGTGCCGGTGCGGCAGTCCCGGGAGTAGAAGTTGCCGGCAAGACAGGAACCGCCGAGCTGGGAACCGAGGGCCTGAACAACTCCTGGTTCACCGGATTCGCTCCGGCGAATGACCCGCAGGTGTCCGTCACCATCGTCATGCAAGGCGTGGACATCACCACCGGCGCACAGCTAACCAGTCCGAACGCAAAGAAGATTTTTGAGGCGGTGTTGAATAAGTGAGGCCTACATCGGGAATCACCCTCGGCGGCAGATTCCAGTTGACCACGCGTATTGCGATCGGCGGCATGGGCGAAGTCTGGAAGGCCAAGGACCTTATCCTCGGCCGCATCGTGGCTATCAAGGTGCTCAAAGAGGAGTACACGGGCGATCCTGGCTTCCTCCAGAGATTCCGCGCGGAGGCGCGCCACACAGCACTTCTGAACCACGTGGGCATCGCCAACGTCTTTGACTACGGTGAGGAGGAGGGTTCCGCCTACCTCGTCATGGAGCTGGTTCCGGGCCAGCCGCTGAGCAGCATCATCGAACACGAGCAGGTCCTTTCTCCGGACCGCACGCTGTCCATCATCGCCCAGACCGCCCGCGCGTTGTCGGTGGCCCACGCCCAGGGGCTGGTACACCGTGACATCAAGCCAGGCAACCTGCTGATCATGCCGGACGGACGGGTCAAGGTGACCGACTTCGGCATCGCCCGCCTCGCGGACCAGGTACCGCTGACCCAGACGGGCCAGGTCATGGGAACCGCGCAGTACCTCGCTCCGGAACAGGCAACCGGGCAGACAGCCACCGGCGCTTCGGACATCTACTCGCTCGGCGTCATCGGCTACGAGTGCCTCACCGGGCACCGGCCGTTCTCCGGCGAATCCCAGATCGCCATCGCCCTGGCGCAGGTGAACGATGCCCCGCCGCCGCTTCCGGAAACGCTTCCGAAACCGGTCCGGGCCCTCCTGATGTCCATGCTTGCCAAGGACCCGAAGAACCGGCCGGCCAACGCGATCAAGCTTTCCGAAGCCGCCGAGGCCATCCGAAACGGCGACATTTCGGCCGCCCACGCCGCTGTTCCCGGCATGCTGCTCTATGAGGGTGCCACCGGACCCATCACGGCCCCGGTCAGGACGCACACGGCACCCACCGGGGTTATCGGGTCCGAGAAAAGCTCGACGGCGACCTCCGCCCTGCCGGTGCTCGGCGCCGCTGCGGGTGCTGCGGCAGCCGGCGCCGCTGGAGCGGCCGCCTCGGAAGGAACCTCCACGAGGGCAGGCAGCACATTGTCGCGGGCTGACGCACTCGCCGCGGAGCGCACCTGGGTTCAGGAAGAGGAGCAGTACGACCAGGAACCGGTGGATGAGCCGGAACGGCGCGGACGCAGTCCGTGGACCTGGCCACTGATCGCCCTGATCCTGCTGGTGCTTTTCGCCCTCATTGGCTTCCTCCTGACCCAGGCAGGCATCCTGTTCCCGCCGCAGTCACCTGCAGGCACGACGACGAGTGCGCCCAGCCGGGTGACCACAACGAGTGCCAGCCCCTCGCCTACCACGACGTCGGCAAGTCCCTCCCCCACCACACCCTCGCCCACTGCGACCACGCCGGAGTCGATCAACATCATTCCCGATGCCTATCTGGGGCGGCCCTTCGCAGAGGTACGCAGTGAGCTGATAGGGCTCGGACTCCAGGTGGACGGAGTACAGGCGTTCGACCCGGCACCCCCCGGCACGGTCACTGACATCAACCCCTCCGGTCCGGTGCAGCCTGGTGAGACGATCAAGGTCACCTATTCCAAGGGCCCGGAGCAGGTCACCGTACCGGATATCAGCGTGGGCAGCACCGAAGCCGAGGTGCGGGCCGCGATCGAAAAGGCCGGCCTGCGCTGGGTCAAGGGCGAAGATGTGGCCGGGCAACCGGGACAGGAAGCTGGAACATTCGTGAGGTCCGAACCGGGCGCCGGCAGCAAGGTTGAGGACGGCTCCGTGGTGACCTACCACCTCGCCCGAGCCCTGATTACCCCGCCGGGGACCAGCCCCAGCATCTCTCCGAGCCCCACCGCGGGCCAAGGGTAAGCCGTGACCACACCGCCAAGATCGCCGTCGCACCGGGAGGACCGCCTCCCGGTGACTGCCCAGCGCATGCTCAGCGGACGCTATGAGCTCGGTGAGCTCATAGGCAGGGGAGGCATGGCCGATGTGCACCGCGGAATTGACACCCGCCTGGGCCGGACTGTGGCTATCAAACTGCTCCGTCCGGACCTGGCGCGGGACCCGCAGTTCCAGGCCCGGTTCAAACGCGAGGCGCAGGCTGTTGCAGCCCTGAACCATCCGTCCATCGTGGCCATTTACGATACGGGCGACCACGCTGTCCCCGGCGACGCGCACGACCAGATCCGGGTCCCCTACATCGTGATGGAATTCGTGGCGGGGCAAACCCTCAGGGACCTCATCCGGGCCAAGGACATCACCATCGACCAGGCCATCAGCTTCACGCTCGGTGTCCTGTCCGCGCTGGAGTACAGCCACAAGGCCGGCATCGTCCACCGGGACATCAAGCCGGCAAATGTGATGTTCTGCGAG
This sequence comes from Arthrobacter sp. ISL-28, assembly GCF_018613875.1. Classification (GTDB taxonomy): domain Bacteria; phylum Actinomycetota; class Actinomycetes; order Actinomycetales; family Micrococcaceae; genus Arthrobacter. Next base: position 28,631 of record NZ_JAGGPJ010000043.1, on the reverse strand, counting down.
AACTCCGACATGGTCAAGGTCATGGACTTCGGCATCGCGCGGGCCATGGCCGATTCCGCCGCCACCATGACCCAGACGCAGGCCGTGGTGGGCACCGCCCAGTACCTCTCTCCGGAGCAGGCGCGCGGCGAAACCGTGGATGCCCGCAGCGATCTTTATTCAGCTGCCTGCCTGCTCTACGAAATGCTGGCCGGACGCCCGCCGTTCATTGGTGAGAGCCCAGTCTCCGTGGCCTACCAGCATGTGCGCGAGATCCCGGAGCCCCCAAGCAGCTTCAACCCCGAAGTTTCCGAAGCCCTGGACAGCGTGCTGGCGAAAGCGCTCCAGAAGAACCGCGCCGACCGCTTCCAGGATGCGGCGGCCTTCATGCGCGCCCTCCGTGCCGCGAAGAACGGTGTCCCGGTGCCCGCAGCCTCGGCAAGCGAGGCGCCGACCGATCCCAGCGACCACGTTCCGGAGCCCCAGTACTCCCCTCCGACTGCCGTCTTTTCCATGACCGGCGCCAGCTTCCTGGACGATGCCCCCGGCGGGAGGATCCGGCAGGCCCAGGAGCCGGCTGACCAGGAGGCCGTGCTGCCTGCGGAGGCCACCTCGCTCTATGAGACCGCGGAGCAGGACGATCTTCCCCTGGGGCTCCCCCGCGAGAGGGAACGCACGCGCGTACAGAAGTCCCGCCGTCGGGCGTGGATCGCCACCTTTGTCATCTTCACCGTCCTGGTGCTGGCCGGCGGCGGGCTGTGGCTGTACAACGCGATGAACCAGCCGCCGCCGGAGCCGGTCAAGGTGGCCGTCCCGTCCGTGGAGTCACGCACCGAGTCTGAAGCCCTGCAGGTGCTATACGATGCCAGGCTCCGGCCGCAGATCAAACGCGTGCAGCACGAGACGATCGCTGAGGGCACCGCCATTGGCACGGTGCCCGTGACCGGATCAATGCTGGAGCCGGAGTCGGAGGTGACCCTCAACATTTCGGCTGGCCCCAGCGCCGTCAAAATTCCGGAGGCGCTGCCCGGACGGACCGAAGCCGCGGCGCGCGACATCCTCAGACAGGCCGGATTAGTGGGCGCGCCCTCCACTACCATGGCCAACAGCGCCACGGTTCCCGCAGGCCTGGTGATCACCACCAAGCCGGCTCCAGGCCAGCGGGTCGCCGTGGGGAGCACCGTGGAGATTGTCGTTTCCACGGGGAAGGTCGCCATGCCCGAACTCCGGGGAATGACGCGCGCCGAGGCGGAGGCCGCGCTGAAGGCACTCGGACTGCCGGCCGTGATCACGGAAGTGGAGAACTCCCAGGTGGCTCCCGGCAAGGTCACGGGCCAGAGCGAGCCCCTCAATTCACTCGTGGATCAGGGCACGCCGATCACTGTCACGATCGCCAAGGCTCCGGAGCCGAAGCCCACTCCCACAAAAACATCCAGCCCGTCGCCCAGCCCCAGTGCAAGCGGGAAGCCCTAGCGGCACGGCTGGCGGGGCCAGGAACAGCGCTAAAGGGAACGGCGCTAAGCACCGGCGCCGAAGTTCTAGTGCTGGATGAGCGGGCTGAGCTTCGCCGCGCGTTCGGCTGCGCCTGCCATGCCCAGTGACTCGAGCCAGTTGCCCAGCATCTGGTAGCCGCCCTCGGTGAGGACTGATTCCGGGTGGAACTGCACACCGCACAGCGGGGCGGTGCGGTGCTGCAGCCCCATCACCACGCCACTCGCGGTCTCCGCGGTGATTTCGAGGATGTCCGGAATGGACTCGCGGACAGCGGCCAGCGAGTGGTAGCGCGTTGCCGTGACCGGGGAGGGCAGGCCGGTGAAGACGCTGGAACCTTCGTGCTGGACCAGGGACGTCTTGCCGTGCATCAGCTCCGGCGCGTGCGTCACGATGCCGCCGTAGGCCTCGGCAAGGGCCTGGTGGCCGAGGCAGACGCCGAACATGGGTTTGCTGCTGTCCCCGCACCACCTGATCAGCTCGATGCAGACCCCGGCCTCGGACGGCGAGCCCGGTCCGGGCGAGATGAGTACGCCGTCGCGCGTTTCCGCCATTTCAATCGCCTCGGCGAGCGTGACGTCATCGTTGCGGACCACGGTGGTCTCGGCGCCCAGCTCCTGGAGGTAGCCCACCAGGGTGTAGACGAAGCTGTCGTAATTGTCCACGACGAGGATCTTGGTTTTACTCATGGTTTAGCTGTAGCACCAATCGTTGAGTCGGTGAATTGTGTGAACTGTGACATCCAGGGGAAGAGGAACTCGACCATCAGGAACAGGGCGCCGGCGATCAGTGCCACGGACGTGAGGATGCGGAGCCAAAGCGGGCCCGGCAGGTGTCGGAATATCCAACCGTACAAGTCTCAGCCCTCCCCTCGTGCGCGCGCCACCTGGGCGGCGATTTCCGACGGCGGCCCCGCCGACGTGGGCTGCCAGTGGTCCAGCACCGAGTAGGCAATGATCCGCTCCTCTGAACCGAAGCGCGGGTTGCAGCTGGTCATGGTCAGGAATCTTTCGGTGGGCCTGGCGCCGGGCCGCGAGGGCACCGGAAGCAGGACATCGGCGTTGGACGGGATGACGATGCGGTTGTTGCGGAAAACGTAGACGTAGTAGCCGTCCCGTGTCTGCACATAGATTTTGTCACCGGGGACGAGGGTGTGGATATTGTCCAGCACGGCACCGTGCGTCTGGCGGTGCCCGGCCACCGCGAAGTTCCCCACGGCGCCCGGCATGGACGTGCTGCCGTAGTGCCCCAGGCCCAGCGTATCCAGCACATCAGCGGTGGTGCCCTCGACGATGGGGCGGGCATAGTTCGGACCGAACCGGGGAATGTACATGATCCCGATGGTGCCGCCATGGGCAGGAGCCGCGGCGACCACCGGCGCGCCGTAATCCGCCGCCCCGGGGGCTGCCCCCGAGCCCGGGGTTGGCGGCTGTTTGGGGGTGGCGGGGCCACCGAGGCCCCGCGCAAAGTCCTTGACCACTTCGCTTTGCTTGGCGTCCGAGGCAACGTTCGTCCACCACAGCTGCCAGCCGACAAAGAGGAGGAGGACAATGCCGGCCGTGATCAGCAGCTCACCGATAATCTGCACGGCCTTGCGCAGGATCACGATGCCGGCTGCTGGCGCGGCAGGGGATGTCACCTTCTCCTGCAGTACCACGCGTTCTCCTCCAAGGCGGTTGCGGTGAGCGTTGGTGTGGCCTGAAGTACAGCTAGTATTGGCTGCTAGTAAGCTTCAGACTTGACCAGGAGCGCGCAGACCGCCGGCAATATTCCTTTCAGCAGGATATCAAGCCACAGTCTCCGTTCTTGATTCAGCCCGCCAAGGAGGACATGTGCCCGAGTCAAAGCCACGTAAGAAGACCGCCCGCGCAGCCGAGCCGGTCTCCTCGACGCAGGCCTACAAGCCAAACCCTGTCTGGTTCAAACCTGTCATGTTCGGGCTCATGATCATTGGTCTGCTCTGGATCATCACGTTCTACATCAGCGAGGGAACGCTCCCCGTCGGCACCTGGGGCTCCTGGAACATCGTGGCCGGATTCGGCATCGCGATCATGGGCTTCCTGATGACCACGCGCTGGCGTTCCTGACCCTCCCGCAGCCATGACCCTCACGCTGCCATGACCGCCGACGGCGTCATTATCGGCGAGGACGGCCTCGCACGTCCGGCGTGGGCCGCCGTCGACCCGCTGATGCGTGAGTACTACGACACCGAATGGGGCCTGCCCGTCCGGGATGAACAGGGCCTCTACGAACGCATCAGCCTGGAGGCGTTTCAGGCCGGCCTGTCCTGGGCCACGATCCTGCGCAAAAGGCCCGCTTTCCGTGCCGCCTTCGCAGACTTCCATCCCGACACGGTAGCCGCCTACACCGAGGCCGACGTTGAGCGCCTCCTGCAGGATCCGGGGATTGTGCGGAACAGGCTCAAGATCCGTGCCGCCATTACCAACGCCCGGGCCACCATTGCCCTGCGCAGCGAGGGCGGACTCGTGGACTTCGTCTGGGGCTTTCAGCCCGCCTCCGCGTTGGCGCCGTCGACATACGCGGATGTGCCCACCCAGTCGCCGGAATCCATTGCCCTGTCCAAGGCACTGAGAAAAAAGGGGTTCGCCTTCGTCGGGCCCACCACGATGTTCGCCCTCATGGAAGCCATCGGGATGGTGGACACGCATCTCGTTGACAGCCACCGCCGGGGATCGTCCGGGGTGTGGGCGTAGGAATGCGGAGGGCACATGAAGGTTTTGAGCGCAGGCATTCTGCTGTACCGGCAGCGGGCCGCAGCGGACCTTGAGGTCTGGATAGCCCATATGGGCGGGCCGTTCTGGGCACATAAGAACGATCGCGCCTGGTCCATTCCCAAAGGGGAATACCTCCAGGACGAGGACCCGCTGGTGGCTGCGAAGCGTGAGTTCGCCGAGGAGATGGGCGTGCCTGCACCGGCCGTCGACTACGCGGAACTGGGCTCCTTCCGTCAACCGTCGGGCAAGGTCATCACGGTTTACACGGCCGAGTCCGACTTCGACCCCGAACGCATCGTGAGCAACACTTTTTCACTGGAATGGCCGAAGGGATCGGGCACCGTCCAAAGCTTCCCTGAGATCGACGATGCCATTTGGGCCACCGAGCCAGAAGCCCGCACCAAGCTGGTAAAGGGCCAACAGCCGATCCTCGATGCGCTCATCCAGCATCTCCGCACCAAGAGCTCTTGATGGGCCGGCTGGGTCTTAGTTGTGCGGCAGGTTGTCGGGGTCGAGGCGTCCGAGCGGTTGCACCGACGCTGGTTCCGGGGTTTCGCCGCCGGACTCCGCCCTGAGGCGGGCCACCTGTTCACGGGCTTCCTGCTGGATCCGGCTGAAGTCAATGACGCCCTGGGTTTCGTAGGCGATCAGCTGTGTCAGGGAGCTGACGATCAGTTGACCCTCGAGCTCGTCGTCGACATAGCAGAGTGTCACAGGAATGACGTGCCCGATGTCCGCTATGACTTCGCCTTGATCCGGCGTGGCAAAATCCGGCCGGCCGGTCTTCTCCGTCAGAAAGATCCTTTCTCCCGGACTGAGATAAGCCACCCTGTTAATCCGAGAGACGTTGAGAGCTTCGGTGGCTGTCTGGAGTACGTGCATGGTTCAGACCTTCCTGGTAGCCAGCATGATACTCCGATGCGGGGTTCCCGGCACGTGTTGGGAAAGACGTCCCAGGGCCTTAGGCGAAGCTGGGCAGATGGAAGGAGTTGACCGGTCGCGGCAGCCCGTAATGATCGCGCAGCGTCCGCCCTGAGTACTCGTGCCGGAAGATTCCGCGCTCACGCAGGATCGGTATGACATGGCCCACGAAGGCATCCAGGCCGGACGGAAGCACAGGCGGCATGATGTTAAACCCGTCCGCTGCCCCGGCTTCGAACCACTGCTGGATTGCGTCTGCAACCTGCTCAGGCGTGCCGGAGAATGTCCGGTGGCCGCGGCCGCCCCCGAGCCTGCCGATGAGCTGCCGCACTGTTAGCCGCTCCCGCCTGGCAAGGTCCACGATCAGGGTGTATCTGCTCTTGGCACCCTCGATCACGTCCTCGGACGGAAGGTCCTCGGGCAGCTGGGCATCCAGCGGCAGGGATTCCGGTGAGACCCCCAGGACTCCGGCGAGCTGTTTCCGCGCATGCTCGGGATGGATGAGCTCATCGAGCTGCCGTTCCAGCCGCCGCGCGTCCTGCTCCGTGGAGCCGATGACCGGGACGATGCCCGGAAGGATCTTGATGCTTTCCGGGTCGCGGCCTGCGGCGGCCGTCTTCCGCTTCAGGTCGGAGTAGAACCGCTGGGCCTCCGCCAGGGTCTGGTGCGCCGTGAATACTGCCTCGGCATAGCGGGCGGCGAAGTCCTTGCCGTCCTCGGACGAACCGGCCTGCACGATCACCGGATGCCCTTGGGGCGGACGCGGCACATCCAAAGGCCCCTGGATCCGGAAGTAGCGGCCGGTGTGGTTTACGGCATGGACGCGGGAATTGTCCGCCCAGACTCCGGCCGCCTTGTCCCCCACAGGAGCGTCGTCTTCCCAGCTGTCCCACAGCTTCCTGGAAGCAGCGAGGAATTCGGCCGCCCGCTCATAGCGGCGCCAGTGCGCCGGCTGGTCCGGCAGGGAGAAGTTCCGCGCCGCGGCCTCGCCGGCGGTCGTCACCACATTCCAGCCGGCCCGGCCGCCGCTGATGTGGTCCAGCGAGGCGAACCGCCGTGCCAGGTTGTAGGGGTCGTTGTACGTGGTGGAGGCAGTGGCGATCAGCCCGATCCGCTTGGTCACGGCGGCGATGGCGCTGAGCAGCACGGTCGGCTCGAGTGTCCCGTACGGGCGCTGCCGCACGTCGCCGTGCAGCACCGGCGAGTCGGCGAAGAATATGGAATCAAACTTTCCACGTTCCGCTGTCCGGGCCAGCTGCTGGAAATGCGCAATGTCCGTCCCGGCGAAGCTGTCGCTTTCCGGCAGCCGCCAGGAAGCCTCATGGTGCCCGGTGCTCATGAGGAACGCGTTCAGGTGCAGCTGCCGCTCCCCGCTCATTTCCGCCCCCGGGCCTGAAGTTTGGTTTCTGTGGTCAGTGACATGGTTGTTCCTTTGGGTGATGGTTTAGCTGGACTGGGATCCGACGGCGGTGCGCCAGCGGGAGAAATGGCGTTCGACGGCGACCAGCAGGTAGTTGACCAGCAAGCCCAGCAAGGACACCGTGAGGATTCCGGCGTACATGTCCGGGATGAGGAAACTCATTTGGGAATTGACGATCAGGTAGCCGAGGCCGGCTTTGGCGCCCACCATCTCAGCTGCAATGAGCACAAGGATGGATGAGGTTCCGGCCATCCTGATCCCTGTGAAGATGGTGGGTACCGCCGAGGGAAGGATCACTTTCTGAAACAGCTCCAGATTGGATAAGCCAAGTGATCGGGCGGCCCGGACCAGCAACGGGTCCACGGTTCGGACGCCGGCGATGGTGTTGAGCAGCACGGGGAAGAACGCGGCGTAGGCCACGATGCTGATCTTGGAGACCTCGCCAATTCCCAGCAGCAAGGTGAAAACCGGCAGCAGCGCCAGCGCGGCAGTGTTCCGGAAGACTTCGAGCAGCGGGTTCAGGAACTGGTCAAGGGACCGGTACCAGGCGACCAGAAGGCCAAGCGCCACTGCGGCCACGACGGCAATCCCGAAGCCGCTTGCTGACCTGGTGAGGCTGGCCGACAGATGGCTCTGCAGCTGGCCGTTCGCGATGAGCGCCCCCAAAGCCTGCAGCACCTCATGCAGCGGGGGAAGGAAGACGCGTGCTGAGTCCGTGGCGAGGTAGGTCGGGCCGAGCTCCCAAAGGAGCAGGAACAGCAGGATCGCTCCCGAACTCCACACGGCCCGCCGCACAGTCAGGATTCCGGTACGCAGCCGGGATGCGCGGATCCGGGACGGAGCCAACGTAGCTGTCCGGCCGCCGTCGGCGTTTGAGTCTGCAGAAGTTGGTCCGGCAACGGCGTCCGGGGTGTTGGTGAGTGTCGGCGCTGTCATCAGGCTGCCTTTCCGTTGCTTGATGGGCGTTTCTCGTCAGGGGCGGAGCCGTCCGGGAGGATCTTCGCGTGTCCTGCTTCCCGGGCTTTCAGGACCTCCCCGTGCAGCAGCGACCACACCCTGTGCCTTTGCTCAACGAAGGCTTTATTCGCGCGGACATCGCCGGTTCCGGCCCGTTCGCCGAGATCGATGTCCACGATCTGCTTGAGCCTGCCGGGGCGCGAGCTCAGGACCGCAACACGTTGGCCCAGGTAGACCGCTTCCTCGATGCTGTGGGTGATGAAGAGGATGGTCTTGCCTGTGGACCGCCAGATGCGGAGCAGTTCCTCCTGCAGCTGCTCGCGGGTCTGGGCGTCCAGCGCGGCGAACGGCTCGTCCATGAGCAGGATGTCTGGTTCATAGGCGAGGCTGCGGGCAATCGCGACGCGCTGCTTCATGCCGCCGGAGAGCTCGTGCGGGTAGCGATCCTCGAAGCCGGACAAGCCCACCAGGTCCAGGTACTCCCGGGCTTTGCTCGTCCGTTCCCTGCGGCTGCGTTTGACCCCGTCGTTTCCGGTGCCCTCCAGGCCGAAGGCCACGTTGGATGCTGCCGTGCGCCAGGGGAACAGGGCGTACTGCTGGAATACCACGGCGCGGTCCCGGCCGGGCCCGGTCACCTCCCTGCCGTCCACCAGCACCCGGCCCGTGTCCGGCCGGGTCAGGCCCGCCAGGAGGTCCAGCAAGGTGGTTTTCCCGGAGCCGCTGGGCCCGACGAGAGTGATGAATTCCCCGGCCGCGACGTCAAGGGAGATGCCGTCCAAGGCCGCGAGGATGGAGCCCTGCGGGTTGGCCTTGGTTGGCCGGACAACGAACTGTTTACCGATATTTCGCAGGCTGATCTTAGGCATGGGGCGCGCATTCACTGTCACGGTGTTGTTTCCTTCAGCAGGTCGGTTCTTCCCGAATTCGATGTAGTGGACTGGATTCGATCTAGTGGACTGGGCCTGTCGGCTTGTGTCCACCACTAGAACAGAGACGAATCGGTGCCAAAAGGGCAGCGGTCATGCAAGGAAACGGGGCGTAACCGCCTACTGAGGCGCCCTCGCTGGCGGGGACTGACTCAGGGGGAAACACCGAGCAAACCGGAAGTAACATGCCGACACCTGGGACAGATCCACCGAAGAAATCCGGGCGCTCCGTGCCGCCACGCGACGGAAACGCTACGTTCGGATACCGCAGATGACGGGCCCCTGGGGCAGCGCCGAGGTGCCGCGCCAGGACCACATTTTGGCGGGGCCGGTGAATTATTACGGCTAACCCGATGAGCTGTCCCGGTGCTTCCATCTCTAGGGTCAGTTGAGGAGCCATAAAGCTGCGGTTGATCCGCTGTCGCTTATTGTCCTTACTCGGGCTATTCTTTACTGTAACTTCGTCTGACAATCAGCGAGGGCTTGGATAGCGATACCGGATATAAGGCGGAGCAAAATGAAAGATGCAATTCCATCCGTGAGCCTGGGTTCTCCACTATCTCCCTCGGGCGGGGTCGGCGGGCTCTCCCCCGTGGCGTCAGTGTCCCGACGGGACGCTGTCATGAATGAAATTCGCCGCGGAATCGTGTCGGGGTCCATTAAGCCCGGCGATAAGCTCACCGAGGTCAAGCTGTCGGCGATGTTGAACGTGAGCCGGCCGACCATCCGAGAGGCTTTGACCCAGCTTGCCCAAGAGGGTCTTCTGGTGCAGGAGCCCTACCGCGGGCTGCGGGTCGCGACCCTTCATGCCGCCGAAATCCTCGATATCGCAAGGACCCGGATGGCGCTCGACATGCTCGCTGTGGCGTCCATTCTTGAAGACACTTCCGGCCGGCGCATGAAGTTCGTCGAGGCGAGCTGGGAAGAGTATGACAGGGTCGCCTTCCATCCGGACCCTGTGGTGCTGCACGAGTCCCACATCGCGTTCCACCGAAGCATCTGGGCCGCTTCGGAAAATGCCCTGTTGCTGCGCCTCTGGCCGGTCACTGAGGCGCACCTGACCATTGCGCTGGCGCAGGACCAGGCCACCCGGGCCGACCCTGTGCGTGCCCACGAAGTCCACGAACAACTTGTCAGGACGATGAGGACCGGAGACATGGACGCCATCGAAGCCGCGTTCACGGTCCACACCATTGACAGCGCCAAGGAATTCATCGCGCTGCTGAACAACGAGGAGCAAACTGCATGAAAGTTCTGGTTATCGGTGCGAGCGGGCGTCTGGGTGCTGCGGCTGCCGAAGCGCTGGCGGACCGGCATGAGGTCCTCGAGGCCTCCCGTTCCGGAGAGCTCAGGGTTGATCTGACGGAAGCTGGCTCGATGGAGAACCTGCTGCAGCAGGTCGGGAAGCTGGACGCGATTGTCGCCTGCACCGGCGCCGTGCCGTTCAAGCCTCTGGCCGACCTGTCTGAGGAGGACTTCAAGGCAGGCTTCATGGACAAGGTCCTTGGCCAGGTCAATCTGGTCCGCCTTGCCACCCCGTACCTGAACGACGGCGGTTCCTTCACTCTGACCACCGGCGTCCTCGCCCGCGAACCCATCAACACCGGCGTCGTGGCATCGCTGGCCAACGGTGCCCTCGAATCATTCGTCATGGCTGCGGCCGCCGAGCTTCCCCGGGGCCTGCGCATCAACGCGGTCAGCCCCTCGGTTCTGGAAGAAGCAACCAACTACCACGACTACTTTCCCGGATTCACCAAGGTGCCCGCCGAGGCTGTCGGACAGGCCTACCTGAAGTCCGTTGAAGGCATCCAGACCGGCAAAGTCTTTTCGCTGGGCTAGATCCCGCTGCCCTACCCCAGCAATAATCACGACGCCGGCCGGTCACCTCGCAAGGTGACCGGCCGGCGTCGTACGTTCCTGCCCTTGGGGACAGCGCTGGTTAGTTCACGGCATGGTCAGTTCACCGTGTGGTCAGTTCACCGCGGCGAGTGCCTCGTCGTAGATCTCCAGGGCCCGGCGGATTTCCTCGGGCGTGACCACGGCCGGCGGGACGACATGGATGCGGTTGTCCGCGATGAACGGCAGCAGCCCGCGGTCCAGGAGCTCCGCCTTGATCCGGCCCATGAAGGCCGGCGTGACGGGCTGCCGCGTCTGCGGATCCTGCACGAGTTCCAGGGCCCAGAAAACGCCGCGTCCGCGGACCTCGCCGATGACCGGGTGCCGGGCAGCGAGTGCGGCCAGGCCGGGTGCGAGATGGTCACGGCCGATGCGCTCGGCGTTCTCGACGATGTGGTCTTCCTCGAAGGCCTCGATGGAGGCGACGATGGACGCAGCAGCCAGCGGGTGCCCGGAATAGGTGAGGCCGCCCGGGAACACACGCTCATCGAAGGTCGCGGCGATCTCCTCGGAGATGATGACGCCGCCGACCGGGACGTAGCCCGAGTTGACGCCCTTGGCGAAGGTGATGAGGTCCGGCCTGACGTTGTACGCGTCGAGGGCGAACCAGTTGCCCGTGCGCCCGAAGCCGCACATGACCTCGTCGAGGATCATGACGATTCCGTGCTGGTCGCACAGCTCGCGCACGCCCTCGAGGTATCCGGGCGGCGGGAGCAGAATCCCGGCGGTGCCGGGAACGGTTTCCAGCAGCACTGCCGCCACGGACTGCGGCCCTTCGGCCTCAATGGTGCGGCGCAGGTGCTGCAGGGCGCGCTCCGACTCCTGCTCAGGCGTTTCAGCCCAAAACTCCGAACGGTACAGGTAGGGCCCGAAAACGTGGACGTGGCCGCGGGAGTACTCGTTCGGGATCCGGCGCCAGTCACCCGTCGCGACAATCGCTGCACCTGTGTTGCCGTGGTAGGAGCGGTACCGGGAGATCACCTTGTCCCGGCCTGTGTGCAGCCGTGCCATGCGGATGGCGTTTTCGTTGGCGTCGGCGCCCCCGTTGGTGAAGAAGACCTTGTCCATGTTGTCCGGGGCGTGGGCGAGGATCTTTTCGGCGGCAAGCCCACGGGTGTGGTTGGCATGCGCCGGGGCGACGGTGACCAGGGATTCGGCCTGCTGCTTGATTGCCTCGATGACCCGCGGGTGCTGGTGCCCGATGTTGGTGTTGACCAGCTGACTCGAGAAATCCAGATAGGTGCGGCCGTCATGGTCCCATACGGTGCTACCTGAACCACCGGCGATGACCAGCGGGTTCAGGGTTTTCTGCGCCGACCATGAGTGGAAGACGTTCGCGCGGTCAAGGGCGACCACGTCCGCGTTGGTGACTGCTGGAGCCAAGGCGGTCTGGGAATGGGTCATGGGAAGTTCCTCTCAGGGGAAGAGCGGTGGGATCCCTTTTATGATCGGCCCCGAGACACTCCCGAGTCCTTAGACATTTGTATACTCGGGTCTATGAGGATCGACCGTTTGTCAGAGGATAGGTAAAGTGCCGCCGACCATCAACACGTTGCTGCACAACCCTGGCTTGAACCTGCGGCTTGTTGTTCCCGAGCGGGACAGCAAAGCACTCGATACGACTGTTTCCTGGGTGCACAGCTCGGACCTGGACGACCCCACCCCGTTCCTGGATCCGGGGCAGCTGCTGCTGACTGACGGGACACAGTTTCCGATCAGCGATGGGGGCGGCGATGTGTACCGGGACTACGTGCGCCGTTTAGTGGACCATGGGATTTCCGGTCTGGGCTTCGCCACGCAGGTCATCCACGGAGCCCTGCCCGGAGGACTTGAATCCGCCTGCAGCGAACAGGGCCTGCCGCTCCTCGAAGTGCCGGACAGGACCCCGTTCATCGCGGTCATCCGGTTCGTGGCGGACTGGCTGGCCAGGGAGCAAAACGCCAGGGCTGAATGGTCGCTGCAGGCTCAACGGTCGATAGCGCGCGCCGCCCTGCGCCCGGACGGACTCCGTTCGATTCTTGCGGAACTGGAACGCCAGCTTCAAGGCTGGGTTGCCCTGTTCGACGCCGCGGGCAACCACATCCTAATGCCGAATAACCGGCCGGTGCCCTCTGACCTGATGCCGTCTGTGGAAGGGGCGGTCCGGCGGGCTCTGGATCAGGGCGCCCGATCCGTTGCGCAGTTGACAGTTGAGGGCCAGCAGATCACCCTGCAGACTTTGGGGCGGCGCCACAACCTCCGCGGCGTGCTGGTTCTTGGGGCAATTGAGCCGCTGGATCCTGCCAGAACAGACATCATCAACAGTGTGATCGCCCTGGCCAGCCTGGCCCTGGAACAGACCCGGACGCTCGATACTGCGCGCCGGCACCTGCGCTCGGGGGTGTTTGAGCAGCTGCTCTCCGGAAGCACTGACGTGGCTGCCCGGACGGCACGGCAGGTGTGGGGCCGCCTGCCGGCTGAACCCCTGATTGTGACAGCAGCCCGGCCTCCCCGCCAGGGGCAGAACCTGCTGGAGGCCCTTGAATTGCTCTCCGATGACCACCGCGGCGCGGTCTTTTATGCCCAGCGGAATGAGAACGTGGTGATCCTGGCCAATCCGGTCCATCAGCAGAAGGTTGCGGCCCTGCTGGGCCGATACGGAGCCACGGCCGGAACCTCGGCACCCACGGACTTCCCGGGGCTGGCGCAGGCATTGAAAGAGGGCGAGCGCGCCCTGCAGAGGGCAGGCGAGCTGTCCCGGCCGCTGCTGGACTTCTCGGAAGTGGCCGACGGCGGGATGCTCGGTTTGCTGCGGCGGGAGGAAGCCGAATCCGTGGCCCGGCGGCTGCTGGAGCCGCTGGCCAGGCACGACGAAGCGGAACAGACCCAGCTGCTGCCGACCGTCGCGGCCTGGCTGACGAACAACTGCGTGTGGGACCACACCGCCCGGCAGCTGGGGGTGCACCGGCATACGCTGCGGAACCGCATTGACGCCGCCGGCAACATCCTCGGACTCAATCTGGACGGACTGCGGGACCGGCTTGAACTGTTCGCGGCACTGCAGTTTTTGGACATGGCTGCAGTTCCTGGAGACGACAGAGGGCGGCCGGAGCGCTGAACGCTCCGGCCGCCCCTGACAGCATCCTTGATTAGTTCTGGGGGAAGCCCAGGTTGATTCCGCCGTGGCTCGGGTCAAGCCAACGGGACGTGATGGCCTTCTCGCGGGTGAAGAACTGGAAGCCCTGCAGTCCGTAGGCCTTGGAGCTGCCGAAGATGGAGTCCTTGAAGCCGCCGAAGGAGTAGTAGGCCACGGGGACCGGAATGGGCACGTTGATGCCGACCATGCCCACCTCCACCTCGCTCTGGAAGCGGCGGGCTGCGCCGCCGTCGTTGGTGAAGATCGCGGTGCCGTTGCCGAAGGCGCCGGAGTTGATCAGGTGCAGGCCTTCTTCATAGCTGCGGACGCGGACCACGGCCAGCACGGGGCCGAAGATCTCTTCCTGGTACACGCGTGAGGTGACGGGGACGTCGTCGATCAGGGTCGGGCCGAGCCAGAAGCCGTTCTCGTCGCCGTCCACGCTGATGTTCCGGCCGTCGACGACGATCTTGGCGCCGTCGGTCTCTGCGAGCTCGATGTACGAGGCGACCTTGTCCCGGTGCTGCTTGGTGACCAGCGGGCCCATGTCGCAGTTGCGGCGGCCGTCGCCGATGCGCAGCGTCGACATGCGCGAGGTGATCTTTTCGATGAGCTCGTCGGCAACGGGTTCGACGGCGACGACCACACTGATGGCCATGCAGCGCTCACCGGCGGAACCGAAGCCGGCGTTGATGGCGGCGTCGGCAGTCAGGTCGAGGTCGGCGTCGGGCAGGACCAGCATGTGGTTCTTGGCACCGCCCAGGGCTTGGACCCGCTTGCCGTTCCGGGCTGCGGTTTCATAGATGTACTGCGCGATCGGGGTGGAGCCGACGAAGGAGATTGCCTTCACGTCGGGGTGTTCCAGCAGGCCGTCGACGGCCTCCTTGTCGCCGTGGAGGACGTTGAAGACGCCGTCCGGCAGGCCGGCCTCGGTGAACAGCGCTGCGAGCCAGTTGGCCGCCGTCGGGTCTTTTTCGCTGGGCTTCAGGACAACAGTGTTGCCTGCGGCGATGGCGATCGGAAGGAACCACAGCGGAACCATCGCCGGAAAGTTGAAGGGGCTGATGATTCCAACAACGCCGAGCGGGGACTTGGTGGAGTACACGTCCACGCCGCTGGAGACGTTTTCAGAGTGCTCACCCTTGATCAGGTGGGGGAAACCGGTGGCGAGTTCCACCACCTCCTGGCCGCGGGTGATTTCGCCCAGGGCATCAGAAAGCACCTTGCCGTGCTCGGCGGTGATGATCTCGGCCAGTTCGCCCTTGCGCTCGTTGAGCAGCTCCCGGAACCGGAAAATGATCTGCTGGCGCTTGGTGATCGAAAGGTCCCGCCATGCCGGAAACGCCTTGGAGGCGGAGGAGATTGCCGTCTCGATGTCCTCGGCGGAACCAAGGCCGACAAGCTTCGTTTCCTTGCCGAGGGCCGGGTCAAAGACCGGCGCGGTGCGGTCGCCGGAGGAAGGTACTTCCTGGCCGCCGATCCAGTGCGGGACAACCTGCAGTTCGGTGTTATCAGACACAGTCTTCTCTTTCTTGGGTGCTGGGGCGATGGAAATCATCTGGAAGCCAGCGTACGGCGGGAGGGGGACCTTTGCCGTTCTACATATGTCGGTTCTTTGATCCAGTTTCCAACAAATGGCCATCACTGCCAGCCTCCCCGCCGGTCCTAGCTTGAGTTACCGCGAGCACCGCACACCTTCCCAAGGAGAATCATGAAACGCAGATCGCCGCTGCCCCGCTCCATCCACCGAAACGCCGCAGCCGCCACCAGCACCGGGGAACACTGCCCCGCAACGGGTTGGTGGATTCCCCAGGGCAGCCCGGAGCCCTGGCGGTATCTCAGCGAGGGAAGCCTGATGCCGGCCCTCAATGGCCAACCGACCGTGTGGCTGCGGGCCGCCACCGACAAAATGCCGGAAGATTCTGCGCGCCAGGCATCAAGCCGAAGCCTCTCCCCCGCCTGAACGACGACCGTCGGGGCTTTATGACGCTCGAGATCCTGCGGGGACTAGACGTGGGGCAGCTCACAGTAGTAGCGTTGCTTGCAGACAAATTGCCTGACAATAAAACAACGAGGTTCACACCAGGCAATCGACCCTCCAGAGGCGTAAGCCCCGACCCTGACGACATCGCAAGATTCCCAGAACCATTCGCAAGTTCTTCCGGACGGTTCCCGGCGTAAGCGCCGAGCAGCCCGGGAACCGAAACTCAAAGAGAGCGCATCATGACCAAGACAAGCAAAGTAGTCCTAGCGATCCTCGCCGTGATTCTTGTTTCCATCGCCGGCGGATACATTGGCTCGGGCTTCCGGACAAACTCCGCCAGCGCCTCGACAAGCGCGGCGCAAGGCACCTTCATTGACGAGATCAAGAAGCGCGGTGAGCTTCGCGTTGGTGTGGCCATCGCTCCGCCGATGACTGTGCAGGAGGCTGACGGCACGCTGGGTGGCCCGAACCTCATTCCGCTTCGGGAGCTGGCGAAGCAGCTCGGCGTCAAGCTCGTTCCGGTCCCCGCGGAGTGGAAGAACATCGTGGCCGGTCTTCAGGCCAACCGCTACGATTTCGCGGCGAACCTGGATTACACGGTGGAACGCTCCCTGGCCATCGGCTTCACGGACCCCGTGTACCAGTACCAGGGCGTGTTCGTGGTGAAGGACACCTCGCCGTTCAAGACCGCGGAGGAGATCATCAAGAACGGTGGTCAGGTCACCGCCGCGCAGGGTTCGGCCCCGGAAAAGGCACTGCAGGGCCACACCTCGAAGATCATGTCCGTGGACAACTACGCAAATGCCATCTCTTCCGTCAACGCTGGACGGGCCATCGCTGAATTCACCGATCTGCCCACCGCGGAGTCGCAGGCGCAGGCGGACAAGTCCCTGAAGATCGTGGTGCCCACCCCTGACATCTACTCCGCTTCCGCTGCCTACGGTGTGCCGGCCACCATTGACCCCCGGTCTCTGCAGATCGTGAACATCGCGATTGAACGCGCGCAGAAGAGCGGAGAGCTGGCACAGGCATACGCCAAGGTCAACTACGTCGAAATCGACAACCTCGGCGACCTTCGGAAGAACTAGCTCCGTTAGGAGAACGTCATGAATGGATACATCTTTGATTGGGACGTAGTCGGCCGGGCCTTGCCCAGCATGATCCAGGGTTTGGGAGTGACGCTCCAGATCACCGTCATCACGATCGTGATCAGCATGATCCTGGCCATCCCGGTCGCGGTTGGCCGGATGTCCAAGATCGAGGTGATCCGCTGGACCGCCCAGGGCTACATCGAAATTTTCCGGTGCACCCCGCTGCTGGTGCAGCTGTTCTGGATCTTTTACGCCCTGCCCGCGCTGACGGGTGTGACCCTGCCCGGATACGCTTCAGCCGTGATCGCTTTGACGGCGAACCTCACGGCGTTCATGGCCGAGACCTACCGCAGCGGCTTCCAGTCGGTGCCGGTTGAGCAGGTCGAAGCGGGCCGCATGCTGCAGCTCAGCCGCTTCCAGCAGCTTCGCTACATCATCGTCCCCCAGGCCATGCGCCAGCAGCTTCCCGTCATCCTGTCCCTGAACATCTCCCTGTTCAAGGACACTGCGCTGGTCTCCACTATCGCGGTAGCCGACCTGATGTTCATCTCCAACACCATCTCTGCCCAGAACTACCGCGCTCTGGAAATCTTCACCCTCGCCGCGTTCATCTACTTCGCTATCGCCTTCCCGGTCTCCCTGATCACCAGCGCGATTGAGCGGCGCATGCAGAACACGTCCGGCCCGGGCTTCAAGCCCGGCCCGAGCCTGCTGGCCCGCATGATGCCCGGCACCAAGGTGGCCGCCACCAAGGTGGCTGCGTCATGAGCCGGCACAGCACCCCCGCTCCCGCCCGCTCCACCGATCTCCAGCAGAAAGGGACCCAGATGACCACACCGGTCCACGCCCCGGTTTCCACCGGTACTGGCCAGGTCCTCGTGTCCGCACGCGGCCTGCAGAAGAGCTTCCACGACCGCGCCATCCTCAAGAACGTCGATTTCGACATGCGCATCGGCGACATCACCGTCATCATCGGCAAGAGCGGGTCGGGAAAGTCCACCCTGCTGCGCGCCCTGGCAGGGCTCACGGATCCCGACGACGGCGTCATCACCTTTGACGGCAAGACCGTGTTCGCTGACAAGAAGCGGACGAAGGACTGGGGCGCCGTCAGCTCCGAGGTCGGCATGGTGTTTCAGGCCTACACCCTGTGGCCGCACATGAATGTTCTTGACAACATGACGCTTGCCCCCCGCAAGACCAGGGGCATGGCCGCCTCCGAGGCACGCGACCGCGCAGAAGCTGCTCTGGATGAAGTCGGCATGAAGCACCACATCCTCAGCCGCTCCACGCAGCTCTCCGGCGGTGAAAGGCAGCGCGTCGCCATCGCCCGCGCACTGATGATGAAGCCCAAGCTGATCCTGTGCGACGAGATCACCTCAGCCCTCGACCCGCCCGTGGCAGCAGAAGTGCTGGACGTGCTGCGCCGCCTCAAGGAAGAAGACGGCATCGCCGTGGCCCTCGTTACCCACGACATGGCCTTCGCCTCCAAGGCAGCCGACCGGGTCGTGTTCTTCCATAACGGTGAAATCGCCGTCAACACCACCCCTGAAATGGCCTTCGAAAACTGCGACAACCCGGACCTGCAGAAGTTCGTTGACGCCGTCCGCTTCTGAACCGGCATCACCGGGCAGAGAATTACCCTAGAAAGGATCATTTGTGCACACCGTAGTAATCGGAGGCGGGGTGATCGGGTTAACCCAGGCCTACCACCTCGCCCGGGAGGGCGCGGAGGTGACAGTCGTTGATGCCAGGGGAACAGGCCTGGGCGCCTCGAAGGTCAACGCCGGATGGATTTGTCCGGCGGAATCGGCACCCGTGCCGGGACCCGGCGTCGTACTCAAATCCATGAAGTGGATGCTCCGGCCGGACAGCCCGCTCTACATCCGCCCTTCCCTCGATCCGTCGTTCGTGCGGTTCATGCTCGGCATGTGGCGCAAGTCCAACTCGCGTGACCAGCGCGCAGGATTCGAGGGCCATCTCCGCCTCGCCGCCGACACGCTCCAGATCTTCGATGAGTACCGGGCAGACGGCATGGACTTCGAGATGCACACGGACGGTCTGCTGATGGCGTTCATGGAGCAGGACAACTTCGACCACCACATCGACAACCTGGACCTGGCGTCGCAGTACGGACGCCAGCCGCGCGTGCTCAACCGGGATGCTGTGCACGAGCAGGAGCCACTGCTCACCGACGGAGTCCTTGGCGGAATCTACTTCCCGCAAGAGCGGCACGTCGATCCGGGAGCCATGACAGCGGCACTGCACCGCAGGCTGGTCGCGATGGGCGTCCGGATCGTCGAGAACTCGCCGATCGACGCAGTTGAGCTGAACGGCAACCGGGTCACCACCGTGCACAGCGGCGGCAACCGCTACACCGCTGACAGCTTCATCCTTGCTGCTGGCGCCTGGAGCGGGAACCTGTCGAAGCAATTCGGCGTGCCCCTTCCCGTGCGCCCCGGCAAGGGCTACAGCGTTGAAGTTCCCGCGCTCCGCCTGCGCAGCGCGGTCAATCTCTGGGACGCTAAAGTTGCAGTCACCCCCTTCAACGACCGCCTCCGCCTTGCCGGCACCATGGAATTCGGCGGACTGGACGAGAAGGTCAACCAGGTTCGGGTCGATGCCATCATGCGCGCCCCAGGCAAATACTTCCGCGGCTGGGAACCGCCCGCCACGAAGCCAACGCCGATGGCCGGCATGCGGCCCATGACTCCGGACGGTTTGCCGGTCATAGGTCACCTCGGACACCTGCAGAACGCTTACGTCTCCACCGGCCACGGAATGATGGGCGTCACGCTGGCGCCCGGCACTGCGGCCGCACTGACAGACCTGGTCCTGCACGGCAAGCAGTCCCCCGTCCTGGCCCCCTTCACTTCTGCCCGGTTCCGGGGCGGAGCGCGGCCCACGCCGCAGCCCGTCGCCTGACCCCTTAGACATCCACAAAAATCTCGAAAGGAAACACCATGTCCACACACACCAAGGTCGAGCTCCGCGGAATCCTCGCCGCCGTCACCACCCCTTTCACCAGCGACGCATCCGCCATTGACGAACCGACCCTGCGCGCCCAAGTCGACCGGCTCGTCGCAGCAGGCATCCACGGCCTGGTACCCACCGGCACCACCGGTGAATTCACCACTCTTTCCCCCGAAGAGTACCGCCGGGTCATCGAGCTCTACGTCGAGAGCGCCGCAGGCCGGGTGCCGGTCATCGCAGGCATTGGCGCACTGTCCACCCAGGGCGCGATCGATCTGGCCCAGCACGCCGAAAAGGTCGGGGCCGACGCGATCATGCTGGTGCCGCCGTTCTACGACCCGCTGGACTTCACCACCCTGAAGGCATTCCTGAGCGCCGTTGCCGGGTCCATCTCCATCCCCGTGGTGTACTACAACGTCCCCGGCGCCACCGGCATCAGGCTCACCGCCGCCGAGCTGGCAGAACTGGGCGAAATCGAGGGCATCAACTACATCAAGAACACCTCCGATGACGCCATCGGCCTGGCAGAGCTGCTCGCCTCCCGCACCGACAGCATCAAGGCGTTCAACGGCTGGGACACCCTGACCTTCTTCGGCATCGCCAGCGGCGCCGAGGCATCGGTCTGGGGAACGGCCGGCGTCGTGCCCGAACTCGCCGTCGAGTTCTGGGAAACCCTCGCCGAAAAGGGTGACCTCGCCCGTGCCCGTGAACAGTGGAAGCACCTGTGGGCGATCAGCGACTTCCTGGAGTCCGTCAACTATGTCGCCGGCATCAAGGCCGGCCTCGAGCTCACCGGCCACCCGGTTGGTCCGGCCCGCTTCCCCATCCAGCCGCTGGCCCAGGCCGACCGCGACCGCTTCGCCCACATCCTGCGCAAAGCCGGAGTGATCCCGGCGTCGGCATGACCAACAAGCTGTGGCTTGACGCCATCGAGGTACACGCCGAGGGCGAGCCCGGACGGATCCTGACATCCGCCGCCGGGCTCGTCCTGGGCGACACCATGGCCGAGCGGCTGGCCTACTGCAGGGACAACCTCGACTGGCTGCGGCGCCTGATGCTTCACGAGCCACGCGGCTATCCCGGGCTGTGCTCAGTGCTCATCCTGCCGCCGGTCAACCCCGGTTCCGACTTCGGGATCGTCGTCCTCGAACAGGGCGGCTTCACCCCGATGTCAGGCTCAAACACCATCTGTGCGGTCACCGCCGCCTTGGAAACCGGGCTGGTCCCGATCACCGGACCCGAAGTGCAGGTCACCATCGACACGGCCGTCGGCACCGTCAAGGCGGTGGCCAACGTCGAGGGAAGCAAAGTCCTCTCCGTCACGGTGGTCAACGTGCCCGCGTATGTTGTGGAGCTCGATTTTCCCCTGGAGGTGCCCGAGCTCGGCACCATCCCGGTGGACATCGTCTTCGGCGGCCAGTTCTTCGCCCAGGCAAGGGTCGCCGACTGCGGCCTCGAGCTGGACCCGGACAAGGGACGCGAGCTCGCCCGGGCGGGGGCACTGATCAAGATGGCCGCGCTTGAGCAAGTCAAGGTGGAGCATCCACTCAACTCCGACATCAACGGCATCAACCTCGTCATGCTGCACACCGGCGACCGGGTCCCCGGACGCCAGGACCGCAACACCGTGGTGCTGAACAACGGCCGGCTCCTGCCGGAGGATCCGTCAACGTGGACCGGAGCGCTGGACCGGTCGCCGTGCGGCACCGGAACGAGCGCACGCATGGCCGCGCTGCACGCCCGCGGGCAGCTCGGCCTGAACGAGGACTTCGTCCACCGCAGCATCATCGGCAGCGAATTCGTTGGCCGCCTTACCGGCACCACCACGGTGGCGGATCACGCTGCAGTGCTGCCAACCATCACCGGCCGTGCCTGGATCACCGGGCACACCCAGTGGGTCCTCGACGAGAACGACCCCTTCCAGACCGGATACACCCTCGGCGACATCTGGGCACCCCAGTCCTAGTAGCCGGCAACTCCACGAAAGCAGGATCTTGTGAGCCAGTTCATCAACGGCATCCTTCGCGACAGCGTCTCCGGACAGACCTCCGACGTCATTGACCCCTCCAACGGGTCGACCGTCGCCACCGTAACATTGGCGGGCAGCGACGACGTGAAGCTTGCTGTGCAGGCAGCCCGAGACACCTTCCCGTCCTGGTCACGCGCCACACCCGGCGAGCGCTCAAGCTTGCTGACGAAGTTCGCGGCCGTGCTCGAAAGCCGCGCCGAAGAAATCGCACAGCTGGAAAGCCGCCAAGCAGGAAAGCCCATCCGCCTCACCCGGGAGTTCGACGTCCCGGGAACCATCGACAATGTCGCCTTCTTCGCGGGAGCCGCCCGCAACCTCGAGGGCAAGGCCACCGCCGAGTACTCCCCGGACCACACCTCCTCCATCCGCCGCGAGCCGATCGGCGTCATCGGTTCCATCTCCCCCTGGAACTACCCGCTGCAAATGGCCGCCTGGAAGATCCTGCCCGCCATCGCGGCAGGGAACACCATCGTGCTCAAACCCGCCGAGATCACCCCCCTGACGAGCATCCTCTTCGCCGAGGCCGCCACCGAGGCCGGGATCCCCGACGGCGTCATCAACGTCATCACCGGCCGCGGCTCCACCGCGGGAGCAGAACTGATGCGCCATCCCGACGTCGACATGCTCTCCTTCACCGGCTCCACCCCCGTCGGACGCCTCGTCATGGAAGCCGCCGCCACCACGGCCAAGCGGGTCCACCTGGAACTCGGCGGCAAAGCCCCCTTCCTCGTGTTCGACGATGCCGACCTCGACGCCGCCATCCAGGGTGCCGTCGCCGGGAGCCTGATCAACAGCGGCCAGGACTGCACCGCCGCGACCCGCGCCATCGTGCACCGCTCCCTGTACAAGGACTTCGTGGACGGCGTCGCCGAGCTCTACACCAAGGTCCGGCTCGGCCCGACCCAGGACCCGGACACGGACCTTGGCCCCCTGATCTCCATGGACCACCGCGACAAGGTCGCCGGCATGGTCGACCGTGCCCGCGGCTACGCGCGCGTCCTAGGCGGCGGGATCCCCGACGGCGACCTCGCCACCGGCTCCTACTACGCGCCGACCCTCGTCGCCGACGCCTCCCCGGACAGCGAGATCGTCCGGGACGAGGTCTTCGGACCCGTCCTCGCCGCCATGCCTTTCGACGGCGACGACGAAGGCATCCGCCTGGCCAACGACACCCCCTACGGGCTCGCAGCCTCCGCCTGGACCAAAGACGTCTACCGTGCCCTCCGCGCCACCAGCGAGATCCGCTCCGGCTGCGTCTGGGTCAACGATCACATCCCGATCATCAGCGAAATGCCCCACGGCGGAATGAAGGAATCCGGCTTCGGCAAGGACATGTCGACCTACTCAATGGACGAATACACCGTAGTCAAGCACGTCATGTATGACCGCACCGGCGCAGCCGAGAAGGACTGGCACCGCACCATCTTCACCGCCACCCGGTGATGAACATCCCGCAGCCGTCGGCGCGCCGGTTCGAGGGCAAGACCGCCCTCGTCACCGGCGCCGCCGGAGGCATCGGATCTGCCATCAGTGCCCGGCTCGCAGCCGAAGGCGCCTACGTGGTCGTGTGCGATGTCAATGCTGATGCCGCGAACCGTTTCGTCTCTGACCTTCAGGCAGCAGGGAACAGTGCCGAAGCGAAAGCCTTTGACCTGGCCGACTCCGCCGCCTGCAGGACCATCGTTGACGAGGTTATGGAGAGCCGCGGCCGCATCGACGTGCTCGCCAACAACGCCGGCATCAACCGCCGCGGCGATCTGCTCTCGCTTGGAAGCGATCCTCCACTACCAGCGGCACGACGGCGGCATCATTGTTAACGTCGCCAGCCGCTCCTCTCACCGCGGAGACGATGCAGAACATCTGGCGTACGGCGCCGCCAAAGGCGGGCTGCTCGCCCTGACCAAGGGCATAGCCCGGGGGTTCGGCCGGAACAAAATCCTGGCCTACGCCTTCGCCCCGAGCTGGGTGGGTACAGGGATCGCTTCACATCTCACACACGATTCAGAACGGCTCCGTGGTCTGCCTCTGGGGGAGATTACGCCGCCGCAGGACGTCGCGGAAGTCATCACCTTCCTCGCGTCCGGCCGATCACGCCATACCACTGGCGCCACCATCGACATCACTGGTGCCGACTACGTGCGCTGAACACCTGAAAAACACAATCCGACTGAAAACACAGTCCAACCCATCCACGCCAAAGGAAGATCTCATCCCATGGACCTCAGGCGCATCAACGACTGGACCCTCCTGGTCGGAGCCAGCATCGAGATCCGGCAACACGGGCTCCCCCTCTCCACCGGCCACGTGGATGCCGTCACCGACGACGGCGCCATTCTCTGGCTACAGCCTCCGGCGCAGAACCGGAGGCTGTACGAAAAGGCAGAGTTCTACGAGGCGTGGGCAACAGAAGACCGCACAGGCTTCCACTACCGCGTGACGGCACAGCAGGAACCTCTTGCCCGGACACCTGGATGATGTTATAAAAATTCCACATCGGCAGGTGCAGCAGCGTCACCGCGACGAGAATCGACGAAGGGGGCCAGTCGGGATCACGAGCAGCATTCCACGGCTAACCCAATCCGGACAGGATCAGCGCACCTCACGCGCATTGCAAAGGACCCCATACCCAAACGTGCGCCTGCAGCGAGGTGGATCGTGTCCACATCGTGGCCCGGCAAACAAGACAGGCCACACCACCCACAGCTGCAACGGGGAGACCGCAGCAGGCGCCGGAGCCTACCCGGCCGTTCAGGGAACCCAATGGACCAGTCAACCCTCGTCACCTATGCCCTTGCGTATTTAGCGACAATGGGCGCCGTTCTTCTCATGTTTTTGCCCACTCTCATCATCATGGCACTGCTCCTGCTCCTCGGAGGCGCCATCCAAGTGGTGATTTTCGTCCTCAAACTCGCGGCGGTTGGGCTGTTCGGAAGCCTCAGCACCCTGTTCCGGAGTTTGATGGAAAAACTCCACCGGCACGGAACCACCCGACACCTGGCGCCGCACTGACCATGCTCGTCGATGCTGCGACGGGCCTGATAGGCGTAGGCTATCTGTGCTTCGGCGCAGCATGCTTGGTTCTTTCCTGGCTGACACCTGCCCGCGCGGGAGCCCGAGGATCGGACCGGTGAAGGAACTGGCATGGATACGCGAAAGCTCAAGTACTTTCTGGCGGTAGTTGACCACGACGGATTCAGCAGGGCGGCGGAACATTTGCTCATCGCCCAGCCCTCGCTCTCACAGACCATCGCCAGCCTGGAAAAGGACCTGGGCCTGCCGCTCTTCCACCGCATTGGCCGCCGGGCTGTCCTCAGCGAAGCCGGCAAGGAACTCGTCGGCCCTGCCCGGCTGGTGATGCGCGACCTTGATGCGGCGCAGTCCGCAGTCCAGGCCCTCCGCGGCGTGCACAGCGGCCGGCTGGATATCATCACCATGCCCTCGCCCGGCATCGAGCCGCTGACCGCAATGATCGCCGGCTTCACTCGGCTGCACCCCTCGGTCCGCCTGAATGTCGGCGCTGCCTTCACCCCCGAGGAAGTCATCGAATCCGTCCGAACGGGCAGCACTGAGATCGGGCTGGCGGGCTCTCCCACGCCCATCCGGGTGCCGGGCGTCCAGGTCTTGGACCTCGAACGCCAACCGCTGATCCTCATCGTCAACCCCCAGGCCGATACCTTCGGTCCCGGCCAGTCCATTCAGCGGGAAGACCTGGGCGGTCACCGACTGATCGCCAGCCAGCGCGGATCCCTGATGCGCTGGCTGGTCGATGACGCGTTGGCGCACGGCGTCAACACCGAAATCATCGTCGAAGCGGCGCACCGGACCTCTATCCTGCCGCTGGTGCTGGCAGGTGTCGGACACGCGGTGATGCCGTCGTCCTGGGCACCGCTGGCGCACAAGTCAGGGCTCCGTACCCTGCTCATCGAGCCCGTCTCCCACCTGAACGTTGCGATCCTGAGCCGTAAGGAAGACCTGACACCTGCGGCCCGGGCCTTCTTGGAAGTGGCCGCTGGACATACCGAAAGCTAACGCGTCGAGTGCTCCAATAACGCCCTTTTGGGCGCTCAAAAGGGCGTTATTGGAGCAATCGATGGAGGATATAGAACACACTCAACGAGGAGATCGGCACATGAGCGCCACCCAGAAATTCAGCATTGCTTCAATCCCCGCAGACGGGGTTGGCAAGGAAGTCGTCTCCGCGGGCCGCCGCGTCCTGGATGCCCTGGCCGAGAACTCCGGCGGCAAGTTCGTCTTTGACTGGACCGAGTTTCCGTGGGGCTGCGGCTACTACGAAAAGACGGGCCAGATGATGGACCCCAACGGCCTGGAGACCCTGAAGGATTTCGATGCCATCTACTTCGGCGCCGTCGGCTGGGAAAACGTCCCGGACCACATCAGCCTCTGGGGCCTGCGCCTAAACATCACCCAGAACTTCGACCAGTGGGCCAACATTCGCCCGGTGAAGTTCCTCCCCGGCATCCAGTCACCGCTGCGTAAGGCAGACAACACCGAGCTTGACTGGGTCGTTGTCCGCGAAAACAGCGAAGGCGAGTACGCCGGCCTGGGCGGACGGAACCTCAGCGGCCGCGGACCGGGCAACGAGGTGGCCCTGCAGACCGCGCTGTTCACCGAAAAGGGCTGCGAGCGGATCATGCGCTTCGCGTTCGATCTGGCCCGGACGCGCACCGTGAAGAAGGTTTCCTCGGTGACCAAGTCCAACGCGCAGCAGTACGGCATGGTCCTGTGGGACGAAGTCTTCAACCGCGTCGCCCTGGACTACCCGGACGTGCAGACCGAAAGCGTCCTGGTGGACGCGATGAGCGCGAAGTTCATCCTGCACCCCGAAGACCTCTCCGTCGTCGTCGCCTCGAACCTGAACGCTGACATCCTTTCGGATCTGGGCTCGGCACTGGCCGGCAGCCTTGGACTTGCCGCCAGCGCAAACCTGAACCCCGAGCGGCGCTTCCCGTCCATGTTCGAACCGGTCCACGGCTCCGCGCCGGACATCGCCGGCAAGGGCATCAGCAACCCGATCGGCGCGATCGCCAGTGCGGCGCTGATGCTTGACCACTTCGGCCTGCACGCCGAAGCCCGTCAGGTCGAAGCTGCCATTGAGCAGACTACCGCGGCCGGGTACCTGACCCGCGACGTCGGCGGCGAAGCCAACACCGATGACGTCACCGACGCGATCATCGAGGCCCTGAGCCACACCCTGGCGCCCGTCTAACCAGAACGCCCCCTAGCCAGATCGCAGACAGCCGGCCCCTCGGCGTCAACAGACGACCCGGACTGGACGGCGGTGCAGAATACCGCCGCGGTCCACTCCGTCATGCTCCCATTCAGTCATGCCTTTTCATCAAGCACCTTCCAGCGACATTCCACAACGAGGTAGGAATCATGGATCACATCACCACCGCCGGCGCGGCTGCCCCAGCCAAGACGCAGTTAGCTAAGAAAGCGGCCCCGAAGACGCGTTGGTACAGGCAACTGTACTTCTGGGTGCTGACCGCCATTCTCCTGGGCATTCTGGTTGGCTGGCTCGCACCGACCGCCGGCATCGCCATGGAACCCATCGGCACCACCTTCGTCAACTCAATGAAGATGCTCATCGGGCCGATCGTGTTCCTGACGATTGTGGGCGGCATCGCCAGTGTCGCGGACCTGAAAAAGGTCGGCATGACCGGGCTGAAGGCGCTGACCTACTTCCAGATCGGCACGATCTTTGCCATGATCTTCGGCCTGGTCGCCATCAACGTCTTCCGCCTCGGCGACGGCGTCAACGCCGACGCCGATTCGATCGAAACCTCCGAATCGGCGGCCAAGCTCATCGACGCCGGCGCGAACCAGGAATGGTGGCAGTTCCTCACCCATATCATCCCCAACAGCATCGTCGGCCCCTTCGTCGAAGGCGACATCCTCCAGATCATATTCATCGCCGTCGTCTTCGGCATCGCCCTGAACGCGATGGGCAAAGTCGGTGCCCCCGTACTGGACGGCGTGCAGCGCCTGACCGGGGTCATGTTCAAGATCCTGAGCTTCATCATGAAGGCCGCCCCGCTCGGCGCCTTCGGCGCGATGGCCTTCGCGGTCGGCAAGTACGGCGTCTCCTCCCTTACCAGCATGGGCGGGCTGATCGCACTCTTCTACATCACCTCCATCCTCTTCGTCGTGGTCGTGCTCGGATCCATCACGGCCTTCCTGAAGCTGAACATCTTCAAGATGATCCGCCACCTCAAAGAGGAGTACATGCTCATCCTGGGCACGTCGACGGCCGAACCGGCCCTGCCCGGGCTGATGC
This sequence comes from Arthrobacter sp. ISL-28, assembly GCF_018613875.1. Lineage (GTDB taxonomy): Bacteria > Actinomycetota > Actinomycetes > Actinomycetales > Micrococcaceae > Arthrobacter. The sequence goes on along the minus strand of NZ_JAGGPJ010000043.1, from coordinate 819 downwards.
GCAAGCTCGAGCACGCCGGCGTGAAGAAGGAAACCGTCGGCCTCGTCGTCCCGACCGGCTACAGCTTCAACCTCGACGGCGCCGCCATCTACCTCTCGCTGGCCGCCCTCTATATCGCCCAGGCCACCAACACGGACCTGACCATCGGCCAGCAGCTGGGCCTGCTCGCGGTCATGCTGCTGACCTCCAAGGGCGCAGCGGGCGTCGCCGGCGGTGGCTTCATTGCCCTGACGGCCACCCTGACCACGATCGGGACCATCCCGGCCCCCGGCATCATGCTCATCTTCGGCATCGACAAGTTCATGTCCGAGTGCCGGGCCCTGGTGAACTTCACCGGCAACGCCGTTGCCACCCTCTTTATTGCCTGGTGGGACCGTACCCTGGACGCCGACCGTGTCCGCCGCGTCTTCGCCGGGGAGCCCGTGGAGCCCGTGGAGCCCATGCCATCCGAGGACCCGGCACCCGAGGACGCCGCCGACGTCGCCCCCTCCACGTCCGCTGACCGCCGTCCCGCCTACTCGGAAACCGTCTGACATGCACAACGCAACAGGCAAAGACAGTGGAACAGACCTGCTGTAGCGGATTGACATCCGCAGCAGGAAACAGAACCGTCCGCCCGGGGTCACCCCGGGCGGACGTTTTTAGTTCAGCTCGCCAACGTCTGGGCTGTGCTCACAGCTTGGTCGAGTCGCCGGCCCCTATGGATGCCCTCGGCGGCGATAGCCGGGAAATCTGGGAATGCCAGGTCAGCATCGGTGACCTGCATGCAATTTCCTTTACCGAGTGCCTGGAGACTGTCGCCGAAGACTTCGTCGGGGT
>NZ_JAGGPJ010000042.1 GCF_018613875.1 Arthrobacter sp. ISL-28 | reverse complement strand
TTCACAGGATCGTTGGTGGTGATCAGCGTGGTGGCCGTGGAGAGCGTGATGCGTTCCGTCTGCGCGGCGATGTACGCAAGCGTCGTGGTGGGAGAGGAGGAGAAGAACGGACGGTTGTGGTGCTCGCCGATGGCGTACACGTCCATGCCGATTTCTTCGACCTTCCTGGCGATCGCCACCGAGGCCTTGATCCGCTCATTCTCCGAAGGGGTGTACCCCGTGGTGGGATCCTGGGTGATGTCGCTGACGCTGAATACGCCGATCTGCATAATGAGCCTTCCGTTCGCCGGCGGTGTCTCGGCCTGTTATAGGCATATCCGGTTTATCTGCAAGTGCATGTGTGGGGGGTCCACGTGCTCTTTCCCCCGGAGCGTTCGGGGCCAGTCCGGTGTGCGTTTTGCGTTGCGACCGGAACGGCTTCCGACGGCGGTACCGGGTCCCGTATCCGCCGACGCTGCAGTGTTGCCGGATGCGGCATCCCGGCCAAGGGAGCGGGCGCCCGGTATCGGGTACCCGCGCCCTTGGCTACCGTTTACCGGAGGGGGACCGGCTACGGAGGGGTGCCCGGGGATTAGCTGGCCGGGAGTACGAAGGCGGAGTCTACGGTGATGGTGACCTTGTCACCGACCAGAACACCGCCGGCTTCCAGGGCGGCATTCCAGGTGATGCCGAATGCCTTGCGGGAGATCTGCGCCGTGGCGGAGAACCCGGCGCGGGTGGCACCGAACGGGTCGACGGCCACGCCGCCGAACTCGACGTCGAAGGTTACCGGCCTGGTGGTTTCCTTGATGGTCAGGTCTCCGGTGAGCCGGAAGTTCTCCGGGGTGCCCTGAACTTCGGTTGCCTTGAAGGTCATGTGCGGGTACTGCTCAACGTCGAAGAAGTCCGGGCTCTTGACGTGGGCGTCCCGATTGTTGTCGTTGGAATCGAAGGACGCCGTCTGCACTGTGGCGTCGACGGAGGAGGTGTCCAGCGTCTCACCGACAACGAGGGTTGCGTAGGCCTCGGTGAATGCTCCCCTCACCTTGCTGATGCCCGCGTGGCGGACCGAGAAACCCACCTCAGTGTGCGCCTGGTCAAGGGTCCACGTGCCCGGGGTGAGCTCAATCGTCGTCATATTCGTCTCCTGCGTGATGTGGGTTCAGCAAGCCTCGACTTGCATGCGTATGCATATAACTATGACTGTTCACCTGTTGGATGTCAACTAAGAAGAGTCTTTTGAGGATATATTTTGCTTGGAAATATCTTCCTCAGAAGGTAGATTGTTTTCTGTCAGTCCTCCACCGCTCTGCATCACCCGATCCGGGGAGGCGAGGGAGTGAACCCAGAAGGCCCAAGAGCGTCATTCGCTAAATGGATTGGAGGTGGGCGGACATGCCCACAATGCCTGTAGGCGGGATCATACCCCGCAGTGATGCTGAACAGCCAGCAGACATCATCGTTAGAAATGCCAAGGTTTTCACCGGAGATCCGGCGCGGCCCCAGGCCACGGCAGTGGCCATTAAAGACGGCAAGGTCGTTGTTGTCGGTGATGATGCCGACATTCTGAAGGTGGCCGGGGCCGCTACCAAGATCGTCGACGCGCAGAACCGCCGGGTGATTCCGGGGCTTAACGACTCCCATCTGCACGTCATCCGCGGCGGGCTGAACTACGTGATGGAACTTCGCTGGGACGGCGTGCCGACGTTGAAGCTGGCAATGCAGATGCTCCGTGAGCAGGCTGCCCGCACACCGAGGGGCCAGTGGGTCCGCGTTGTGGGCGGGTTTACCAAGGAGCAGTTCGCAGAGAAGCGGCTGCCTACCGTGGCGGAATTGAACGAAGCCGCCCCGGACACCCCGGTTTTCATCCTCAACCTGTATCAGTCTGCCCTGATGAACCGGGCCGCGGTCAAGGCCGCCGGCTACTCCAAGGACACCCCGGACTTCAAAGGCGGCCAGATCGTCCGCGGCCGTGACGGAGAACCGACCGGCCTGCTGCTCGCCGCTCCCAGCGCCCTGGTCCTGTACTCGACCCTGGCCAAGGCCCCACTGCTGCCCGAAGACGAACGGAAGAACTCGACCCGCCAGTACCTGCGGGAGCTCAACAGGTTCGGCCTCACCTCTGCCATCGACGCCGCCGGCGGCTTCCAGAACTTCCCGGACAACTACCGGACCGTCATGGATCTGGCCAACGAAGGCAATCTGTCCCTCCGTATCGCCTACCACCTGTTCCCCCAGGTTGCCGGCCAGGAACTCGATGACCTCAAACGCTGGGTGGAGACTGTCAAACCCGGAGACGGGGACGAATACCTGCGGCTGAACGGCGCCGGTGAAAACCTCACTTGGGCCGCCGGGGACTTCGAAAACTTCACCGAACCCCGCCCGGAACTTGCGTCGAACTATGAAGTCGAGTTCGAAAAGGCCGTCCGCCTGCTGATGGAACACGGCTGGGGCTTCCGCCTCCATGCCACCTACAACGAAACAATCGAACGCGACCTGGCCGTGTTCGAAAAACTCGCCGCCGACGGCCTGTTCCCGGGCGGGAACCGGTGGATCTTCGACCACGCCGAGACGATCAGCAGCTCCAGCATGGACCGGGTCGCAGCCTTGGGCGGGTCACTGTCCATCCAGAACCGCATGTCCTTCCAGGGCGAAGCCTTCGTTCAGCGCTACGGCGCCGGCGCCGCAGCCGAGGCCCCGCCGATCCGCGAGATGCTCGGCCGCGGAATGGTGGTCGGGGCAGGAACGGACGCCACCCGCGTCTCCTCCTACAACCCCTGGGTCGCGCTGCACTGGCTGGTCTCCGGACGCACCATCGGCAACACCCTTATCTACCCGCCCGAAAACCGGGTCAGCCGCGAACAGGCACTGCAGATGTACACGGTGGCAGGAGCGAAACTCACTGGCGAGGACAACGTCAAAGGCATTCTGCGTGAAGGCTTCTACGGTGACCTGAGCATCCTTTCGGATGACTTCTTTGCCGTCGACGAGCGGGACATTCCGCACATCGAGGCACTGGCCACCATTGTTGGCGGGCGCATCGTCTATGCAGCTGGTGACTATGAAGGCCAGGAGGAGGAAATCCCGGCCATCAGCCCGCTCTGGAGCCCCGTCGCCCACTACGGCGGCTATCAGGCCACCGCCAAACCCTCGAGCACCGGCGGACGTCAGGCCGAGCTGCTCGCCCAGGCTGCCGCAGAATCCGAACAACAGCAGCAGTGGCGCTCAGCACATCACGGGGCGCCGGCGATCGTCGCCGGCGATGCCTTTGAAACCCACGCCCACTAATCATCAGAAGAACCCGATGAAAAAGAGACGTCTGTACGACATCCTCCGTGCAGCGCTAAGAAAAACCCCCAACAACAACAGTGAAGGAAGCAAGACAATGACAAACGTCAACCTCGAAAACGTCCAGGCAGTCCCGAGCGAGAACCTCATCACACCCGACAACAGCGTGTTCCTCTTCGTGGATCACCAGCCGCAGATGTTCTTCGGCGTCGGAAGCCAGGGTGACCGCGGCGCTATCATTAATGCCACCGTGGGACTGGGCAAGACCGCCAAGGCCTTCAACGTACCCACCGTGCTGACCACCGTGGCCGCCAAGACCTTCTCCGGCAACCTGCTGCCCTCCCTGGCCGAAGTATTCCCCGGCGCGGATATCATCGACCGCACCACAATGAACGCCTGGGAAGACCAGGCCGTGGTCGATGCGATCAAGGCTACCGGCCGGACCAAGATTGTCCTCTCAGGCCTGTGGACCGAGGTATGCCTCGTCCTGCCGGCCCTCTCCGCCCTGGCCCAGGGCTACGAAGTGTACGTCGTCGCCGACGCCTCCGGAGGCGTCAGTCCCGAAGCCCACGACCTGGCAATCCAGCGAATGGCAGCCGCCGGCGCCGTCCCGGTCACCTGGGTCCAGGTCCTGCTCGAGCTTCAGCGTGACTGGGCACGCGGAGAAACGTATGTTCCCGTCTCCGAGATCGTCAAGGCCCACGGCGGCGCCTACGGCCTGGGCATGTACTACGCAGGGGACTTCCTCGGCGGTAACGCAGGCTGAGCCGGTAATAACGACGGGGAGGGCCGACTTCATGAATGTTGATGCGGGAATCCTGCTGCTCCGCGTGGTGATCGGATTGCTGATCGCCGGCCACGGTGTGCAGAAAGTCTCCTTCCGCCTAGGCGGGAGAGGCCTTCAGGGCGGCATCGACGAGTTCGAGGCTGACGGGTTCCGCGGCGGCGCCTTCACGGCGCTGGCCGCCGGGGCTGGCCAGCTTGGAGGAGGCCTCTTCCTGGTTGCCGGTGCTCTGACTCCCCTCGCCGGAATGGTCGCCATCGGCGTTATGACCGTCGCCCTGACCGTTAAGGCAAGGAACGGCCTTTGGGTCCAGCACGATGGTTATGAGTACCCTCTGGTACTCATAACCATCGCTGCCGCCCTCAGCCTGGCCGGTCCCGGACGATACTCCGTCGACGCGGCCCTGGGCATCAGCGCCTACCCGCTATGGATCGGAGCGGCCACGACGCTTGCCGGCATCGCCTCAGGGCTCGGAGTCAGGGCCCTGCTTCACACCAACACCACTCCGCCCCCGGGCAAAAGGAAAATCTGACATGCCCCGCCTCCCCCAAACCAGTTACAGGACATCATTCGCCATTATCGCGGCCACCTTCGCGCTGCTGACCACCGGAGGCACGCTGCCCATCCCCCTCTACACCCTGTGGGGGAACGAGTTCGGTTTCGGCCCCGAAACAACAACGTGGGTCTTCGCGATCTACGTCTTTGGTACCTTGCTGGCACTGATCTTCTTCGGCGGTCTCTCCGACCAGGTCGGCCGCCGGCCACTGGCCATCGCCGCGCTGATCCTTGCCATCGCCTCAACCCTGTTCTTTATTTTCGCCTCCAGCGTTCCAATGCTGCTCGCCGCCAGATTCCTCAGCGGCGTCAGCGTGGGACTGATCACCTCCGCCGCGACCGCCGCACTCTCGGAGCTGTTCAGGGGCAGGAATAAAGCCTTCCCCGCGATGATCTCCACCGCAGCAAACATGGGCGGACTCGGCCTGGGACCGCTCATCGCAGGTGCCTCCGCCCAGTACCTCCCTGCCCCGACCGTGCTGATCTTCATCGTCTTCATCAGCCTTGTCTCGGCCGTGACGGTCCTGACGTTCTTCGTCCCCGAAACCCACGCACGCACCCCCGGGGCAAAGATCAACTGGACGCCCCGCGTCGGTGTCCCGCAACAGGCCAGGACGGTGTACTGGAAATCCGCAATCGCAGTGGTTCCAACCTTCACCCTGCTCGGGCTATTCTCAAGCCTGACACCGCGCTTCATCGCCCAGACCCTGCAGATCCACAACCTCGCCGTAGCCGGACTGGCAACGTTCATCCTCTTCGAAATCGGCGTCACCGCCCAACTTCTCTTCAGGTCACGAGGACCACAGTGGTCGCTGCTTCGGGGACTGCCCCTGCTGATCCTCTCCCTCTCCCTGGTCCTCACAGGTTTCCTGACCGCCAACTTCCTTCTTTTCGGCGCCGGAACCGTCCTCGGCGGATTCGGAGCAGGCCTGGCATTCATGGGCGGACTCGGACAGCTCACCGGCGTCGTCGAGCACGAAAGCCACGCTAAGAGCGTCGCCGCCTACTTCATCGCCGCCCAGTCCGGCCTTGCCGTACCGGTGCTCACCATCGGAGCGCTGACCCCCGCCCTCGGGCTGACGGGCGCCACCACAGCAGTCATTGTCACCGTGATCGTCCTCGCAGCCATCGCACTGGCCATCAACGCGAAATCTTCATCCGGCCCCGCGGCTGTGCAGCAGGTGTCCGCCCAGGAAAAATAGAAGCAGCGGCCCGAACCGGCACCTGTCCGACAGGAGCACGTCAAGTCCGCTTCTCTCCGCATCGGTCGGTTATGGCGGGCCGGTTTTGGTCTCGATGGCCACCAGCCCCCGACACTCTGTAACCCGACTGGGCCGTGCCGCTCCCGGTGGACGGGGTCCACTGGTCCTAACTTCTGCGGGCAGGTACCAGGTTTTTTCAGGGTCTTCCGTGGAGCTCCCGCGATATTCTGGCCCGCGACTGGCACTCCTAGACGTTTTTCTGCCAGCGGGATTCGCGGGGAGCACCGGGAGATCCTCTTGAATCCGCAAAACCTAGGCGAGCCGGATTGATCGAAAGAACTGGAATCAAACGAGAGCAGTATGGATTTTCTGCACCCTATTGAAGAAGTCGGAAGGTTCATGGATTTCGCGGGCGTTGCCGTAATGGTGATCGGCGCGGTGGTCTCGATCCCCTTAGCCTTGCGCGGATACCAGACCCGGCGCCTCCCCGCAGGTGCTCAGCAGATTTCTGTTTACCGTTCCTACCGCCAGCTGCTCGGTCGCTCCATTTTGCTGGGGCTGGAATTGTTGGTCGCGGCCGACATCATCCGCACCATAGCCGTCGCGCCGACGTTCGAAAGCGTGGGTGTGCTGGAAATCATCGTGCTCATCCGTACCTTCCTCAGCTTCTCGCTCGAGCTGGAAATCACAGGAAGGTGGCCCTGGCAGAAGGAGACTTCTTAGGATTCCGGCGCCGGGCGGCTGACAGAAGCCAGAGACGACGGATCGAGGTCAGCCAGGCCTGGCAACAGTGGGGACGGCATGCGCCAGGCGGAGGGGGTTGAATCACGCCGGAACCGTCCCGGCCCCCGCCTGAACAGCACACCCTTCACTCACTTCGCAGGCGGAGCGGCCACAGCCGAATCGTCGTCCGCCGCCAGCCCTGCTGCGACGCGTCC
>NZ_JAGGPJ010000041.1 GCF_018613875.1 Arthrobacter sp. ISL-28 | reverse complement strand
CCCAGAGCAGCTTCGACGCCGCATTTAGCAGCAAAGCCCGCCCGTGAACCCTAGGAACTATTACCCGTGAACCCTAGGAACTATTAACTGGATCGTCTCCGGGAAACCCACTCAACCATGGGATACCGCCGACAGTGAGCGCCGCCCGCAGCCGCCCCAAACCGCAAACCCAAACCCAATCCAAAGGAGCCGTTCCATGTCCGATTCCCCTTCCACCCCAGCGCAACCGTCCCCGCAGGGCTTCGGCCGCTTCAACCGCCGCAGCTTCATGACGGTCGCTGCCGTCGCGGCGGCAGCAGCAGGATCTGTGCTCGCGCGGCCGGGCCAGGCGACCGCCGCCCCGAGCCGTCCGCGCGCCGCCGGTACCGCCCAGGTGACCTGGAGCTCAGAGTCCACGGCGCCCGGCTACGCGCCCAAGAGCGGCACCTGGTACACCGATCCGGCAATCGGCCTGGCCGGCGTCGCCTACAAGCTCAGCCAGCAGAACGACATCGCCCTGGGCACCGCGGGCAGAAACTTCGGGCAGGTCATCAACATCGACCCGGCGAAGGCGTACCAGAGTATTCTTGGTGTCGGTTCTTCGATGGAGGACTCGACCATCCGCAACCTGTCGCTGATGACCCCGGGCGTGCGCAGCAAGGTCCTCCAGTCGCTCTTCGACCCCGCCAAGGGTGCCGGTTTCAACCTCACGCGCATCTGCTTCGGCGCTTCCGACTTCACCCACTCGGACTTCTACACCTATGACGACGGCCCGGCAGATCCGACCCTGTCGCGGTTCTCGATTCAGAAGGACATCGATAACAACATCATCTCCACCCTGAAGGACGCGCTCCGGATCAACCCGAAGCTCACCATCTGCGGCACCGCATGGAGCGCCCCGGCCTGGATGAAGGACAACAACAGCCTTATCGACGGCCACCTCCTGGACGAGTACATCCCCGTCCTCGCCCGCTACTACCGGATGACCATCCAGGCCTACGCCAAGCAAGGCATTCCTATCCACGCCGTGACGCCGCAGAACGAACCCGGCTGGCCTGCCGGCATCTACCCCAGCATGCTGGTCAATGCGGAGCAGCAAAAGCAGCTCATCAACACCATGCGCGCCGAGTTCGACGCGCACGGCATCACCACCCAAGTCTGGGCATGGGACTGGAACTTCGGCGACGTTGGAACCTACCTTGCCGACTCGCTCGGCACCAGTGACTCCGGATACACCGACGCCTACCACAACACCAAGGGCATCGCCTGGCACGACTACTCCGGCGACCCGAGCTCCATGTCCCTGGCGAAGACCGAATACCCCGACCTCGATATGGTCATGACCGAGCGGATGTGGTGGGGGACTGCAGGCGCAGACCGGATCGCACGGTACTTCCGCTGCTGGTCGACGGGCTACATCGCATGGGTGACTATGCTCGACCAGAACCGGGACAGCCAGCATTTGGGTTCCCCCGACCCGACACCGCTCATCCAGAACCCCGATGACCGCGATACGTACTGGGCCCTGCCCGAGTACTACCTCTTCGCACAGTTCTCGAAATTCATCCAACGCGGCGCCAAGCGGATTTGGAGCGACTACGGCAGCGCAGACACGCTCACCACAGTGGCCTTCCTCAACCCCGATGGCACGGTGACGACCATCGTGATCAACCAGAGCTCCTTGGCCCGCGACTTCACCCTGCGCAGCGGACAACAGCAGCTCATCGACAGCATCCCGCCGAAGACCGTCGGCACCTACGTCTGGACACCCTCGGCACCGGCAGCCGCCGCTATCGATGCGTACGGCATGATCCAGGCCGAGGCCTACACGGACGCCTACGGCGTCGGCGTCGAAGCCACTGGTGACTCCAGCGGTGGCGAGGACATCGCCTATGTCGGCAACGGTTCCTGGGTCGAGTACGGCAACGTGGCATTCGGCGCCCAGGCCGCGACCCAGTTGATGGCCCGGGTCGCATCCGGCGCCGCCAGTGGCGTCACCGGCCTGATCGAAGTCCGATTGGACTCACCCTCCAGCACCCCGGTCGGCAGCATCCCGGTATCCAACACCGGCGGCTGGCAGACCTGGACCACCAAGATCGCCGACACCTCCGGCATCACCGGCACCCACACCGTGTACCTGACCTTCACCAGCGACCAACCCGGCGACTTCGTCAACCTCAACTGGTTCAAGTTCACCCGTGACACCGGAACCGACGCATACGCCCCCATACAGGCCGAGAACTACCTCAACGCCTCCGGCGTCGTCATCGAGGGCACCGGTGACACTGGCGGCGGGCAGGACATCGGCTGGATCTCTCCCGGGGACTGGGCAGAATACCCCAACGTCGTGTTCGGGACCCAGGCCGCGACCCAGTTCCAGGCCCGGGTGGCATCGGGCGCCGCCAGCGGCGTCAGCGGCCTGATCGAAGTCCGACTGGACTCACCTTCCAGTACCCCGGTCGGCAGCATCCCGGTATCCAACACGGGCGGCTGGCAGACCTGGACCACCAAGACCGCCGACATCACCGGCGTCACCGGCACCCACACCGTCTACATAACCTTCAGCAGCGACCAATCCTCCGACTTCACCAACCTCAACTGGTTTACCTTCATGCACTGAACCGTTCCTCGTAACCGTCGGTTGCGCTTGTGACCATCAGCGACTTGCCGAGTGCTTGGGGATGCCCCCAAGCACTCGGCAGGCCGCGCCACTCCAACTGGGATGGAGCGGGCGAATTGGGGAAACCAAGCGAACCGGGTACACCACGTCTCGGCGACCGGCTGTTATCCAGTGGGTGTCCCGTTCCCTGACGAGTCAGAGCAGTTGCGCGGCACGTGATTCCCCGCGCGCAATTCGACCCCATGGAGCCTCCACCAGTCGAATCACCAACTGACATCCCTCTTGGTAGAGCGGCTCCATCATGGCGCAGGTGATCGAGCAAGCGGTTCGGGCTGAACTGCTTCTGAAGGCTTTCCAAACTGTTCAGCGGGTCGAGCAGCACTGTCCCAATTCCTTGAAGCGGGACATCCTGGTGGGACACGCACCAAACCCTGAGATGGCCCCTCATCATCAGAGCGTATTCCTCAATGGCACGGTTGATTCTGGAGAGACGACAACGGGTAAGGCTCTGCACTGGCTCCTTATTGATGACGGAATCAGCAATGCCATCATCGATTTGGATGCATTGCGGCGAAGCTGGCCCGCCCCACCAACAGTTCGGTTCAACCATGAACTCGAGCTCCGGAACCTCCAAGCGGTTGCAGGAGGCCGGAGAACGACATTTCATCCTGGCGGGGTCATTGCGTGCCCTACCGAAGTTGAACGCCACAGCACGGGCCTGGACCGGATCCTGGAAACGGACGAGTCAAGCATCCGCCAGTTGGTCATGGCGGACCTGGCCCCGACGTTTTCTACGGAAAGCCGGTGGGCAATCGCTACATCAGACCCTGTCCTTTGCCGAGTGCAGATACTCCGTTCTGCCTCCCACTGCCGAGCTAAATGGAGTCAGGGGTGCGTTCCGCCGGGCGGTGTGGTGCCTGCCAAAAAGTACCTTTCGAGTTCGATCGGATGACTGGCTCAGTCTTGCTCAGCGGCCCCGGACACCAAGCTGCCGTCGACAGCCCGGTTCACGGTCTCCGTCGTTTTTAGGCGGCCATGGGAGCAGCACCTAAAACCTCGACCATCTCATAACCGCGGTGCTCCGGCTGCAGTACTGCCCTGGGGTCGCAGGGGCTTCGCCGGTTGGAAGGTCGGGGGACGACGGGTAGGCAGGAATTCCGCCGCCCGAGCCTGAGGCTTCGGTGATTCCGACTGTGGCTTGTCCGTCGCTGAGGTAGACCAGGATCTGTCGCATCGGCCGACGCGTGCTGAAATTCTTCGCGGCATCTTCTGGGCTGGTGGGCATGACGCCGCCGTAGAGGTCGTGTCGTAGTTTTGCCGTGAGCTGCCGCACCAATAGTGACGAGCATCCGGTGATCAGGATGAACCCGCCCAACAGCACCATGCTTTGACAAGATCAAGGGCAGGTACCTGCGCCGAGATGAAGGACATCTCCAGGGCGGGCAGCTGCACCCGTGTTTTCCGGAGATAAGGCTTCTCAGCTCTTGACGGTGTGACCCAGGTCGCGTAAATTGTTCAACAACCAGTAATTGTTCAACAATCGCACCACCTAGGCGAAGTTTCATCTGGCGGGAATTCCCGCCGAAAGCTCCCCCAATGCGCAACTTGTCAGCGTCACAGGCCCGGACAACCAGGCGCACCGCACCCCATCCGATGCACGCGGATGACATCCACTCTTGATGGAGGATAAAAATGGCCAATCAATCTGTACTGGCCTCCGGCGCCCCTAAACCCTTTGTCGGGCGCAAGGGCATGTACAAGGCATTCGCGGCCAGCCTGACCGGCACCGCACTGGAGTTTTATGACTTCGCGGTCTACTCCGCAGCGGCCGCGATCGTTTTTCCGCTGATCTTCTTCCCGGCCTCAGACCCGGTAACGGGCACCCTGCTTGCGTTCTCAACATATGCCGTGGGCTACATTTCCCGACCGGTCGGCGGCATCATCTTTGGCCGCCTCGGTGACGAGATCGGGCGCAAGAAGATCCTCGTCTTCACGCTGATGCTGATCGGCGTGGCGACCTTCCTCATCGGCCTGCTGCCCACGTATGACAACATCGGAATCATCGCACCCGCCATCCTGGTCTTCCTGCGTTTCGCCCAGGGCGTGGGCGTCGGCGGCGAATGGGGCGGCGCGGTTCTGCTGTCCAGCGAGTTCGGTGACCCGAACCGCCGCGGCTTCTGGGCCTCGGCCGCCCAAATCGGCCCGCCGGCAGGCAACCTGATGGCCAACGGCGCCCTTGCCGTTCTGACACTTTCCCTGTCGGAAGAAGCATTCCTTGAGTTCGGCTGGAGAATTGCCTTCCTGATCTCAGCGCTGCTCGTGGCGTTCGGGTTGTGGATCCGGCTCAAGCTTGAGGACACCCCCATCTTCAAGGCCATGGAAGCCAGGGGCGACAAGCCCAAGGCCCCGATCAGGGAAGTCCTTGCAACCCAGCGCCGGCCGCTCATGGCAGCAATGCTCAGCCGGATCGGCCCGGATGTCACCTACGCGTTGTGCACCGTCTTTACGCTCACCTACGGCATTCGGGAGCTCGGCTTCGACCGCGGCCAGGTGCTGGTGGCGGTACTCATCGGTTCGGCACTCCAGCTCTTCACGATGCCGCTTGCCGGTGCTGTCTCCGACCGCATCAACCGCCGACTGGTCTACGGGGTTGCGGCCGTGGCGGCCGCAGTGTGGGCGTACTTGTTCTTCATCGTTCTCGAGGGACGGTCCCCGGCCATGCTGATCGTGGGCACTGTTCTGGGCCTGCTCTGCCACTCCTTCATGTACGGACCACAGGCCGCCTTCGTTGTCGAGCAATTCACGCCCCGGCTCCGCTCCACCGGCAGCTCGCTTGCCTACACATTCGCGGGAATCATCGGCGGCGCCATTGCACCGTTCATGTTCACTCTGCTGCAGAGCACCTTCCACAGCTGGGTCCCGGTTGCCATGTACCTGAGCGTCGCATGCTTGCTGACCCTGGTGGGCCTGGCCCTCGGCCGGGACTCCAACGTCACTGAAGACGAGGAATACCTGCAGGCTACGGCTGAGCTTGTGGAAAGCGGAACCCGATGAAAAAGAGGATTTCGGTGGCCGAGAAGAGGGCCCGCGGGGTCACGAAGCCAGCGGCGCCACGGCTGCAAATGACCGGAACGCACTGCGAACTATCAACGGGAATGAGCATCTCGCTGTACGAAGGCCGACTTTTCCCCAGTGCTTCCGGCACACCCTGCCTCTGGACACTTGCAGGCCTTCAGACAAGGAAGAACTGACCTAACGATTCCTACATTGAAACAAGATGGCACCGACCGAAAGTCGGTGCCATCTTCCTGTGAACAACGGGTTTAACGCGGACTCCGGCGGCTGCAGGGAAGCCAGAAGCGACGGTTACCGCTCGATGCTGACCGTGAGATCGAGATTGATATCCGTGTCGGCGGCAAGGCGTTCCTGCAGGTAGCGGGCAAGGCTCGCATCTGTGGCGGTGTGAACGCTTTTCGGTACTGCTCCGCGCAGCAGCGCCTTTGTGCCGGTGGACGTGAGCACGTCCAGCGGTGCCCAGCCACGATGGGCGGAAGTAAGGCGTTCAATATCGGTGCGGAAGGAACGCTTGTGGTCCTCGCGGACGGTAGCGCACATGGTGAACGGGATAAAGGGAGTGGGCAAGGAGGTCCTTTCACGAGGCTGCCGGTGGTCGGCGCCTTGTTTAGAACAAGATCCCTGGGAGCCTTGGTATTCCTTTACGGCAGCTAAGGAGTCCGAAGTCACGGCGCGGGGTCGGCGATGGTCTGGCCGGGGTGTGCCCTCTGGCTCGATCAAGACCTGTTTAGCCCGCTGGCCACCGAAGAAACGCCGCCCTGCTCAATCAGCAACGCGGGAAACCCGTTATCTGTCCCTCGCGGCGCACTGGCGGGCATACCGCATCCTCCCGCGAGTAAGGACAGGCCCCGGCGCTGGATCGGCCCCATCCGCGCCAGCCCGCCGCGCTTATGCGAGACGGGTGATTTCCACGCTGACGCTGAGGTTGGACCCGCCGCCGCCGGAAAGGATGCCCTTAAGCGGGGGGACATCACGGTAGTCGCGGCCGCGCGCCACGGTGACGTGGAAGTCGCCGGCAGGTTTGTGGTTCGTGGGATCCCAGCTGCGCCACACACCGTCCCACCATTCCAGCCACGCGTGGGACTGGCCGGCAACCGACTCGCCGATTCCCGCCGTCGAGCGCGGGTGAAGGTAACCGGACACATACCGGGCAGGGATCCCGCTGCTGCGCAGCGCCCCGATGGCCAGATGCGCGAGGTCCTGGCACACGCCCTGCCGCTGGTTCCAGGCTTCCTCGGCGTTGGTGGTGACGCCCGTAGTGCCACTCATGTAGGTCATCTCCCCGCGCATCCACTCAAAGATTGCCATGGCTGCCTCGTGCGGGTTCTTGCCCTCCACAACCCCGGGGATGACGCTGAGGACTTCTTCGCCAGGGCCGGTCAGCTGCGACTGGGGGACCCAGTCGCTGAACTCATTGAGGGTTTCCGGCTCGGCCAAGACGTCCCAGCCCACGATCTCCGCTTCCGAGGGAATGCGCTCCACCCGGTGGACTTCGACCGTTGTCGTGGACAGCACCTCAAGATGCTCGTGCGGCATCTGCATGTCGAACGCCGTGACCCGGGTGCCCCAGTAGTCGCGGTAGCTGCTCACCGCCGCCTGCGACGGGGAGACCTTCATCGAGGACTCCAGCACCACCTGCTGCGGATCCGTCAGCGGAGTCATGCGGGCCTCGTTGTAGGAGAGGGTCACCCGCTTGTTGTACTGGTAGCCGGTCCTGTGGACAATGCTCAGCCGGGTCATGAAACTTCTCCCACCCAGGCAAGTTCGTCCGCCTGATTGAAGTACTTACGGGAAATGGCATCCGAGGCCTGCGAGACAGCCTTCTGCACGCGTTCCATGTGCTCCGGCAGCTCCGACATGAGGTCGTCCGTCCGATGGAACTCGAGGAAGGTGCGCGCCTGGCCCACGATCCTGCGGGCGTCATTGATGAAGCCGACGCGCTGGGCCGAGGGATCCAGCTTCGCCAGGCACTCGTCGGCATCGCGCAGCGCATAGACAATTGAGCGCGGGAACAGCCGGTCCAGCAGCAGGAACTCGGCGGCGTGCTGGTCGCCGAACGCCGCGCGGCGGGTCCTCAGGAACGACTCGTAGGCGCCGGCGCAGCGCAGCATGTTCACCCAGGACATGCCTGCCGAGAGGACATCGCGGGTGGAGAGCATGCGGGCCGTCATGTCGGCCCGCTCGAGGGAGCGGCCCAGGGCAAGGAACAGCCAGCTGTCGTCGTGGCTGACCGTGGTGTCCGCCAGGCCGCTGACCATCGCGGTCCGCTCCAGCACCCAGTGGCAGAAACGGTAGGTGCCCACAACGTCCTTGCGGTGCTGGTTGAGGCCGTAATAGGTGGTGTTGAGGCTTTCCCACAGGCCGGATGACACGGTCTCCCGGGCGCGGCGCGCGTTCTCACGGGCCGCGCCGAGCGAGCCGGCGATGGATGTGGCGCTGTGCTTGTCGTAGGCGAGGGCATGCAGCAGCTCCTCAAGGCCGAAGTCCTCGCTCTCGGGCCGGGCCCCCATGACCGCCAGCAGTTCACGGGCAACGCTGCGCCGCTCCTCCGTGGGCAGGTGGTTCAGACGTTCGAGGTGGACATCGAGGATGCGGGCTGTTCCATCGGCCCGTTCAACGTAGCGGCCGATCCAGAAAAGGGACTCGGCAATTCGGCTAAGCATGTGCGTCTACTTCCTGCGCGAGCGTGCTGACGGGAAACCGGTCTGATGGACTGGGTGCGGATATGGGCATTGCCGGAGCCTGCCTCACTGCTGCTGCTCTGACTGGCGGTCCCGCCAGTTGCTTTCGACCGGCCACACGGAGACGCGTTCCCGGACGGTGATGGACTGCCGCGGCAGCTTCTCCACCGGGACCTGCGGGGAATCCGCCAGCACCCAGGTGTCCTTGGATCCGCCGCCCTGGCTGGAGTTCACGATCAGTGAACCTTCCTTCAGGGCAACGCGGGTGAGGCCGCCGGGAAGGACCCAGACGTCGTCGCCGTCGTTGATGGCAAACGGCCGGAGGTCGACGTGGCGGGGGCCGAACTTGTCGCCGCTGAGCGTGGGCACCGTGGACAGCTGCAGGACGGGCTGGGCAATCCAGCCGCGGGGGTCGGCGATGACCCGCTTGCGCAGGGCCTCGAGTTCGTCCTTGGACGCGTCCGGGCCGATCACGAGGCCCTTTCCGCCTGAGCCGTCCACGGGCTTGACCACGAGTTCGTCCAGCCGGTCGAGGACGTGCTCGCGGGCTTCTTTTTCCTCAAGGCGGAAGGTGTCGACGTTGGCGATGACGGGCTCTTCGCCGAGGTAGTAGCGGATCAGGTCAGGGACGTAGCTGTAGACCAGCTTGTCGTCGGCCACGCCGTTCCCCACGGCGTTGGCGATGGTCACGCCGCCGGCGCGGGCGGCGTTGACCAGGCCAGGGCAGCCGAGCATGGAGTCCGAGCGGAATTGCAGCGGGTCCAGGAAGTCGTCGTCGATCCGCTTGTAGATGACGTCGACGCGCTGCTCGCCGTCAGTGGTGCGCATGTACACGCGGTTGCCGCGGCAGATGAGGTCGCGGCCCTCGACGAGCTCCACGCCCATGAGGCCGGCGAGGAGGGTGTGCTCGAAGTAGGCGCTGTTGAAGACGCCCGGGGTGAGCACCACAACCGTGGGGTCATCGACGCCGGAGGGCGCTGTCTTGCGCAGGGCGGACAACAGCCGGCGCGGGTATTCCTCCACCGGACGGATAAGTTGCTGGCCGAAAGCCTCCGGCAGGCCCTTCGCCATGGCCCGCCGGTTTTCCAGCACGTAGCTGACGCCGGACGGCACGCGGACGTTGTCCTCAAGGACCCTGAACGTCCCTGCGGCATCGCGGACCACGTCGATGCCGGAGATATGCACACGGACGCCGCCGGCCGGTTCGAAGCCGTGGACCGCGCGGTGGAAGTGCGCGCTGGTTGTGACAAGCTGCCTGGGGATCACGCCGTCGGACACGACCGTCATTTTGTCGTAGACGTCGTTGAGGAACGCCTCCAGTGCCCGCACACGCTGGGCCACGCCGCGTTCCAGGACGTCCCACTCGTCAACCGGGATCACGCGCGGAACGATGTCCAGGGGGAAGGGACGCTCCTCCCCCGCGAAGTCAAAAGTCACGCCGCGGTCCAGGAACGTCCGCGCCATCGAGTCAGCGCGCGCGCTGACATCGGCAAGCGAAAGCTCCCGGAGGGCGCCGGCGACCTGCCCGTAGGATTTGCGGGCCAGTTGCCCGGGGGCAAACATCTCGTCATAGGCACCCGTGCGGGCAGCCGCCTCGGAGTAATCCTGGAATAGGTCAGACATGCTCATTAGCCAACCACCTTTTTGTCGCAAATTCATTTCCGGACCCGTCCTGGCGTGTTGGCGGGCCCTCCGGTTGGTCTTTTACCGCCACTGTCCGGCATGGTTGGGACGTGCCAGACTTCCGATCCCCGACGACGCCGCTGCCGCGGCCGCGCAGGGTGGTGCACCAGAACCTTACCCGGAATCTTCCCGGCCTGCTGACCGCGGTGGTGGCGCTCGCCGCTGCCTTCCTGATCCATGCCGCCATTCCTGCCCTTCCGGCAATGACGTTGGCCGTGGTCCTCGGCCTGCTGGCGGCCAATCTGCCGTTCGCTGCGGTATGGACGGCCGGCCGGGCCAGGCCCGGACTGGACTTCGCAGGGAAGCACCTGATGCGCGGCGGCATCGTGCTCCTTGGACTCAAGGTCGGCATCGCAGACGTGCTGGGACTCGGCTGGACCTCCCTGCTGCTCATTACGGCCGTGGTGCTGGCCAGCTTTGCGGGCACCTATGGGATATCGCGCCTCTTCAGGCTTCCGCGGGAGGCCTCCCTCCTGATAGCCACAGGGTTTTCCATCTGCGGTGCCTCGGCGATCGGCGCCATGGCGGCGGTGAGGCGGATCAGGCACCCGGACACCGTCCTGCCGGTGGCGCTCGTGACCCTCTGCGGCACGCTGGCCATCGGGGTGCTGCCGCTGCTCGTCCATCCGCTGCGCCTCAGCCCCGAGGTTTTCGGCGCGTGGACCGGCGCCTCGGTCCACGACGTCGGCCAGGTCGTGGCCACAGCGCAGACCGCGGGCCCCGCGGCACTGGCGATCGCCGTCGTCGTTAAACTGACGCGCGTCATCCTGCTGGCTCCCATGGTGGCGGCAGCGGGAGTGGAACAGCGGATCGTTTCCCTGCGCCGGGCTCGCCGCACGGCGCAAGCACAGATCGGCAATAAGGCAGGAACCGACGCCGGGACACTGCGCGTGGTACCTGAGGCGCTGCCGCCCGTGGTCCCCTTGTTCGTCGTCGGATTCGTGGCGATGGTGGCGCTGCGGTCCACCGGATGGATTACTGAAGGCTGGCTTGACGCGGCGGCCGGGCTGCAGGACATCCTGCTGGGGGCTGCGCTCTTCGGGCTCGGATCCGCCGTCCGCATCCACACTCTGCTGCACACCGGACTCCGGGCCGTGATGGCGGCGCTCGCATCGTGGCTGCTGATAGGCGTTCTTGGCCTGGCCGCAGCGGTCCTCATGATTCAATAGCGGAGTGTCGAATAAGAACCTCCAGCGTCATGAAGCGGCAGCACGGTCGGCCCTGGTCACGACGCACGCGTACGACGTCTCCCTCGACGTCCGCAACGCGCCCGATCCGGAGGCTCCCGGCTACACCAGCCGGAGCACCATCACCTTCTCCGCGAACGAACCCGGAGCGTCGACATTCCTGGACTTCATCGGGGAGGTCGAGAGCGTGGTCCTCAACGGCGTTCAGCTGCCCGTCCCGGAGGCCGTGGCGGGTTCACGCATCCGCCTGGACAACCTGCAGGCGGAGAACGCCGTCACGGTCACTGGCACCGCCTTCTACAGCCGGTCCGGCGAGGGCATGCACCGGTTCTTCGATCCGGCAGACGGACAGTGCTACCTCTACACCCAGTACGAGCCCGCCGATGCCCGCCG
Organism: Arthrobacter sp. ISL-28; assembly: GCF_018613875.1. Taxonomy (GTDB): domain Bacteria; phylum Actinomycetota; class Actinomycetes; order Actinomycetales; family Micrococcaceae; genus Arthrobacter. The sequence continues at coordinate 52,233 of NZ_JAGGPJ010000041.1, read as the reverse complement.
CGTGTTCGCCAATTTTGAACAGCCCGACCTCAAGGCCTCCTTCACCTTCCACGTCACCGCCCCCTCGGGGTGGCACGTGGCCTCCAACGGGGCGGAGGCCCGGCGGACCGCGCTGGCGGAGGATCCGGCGGCGAGCCGCTGGGACTTCGTTCCCACGCTGCCGATGTCCACCTACATCACCACCGTACTGGCGGGACCCTACTTCAAGGCGCAGGATCTGTGGAGCAGGGAGTCCGACGACGGCACGGGGCTTGACGTCCCACTGGCACTGTATTGCCGCGCCTCCATGGCGGATTCCTTCGACACCGCCGAACTCTTCAAACTCACCAAGCAGGGGCTGGAGTTCTTCAACCGGCTCTTTGACTACCCGTACCCGTGGGGGAAATACGACCAGGCCTTCGTGCCCGAATACAACCTGGGCGCCATGGAGAACCCCGGCCTGGTCACCTTCACGGAAAACTATGTCTTCACCTCCCGTGCCGCCGATTCGCAGTACCAGGCCCGCGCCAACACACTCATGCACGAGATGGCCCACATGTGGTTCGGCGATCTAGTCACCATGCAGTGGTGGGACGACCTGTGGCTGAAGGAGTCCTTCGCGGACTACATGGGAACGCTCGGCGTGGACCGCGCCACGGGCTGGGACACGGCCTGGGTCAACTTCGCGAACAACCGGAAGGCCTGGGCCTACGTCCAGGACCAGCTGCCCACCACCCACCCGATCGTGGCGGACATCCCCGACCTCGAGGCAGCCAAGCAGAACTTCGACGGCATCACCTACGCCAAGGGCGCCTCCGTCCTGAAGCAGCTCGTGGCGTATGTCGGCTTTGACGCCTTCATCGCCGGGTCCCGGCAGTATTTCAGGGACCACGAGTATGCCAACACCAGCCTTGCCGACCTCCTCGGCGCCCTCAGCCGCGCGTCCGGCAGGGACCTTGCGGCATGGGCCCGGCAGTGGCTCCAGACTTCCGGCATCTCCACGCTCAGCATCGAGCTGGACGTCGCTGAAAAGGTACCGGGCCGGCCCACTCTGGAGCGGGTCATCCTCAGGCAGGATGCCCCGGACCCCGCGACCGGCCGGCAGGAACTGCGCCCGCACCGCCTGCGGATCGGGCTCTACAACTTCAACGACACCGGCATGCTGGTCCGCACCGACTCAGTGGAGACGGACCTGTCCGGGGCAGAGGAGCTGGTGACCGAGCTGGCCGGCAGGGCCCGGCCGGCCCTCCTGCTGGTGAATGATGAGGACCTTAGCTACGCCAAAGTCCGGCTGGATCCCGTCTCTGAAGCCACGGTGCGCGGTTCGCTGGACAGGATCAGCGACCCCATGGCCCGCGCCCTGTGCTGGAGCGCACTGTGGAACTCCGCCCGGGACGGCGAGACCCCTGCCGCACTGTACGTGGAGGCCGTGCAGCGCTTCGCCCCGGCCGAACCGGGGATCGGCGTGCTGCTGAATATTTTGGGGAATGCCTCCACCGCGCTGGAACACTACGTCCCGGCGGACGAACGCGATGACCTCCGGGAGGCGTTTGCCACCGCTGCTGCCGGGGAGTTGCGCGCGGCTGAGGCAGCCTCGGACCAGCAGCTTGCCTGGGCGCGCACCCTTGCCACGCTCAGCCGGACAGACGGCAGCCAGTTGCCGCTGCTCCGCGGCCTGCTTGAAGGCACGGCCGAGATCCCGGGACTGGCCGTGGACGCGGAGCTCCGCTGGAGCCTGTGGCATTCCCTCGCCGCTCATGGCCAGGCCAGCGAGGCCGAGCTCCACGCCGAGCTGGCGCGGGACACCACCGCATCGGGACGGGCAGGGCATGCCACGGCGCTCGCGGCCCGGCCGGAAGCCGCTGTGAAGGCAGCAGCGTGGGATGCGGCGGTGCGCGGCACGGAGCTGAGCAACCAGCTGCTCAGCGCGACCATCGCCGGCTTCAACACCGGCCCGGCAGAACTGCTGGATCCCTTTGTGGAGCCGTACTTCGACTGCCTGGAGACGGTCTGGGCCGAACGGAGCATCGAAATCGCCACCCGGATTGTCCGAGGGCTGTACCCCGGTTCGCGCGACCTGACGCCTGGCGACGGCTCCGCTGACCAACACCCGGTTATCGCCCGGACCGACGCCTGGCTGCAGTCCCACGAGGGCGCGCCGCGGGCATTGCGCCGGATCATCATCGAGCAGCGGAGCCACCTGCACCGTGCGCTCACGGCCCAGTCCGCCTCGCTTAGAACACCATCGACTGCTCCATAACTGCCTTTATGACCCGTCAAAACGGCGTTTAAGCAGCAATCGATGAGTTTCTACGGCAGTCGTTTCTACGGCACGCGGTGTAGCCACTCTTCCGTGCCGAACTTCGCGGCGATCCGTTCACGTGCCGTCTCGAATTCCTTTGCCGTGACTTCTGAGGGAGTGGCTCCGTACCGTCCGGCGAACACGTCCATCATGGCGGCGACGATGTCGGTGCGCGCCAGTCCGGTTTGGCGCCGTAGCGGGTCCACCCGCTTCTTGGCGCTCGTGGTTCCCTTGTCCGAGAGCTTCTCCTTGCCGATCCGGAGCACGTCCACCATCTTGTCAGCGTCGATGTCGTAGCTCATGGTGACGTGGTGCAGCATCCCTCCGTTGGCGAGCCGCTTCTGGGCGGCCCCGCCGATCTTGCCCTGGTCCGTGGCGATGTCATTGAGTGGTACGTAGAACGCGGTGATGCCGAGCTGTTTCAGGGCTGCCATCGCCCACGCATCCAGGAAGGCGTAGGAGTCGGCGAAGCTGACGCCATCCACCAGCGTCTGGGGCAGATACAGCGAGTAGGTGATGCAGTTGCCCGCTTCCATGAACATCGCTCCCCCGCCGCTGATCCGGCGTACCACGGTGATGCCGTGCCTTGCCACGCCGGCAGGATCCACCTCGTTGCGGTAGGACTGGAAGCTGCCGATGATCACCGAGGGCTCCTCCCAGTCCCAGAAGCGTATGGTCGGGTTGCGGCGGCCTGCCCCGACTTCCTCCGTGAGGACCTCGTCCAGTGCCACGTTCAGGTGCGTTGGCAGCACCGTGGGGGCAATGATGTTCCAGTGGTGGTCGTACCAGGCCGTGGCTTTGGACAATGCCCTGCGGACGGCGACCGCCACGGCGTCCGCCGAGAAGCCGAACATCACGGCGTCCGGCGGCAGGCACGACTCCACGGCGGCGGCGATATCGGCCGCCGTCGAACTTTCCGGAAGTCCCTCCAGCGCCGCGTTGATATCCAGCAGCGCCTCATCGGGTTCGAGGAAGAAATCACCGCTGACGGAAACGCCGGTGAAGGTGCCGTCGTGGACATGGAGGTCCACGACCACGAGCTTGCCGCCCGGCACCTTGTACTCCCCGTGAAGGCGGGGAGCGCCGTCGTCGTCTGCGGAAAATGGCGTGGCGGTCATGCCTTCCATCCTGCCCCACAAACGCAAAAAGCCCGCACCGTTGCCGGTGCGGGCTTTTCCAAAGAACCTTGGGGAGAAGTGAATTACTTCTTGCCGCCGAAGCCCTTGAAGCGAGCGTTGAAGCGCTCGACGCGGCCTGCGGAGTCCATGATGCGCTGCTTGCCCGTGTAGAACGGGTGGGACTCGGAGGAGATTTCGACGTCGATAACCGGGTAGGTGTTGCCGTCTTCCCACTCGATGGTCTTCTTGGAAGACACGGTGGACTTGGTCAGGAACTTGACGCCGGAAGCCAGGTCGTTGAATACAACAGCTTCGTACTTCGGGTGGATATCAGACTTCATAATGGGACCTTTGTTCGCAGCGCTGGATTTTGCCAGCTGCCAGGTATGAATGGGATGGCCGCTCTCTGCCTCAAGGCAAGCCAAAAGCGCAGTGCAACCAGCTATCAATAATAGCCGATCTGCCGGACGGTGACGAACAGCGGCCGGTGCCGGCTGCTTCAGGCGGATGCCGCCAGCTGGCCGTACTCGACGGCGGCACGGGTCTCGTCGGCGATGAGGTCGGCGTTGATCGCCGCTGCGGCAGTGGACCCGGAAGCTGCGGCAAGCATGACCTGCGCCATGAGGTTCGTAACGTTGCCGGCCGCCCAGACGCCGGGTACTGCGGTGGCGCCGGTTGCATCTGCTGGAACTGCCGTCCCGATCAGGAGGTCACCGAGGTACTGCTCAGCTGCCTCCAGTCCGAGGCCGGAGAGGAATCCAGCACGGGCTGCCATGCGGGTCCTGACCACGAGTACCTGTCGATCAATTGTCTTGCCGCTTGCCAGCAGGACTGCCTTCAGCCCGTCCTCAGCGGCCTCCACAGCAATCACTTCCCCCGTCACGACGACTATGCCCCGCGCGTCCAGCTGTGCCCGCTGTTCTTTGCTGGGGTCCTGGACTGTGTGCTGGAAGACGACTACGTCATCGCTCCACTGCCGCCACAGTAGCGCCTGATGCGCGGCTGTCGCGGCGTCGTCGGTGGCCAGGATCCCGATGGCCTGCCCCCGAACTTCCCAGCCGTGGCAGTACGGGCAGTGCAGCACGTCTTTACCCCACCGTCCGGGCAGCCCCTCGATCGCCGGCAGTTCATCGGTAACGCCGGTTGCCACCAGTAGCCGGCGAGCACGCACCCTGAGTCCGGTTGCCGTCTCCACTTGGAAATTTCCGTCAATGTCGCGGAATGCCGCCGTCACCGTCCCGTCCGCAAAGTGCCCGCCGTAGCCTGCCACTTCCGTCCGACCCGCGGAATATAGGTCCGAGGGTGGCGTACCATCGCGTCCGAGGAAGTTGTGCAGGTGGGCAGAGGGTGCGTTGCGGGCAGCGCCCGAATCGATGACCAGCACCGAGCGGCAGGCCCGTACCAGGGCGAGGGCCCCGCTGAGTCCGGCGGCACTGCCGCCGATGACCACCACGTCATACGTAGCATCGCTGTCGTTCAAATCTCCAGGTTCCATTGCCGTTCTCCCTGTCCGTCGAATGTTCCCTGCAGCCGGTGGCAGCAGGAAGTCATTCGAGTGTCGGACCGGGGCGCAGCAGGCTGCAATTTATTTTGCCGAACTGGCAAACAGTGGATGGTGGCCGTTGGCGCTGAGCTCTCCACGTGAGCAGGGCCCTGCCTGCAGGCGCCGCCCGGATTCTTACCCTTCCGGGCGGGATTTCTGAGGATCGGCGCCGCCAGCGCCCAGCGGGCGTGCCCGCAGATGGGCACGCTGCCCCTCAGGACTGAACAGTGCGAGAAACTCGACCGGTTCTGTATCCGCATTTCCCATCCAGTGCGGGGTCCGTGTGTCGAATTCTGCCGACTCTCCGGGCAGGAGCACCAGCTCCCGGTCTCCCAGCACCAGCCGCAGCCGGCCGCTCAGGACGTGGAGCCACTCGTAGCCCCGGTGTATTTGCGGATCCGGCTCCGGCGGCCTCCTGACCGCCGGCAGGATGTGCTTGTATGCCCGCAGTCCGCCGGTGCGCTGGGTCAGCGGAATGATGGTCGCACCGTTGAACCGTACCGGACGCAGATGGACCCGCGGGTCGCCGGTGGACGGCGCATCCACCAGTTCGTCCAGCGGGACACCATGGGCCCGGGCAAGTGGCAACAGCAGCTCCAAAGTAGGGCGTCGACCGCCGGACTCCAGCCGCGACAGGGTACTGACGGAGATTCCGGTGGCTGCGGAAAGTGCTGACAGTGTGGTGCCGTTCGCGGTGCGCAGCTCGCGCAGGCGCCGTCCCACACCCTCCAGCGCCGTGCCCAGATCGTCTTCCATGGCGACTACTTTCCCGGCCCGCCGGACGCCGCCAGCTGGCTAGCCGCGCTCAAGCTTCGGCCCGCTTCGACGTCCAGCCTTGGGTGTGAAGCCGCTCAAAACCGTCGAGGAGCAGGTCGAGCGCGAACTCGAACTCGAACTGGTCGTCGCAGCCGTGTCCCACCACAGATTGGTCGTCGTGGGCGGCTGAGGCAGCAATCGCCACGATGTTCGGGTACCGATCAGCCATCTGCCGGAGCATGGCTGCCGGTGCCTGGGGCGGAATCTCGGCCGGCACGCTCCCATTCGGGCTGCGCGAGTCGTCGAACAGCTCCTGGGTGAACCCCCACATGCGGCCCCCGAGGGCGTGCATGACGTGATGCGTGAGATCCACGGACAAGCCGCCGGCCAGGAACATCCCGGTGAATGAGTCCATGTAATCAAGGACTGCCGGCGTCTTGTTGGTGCGGGATTCGAGTGCTTGCCGGGCCCAGGGATGACGCTGCAGGGCCTGCCGCGCAGAAAGAACCCGCAACCGGACCGCGTTCTTCCAGTCGCTGCCCGGGAGCGGAGGATCGATCTCGCCAACGATGACCTCGACCATCCCGTCGAGAAGTTCCTCCTTGTTTGCCACGTGCTTGTAGAGCGCCATCGGAACCACACCGAGTTCCTGGGCAAGCCGGCGCATGCTGAATGACTCGATCCCAGCTTCGTCGGCGAGTGAAACGGCGGCCTCCAGCACCCGCTCCCGGCTCAGAGGGATCCGCCGCGCGGCCTGCACCTGCCGAGCCATCCGGACCGCCTTTCGTCGAGGAACTTTCCGTTGACAAGTGTACAACGTACACCTATCGTCAGACCCCAGAGGTGTACGCCGTACACCATTTGAGCGAAGGATCCGAGATGCCAACGGTAACAATCACCGCCCCGTCCCCCGTCCGGCACTCCCGACCCCACTGGCCGGTCCCCACGGCATTGATCCTCCTCAGCCTCATCCCGGTAATCGCCGGAGCGTCGCGCCTGACAGAACTAACGGGCGGTGCCGCCATCACACCGCAGAATGCCCGATTCTTTGCATCGCCAATCCCCGTCGTGATCCACATTGTCAGTGTCACCATTTACAGCCTGCTCGGCGCGTTCCAGTTCCTTCCCTCACTCCGGGGCAGGCGCCGCTGGCACCGCGTTGCCGGAGGCATCCTCATCCCGGCCGGCCTGCTCGCCGCCCTCTCCGGCCTGTGGATGTCCGCGTTTTACCCCCTCCCGGATGGCACCACCGATGTCCCGATTCGGCTGTTCTTCGGCTCTGCCATGCTGGTGAGCATCATCCTGGGCATCCTGGCAATTCAGCGCCGCGACTTCGTCCAGCACGGTGCATGGATGACCCGCGCATACGCCATCGGCGTGGCCGCCGGCACCCAGGCCTTCGTGATCCTCCCCTGGATAGTTCTTGCGGGCCCTCCCAACGAGCTGACCCGCGCCCTCCTGATGGGGGCCGCATGGGTGATCAACCTGGCAGTTGCCGAGTATGTCATCCGTCGCCGCGCTCGGCTGTCCGGCCGAACATCCCGCCCTTCTCGCCGACCCGTACGGCCGCAGTTGCTGTGACTGCTTCCTGCATCAGGCCACGGGGCTTTCCGCGGGCCTTTGAATGCTCCCCTCAGTTGCAGGCCATTGCGCCTGTTGATGCCCGGTTATGACCCGGCGGCCCCTGATCAAGAGCCAGAAAATGAGCGCTGTTTCCCCGACGAAAACGAATTGGGCGAAGCTGAATGAGTAGTCCGACACCAGGACAACGGCGAATCCGTCCGCGATGTAACCGATTCCGTTTATCACGAGCAGCATGCCGAAGATCGATGCCATAAACCTGGACCGGTACGCCAGATATCCGATCAGCATCAGATGGAAGCCGAAGAGAATGAGGCCTACCTTCCAAACGGTGTTGAATCCATCGACTGCATGCAGCACGCGCTCCCCATCGTCCAGCAGTGCGGGAACCTCCAGGAGCCGGCAGATCGCGACCAGGAAAACAGCTGAGTATGCGAGCCTGAACCAGGCAGCCATCATCGAAAGACTACGGTTCACGGAGGCGAAAACCTCGAACAGCGCCGCGGCGATGACGGCGTCGAGAACGACGGCGGCCACCAGGGCAGCAATGCCCATACGGAACAGCATCCCGGAACCGGAAATTTCTGCCGCTGTTCCGGCTCCATCCCCCTGGCTAATGAGGTTTTCCAAGACAGCGAAGTTGCCAAAGACGGAAAGTGCGACCAAAAACAGCAGGGCGGATCCGGCAATCAGACTCGGTGTACGCAGGGATCTGGCTGCTTCATTCCCGACGGCCTGAAAGGATCCGTTCGGCGTTGTTAGTGACATGGATTGCTTCCTTAACGACTAGAGACGCGTAGCTTGCTGGATGGGCGTTGCGTGGGCAGTCCGGGGTTCAGATGGTGACGGCGATTTTCCCCCGGGCTTTTCCGGCGTCGAAGTAGCGCATGGCTTCCTGACCCTGCTCGAGGGGAAAGGCCCGGTCGATGGCCGGGTTGAGGGTTCCTGCTTCGATGAGTCCGGCGAGGTGCTCGAGGTCTTCGCTGCCCTCGTGGTTGACGAGCATGGTAAACCGCTGGCTGATGAACGGGGACAGGGCCAGCGCCCGGAACGCCCGGTCAATGCTGCCGGTCAAGGACCCGCCTTCCTCCCCGCCCGCGATGACAGCCGTGCCGGAGGGTGCGAGCGCCCGGCGCAGGCGTCCCAGGGTGGGGTTCCCGGCGATATCCAGGATGAGGTCGTAGTGTCGACCGGCGTCAGCGAAGTCCTCGCGGGTGTAGTCGATAACGTGGTCGGCCCCGAGCGAGCGCACCAGATCGATCTTGGAGCTGCTGCAGGACGCGGTGACCTCCACCCCGGCTGCCTTCGCCAGTTGCACCGCGAAACTGCCGACACCTCCGGAAGCTCCCAGGATCAGCACCTTCTGCCCGGGCTTGATGCCCCCGGCGCGCAGGCCCTGCAGCGCGGTGCTCGCCGAGACCGGAACCGCCGATGCTTCCGTAAAGGAGACATTTCCAGGCTTGCGGGCGATCTTGTCCTGTCGCGCCACTGTGAACTCCGCGAACGTACCCTGTCCGAATCCGTAGACGTCATCCCCGGCACGGAATCGGGTAACTGCCGAACCGACAGATGCGACAGTGCCGGCAAAGTCCAGCCCGGGGACGAGATTCTTTGGTTTGCGGAGTCCGAAGATAAGGCGGAGCAGGTATGGCCGCCCTGTTGTCAGATGCCATGTGCCCCTGTCCAGGCCGGCCGCACGGACTCGGATCAGCACTTCGTTATCTTTCGGCTGCGGCCTGGGGATGCGGGCCAGCTGCAGGACGTCGTCGGACGAACCGTAGGCCTCCTGCACGATGGCCCGCATCAACTCCTGGCCCGCCGCAGTATTACCCACCGGCGTACCTTCCCCGGATGGAGCCTCAATGGATGGAGCCTCAGCAGCACGCTGGCCTTCAGATGTCATGGCCTGTTCCTTATCTAGGGGGATGTCCAGCTACAGAATTTCGTACACTGTACGAGAACCGTAGCGTACTATGTACGAAACAGCCATAGCCGGGAGTGCCGTTGCCGACCACCACCAAGGACCATCCGTCCAAACGCCCACAGCTCAGCCGGGAAAGGGTGCTCGGCTGCGCCCTGGACCTCGCCGACGAGTCGGGAATCGCGGCACTGACGATTCGTTCCCTGGCCGAGGCCATGGGAACCAAACCGATGTCGCTCTACCACTACGTTGCCAACAAGGATGAAATTCTGGATGGCATCGTGGACCTGGTTTTCAGCGAAATTAGCTTGCCGTCGCCCGGGGGTGACTGGCGGGCGGAAATGCTTCGGCGGGGACATGCTGTGCGCAGCGCCCTCAAGCGCCACCCGTGGGCGGTGGGACTGCTCGAATCCCGCACCTCCCCCGGCCCCGCGACATTGCGCCATCATGAGGCGACTCTTGCCACCCTGCGCGCCGCCGGATTCTCAATACAGCTGACGGCCCACGCGTACGCCCTGCTCGACAGCTATATCTACGGATTTGCACTACAGGAGGCCGCACTGCCCTTCGATGGCCCGGACACCGCCGCCGAGATCACAACGCCCATCGTTCAGCTGTTTTCCACCGGCCAGTACCCCTCCATGGTGGAAATCGCGACCGAGCACGTCCTCAAGCCCGGCTACGACTTCGGTGATGAGTTCGACTTCGGACTGGACCTCATCCTCGACGGCCTTGCCCAACGACTCGCCGGGGCCGGCGGGTAACTACCCGGACGGCAATGTCCTGATGAACCAGGAGGCTGCCCGATGCGAGACCTCTTCGAGTGTTCCTGGTTCCTCGAACAGGTGTGTGGCCCCGGGAACGATGGAGAGCTCATGTTCGACGGTCAATCGGTTTGCAGCTTGCCGATTAAGCTCGATGACATGCCTGTCGTTCTCGCCGACGAGCAGCAGAACGGGCGCCTGAACAGCCGCGAGGCGCTTCTCGGCCAGGTCAGGGCGTCCGCCACGGGATACCACTGAACGCACCAGCTCGGGACGGTTCGCCGCCGCGCCCAGGGCTGCCGCCGCCCCGGTGCTCGCCCCGAACAGCCCGATCGGCAGTTCGGATGTTGCGGTCCGCTCTGCAACGTCATCCACGACTGCCGTTAGTCGCTCCGTCAACATTTCGATGTCGAAGCGCAGGGAGGCATCGAGGGCGTCGCGGCTTTCCTCCGACGCAGTCAGCAGATCAAGCAGTAGTGTTGCGAGCCCGACGTACTGCAACGACTGGGCCACCTGTCGATTCCGGGGACTTTTTCTGCTGCTTCCGCTGCCGTGTGCGAAAACCACGATGCCTTGGGCGTCTTCGGGGACGCTCAAGTCTGCGGCGAGGTCCGCGCCTCCGTGGCTGATTGTGATGTGACTGATGCCGGCCATCACGCGTGGACCTCGTCCATGAGCCATCTCGCCTTCGCTTGGAGGGGCGCAGGAAGCGGTGCCATCCTGCCTGTCCGGCACCAGCCTACGGCGGATTCTGTGGCCTGCCCATGGACCAGCGGGCACGCCGGCCGCCATGGTCGTCGACACCGTGAGCCCATACGGGTACCGTCAGTGAGGAAGATCTCATGCGTATCGTCGCGAAATTAGTGGCTGTTCCCCTGCTGCTGCTGTTGGCAATTGGCCTCCACCCACCAGCAGAAGCCTATCCGCGCAGCATTGCCGCGCTGGGGGACTCCATCAGCCGCGCCTTTGCCGTGTGCTGCCAGTCGGATGAACAGCCCCACCGGTCCTGGTCCACGGGCACCAGCCGGTCTGGCGGCGCCAACAGCCACCTCCAGCGTTTGCACGCGCTGCGGCCGGGAATTACCGGACTCAACCATGCCGTCAGCGGAGCAAGGGTGGACGACCTTCCCCGTCAGGCCTGGGCCGCCGTTGCCCAAAAAGCGGGTTACGTCACCATTCTCATTGGCGCGAATGACCTCTGCGCTTCGTCGGCATCAGCCATGACGAGCCCGGAGGCCTTCGAAGCGGATATCACGAGCTCGCTCGCCGTCCTGCAGCAGGGCCTGCCCAGGTCCCGGGTGTTCCTCAGCAGCATCCCGGACATCCATCATTTGTGGTCGGTCTTGCAGGGCACGGAGTCGGCCCGCAGCGCCTGGGCCAGTGCAAACACCTGCCCGTCCATGCTCAACGGATCCAACACGGAGGCGGAGCGTCAGCTGGTTGTTCAGCGGCTGCAGGTATTCAACGAGATATTGGCCCAAACCTGCTCCCGGTTCGACAACTGCCGCTGGGACGGAGGAGCCGTGTACGGCTACAAATACTCGGCAAGCGAGGTCAGCACCGTGGACTTCTTTCATCCAAGTCTGGGTGGGCAGGCGGCTCTGGCCGAGTTGACGTGGAACGCCTCGTACTGGGCGGGTGAGTGATAAGCATTCCGTACCCGCGGCCTCAAGAGTAGAGTGATTCGCACCCCGTTTTTCCACGTCCCGGACAGGCGGAAGCCTTATCCGAACCCGGTTCGCTGCGGCGGACCGAACACCTTGTGGTGCATACCTGCAGAACCGACAAAACCGGCACCCCCGGGATTCGTCCCGGCAGCTGGGGCCGGCATCATCTTGATGAGGAATGTGTGGGACCCCATGACGATCACAGCCCCCAGACCCCGCCGGCACAAGCTCCGGGAATCGATCCCGGCCCAGCCGCCTGCACAGCCCAGATGCAGTGCGTGCGGCACCGACGCCTACCTGGAATTTACCGATTATGTCCCGGCGTCCTACGCCCCGGACCGGGAAAGCCTCCGGCTCCCTCTCGTCAGCTACAGCTGCAAACACTGCGGCAGGCACTACTCCCACAAAGTCCCCGAAGACTGGGTACCGCCCGGCTGGCAGTGGTACGCCTGAGGGAAACGTACAGGCCGAAAGCCATGTGCGGCAGATATGTGATGTCCAGGGCCACCGGTGACCTGCTTGCTTACTTTGATGCCCGGAAGGTGGAGGGCACTCCGCCGCCTCCCAGCTGGAACGTGGCGCCGACTGACGATGTCCCGATCATCACGGAAAGGCCTGAGCAGGACTCATTCGAGCGCCGGGTCCTGATCGCCCGTTGGGGTCTTGTGCCGTCCTGGGCGAAGGACGTGAAGATCGGCTCAAAGCTGATCAACGCCAGGAGTGAAACAATCCTGGACAAGCCCGCCTTCCGGAAGGCGGCCGTCAAGCGGCGGGCCCTGGTGCCGGCGGAGGGCTATTACGAGTGGGAGAAGACGGCTGACGGGAAGAAGATCCCGAACTACCTTTACTCCGAGAAGGATGACCTGCTGGCGTTCGCCGGGCTGTACGAATTCTGGCCGGATCCGTCCCTGCCCGAGGATGATCCGCACCGGTGGCTGCTCAGCTGCACAGTCCTGACCACCTCGGCCCATGATTCGCTGGGGCACGTGCACGACCGGGCGCCCGTGATCATCCCGCCGGACATGTACGCCGATTGGCTCGACCCAGGCATCACAGACAAAACCGAGGTGCAGCAGCTGCTCGACTCTATCCCCGAACTGGCCCTGACGCCGCGCGTGGTCAGCGACCGCGTGAACTCCGTCCAAAACGACGGACCCGAGCTTGTCGAACCGGCAGGATAGGCAGTAACCCGCGGGCATCAGCTGAGCCCGAGATTACGCCCGGGGCCGCAACTCCCAGAAGGCCACGGCTGACGCCGCTGCCGCATTCAGCGAATCAACCCCGGCGCGCATGGGATCTTGACGGCGAGGTCGACGGCGAGTTTCAGCGCTCATGCCGGCACCTTCGGTGCCCAGCACCAGCGCGAGCCGGTCCGGATTCCGTGCGTGGTTGGGGGTCGTGATGCATTGCGAGTGCACGAAGAGCCCAATTTCCCCTGTTGACGACCCGGCAACAAGTTTCGTCACCATGCACATTCCGCGCGCCTACAAGGCATCGGAGTTGATTGTGGCAAAGTTGCATCACACTGCCGTGTTCAAAAAACTTATGCGGTTCGAGGCCGGAAAGTGCGACCGGACAATCCCGCCCGGTATCGTCGGATCTGGAATATAAACACGCTTCGTGGGCGGTGCAGATCACAGTGACTCTTGAGCGGCTAACGCGCCAGCCGGGTCTCCTCCTCCAAGTGGCCGAGCTTGTCGGGGTTCCGCATGGCGAAGATCCGTGCGATTCTGCCGCCCTCCACCACCAGGCTGATGAGTGACGGACCGCCTGCTTCGTCGTCGATCCGGATGCCGAGACCGCCGTTGAGCCAGAGCAGAGCGATTTTCGGGTTGAGCGCGGCCTCTGGGAAGGACCGCAGCAGATTTGTCACCTTCTTCGCACCGTACACCGGCACCCGAACGGCCCGGGCGACGCCGCCGCCGTCGGCGATGAGTACGACGTCGGGGGCCAGCACGTCCATCAAGCCCTGCACATCCCCGGTGGTGACCGCCGCCAGGAACCTTTCGACGACTTCCTGCTGCTCGCTGCGGTCCACGCGCATGTGGGGACGCCGGGCGGCCACATGAGAGCGCGCACGGCTGACGATCTGGCGCACGGCGGCCGCTGACTTGCCCACGGCCTCAGCAATTTCCTCGTAGGGCACGTCGAAAACTTCGCGCAGTACGAAGACCGCCCGCTCCATAGGGGTGAGCGATTCGAGAATCGTGAGCATGGCGATCGAGACGCTTTCGGCCAGTTCCACGTCCTCGGCGACATCCGGCACGGTGAGCAGGGGCTCGGGCAGCCATTCCCCGACGTAATCCTCCCGCCGTCGTGACAGCGTGCGGAGGCGGTTGAGCGCCTGGCGGGTGACGATGCGAACGAGGTAGGCCCGCGGGTCGCGGACGCCCGCGCGGACGTCGGGGCCCAGTTCAGCCCACCGGAGCCAGGCCTCCTGCACCACGTCCTCGGCATCCGCGGCGGAGCCGAGCATCTCGTAGGCGACAGTGAAGAGCAGGCTGCGGTTGGCGACGAACGGGTCCGGCCTGTCAGTGGCGCCGAGGCTGCTCATGCCGCTCAGGCTACTCCGTGGCCGCTGCGCGCTGCGAGCGGCTTCAGCTCACAGGAATCCGCGAATCCCTCGGATTCGATGCCGAGGGCCACGTTGCTGCGGGTCGTGAGGTTGGCGAAGCCGATGACGCTGGTCAGTTCGATTAGCGCCGGCGCGCCCAATTGCTCGAGCAGCCGGGCCGACAGTCCGTCGGTCACCGAGACGGGCGTGGCGCTCATGGCCTCGGCATACTCCAAGACGTCCTGCTCGAGCGTCGTGAAGACGTCGGACTCGCGCCAGCACGGGATCTGCCGGGCCTTCTCCAGGTCCAGGCCGTGGTTATGCGCCATGAAGTAGTTGTAGTCCAGGCACCAAGTGCAGCCGATGAAGGAGGCCACGGCCATGTGAGCGTAGGACTTCAGCGACTCATCGCAGCTGTTCCACTTCTGCAGCTTCTGTCCGAAGCCCATGGATGCCTTGAGAACGGGCTGGTTGTGCCACATGACCCCCAGCGATTCCGGGACCTTGCCGAACATCTTCGCGCTGAACTTCTTGATGAGTGCGCCATAGAAACCGGTGATTTCTGAGGCCGGGATCCTGGTGGTCATGTCTCCTCCTACGGGTCGGTATTGGGTCCTACGACATGAAGACACCGCCCGCGCCCGATCTGTGACAGCGACGCCGTGAAACTGCCTGGGAAACGCCTGTTTGGCCGCGACCTGGTGAACCGCTGGGCCTGGAGTCGTGAACCCCTTACACCGTGATGCATAGGCACAGCCTGAAGATCGTCAGAGTCCGCACCAACTAATAACTCAGGGGTGGGTGACGAAAGTCCCCGCTGAACAGCCACTTTACTCAGGCATGCATCGCGGCAGGGCTGCGACACCAACCCCCTAACTTTCGCGGGGGAACGCGGTGAGGTGGCTGACCATGCTGACCATCACTGCAGTGTCGAGGTCAGCGCTCACCACTCGCACGTCGCCCACGGCGAGCCCGGGCAGCAGCTCTGCGGGCCCGGGATCGCTGTACCGGTAAGGGCGGCGGGTCGTCCTCGAACACCAACAAAGCAGGCCCGGGAACTATCGGATCGTCATGACGGACAGTGGTGCTCTTCGTCCCATCAGCCACAGCATCGTTATAGCGCTTGTTGAACCGAACGATGCGTTGCGCGTTCGTGTTCGGAAAAAAGTAGCTGTGGGCAAGCAGCTTGCGGATTGGCTGCAACTCCGCCAGTGAAGTGATAGACGTTGACTGCCCTGTAAACGTGGTGTGCGTCCGTGGACGAGGATGTCAGCGCCAGTCATCGATCACATAGGCGTCGGAGTGGCTATAGCCAGACTCGTTGGGCCGGTGCATGGTCACGCCCTGCAACCCGGTACGGAAACCGCGGGCGACCATGCGTTGATAGGCATCCTGGCGAGCCAGGCTCATCCCGGCCTCAAGCTGACCCAGTCCGCGCTCGATGGCCAGTTGCTCGCAGGCGTCGAGTAGCCGTTCGAATCGGTCACCGGCTTGCCTGCCGGGGCGAACTGCGCCGAACTTGACGAAGCAAACATCCGACCCGGCCTCCGATCCCGGTCCGCAGTGACACACGGCCAGCCCGTCGAGCCCCGACTCGCCCGGCAGCAGCACGGTGTCGCCAAGTCCCTGCGCCTGAACGGACGCAATCTCGCGTTCCAGATCCAGACCCGCATACACGGAGTCGGTCAAGGAGCGACAGGCAGCGAGGTACTCGGCCTGGTCGGCGGCGGACAGCTCGGCATACAACAGCCGGGTGGGAACCGGGCCACGGGCCGCCACCGGTTTACGCATGACGGCGGTCAGGAACCGGGGCCAGAAACCATACCGGCGGTAGAGCTCGACGTGCTTAGGACTGTGCGAGAAGGTGAACAGGCCGAGGTGGCCATTCCCCCAGGACTCGAAGCAGCCCATGATCGGCTCCATCAGGCTTTTACCGACGCCCTGATCCCATAGGTCAGGACGCACAGTCAACGGGCCGAAGAACCCGACGCTGCCCCAATTGGTGGCGAAGTTCGATCCGACGAGCTCGCCGTCCACCATCGCGGCGAAGGCGGCATGCGGATCGGCGGCAAAGCGAGTCCTGACATAGTCGGCGGTCCCGAACAGATCGGGGATCCCGAGGAACGTCCCAAACGCCTCCCTGAGGATCTTGTCAGCACGATCAAGGTCTGCTTCGCCCAGCGGACGGACCGTTACAGGGCCCACAACACTCTTGGGTCCGGTTTCTTGTGCGCTCATGAGTTTCTGCCTCCATTACTTCTTGTGGCATCGAACGACCAGACGAACCCCATCGCGAAACAAATTCGACGCCCCCGGCAGAGCCCGTGGAGTGGGGCAAATCGTTGTGCACATTGCTTATGGTGTGACGCATTATCCTGTCAGGTGTTCCGTCCAGCAAGAGTCTGATCACGCCACGTGGATCCGACGAACAGAAAGCGCGAACGTGCCGGCGCGCGCTGTCATCGGTTCGCTCGTCGGATCGTTGCTATCCGGGGGATGGGGAATACCTACCGCTTCGAACAACGGACTCCGCCAGGTGCCTGCCTGAACTAATCCTCGATGACGTGCAACTCCCAGAGCACCTGTCCCGCTAGAAGGAGGCGGCCGAAGTCCCTCTGGAGCTCGGCGAGCCCGGCATGCCCTTCCGCATACATGGGGCCATGACTCAAACCACTGATGCCCCACATCCCGGCGCAGGCACGACCTTTTACGGCTACGTCCAGGCCGACTCCCGCAGCTTCCGAACAACCTCTAATGGGAGGGCGGTCTTCGAGCCGATCAACAGCTTCTACGGCACCGTCCACCCCACAGCCCAACCGGGGAGCGGTGACTTGGCAGTGGAGTTCGACTTGGTCGACGGCGAGTACTTCCAAGTCCGCGAGGAGATCGACAAATCCGAAGGCAGGATGGGCACACGGCCGGCCGGCAACTTTCTTGCGTCATCACTTGGAATGCCGACGAGATCCGTCCCTGGGTCACGGCGACGAATCCGGGCATTCTTGGCGACGGCTCGGACCGGAAGACTCTCTCCCACGATCTCGACCCGATAGTCGTAGAGGCTCTGAGGAGCCTGACGCTCACGATCAATCACAACAACACGGTTTCGGCCGGCTTTGAGAAGGATCAGGTCGTCGGGGTACTCCTGGCACTGCGCGACGCCAGGATCCCGATGGACGCTGACGCGATGCAAGGCTGGGCCCTTGCTCACGGGTGGGCCGGCAAGAACCCGGAGGGGCTCGCGCAGTACGTCCGGGACATCAACGGCGGGAAGCGCCCGCGAGCCCGGCACGTGCTCCGCTCCGACTACGTCGACTATCTGCGGCAGGGCTGGCATCGGGCGACGATCCAGACGCTAAGGACTAAGAACCGAAGTCAGCCGCGCGGTTCCGCTTACCTCGTTGCGTAGAACGCCACAGCCGACGACGCAGCAACGTTCAGCGAATCCACGCCGTTCATCATCGGAATCGTCACCCGGGCGTCGAGCAATCGATCAGTCTCGGGCTGCAGCCCGTCGCCTTCGGTACCGAAGACCAGCACCAGATTCTGATGATCCTGGGCCACCAGCTCATCAAGAGTGATGGCTCCCTCCCCCAGAGACATGCCCGCTACAAAATAGCCCGCCTCTTTCAGCTGTTCGATACTGGCTGGCCACGGGTCGATCCTCGTCCACGGAACCTGGAAGACGGTGCCCATACTGACCCTGATCGAACGGCGGTACAACGGATCAGCACATTGCGGCGTGACCAACACAGCATCGACACCGATCGCTGCGGCGCTGCGAAAAACCGCACCTACGTTCGTATGGTCGGTAAGGTTCTCAAGGACTGCGATTCTCGATCGTCCTCGCAGACGAGCGCGATCGGACTCTTGTACTTTGCAACCACTCACGTTCGTATGGTCCACGATGTCCTCCAGCACCGCCACCCTGCCGGCTCCGGCCAGCAGCTCGTGCAGCGGCACCGGCGCCGGGCGCTGCATGGCGGCCATGGCGCCGCGGTGCAGGTGGAAGCCGGTGATTTCCTCCAGGAGCGCCGAACTGCCGATGTATGCGGGGACATCCGGATGCTGCTCAAAGATGTCGGCAAGGTCCGGGAGCCATTTCTCCGCGAGGAAGAACGAACGGGGCTTGTGGCCCGCCGCGAGTGCCCGCCGGAGCACCCTGGAGGATTCCGCGATGTACATGCCCTCGGCAGGCTCGCGGACCTTACGCAGGTGCACGTCCGTCAGCTGCGTGTAATCCGAGACGCGCGGGTCTGCGGCGGATTCGAGATAGTGGAAAGTCACCGGCCGATTATTTCAGCAGATTGGCGATCAGGAAGCCCAGGGCGACCAGCCCGAGCGTAAAGATGACGCCCCTGAGGACGGGGGGCGAGAGCCTGCGGCCGACCTTGGCGCCGAAGAGTCCGCCAATGAGCGAGCTCACAGCGATGATTGCCACCACGATCCAGTCGATCCGGCCGAAGGCGAACAGCACATACGACGTTGCCGCGATCAGATTGACCCCGAGCACCAGGATGTTCTTCATCGCGTTGGCGTTCTGGATGGTGCCCGTCATGAAGACGCCGAGGATGCCCACCAGCAGGATCCCCTGTGCGGCAACGAAGTAACCGCCGTAAACGCCGGCAAGATAAACAAGCACCACCAGGAGAATCCTGTGGTGCTTGTCGCGCAGCGCATGTTCCGGGTTCTCTTCCCTGTTCCGTACCCAGCGCTGCAGCCGCGGCTGGAACACCACCATCAGCAGGGCCAGCACAATCAGGGCAGGCGCCGCGTAATGGAAGACCTTTTCGGGGAGATGAAGCAGGAGCCAAGCGCCGGAAATTCCCCCGAGGAGGGACGCGGGGAGCAGCTTCAGCAGCTGCCTGCCACGGCCTTTGAGTTCACGGCGGTACCCCCAGGCTCCGGCTGCACCACCTGCCACGAGCCCCATGGCATTGCTCATGGAAGCGGTCACCGGTGCGAGACCCAAAGCAATCAGCACCGGGAAGGTCACCAGGGTGCCTGAGCCGACCACGCTGTTGATGGTGCCGGCCCACAGGCCGGCGAAGAACACAAGGATGCCGCTGAAAAACTCCACGCTGTGCCGCTCGCCCCGCTAGCGGCGGGCGGTGGCTGTGTAACGCCCGGCGTTGACCATGACCTCCAGCGGCAGGCCGAAAGTCTCACTGAGGTTGCCGGAGGTGAGGACCTCGTCGACCGGACCCGAGGCGACGACTTCACCGTCGCGCATGAGCATGGCATGGGTAAAGCCCGGAGGAACTTCCTCGAGGTGGTGCGTGACAAGCACGATTGCAGGAGCGTCGTCGTCGCGGGCCAGCTCGCTGAGGCGGTGCACCAGGTCCTCACGGCCGCCGAGGTCGAGACCGGCGGCGGGCTCGTCCAGCAGCAGCAGCTCGGGGTCGGTCATCAGCGCGCGCGCGATCTGGACGCGCTTGCGCTCACCTTCGGACAGCGAGGCAAAGGGACGGTTCAGCAACGGGCCCATCCCCCACTCGTTGAGCAGTGCGAAGGCGCGGCGTTCATCGTCCCTCTCGTAGCCCTCGCGCCAGCGCCCAGTGACGCCATAGGCCGCGGTGACCACGACGTTGAGCACCTTCTCGTGCTCGGGGATCTGATTCGCCAGTGCGGCCGAGGAGAGCCCGATCCGCGGCCGCAGCTCGAAGACGTCTACAGAGCCGAGAATTTCCTCCAGGATGCCGGCCATGCCGCTGGTGGGGTGAAGCCTGGCGGCAGCGATTTGCAGCAGAGTGGTCTTGCCCGCGCCGTTGGGTCCGAGGATCACCCAGCGTTCGCCTTCCTTGACCTGCCAGTCAACCTTGCTCAGGAGCGTTTTGGCTCCGCGGACAACGCTGACGGCGGCCATTTCAAGAACATCACTCATAGGAGTAGACACTAGGACAAAACAGGGTGTGACTGATAACTGAAACGCCTGCCCCTTCCCCGCGCACACACCGTGCACTGAGGCGGCGAAACGAATTCGGGTGGCCACCCCTGCGCTGGCTAAGATTACAGCCATGACTTCGAACGTGACTGCGGTCAGCTACGGCGTGAAATTGTCCCCCTCGGAACCGGATAACCTCCGGTCCCTGCTGGCGGGCTCCGGCACCACTTTCGAAGCAGCTTCCAGCAGCGGCGACGGCCGTTATGACGTGTGTGCCGTTGACTTCGCTGTGCCCTCGGGTTCCAGCGCCGAGATCGCCGCCCTGCGGCACCGCATCGCAGCGTCGAAGCAGGCGGCGGAACGTGACGGCGTGGATACTGCCATCGTGCCCGCGGAGCTGAGGAAAGCGGAACGCAAGCTCCTCATCATGGATGTGGATTCGACGCTCATCCAGCAGGAGGTCATCGAACTTCTCGCTGCATACGCCGGCAAACGCGACGAAGTCGCTGCCGTCACTGAAGCCGCTATGCGCGGCGAACTGGACTTCGCCCAAAGCCTCCACGCACGGGTGGCGGTGCTCGCGGGGCTGCCGGCCGCCGTCGTCGACTCCGTGCGCGCTGAAGTGAAACTCAGCGAGGGCGCCGCGGATCTGGTGGCGGCGTTCAAGGCTGCCGGCCATGTGGTGGCTGTCGTGTCCGGCGGCTTCAACCAGATCCTCCGGCCCATCGCGGAGGACCTTGAGCTGGACTATTGGATTGCCAATGAGCTGGAAATTGTGGAGGGCGTCCTGACCGGCAAGGTGCTCGGAGCGGTCATCGACCGCGCCGCGAAGGAGAAATACCTGCGCGAATGGGCGGCCGCCGAAGGAATCGCGATGGAGCACACCATCGCCGTGGGTGACGGCGCCAACGACCTTGACATGCTCGGCGCGGCGGGTATCGGCGTTGCCTTCAACGCCAAGCCCGCCGTCCGCGCCGTGGCAGACGCCGCGGTCAACATGCCCTACCTGGACGCCGTACGGCACATCGCCGGGGTATGACGCGGCGACGGCGCGAATCCCGGTGCAGCCTCCTGGCTGAGGCCCGGCTATTCCCGGTCCGGTGCCCTGCCCGTCCCCCGAAGATAGGTCAGGACGGCCAGCACCCGCCGGTGGTCCTCCGGCTCAGGCCTCAACTCAAGCTTCAGGAAGATACTCCGGATGTGTGCCTCCACGGTCCGCTCGCCCAGGAACAGGGCCTTTCCTATTGCCTGATTCGTGCGCCCTTCCGCCATGAGCTCGAGCACGCTCTTCTCCCGGCTGGATAAATCATCGCCAAGCTGGTGGCCCTCGTGCGGGCGCGACACCAGCCGGGTGACAAGTTGCGGATCGATGGCTGTTCCGCCGGCAGCCACCCGGTGCAGCGCGTCAATGAATTCGTCAATATCGGAGACCCGTTCCTTCAGCAAATAGCCCAGGCCTTTGGCCCCGTTTCCCAGCAGGGCCATTGCGTTTTCGGTTTCGACGTACTGCGACAAGAGCAGCACGCCTGTCTCCGGATGCCTGCTCCGGATGGTCTCGGCGGCCTGGATCCCTTCAATCGTGAAGGTCGGCGGCATTCGGATGTCCACAACGGCAACATCTGCCCCCTGGCTGTCAATCATTTCCACGAGTTCAGAACCGTCAGACGCCTCGCCCACGACTTCCAGGCCTTCGGATTGCAGCAAGGCGGCCAGGCCCCGGCGCAGAAGCGCCGAGTCATCTGCAATCGCCACCCGCAGGTTCACGGGACGTCGCTTTCCGGATCGGTCTGGAACGGAAGCACGGCCCGTACGGCAGTCCCCCGTCCCTTAGGACTTTCAACAGACAGGGTCCCGCCAAGCGCTGCCGCACGGTCGGCAAGCCCGAGCAGCCCTCCGTCCGGTCCGGTCTGGGCCCCGCCAATCCCGTTGTCGGCTATTTCGAGCCGCAACTCCGTGCCGTTGCCGTCGATGCCGATCCGGGCATGTGACGCCCGCGCGTACTTGACGGCGTTGGTGACCGCTTCTGCACAGATGAAGTAGGCGGCCAGCTCCACCGGGGGTGGAGGCCTGTGGAGCATGGTGACCTTCAGCTCCAGCGGAAGCGGCGACCGTTCCGCCAGAGCCGTAAGGGACCCCTCGAGGCCCCTTTCCCGCAATGACGGCGGATACACACCCCGCGCCAGTTCACGCAGCTCGTCGAGCGCGACGGCCAGATCATCGCTGGCCTGTTCGAGGAGCTTCCGCGATTCCTGCGGATCCGCAGTTCGTCTGGCCCGGACCAGCTCCATCGACACGGCAACCAGGCGTTGCTGGGCGCCGTCATGAAGATCCCGCTCCAGCTGTCGCCGTCTGGAATCCCCCGCCGTCACTATCCGTTCCCGGGACCGGCGTACCTCGATGAGCTGCTCGCGAAGCTGTTGTTCCATCTGCTGGTTCTCCAATGCAAGTGAAGTAGCGCTGCGCACAGCGGCGAGCAGCTGCGGCTGGTCTTGGAGGGCCTCGTCAAATACCAGGGCGCCAACGGGCGTCCCATGGCGTTCCAGCACCATGGAAGCGCGGCCGCTGGAGCTGTCCGGCAGATTTCGTGGCGTGCCCGAATCGTCAACAAACTGCCCCTTGTCGCCCGACCAGCGCAGCAAGGCGAGGGTCGGGTCATGGACCGAACGGCGAAGTGCGCCAATGAGCCTGTCGCTCACCGGTGCAGCGCCGATTTCGACCATGAGCTCACCCAGCGCGCCGCGTGCGAAGCGGTACCGCCACAGCCCGAACAGTACGGCCAGCGGAACGATGGCTGTTGCTGGATACTGCCAGAGCAGGGCCTCGGAGGACAGCCTTCCCGACACCTCGATCACTGCCAGCGATACCCAGATGGTGGCCGCGGTCTTGATGATTACAGCAAGCCACAACGGGAGGATCGAGGAACGATAAGCCTTGGTTCCGGCGAGCCACCGGGCAAACAGGAACGCAACAATAGCGGCCCCTACCGAGATCTGAAATATCCGGATGGCGTTCCCGGTGGCGTGCATCAGGGGCGGGCTGTCCCACAGAAGCAGGAGGTTCCGGGAGGTGGACTCCCCCACTGCGATGTGCTGGCGCGGGTCGAAAAACGCCCAGCCGGCTGCTGCAGCAACCAGCCAGGAGACGAAGAAAAATGTTACGGCGCCCTTTTCTGCCCGGGTGCGCAGGACGCCTGAAGGAAAGCTAAGCGCCAACTGCAGTAGCGGTGGCTGGTACATCAGCGTCAGCGTTATGCCGATCGTAAACGCCACCGGGTCACTGGAGCGGCGGATCCCGGAGGCAAGCCACAACCATCCCGCCAGCACAAGCAGCAGGCCGGGGTTCCGGGTGGGCTGGCTCCGCCACGCTGCAATGCCAGCGAGAATGAACGACAAGCCCACGCCCAAAAAGAGTGTCAGTTCGAAGACTGAAAAGGGAAGCCGCTCCGGGTGCTCACCCCATCTGAGCACGCCTTGGGCATTGAGGCCCAGTGTCCGGGCCGGGTCCTGCAGGGCCACGGGTGACCAATCAATGCAGGCCACGACAACGGCCACCATGCCCGCCGTCACGGCCAGCACCAGAACCAGCTGTTTTGGAGTCATTCCATGTCCCCAACGATCCTCAAGGACCTTCTCGCGGCAGACTATGAAACCGTTCTAGCACCGTGCAGGACAAAAGCGAAAGGCCCGGTGCTGCTGCACCGGGCCACGCTGTGGCATTGGAGTTAAGACTAACCGGCGCTCTTGCCGAAGTAGTCGGCGCCGCCGGCGTACTCGGTGTGGCCGGACTCGACGTCCGCGGTGGCCATGGCGGCGACCACTTCAGCAAACTCTTCGACGGAGTACAGCTTGCCGGCCTCCGCACGGCGGGCCTCGATGGCGCCCGGGTTGGAGCGGTCCAGCAGGGTGGCCGTCACGGTGCCCTCGATCATGTCGCCGGACACGACGACCAGCGAGATGCCTTTTTCCG
This sequence comes from Arthrobacter sp. ISL-28, assembly GCF_018613875.1. GTDB lineage: Bacteria > Actinomycetota > Actinomycetes > Actinomycetales > Micrococcaceae > Arthrobacter. The sequence continues at coordinate 28,201 of NZ_JAGGPJ010000041.1, read as the reverse complement.
CCAGGTTCGGCAGCAGCTCCCGGAGTGCGTCCTCACCGGCGCGCTTGCTGCGGGCAACCGGCTCGTACTCCGGCATGGTGGGAACCGAGTTGATGAAGTGCGCCTGGTGGCTGGTCACGAACACCACGCGGGAGCCCTCCTTCATGAGGGGCACGGCGGCGTTGAGCATGTTCACCTGGGCGTCGCGGTTCAGCTTGAGGGCGTAACCCTCTTCCATGCCCGACTCCATGCCGCCCGATGCGTTGAGGACCAGGATGTCCAGGGAACCGAAGTTCTCCATGGCGGCGCTGGCCAGCGCGTGGACGCCCTCGGCGGTGGTGAGGTCGGCGCCGACCGCCACGGCGCGGCCGCCCGCCGCCTCAATTCCGGCCACCACCTTATTGGCGCGCGGCGCCTTCTGGCGGTAGTTAACGACGACGGCGGCACCCTCGCCAGCGAGGATCTTCGCCACTTCGGCACCGATTCCCCGCGAGGATCCGGTCACGATGGCGGTCTTGTTGTCCAGCAGGCCCATACGAGCTCCTTTTGTTCGAAACGTCTAAATCGCTGTAGGTCTGCAGTCCATCATGCCAGCGCAGACTCCCGATCCCGTTGTTTGACTTCCACAAAGAAGCCCGGGCCCGATAGTTCAGCAGACGGCCTGTTGGCTGCCAGCGGCGGGCGTAATCTCCCGCGTGAGTGGTAGGCGCTAGTGGCCCATGCCAAGGCCGCCATCGACGGGAATGACGGCACCCGAAATGTAGGAGGCCTCTTCGCTGGAAATCCAGCGGACAACGTTGGCCACCTCGGAGGCGTCAGCGAACCGGCCCGCGGGCACCTTGGCAAGGTAGTCCTTCTGGGTTGTCTCGGGCAGCTCGGCCGTCATGTCGGTATTGATGAACCCCGGGGCTACGACATTCGCGGTGATGCCGCGGGAGCCGAGTTCCCGGGTGAGCGAACGCGCGATGCCAACGAGCCCGGCTTTGGAGGCGGAGTAGTTGATCTGGCCCGGCGCGCCGTAGAGGCCGGAAACCGAGGAGATGAGGACCACGCGGCCCTTGCGGAGCCGGATCATGCCCTTGGAGGCGCGCTTGATGACCCGGAATGCGCCCGTGAGGTTGGTGTCGATGACGGACGTGAAGTCGTCCTCACTCATGCGCAGCAGGAGGGTGTCCTTGGTGATCCCGGCGTTGGCCACCAGCACCTCAACGGGACCGTGGACATTCTCGACCTCGGTGAACGCGGCGTCGACGGAGGCTTCATCCGTCACGTCTGCCTTGACCCCGAGGATGCCGTCGGGCAGCTCGGATTCGCTCCGGTAGGTCACAGCCACCTTGTCCCCGTTGGCCAGGAAGGCCTCTGCAATGGCGAGGCCGATGCCGCGGTTTCCGCCGGTGATGAGGACACTTCGGGCATGGGTGGCTGCTTCAGACATGAGTTCTCCGGATTTCTGCGGAGCCTGGCTCCGCGGTGGTGACTGGATTTTTACTGCCTCCGATCTTAGCGCCCGTTTGGGCGGCTCCCCTGGATGGTGAGAGAATTAGATGAGCCATTGGAGCGTGATGAGATAGCCGTGACACCCCACCACCAGCCCGGACAGCCGATGCCCGAGAAGCCTGGCACCGCATCCGGTCATTCGGAGGTGCACAGCATCACGGACGCCGCTGCAGCGCACTCCGAGGACATGCGGGAGCGCATGATCAAGTACGCGCTGGCCATGGGAATCCGCATGGTCTGCCTGATCCTGATCTTCGTGGTGGACGGCTGGCTCAAGCTTGTCGCTGTTGCGGGGGCTGTGTTCCTGCCGTGGATCGCCGTAGTGATCGCCAACGGTTCGGACAAAGCCGAGGTCCACAGCGACTCGCTCCTTGACTATGCGCCATATGCCGAACTTGAAGCATCTGATGACCTGGGTTCCGGGGACGCCGAGAGCCAACCGCCGACGGTGCTGCAGGGCGAGCTAATCAACGATGACGAAGACGACGACGGCCGGGAACAGAAAGCTTCATGAACATTTTCAACCTGGGCGGCGGCGCGGGCGAGACCACCGGCCCGGCGTCCACTGCCATGTGCTCACGCAAGGCCTGCAGGGCGGATGCGTCCTGGCAGCTGCTCTGGAATAACCCAAAGATCCACACGCCAGACCGCCGTAAGGTGTGGCTGGCGTGTGGCGAGCACAAGGAATGGCTCGAAGATTACCTGCAGACCCGCGGGCTGTGGAAGGAAACTGTTCCGCTCGATGCCGCCGCGACACCAGGCGGGACCCGCTGAATGTACCGTTTCCTGTTCTCCAGCAAGTGGCTGGGTTACCTCCTGCTTGCCGCAATCTTTGCCACCGGCTGCGTTTTCCTGGGCCGCTGGCAAATGGACCGCCGTGCGGAAACGCTGGCTGAGATCCAGCGGGTCACGTCCAATTACTCGGCCACGCCGATCAGCTTTTCGACAGCAAGGGATGAGTTCGTGCAGCTTGATCCTGCGCGGGAGTGGACGCAGGTGGAACTGCGGGGCAGCTATGACGTCGCCGGGCAACGGATCGTCCGCAACCGCCCCCTCAACGGCCAGCCCGGCTACGAGATCGTGGTCCCGTTCAGGCTGGTCTCCGGCGAAACCGTGGTGATTGACCGCGGCTGGCTGCCGATCGGCAACAACAACCCCGGCCGCCCCGACTACATACCGGCGCCCCCGTCCGGGCAGGTCACGGCCGTGGTCCGGCTCAAGCACAGTGAACCGACCCTGCAGCGCGGCGCTCCGGAGGGTCAGCTTGCATCCATCGACCTGCCGGCGTACTCGGCCGAGCTGGGATATCCCCTCCTGACCGGCGCCTACGGGCAGCTCGCCTCCGAGACACCTCCCGCCTCGCAGATGCCGCAGGCATTCCCCATGCCCTCGGTTGAAGAAGGCACCCACCTGTCCTATTCGCTCCAATGGTTCGCGTTTGGCATCCTCATGTTCGTCGGCTTCGGATACGCCGCGCGCCAGCAGGCCAGGAACGCCGCGATTGACGCTGAAGACGCCGAGCTGGCTGGCACCGCCGGTGAGCCCGGCAACGCAGCCGCGGGAGCCCGCCGTCGTCCGCCCGTCGTGCGCAAGCGGAAGCGGGCCACGGCGGAAGAGGAGGAAGACGCAATTCTGGATGCACAGGGCTACTGACGACAGGAGGAGGGACATCCTTCCCGATCCTGTCGCAAACGTTAGGCGCGCCCTCACCGAGGCCGGCGTCCGCGACACAGTCACGGTCCTTCCGGGCAAAGTCCCGACGGCGGCCGCCGCAGCCGCCGCGCTCGGCTGCGACGTCGCGGCGATCACGAACAGTCTGGTGTTTGAACTCGACGGCGCTCCCCTGCTCATCCTGGCCAGCGGCGCGGCGAGAGTGGATACGCGCTACGTCTCAGAGCAGCTGGGATCAGGAAGGATTCGGCGTGCCTCGCCCGCCTTCGTCCTGGAGCATACCGGACAGGAAGTGGGCGGCGTGGCACCGGTGGGCCATCCCGAGAAAATCCGCACCCTCCTCGACTCGTCGCTGGAAGAGCACGGGACGCTGTGGGCCGGTGCGGGAGACCACCACTCGATGTTCTCCATCACTTACGGCGAGCTGCAGAGGATCACCGGCGCCCACGCGCTGCAGGTGCGCTAGGACGATCATGCCGACGTTCCGGCCAGACGCTCCGCCGCTGTGGAGATGTTCCCGAGACCCATTGCTGGCCTGCCGCCGGCCTGCCATTCTTGGGGCATCCCCACTGCCGGAAGCGAACGAAGGGAAAGCCAATGCCGCTCTATCTGTCGAAGTTCAGCTACACGCCAGAGACCTGGGCCAGGTTGATCAGTAACCCGGAGGACCGCGGAAAAGCCGCCCAGGCATACATCGAGTCGGTAGGCGGAAAGCTTCACGGGTTCTGGTACGCCTTCGGCACCCACGACGGCTATAACCTGTGGGAGGCGCCCGACAACGTGTCCATGGCCGCTGTGGCCCTGGCAATCAGCGGAGGCGGTGCGTTGAGCAATTTTGAAACGACGGTGCTGTTGACCGTGGATGAAACCATGGCTGCCCTGCAGCTGGCCGGCGATGTCAAGTATCGGCCGCCCGGCGCCTAACCACAGAGGCCTTGTACGCATCAGTGAGTCGCCCTAGCGTGGAAGTGAGGCCCAGGGCCTGGAATGATGCAGGGCCGGCCGATAGCTGAAGGAGCGATTCAGTCATGGCCAAGGTGCAGGAATCCATCGATGTCAACGTCCCGCTGAGCCAGGCCTACAACCAGTGGACCCAGTTCGAGGAGTTTCCCCGGTTCATGTCGGGCGTGGACTCCGTCTCGCAACTCGACGAAACCACCGTGCATTTCAGAACCGACATTGCCGGAATCAAACGCGACTTCAACGCCCGGATCATCGACCAAGTCCCCGATGAGCGGATCACCTGGGAAAGCGTGGACGAGCCACACAATTCCGGGATTGTCTCTTTCCAGGCACTGAGCCCGACGGATACCCGGGTCAGCGTCGACGTAACCTGGGAACCGGACTCAGCCGTCGAGCGCGTGGGGGCATCTCTGCATCTCGATGACCGTCAGATCAAGAATGACCTGCAGCGTTTCAAGGAGTTCATCGAGGGCCGCGAGGTTGAAACCGGGGCCTGGAGGGGAACAATCGCGGACGGCAAGGTCGAAGACTAGGACCCCTTGACAGGAATCCGACATCTCCGACCCCCCGGCCGCCCATATCCTCCAGGGAGTCGCATAGGCTAAGACACATAGGCTACGACACAACGTCTTCTTCCACCGCCGGGGAGCGCGCCATGGACACTGAATTCGCCCAGGTCAACGGTCATGATGTCACCACGATCACCTGCGTCTGCGGCAACACGGTCAGCGACGAAGGGCTGATTCAAGCCAATTCGCAGGGCATTCCCGTTCACGCTGGCGGCGACACCCCTGTACCGGACGGACTGGCTGAATGGCCGGACGATGAGGACCTTTACACTCTCTGCCCGTCGTGCGGCCGCGTGTACCGTGACGGGGTCATCGAAGAGACCGGGACAGCGCCCGTTGCGTTCCGGGTGGACGTCACCGCCGGGCCTGTTGCCGCGGCCATCCGAATCCACTGGGACCTCGATACCGAAACGGAACTATGACCCTGAAAGGATGACGGCATGAAGATCACCCGACAGATCGTCGTCTTCGATGCAGCAGACCTGACCGCCGAGAGCACCTTCTGGGCCGGTCTCCTGGGCGGAACGGTGGACGCCGATGGTGACTGGCACACCGTGTATGTCGACGGGGAACCGCGGCTGGGCTTTCAGCTGGCGCCCAACCATGTTCCGCCTGAGTGGCCGGACGGGACGCCGCAGCAGATCCATCTGGATTTGTACGTCGATGACCTGGCAGCCGCCCATGACCATGCGATGTCACTGGGCGCCCGGCTGCTGAAGCTGGCGGATGACACCGAGTCCCCTGAGGGCTTTCAGGTCTACGCGGACCCCGCAGGGCATCCCTTCTGCCTCTGCTGGGGCTGACGAAGTGGCTTAGGCCAGCGTGATCAGGTCCAGGTAGTCCTCGTTCCAGAGGTCCTCGACGCCATCGGGCAGCAGCACCACCCGCTCAGGGTTGAGGGCCTCGACGGCGCCCTCGTCGTGGCTCACCAGTACGACGGCGCCGCTGTAGTTGCGCAGGGCACCCAGGATTTCGGCGCGGCTGGCGGGATCGAGGTTGTTGGTGGGCTCATCGAGCAGGAGCACGTTGGCGCTGGACGCCACGATGGTGGCCAGCGCCAGGCGGGTCTTCTCACCGCCGGACAGGACACCGGCGGGCTTGTCGACGTCGTCGCCTGAAAACAGGAATGAGCCGAGGATTCCGCGGACCTCCGCATCCTTCATGTCAGGGGCAGAGGAGCGCATGTTTTCCAGCACCGTCCGGTTAACGTCCAGGGTTTCGTGCTCCTGGGCGTAGTAGCCGACCTTGAGGCCGTGGCCCGGAATGACGTCGCCCGTATCGGGCCTGTCGACGCCGGCGAGCATGCGCAGGAGGGTCGTCTTGCCTGCACCGTTGAGGCCCAGGATGACCACCTTGGAGCCGCGGTCGATGGCGAGGTCCACGTCCGTGAAGATCTCGAGCGAGCCGTAGGACTTGCTAAGGCCCTCCGCGGTAAGCGGGGTCTTGCCGCAGGGCGAGGGGTCCGGGAAGCGCAACGCAGCCACCCGGTCGTTCTCGCGCACCGCCTCCAGGCCGCTCAGCAGACGCTCCGCACGCTTGGCCATGTTCTGCGCGGCCACTGCCTTGGTTGCCTTGGCGCGCATCTTGTTGGCCTGATCGAAGAGGACCTGCGCCTTCTTCTCGGCGTTGGCACGCTCGCGCTTGCGGGCGCGCTCGTCCGTTTCGCGCTGCAGCAGGTAGCGCTTCCAGTCCATGTTGTAGAAATCGATCTGCGCCCGGTTGGCGTCCAGCAGGAAAACCTTGTTCACGGTGGCTTCGAGCAGTTCGGTATCGTGGCTGATCACGATCAGCCCGCCCTGGTGGTTCTTCAGGAAGTCGCGTAGCCAGGAAATGGAGTCGGCGTCGAGGTGGTTGGTGGGCTCATCCAGGAGCATGGTTTCAGCTCCGGAGTACAGGATCCGGGCGAGCTCCACGCGGCGCCGCTGGCCGCCCGAAAGGGTCTTCAGCGGCTGGTTCAGGATGCGGTCCGGCAGGGCAAGGTTGGATGAAATGGCTGCCGCTTCCGCCTCCGCGGCATAGCCGCCGCCCGCCAGGAACTCGGTCTCCAGCCGGTCGTAGCGGTTCATTGCCTTCCGCTGGATCGCCGCGTCCTCACTGGCCATTTCCTCGTGTGCCTGGCGCAGCTTCCCGACCACGACGTCGAGCCCGCGGGCGGAGAGAATCCTGTCCCGCGCCAGCTGTTCCATGTCGGGCGTCCGCGGATCCTGCGGCAGGTAACCGATCTCACCGCTGCGGGTCACCTTTCCGGCGGCCGGCAGGCCCTCCCCCGCCAGTACCCTGGTGAGAGTGGTCTTGCCTGCACCGTTGCGGCCGACAAGGCCGATCTTGTCTCCCTTGTCGATCCGGAAGCTCACCTGGTCCATGAGCAGCCGGGCGCCGGCGCGCAGTTCAAGATCCTGGACAGTAATCAAAGCAGGTAAGGCCTTTCACAACAGGGAGCGCAGCGGCACAGCGGATGGAATCTGGTGGGTGCCGGGGCGGTGCGGCCGAGAGAACGGCCTCTACAAGTCTACCGGCCGCGGGCCTTTTCCATAACCTGAAGCTAACCGGACGGCCGGGGGCGCTTTGTGCGCTGCGATGGTCTCCGGCTGGTCCCCCTTGTAGAAGAGCTACAAAATGGACCTGGGTCAGGGCCGGTAACGTCAACTTCAGCCAATAATTGTTTGTGCCCCTTCGACAGGACCTCCCATGACCCAGACCCATCCCGCGACCACACCCCGCGCGAAGCGCAGCCGCTGGAACGCCACCGACCTCGGGCTTATCGCCGTCTTCGCCGCACTGGTGGCGGGTTCCGCGCTCGTTGCTGCCATTCCCGTCGGCGGACTCGGCGTCCCCATCACGCTGCAGACGCTCGCCGTGATGCTGACCGGGCTGGCCCTCGGCCCCGGCAGGGCATTTGCCGCCGTCGGGCTTTACACCCTGCTGGGGCTCGCAGGACTTCCCATCTTCAGCGGCGGACGCAGCGGGCTGGGCATCCTGGCTGGCCCTTCGGCCGGCTACATCATTGCCTTCCCCTTGGCCGCGGCCGCCGTGGGCTGGCTCGCAGCCATCGTCATCCGCCGCACCGTGAAGTACCGCGGACTGTTCCTATTCGCCGCGGCCATGGCCACCAGCATCGTCGTTATCCACGGGCTCGGCGTGCTGGGCATGATGGTCAACGCCAAGCTGGATCTTTCCAAGGCCTTCCTCGCCGACCTTGCCTTCTACCCGGGCGACATCATCAAGAACGTCCTGGCGGTCACGGTGGCCCTGGCCCTCCACAAGGCCTTCCCCGACCTGCACGTCCGCCGCGTCCGGCCCCCTGCGGAGAAAGCCGCCGCCCGGCCGTGAGCATGATTTCGCTCACCAGCGTGGGAGTCCGGGTGGCCGTTGACGGCCACCTGGAACCCAAGGTGCTGCTTGAGGACGTCACGCTCAGCCTGACTGAACGGCGCATCGGCGTGATCGGCGCCAACGGCTCCGGCAAATCCACACTCCTCCGCCTCCTGAACGGCCTCGTGGCGCCCAGCGAGGGCAGTGTGACCGTGAACGGCTCGGATACCGTCCGGAAAGTGCGGGCTGTCAGGCAGCAGGTGGGCTTCGTCTTCACCGATCCCCTGTCGCAGCTGGTCATGCCGACCGGCCGGGAGGACGTTGAACTGTCCCTTCGCCGCTCCATTCGGAACGGCGCAGAACGCCGCGAGAAAGCCGACGCCGCCCTGGACCGCTTCGGCCTGCTGCCCTTGGCGGACCAGAGCATCTATGAGCTCTCCGGCGGCGAGCGGCAGCTGCTGGCCCTGGCCGCCGTGCTGGCCGTGGAACCCGATGTCCTGGTCCTTGATGAGCCGTCCACCCTCTTGGATCTCCGGAACCGTGAACTCCTGCGCCGCACCATCACCGGTCTCCGCCAGCAGATCATCATGTCCACCCATGACCTTGAGCTCGCCCTCGACATGGACCGTGTGCTGGTGGTCGAATCCGGGCGGATAGTGTTCGACGGCGACGCTGCCGCCGCCGTTGCACACTACCGCTCTCTCTGCGCGGCCGGCCCTGCGGTTCGGGATGGCTCCGAGGTTCCGAACAGCGCTGCTGCCAGTGGGGAGGACCGGTGAGGGGCCACGGCTTCCTGCTCGCCAACTACGTCCCAGGCACGTCGCTGCTCCACCGCACGCCGCTGTGGCTGAAGTTCCTGGTGGTGGTGGGTTGCGGCATGGCGTCGTTCCTGATCGTCGACTGGCGGCTCGCCGCTGCAGCCCTTGCCCTGATGTGCGCGCTGTTCCTGCTCAGCGGGGCGGGACCGGCCCGGCTCTTGCGTGCTGTCCGCCCGCTGCTTCCCGTCCTGCTGGTCATCGGCCTCTTCCAGTGGTGGCAGCTCGGGGCGCCCGTGGCCGCGCGCATCGTCCTGAACATCCTGCTGTGCGTCGTGGCAGCGTCACTGCTGACCGCAACAACACCGCTGCAGCGCCTGTTGGACGGGGTGGTGTCCCTGGCCCGGCCGTTCACGCGTTTCGGGGCCGATCCCGAACGGTTCGCCCTCACCATCGCCATCATGCTGCGCAGCATCCCCTTCATTGCCGGGGCCTATGCGGACGTCCGCGACTCGGCCCGGGCCCGGGGGCTGGAACGCAACCCGCGGGCGCTCGTCCTGCCGGTGTTCATCACCACCGTTGCCTATGCCCGCCACACCGGGGACGCGTTGGCTGCCCGCGGCCTGGGCGAACCCGCGGACGATTGACTCCGGCACTCCTGACTCCGGAAACAGGCTCCGGCGGACGGCGACAGGCAACGTTGCGGCCTAGAGCCGGGCGTACCTGAACAGGGCGGCCGTGCCCATGCCCCCGGCAATGCTGATCATCGCCAGGGCGAGCTGCTCCCGGTCCGGCGTCCGGCGGGCCTGCGCCAGCAGCCTCGTTACCAGGACGGCACCGGACGCCCCGAACGCATGACCGAGCGCCAGCGCACCGCCGTCGGCGTTGGCCCGCAGCGGATCAATGCCCAGCTGATCCAGGCATGCAAGGGTTTGGGAGGCGAACGCCTCGTTGAATTCCACGAGATCCACGTCGGCGGCGGTCTCGCCCCGCGACGCCAGCAGCCGCGCGGCGGCGGAGGCGGCCCCGATGCCGAGGAGCCGGGGCTCCACACCGGCCGTCTCCGTTCCCAGGACCACCAACGCGTCCGGAGCGCCCAGTTCCCGGGCGCGCGCGAGCGAGGTGATGACGACGGCGGCGGCCCCGTCCGCGTCGAAGCAGGAGTTTCCGGCGGTGACCGTTCCGGATTCCACGAACGCGGCCGGGAACCTGGCCAGCAGGGATTCGCTGAGCCTGGGCCGCGGGCCGTCGTCGGCTGTCACCTTGCCCGACGGCGTTTCCAGCGGAACGATCTCCCGGTCAAAGGCGCCTGCCGCGGCCGCTTCAACGGCCCGGCGGTGGCTGCGCAGCGCAAAATCGTCCTGCCGGCTCCGGCTGATGCCGAACTCTGCCGCCACGTTCTCGGCAGCCACTCCCATGTCCGGATCGCCCAGGGTGTGGGGCGCAAACTGGGCCCGCTTGAAAAAGGTGGGATCGCCGTCGTCGTTGCGGTGCGCACGCAACGGTGCGGTGCTGGTGCTTTCCACTCCCCCGGCCAGGTACACCCCGCCGTCCGCCGCGACGAGGCGGGACGCGAGCACGATGGCGTCGAGGCCGGAGCCGCACTGCCGGTCGACGGTGAGGCCGGGGACCGTGACCGGCAGGCCGGCCTCGAGGGCTGCCAGCCGTGCCACGTTTCCGCCGCCGCCCACCGCATTGCCGATGACGACGTCGGACGGTTCGGAAAGGGCCACACCGGTTTCCGCCAGCAGCGCAGTGAGGAGCGGCGCGAGGAGTTCGTGGGCGCGGAGCTGTTTCAGTGTGCCGTTCGTGCGGCAGATGGGCGTGCGCAACGCGGCGATGATGACGGGCTGCCGCTCGGCGGGACGGGTCTCCTGTACCTGCAGATGCGCCCGGGCCGTCTCAGACCCGGAGGCCGTCTCAGACAAGGCGCCGTGCCCGGGAGTCGCGGGCGGTGATCCAGTCGAGCATGATGCTGCGGCTGACCTTTCCGCGGTCCGTGAGGGGAAGCTCAGCCAGAGCGAAATACTGCAGCGGCCTCTTGTCCTTTGGCAGGATCTCCTCAAGACCGGTCTTGAGCTGCATGGCCGTGATGGCACCGTTGGACGGAACGATCCCCGCCACCACCCGCTGCCCCCGGACGTCGTCGTCCATCCCGGCCGCCACAGCGGAGGCCACGCCGGGGACCGAAGCCAGCGCCAGCTCCACTTCGTGCGGGTAGACATTTTTGCCCGCCGTGATGATCATGTCCGAGCGCCGGCCCAGGATGTGGAGCTCGCCGTTCTCCAGGTATCCCTGGTCCCCCACCGTGAACCAGCCGTTGAAGCTGCGGAGCGCCTGCCCGTCGTCGCCCCACAGATAACCGTTGCTGACCATGCCGCTCCGGACGCAGATGTTTCCCGCTGCTCCGTCGGGCAGGACGTCGCCGGCATCGTCCAGGACCCTGACTTCCACGCCGGGAAACGGCCTGCCGATGCCGGTGCCGCCGGCGTCGAGCGGTTTGCCCGCCGGAAGACCTTTGCCGGAAACAAAACTCAGCTCGGAGGCGCCGTAGTACTCGAAAATGGTGGCGTTGGGCGCCCAGCGGCGGGCGGCGTCCAGGGTCCTGGCGTCCAGCTTTGAACCGGCACAGATGATGGTCCGGACGCCGGAGGCATCAACGCAGCCGGTCAGCCCGCGCTCACTGAGCAGGCGCAGCATGGTGGGGACCAGCACGAGCCGGGTAATGCCGTCGTGGCTGATGGCCGCGTGGACGTCGCCGACGTCGAAGGATTCAAGGCTGTGGAATTCTGAGCCTGCATAAAGGCATTCCGCCAGGGCGTAGAGGTTCAGGCTTGCGGCGAGCGGTCCCGGGGCAAGCGTCTTGTCCCCCTGGGCGAGCCCGAAAAACTCGATCGAGGCCTCGAAGGACTCCTGCCAGGAGCGCCGTGAGCGGGTGAACGCCTTGGGAATGGACGTGGTGCCCGACGTCAGGCCAATCAGGAAGGATGAGGCCGGGTCCCCGTCGGCCAATAACGCATCGGCACGTTGGGCCACAGCGAGGGCTGCAGCCGGTGCGGAAGCCGGAGATCCGGGTCGGATCCGGGGCGCGCCCGCGCGGGTACCGGCCTTCCCGGGGCCATCCTCTGCCGGGGGACCCAGCCGCCGGACAATCTCCTCGCGCAGCTGCTCCGGCCACGTGGGATCGAGGACCGCACATTGGCGCTCTCCTGCCACAGCCGCCGCGAAGGCGGCCGCGAAGTGGGTGGAGTTCCGCTCCGCAAGCACGGTGATGTCGGCAGTGCGGGTGGCCGCCAAAGCTTCCGCTGCATCGCGGAGACCGGACCAGCTGAGCCGCTGTCCAGCCACGACGACGGCAGTGTCGTCGGGACGTTCATCGGCCCAGCGCTGGAGTCTGTTGAGAAAAGGCATCGGATCAACTTTACCGGCGAAACCGGCCCCTCCCAGGACAGACGAGACTATTGTGACAGCATGAGTTTCAATGACGGGGTCGAACTGGACCCCTCCCAGGTGGAAGACCGGCGTGGCGGCCGGATGGGCCGCGGCACGAAAATCGGCGGAGGCATAGGCGGCGGGGTAATCCTCCTCCTGGCCGCGCTGTTCGGCATCAACCCGCAGCTCCTCGAGGGGCTGGTGGGCAGCGGTCAGGAACAGCCCGGCCAGAGCCAGGGAACGGCCCCCTCCTGCTCAACCGGCGCCGACGCAGACCAGCGCCTCGACTGCCGCATCACCGGAACGGTGAACAGCCTCAACGCCTTCTGGCCCGCCTATCTCGCGGAGTACAGCGTGGACTACCCCCGGCCCCGGACAGTGATCTTTACCGGCGGCACCGAGACCGGTTGCGGTGCCGCCACCTCCGCAGTCGGTCCTTTCTACTGCCCGGCGGACACCACCGCATACTTCGACCCCGGCTTCTTCCAGGACCTCGTGGACCGCTTCGGCTCCTCCGGCGGCCCGCTGGCCCAGGAGTATGTGGTGGCGCATGAGTTCGGGCATCACGTCCAGAACATTCTCGGTGACCTGGACGAAGCGCAGCGGGACCCACAGGGCGCCGAGTCTGGTGCCGTCCGCGTGGAACTGCAGGCCGACTGCTATGCCGGCCTCTGGACCCGCTACGCCACCACACAGAAGGACCCCAAGACAGGCATGCCCTTCCTGGAGCCACTGACGCAGAAGGACCTCAACGATGCGCTCTCGGCCGCGTCCGCCGTCGGTGATGACCGCATCCAGAAGGCGGCGACCGGACGGGTCACGCCCGAGGGCTGGACCCACGGGTCCAGCGCGCAGCGGCAGAAATGGTTCTACCGGGGTTACCAGACCGGCGACATCGCCCAGTGCGACACGTTCAACACCCCCAAGCTCTGACCCCACATCGATTGCTCCCTAAACGCCGTTTTCACGCTTGAAAAGGGCACGTGGGCCCACGCCTGGGCCCACGCAACTGAGGGGCCCCAATCGAGCTTTGCGAGATTGGGGAGGCAGCGGGGAGGGTTCCCTGGCCAACATGTGAGGCGAGGGGGCCGGTGGGGAGCAGTCGATGGGAGTACGACGGCGGCCGGCCACCTGGAAGGTGGCCGGCCGCCGTCGTACTCCTTAGGGACGCGGTGGGGATCAGATGTTGAAACCGAGGGCGCGCATCTGGTCCTTACCGTCATCGGTGATCCGTTCCGGACCCCATGGCGGCATCCACACCCAGTTCAGGCGCCACTCGTCCACGACGCCGTCCAGCGCCTGGCCGACCTGCTCCTCAAGCACATCGGTGAGCGGGCATGCCGCCGTGGTGAGTGTCATGTCGATCAGCAGGGCGCCGTCATCCTCCGAGTACTTCAGGCCGTACAGCAGCCCGAGGTCCACGATGTTGACCCCAAGCTCGGGGTCGATGACATCCTTGAGTGCCTCTTCGACATCCTCCAGCCCGGTGCGGGCTGCGTCGATTTCTGTCATGGCGTGTCCTTACTAGGCCTGAGCTGCGGCAGCAGCGGCAGCGATCGAGGCTGCTCCGGCGCCCTTGGCGTAGCGGTCGTAGCCTTCTTCTTCAAGACGGTCGGCGAGCTCCGGGCCGCCCTCTTCAACAACCTGGCCGTCAACGAAAACGTGGACAAACTCAGGCTTGATGTAGCGCAGGATGCGCGTGTAGTGCGTGATGAGCATGGTGCCCATCTTGCCCTCGGCGTGTGCGCGGTTGACGCCTTCGGAGACGATCTTGAGGGCGTCGACGTCGAGGCCGGAGTCGGTCTCGTCGAGCACGGCGAACTTGGGCTTGAACAGCTCGAGCTGGAGGATCTCCACGCGCTTCTTTTCGCCGCCCGAGAAGCCTTCGTTGACGTTGCGCTGGGCGAAGTCGGCATCGATGCGCAGCTGCTGCATGGCGGCCTTGACGTCCTTGGTCCAGGTGCGGAGGGCAGGGGCCTGGCCGTCGATCGCGGTCTTGGCGGTGCGCAGGAAGTTGGTCATGGTGACACCAGGGACCTCCACCGGGTACTGCATCGCCAGGAAGAGGCCGGCGCGGGCACGCTCGTCGACACTCATGGCCAGGACGTCTTCGCCATCCAGGGTGATGGTTCCGCCGGTGACGTTGTAGCGCGGGTGGCCGGCAATGGTGGACGCGAGAGTGGACTTGCCCGAGCCGTTGGGGCCCATGATTGCGTGGGTCTCGCCGGTCCGGATGGTCAGGCTGACGCCCTTCAGGATCTCCTTGGTGCCCTGCTCGGTGTCGATGCTGACGTGCAGGTCCTTGATCTCAAGAGTAGACATGTGTCTTGTTCTCCTCTGCACCGTGCCGTTTGGGGCAGCGGTGCGGTCTTTGGTCTGGAAGTTGTTAAGTTCTGGTACAGGCCGGGCTTTCGAAACAGGCCGGCGGCTAGCTGAAGTTCGGTGTCTCGGCGCCGTTGAGGACGTGGGTGAAGTCCACATAGACCTCGTCGCCCACGATTTCCACCGCGAACACGGGGACGGGGTCGTAGGCCGGCAACTGAAGCGGTTCGCCGGTGCGCAGGTCGAACTGCGAACCGTGGCCCCAGCATTCGATGGCACAGCCCTCGACCTCACCCTCGGAGAGGGAGATGTCCGCGTGTGAGCAGGTGTCGCCAATGGCGTGGATTTCTCCCATGGAGTCCTTGACGATCGCGACGGGGTAGTCGTCGATCAGGATCCGCAGGGCCTGCTTGGGCTGGATCTCGTTGACGTTGCAGACGAGCTCGCCCTTTGGCTGTTCAGTCATCCGTTGTCCTGTACTTTTCCGGGCTGCTTAGGAATTCGTTGCGGCGAGTTCACGCTCAACAGCCTCGGTCAGGCGCTCTTCGAGAGCCGGGACCTTGATCTGCTGGATGATCTCGTTGAGGAAGCCGCGGACGACGAGCCGCCGCGCCACTTCTTCCGGAATGCCGCGTGCCATGAGGTAGAACAGGTGTTCGTCGTCAAAACGTCCGGTGGAGCTCGCGTGTCCGGCACCCTCGATGAGACCAGTTTCGATCTCGAGGTTCGGAACCGAGTCCGCCCGGCAGCCGTCCGTCAGCACGAGGTTCTGGTTCTTCTCGTAGGAGTCGGTGCCCAGGGCCTGCTTCTGGATGAGGACGTCGCCCACCCAAACGGTGTGCGCATTCTTGCCCTGCAGGGCGCCCTTGTACAGCACGTTGGACTTGCAGTTCGGCTCGTTGTGGTCAACGAAGGACCGGTGCTCCAGGTGCTGACCGGCGTCGGCGTAGTAGAGGCCCAGCAGTTCGGCTTCGGCACCTTCACCCGAGAAACGGACGTTGGAGTTGAGCCGCACGATGGAGCCGCCCAGGGACACGGCGATGTGCTTGTACACGGCGTCCTTGCCCACCTGCGCGTCGTGCTGGCCCAGGTGCTTGGCGTCGTCTTCCCAGAGCTGCACGGAGATCACGGTGAGCTTTGCGCCCTCGCCGACGATGACTTCCACGTTGCCGTTGTGGTCGGCCGCACCGGTGTGCTCCACGATCACGACGCTGCGCGAGTTTGCACCCGCCTCAAGCACGAAGTGGGCGTTGGAGCGGCGTCCGGCACCGGCACCGTGGACCAGGATCCGCAGCGGCTCAGCCGGTTCGGCTTCCGCCGGGATGACCAGATGCAGGGCCTCGTCCGCGTTGGCGGAGGCGACGACGGCGGCACGGTCGGCCGGGGTCAGGACAGTTCCGCGCGGTGCGGCACCGGGTGCCAGCGGGGTGCGGAGGTAGCCTTCCGGCGCGTCCACGGTGAAAGCGGCAGCGGGCTCCGGGTCAAGAGCCGTCGCGGTGTCCGACAGCAGGTTGGCCAGCGCGCGGACCGGGCTGAAGCGCCATTCCTCCTCGCGGCCGGTGGGCAGAGCGAAGTCAGCGACGTCGAAGCTCGTTAGCCGTTCGGCGCGCGAGGACATCACGGTGACGCCGTGGTTGTGGCTGTGGTCGACCTTGGCGGAGACCAGTCCCTCGCCTTCCTCGGTGAAACCTGCGATGGAAGGGGCGCCGATGCGGGCCTTCTCAGTAGTAATTTCGGCAGTCATTAACCGACGGATCCTTCCATCTGGAGTTCAATGAGGCGGTTCAGCTCGAGGGCGTATTCCATCGGCAGCTCACGGGCGATCGGCTCGATGAAGCCGCGCACGATCATGGCCATGGCTTCGTCTTCACGCATGCCGCGGGACATGAGGTAGAAAAGCTGCTCTTCGGAAACGCGCGAGACAGTTGCCTCGTGACCCAGCTGGACGTCATCCTCGCGGATGTCGATGTACGGGTAGGTGTCCGAACGGCTGATGGTGTCCACGAGCAGGGCGTCACAGCGCACGGTGTTGGCCGAGTGCTTGGCGCCTTCGCGGATCTGGACCAGGCCGCGGTAGGCTGCGCGTCCGCCGCCACGGGCCACGGACTTGGAGATGATGGAGCTCTTGGTGTTCGGCGCGATGTGGACCATCTTGGAGCCGGTGTCCTGGTGCTGGCCTTCGCCGGCGAACGCGATGGACAGGGTCTCGCCCTTGGCGTGCTCGCCCGTCAGGTAGACGGCAGGGTACTTCATGGTGACCTTGGAGCCGATGTTGCCATCGATCCATTCCATGGTGGCGCCTTCTTCGCAGATGGCACGCTTGGTCACCAGGTTGTACACGTTGTTGGACCAGTTCTGGATGGTGGTGTAGCGGACGCGGGCGCCCTTCTTGACCACGATTTCCACGACGGCCGAGTGCAGCGAATCCGAGGTGTAGATCGGGGCGGTGCAGCCCTCAATGTAGTGGACGTAGGAGTCCTCGTCCGCGATGATCAGGGTGCGTTCGAACTGGCCCATGTTTTCCGTGTTGATGCGGAAGTAGGCCTGCAGCGGAATGTCCACGTGGACGCCCTTGGGGACGTACACAAAGGAACCGCCGGACCATACCGCCGTGTTCAGGGATGCGAACTTGTTGTCGCCCACGGGGATGATGGTGCCGAAGTACTCCTGGAAGATTTCCGGGTGCTCGCGCAGCGCGGTGTCCGTGTCCAGGAAGATGACGCCCTGTGCCTCAAGGTCCTCGCGGATCTGGTGGTAGACGACCTCGGACTCGTACTGGGCGGCCACGCCGGAGACCAGGCGGCTGCGCTCAGCTTCCGGAATGCCGAGCTTCTCGTACGTGTTGCGGATGTCCTCAGGCAGGTCTTCCCAAGTGGCGGCCTGCTTCTCGGTGGAACGCACGAAGTACTTGATGTTGTCGAAGTCGATCCCGGACAGGTCCGCGCCCCAGGTGGGCATGGGCTTGCGGTCGAAGTACTTCAGGCCCTTGAGACGCAGATCAAGCATCCACTCCGGCTCGCCCTTCTTGGCCGAGATGTCGCGGACGACGTCCTCATTCAGACCGCGCCGGGCGTTGGCGCCGACGTCGTTCTTGTCGGCCCAGCCGTACTCGTAGGTGCCGATCCCGTGCAGTTCGGGATTCTTCTCCAGAATCTCCGAAATGACAGCAGTCTCCGCAACCGTGTTCTCTGATAGTTGGTCCGTCATAGCGGCCTTTCTTGCAGATGGTTGGATACTTCGTTCAGGGTGTCCTGCCCCGCTCCGGGGGCATGGGCCTCCGTCGCGGCCGGACGGCCTGTGGGTATGTGGGTGGTGCAGACGTGGCCCCCGCGTGCCAAGGTGGACAGGCGCCTCACGTCCACGCCGACCAGCCGGGAGAAGGTTTCCGTTTCCGCGTCGCAAAACACCGGGAACTGCGAGGCCAGCTGCTGGATGGGGCAGTGGCCCTGGCAGAGCTGGACGCTGGAAAGTGCGGCCGGCAGCGGGGACTTGGCCTCGATGGAGGCCGTGGAGGCGACGTAGCCGTCCCGGGACAGGGCGGCGGATAGCGCCTGGGCGCGGGCCGTGATGTCGGTTCCGGCCTGGTCCACTTCAGGGGCGTAGCGGCGTTCCATGTCGGCAAAACGCTCGACGGCGAACTTGCGGACCGCTTCGGCGCCCGCCATTTCCTCGAGCTGCTTGAGCGCCGAACTGGCAATGTTCAGATAGTCATCACCCAGTGTGGACTGGCCCTGGGAGCTCAGGACGTAGCGGCGGGCCGGACGGCCGGCGCCCGCACCGGCACGGGCAACGCGCTTGACCTCGATGACCCCGGCACGGGACAGATGGTCCAAGTGGCGGCGGACGGCAGCCGGAGTAAAGCCGAGCAGATCGCCCAGTTCCGCGGCGCTGACGGGGCCGTGTTCCAGCACAGCGCTGAGGACGCGATCGCGCGTGCGCTCATCGGAGTCGGCGGCCGGCGACGGTGCGCCCTGGGCAGCCGGCTTTCCACCGCGCAGCACGCTGATTCGCGCGCCAGACCCGGCCGAAGGCAGGGAAGTGGAGTTCGTCATGGAATACACAACACAATCATGTCGTAATTTACTCCACCCATCCAGCAAGGCTTGGCTAACCTACGGTCACCTGCCCGGCTCAGGAAAGGACTCAGGAAAGACAGTACTACTTCACGTAGAATGCTGGGGTGCGATCCCCCAAATCCCCCGTTCTTGCCATCAACGGGCTCATTAAGGACGTCGGTCCGCTGCCCACCCTCGATGGCAGGATGCTGAGGGTGGTGAGTGACGTCTCACTCATCGCCGGACGCGGCGAGGTGACGGCCCTCCTGGGCGCCAACGGCGCCGGCAAAACCACCACCATCGAATGCGCCCAGGGCCTGCAGAAGCGGTCCGGCGGAACGATCTCCCTCCTCGGCCAGGATCCCGGCAACGCCGGTGCCGACCTGCGTTCCCGCGTAGGTGTCATGCTCCAGGAAGGCGGCCTCCCGCCGTCGGCCCGTCCCCTCCCGCTCCTCCGCCACATCGCCGGGATGTACCGGAACCCAATGCCCTTGGATGATCTGGTGCAGCGGCTCGGCATCGACGCGTTCAGCCGGACCACCGTGAGGCGGCTGTCCGGCGGACAGAAACAGCGGCTTGCCCTCGCGGCAGCACTCATCGGCAACCCGGAGGTCCTCTTCCTCGATGAACCGAGCGCCGGGCTTGATCCCCAATCGCGCCAACTGGTTTTCGGGCTGATCTCAGAACTCCGGGACAGCGGGATGGGCATCATCCTGACCACCCACCTGATGGACGATGCCCAGCGGCTCGCTGACTATGTCTACATCATCGACGCCGGCAGGAACGTTGCCGAGGGCACCGTAGCCCAGCTTCTGCAGCACCGGACTCCAGAGACAACCCACAAGGGCCATGTCCGCACGCTGCACTTTGAGGCGCTGCCCGGCCTCGACTTCACCGGCGTGCTGCCCGCCGAGGTGGAGATCGTGGAAACGCGGGCCGGAAGCTACTCGGCCACCGGCGCGCTCACACCGGACGATCTCGCCGCCCTGACCGCCTGGTGGGCTGAGCATGGCGTGATGCCTGGATCGATGAGCATGGAGGCGCGAAGCCTCGAAGACGTTTTCCTCGACATTTCCGGAAGGGACGTCCGATGACGCCCACGCTCAGCGGCGCTCCCGCTCCCCTGCTCCGCCGCATCATGCTGCAAGGCAAATACGAAGCCGTGACAATGCTCCGGAACGGCGAACAGCTGATTCTGGCGGTCGTGCTTCCGCTGCTGGCACTGGTCGGCCTGACCGTCACCCCGCTGCTGGACGGAATGGGCGACACAAGGATCAACGTGGCCGTGCCCGGCATCCTCGCCCTCTGCGCGATGTCCACGGCATTCACGGGGCAGGGAATCTCGACCGGCTTTGACCGCCGCTACGGGGTACTGCGCTTCCTCTCCACCACCCCGCTGGGCCGCACGGGCCTCATTGCCGGCAAGATCCTCGCTGTCCTCGCCGTGCTCGCCCTGCAGGTCCTCGTGGTCACGGCCGTTGCCCTCACCCTCGGCTGGCATCCTGATGCGTCAGGCTGGATTCCGGGTCTGGGCCTGCTGGTTCTCGGGGCCGCCGCCTTCACGGCGCTCGGCCTGCTGGTTGCGGGCACAGTCCGGCCCGAGGCCACCCTCGCCATCACCAACCTGCTGTGGATTCTCCTGGGCGCCCTAGGCGGCATCGTGATCCCCGCGCAACGGCTGCCGCAGCTGGCGCAGGACACCGTTCACCTTCTGCCCTCGGGGTCGCTCGGTGAGGGAATGCGCGATGCGTTCCTGCACGGGGCGGTCAACGGCAACGCCGTCCTAATCCTGCTGCTGTGGCTGGCTCTCGCCGGCGCCGCAGCCATCCGTTGGTTCAAGTGGAATTGAGAAAACCGTGAGCACGGCTTCGCGCCTCCCCCAGATCGTCAGCCGCATTGCGTCCAGGCTTCCGGTCAGCGTTGATTCGACCATCCGCCGCCTCGCCGTGCTGTCCCTGATCGGGCAGACACTCCTGGTGGTCACAGGCGGCGCCGTCCGGCTGACCTCGTCCGGGCTGGGCTGCCCCACCTGGCCGCGCTGTACGGAAGCATCGCTGGTGAACACGCCGGAAATGGGTATCCACGGCTTCATCGAGTTCGGCAACCGGCTCCTGACGTTTGCCCTCGCCGCTGTCGCGGCGATGATGCTGGTCTACCTGTGGAACATGCGCAAGGAACGCAAGGACCTGTTCCTGCTGGCCGTGGGCCTCCTGGCCAGCATCCCGGCGCAGGCGGTCATCGGCGGGATCACCGTGCTCACGAAACTGAACCCGTGGGTGGTGGGGCTTCACTTCCTCGTCTCCATGGCACTGGTGGTCTTCGCCACGCTGCTCGTGAACAGGGCCTACGGCCGGACGGGACGGTTCATGGACCGCCCCCTGCCCGCACTGCCGGGAGTCGCGCGTCCGCTCATGACCGCCGTCGCGGTGTTCTCCGCCGTGGCCGTCATGCTCGGTGTTGTGGTCACAGGCGCCGGCCCCCACGCCGGTGATGCCGAGGCACCCCGCAACAACCTCGACTGGGACCTGTTCTCCCACATCCACGCAGTACCTGCCTACCTGATCACCGCCGGGACCCTGTTTGCCTGCTACCTGGTGCTTCAGCGGCGGATCCCCGGGCCGTTCCGCACGGCCGTCCTGATGCTCCTGGGTGTGACCCTGCTGCAGGCCGTCATCGGGTTCACGCAGTACTACAACGGCATCCCGGTGCTCCTCGTGGGCGCCCACATGTTCGGTGCCGCACTGCTGATGAGCGCCGCCACCAACGCGGCGGACATCGCCCGCTCCAGCCCGGCCAGGTAGGACTGGGCGCGCAGCACTCCCTCGGAAGCAAACCCTCCCGCAGATCCCGCCGCCTCACGCCAAACCCTCCCGCAGATCCCGCCGCCTCACGCCAAACCCTCCCTCAGACCCGGCCGCCTCACACTAAACCCTCCCGCAAACCCGGCCGCCTCACGCCAACCCCCCGCGGACCCTGCACCGGAAAAGCAAACGCTCCCTCACGACGTGAGGGAGCGTTTGCTGTATGAACGCGAAATCTGCGGGAGCGTTGGTCATAGCCGCCCGGGATCTGCGGGAGCGTCGGTTATCGTGCCGCGAGAGGTGAGGGAGCGTCGGTTATCGTGCCGCGAGAGGTGAGGGAGCGTCGGTTATCGTGCCGCGAGAGGTGAGGGAGCGTCGGTTGTGGCTAGCCGCCGATGATGGCCGAGCCCACGAACGGGTCGACGGCCAGAGCGATGAACAGCAGCGTCAGGTAGCTGATGGAACCATGGAAAACCTTCATGGCCCCCTTGTCGGACAGATCCCCGCCCTGTGCCCGGTTGTACAACGCATGCGATTCATAAAGGAACCAGGCGCCTGCGAGCACGGCCGTGACCGTGTAGACCCAGCCCGCGCCGCCGGCCGGAACCATCAGCAGCGAACACGCCACCATGGCCCACGCATACAGGACAACCTGCACGGAGACCACCCGCGCGCCGGCGATGGCTCCCAGCATGGGGACGTTCGCATTGCGGTAATCCTCGCCGTAGCGCATGGACAGCGGCCAATAGTGCGGCGGCGTCCAAAGGAAGATCACCATGAACAGCACGACGGCGGGCCACTCGACTGTGTTGGTGACCGCTGCCCAGGCGATAAGTACCGGGAAGCAGCCCGCCGCGCCGCCCCAGACGATGTTCTGCGCCGTGCGCCGCTTCAGGATCATGGTGTAGATCACGACGTAGAACACGATGGCTCCGAACCCGAGCCAGGCCGACAGCGGGTTTGCACCGAACCAGAGAATGGCAATGGCGGCCGCACCAAGGAGCCAGGCGAAGATCAGGGCCTCGCGCGGGGTCACTTCACCGGTCACCAGGGGGCGCTTTTCCGTGCGGTGCATCAGCTTGTCGATGTCGCGGTCGATGTAGCAGTTGAAGGCCCCCGCGCTGCCCGCCGCGAAGGCACCGCCTACGAGCGTGGCAAGGATGAGGCCGAGGGACGGAAAGCCGCGCTGGGCGTAGATCATCGTGGGGAGCGTGCTGACCAGCAGAAGTTCAATGACCCGCGGTTTGGTGAGAGCGACGTACGCCTTCGCCTTGCGGGCTAGTCCGGCTCTTCCGTGAACCCGGGATGAGGTCAGCGGCGTATCTGTTGTGCTCACGTTGGCAGTCACTCTGTTCTGTCTGGCTGTGTTCTCTGACTGATCTGCCCGAATCCTGAGTCCGGAATGATCCCTCAACGGCGGTTGACAGGCTAGGAGTTCCGCTGTGCGGAGCCGGCCTGTCCGCCGGTGGCCTCCCGATATCATACCGCGGTCCTGCATCCGTCCGTGGCATCGCCGCCTCGGGGCAATTCACTGAAAATGATTCGTTCGAGCCCGCTTCGATCACGTTAACGCAGCGCGCGAAAAAAGGTCATTCATAAAACAAAAATTGCGTCCAACTGCTGAGATTTCCGCTATCCGAAGTGTGGAATAGAGCTAAGCTGTCTGCAGATCAGCGCGCAGTGGGAGAACGCGAGAAACCGCATTCCCAGACCGCCCAGCGACTGAATGAGGATCAACGTTTCAATGGTGAACGGCTGGTAGACAAGAATGCAGCGGGCACCAAACTGTGCCCTCTCGCGACATGTCCGTACCGCCTGCCGTCAGCACAGAGAGGGGCTCGGTTTTCGTGCCACATTTGGAAGAGCAAGAACTGTCATGGACCACTTTGGACCAGCGCGCGGTTGACACTGTTCGTGTCCTCGCCGCCGACGCCGTCGAGAAGGTGGGCAATGGCCACCCCGGCACTGCAATGAGCCTGGCTCCGGCCGCATACCTTCTCTTTCAGAAGATGATGCGCCACGATCCCCGGAACCCGGACTGGATCGGGCGTGACCGCTTCATCCTGTCGCCGGGCCACACGTCCCTCACGCTCTACATCCAGCTGTTCCTGTCCGGCTATGGCCTGGAGCTGAAGGACCTGCAGGCGCTGCGGACCTGGGGCTCGCTGACGCCGGGCCACCCGGAGTACAAGCACACTGCCGGCGTGGAAATCACCACCGGCCCGCTGGGCCAGGGCCTGGCGTCCTCGGTGGGCTTCGCCTACTCCCAGCGCCGCCAGCGCGGCCTGTTCGACGCCGATGCCGCCCCCGGCACGTCCCCGTTCGACCACACCATCTGGGTCATCGCTTCCGACGGCGACCTGCAGGAGGGTGTCACGTCCGAAGCTTCGTCCCTCGCTGGCCACCAGGAGCTCGGCAACCTTGTCGTGATCTACGACGAGAACCACATCTCCATTGAAGACGACACCGACATCGCCTTCACCGAAGACGTCCTGAAGCGCTACGAGTCCTACGGCTGGCACACCCAGCGCGTGGACTGGACCAAGACCGGCGAATACAAGGAAGACGTCCAGGAGCTCTACTCGGCGCTGCTGGCGGCCAAGGCCGAGACGTCCAAGCCTTCCATCGTCTCGCTGCGCACCATCATCGGCTACCCGGCCCCGAAGAAGCAGAACACCGGAAAGATCCACGGCTCTGCCCTGGGCTCGGAGGAAGTCGCCGCGCTGAAGAACGTCCTGGGCTTCGACCCGGAGAAGTCCTTCGAGGTGGACGAGGACGTGCTGGCCCACGCCCGCGGCGTCGTGGACCGTGGCGCCCACGCCCGCAAGGCATGGGAAGAGTCCTTCGCCGCCTGGCAGTCCGCCAACCCCGAGGCCGCTGCCCTCCTGGAGCGCGTCGAAGCCCGCGAGCTGCCGTCCGAGCTCGACGGCGCCCTGCCGGTCTTCCCGGCCGGCAAGGACGTCTCCACCCGTGCCGCCTCCGGCAAGGTCCTGAATGCTATCGGTCCGGTCATGCCGGAACTGTGGGGCGGCTCGGCTGACCTCGCGGAGTCGAACAACACCACGATCGAAGGGTCACCGTCGTTCGTTCCGGCCTCCAAGCAGACCGACGCCTGGTCCGGAAACCCGTATGGGCGCGTCCTGCACTTCGGCATCCGTGAGCACGCTGCCGCCTCGATCGTCAACGGCATCGCCCTGCACGGCAAGACCCGGGCGTTCTCCGGCACGTTCCTGATCTTCAGCGACTACCAGCGCCCCGCCATCCGTCTCGGTGCGCTCATGGGTGTGCCGTCCCTGTACGTCTGGACGCACGACTCCATCGGCCTGGGCGAGGACGGCCCCACCCACCAGCCGGTCGAGCAGCTGGCGTCCCTCCGGGCCATTCCGGGCCTGGACGTCGTCCGCCCCGGCGACGCCAACGAAGTCGCTGCAGCGTGGAAAGCCATGCTGGAAAATCACGACAACCCGGCCGGCATCGTCCTGACGCGCCAGAACATCCCCACCTACGCCCGGGGCGAAGGCGAAGCCCAGGGTGACGCCTTCGGTTCCACCGCCGGAGTGGCCAAGGGCGGGTACGTCCTGGCCGAAGCCTCCAAGGACGGACAGACCGCTGACGCCCAGGTCATCCTGATCGGCACCGGTTCGGAAGTCCAGCTCGCCGTCCAGGCCCGCGAAGCGCTCCAGGCCGAGGGCATCGCCACCCGCGTAGTGTCCATGCCATGCGTTGAGTGGTTCAACAAGCAGGACGCCGCTTACCGCGAGTCGGTCCTGCCGGCAGCGGTCAAGGCCCGCGTCTCGGTCGAAGCCGGCCTGGCCCTGGGCTGGAAGGAGTTCGTCGGCGACGCCGGACGCTCCGTCAGCCTCGAGCACTTCGGCGCCTCGGCAGACTACAAGCGCCTCTTCCAGGAATTCGGCATCACCGCGGAAGCTGTCGCCGCCGCCGCCAAGGATTCCCTCGCCGCACTCTAGTCCTGACAGCACCCCACAGTTTCAAGGAGAAAATGAAATGACTACCCCCACTCAGCAGCTCTCCGACGCCGGTGTCTCCATCTGGCTCGATGACCTCTCCCGCGGCCGCCTCAAGACCGGCACGCTGAAGAAGCTGATCGAGGAGAAGAACGTTGTCGGTGTCACCACGAACCCGTCCATCTTCCACGCCGCGATCACCACCGGCCACGACTACGACGCCGTGATCGCCAAGGAGGCAGCGGCGGGCGCCAGCATCGAAGAGACCATCTTCGAAATCACCACCACGGACGTCGCCGACGCCTGCGACCTGTTCGCACCGGTCGCCGCGGCAACCAACGGCGTTGACGGCCGCGTTTCCATCGAGGTGGACCCCCGCCTCGCCTGGGACACCGCAGCCACCATCGCCGAGGCCAAGCACCTCTACAAGAAGGTCGGCCGGGACAACGTCCTCATCAAGATCCCCGCCACCCTCGAAGGCCTCGAAGCCATCACCGCCACCCTGGCCGAGGGCATCAGCGTCAACGTGACACTGATCTTCTCGCTCGAGCGCTACCGTGCGGTCATCAACGCCTTCCAGTCCGGTCTGGAACAGGCCAAGGACAACGGCCACGACCTCTCCAAGATCCACTCCGTGGCTTCGTTCTTCGTCTCCCGCGTGGATTCGGAAATCGACAAGCGCCTCAACGCCATCGGCACCGACGAGGCCAAGGCCCTCAAGGGCAAGGCCGGCCTGGCCAACGCACGCCTGGCCTACCAGGTCTACCAGGAGCAGTTCTCCACCGAGCGCTGGGCCGTCCTGGCCGAAGCAGGCGCCCTGCCGCAGCGTCCGCTGTGGGCCTCGACCGGCGTGAAGGACCCGGCCTACCCGGACACCCTTTACGTCACCGAGCTCGTCGCCCCCGGTGTCGTGAACACCATGCCGGAGAAGACCCTGGACGCCACGTTCGACCACGGAGTCGTCACCGGCGACACCGTCACGGGCACCTACGAGGAATCCAACGCCACGCTCAACGCACTCGAAGGCCTCGGGATCTCCTACAACGACGTCGTCGCGGTCCTTGAATCCGAAGGCCTCGACAAGTTCGTCGCCAGCTGGAAAGAACTCCTCGCCGACGTCGAGGGCGCCCTCGCCAACGCACGGAAGGCTTCCTAGTCCACAATGAACACACTCAGCTACGACGCCACCGGTGCCGCCCGGAAGGCCCTTGAGCAGCACCTGCCCGCCCTGGTGGAGGACCGCATCGCCACCCGGATCTTCGCCAAGGACCACACTCTGTGGGGTCCCGATGCCGAGGCCGAGTCATCGATCCGCCTGGGCTGGGTGGAGGCGGCTACAGTCTCCCAGCCCCTCGTGGACGGGATCCTGGAACTCCGCGATGCGCTGAAGGCCGAAGGCGTCACCCGTATTGTCCTTTGTGGAATGGGCGGCTCCTCCCTCGCTCCGGAAGTCATTGCCGGTACCGCTGGCGTTGAGCTGACCGTGCTGGACAGCACCGACCCCGAACAGATCGGTGCTGCCCTCGCGGACCGCCTCGAGGAAACCGCCATCGTGGTTTCGTCGAAGTCGGGGTCAACCCTGGAAACGGATTCGCAGCGCCGGATCTTCGAGCACGCTTTCACCGCAGCGGGCATCGATGCGAAGAGCCGGATCATCATCGTCACCGACCCCGGATCGCCGCTGGACAAGGCTTCCCGGGAGGCTGGCTACCGTGCCATCTTCAACGCCGACCCCAACGTGGGCGGGCGCTACTCTGCACTGACCGCCTTCGGACTCGTTCCGTCCGGCCTGGCCGGCGTGGACATCCAGTCCTTCCTCGACGAGGCCGAGGAAGCCGCGGAAATCCTCAACGAGGACGCACCGGAGAACATCGGCCTGGCGCTGGGAACGGCCCTTGGCGGCACAAACCCGCTGCGGGACAAAATCGTCATCGCCGAGGACGGTTCGGGGATCGTCGGCTTTGCCGACTGGGCTGAGCAGCTCATCGCCGAATCGACCGGCAAGCTCGGCACCGGCATCCTGCCGGTGGTCGCCGGCCCCTCCGCGCCGGAGGTCACCTCCGGCGCGGAAGACGTCCTGGTGGTGCGGCTGGTAGGCGCGGATGCCGACGTCGAACTCGGTGAAAATGAAGTTGCCATTGCCGGCGGCCTCGCCACCCAGATGATGGTGTGGGAGTTCGCCACCGCCGTAGCCGGGCGCCTGCTCGGCATCAACCCCTTCGACCAGCCCGATGTGGAGGCCGCCAAGGTAGCTGCCCGCGGCCTGCTGGATGCGCAGCCGGAACCGACGCCGGCCGCCTTCACCGACGGCGCCATTGAGGTCCGCGGCGGTGAATGGCTGGGCAATGCCGGCACGGCAGCCGAGTCGGTCGCGGCCCTGCTCTCGCAGCTGGACGCCAACGGGTACCTCAGTTTCCAGGCCTACTTCGACCGCCTGGCGTACTCTCAGCTTGAGGGCATCCGCGACGAACTCGCCCGGGTGAGCCGCCGGCCGGTCACCTTCGGCTGGGGACCGCGCTTCTTGCACTCCACCGGGCAGTTCCACAAGGGCGGACCGGCAATCGGCGTGTTCCTGCAGGTCACGGCCGCGTCCAGCGAGGACCTGGCCATCCCGGACCGCCCGTTCACCTTCGGGGAGCTCATCGCCGCGCAGGCTGCCGGCGACGCCCAGGTCCTGAGCGAACACGGCCGTCCGGTCCTCCGTCTGCACCTCACCGACCGCGCAGCGGGCGTGGCCCAGCTGCAGGAGATTGTTTCCGCTCTTGCCAGCCGGGCATCATCCGCCACTGAAAGCTAAGGCACCGAACCAACCATGCCAGAAACCCTATTCGGCAAAAAGACAACAGCAGGCAGGAGCGGGAACCCGTTGCGGGATCCGCG
>NZ_JAGGPJ010000040.1 GCF_018613875.1 Arthrobacter sp. ISL-28 | reverse complement strand
CACAACAACACCGTAAGGAAGGGGATTTAATAATCGGCAAGGGAAATCAGTCCGCGATCGGGACGCTGGTCGAGCGGACCACCAATTACACGATGCTCGTGCACCTGCCGGACGGGTACAAGGCCGAGCAGATGCGTGATGCGCTGGCCGCGAAGATCAAGACGCTCCCTGAGTCGCTGCGGCATTCCCTGACCTGGGATCAGGGCATCGAGATGCAGGACTGGAAAACCATGAAGATCGACACCGGCATCGAGATCTACTTCTGCGACCCGCACTCGCCCTGGCAGCGCGGCATCAATGAAAACACCAATGGCCTGCTGCGCCAGTATTTCCCCAAGGGCACGGACCTGAGCATCCACAGCGCCGCAGACCTCGACTGGGTTGCCCAGGAACTCAACGACCGGCCGCGCAAAAGACTAGAGTTCAGGAAACCGATCGAACTGATCGAAAACCTCCTGTTGCAATGACCGCCTGAATCCGCCGACCGGCTAACGGGCACTGAGCCGTTGGCCCCCACCAACGTAACAAAGGCATGCGTCGCCTTGTCGGCATTGCCCCCTACGCGACGATTGCCAAGGCCGCTACCAGAGTCTTAGCTGCCTCTGCAGCCTTCACCAAAGCCCTGGCGTCGAACCTCCAACTATGAACGGCGAGCAACGTACCACCGGCAGCCCGCGCCGCGAATTCGGCATCCCACGTGTGATACCAGGTGTCGGTTCGGTCGCTACCACCCCAGGCTGTGCCGTTTACGCCGAAGGCTTGCACAGGAGTAGCGTCTATGAAGAAACCGTTCTTGTCGTAGACAATCACGGCTACCGTCCCGACGTAGCCGCCAAACCAAGTTACCGATTCAGTCCTAGTCCACGCAGCAATTCCCCCGTTGTCGTAGAAATCAGCGTGCGTTCGCATGTAGTGGCCAGCGCCCATATTCTTGGACCTCGTCGCCGCACGCACCGGCCTCCGCGACCACGAAGCCGTCGCCGCCGGCTACACCCCGCAGCGGAACCGCGATCGCGGACGACCACAAGGCGTACTATCCAGGGGTGAAGCCGCTGAGCATCCGCATCACCGGCGACACCGACACCGGACTCCTCCTCGGCGCGCAGCTCCTCGGCGCCCGCGGTGCCGAGATCGCCAAACGGGTCGACACCTACGCCACCGCCCTGCACCACGGCATGACCGTCGACGCAATGAGCGACCTCGACCTCTCCTACACACCCCCGCTCGGCTCCCCGTGGGACGCCGTGCAGGTCGCCACCCAGGCATGGAGCCGGCAACTCCGCGCCGCAGGCATGGTGACGATCTAGCCGAGAACGTTGTTTCACGGGCTCGTCAGCAGCAGGTTCATCCGTCGGCGCATTTGGGGCATACAGAGGCGTTCCGAAGGTGTCACCTCTCTGGACACCGCACGATGAGGGGCGCGCGTCGAGCGGTAGGTCTGACCAACCCGGGTCTGCCGGGCACCGGCACGCCACCCCAACGCTGTGGCGTGCCATTCAGTACTTGGCTGGATTCGAGACTGCGCCGGAACACGGTAGTGATGCCCCTCAACTGAGGTCGTCCCTCGATCTCACCATTGCACGGTGAGGGGCTCGAGATGAGTACCGACAGGGTAGTTGTCATTGAAGAAGAACTTGCCTTCTTCATCAAGGGATGTCTCGAACACTTCACGAATGCCAGGGGTAACGGCCGCCGGATGGGGAGTCCTGAGGCGTGCCAGGACAAATCGCGATCCTCCCGCCTCGAGATCGATCGCCGACAGCGTCCCGCCCTCCGCCTCTGTGATGGTGAGGCGCAAGCCAGTCAGTTCGAGGTCAAGCGATCCTCCGTGCCCGATGATTCTCAAGCTCCCCGAGAATTCCGCAACGACCGTGTCGCCGAGCACGGTCGTTGCAGTCAGCGGCCAGAAATAGCGTCCGTCCTCGGTCTGACTCATGCCTGACGCGAAATGAGCGCCCCCCGCTGCCTCAAAGACGTATTTCAGAAAGCTGGTCTTTATGCCCCACGAGAGCCCAGGTGCCGTTTCGGGCATCACTTCAGGGTGATCCTCAGCGGGAGTGTCTCCCACGCCCGGAGTGTGTTGTTGAGGTGTCGGCTGGGCGCGTCGGTCAGTTCGATCGTATCGATTCGTTCGATCATTGCTAGCAGCAGCGTGGCCGCTTCGAGTCGCGCGACGTGCTGCCCGATGCACTGATGGACGCCCATGCCGAAGCCTACGTGCCCGGAGGGATCGCGCGTGAGATCGAAGGCGTCCGGGTTCTCCCACCGACGCGGATCGTGGTTGGCCGAGCCGAGGAACATGAGGATCTTCTGTCCGTCGGGGATGGTGACGCCGTCGACCACGACATCGGTCGTCGCTGTTCTGAAGAAAGTCTGCACCGGGGACTCCAGCCGCACGGCCTCATCGAACGCCGTGCGGACGAGGCCGGGGTCGGCTTTGACCGCCTCCCATTGCTCCGGATTGGTCGCGAAGTAGTACAGCACCGAGCCCACCCCATGCACGGTCGTATCGATGCCTGCGGAGAGCAGGGAGCGAACGATCAGGGGCGCCTGCGCCTCGGTGATGTCTCCTCGGTCCGCGGCGGCCCAGACATCGGCGCCAAGACCCGTCTCTGCTAGCTGGTCCCGGGCACACATGGCGTTCACGGCCGCCGAGAGCTCGCCTGCACGCGGCGCCCCCTTCGCGGTGAGAAAGTTCTCAGGGCCGAAGGCATTGAAGAGGTGATCGCCGTAGGGCAGCAGGAGGTCGCGCCCGTCCTGGCGCAGGCCCACTGCATCAGGAAAGACGCGGAGTGGGAACTGCTCCGACAGAGCCTCGACGCCATCGAACTCGAGACCCGACGAGATGACTTTGTCGATAAGCTTGTCTGCATCATCACGCCAGGCGGGAGCGAGCCGGTTCAGCGAACGAGGGCTCAAGATCTTAGCCAGCGCCGCGCGAGGCGCATTGTGATGCGGTGGATCCGCCTCGAGGAGCAGGCTCGGTGGCCGCCAAGGTTTCTCGAATCGAAAGTTGCTCAGGCCGACTCCGGCCCCCGACTGGAACTCCGGCCAATTGCGGAGCGCGAACTCAACGGTGTCGTAACGGCCCATTGCGTAGGTGCCGTATTTCTCCAAGAGCACGACAGCACCTGCGTCGCGCAGGCGCTCCTGAAACGGCAGCGGATCGTTCAGGATCTCCTCGGAGAAGGGATCCTCATCGCTGACGGGGAGGGACGGGCTGTGAACAGGTGCGGCGATGCTCATGATCGAGTCCTATCTGGTCGTAACGGTCGTTGTCGTGACAGCGGATGCATCCGGCCCTCAGCGGCGCCGGATCCAGATTCACGCGTCGAGGACGAGTCGGTCTGTGAGTGCCCGGGACAGGCAGACGAACATGCAATTCTGTGCCTGGCGCTCCGAGTCATCGAGAATGGCGTCCCGGTGGTCTGCCTCGCCGGCGAGCAACGAGACCTCACAGGTGCCGCAGACGCCTTGACCGCACGAGGTGAGCACGGTGGCGCCGGCGTCGCGGATGGCTTCGGCCACCGTGACATCCGGATTGACGGTGACGAGTCGGCCTGTGCGCGCGAGCTCGATCTCGAAGGGCGCTGTGCGGACCGGTGCGGGGTGCCTCGCGGCCTGGAATCGTTCCAGACGCACCCATCCGGTGCGCCACGATATGGTTGAAGCTTCGACCTCATCGAGCAGTCCGGTCGGGCCGCAGACGAAGACCTTGGTATCTGGATCGGTCGCGCCAATCCAAGCGGCGAGGTCGGCGCGGCCAGAATCGGCGGAGGTATGTATGGTTACCCTGTCGCCATAACGGACCAGGTCGTCCAGAAACGCCATCGTCTCCCGTCGCCGACCGAGGTAGAGCAATTCCCAGCTCGCACCGAGCTGATCGGCCGCGACGATCATCGGCAGGATCGGAGTGATGCCCACGCCCCCCGCAATGAACTTGTAGCGGTTCGACGGCACGATCGCGAAGTTGTTCCGCGGGCCACCGAGCCCCACCGTTGAACCGACGGTCAACTCGTCGTGGATGGAAGCCGAGCCGCCGCGGCCGTCCGGCTCACGCAGCACCGCCACGCGATAGCGATGGGCGTCGCGGGGGTCGCCGCACAGCGAGTACTGGCGGGTGAGACCATTGCCGAGCATGACATCGATGTGCGCTCCCGGCGTCGAATCGGGGAGCCGGCCGCCGTCAGCGCGCTCCAGATCCAAGGTGATCAGCCCCTCGGCCGCCACTTCTCTCGTCGCGATCCGGAGGGTCGACCCCGGCGTGCGCTCCGCGAGGGTGGCACTGCTTATCTCGTTCACGGTACCTCCTGAGTCGCCTTCGACTTCGTGAGACCGACGCTACTCATCAGGGTCGGGGTGAGCGAGGATACTTCCGTTCATCGAGATGCTTTCTTCGAACGGAAACATGCTCGACTAGGCTTACGCTACTTTCGTGTGCGTGGTCCGAAGGAGAATCATGGCGAATCGATCCGACGGCCAGTCCATCCTCAGCCGCTACGTGCAGGTGCTCACCGCCTTCGATGTGGATGCACCGTTTCTCACACTGTCCAAAATCGCCCGCAAAACCGGTCTGGGCTTATCCACGACTCATCGACTCGTCGCCGAACTCGAAAGGCAGGGCCTTCTCGAGCGGCGAGACGACAAGACCTACCGGCTCGGGATCCGGCTCTGGGAGATCGCGTGCCGTACTCCGGGCGCGCTGGGGCTGCGAGAGATCGCGATGCCGCATCTTCAGGATCTCCACTTGTCCATCCGGCAGCACGTGCAACTAGGAATCCTCGAAGGTCACGAGGTGCTCTTCCTCGAAAGATTGTCGATGCGGGATGCTGTGGTCAACATCACTCTGATCGGCGGACGGCTGCCTCTGCACGCCTCATCCTCTGGGCTGGTTCTCCTCGCCCATGCGCCGAAAGAACTCCAAGACGAGGTGATCGCAGCGCCACTAACTCGCTTCACCGACAACACCATCGGATCGGCAGAGGAGTTGCGACGGGTGATCCACTCGGTGAGGCACGGAGGCTACTCCGTGGCCGATGGTCTTATTCACCCGGATGCTCGAGGCGTCGCGGTCCCGGTGTTCGGCCCAGGTCGGTCGGTGGTCGCTGCGATATCGGCGATCGTTCCGAACGACAACTCACCCATCGCTCCCATCGTGCACGGGTTGCGCACGGCGTCCGACGCGATCACCTCGGCACTGCAGGCCGCCTACCTGCCGGCGGGTTCGCCAGGGGCGACTCCGGGGGGGCGGTTCCGACCTCTCGTGAACTCTTCGCGTAAATCGATGGAGTATCTGGCAGCCACCGCGGGCTCGCGCCAGCGCGCCAGCGCGAACGACGGGAGTTCGCCCGCCTGAGCGATTCGCCGGTGCGGCCGGACGGGCCTACCGGAGCCGAGCCAGATCGAACTCGAGAGGACGTGCCGGTGTGCGCCCGAGCAATGCGCTGACCTCGGACTCCACGAATGCGCGCTCCAGTGGGAGGTGACGTGGCCGGTCAGGGCGATGGCGACCTGACACGCGCTCTCCAGCGAGTCGCTCCCGAGGTTGATTTCCGAGCCGTAGGTGATTCGTTACAGCGTGATCGGACCGGATCGCACGAAGGTCACTTCGGCGTCGAGCTTCTGCGCCGACACGTCGAGAGAACGCGGGTGGAAATACTCTGCGACCACGGGACGTGCCTCGTCGGACTCGACCGTCCGAACACGACCGCGAAGCATCGGGGCTCGTTCAGACGCGTTGCCAGTTGCGGCGTGGAGTGCTCATCATCGGACACTGCTCATCCTCCAGGCTCTCGATGACGGGTACTCATGCTGGTTTCAGGAAGCGGAGCTGCGGAGAACTCTCCGAGTTGAGGTTGGTGCACACGGAGATGCCACGCTCGCCCTGGGCGGTCGGGGACAGAGTCTCCCGATCTACAGTCTCCCAGACCTGAATGTCCTCCATGAGGTGGATGAAGTTCTCGTCGTGGCTCTGATACTCCGGGCAGGAATACCCCCCACAGTGGGGTGACGCCTCTGTGCAGCCATAGAACTCGACCGATGTCGCGCCCCACAGATCCTGGATCCGCTCGATCGTGCCCGAGACTCCGGAGAAAGGCTCTCCTCCCTGCACGATCCACTCGACCGAACTCGTGGCAGGGTCGAGCCCGAGCTCCTGCATCGTGCGAGCGAGATAGAGCGTGTACGACGGCGTGCACACAAGCACACGCGGTCGGAAGCGGTCGACCACGCCGGCTCGGGCCTTTCCGTCCATTCCACCACCGGGGATCACCGGTAGTCCCATCTTGCGAAGGGCGTACTGCACGCCCCACGCGAAGACGTGCGGGCCGAAGCCGACCATCGGGAAGGCGCTGTCGCCGCGGCGGAGCCCCCCAGAGTACAGCGCCCGAGCGTTGGCTTGCTCCCAGTACTTCCGATCGAAGTGGGTGTAGCGGAAGACGCGGGGGGTGCCGGTAGATCCCGACGAGGAGAAGAGCATCCAGCC
Organism: Arthrobacter sp. ISL-28; assembly: GCF_018613875.1. Lineage (GTDB taxonomy): Bacteria > Actinomycetota > Actinomycetes > Actinomycetales > Micrococcaceae > Arthrobacter. Next base: position 34,988 of record NZ_JAGGPJ010000040.1, on the reverse strand, counting down.
GCGATCCGCCCAGTCCGCGTCGCCGGTGGTCGAGTAGGTGCCGTAGGGAGGGTTCTGCTGGGCGTCCTCCATCATCTCCTGCTTCGTGACGACGGGCCAGTTGGCGATCATCGTCTCGACGGAGTGGGCATCGATGGGGGCGACCCAAAGTCGGTCGAACCGACGGCGCTAGAACGCGCTGTTCTCGTAGAGGAACGGGGTGAGAGATGCGATCTTCTCATCCTGCACCGCACGGATCCGGTCGCGACTCCAAGTGTCTTTATCAGACCAGTAGTACCCGTCGAGCGGCTCGCTGCGATCCTCGTGGTAATTCTCCAGCACGGTCTTCCATGCGGTGCAGGTATCGTCTGCGCGGAACACATGCGTTGTCATCCGATCCTCCTTGATGCTCGACCGAACGCGTGAGGAGATCGTGACAGCGCGCGAGGGCGGGCGGCACCACCCTTCCGTTCAACAGAAACCTCCGTTGCGGCCGATCTTGACCCCCGCTAGGGTCAGTTCACAATCAGAACTGAGCACGACAAGGAAGTTTGGAGCCACTTCGATGAATGAACACAGAAGCCGACTGATCACCTGGATGCCCACCGACGGTTCGACAGAGACCGACGGCGTCGAGCGACGATGCGCGCCCGATGCGATCCAGCGAGGACTAGCTGACATCCCGGGCGCCACGGTCGTATCGGCCACGATCAATCGGGCGGGCGTGTTCCAGCCACCACCGAGCCCGTTCGGGCCTCTGCCTCCGGAGACCGAGCTGCCTCCCTACTGCGACGTGCAGGTCGACTTGGTCAGCGAGGGCGGACATGTCGAGCGCATCGAGGTGTGGGTGCCACTCGCCTGGAACCAGAGGTTCCTGGCCGTCACCGGCGGCGGAAACCGCACCGGGCAGCAGTATTTTCCCGAGTTCGTAAGAGCGGCCAATCTGCCACGTGGCGCCCGCAACGGCTTCGCGACGGCGGCATCGGATGGGGGGAACAAAGACCCGCGCTTCGCCGACTGGGGTCTCAACATCGAGACGGGGGAACTGGACTGGGATCTGATCAGGATCTGGAGCCACCTTGCCACCCACCACACCGCGCTCGTCGGTAAGGCCGTCACACAGGCCATCCACGGGACCGCACCACGCTACTCGTACCTCCAAGGTACATCGGGGGGTGGCCGCCAGACGCTGATGAGCGCCCAGCGGTACCCGGAGGACTTCGACGGCATGTGGGCCGCGGACCCTGCTCTCAACTACGCCAAGCTCGCTATCGGCCAGCTTTGGCCGCTAGTGGTTATGAAGGAATACGGCAACTACCTGTCTCCGGCGAAGCTTTCGGCGTTTCGGGACGCCGCCGCCGAAGCTCTCGATCCCGCTGCGGCCACAGACAATGGTGTGGTCGGCGTGTTCGAAACATGGGAGTTCGACGTGTCACAGCTCGTGGGGAGGGTCACCCACGACGGGCCGATCACCGAGACCGACGCGCTGGTGATGCATCGGATCTGGGACGGCCCCCGAGACGTTGACGGGACTCGACTGTACGGTGGTGTCGTCCTGACGACGGAGACGTGGGGCCAGAACGTCCACCAAACTGGCGTGGCCGTCACCGTGGAAGGGGGCGGCGAGCGTCTCCCCGTCCCTTTCGTGATATCGCAAGCGATGGGCGTCTGGCACTCCGGTGACCCGGCGTGGGATTGGTCCACACTAACAGTCGAGAACTTCGGGGCGTACTTCAACAACGCCGCAGAGCGTTTCGGAGAGTTCGGTGCAATCGACCCCGACCTCTCCCGTCTGCGGGACAGTGGCCACAAGTTGATCCTCAGCCACGGTGTCAACGACGAGGTCATCACCCCATGGGGTCCGCTCGAGTATTTCCAGGATGTCTTGCGTGAGATGGGCGGAGTCGAAGCCACCCGCGACTACGTCCGCTTCTTCCTAGCCGCGGGCGACGGTCACTCGCACATGACGCTCGGGCCGGGCATCTCGCTTGCCGCAGGGATGAGGGCGCTCATGGCGTGGGTGGAGGACGGCGTCGCTCCGGAGGTCATCGACGGGGAGAAATTCGACCTGAGCGTCGAGCGGATCACGCAGACCCAGCCGATCTACCCCTATCCGTATGCTCCGCGGTACACCGGCGGCGGAGACCCACTCGACGGATCGAGCTACGAGAAGGTCCTCGTTCCCGAGCGTAGCTGAGGGCATCACAGGGGGCCGAGGGGAGCGGCCCCGCCCTCGGTGGCCCTCGACGCATCTGGCACGTCCGGTCAGGTGTCTCCTCAGGAGGGCAGCGGCGGTGGACAAAATGGCTCATCTCACTTGAGGGTCCATGCGCATGCGGGCGACGATGGCCATCCGGAGCGCCCAGTTTACGCGGGTCAACGTTGCGATCGACGCTGGTGGCCGCACCTTGACGGCCGGGCGGACGCCGTCATCGGCCCCCGGGATTCGCCGCGGTTGCGTGTCGCGCAGCCGCGGCGACGCGGGGCCAGGGATACCACTATCCGGCATCCGCCGTGGGTTCCGGTGCGTTCAATCATCGGGCTTCCGTTCATCAGGAGCTCTCTTCTGCGGATGCGCGTCCGCGTATTGCGGCCCGGTAACCGCGGCCGGTCCTGTTGACTGAACTTTAGAGGCTGATCCGCAGCCTCGCGGGAGGTGGTCATCGTGGACGAAATGCGGCTGAAGTTGATCGAAGGGCAGATCGGATTGCCGCGCATTGGCGCGGTCCGCCAGAACGCGACGGGCCTGCTGCCGTACGCAGTTGTCGATGAAGCGGAGCGGGAGATCGGAGTGTTTTCGGTTTTTCTCAGCGATCTCGTGTTGACGGACATGAGTCCGTTGACGGTGCGTTCCTACGGGAATGATCTCTTGCGCTGGTGGCGGGTGCTGCAGCTGATCGGTGTCCCCTGGGACGAAGCGGGCCGTGTGGAGGTTGAAGTTCTGGTTGGCTGGATGCGTTCGGCCGTGAATCCGCAGCGAACGAAGGAACGCGGACGCAAGGACATAATCCGTACATCGGACGTTCTACAACAGCCGCAGACACCATTCAGCACCTCAAATACCAGCAACCGAACGAGGTCCACTGCAGTTACCAGCAGCCAGCCGGCTACGGCAGCCTAGAGCAACCACTAATCCGCTGTCCGAAAACTCTGAAGCAGCCTAGCTCAAGACAACTGTCTTCTTCGGACAAGCTGAGGCTGTCACAGGGCATCCTGACTACTAGGGATCGAATGCTCGTTCCCGGGTTTATATATTTCGATTCCCCTCTTGGAGGGGGCGACCCAGCGTCCGCCGCAAGGTTGGGGGTCCCCGGTGTAAAGCGTTGCGTTCGACAAGGATTCGGCGATCGAGGAAGCTGTTGGACATGCCCCGCACCCAAGGGGGAGAGTCAGTACTTTCCCGTGCCGTCAGAATTATTGAGGCCTTCAGCCCCGGTGATACCGCTTTAAGCGTCTCTGAAATCGCAAAGCGGTCAGGGCTTCACATCGCCACCGCCTCGCGCTTGGTAGAGGAGCTGTGCAGTTTCGGCTGGCTCCAGCGGGACGAGGACCGGAAGGTGCGGATCGGGGTCCGGATGTGGGAGGTGGTCGCACGCGCCTCGCCGACCATGAGTCTGCGTGAGGCTGCGATGCCTGTGATGGAGGACCTTCACGCCATTGTCGGCCAGCACATCCAGCTTGGCGTTATGGAAGGCGATGAGGTGCTCTTCGTGGAACGCCTGACAGCACCGGGCGCAGTCATCAACTACACCCGCGTTGCTGGCAGGTTGCCGCTGCACGCATCGTCGTCGGGGTTACTGCTGCTGGCGTACGCGTCGCCGGCGCAACAGGAACGGATTATTGCCCGGCCCCTGAAGGTCTACACGGACAAGACCATCAGCACGCCGTCACAGCTGAGATCTGCGTTGGCGGAGGTACGCCGCCAGGGCTACGCTTTCCTGGCTGGCCACATTCATCCCGCAGCCACGGGCATCGCGGTCCCGGTTCGTGATCCGGCGGGTAACACGGTCGCAGCTCTGGCCATAATCCTGCCCAACGACGAAACTGCCCGATCCCGAATCGCTGTCCTTCAGGCCGCCTCGGCTGCAGTTTCCCGGGCCATGGCCTACCCGGCCCCGCCTATCCCGTAGCCCCAAAATTTTTCGCTCTCAACCATTGAGAGTTCTGTAGTGACCCGCGACACCTTAAAGCGAACCTTGGACAAGAACAAGGCGAGCAAAGGAGCCCGAGATGTTCACTGGAAAGAATAACGTAGCTGACGCGTCACAGGTCAAGCTGGTCGTGACTGCGAAAACGAAGGCCGCCGACGGTGTGGTGGCATTGACGCTGGACCATCCCGAGGGGCGCAGGCTGCCGGACTGGACACCCGGCTCACACATCGATATTGTCTTGCCTTCCGGCATCAACCGGCAGTATTCACTCTGCGGGGACCGGTGGGATGCCCACAGCTACCGCATCGCCGTGCTGCATGAAGCCCAGGGACGAGGTGGCTCCGCCTACATACATGAGCAGCTGACCGAGGGAACGACGGTAGCCTTGGGCGGACCCCGGAACAATTTTCCCCTCGCGCCCTCCGAAAAGTACCTGTTCATCGCCGGAGGCATCGGCATCACCCCCATGTTGCCGATGATCCAGCAGGCCGACCTGCTGGGCGCGGAGTGGAAGCTGCTCTACCTGGGTAGATCCCGGAACACCATGGCCTTCCTGGACGAGTTGGCCGCCTACGGGGACCGGGTGGTCGTCATGGCAAAAGACGAGTCGGGACCGTGCCGGCTGCAGGAACTCATCGGGGACCCGCAAGCTGATACCAAGGTCTATGTGTGCGGCCCGCAGAGACTGCTCACCGCAGTAGAACGCCACTGTGCAGACTGGCCCGTTGGCCTCTTGCGGGTGGAGCATTTCGCCGCGAAGGCCCACGGCGCGCCGGCGCGGGCCACGGCCTTCGAAGTAGAGCTCGCCCGGGCAGGACTTTCCGTGACCGTACGCCCCGACCAGAGCATCCTGGACGCTGTCCAGAACGCGGGGGTCAGCGTTCTGACGTCCTGCAGGGAAGGCACGTGCGGAACCTGCGAGGTCACCGTCCTTGACGGGGATCCCGACCACCGCGATTCCATCTTGGGCGACGCCGACCGGGCGGCCGGGCACTGCATGTTCCCTTGCGTGTCCCGCTCCTGCAGCGACCGCCTCGTTCTTGACCTGTGACCCGGCTTCCCGACGAAAGGCCCCACAAATGACCGCTCCGCTTTCCACGATTGACGCGCCCCTAAGCGACGCCGACCCCTTCAGCTACGACATTCTTGAGGATCCGCTCCCATTCCAGGCTGAGCTCCGCGCCGCAGGCCCCGTTGTCTACCTGAGAAAGTACGACGTCTATGCCATGGGCCGCTATGACGAAGTGCACGCAGCCCTGACAGACTGGCAGACCTTCCAGTCAGCAGCGGGCGTTGGGCTGAGCAATTTCCGTTACGAAAAACCTTGGCGCCCCCCGAGCCTGCTCCTCGAGGCGGACCCTCCACACCACGACGCCCCCCGGGCGGTCCTCACCAAGATCCTCGGCCCGCGCGAAATACGCGGGCTCGCCGATGCCTGGGCCGCCGACGCAGAGGAACTCGTTGAAGACCTGCTGGCGAAGGGCACAGAATTCGACGCGGTCACAGATCTGGCCGCAGCGTTTCCCCTTCGGGTCTTTCCCGATGCCGTGGGCATCCCCAAGGACGGCCGGGAGCATCTCCTGCCCTACGGAGACCACGTCTTCAACGCCTTCGGCCCGCCGAACGAGCTCGTCGCCAAAGGCGCACCACGTGTCGCCGAGCTCTCCGCCTCAATAGCCACCAAATGCGCCCGCGATGTACTCACCCCGGACGGATTCGGCGCGCAGATCTGGGCCGCGGCCGACAGGGGAGACATCACCGAAGCTCAGGCGCCTTTGATCATACGGTCCCTGCTCACGGCGGGAGTCGACACGACGGTCAACGGCCTGGCCGCCGTCCTCTACGCGTTCGCCACCAACCCGGACCAGTGGGCCCGGCTGCGGGAAGACCCTGCTTTGTCCCGCACCGCCTTTGACGAGGCCGTGCGGTTCGAATCACCCGTGCAAACATTCTTCCGGACGACAGCCCGGGACATCGAAATCGGTGGGACCGTCATTCCCGAGGGCAGGAAGATCCTCATGTTCCTGGGATCAGCCAACCGGGATCCGCGCCGCTGGGAGAACCCGGACGCGTTCGACCTTAGCCGGGACCCCTCCGGCCATGTCGGTTTTGGCTTCGGCATCCATCAATGCGTCGGCCAGCATGTTGCACGCCTCGAGGCAGCAACAATCCTGAACGCATTGTCCAAACGGATCGCGTCCATAGAAATTTCCGGGCCGACCCGCAGGCACCACAACAACACTCTTCGGGCGTGGGAATCCCTGCCCGTCCGGGTCAAGCTGGGCTGACCCACAAGTCAGCCAGCACGCAACCATCCCCCAACCTAGTGAACATGCTGTGACTTGGCAGCCGCGCTTCCGCGGCTGTCCGGGTCAGTGCACCCAATTTACAAGGACGTAAACATGGACCTGCTCGACGAAGTCCGCAAGGCACCAATGAGCCGCCTTCAGATCCGTGCCGTTGCCGTGGCAATTGCTCTGATGATGATAGACGGCATGGATGTCGCGGTGGCGGCCTACGCAGCCCCCGCACTGTCAAAAAGCTGGAGCCTTGACCCCGTGACGTTGGGCTTCCTGCTCAGCTCAGGGCTCTTCGGCATGGCCGCCGGCTCGCTCTTTCTGACGCCGTTCTCGGACAAGATCGGCCGACGGAAAATGATGCTGGTGGCCCTGATCCTGGTCAGCGCCGGCATGACCTTGTCCGTCTTCGCTGGCGACGTCGTGCAACTCATTGCCTACAGAGTGCTGGCCGGTCTCGGCATCGGAGGCATGATCGCTAACCTTAATGTCTTCGTCTCGGAATATTCATCGGACAAGCGCCGGGGGAGTATCTTCGGGCTGTACACGGCCGGATTCGCTATCGGTGCAACCCTGGGCGGCTTCATCGCGGGACCACTGATCCCGCAGTTCGGCTGGCGCTCAGTGTTCGTTGTTGGCGCATCAGCCAGCATCCTGATGCTCGCAGTGACGTGGCGTTTCCTTCCCGAATCCCTGGACTATCTGGTCAGCAAGCGCCCACGCAACGCTCTCGCCCAAGTAAACGCCATCCTCGTCCAAATGCGGCGGCCCGCTCTCAGTGCCCTTCCCGAGCTTCCCCAGGACCAGCAGACCGGGCGCGGTATCAAGGACCTGCTGACCGGGCGCATGGCAGCCCAGACGGTCCTGCTCTGGGTCGGCTACGGCCTCATGATCGCTGCCTACTACTTCGCGAGCACCTGGACGCCCAAGCTCATCGCCACCTCCTCGGGCGACGATAACCTGGGCGTAACGATGGGACTGGTCGTGAACTTCGGCGGCATCATTGGCTGCTTCATCTTCAGCATCCTTGCCGCCTTCCTGCGCAGTCGCCACCTGCTGCTCGGGTCCTTGCTGATTTCAGCACTCATCTACGTCGCCTTCGGGATGACGTTCACCCAGACATCCCTAGCCATCGTCATCGGTGCAGCTCTCGGTCTGGTCACCTCAGCAAACGTGGCGGGCTTCTATGCCACCACCCCGGCCTTGTTCCCGCCGGCGCTTCGGGGGACGGGCGTAGGCTGGATGGTCGGTATCGGGCGGCTGGTCTCAATCGTTTCCCCCATCGTCGTCGGCTACCTGCTGGCCGGAGAATGGAAGGCAGAGAACATCTTCATGCTCTTCGGTCTTCCCCTGGTTGTGTCGGCTCTGTCCATGGCCGCCGTCTGGGCACTGTCCACCAAGACCAAACCGTCAACGCCGGTCCCGACCATGATTTCCTGATCTCGGCAGGCGAAAACAGAATCTGGTGGGGCGGCGCCACCGTCCCCACCTCTCATCCCGCCTCAGCAATCCCCTTGACCCGGATCTTGGAAGCATCGACAGGTCCAGAGCTGCTTAAAGGGGGCTAATAGCTGAAGCGAGTTCATCACTAAGAGGTTTGATTCCGTTCAAACCCACCGCCGGAAGGCGTAGCGAACGCCTGCCGAAACGGGTTATGTAGCCCCTAGCAGAAAGCGCGACGCCAGAAAGCTCCGAATTCTGGGCGTGCCGATCAGCTTGGCCATGAGGCCTGTCACATGTGTCTACTAAGAAAACGAAGGTGAGCTCCCTGCGGAAAGTGGGTGAGCTTGGGCTCGAATCAGAGCGAGACCATTCGGCGTTGGAGGCGTTTCTTGGCGCGTTCGGAGTTCGTTTTGTCGAAATGATCGACGCCGAGTGCGTCATAAGCGACTCCGTCGTGGAGCATGTTCCAGACGATGACGAGCAGCGTGTGTTGGAGAGCGACTACGGCACGCAGGGCGCCGACATGGGACTGAATGCGACGGTATTTCACGGCGAGATAGGTCGTTTTTGATCGGGACACGGCCAGCGCCGCGATTCCCAGTGCGGCTTTGAGGTAACGATCACCGGGTCGGGTTTGAGTGACTTGATTCGTCCAGGACTCGTTCTGGCTTTGACACTCCCGCCCACGATGCCACATGGCCCGCAGTGTCAAAGACGTTCATGTCCACGCCGGCTTCGGCGATGCTGCTGACGTTAGCGACATTCTTCGAAAATCCCAGGGACAGTCATCAGCAGCTCCCGGGCTAAGGAAAACGTTCCATCACCCTATCGATGCGGGCGTCCAGGGCCGCGAGGGTCGCGTCGATCTGATCGATGCGGTCCAGATGCAACTGCACCAAGCCGTGAAGCGCCGAGGACCGGCCGGCGGTGACCGGACCGCCTGCCTGCTTTGACGTTAGAGAATGCCCCGTTGTGTAGCCTCTCCCCAAGCCAAACCGAGATCCGATAACCGGCCTTTTGTAAGCTCCAAAGTGTTGGCGGTTACCCCGCCCTAGAAAAGCCCGCTGGAGGAAGCGTCTACGCGACGCTGCCGCTCACGCCGGGGCTTCAACTGCCGAGCGTCGGCAGGCCGCCGGTGAAGGCGAAATAGAACCAGCCGACAGCGGAGCCGAGACGCTTCGCCGGGCTTGCGGCCAGGATCCATACGAGGAAGCCGTACGCGAACAGGGGGTATCCGAATCCACGGACGCCGTAGAGGATCAGCATAGTGCGAAGTCCTGTGCGGGCACGGCAACCGCTAGGAAGAGCACTTCAAATACGCCCCAAATGATCAGCCCGGCCAGCATGACCCGCCGCGGTCCCCATACGTCCGAGAGCGCGCCTGCCAGCCATGAGCCCGCCGTAACGATCAGTCCGTAGGCGGTGATGATAACTGCGGCTCCGGTTTCAGTCCCGGCCCCGTTCGCCACTAGGAAGGGGGCTATGTACCCGGATTCGACTCCGTCGCCGATCATGAATAGGAGAAGCCCGACGAAGCCCCAGATGAGGGGCTTGGGCAGGCCGATCCGGTCCAGGAGTGCCGGGCTGCCGCGACGGGCTGTGTGTGGTGCGGTCATGGGTGGGGTCGTGTGCTTTCTAAAGGAGGCGCTGAGGCTGCAGGAAAGGAAGAATTGCCGGTTGAAGACTTCGAGGGGTGCGGTGCAAGCGGCGTCGCACCCCTCGGGCCGTCGGCAAGGTGGGTCGTCTGAGAACAGAATGTGGTTTAGCCGGCCAGTTGGCGCTCGAAACCTGCGATGTTGGCAAATTCAGCGGCATCAAGGCTGGCCCCGCCGACCAGGACGCCGTCGACGTCGGTCTCGTTCAAGATGGCTGGGGCGCTGGCTGCCTTGACCGAGCCGCCATAGAGGAGCCGGGTCTTGGCTGCGGCATCCGTGTCGAAGAGGCTGGCAAGTTCGGCGCGGATCGCGCCGCACTTCTCCTGTGCGTCTTCCGGGCCGGCGCCTTCCCCGGTCCCGATGGCCCACACGGGCTCGTAGGCAACCACGAGCCGGGCGGCCTGCTCGGTGGAGAGACCGTCGACGCCGGCGCGCAGCTGGGCCAGGGTGTGCTGGACGTGGGTGCCGGCCTGCCGGATGTCCAGACCTTCGCCGACGCACAGCACCGGAGTGAGCTCGTGGCGGTAGGCTGCGCGGACCTTGGCGTTGAGTGTTTCATCGGTTTCGCTGTGGATGGTGCGCCGTTCACTGTGACCCACGAGTACGTACTTACAGCCGAGCTTGGCCAGGAACTGGCCGCTGATGTCACCGGTGTAGGCGCCTGAGTCGAACTGGGAAAGGTCCTGTCCGCCGGTGACCAGGTCCAATCCATCATCCTGGATCAGGGTTTGCACGGCGCTCAGAGTGGTAAAGGGCGGAAAGACTGCAACTTCCACCCGGCCGTAACCGTGCTTTGCCTCAGAAAGGGCCTCGGCCAGGTGTTGCAGCAGGCTGCTGCCCTGGGCATGGTCCATGTTCATCTTCCAGTTGCCGGCAATAAGCGGCGTGCGCCCAGAGTGGGCACCAGTGATTTCATTCATAACTTTCTCCAAAGTGTTGATGTGCAGCCTTGAGTCGTTTGGCGGCTGTTGTACGTGGGGCTTCGGGTGGGACAATCCTGTTGTCCGCCAGGGCCCTTTGGTGAGGCACTCAGAGTTCTCCCTGGCTGGGGTTTCCTGCTGGGAGAGCCTTTAGCCGTGTGACTTCAACCGGTTTTTGCAGCAGCCCTTTGAGTGCGGTGTTGAGGCGTTTAACTGCTGCCCCTGCCTCGTGCTCATCGAGCAGCTCGGCCGATTCCCACTTCTCAATCATGAGAATCTGGCCGTCCGGTGATTCGTGGATGGCATAGAGCAGGCAGCCCGGCTCCTGGTGCACTTCGGCAATTGCTGGGCGGAGGGCACCTACGACCTGGTCAAATGCCCCTTCCTTAGGCGTAAAAAGGGCTGTTACGGCTATCGACATTCAGTGGGCTCTCTTTAGTTGGTGTGCTGTCTGTTCAAAGTTCGATCACGGCAGCGGTATCGCTGGCGGCCCCCAGGAGTGCCATGTGTCTTGGGCATGTTGCTAGGATTCCGGTGCTGCATCGAAGCCGTCGTCAACGTGAAAGAGTTTTCGTCCGCTTCCCACCGTGAGAACCCAGACGAAGGCGCCGTCATCGGTGCGTGCGTCAACAACACCCTGGTATTGATCTCCGCCTGCCCCTGTAAGCCTTACTTTCTGGCCTGGGTACAGTTGCCGCCAGTGGCGTTCCCGCGTTCTTGCGCCTTTCATGAGTGTTTCCTTTACTGCTGTATGACGCTTTGCTTCCTAGGTTGGTGCTCGCGATTCTCTGCTGAGCAAGCCGCTGGCAGAGAATGCAGGTCAGCGCTTCCGTGCGGAGGCGAGGGCACCTTCGACGTCGGCCAGCAGTTCCTTCCAGCTGGCGACGAACTTGTCGAGGCCTTCGGATTCGAGGAGCGCGACGACGTCGTTGTAGGAGACCCCGAGGTTTTCCAGGGCGTTGAGCGTGGCGTTGGCTTCTTTATAGGTGCCGGTCACGGTGTCGCCGGTGATGACGCCGTGGTCGAAGGTGGCGTCCAGGGTCTTTCCGGGCATGGTGTTCACGACACCGGGTGCGACGAGTTCGGTGACGTAGAGGGTGTCCGGGTATGCCGGGTCCTTCACGCCGGTCGAAGCCCACAGCGGACGCTGCGGCAGGGCGCCGGCCTCGGCCAGGACGGCCCAGCGCTCGGTAGCGAACTGCTCTTCGTAGACCTGGTAGGCCAGGCGTGCGTTGGCCAGGCCGGCCTTGCCCTTGAGGGCCTTGGCTTCCTCGGTGCCGATGGCGTTGAGGCGCTTGTCGATCTCGGTGTCCACGCGGGAGACGAAGAACGAGGCGACGGAGTGGATCTTGGACAGATCGTGGCCGTTGTCTCTGGCCTGCTCCAGGCCGCACTGGAAAGCGTTGATGACCGCGCGGTAGCGCTCGAGGGAGAAGATCAGGGTCACGTTGACGCTGATGCCCTCGGCGAGGGTGGCCGTGATGGCCTCGAGGCCTTCAAGGGTCGCGGGGATCTTGATCAGGACGTTGTCCTTGTTGACCTTCTTGTACAGGTGCTTGGCCTCGGCGATGGTGCCGGCGGTGTCCCAGGCCAGGCGCGGGTCAACCTCGATGGAGACGCGGCCGTCAACACCATTGGTCGCAGCGGCGACCGGGGCGAACAGGTCGCAGGCGTCGGCGACGTCGGTGGTGGTGATCTCGAAGATGGTGTCCTCGATGGATGCGCCGGCCGCTGCCTCCTTGGCGATGACGGCGTCGTAGTCGTGGCCGGTGGTTATCGCGGCGTGGAAGATGGAGGGGTTCGTGGTGACACCCACAACGTTCTTCTCTTCGATCAGCTTCTGCAGCGTGCCGGTCTTGAGGCGGCCGCGGGAGAGGTCATCGAGCCAGATGGAAACGCCGGCGTCGGAGAGCTGCTGGGTGGGGGTGGTATTCATGTCAATTTCTCCTTGAAACTGGGGTGCTGTCAGGACTGGAGTCCGGCGAGGGAATCCTTGGCGGCGGCGGTGACAGCTTCCGCGGTGATGCCGAATTCCTGGAAGAGGCGCTTGTAGTCGGCGGAGGCACCGTAGTGCTCGAGGCTGATGGAGCGTCCGGCGTCGCCGACGAACTCCTTCCAGCCCAGGGCCAGACCGGCTTCGACCGAGACGCGGGCCTTGACCGCTGCGGGCAGGACTGCCTCGCGGTAGGCGGCGTCCTGCTTGTTGAACCACTCGACGCACGGCATGGACACCACGCGGGTGGCGATGCCCTCGGCCTGCAGCGCTTCGCGGGCCTGGACGGCAAGCTGGACCTCGGATCCGGTGCCGATCAGGATGACCTGCGGCTCTGCGCTCTGGCCGTCCTTGGACGCCTCGGCAAGGACGTAGCCGCCCTTTGCCACGCCGGCGGTCGACCCGAAGGTGTCGCCGGTGGCGTCGCCTTCGCCGCGTTCCCAGGTGGGAATGTTCTGGCGGGTCAGAACGATGCCTGCCGGGTTCTCGTGGTTGGCGAGCATGGCCTTCCACGCTGCCGCGACCTCGTTGGCGTCACCCGGGCGGACAACGTCCAGGCCCACGATGGCGCGCAGGGAGGCCAGCTGCTCCACCGGCTGGTGGGTGGGGCCGTCCTCGCCGAGGCCGATCGAGTCGTGCGTCCAGACGTACAGCGACGGCACGCCCATGAGCGCGCCGAGGCGGATGGCGGGGCGCTGGTAGTCGCTGAAGATCAGGAACGTGCCGGAGAACGCGCGGGTCTTGCCGTGCAGGGCGATGCCGTTCACGATCGAGGCGGCGGCGTGCTCGCGGATGCCGAAGTGCAGCACCCGGCCGTAGGGGTTGCCGGACCAGGCGTCCGTCTGCTTGGAGGCGGGAACGAACGACGGCGAGCCTTCGATCGTGGTGTTGTTCGACTCCGCGAGGTCGGCCGAACCGCCCCACAGTTCCGGCATGACCGGGCCGATGGCGTTCAGGACCTTCCCGGAGGCGGCGCGGGTGGAAACGTCCTTGCCGGCGGGGAAGACGGGCAGGGCAGCGTCCAGTTCGGACGGCAGCTCGCGGGCCTCGACGCGCTCGAGCAGGGCAGCGGCCTCGGGGTTGGCGGACTGCCAGGCAGCGAAGGACTCTTCCCATGCCTTGCGGGCGTGGGCACCGCGGTCAACGACGCCGCGGGCGTGGGCCAGCACGTCCTCGTCCACCTCGAAAGACTTCTCCGGGTCGAAGCCCAGGACTTCCTTGAGTGCTGCAACTTCTTCCGAACCCAGGGCCGAGCCGTGGATCTTGCCGGTGTTCTGCTTCTTCGGCGCGGGGTAGCCGATGATGGTGCGCAGCGAAACGATGGAGGGCTTGGACGTTTCAGCCTTGGCCGCCAGCAGCGCCGAGTGCAGCTCCTGGATGTCTTCCTTGTATTCGCCCGTCTTGGTCCAGTCGACGCGCTGCGTATGCCAGCCGTAGGACTCGTAGCGCTTCAGGACATCCTCGGTGAAGGCGATGTCGGTGTCGTCCTCGATGGAGATGTGGTTCTCGTCGTAGATCACCACGAGGTTGCCCAGTTCCTGGTGGCCCGCGAGGGAGGAGGCCTCGGAGGTAACACCTTCCTGCAGGTCGCCGTCGGACGCGATGACCCAGACGGTGTGGTCGAACGGGCTGGTGCCGGGGGCGGCGTCGGCGTCGAACAGGCCGCGCTGACGGCGCTGGGAGTAGGCGAAGCCCACAGAGGACGCGAGGCCCTGGCCGAGCGGGCCGGTGGTGATCTCCACGCCGGCCGTGTGCTTGTACTCAGGGTGGCCCGGGGTAAGCGAACCCCAGGTCCGCAGCGCCTGCAGGTCCTTCAGCTCCAGGCCGTAGCCGGAAAGGAAAAGCTGGATGTACAGGGTCAGGGACGTGTGGCCAGGGGACAAGATAAACCGGTCACGCCCGATCCACTCCGGGTTCTGCGGATCATGGCGCATCAGCTTCTGAAAGAGAAGATATGCGGCCGGAGCCAGGCTCATCGCGGTGCCGGGGTGACCGTTGCCCACCTTCTCCACGGCATCGGCGGCCAGCACACGCACAGTGTCCACTGCACGCTGGTCCAGGTCAGTCCAGGACAGTCCGCGGGAAGCGGTATGGCCGGAGGCAGGAACGTTTTCTGCTGACATGTGAATCGTGCTCTCGTTAGACGCAGGGGATGAGGATGAGGCTGACCTTCCACGTTTCTGGGAAGATGGGTCAGCCTGCCGCCGGGTACGTTCCGGGGCATAATGCAGTAGTGAATCATTATTCACTACTGCATTTATATGAACTATAGATTTGGAAAAATCAGACAGGAAAAACATGGCACTTGCTGACATCGATGAGGCAGTCTCTGCCCTCCAGGCCGGACAGCCGATCATCGCGGTGGACGATGAGGACCGGGAGAACGAGGGCGACATCATCATGGCCGCCCAGCACGCAACGCCCGAGTGGCTTGCCTGGATCATCCGGGTTTCCAGCGGCTTCGTGTGTGCGCCGATGACGAACGAACTGGCCGACGCCCTGGAGCTGCCGCTGATGACGGAGGACAACAAGGACTCCCTCCGCACGGCATACACGATCACTGTGGATGCCGCCGGCCAATCAACGACCGGCATCAGCGCGACCGACCGGGCACGGACCTTGCAGGTTCTCGCGGATCCTTCCTCCGGCCCGACAAACCTGATCCGTCCCGGCCACATCCTCCCCCTTCGTGCCGTCGATGGGGGTGTGCGGCAGCGTCCCGGCCACACCGAAGCCGCCGTTGACCTGCTGAAGCTCGCCGGCCTCACCCCTGTTGGTGTCATCGCCGAAGTCGTCGCCGAAGACGGTGAAATGATGCGGCTTCCCGGACTCCTGGACCTGGGGCGCGAAAAGGGCTTGCCCGTGATCAGCATCGCCCAGCTGGCGGCCGCCCTGGATAACTGACCCAGGGCCGCCACCGGACGGCACCGGCTATTGGGCGCAGAAACCGCCGTCGACCAGGAGGTCGATGCCGGTACAGAACGATGCTGCGTCCGAGAGGAGGAACACCGCCGGGCCGGCCATTTCGGACGGGTCGGCGATGCGCTTCATCGGCGTCTCACTGGCGAAAATCTCCATCTGGTGGACCATCTCGGGCCGGGAGTTCATCTTGGTCATGGTGTACCCGGGGCTGAGGGCGTTGACGCGGATACCTCGCTCAGCCCATTCCATGGCCAGGGATTTGCTCAGGTGGATAACAGCGGCTTTGGCGCTGTTGTAGTGCGCCTGCAGCAGGCCACGGTTGACGATAGTCCCTGACATGGAGGCGATATTCACGATGGAGCCGCCGCCGTTCCGCAGCATGGCGCGGCCTTCGGCCTGGCAGCTGAGGAAGACCCCGGTGACGTCAATGTCATAGACCTTCTGCCACTGCGCCAGCGGCATGTCCTCGGCAGGTGCGGCGTTCGCTATTCCGGCAGAGTTGACGGCCAGGGTGAGCGGGCCAAGGTCGGCTTCGATCTTAGCGACGGCTTCTTCAAGTTCATCCGCCTTCGTCACGTCTGCCGCGACGAAGATGGCCCGTCCGCCGGCTTCCTTGATGCGGTACACGGTTTCGTCCGGTCCTTCTCCCGGGAGGTCAACGATGCCGATGGCGCCGCTTTGCTGCGCGATGCCGAACGCGATGGCCTGCCCGATGCCGGACCCGCCTCCGGTCACGAGAGCTGTCCGCCCGTCCAGGGCGAAGCTGAGTTTCGGGTTCAATTGCTGTCCTTTAAGTTTTAGGGCGCCTTGTCTGATTCCAGCTTCAGCGCGGTCGTTTTGTCCGTGATAAGTACGTTGATCCATTTGCCTTCAACGGCCGCCCGTATCGCGGCGTACTTCCTGGTGCCGCCGGCGATGCCGATGCGCCTGTCTACCCTGAGCATCTGCTCAGGGCTGATGCCCAGGACCCTGTCATTGAGTTCGGATTCGATGAGTTTTCCGTGTCTGTCGAAGAACCGAAGGCAGATGTCGCCTACCGCTCCCGAGGCTGCAAGGGCGTTGAGGTTGGATTCGTTGAGTGAATTGCCTGACTGGACCAGCAGCGGTGATGGTTCGATGCTTCCGATGCCCACCAGAAGGGTGTCCAGCCGATCCCAGTCAGCGGCAACCTCAGCGACGAAGGGATCCTCCAGTAGGGCGTCACGGCCGCTGCGGCTGGAAACAATCCCGGGAGCCGGAAGGTAGCGGGGGGTGCCCTTGGTGACCGTTGCCAGCCGGTCCGCCAGGTGCGTCGCCCGTACCTGAACTTCCGGATTCCCCACCCCGCCGATGACCTGGACGATGCTCTCTGCGGTCTTGACGTTCCGCGGGGACATGGCGTCCACCGTCGCCAGCAGCGTCGAGGACCAGGACGACAGGCCGACCCTGTTGCCACCGGTGAGCGTCACCTCGAGATACCCTGCCGCCGTAGCACCGATACCCCTGATGATGGCTGCCTCATCCTCAGTGTGCAGGTCGGCGATGACCACAGCCCGCAGCCCGTACTTGGCCGCCACAGCGTCTTCCAGGTCCGACTCCGTTCCGGCTGGTGCCACGACAATGGTCCTCACGATGCCTTCGCGCACCGCGTCGGTGAGCCACCGGGAGACCCGTGACTGGGAGACATTGAGCTTTTCTGCGATGTCGCCCTGGCTCAGGTTCTGCTCGTGGTACATCCTCGCGGCCTTGACCATCAGGCCCAGTTGTTGGGGGGTGAAAGTCCTGGTTCTCGGTGCCACGGCGTTCCTTCGCTTCTCGTCAGGCAAGGGTGCAATTATTTCACGTTCCTCCTTTCTCTTAGAGTGTCGCCAGTGACATGACTTTGGAGGGAGTGGCCTCGGCGGCGTCCAGGATCCCCTGGTTCCGCCCGCGGGCCAGGACCATAACCCGGTGGGCGAGGCCGAGGACTTCCTCGAGGTCGGAGCTGACCACGATGACGGCGTTTCCATTACGGGCCAGGTCGGCCACGACTTCGTAGATGGATGCCCTCGCCCCGACGTCGATGCCGCGGGTGGGTTCATCGAGGATGATCAGGCGCGGATCCCGTTGAAGCCATTTTCCGATCACAATTTTTTGCTGGTTGCCGCCCGAGAGGGAGGACACGGGCAACGCCACGTTGCCCTTCATCCCAATGCCCTTCGCCACGGTTGTGGCGAAATTGCGCACCTTGGACGGTGCTATCCAGCCCGATGAGCTGACCTTGCCCAGGTTGGGCAAGGCAATGTTGTTCTCGATGGTGTCACTGACGACCAGCCCCTGCTGCTTGCGGTCCTCGGGAATCAGCACGACACCTGCTTTAATGGCTGCCATCGGGTCGTCCGGCTTCAGGGCTTTGCCGTCGACGACGACCGTGCCCAGCCGATGCTCGGCGCCGGCTATGGCGCGGACGAGCTCGGTGCGGCCGGCTCCCACGATGCCGGCGATGCCGAAAATTTCCCCGGCCCGGACCGTGAAGGAAACGTCCATGAAGTCCCCGGCCTTGTCATGCAGGTCTTTGACTTCCAGCACGATCTCATCCCTGGGCGGGGGCACTTCGGGGAACAGCCGCTCGACGGGACGTCCGACCATTTCTTCCACCAGCTGGTGGGGGGAAACTTCACCGGAGGCGTGTTCAGTGATCTTCCTGCCGTCCCTGAGCACGACGATGCGGTCGGCGATCAAGGCGATTTCCGCGAGGCGGTGGCTGACGTAGATGAATGATACGCCTTCGGCCTTCAGGGCCCGGACGCACTCGAACAGGGCGTCAGTTTCGGCCTGGCCCAGTGCGGCGGTGGGCTCATCGAGGATGAGCAGTGAGGCATCGAGCATCAGGGCTTTGGCGATCTCGACCTGCTGCTGGCCGGCGACACTGAGGTCCCGGACCTTGGCGTCCATGCTGCCGTTGAAGCCCAGGCGCTTGAGCTGGTTCTTGGCTTTCTCGCGCATGGTCCGGGCGTCGAGGAACCCGTTGCGCATCGGCCACCGTCCGACCATGACGTTCTCGGCAACGGTCAGGTCAGGCAACAGCCGCATTTCCTGGTGGATCAGGCCGATCCCGGCTTCGATGGCGTCGCCGGGGGACGTCGGAGCGTACGGTTCCCCGTTCCAGGTCATGGTCCCCGTGGTCGGCTGGGTGACCCCGGCGATAATGCTGGAGAGCGTTGACTTGCCGGCCCCGTTTTCTCCGAGCAGGGCAACAACTTCCCCGGGGTTGATGTCCAGGTCAATGTCCTGGACGGCGATAGTCCCGGGATATTCTTTCGTGGCGCCGCGGACGCGAAGTCCGCGGTTGTCCGCAGTAGGCATTTGGAGCTCCATTGGCTAGAGAAACGGCCTGGACGGGTGGTGCCCCGGCGGGGCACCACCCGCGGGACGGGTTAGGGGTGCTTGGCGATGAAGGGGTCGACGTTCTCCTTCGTGGTCAGGACGCCTTCCTGAAGCTGCTCAGCCGGAAGCTGCTCACCGTTGGCCAGCTTGATCGCGGATTCAAGGGCGAGCTTTCCCATTCCCTGCGTCGGCTGGGTGATGGTCGCGGCCAAGGTGCCGTTCTTGACCGCTTCCAGACCGGCCTTGTCGCCGTCGAACCCGACGATCGTGACACCCTTGACACCGGCGTTACGGACGGCCTGAGCTGCCCCGAGGGCCAGAGCGTCGGCACGGCCAAAGAAGATGTTGATGCTCGGATTCGCCTGAAGCATGTCGGTAGCGAGCTGGTAGCCCTCATCCTGGGCCCACTGCTGGGAGGCCTGGCGGGCGACTTCCTTGATGCCGGGGAACTGCTTCATGGCCTCCTTGAAGCCGGTGTCACGGGCGACTTCAGGGGTCGTTCCGATCTGGCCCTGGATCACGCCGAGCTGTCCCTTGCCATCGACCTGCTTGCCGACCCATTCGCCCAAGGTCTTCGCGGCCCCGACGCTGTCGGTGGCGATGAAGGTGTCACCGGGTGCGCCTTCTGGGTTGCGGTCAACAGCAACGATGGGAATGTTCGCTGACTTGGCCGCGCGGACCGGGACAGTTGCCGCAGTCGCACCGGCGGGGATGTAGATGATCGCGTCCACCTGCTGCGTGATGAAGTCCTGGATCTGCGAAACCTGGGTGTTGGAGTCACCCTTTGCGTCGGCGACGACGACCTTGACGTTTTGTTCCTTCGCGGCCGCTTCGACGGACTGGCGGATCTGGTTGAAGAAGTCGGCTTGCTGGTTTGCTACGGCCAGGCCGATGGTCTTCTGCTCCCCGCCGCCGCCACCGCCTCCGCCGGTGCCGGCGTTTCCGCCGCCGCAGGCTGCGAGGGAAAAGGTGGTGGCCACGGCAACCGCGGCTACTGCAATTTTCTTAAACATTTCATCTCCATTGATAAATCCGATTTGGGTACTGCTTGGTTGGTGGTGCTGGTGAGGGATGGACCGGTTAGGCCTTCTTGCGGCGCAGCACGTCCGCCATTACGGCGATGGCGATGACGAGGCCGATGACAATCTGCTGAATGAACGGTGAAACACCCAGAAGGTTCAGGCCGTTGCGCAGCACACCGATCAACAGAACACCAATGATCGTTCCGCCGATGCGTCCGACACCGCCATTCAGGCTTGCGCCACCGATGACAACAGCGGCGATGACGTCCAGCTCATATCCCAGTCCCGCGCTGGGCTGGGAGGAATCCAGACGGCTGGCCAACGCGATTCCGCCAAGGCCGGCCAGGGCACCTGCCGCGACATAAACCCAGATCGTGACCTTCTTAACGTGAATGCCGGCCAGGCGGGCGACTTCTGCGCCGCCGCCGATGGCGTAGATGGAGCGTCCGGAGGCCCGGTACTTCAGCCACGCCCAAGCGGCCAGGTACAAGGCCACCACGACCAGCAGCGTGACGGAGAAGAACCCGAGGTACCTTTCGGAGGAAAGGTTGAAGAACCACTCCGGGTATCCGACGATCTGCTGGCCGTCGGTGATCAGGTTCGCCAAGCCTCGCGCTATGGAGAGCATGGCCAAAGTGGCGATGAACGGTGGCAGGTTGGCGCAGGTAATACCCAGTCCGTTGAGGGACCCGGCGAGGGCGCCTACGGCGATGGCTGCCAGCATGGCGGCCCACATTGGCCAGCCGCCCTGGTGGGAGAGCCAGCCCAGGACCATGGTGGAGAGCCCGAGGACAGCACCCACTGACAGGTCGATGCCGCCGGTGATGATGACCGCTGTTGCTCCGACCGACAGGATGCCAAGAACGGTCACCTGGTCCAGGATGTTGATGAGGTTGCGGCCGGTGAGGAAGAACGGCGAGGCGAAGCTCAGGACGATGAACAGGGCGATCAGGCCCAGCAGGGCCCCGCCGCTACCCGAAAACATGCGTGCACTGAGTTGTGAAAACATTGGCGCCTTTGCGCCGTTTACCTGGGGTGCTCCACCGGGCCGGTGGGCTAGTTGTTGACTCATGATTGACTCCGTTGGCAGTAGAGGTTGGCCCTAGTTCATGAACATTCCGCCATCAATATTGATGGCCTGTCCGGTGATGTAGCTGCCCGCGTCCGATGCGAGGAACAGCAGCAGGTTCGCCACGTCGGTTGCTTCGGCGGGGCGCTTGAGCGGTATGCCGTCGATCCACTCCTGGATCAGCTCGCCGGGCTTGTAGTCACCCAGCCGGCTGCCCCATTCACGGTCGTTGTATTCCCACATCTCGGTCTTGACGATGCCGGGACAGTAGCTGTTGACCCGGACACCGGACGGGGCCAGTTCCTTGGCCAGGGACTGGGTAAGACCGATGACGCCGAACTTGCTGGCCGCGTAGTGAGGCGTGAAGATAAACCCTTGCCGACCCTGTCCGCTGGAGGCATTGAGAATGACCCCGTGCTTGCTGGCTTTCAGCAGCGGAGCCGCTTCCCGGCAGCACAGGAACACAGCCGTGGTGTTGACCGCCAGGACTTTGTTAAATTCCTCCAGGCTAAGGTCTTCGAGATTCGAGATGGTGATGATCCCGGCGTTGTTCACCAGGATGTCGAGCCCACTCCAAAGCTCTACGGTCTTGGCAAACGCCGCTTTGACCTGGTTCTCGTCGGTGACATCGGCTATCGCGTGCTCAACGTCAAAACCTGCTGCCCTAAGCTTCTCAGCGGACTCGCTGACCTGGGGGCTGCGGTCAACAAGGAGCACCGATGCACCGGCTTCGGCGAAGGCCTGGCCGATGCCGTAGCCGATGCCGCTGGCTCCGCCGGTTACCAGGGCACGGCGCCCTTTGAAGTGGCCCTGAAAAATCTCAGATCCGATGGTGTTCATTGGTGTCACTCCGTTACTGCCGGGGCCAATGCGGCGTGCATTGTGCCGGGTGAGTTGGGGGCCAGGGTGGTTTCTTCCGGGGACCAGCGTGCTTTGGCCACCGCCCGGGACCAGCTTGATCGCCTGCGGCCCGCGTCGTGGACCGCCATGGCCGGCGCGATCGCCGTCCTGTTCCGCGGGAGATTTTCAACTGCCTCCGGGCTGAGCAGCCCGGTCTCGATCGCGGCCATGTGGGCGACGCCCAGCGCTGAAAGATCCGGTACCGCGCTGCGCAGCACGGTGCGCTGGCTCAGGTCGGACTGCAGCTGCATCAGCCAGGCATTGGAAGTCGGTCCGCCATCGGCCAGAACGGAACTGATGCGCGGCGAGACCGATTTCTCGGCCGCCCGCAGCACATCTTCGATCTGCAGGGCAATGGATTCGAACGCGGCCCGGGCCAGGTGGGCCGAGGTCGTGCCGAGGTTGAATCCACTGATCGTGGCTTCTGCCCGTTCATCCCACCAGGGAGCGCCGAGTCCCGCGAACGCCGGGACAAGGTTGACCCCGCCGCTGTCCTCGACTGTCCGAGCCAGTGAGTCCAGATGCGAAACATCACAATCAAGCACTTGAGACAGCCAAACCGCGGTCGCACCGGTGGCAAGGATGTTCCCTTCGAAGGCATACCGGGGTGCGCCGTCATGCCAAGCCAGCGTCCTCACCAGCCCGCCCATATCGGCGGGATGAACTTCGTCCTGGAGCAGGCCCATGACCGAGCTGCCCGTGCCGTAGGTTGCCTTGACCGTTCCAGGGCCCCGGACACCGTGTGCATACAGCGCCGAGTGTGAATCGCCCATGACCGCCTGCACCCGGGAGCCGCCGGCTAGGCCGCCCAACAACGGCGAACTCGCCGCGTTGGACCCCACGACCTTCGGGAGGACCTGACGAGGCACGTTGAAGAGTTCCAGCAATTGCTGATCCCAATCGACTGTATCCAGGTTCAAAAGTTGGGTGCGGCTTGCGTTACCTGCCTCGATCCTGTGTTCACCGGTCAGGCAGCTCAGCAGCCAGGAATCGACGGTTCCGGCCGCGATCTTCCCCGCCTTGCTGAGCCGGCGGTCCGGGTCAGCGTCATCGAGCAGCCACTGGATTTTCAGGGCTGAGAACATCGGGTCGATCGGCAGGCCGGTGGAGCGGCGGACCAGGTCGCCTGCGCCGTCGCCGATCAGGTTTTTTGCCTGTTCGGCCGTCCGGCGGTCCTGCCAACCCAGAACCGGTCCCAGAGGCTGGCCGGTTTCACGGTCCCAGATCATTGCTGACTCGCGCTGGGTGCTCACACCCAGGCCCAGAACCGTGTTGTCCAGTCCGTTGAGGCTGTCGGTGACCGCCTTAACTGCGCTGTCGCGTATGACGAGCGGGTCCTGTTCGACCCACCCGGGCTGGGGATGCTGCTGCGTGAGACTGACCTGCGCCCGGGCGATGATGCCGCCCGAGCCATCCATGACCAGGGCCTTCGTTGCGCTCGTGCCTTGGTCCACCGCAACGACAACGGCGGATCCGGCAGCGGCAGGGGCCAGGTTAGTCACGGTTCAGGACCTCACGGGCCGCAGCTACGATGTGGTCGGCGGAAAGGCCGAAGTGGTCCAGGAGGAAGGCCGTGCTGCCGGTGGGAGAAAAATGGTCCTTGAGGCCGAGGATCCGCATCGGAACGCGGGCGCCGTCTTCCAGCTGGCCTACGACGCTGGCTACTGCCGCGCCAAGGCCGCCGGCGACATTGGCTTCCTCCGCGGTGATGATCCCACCAGTCTGGCGGGCCGCGTCCTTGATGGCATCCTCGTCCAGCGGGCTCAGGTAGGCGGCGTTCAGGACACGCGCCGAGACGCCCTCGGCGGCGAGTGATGCAGCGGCCCACAGAGCACGGGACACCTCGGTGCCGGTGGCGATCAGGGTTACGTCGGTGCCTTCGCGGGCGACGACGAACTTTCCGCGTTCCAGCCCTGCGTTGTCCCCGGACACCTGCGGAACCTTGAACCGGCCCACACGGATGTACGTCGGCCGCGGGTCGGCCACGGCGTTGCGGAGCGCGGAGCGGGTCTGCGGACCGTCGGCCGGGACGACGATGTCAAGTCCCGGCAGCGGCCGCAGCCAGGAAAAGTCCTCGACGGAGTGATGGGTCGGGCCAAGTTCACCGTAGGCCATGCCCGGGCTCATGCCGCACAGGATGACGTTGTGCTGGCTGTAGGCGACGTCTGCCTTGATCTGTTCCAGTGCGCGTCCGGTCAGGAAGGGTCCCGCTGCGCACACGAAGGGAATGAAGCCGGCGTTGGCCAGACCTGCGCCGACACCGACCATGTTCTGCTCGGCGATGCCGACGTTGATCAGCCGGTCCGGGAACTCCTCACGGAATTTGGTCAGGTTGCTGGAGCCGACAGAGTCGTTGCAGACGGCGACGACTCGGTCGTTGGCCCGGGCCAGATTGATGAGTTCATCCGCGAAGTCCTGGCGGTTGTCGAACGTGGGTGCGTCGGTCTGGACGGTTGTTGTCGTCATGACAGCTCCTGAAAAGCCTGAAGGGTTTGTTCTTTGGACGGTACTTTGTGGTGCCATTCGACGCGGTCTTCGATGAAGGAGACGCCTTTGCCCTTGATGGTGTTGGCGATGACAGCGACGGGGGAGCCTGTGGTGGACGGCCTCGTGGCCTCGATGAGTTCGTTGTAGTTGTGGCCGTCGACGACCCGCACTTCCATGCCGAAGGCGGCGAGCCGGGCATCGAGCGGGTCCAGTCCGTTGGTTTCTTCCGTCCGCGCGCCCTGCTGGAGCCGATTGCGGTCAACAATGAGGGTCAGGTTGTCCAGCTTCTGGTGGGAGGCGCACATCAGCGCTTCCCAGTTGCTGCCCTCCTGCATTTCACCATCGCCCGTGACGACGAAGACGCGGGTGCCGTTGCCCAGCAGCTTGGCGCCGATTGCCGTGCCGACGGCCACCGGGAGGCCATGGCCCAGCGGGCCGGTGTTCGTTTCCACGCCGGGGACCTTCACCCTGTTCGGGTGACCGTTCAATGCCGACAGCGGCGCCATGAAGGTGTCCAGCTCTGCCACGGGAAAGAAGCCGCTGTGGGCAAGAGTCGAGTACAGCGCAGCTGCACAGTGGCCCTTGCTGAGGATGAAGTGATCCCGGTCTTCCTTGCGGTGATCCTCGGGATCGACGTTCATGACAGCGTCAAAAAGGACGGTCAGGATGTCGGTGACGGAGAAGTCTCCGCCGATATGCCCCTGACCAGAGTCGGAAATCATTTTCAGGATCGAGCGGCGGGTGGCCTGGGCGCGCTCGTGCAACTTCTCGGCGCGGAAGTCGGCGTCACCGGCCAAGACCTCCTGGCGGAGGGATCGCCAGGACGCGGCCTGGGAAGCATCTGCAGTTAACATTTTGCATATCCATTCAGTAGTGACTGTATGTGCAATAATGTTACGCATGCCACATTTCCCTGTCAATACACTTCTTGGGGGAGGGGGTTGACAGAGGGGCATCTCGTACCGGGAGAGCACTGGCCCGTTTGGCTCAGGCTCTTTATGAAAAGAAAAGGAAGCTACAGTGACCGAATCTCCTGCATTTCTGCGGGTCCACATCGCCACCGACCACGCCGGGATGGCGCTGAGCGCCCACCTGCTCAGGCACCTGTCGGAGAAGGGCTACGACGTGATAGATCACGGCCCCCGGGAATACGACGCCCTGGACGACTACCCGTCGTTCTGCATCAACGCGGCCCTGGCAGTGGCAGCGGACCAGGAAGCAGGCATCCACGCGCTGGGCGTCGTCCTGGGCGGGTCCGGGAATGGCGAGCAAATCGCCGCCAACAAGGTCAGGGGCGTTCGCGCCGCCCTGGCGTGGAACCACTCCACCGCCACGCTGGCCCGGCAGCACAACGATGCCAACGTTGTAGCCATCGGCGGACGCCAACACAGCGTCGAGGAGGCCACGGAGCTGATCGAGGCCTTCCTGCAGGAACCCTTCAGCAACGACGAACGCCACATGCGCCGCATCGGCAAGATTGCGACCTACGAGACCACCGGCGAAGTCATCGGGTAACTACTGCCGGGGTAGTGACGTACGCCGAAAGCTTGCGATCCGTGGTGGCGGGGGCTCGGGCCGCCAGTATCCACAGTGAATGACGGAACAAATCACCACTGTGCCTGCGCCCCCGGTCCCGACCTTGAACACATATCCGCAAAGGTCAGTATCAGCGTGAAAGAATCCTCCAATAACCTCCGAAGAAAGGAACCTACCTTGTCACCTTCCGCCACTTCCTCTTTCCGGGTAGCGATCGTCAGTGCCCAATGGCATGCCGACATCGTCGATCGCGCCGTGGACAGCTTCCAGACGCGACTCAAGGAACTCGGCGTAAGCAACGTGGATGTCTACCAGGTGCCAGGGGCCTTCGAAATTCCGCTATTCGTCCGACGGCTTGCAGCGTCCGGCCGATACGATGCTGTCGCCACCTCCGCCCTGGTGGTTGACGGAGGTATCTATCGCCACGAATTTGTTGCACAAAGCGTCGTAGAGGCCCTCATGAAAGTTCAGTTGGAAACGGACGTACCAGTATTCTCCGGTGTCCTAACTCCTCACCACTTTCACGAGCACGAAGAGCACCGCAACTACTTTTCCCAGCATTTCGTGACCAAGGGGAAGGAACTGGCAGACGCTCTCGCCTCAACTCTCACATCATTGGCGGCCCTGTAGGTCAATGAGCTCATTTAGATGACCCGGCTGGAACTTTAGGCCTGCTTGGCGGCATCACTGCAGGGCTCTGAGATCAACCGGCGCCGACCCCGACGGCGCCCAACTCGTCCAGTTGTTCCTCTGCCCATGTCGAAATGACGACTGGTTCCGGCACCAGGCTCTGAGCTGGGCTCACGCGGAAACAACTCGTGAAGCGGGACGTTGGGCCTCGACCCCTGCCTCGCGGGACCGACCAAAGGGTGTCACCACACTACAGATCTGCCCCTTCTCAGCGCAGCTTGCGTAACGTGGACTATCGGCCATCGATCCGGTCGTGCATATGCTTGCCTTGGGATGTTTCCGCTCCCAGGAAGCCTGTCAGCAGTCGCTAACAGGCTTCCTAAGTTTTGAGGCACAGGCTGCGCTCCGCTGACATTTGCGTGGTGAAACCTATCGCGGCAACTCGAACCTGCCGAGTCTCCAGACGCCGTATTTTCGCGTCGCTCTCGGCTGATCCCCGAACGCCGATAATGGACCATATGTCGGCTTGCTCGGGAATCCTGCCTTCCTGAGGAGGCCATCGCCACAGGTTGATTCCGTTTAAGGATCATACGTGCGGGCAGTTGCCCACGCTGTCGATCGTCGCTGCCGGTAATCCAGGACTTCAAGGTCCTGATCGCTTTCGACGGATGTTAGGTCGATGCCGTTGGGCCAGGAGGGCCGGGTCGATAAGGCAGGATGGGCTTGCGGGCGAGCACACGTCACACCTGGGAGGAGACTTACCGATGAAGGTTCTGATCATGACACTGGGGACCCGCGGTGACGTCCAACCGTTCGTAGCGCTGGCACGCGGACTGCTCGCCGCGGGGCACGACGTGGTCCTCGCGGCGCCACACCGTTTCGGAGGGTTCGCCGCTGTGCATGGCGTGCCGTTCGCGGGCGTGGACGACGGGCCGATGCGGTTGATGGACGACCCGGCAAATGCCGGCGTGCTGATCGAGGGCGGGATCCGCGCCCGGCTGCGGCAGGCACGGACCATGCCAGCGATGTTCACCCAAGTGCTGGCTGACTGCTGGGCCGTCGCTTCGCACGGCGCGGGCGCTGGTGCGGATGTCGTGGTGCACAACGGCCAGATCATCGCCGGGCAGCATGTGGCCGAGGCACTCGGTGTGCCGGCGGTGCTGGCTCTGCCGATACCCGTGTACGTGCCGACCAGGGAGTTTGCCTGGCCGGGCGTGGGCTTGCCGACGCGGCTGCCTGCCGTGCTCAATCGGGCTACGTACTTGGGGATGAAGGCCCCCGCAGCGATCTTCGGACGGGTCGTCGACCGGTGGCGCGAGGACACTCTTGGCCTCCCGCACCGCCGCGGACGGCACGACCCCTTGCGCCGCCCGGACAACGGCCGGGCCCCGGTGCTGCACGCGTTCAGTCCCGCGGTGCTGCCCCCGCCATCCGACTGGCCGAACACAGTGCACACCACCAGCTACTGGTTCCTCCCGTCCCCGGACGAGGCCCTGCCGCCGCAAGTCGCGGACTTCCTCAGTGCCGGCGACCCGCCGGTGTTCATCGGTTTCGGCTCGATGTCCGGCCCTGACCCCGCCCGTAGCACCGCTCTGGTCCTGGAAGCCGCACGCCTGGCAGGCAAGCGCCTCGTGATCGGCACAGGATGGGGCGGACTGAACAGCGCGCGATGCGAGGGCGTTCTCTCCGTGAAGGAGGTGGACTACCGGAGCTTGTTCCCCCACATGGCTGCCGTGGCGCACCACGGTGGCGCCGGCACATGCGGCACCGCATTCGCCGCCGGGCGCCCGCAAGTGGTGTGCCCATTCGTCGCCGACCAGCCGTTCTGGGCTCGGCTGGCATACCGCCGCGGTGTCGCTCCCGCACCACAGCCGCAACGCCACCTCACCGCCGCAGCCCTCGCCGCCGCTATCATCACGGCCACCACAGATGCCGGCATGGCACGCGCTGCCGAACAGTTGGGCCGCCGTGTACGTGCCGAGGACGGGGTATCGGCAGCGGTGACGGCTCTGGAGCGCATTACCGCGTCACCCCAATGCGGGTGACCCATCCCGAACTCACCGAGCCCACCAACTGGCACCGGACTGCCGGGTCCCGTCAGTCCTGGACCCGGGTGTAATCCGCTAACGCGCCTATGACGCGGGCCGGCAAACGGGGATCGGGGAGTTTGTGATCGTCCCGCAAAGATGACCAATGGGCCAAGTCCTGCCGAACAGCCAGTCAATGCGCGTCCTCCGCACTTGCAAGTCAGACTGTACGCATTCATCTGAGCTGCCAGCACAGTGGTCCTGGGTCAGGCCGCCTCAGCGGTCCTGAATGATGTGGCTTGCCAGCCTAGATGACGAGACTGACAACCCAGTTGGCGAGCCGAGGATCGTGGCTGAAGCGGAGTGTGTCTGAGCCTTGTTGGGCAACGGCGAAGGCAGCTGACCGGGGGACGTGCCTGTCTGAGCAGATCGCGAGCGGATCATGTTGCCACGGGAATTGGCGGTGAGTTCAATTCCAGCGTCGTTCAGGGTCCAACACGTAGTATGGCGATCCTGGTGACATTTTCATACCGACAATTTACCAACTCGCTGACGGGATTCGCCAAGTCCTTTGGCAATCCGCCAACAAGGCTGACAATCCACAAATGAGGTTGACATGCTCACGATACCGGGGCGCCAATAAAACGCCGATATCCGGCGTTTCGTCAGGTTGGCGATGCGTATTGATGGCCGGGATGCCGGCCACGGCTGGATACCAACCCCAGCCCTTTGTCACCGTCTAGAAATGAAGGTTAGCTGGTCCAGCCAAACGAGACTGGAACCTGGGCTGAGGGCCAGAGAACGCCGGTGACAAACGCCCAGCCCTTAGGTAAGCCGCGACGACAACCGGGCAGATAGATGCGGGAGTCTCTCGTCTAGTGACAGCCCACTTCAAACGCCGATAAGCGTGATTACGTCAAGTAAATCATTTGAAGCTTCAACCAACCCCCTCCCAGCGGTGTCCGACCTCCGTTCTGTTGACAAGATTCTCGATGGTTGGCATCCAGTTCCACACGCCCCGGCGCCGCTCGGCAAGTTGAGCGCTTCTTGATCCAATCTTGATATGCAATTGAGAAACATTTGCAATAGTTGACATGGGAAAAGCGGCAACGGAATCAATAGGAGAAGTGTTGGCTGTACGGAATACACATGTTCGTCTTTCGGGCTCGATCGATCATGAGAACATCACTCATTTTCGCTGGGTTGAGGAAGAGAGTTCCAAGACGGGATCGATCGCAAAGGCCTCGCTGGTCGAATGGATCGATATTCAGGGTGGGCGCGCATACGTAGGCTCACCAAACGGTAGAGCTGACGTTGGGGTTATCAGACCCCAGGGCCGAGTTCCCTACCTTCGGACTTACGCGGATGGCGAATGGAACAACAATCTGCTCTCGCTCCCCCGCTTCTAGAGTTCAAGAAGGTACGTGCCAGAAAGAATGTCGTTGGCCAACGATATGTTTCGTTCAGCTTGCCTCGTCCCCTAGTTCGGAGAGCACATGATGACTGAGTACACTGCCGGCATGTTCGGCGACGCCGTCATGGGTGATTTCTCGATTCGTCGTGCAAATAACGGCGTCATGAAAGAGTCTCTCCGCGCTTCCGCGGCTCTGGAGACCAAAGTGCTCGGTCACCCAGCGTTCGAGGCGCTGCGTGTCGGGGAGCGTCTGACTTCACCCATGGTGGTGGTGTTCATCGATCTGACCGACTTCACAGGCCGCAGCTTCTGGGACGACGAGACAGAAGTTGCGGACCTAGCCCACGCCCTCCTCACCGGGTTCATACAAACAGTAACCGCGTTCGGCGGCTTCCCCCTTGGACTCCGCGGCGACGGACTGTTTGCCGGCTTCGGTCCGGGCAATGCTCAAATCGACAGCGTCATGGCGTTAAGCGCCTGCGCCTTTGCCCTGGACGCGGTACAAAATGAAGTAAATCCACGGTTGCAACGCAAGAACATCGAGCCAGTCCAAGCCCGGGCCGGCCTGGACTACGGACGCATAACCTTTGTTCGTAGCGGGAACCACGAGCACAGCGAGGTCAACCCCTTGGGGTTCGCCGCCAATTTCGCAGCGAAATGCGAAAAGCAGGCAAAATCTTGGGAGATCGTGATCGGCCAGGGTATCGCCCAGCAAGTGCCCGATTCCACGACGTATAGCCGGCACGAAAAATCACCGAAGTCCTACCAGCGAGCCGGAGCCAAACATCCGCAGCCTCAGCCCGGCCACCCGGTCCGGGGTTTGGTGGGCGACCGGGCTGTACTGCTGCGTAGCTTCCGCCTGAATTGAGTTAGTGGCGCGACCAGCCGCGATGCGCGCCATCGGCGCTGAGGTGGTTACGTTCGCCGGGCTTGTGCACAATCTGCACGTGCAGATCCGAGTGGACTTCTCCCAGTGCTGTTAACTTTTCCATTACTTCCGATTCCACCCAGGCCTGGGCTTCTTCGGCACTCCTCCAGTGGGTCAGTACAAGGTAGCGAGCGGGTGCAAGCTGCGGGAACTCCTGAAGCGGCCCAGCCAACTGGAACGGTTGATTCTCGAACTTCCCGGCCAGCGTCTCGAACGGCATGGTGTCGAATTCGCTTAGTCCCTGGTCGATGGCCTCGAATAGTGTCTGCAGCTCGTCTTCGGACAAAGCGGTTTGACGCGACAGCGAGATCTCGCTGAAGATGGGGCCCTCAAGTGCCTCTCCAATCTCGGGCAGGCGCCATTTCCGGATGTAGTAGGCATCGAACCACTCCTCATGAGCACGCGACATGACCGGTTGGTGGCTTCTGGCCTTATACCAATTGTCCATATCAACTGAAGATTCAAATTTTCCGCAGAAGTACATCCACTCCGAATGTGCGATCGGGCCGCCAATCACTCCCACGAAGCCTGGCTGTGCGGCAACTACTCGCCCAATTGCCTCTTGGGCTTTCCAGAATCGGTCCTCAGGCCCTTTCGCTAGCTGCATGCAAGCTTCCATGGTGGTCAACGTTTGTGGGCTTGCGACGGGCTGACTGCTCATTTTTGTAGCTCCTAAAGCCAAGTGGGTGGGTGGGTGAGAGGATCCAAATTAACCATATATCGATTTTGTATTTTCCGTCACAGTTACAGCATAACCATCCGGTGCGGGTTGTACGGGAGCCAGGGCGGACATGAGTGTCCTGCGGCCTGGCCGCGGGTCCAAGCACCGGCATCCGTAAGCTGACAGATTTGATGAGAAAGCTGACATCTGAATGCCACATGGACATCAATGTCCGTGTGCCATTCATAAACGTCGTCCATCGCCTTGTATAGACCTGCCCCGATCTCGTCTAGCTCCATTGGACCGTGGTGAGCCGCCTCTACGGCCACGGCCAGTGGCCCAGTGCCGCCCTTCTTTCGGCGGCTGTTGTAGAACGCGGTCTTACCCTCTTCCAGCGAACCCCCAACGGTGGCATGGAGGATTGGGCGTTGCTCCAAGGCTGCTTTCGCCTCGGTGAGTGCGGCCAGGGTATTCGCCTTCGTTGCGGGACGCACTGTTTCGGATTCGGATACCAGTTTTTTGGCAGCTGAATCATGGTTCAAGCGCTCATGTTGGCTGTCACGGTATTTCCGACGACCAGATTGTCTCCGTTGATCAGTTCCGCGCACAGATCCACAACGTGCTGTTCAAGCCACGCGGCCCGTATTCACAGGTCCTTCTCCAGACTTACCGCAGCGATTGGATACTCTCCGCAAAGGCAGAAGCATCGCGTACGGCAAAAGCGTGCTGGGCTGCAAGGCGTCCGAACGTCAGGCATCGCAGGACAGAGGTTGCAACCGGGTAGGCATGATAGAAAGCACCCGTCAGTTCGCCTGCCGCGTATAGGCCTGGGATGGGCACTCCGGAAGGGGTAACCACCCGGGAGTCAGTATCCGTTCGAAGGCCGCCGAAGGTGAAGCAGATGACTCCCGTCAGGGGAAAGCCGATATACGGCGCTTCGTCCAGGGGAACCGCCCAATTGGATTTAGGCGGCGTAATGCCTTCTGTATGTTTGCTATCAAGACGGCGCCAGTCAAACGCATCGTCCGTTACAGCCGCGTTGAACTCCTCGAGGGTTTTACGGACGGATTCAAAGTCGAGCCCCAACTTCTCAGCGAGTTCCTCAAGAGTGTCAGCCCTTTCCGGTGCAAGGTCGCTCAGCCAGCCATGCTCGATGTTCGGAATTGCCAGTGTCTTCGCGTCAGCAATCCAGTAGGCCTTTTGGTTCTGGTTCTTCCAAATTTCGTAGCCGATTTTCTCGAACGAATTGTCCCAGGTTTCGGCGCCTTCGTCATAGAACCGCTGGCCCTGTTCATTGACGAAGATTCCGGTTGTAAAGGTATAGATGACCGAGTCGGCCGCTTGGCTTCTGGTGTCCGAAGGCTCGGCATGGATCATGTCGAACTGTCCTGCCGTGTCTGCGCCGAGCTCGAGTGCCATGCGTAGCCCGTCGCCTCGATTGCCCTGAGTGCCGGGCGCAATTTGCGGAAGGTCACATGCCCTGTCCCCCAAGTACCGGGTAAGCATTTCCGGGTTGCCCTGAAAACCTCCTGATGCCAACACAACTGAGGGCGCGGAAAGCGTTCTCAGCAGGCCCTCGCTGTTTCTGACGACGACACCGTTAACTTGTCCATCATCAGAGGTCGTCAGGCGTACTGCTTCGGTCTCATACAGGAAGTCAACGTTCTGGTACTGCTCCAGCGCGGTCGAGAGGGCCTCAACGATGGCCACGCCCCCGCCCTCCGGGCGCCCGGGAGGGGTGATTCCGGCCACGCCATTGTCGAAGGTGTGAGCGAGCGGAAACTCCTCGAACAAGAGCTTGACTCCATGATCCCTCAGGAATTTTATCGTGGTCGGCGTTTCGGCCTCGAGTTTCCGGCAGTACTCTCGATCAGAAAGCCCGCCCGATACCTCCGTCATGAAGTCGACCCAGTTAGGGTCCAGGTTTCCTTCGGGGTCGATCCTTAGGAATGCTCCGGTCCAGCGTGTAGCGCCGCCGCGCTGTTCGCGTGGTCCACGGTCCAGGATCGCAATGCGGCCTGGGTGAGGATCAGAGGCCGCAAGTTCTGCATAAGCCAGCGTTGCGGCCAACCCGGCGGCGCCGTGACCGACGACGATGAAGTTGTATTTGTCTGACATGAGTGCTCCTAAATCTCCGTTGATTTGTGTGAACTGGGCCAGGTGAATCTAGTGTTTCCTGGGTTATCGAAGGGAGAACGGGTCCGTGATTGCGTTCTCGTTTGACTCGAACCAGATCGATTTGGGCTGCGTGAACTCTGCAAATCCATCAAGGCCGTTTTCGCGGCCGTGTCCGCTGTCTTTCAGCCCGCCAAAGGGGGTGGCGTACTGAAGGGTGCGGTAGGTGTTCACCCATACAGTTCCAGCCTCCAACTCTCTGGATACGTGGTGGGCCCGCCGGAAGTCGTTCGTCCACACCCCTGCTGCGAGGCCAAATGGAGAATCGTTGGCGATGGCCACGGCTTCGTCATCGTCACTGAAGCGGATCACGGAGAGCACCGGGCCGAAGAGTTCCGTCCTTGCGACCTCCATCTCGTTCGTGACGCCGTCAAGGACTGTCGGCGCGAAGAACAGGCCTTTTGCTGGAACGGGTGCGTCCACCCCGCCGGCCAGCACCTCTGCACCATCTGCTATAGCACCCTTGACGCGTTGGATAACTCCGTCAAGGATTTTCGGCTGGGACATCGGCCCCATCTCCGTTTCCGCCTTGGCTGGATCACCCAGTCGGATTGAACGGGCACGTTGGGATACCAAATGGACCAACTCGTCCGCGATGCTTTCGTGAACGAGCAACCGCGAGCCAGCGATGCAGGTTTGTCCTGCGGCAGCGAAGATGCCTGTGACTACGCCGTCGACTGCTCGGTGAACATCGACGTCTTCGAAGAAGATATTGGCGGATTTGCCGCCCAGCTCAAGGACCGTTTGTTTGAGGCCTTCCGCAGCCCGCGCGGATACAAATCCCGCCGAGTCAACGCCGCCCGTAAAGAAGACCTTGCGGACGAGAGGATGTCCGACCAGCGAGTCTCCCGCTTCGGCTCCATATCCGTGGACTATATTCAGAACTCCGTCCGGCAGGCCGGCTTCCTTGGCAAGTCGGGCCAACAGCAGCAACGACTGTGAATTGACCTCCGGGGGTTTAACAACCACGGTGTTGCCTGCCGCGATGGCCGGGGCGAGACTCATAGAGCCCAACATCATCGGTGAATTAAACGCAGGAATCACACCGATGACGCCGTAGGGCTCGCGGATGGTTACCGCCAAGAGCGTTGTGCTGTCGTGTGGAATCTGCCGCCCCTCCATCTGGTAGGACAACGACGCATAATAGTGATACCAGTTGCGAAGCATCAGTTGCTGGGTTTTCACTTCGCGGATGACTTTTCCGGCGTCCCTTGACTCTAGTTGGGCCAGCTGGTCCGCGTGTTCACCGATAAGGTCACCGAGTCTCCACAATATTTGGGCCCTCATGCTCGGACCAGTACGGCGCCATCTCAAGAACGCGCGCTGTGCACTCTGGACGGCGTGGTCGATGTCCCTAGCATCGCCGCGGCCTATTTCAGCCCATGGCTCCTCTGTCATAGGGTCGAAGCTCGGTAGATACTGACCGGAGGCTGG
>NZ_JAGGPJ010000039.1 GCF_018613875.1 Arthrobacter sp. ISL-28 | reverse complement strand
AATCACCGCAAGAACCCAAGGGTCCTTCATCGCGACAGCTCGCATCCACTCCCCTGTCATCTAGCCAAATTCAGGTGTGAATAGAAGATGCTGCTTGTCAGATATCTCTCGGCCGGGGTCCTCGAGTCCGAAAGGTGGCACGGTTTTTCGATTCTGTGCCGTCCATAGACGGTCCGCCCGCGGGCTATGGATGCGCCTTCCATGACCTGTAAAGACTGCATTCTCTAGCCGAGACCGCGTAGCTGGGGCAGACCGGGCCTGGCAGGCAGTGTCGCTCTTGGCGCACCTCCAGCGGGCTCTTTCTAGGGCGGGGTAACCGCGAACACGTTGGGGGAACTCCCGGTTCCGGAGGAATTGCGCGCTGTCGCTGTGGCCGTTGTCCTGTAGCCTTTACCCGTTTCGTAGCGTGGGTGGATCAGTAGCGCGGCCCCGCAGCTTCACCTTGGTGGTCCTGGCGCGGTTCCAGGTGAGAAGTATCGGCATAATCCCGGCATCAGGATAAACACCGAAAAGGTGCTCCTTTACGACCGGGATAAATTGGCTTAGACACCACTATTTTCCCTAGTTAGAGCACCTTTTCGCCTTTAAACACACCCTCCAGCGCCGAGGCCCCCTGAAACCCCCGGGCTAGACGTATGGCAGGCCGGAGGACCCACAACCCGCCGCATCGCCGAAGGCTTCCTGACATGGGCCATCAAGACCAAAGCCGCTCCGGCAGGGCTGGCCATCGTCCCGCACCGCCGCGGCACCAGCCCCAGGCTCGCCAAGTCAGGGCAAGATGAAGCAGTCAACCGCGTGGTTCACACCGACGGACTTGAGGCACGAGACCGCGCCGCCGCGATCCTCATCCTCGTCTTCGGACTGCAGGCTGAAAACATAGCGCGGCTTACCTGGGACGACCTGACGGTCACCGGTGAACTCGTCACAGTCCAGCTCGGGACGATCCACATCGCCCTACCGGACCCCTTGGACAGGCCTTGGCGGGAACTCGCTGCGAACCCCGGTCATAACTTAACTGCCTCGCACCCCAACACCAATTGGGTATTCCGTGGAGTCTCACCAGGCCGGCACATCCACCCCGGATACCTCACAACCCGTCTCAGCAGGTTGTTCAGCACCCGGGCCGCACGGCTGGGAACCCTTCATGAACTCACCAAGCTCGCCCCCGTGGCCATCATCGCCGAAACGCTCGGCTACTCTCCCGCCACCATCGAACGTCACGCCACGGACTCGGCTACCGCCTACGCCAGTACATCGCAGCAACAAGGTCGGCCGGACGCACTCATTAGGTTTAGGGCAGCAGGGTCCGTTACCTCAGACGCCGCCTAACTTACGCTGCACTGACCTCAGCATTCGGAGTGTTTCGTCGTCGTCCATACCCGTGGTGATGGACCAATCAATTCCTGAACCCAAAACATCGCTGGCGAACACCACCTCGGTGGACAACAAGGCCCGGCGCCAGTCACTCGTCGTCAAAGACCGACCGGCGAGTAGATCGTCTGCAATTCGGTATCCTTCGTCCCGCAGGTCTGCGACGTCACGAAAACCGATAGCGATGGCCATCGCCTCAGTGCATCGAGCTGGGCCACCCCACTCCAAGAGGCCCCGCCGAAGCAGCTCCCGCTCCTCCTCAGTCAGGTCCATCTCCATACTGGCCATCGCCATCACATTCACTCTCTACGGCGCGCAATTCCTCGTATGGGAACTCAGGCTCCAGAAAGAGCTCCCGCTTGAAGACTAGTGAGCTGTGCTTGCCGGACGCGAAGTAATCTTTCCCGGCGACTCCCGGCTCATCGATACCCGTGCATGCCAGTTAGACCACCGCTAACGGCCTCGCAGGACCCGCCCGTCTGGCTCGCCTCCCGTGCCCCGCTTTACGCCTCCTGAGTTTGACCACTTCATAAACAGGCCTGACGAATGCGGATGGTCAAACCAAACGGTAGGTTGACGGTCCGCGACGTGCTGCTTACACTGGTACGACGCAATTAGTGAGCGCTGCAGAGTGAACGCTCGGCATTGTATTCAGGTCCCTTAAGTGCCTGTTACCTCAACGAATAGGGAGTAAATGCGATGAGTTCCGGTTCGAACAAGGAAGTGGTTACCGCCTTCATGGAGCGATTCAGCTCAGGAGACATCGACTACGCCCACGAGCTGCTCGCCGAGAATTTCGAGTGGGAGATCCCAGGTAACCTGGCGATGGCCGGTTTATACGACAAGAAGGCGTTCCGCGAGGTCAACGAGTTTTTGGTCAAAACTTTTACGGAGCCGCCGAAATGGATTCCCGACTCAATGACCGCCGAAAACGATAAAGTCGCAGTCGAGGCCCACAGCATCGGTGACACAAAAGAGGGCGTCGCTTATCGCAACAGGTATCATCTGTTGCTCACTGTTGCTGACGGCAAAATTACCAGGGGTGTGGAGTACATGGACACTAAGCACGTGCAGGAATTCTTGGATTCTGCTGGCCTCGGATGACCCGGGGCGCGGGTAGTTAAAGCTTCGACAACTGAGGGCAATATGTACCGTTATCGGTAGTTACGTATGCGTACCTGGCCCAAAAATATGGATTTTGAGCCGAACCGTTTCAACCCGATTCGGGCCTACGTGCGCCCGCGACTCGACAGTAGTTTTCGGCCATGCATAGGTAGGCGATGTCGAATAGCGGCCCCGACGGTGGCGCCGGCGGCGAGTAGGCATTGGAGTCTGTAATTCGTGAAGTTCCCGAATCCACGGGCAATTCTGCGGGTGGCTTCGATGACGCCGTTGATCGCTTCTGTGGGGCCGTTGGAGGCGCCGCGGGTGTCGAAGTAGGCCAGGATCGCGCTCTTCCCTTGTTTGAGTGTCCGGCCCAGCCGGGCGACTTCCGGGATCGGACACGACGGGAACGATGCGATGACCTCGTTGACAAGTTCCCGGCCGCGTTCCGGCCTGGCGTGGTAGATGTTCAGGAGCTTCTGGTAGCACTGCCACGCCAAAGTCACTTCGTGTTCCGGGTCCCCGAGGGCGAGTTTCGCGTCGAGGCGGGCGGTCTGTTTGTCGGTGAGGTGCTCCGCTCCGATCTGCAGGGTTCTCCTGATCCCGTAGAGCGGATCGCCCTTGCGGCCGCGGTGCCCGAGCGTGTCCTGCTGGACCCGGCGGCGGACCTCATCGACCATGGCCTACCCGAGCTTCACAACATGGAAGGCATCCAGAACGGTGATGGCTTCGGGCAGTTCGTCGCGGATGGCGTTGGCATAGCCGCGGCACGGATCCAGCGCCGCGGTCTTGATCCGGGCGATGAACCCGGTGCCGCGGTCCTTGAGCCAGTCGGCGTAGGCCTTCCCGGACCGGCCCGGATCGAGATCCAGCAGCCGGGCATGCACCATCCCTGAGCGTCACGGGTGTGATCCACAATTCCGGTGACCATGCCGGATCCCGGCGGGCCGGTGTGGGACCAGTTGGGTCGGCCCGGGGCGCGGTGACGGCATGCCGTTCCGTTTCCCCGGACCGCCCGCCGAACCCGGCGTGCGATTCTCACCGCACCGGGCTCTCCACGTGAGGATTGTCGCTCAGCCGGTGGGGGCTGAGGGTGTCCACGGGGTCGGGATCCGGTAGCCGCGGTAGCGGTACCGGATGACTGAGACGCTGGCTGCGCCCTTGAACCTTGTCCCGTCGACGGCGAGCCGCCAGGTTCCGGGCAGGCAGAACCTGCGCCGTAGTTCTGGCCATTCGATGCGCTGCTTCTTCCGTAGCCATGCCGTGATCCGCTCCCACGCATAGGAGTCGATCGCGGAGAACGTGGCCTTGGACACTCCGTGTCGGAAGTAGTTCGCCCACCCTCGAAGCACCCGACCCAGATAGTCCAGCAGGTATCCGGGCTCTTTGTGCAGAGTCGATCTGTACGTCATGGTCTTCACTCGGCTCTTGATCGAGGCGATCGCCTTCTTCGAAGGGCCGGGTGTACACGAACCACTTGTTGCTTCCCCGTTTGTGCATCCTGCGGATGTTGTAGCCGAGAAAGTCGAACCCGTCGTCGATGTGGACCACTTGGGTCTTTTCCGGCGACAGCCGCAGGCCCATGGGGGCCAGCACGGTTGTCACCTCCTGCCGCAACTGCTCGGCGTGTTCCCGCTGCCCGGTAACGAGCACGACAAAATCGTCGGCGTACCGGACCAGACGGTAGTTCGCCTGACCGTGTCGCTTGCGGCGCTGCCGTTGGGGCTCAGTCGCCATCTGCTGCTCCCACGCCCGGATGAATTGGTCTTCGAGCGCGGACAGGGCGATGTTGGCCAACAGCGGGGACAAGACCCAACGCGACGTGATCGATCATGTCGAAGCACGCCTCGATGTCGGCCTCCAGCACCCACTGGTACCGCTTGGTGGTGAAGTGATGGATCTCGGCGATGGCATCTTGCGCGCGCCGGTTCGGCCGGAACCCGTACGAGCACGGCTGGAAGTCCGCCTCGAAAATTGGTTCCAGCACCAGCTTGAGGGCAGCCTGCACCACCCGGTCGGTCACCGTCGGGATCCCCAGCTTGCGCAGTTTCCCGCTCGGCTTGGGAATCTCAACCTGATGTACCTCGACCGGCTGGAACGTCCGCGCCCTAAGGTTGGCCACGAACGTGCTGCAGGAATCCCTCAACCCCGATCCGGGAAGCGATCCAAGCCACCGTGGCTCTGTCGACTCCCGGCGTCCGCGCCCCAGCGGTGCCCGCGACGCGTTTCCACGCCACCACCAAAAACGCCGCGTCGCAGACCAGGTTGTACAAATCATCAAACCGGCGGCCGGGGACCCCGGCCGCCCAACAATGCACGCTGTTATTTCGGATGGAGGTGAGAGACCTGCATCGCTTGGCCGTCGCAGCGGCCGGGTGAAGCTGGCGGCAGTCCGTCCTCGGGGAACGCCAGGGATGGATGGGAGCACGCTTGTCCCACAGCAGCCGCACCGGCCTGCCGAAACAGGGACTGTCATGGAGACGGACCCGCCGGCGGCCGTAGCCGACCCGCATTCACACCAACCACGGAGAGCCCGGATACTTGGAACCGTTCAGCCGCAAGGCGTAGCGGCCACCTCATCGACGACGCATCGGGCCAGGCGGAGCTTGCCCTTAGGCGTGAGAATCGCATGGGTCATGAAGGCCTCCTTGTGGATCGGACTCTCGGCAAGCCCACTCGACGCGGAGGTCTTCCTTTGCCACCTGTCCACGCCGCGCGTTCATAACGTCCGTAGTTCATACAGCTAGATCAAGCACCGATCTGCGACCTCGCTCAGCACGCCAGCTTTAATATCGCCACAGTCTCAAACGTCCTTAACTGCCCGAACGTGCGGGCCCTGATACGCGGAAACGAGTACGCATGTGGTTGTTAGCCCGCCGACAGACCTTTCACGGCATCACTAGGCTGCCAGATACTGTTGGAAGTTCACCGCTCCGAGGATCCATGCTGGGCGCCCGTAAACAGATGGCGCGAGTGCTCCGCTTGGAGCGACGCTAATGCTCCGTCAGGGTGAGGACGTCGTAGGTCGCGACGATTTCGTCGTTCTGGTTGGTCAAGACGGCGTCCCAGGTGACCTCGCCGTATTCTTCGGTCTCGCGCGGGGTGATCTTCTTGGCCGTGAGCGTGACCCGGATGGAGTCGCCGGCGGCCACGGGGGTGATGAAGCGCAGGTTTTCCAGGCCGTAGTTTGCCAGGACCGGACCCGGGGCGGGCTCCACGAACAGTCCGGCGCCCCAGGCCAGCAGCAGGTAGCCGTGCGCGACGATCCCCGGGAAGAACGGGTTCGCGGCGGCTGCCTCCTGGTTGGTGTGGGCGTAGAAGGTGTCGCCGGTGGAGTAGGCGAACTGGGTGATCTCGTCCAAGGTCACCTCGCGCAGTTGGGAGCGGATGGCGTCGCCGATGTGCAGCGTGCTCAGGTGCTTTCGGAACGGGTGCTGGCCTTCGGTCTCGAGGGTGAAGTTGCGGTCGGCGCCGGTGTGCCAGATGTCCGTGACGGCGGTGAGCATGTTGGGCGAGCCCTGGATGGCGGTGCGCTGCATATGGTGCATGACCGAGCGGATGCCGCCGAGTTCCTCGCCGCCGCCGGCGCGGCCGGGTCCGCCATGGACCAGGTGCGGGACCGGCGTGCCGTGGCCGGTGGAGCTGCGGGCGTCCTCGCGGTTGAGCATGAGCACCCGGCCGTGGTGCGCCGCGATGCCGGTGACAAGCTCCCGCGCCACGGCAGGGTCGCTGGTGCAGACCGTGGCAACGAGCGAGCCGCCGCCGCGGGCGGCGAGGCGGACGGCGGCGGCCAGGTCCGTGTACCCGACCACCGAGGAAACCGGGCCGAACGCTTCGAGCGAATGCAGCTCCTCCGCTTCCGGATTGTTCCAGCTCAGCAGGACCGGTGACATGAAGGCGCCGTCGTCGACGACGCCGACGGTACCGTCCGCGCTGGTGACCTTGGGCGAGTCGAGGGTGCCGTAGGCGAGCTCCCCGCCGGCGTCGAGCATGGCCTGGACGGCCGCCCGCACGTCCGCGAGCTGCTCGCGGGAGGCCAGGGCGCCCATGGTGACGCCCTCGGCGCGGGGGTCACCGAGAACCACGCGTTCGTTGATCCGGTCACCCACTGCGGCTGCGACGGCGGACACCAGCTCCTGCGGCACGATGGCGCGGCGGATCGAGGTGCATTTCTGGCCGGCCTTGGCGGTCATCTCGGTGACGAGGGACTTGATGAACGCGTCGAACTCCGGGGTGCCCTTCACGGCGTCCGGGCCGAGGATGGCGGCGTTGAGGGAGTCGGTCTCCGAGGTGAACCGGACGCCGCCCTTGACCACGTTGGGGTGGGACTTCAGCGTGTCGGCGGTGGAGGCGGAGCCGGTGAAGGAGACGTAGTCGCGGTAATCCAGGTGGTCCAGCAGGGTGCGGACGGATCCGGAGACCAGCTGCAGGGAACCCTTGGGCAGGATGCCGGATTCGATGATCACCTTGACCACGGCAGCGGCGACATAGCCGGTGGGAGTGGCGGGCTTGACGATGGTGGGGACGCCGGCGATGAAGGCCGGGGCCAGCTTCTCGAGCATGCCCCAGACCGGGAAGTTGAAGGCGTTGATCTGCACGGCCACGCCCGGGATGCGGGTGAAGATGTGCTCGCCGACGAATGAGCCGTCCTTGGACAGCACCTCCAGGGGGCCGTCCACGACCACCTGGGAGTTGGGCAGCTCGCGGCGGCCCTTGGATCCGAAGGTGAAGAGCACCCCGATGCCGCCGTCGATGTCGATCATCGAGTCGATCCTGGTGGCGCCGGTCTGGGCCGAGACCGCGTAGAACTCATCGCGGCGCGCGTTGAGGTACTGCGCGAGCTCCTTGAGTTTGAGGGCGCGCTGGTGGAAGGTCAGCTGGCCGAGTTCGGCCTGCCCGGTGGTGCGCCCGTAATCCGCGACGCCCGCGAGGTTCAGCCCCGCCGCGCTCACCTTGGCCAGGAGTTCCCCGGTGCTGGCATCGAGGACGAGCGCGGCGCCGGCTGCGGCGGCGGCGTCGGGGGTCCACCAGGAATCACGGACGAAGCTGGGAACGATCTCTACAGTGTCTGCAGTGGGTTCCGGAGCAGTTGCGGTGGTGGTCATGGTTGACAGGTCCTTCCAACGGGGGCAAAATCAACACGGCCAGCGCATTACTGACCGTCCGTTCGGTATCAAACCTAAGGGTAAGTAGTACGCTGAAGTGTGTCAACCCATCGTTTGGTTGCATTGCTACGGCTGCTGGTGACATGCTACCGCCAGGTCCTAGCCGGACGTTTAGTAAGAGGTCGCCACCTGAGATCCACTGGCGGCTCTCAGACAGGGCCTGGAGTTCGGAAAGGGAGGCCGCGGCAGGCTGGTCAGCCACTGCTTGGACGGGGTGGTGGTGTTTGACCTTCCCGCCGGTCTGTGGGGTGGTAGGGCTCGAATTCTTCCGGCGGGCTCCGGCTGCCTCCAATTCCCACGAGAAATTGCCTTCGAGGTGGAAAATGCTATCTCGACACATCCTGCGGTCTCGGAAGTGGCCCTAAGCGGTAAGCCGATGACAGGTGGGCGACACCGTATATGGGATCGGCCGCGTGATTCAAGGTAAATCGGCGACCGTGGACGATATCATCAGCCATTCCCAATGGCTGGGGCC
>NZ_JAGGPJ010000003.1 GCF_018613875.1 Arthrobacter sp. ISL-28 | reverse complement strand
AGCAACTTTTCAAACTTACCCGCTTTGTGAATACTTTGCAAATCCGCGTTTCCGCGATTTTCATTCACAGGATAGGCCCCCACCGTCCGTGGCGCAGCAATTTGTGCACCGTTTTCAGGCTGTTTAGTAAG
Organism: Arthrobacter sp. ISL-28; assembly: GCF_018613875.1. Lineage (GTDB taxonomy): Bacteria > Actinomycetota > Actinomycetes > Actinomycetales > Micrococcaceae > Arthrobacter. The sequence goes on along the minus strand of NZ_JAGGPJ010000003.1, from coordinate 197,964 downwards.
GGTTGGTCGCTATTTTTCCGCTTCAGCGGCGGCGACTCGAATTACTTTACACACCCCGGAACCCCGGCGCAAATCGTCCTCCGGACACACTCTTGACCGGATGCACCCGCGGCCCATCCCGTCCTGCGCCGACTCGGCGTCGGCTCCCACTCCGCCTCCTAATCCGGCTACCAATTCGGGCCTGAACGAGAACCGATGCTGCACCTGGCTGGGCCACCGCCGCCCCTGGGATGCGCCTTCGAGCCGCACAGTCATCCGTAAGCCAAGCGTAACTAGACAGAACGGTCTGTCTCACATAAATTTCAAGGACGATCTCTGTCCTGACGGGCAGTGGGCCGCTATCGCTGAAGCAGAACGGCGGATTAACCTGCACGCCATGAAAGAGCCAAAAATGACCGCTAACCACTTTGACCGATTCGTAGCTGAAGCACTCACATCGGATCGGGAAACCGACGCCGGGCTAAGCCCGGACGAGCTCTATGGCCTGTACACCAGCTGGAGCCTGATCAACAAGACCCAGCCCCAGAGTCCCGAGGCCCTGCGCGCAGGCCTCAAGGCCCTCGGCATCGATCCCGGCGACAACGAATTGTCCATGACGGGCCCGGCCGCGGCGGACTACATCCTCGCCAGCGCCCCCAGCCTTATCTAACTGCAGAGAACCACAGGAAGAGCCGATCCGCATCGGTTCTTCCTGCCGCATTTAACACCGGCTGCAGTCACGGCCTCAGCATTAACCCGCTTGTGCTGCGAGCTCACGCCCACGATGTGTCGCATGCCGGCGGCAACGCTGCGGAACCTGACCGCCGTCGTCATGGACGATCTCGAACTTCCGCTCGAACGCCGGGCCGCGCCCACCGGCTCTTCCTGAAGCCACGCCGGAGGCCCGATCACTGGCAGCAACGCCCATGCGCAGTAAGCGCGCGGCTTGCAGCGCGCGACGGCGGGACACCAGCGGGCGCCGCCCTCATCCGAGTCGCCATCCGCCGCCGTGAGGAAAGCCGCCAGTAGCGCTCGGAACGGAATCGCGAGAAAATCATAATAAGAACGATTCTAAGGAGTGGGCAGTCATGTTCGCTGCTGCGCATGCTCGCGCGGTGGTTAGCCACGAGGGGTATCTGCCCATCGAGGATCACGGCCTCATCGGTGACGGATCCACCTGCGCACTTGTGGGACGGGACGGCGGAATCTCGTGGCTGTGCCTCCCGGAATTCGACAGCCCTCCGTTCCTGGCGGGGATTCTTGACCTCGAATACGGCGGACGCTTCGACATCGCCCCCATTCATACCCTGGCGTCGGTGCAGCGATACACCGAGGATTCCTGCGTGCTGGTCACGTCGCTTCTCTCGGACCGTGGCATGCTCCAGGTGACGGACTGCCTGACGCTGCGCTCCGGGGCAGACCTCGCTGAGCCAGTGCCCGCCGGACGCCGTGAGCTGCTTCGGTATGTCCGGGCGGTGGGTGGCGATGTGCCCCTCCGCATCAACCTGACACCGAGGGCTGGGGTCACGTTCGACCTGCTGGCGAGCGGGTGGAGGTTTGACTGGCAGCAGGACGGCGTGCCCGAGGTCTACTTGTGGTCCTCCGTTGAACTGCATCCTGAAGGGCGCGGGCTGGCAGCGGAGCTGACGCTGCGGGCCGGGGAGACGCTCACGGTGGCCCTGCACTGGTCTGGCCGCTTCCGGCTGCGGCAGCACCCGGACAGCAAGAAGCTCATCGATCAGACGGTTTACGCATGGCGCCGCTGGGCCTCGAGCCTGGACTGCGAGGGCTCCCAAGCCGAACTGATGAAACGCTCCGCCCTGACGCTCAAGCTACTGGACCACGCCGAGACAGGCGCCATCATGGCGGCCGCCACCTCCTCCCTGCCCGAGTGGCCGGGATCCCCGCGCAACTGGGATTACCGGTACACGTGGGTACGGGATGCATCCTTCTCCAACTACGTGTTCCGGCGTATTGGCGACCCAAGTGATGCGGATATCTTCCTTGCGTGGGTCCTGACGAACGTGGAACGGGACGGGACACCCCACGTGATGTATTCGCTGGACGGGTCCCAGCCTCCGGACGAAGTCGAGGACTCCATGCTGCGGGGCTATCGGGGATCGGCACCGGTGCGCTGGGGAAACGGCGCCAGACACCAGCGGCAGCACGATGTGTACGGCGAAATCGTGGACATCGCGTACCAGTGGTCAAACAGCGGCAGGCCGGTCGACAAGCAGCTTTGGGCAGCACTGACGCCTATCGTTGAAATGGCGATCAACAGCTGGCGGGTTCCGGATTCAGGTCCCTGGGAGATCCGCGACACCGGGCGTCCGTTCACCTACTCGGCCGCGCTTTGCTATGTTGCCGTGGACAGAGCTATCCAGATCGCCCGGCGGCACGGCCTTCCCTACCCGAAACGCCGGTGGGAAGCTGCTGCCCGGGTGATCCGGCAGGCCGCGCTGACGCGGTCCTGGAATGCAGAACGGCACACATTCACGGAGCATCTCGGCGGCAGCGGTGGGCTGGACGCCGCCCTGCTCACCCTGCCCGTCCGCAACGTCATCGATTTCGACGATCCGCGGATGGTGTCCACCACCCAGGCAATAGCCGCCAGCCTGGATGCCGGCAACGGCCTGTTGTTCCGCTACCTGCCGCAGATTTCCCCGGACGGACTGCCGGGCGGCGAAGGCGCCTTCCTGCTCTGCAGCTTCTGGCTGGTGGACAACCTGGCCGGCCAGGGTAGGGTCGAAGAGGCCCACGAGCTCTACGAGTCCCTGTGCAGCAGGGCCAACGCGCTCGGGCTGCTGCCGGAACAGATCCACCCGGATACAGGGGAATTCCTGGGCAATTTCCCCCAGGCCTTTAGCCATGTGGGAGTCCTGGCCAGCGGCCTGCGGCTCCTAAAGGCTGAACGCCGGGCCGCCAAGGCGAGCGCCATGTAAGCAGCTGAATCCCCCCCAATTCCTGTCCCCGCGGAGCCAAGCTTTTCCCAGACTCCCCCGGCAAGGCTGGGCTTGTCCGCAAGAGCTATTGGGGGGGACATGAAGTTCAGAGCCAGCAGCAGTTCGGGCCGGAGCATGTACCGGGGCCGGCCGTGAGCACGCTGAACGTCCACGTCAATGAGGGTTTCATTCCAATGGTGGACGGATCGCTCATTTACCACCGGGGATTCGGCGACCGCCGCACGGCGGTGCGGGACCCCAGGCCAGCGCTGGCGATGAGCCCCCAGGTGTTCACCGCGGCCGGCCAGGTTATCGCCAGCCGGTTTTATCCGCTGAGTGCCCCAGTTCCGCCGCATGGCAGGCCCGCGCCGCTGCGGCCGGACCCCGCGTTCCAGCGGCAGTACCTGGCCAGGCGCGCGTACTGGGCCAGCTTCTTCCCGGACCGGACACTGATTGCCGAAAGCGGGAGCACCGTCCGCATCCTCCTGCACAACAATCTCGCCCAGCCGCACGAACTGCGATTCCATGGCGCCGGACCTGCCGGAGCGGACGTCACCACCGGGAAGGTCGCGGCTGGGAAGACAAAACTGCTGGCGTTCCCTGCCCCTGTGCCCGGCACATACCTGTTCACGGACCCAGGAAACGAGCCGGTGGAAAGAACCCTCGGCCTGTACGGCGCGCTCGTGGTCATAGATCCGAGGAACGCCTGGCGGCTCTCCCCCGGCGGCGCCGAGTTCGAGCGCCAGTGGCTGTGGCTCTGCCACGATGTGGAACCCAGCTGGGCCCGCATAGCGTCCAGGGGAGAGACGGTCAATCCGATCGCCACACCGGCCGTGCCGCGGTACTTCACCATCAACGGATTTTCGGGGTTCCAGGCACTGGCCATCACTACCGACGACGAGTTCAACAAACGCCGTAAGGAGGACACCCTGCCGTCCGGCCATCCGCGTGAGACGGATGTGCGGAACTTCAGCGCGTCGTCCAGCGCCGGCTCCGTGCGCACGGGACAGCTGATACGGATGGTCAACGCCGGGATCGCCGACCATCAGCTGCATTACCACGGCAATCATGTGTGGACGCTGCGCGCCAACGGAATCGACTTCCCGCGGTCCAACGGACGGGTCAGTCCCCTGGGGGACGTGGTACTGCAGCAGTGGGAGGACACGGTGCAGCTGCAGCCGCTGGAGCGGAAGGAAGCGATGCTCCCGGTCCGGCGCCCGCCCGAAGTGGTGGATCCCGTGTGGGAAGCGCGGACGGAAGACTGGACGTATCCGATGCACTGCCATGCGGAACCGTCACAGACTGCGGCTGGCGGCATGTATCCCGGTGGACTGCTGGCCGACTGGGTGCTCGCCGCGGCACCTGTCCCGGAATCGGGGCTGCCGGGCACCGTCGAAGACGAGCCCCACCACGCGTTCCGGAGCCAGGTGGACTTCTCCTCCGACCAACCCCACGAGGGCAGCCCGGAAACCGAGTTTGCCTTGCGGCCCGACGTCGCCCTGGAGTTCGACTTCTTCAGCCGGGAACTCACGTTCCCGGACGGCTCCGAGCACGAGGTATGGAGCTTCGAGGCCGACGAGTCGGGACGGGGGCTTCCCGCGCCGGTCGTACGGCTGACCGAAGGCCAGGTGTTCCACGGGACGGTCAAGCCGAGTAAGAAGGTCCACACCATCCACTGGCACGGCATCGAGCCGGATCCCCGTAATGACGGCGTAGGCCACACATCCTTCGAGGTGACGGGCGAATATACATACCAATGGAAGCCGGACGTTGCCGAACGCGGCAACCCCAACCGAGGGTCCGCCGGAACGTACTTCTACCACTGCCACGTCAACACTCCCCTTCACGTCCAAATGGGCATGTTCGGGGCAATCATCGTTGATCCCCCGGCCAGCTCCACCGCCCCGACCGGAACACGCCGCCATTCGGCGGAAGGTCCGCTGTACGACATCGCCACAGAAACCCTGCTCGCGCCGTATTCCCTCGATCCGAGATGGCACGAACTGAACCACGCCGCGGGTCTTTCCGGGGAGGACGTGGGCCTCAACCACTTCCAGCCCAGGCACTTCTTCCTCCTCGGCGGGGCACTGGCCAGCAGGCCCAAGGGCGACAGGGTGTGGGCCATCTCCACCATGCGGGCCAATATGGTCCGGCCGGGCACAGCCCCCACCCTGGTGCGCATGGTGAATGTGGACTACTACCCCACGCGGACACGCTTCACGGACGCTGCAGGAAGGCCTGCGCGCATCGCCGAGCTCATCGCCCACGACGGCCGCCCGTTCTGGAACACACCAGACCCTGCCGGCCCCGCAATCCAGCCGTCCATGGCAGGCCAGCCCCTGCTGACCGGCATCATCAAGTCCGGGGCGGCCGAAAAATTCGACTTCCTGCTGCGGCCGCCCGCCGCCGGAAAGTACACCATCTCCGTCGACTTCCTGCACTGGATCACCGGCACGGTCCTCGCGACGCGGACGGTGACTGTAACTGCCGCCTGACCGGCCCCGCTGCTGCAGGAGTCCGGTTCCCAGAAAGCTCGACGGCGGGACGGTCGCCAGCGTTGCCGGCCACCCGTCGTCGGGGTTCCAGCATGAATAAAGCGGGCCTGACAGGTCCATTCGCACAGCATCGCCGCGGGCAATCGGAGACCAGGGCCGGGCTGCAGATGCCAGCCGCTGACGCCACTGGTGCTGGCTGCTAGTGTGGCGAAATGGAAGCAATTATGGTTCGGCCCAGGAACGGCAAAATCATCGCCGGAGTCTGCGCAGCCCTCGCTGCACGCTTCGGGATCTCCAAGACTCTCGTCCGCATCGCCTTCGTGCTTTTCGGCCTGTTCGGTGTGGGAGAGCTCGTTTACATCGCCTTGTGGATCATCATTCCCAAAGCCCGGTAGCAGAAGGTTCAGGCGACCGGCGCGTGACCCGGAACTGACGCACGGAACTGCGCTGGAACTACTGACGCCGGAACTACAGGCGCCGCCGGCCCTGCGGTTTGCGGCCGATCGTCGCTGCCGGTGCATCCCAGATCTCAGCCACGCTGCTGGCCCGGTGCATGGCGGCAATAGCCAGGACCACCTTGGCGCAGGCGAGCGCATCACTGCCCGGGCCCTGATGCTCCACGGACGGCAGTGTCAGGGCGGCCGTGACGTCGCTCAGGCTGTGCTTGGGGAGTTTCAGCTGGCTCTTCGCCAGATGGAGGGCGCAGTAGAAATCCAGGAACGGCAGATCCAACTGCAGTTCGTGGCTGGCCTTGCACATGACGTTGGCATCGTAGGGGGCGTTGTAGGCGACGAGGCGGTCTTCGCAGGTAAAATGCAGGATCCCTTCGACTGACATTTCCCAGTCGGCAGCATTGCGGACGTCCTCTGCCCGGATGCCGTGGAGGTCGGTGTTCACGGGATCGAAATGGTCCAGCCCGGGAGGCGGCTTGATGAGCCACGAGGCCTTGTCCGCGATGCGTCCCCCGCGGACCTTCACCAGACCCACGCCGCACACCGACCCCACGTCGCTGTTCGCCGTTTCAAAGTCGATGGCGGTAAAGCTGATTCCTGACACTGCGTGCCTCCCCCGGCATTGCCTACGCGCTCAGGGAATAATTGTCGCAGAAGATATGCCGGATTTCCTTCCCGGAGGGAGCATGAAATCGTCGGGTCACGGGTGCGGCCTGGCTGCGCCCCTGGCCACCGGCACGATTACGTGCGACCATGCGGCATGACCGCCAGGAACGACATTCGTGAAATCATCGACAGGGCGAGGGAAGAGATGATCTTCATCGGCCCCGACCACCCCTATTACCCCTTGCTGGCGGGTCTGGTCTCGGCCATCGGAGGTGCGTGGCAGCAGGGCTATGACAATCACCGGTCCGGCGGAGCGGACGCCAACCCTTACCGGTGGACCCCTGACCCGAACAGGTCAAACCCCTGATGGCTCAGAGCGGACTTTTGCCCGGTCATGTAGTCCTGCTCGGGGACTCAATTTTCGACAACAAGGCGTATGTCGGCGCCGACCCCGATGTCGTCACACAGCTGCGCGAAGGGTCACCGCCCGGCTGGAAGGCAACCCTATTGGCCCTGGACGGCGACGTGATATCCGGAGTTCACCGACAACTTCAGGCACTTCCGCAGGATGCCACCCACCTCGTCATCAGTGCCGGCGGCAACGATGCGCTCAGCTTCGCCCACCTGCTCCAAATGCCCGCCACGTCGGTTACCGAGGCCCTCTCCCTCCTCGCCAGCGCCCAGGATCGGTTCGCTGCGGACTACGACGGGATGGCCGAGGCTGTGCTGTCCGCCGGCCTGCCCTCAGCGGTCTGTACCATCTACGACACCCCGCCTTCTGGCCCGGAGTACCGGACGATCAGGACCGCCCTGGCGATCTTCAACGACTGCATCACGAGGGCCGCCTTCGCTCGCGGCCTGTCCCTGATCGACCTCCGGCTCATCTGCAACCAGGACGCCGACTACGCAAACCCCATTGAGCCGTCCGCCCGGGGAGGGGAGAAAATCGCACACGCCATCACCGCATGGGTAGGACAACGTGATCATGGACGCCGTTCCACCGTTATCGGTTAGGACCCCCTGCCGGTTGCGCCTGTCGAGACCCTCGATCACTGGTCGTCGTCGACCCCTGGCTCGTCCATGCGCTCTCGTCCAGATCCTGCACGCAGGGGCGCGGCGGCGAGTTCGCGCATGCCGCTTTGGAAGTCGATGGTGGGTGTCCACCCCAGTTCCCGTTTGATCCGATTTGATGAGGCGGTGATGTGCCGGACGTCGCCGAGCCTGTACTCTCCGGTGATCACCGGGGCGGGTCCTCCGCTGAACGTGCTCAGCGCGGCCGCCACCTCACCAATGGTGTGGACTTCGTCGGCGCCGACGTTGTAGGCCCGGAAGTAGGGGCCCGACACCGGACCAAGGAACTCAGCGGCCAGGAGGTTGGCGGAGGCGACGTCCCTCACATGGATAAAGCTGCGCCGCTGGGCGCCATCTTCGAACACTCGGGGGCCCTGGCCGCGGGCCAATGCGGAGCGGAAAAGGGACGCGACCCCGGCGTAGGGTGTGTCGCGGGGCATCCGGGGCCCGTAGACGTTGTGGTACCTGAGCGCGATCACCGCCCCGCCTACCGCCCGCGCCCACGCGGACGCAAGATGTTCCTGATTGAGCTTGGATGCGGCATATACGTTCCGCGGATCGGGCGCGGCGTCTTCGGTGATGAGCCCGGGCTCAAGGAATACTCCGCTATCCGGGCTGCGCGGGTCAAACAAACTGTCCATGAGGTCCTCTTCCGTCCGAGGCCCGGGCCGGACCGGCAGCCCCGACCGCGGGTCGGTGTAGGCACCTTCGCCGTACACCACCATCAAGGAGGCCAGCACCAGACGGCGGATCCCCCGCTCTTCCATGGCGGTGAGAAGGACCGCCGTCGCATAGTCGTTGTTGTGGACGTAATCCGGGGCATCGGCGAAGCTGACCCCCAGCCCGACCTTCGCACTCTGGTGGCAGACAGTGTAGACCCCGTCCAGGGCGCGCCGCACGGTCACGGGATCAGCAACGTCTCCGTGAACAACCTCCACCCTGGGGTCAAACCTGGGCCGGACCGCGTGGATGGCGGAGTCCAGCAAGTCCAGGACACGGACCTGCCAGCCCCTGTTCAGTGCGTCGTCGACAATGTGGGAGCCGATGAAACCGGCCCCGCCGGTGATCAGCATCCTCATCGGGGGCGCTCCGCTACGCCGTGAACGGGAAGAGCCATGATCCGGTTGACGGCGGTCGGGTCCATAGTCCGGGTCGGGACGTAGTCATCGCCGATCGCGGCGACGGTTGCTTCGAGCACGGCCAGGATGTCGGGCTGGGCCTTTTTGAGCCGGGCGAAGACAGCCTCCGCGGTGACCGGTACCGAGCCGTCGTGGCCGGTGTCCGAGTCGGTGATGTAGGCCAGCGTGGCATAGCCCATATTCAGTTCGGCGGCCAGGACGGGCTCGGGGTACTGGGTCATGCTGATGATGTCGGCACCGGCGGCCGTGTACCAGGTGGATTCGGCCCGGGTGGAGAATCGTGGACCGTTGACGACAACTACCGTTCCCGCCGGCACGTGCGGCGTCTGCCGTTCCGACAAGGCATCGGCCAGGCGGGCCCGGAGCCCCGGGCAGAATGGCTCTGCTGCCGGCAGGTGCTGCACGCCTGCCGGTTCGGCGCCTTCAGCAAGCGTGCCGTCGAAGAACGTATCGGTCCGCCCCCATGTCCTGTCGATCAGCTGGTCGGGAACCACAAACATCTCCGGCCCGTACCCGCGGCGCAGGCCGCCGACCGCCGATGAGGAAATCACCGCCTCGATGCCCAAGCTCTTGAGCGCCCACAGGTTGGCCCGGTAGTTGATCTTCTGCGGCGGCACCGAATGCCCGGCGCCGTGCCGGGGCAAAAATGCGATGGCGCGGCCCTCCACTCTGGCCAGTGTGATGGGGCCCGACGGCGGCCCATAGGGCGTCGGGATTGTCACCGAAGCCTGTGCGACGGCTCCCGGCAGCCGGTAGGTGCCCGAACCGCCGATGATACCGATCCGTGCCCGGGGGACATACTGCCCGCTTTGCTCCATACGGCCATGATGCCACTGGTCGTCGATCATGGCCGGAACCCGCTGTACCCGTATCGCCAGCGGTTCCGCCACCATGCGCCCGCGGCCACGGCCAGCGCGGCGGCGGCCAGCGCCCCCTGGCTGACCCCTTCGCTGTATGGCGGGACAGTGGGAACCATGTAAAGAACGTCAACGGCAAGGATGACCGCGACGTATTCCCAGCACCGGCTCAGAACGATGAACGGCAGCAGTATCAGGGCATACCAGGGGTAGCCGGGGCTGATGATCAGCAGCGTCAGCCCGATCATGGTGGTCTGGCGCTTCCAGAGGTTGGCGGCGTCCACGGTGCGCCAGAGCGCGACTGCGACGCCGGCCACTGCCGCGGTGCTCAGCAGCAGAGGCCAGGGGCCCGCAGAAATGAGCTGAGCCAGGCCAAACCTGACCCCGCCGCCGTGGCTGTACCCTTCCTCTGCAAGATACCCGGGCAGGAAGCCCACGACACCGGTCCCAGCGACCAGCACATACGGCAAATACAGGACGGCAAACGTGCCGGCCGCCGAGGCAATGAACGCTGCCGGGCGACGGAACAGAAGGGCGGGAGCGGCGATCACGGGAATGAGCTTCGTGGCCACAGCGGCTCCGAAGGCCGCACCGGAGCGCAGGGGCTGGCCCTTGACCAGCAGTATTCCGGCGGCCAGCATCAGCGCCGCGGCCAGCACGTCTACGTGGGCGTTGTTCACCGCTTCCAGCTGCACCAAAGGACTCCAACCCCAGGCCGCTGCTACGTGGAGCGGCTGGTTTGCCCTGGCGAGGATCTTGAGCAGCATCAGCGTGACAGCGGCACTGATCAGCAGCCCGGCGAGCTGGAAAGGCAGGTAGCCGGCGGCGTCCGGGACGGCTGCCCGGACGGCGAAGAAGTAGATCTCGGCTCCCGGGGGGTAAACCGTCGGCACGTGCGGCCGGTTGATCGCGGTGCACAGCGGAGCGCCGGACCGGTACTCCGACGTGGCCACCGATTCAGTGCCAAACAGGCCCGCCGGGCACAACGTTTTACCGTCAGGTCCCACAGTTCCGGCCCGGAAAAGCCACGCAGGCCGGTGATCGGCCAGCGTTTCGTCCGCGGGCACATAGGCATAGGGGGAAGTCCCTGCCATCTGAACGATGCCGTCCCAGTCATACCGGGCCGAATCGTTGCTGGTCCGCGGGGGTCCACTGACCGCAGCCAAACCCAGCAGGAGCGCGCCGGCCATAATGACGGCACCGATCCGCCGGCGCGAGACGCGCGCCAAGGATCGGACGGCGGCGATCAGGACCAGCCATGACACGCAGGAACCCACGATGGGGGCCGACGCGAAGGCATTACCCGGCAGGACCATCCACAACATCAGCCCCACAGCGGCAAGGAGAAACAGTCCCGGAACGGCATAGGCTCTGAACGTGCCGGTGGCCGGGTCGGCAACGTGTACGCTCACGTCTTGATCCTGCACCCAGCCGTCACGTGAATGCCTATCCTGGCCATAATGTTCCGCATTTCGTAAGGTCCAGAGCACCACCACTGCGCGGAACGGTGCTGTGCTTAACGCATGCAGAGGCCCGATCCGCAAAAAATTACCGAGGCCCTGGCCGCCAGATTTTCCTCCCCGACGCGGAGCACCCGGCTGACAGTTGTCTTGGGACGGTGGCTGGCCGTGAGCTTTACCATCTGCTTCGTGACCGGTCTTTTCAGCCATGGTCTGCAGAACCCGCCGTCCTGGATGTTTTTCCCCACCAGCCCCGTCTGGATATACCAGCTAAGCCAAGGACTGCACGTGACCTCCGGCATTGCCTCGATCCCGCTGCTGCTGGCCAAACTCTGGTCCGTGTACCCGGAGCTGCTCAGGTGGCCGCTGGTGAAGTCGATACCTCACGCCTTGGAACGTGCATCGATTGCGTTGTTCATCGCTTCCTCACTGCTGCAGCTGACTACCGGGCTGATCAACACCTACAAGTGGTATCCATGGCCTTTCCCGTTCCGCGAGACGCATTACTGGCTGGCCTGGGTTATCTGGGGATCGCTGCTCCTGCACATCGCGGTGAAACTTCCCGCCATCATGACCAACTGGAACGGCCGCGCCGTGCGTCTGACCGAACTCCAAGACGCTGGCAGCGGCTCCCCAGCGGCCGGAACGGAAGCCTCATCCATCGCCGGGGTGACAGGCGCCGCTCCCGGCCGGTGGTCCAGGCGCGCCTTCCTTGCCGGCGTCGGCGTGACCACCGGGGCCGTGGTTCTCACCACGGCTGGACAGTCATTTTCCTGGCTCAGCCCCCTGAACCTTTTCGCCCCCCGGGTCATGGGAACAGGACCGCAGTCCGTCCCGGTGAACCGCACGGCGACGGAGGCGAAGGTCGCCGATCTTGCCACGTCTGCTCACTGGTCACTGGAAGTCACATACCAGGGGTCCAGCACCACGTTCAGTCTGGCTGAGCTCCGCGCGCTCCCCCAGCACGAACAGGAGCTGCCCATCGCCTGCGTCGAGGGGTGGAGCCAAATGGCACGATGGCGGGGTGTGCGGATCCGGGACCTCCTCAGCGCTGTCGGGGCACCACACGCTTCGGTTCTGCGTGTGACCAGCCTTGAACCGCAGGGCCCATACAGGCTCATGTCCATGCCTGCTGAATACGTTCAGGACGAACGGACCCTGGTCGCGCTGGAACTCAACGGGGCCGTCCTGGACGTCGAACACGGCTACCCTGCCCGGATCATTGCCCCCGGGCGCCCTGGAGTTCTGCAAACCAAATGGCTGCATACGGTGGAGGTCCTTTGAACTCGTCCAGCGCATCGAGATCTATGACCGCCGGACGCGCTGTCCTCGGGCTGGCAGGCGCCGGGCTCATCTGGTACGGTCTCCTCGGCCTGCCGAGCCAACTCGGCCCTGCCCAGTTGGTCGGGCTCCTGACCTGGATGGCCGTCGCGGTCCTGCTGCACGACGGCGTGATCGTGCCGCTGTCGACGCTGGCCGGAGCGGCGCTGACCCGCACAGGTTCCCGGCTGCGGCCAGCCTCCGCAGGCATCCTTCGCGGAACGCTGATGACCGGTGCCGCGGTCAGCCTGATCGCCGGCATCCTCATGAAGGCGCAGTCGGAAGCGCGCAGCATCAGCGCACTCGAAGGAGACTACGCTGGAAACATCTTCGGCTTCTGGGCGGGTCTGGCCTTCGTTGCCGCGGCATCGATCTATGCGGTCGAACGGACCGGACGGACCCGGTCGGGGAAAGGCGACAGCCGGCAGAACACCCGGCCCTGAAGGCGCTCTGTCGGGGCGAGCGTCCAACCGGCGGCCAGCGCGCGGGCCTCCACCCCCCGCCGACCCGTCCTGGCCCACGCGAATGGTTCACTCCGGTTCCCGTCGCTGTCCTCCAGCACGGCCTGGTACGAAGCGTCCATGTCGTCGTCGGGGTCCGCCTCCACTAGGAGCGTTCCGTGGGGCGCGATGAGCTGCCGGCACCTGCGCAACAGGCGAGCCACGTTCCCGCCGATCCCGATGTTCCCGTCCAGCAGCAGGACGGAGCACCAGCTCCCCGCCTGCGGAACCGGGGAAAACACGGACTGCTCAAGCGCCCGGGTGCCCCTTGAGCAGGCCAAGGCGACAGCATCTGCGCTGATATCGATGCCCATCGCGCTCAAGCCCAGGGACCGGGCCGCGGACAGCATCCTCCCCGGCCCACAGCCGATATCAAGAACTGGGCCCTGAAGGCTCTGCAGCAGGTTCCGCTCTACCGCGCCGGCCTCCGAACACCAGCTCAGGACGTCGAACGTCACCTCGCAAAGACGGTGGGCGGAGTCAGGAGACACATCGCGCAGCGTGAGGATTCCGCTGCCCAGGTGCAGGGCACGTGCATAGGGTTGACTCTTACCCTGCCCAAAGACCCCGTCCGGTCGCAGAACCACGGCCGGGGCGGGGACCAGCGCCATGACGCTGATGATGCCCGTCACCGCCGTCCGCCAATCCAATTTTGCCCCGGAGAAGGCACCGTCGGCTCCGTCTCCAGTTGCCCTGACGCGGCAAGCTGTGCCGAAATGGCGAAGACCATTGAGGCGAAATCCGTACCCGGGATCCCGGCGGCGATGGCCACAGCATCGGAGAAGAAATCCATGTCCTGCAGGGTTGGCAGCAGTCCCGTGGAGAGCCCATGCAGGGCCAGCCTGGTGAGCTGCCGGGATCCGGTCGTGTCCGTGGACATCGGCACACCCCGGACTAGGTGTCCCTGTGGTCGGCGGAGCGCAAGAGCCCAGAACCCGCCATCCATGGCGAGCCCCAGCCACGCGTCGTGCAAAGGAACCGGGGTCGACCAGTCCGTGAGCAGTGCAGCAATGTGCTTTGGGGAAAATTGTGGTGTGTCCATGCCAAGAATCAGCACAGGTCGGGCGGCGAGGTCACAAAATGCAGCGAGCCGTTCGTCCAGCGTTCCCGGGGCCTGACCGATCACCCTGAACCCCTTCGCGTCACGACGGCGGGGGGTTCCGTCCATCACGAGGAGCCTGTGGGCGGCAGGCAAGCTCCGTGCCGTGTCCAAGGTCCGGGCCAGACTTACCTGGGCAAGCTGTGCGGCTTGCGAGGGTGACAGCGGAGGAGTCATCCGGGTCTTCACGCGCCCCGGCAAGCACTCCTTGGCGATGACCGCCACGGTCAGGTCCATGGCATTCCTCCGACCCGTTCCTCGCTGCCGGTTCGGGGAGGGACAGATTGTGACGCGGACGGCGGCGGTCCGATCCGAGGCTTCCGGGCCAGGGCCTTCATCTGCACTGACATGTCCCGGACGGCCGTCAGCGTCCCCCGGAGGGTCCCGGTGACCTTGGAGCGGCCCGTTCGCGGGGCGTAATCGACAGCTATCTCGGCGATCCGCCACTGGCACAGACTGGCTTTGACGAACATTTCCAGCGGGTAGCCGCTCCTACGGTCCTCAAGCCCCAGCGATACCAGCTCTCGGCGACGGCCCACGCGCATCGGTCCCAGGTCGGAGATGGCCTCGCCGGTCAGCCGGCGGAGCCGCCAGGCAAGAACGGCGTTGGCAATCCGTGCGTGAACAGGCCATGACCCGCGCCGGGGCTGGCGGCTGCCCAGCACGAGGTCCGCGGTGCCGGCCACAACCGGAGCCACCAGGGCCGGCAGCTGTGCCGGATCAAGTGACCCGTCGCAATCGCAGAAGGCAACGTACTCGGCCGTCGCCGCCACCAAGCCAGCATGGGCGGCGGCCCCGAAACCGCGCCGCTCCTCCGTCACGACGGCCGCGCCGAGTTCCAGCGCCAGTTCCGCGGAGCCATCACTGGACCCGTTATCGACAACGACTGCCCGATAACCTGCCGGGATCCGCGACAGCACCCACGGCAGCGCCCCGCGTTCGTTAAGGCACGGCAGAACGACATCAACACTGGCTGCTCGGGCTTCTTCGCTCATTCCTCCACGCTAGGGGTGTGGCCCAGAGAATTCGCCCGCTTTTCCTTACGGTACGGGGACATCCACCAGCGCAAGAGCCACGCGCGGAATCGGGATGATGCGGGCTGAAGCCGGTTTGTGTCGATGGCCGCTTAAGCGGCGCGGGCTCCGAACCGCGGGAGGGTGACATCGAAGCGGCATCCGCCCGGGACATTATGGACGGACACGCCTCCGGAGTGGGCTTCGACTATGCCGGCCACGATCGCCAGCCCCAGCCCGGCACCGGCGGACATGCCAAATGTCGATGAGGGCGTCCGGGAGGGTGTTCCCCGCCAGCCGGCGTCGAATATTCTGCCCAGATCTTCTTCAGGGATCCCGCCGCCGGCGTCCACGACGCTGAGGGCCACGTGTTCGTTCTCTGTCTCGCGCGCCGAGATGAGGATCTCGCTGTTCGCCGGGGAATGTTCGATCGCATTCATGAGGAGATTGCCGATCACCCGGGACAATTCGCGCGCATCCCCAAAGAGAGTGAGGTTGCCGGTGCGCGACTCCTTGAGTGTGATCGATCGCGAGGCAGCGACCGGATGGAGGTCGGCGACGGCGTCGCTAACGAGATCGAACAGCGATACGGGTTCCATATTCAAAGAGAGAGTTCCCGATTGGATTTTGGACAGTTCAAACAGGTCATCGACCATGCTGGCAAGCGTCTCTGCCTGGACGCGGATCTGCCGGTGATAGCGGGGCGGTTCCTCGGCCACGCCGTCTTCGAGGGATTCTGCCATCGCACGCAGCGCCGCGAGCGGCGCGCGCAGATCATGGGAGATCCAGGCGACGAGGCGGCGACGTGACTGGTCCAGCGTCGCGACCTCCTCGCGGGAGCGGGCGAGCCGGTGCGACGTTTCTGCCAGTTCCTGGGCCAGCGCCGCGAATTCGAGCCCGGAATAATCCTCCGGGAGGACGATCTGACCATCGCCAATCGCCCGGGCCGTGGACCGCAACCGCGTGCTCGTCCGCGTGATGCCGACACCGACCAGGACAGCAACGCACAAGCTGACGACCGCCGCGACCCCGATTACCCAGAACAAGACGACAAGATCGTGTTCCGAGATATACATCTGGGCAGCGATGGCAATAGTGGCAGCTGCAATGGACACAACTGTGGCCCCAACAACTATGAGCAGTCGCAGCAGCACCGACTTGTGCCGCGCGAAACGCAGGACGATTCCTGCCAGGGCCGCAACGACCACAGCCGCCGTCAGTGCGGTGACGAGGATGGTCCAGAAGTCTGAGAGCGCAATCACGATTCGTTGCTTCCCTGGACACTCAACCGGTATCCGATGCCCCATTCGGTGGTCAGGAACAGCGGTCTTGTAGGGTCCTCTTCGATTTTTTCGCGGACCCGGCGGACATGAACGGTGACGGTGGAAAGGTCACCGAAGCTCCATTGCCACACCTCTTTCAGGAGCTGCGCACGGCTGAAGACCTGGTCGGGGTGTTTCAGCAAGAAGGCGAGCAGATCGAATTCGCGCACCGAAAGACCCAGCAACCGTCCGTCCTTGAAGATTCGACGGTTGGACGCATCCAGCCGGAACCCGCCCAGATCGAAGGCGGCTTCAGGCGTGATGTCGGTGATACTGCGGCGAAGGATCGACTGAACGCGAAGCACGAGCTCCCGCGGCGAAAACGGCTTCACCAGGTAGTCGTCCGCGCCCGCCTCAAGGCCCTCGATCCGTTCCTCGGTGGAGCCGAGCGCCGTGAGCATGATGATCGGCGTCGACGCGATATCCCTGATTCTTCGGCAGACCTCAGCACCATCGATCCCCGGAAGCATCCGGTCCAACACGATCAGGTCGGGCCTACTGCGCTCAGCGGCCCTCAAGGCGCCGAACCCATCGGCGGCCTGGTCGACGATGAGGCCCGCGGAGCGTAGGTAGTCGCACGCCACCTCGCGGACCGTCGGGTCGTCCTCGACAACGAGGACTCTCCGGTCACGCAAATCGTCGCCAGAGGGCCGCGCAGCGCCGTGGATTGGGGCCATATCCTCACCTTAGATCGCCCCGGCCGGGGCTGCGAGTGTTCCGGCAAGAACGGGACGAACTGTGTGTAACTTGTAAGACTTCCGGCACCCAGGGGCTGGGCTGCCTTCCAGAGAGTACCTGCATCCCGGTCGCTGTGGAGGGCTCCAACATTGTAGTGGCCAATAGGCAACTACGACGGGCACTCAAGACAATAAAACACCCAAGGCCCGGCGGGAAGCCGGGCCTTGGGTGTTTTGCGAGCCGGCATCGCCGGCTGCGGGTAACGTCAGTTCGACATTGACGTGGATGCGCTGTAGCGCCACCCCGTGTACGGGGACCAGACTCCGCCGGTGCCTTCCTGCCACTGGATCTGGTGGTAGACCTCCTCGTTGCCGATTTCGCCGTCGACCAGGGTCCGGATGTTGGAGATCGTCACGTAACCGCTGGCGTTGTTCAGGTGGCGGCTGAAGTACGAGGTGCCGAGGTGATCGTCACCGTTGGGCCAGTCGTCCTCTTCCCAGCGCTGCTGGGTGATGTTGACGTAGCGGTCGCTGTAGCAGCGGACCTGGATCCGGTAGTCCACCAGCTTGACGCCCGAACTGTTGAACCCGGCGAAGATCGGCTTCAGCGGAGTGACCGAGCAGGCGTAGCTTGTGACGCTAGCCTGGGCCGGGGCGGCCAAGGCAACGGGCACGGACGCCATTCCCAGCCCGATCACGGACAGCAGGGCGAGCTTGCGGCGGAGAGGGCTGGACTTTTTGTTGTCTGATGCTTTGAACAAGGAGTGCTCCTGAGGGATGATGCGGTTTGGATGGGTGCGGTTTTGAAGTGCGCTGCCCCGGCGGGGTCCGGGGCCTCCGGATCGTTTTTGCTTTCCTTGAATCCGGTAACTCAATAGTGAAACCAGGCACCCTCTGCCCGCTTCCGTGCTAGCACTGTTCCTGCAGCGGGCGCTGGGGTCAGCTTCCGGGCGTCACGGGTCGGGGCTCCTTTGCGGGATGGCGGTCCGCCGCCGGCGACCACAAGCGAAAATCGATCACACCGGGGGACGGCCCGAACTTGCATCCGTACGTGGCTGTGGCGGGAAGGTCTACGCTCCCGGCCACCGGTTCTAGGTCTTGCTTCTGGATGAACCACCACTAGGACCCGGCCGATCCCACCACCGGATGACACCCCACACCTGAGGCACAATGAACCAAGCGGGCGGAACGACCCCGTTGTCGCACCCGAAAGTGCTGACCGGAACACGCCGCTTGACGGCCATTGGTGGCGTTCCGCCAACCACCACGTTGTTCAGCAGCCTCCTAGGCGTTCGTTCATTTAGGACCGCCGATTTTGCGTGGGTCCCAGCCCGTGTCGACGGCCAAAGGGGTGCCGGAACGGGCAATGGCCCCCCAAGGGACGAGCTTGTAGTTCTGGTTGCCTCCGTCATTGCGGTCGTCCTGGGTGATAAAGGCGCCTTCCGGGAACTGCACCCCGAGCGGCGCGCTGATGACGTCCAGCCCGTCGGTGTAGCTGACGGCATCGATTGTGCCGGCTTGCACAGCGAAGGTCTTGACGGGGGCGTTCGGTGCCTTGCGGTCGTAGACCACGTAGGTGTCATTCCCTTGGCTGGACGCGATCAGGTAGCCGGTGCCGCCGGTGCCGTAGTAGATCGACAGCCCCTCGACGTCTGCGACCAGGCGGCCATCGCCGACCCCGTCCACCTTGGTGCGGGTGGTGCCGGCCGTCGGCTCGGCGTCGTAACGCCAGATCGCGACGTCCTCCTCGGCGAGATAGAACGCGCCCGTCTCGTCGTCGGCGACACAGCCTTCAGTCGTGGAGCCGATGCTGACCTGACGAACCTTGCGGGCGTCGACCTTACCGGCGTTGTCGAAGAGCTCCCACTGCTGCAGCGTGCCGCTGGAGTCGCTGTCGAAGGCGTAGTACTTGCCGGACGACGGGCTGCGGTACATGCACAGCCCGTACAGCCCGATGCCGACTGACAGCGTCCGCGCGGAGACGTGTTTAAGACTACGTGTCCGCGAATCGACCGTGTAGGCGCGAAGCGAGTTGGTAGTGCGGTCGCTCGTAACGACGAGCGTCACCAGTTGTCCGCCCAGCGGGAAGTTGTAGCGGATATCGACGTTGTTGGGCTTGCTGTCGGGGTAGTAGGCCAGTTGCTGGCCCGACAGGTCATACACCGCGAGGCCGCCAAGCTTGTCGGTGCCGATCACGGTGCTGAGGGAGGGGTCAGTCGGGTGCATCCACACGGCGACGTCGTCCGCCGCGTCACCGGAGTGTGGCACCGGCGCCGTCTCCACCGTCGCAGCGACCAGATCCGTCGGCGGAGGCGTTGTCGTCTCCTTCACATCGACGGTCACGTCCACAGGGGCGGAAGTTTGGGCGTTGCCAGCGGCGTCATACGCACGTGCGGTCCAGATGTGCGGCCCGTTCCCGGCGGCCGACACAGACCAGGTGTAGGAAAAGGGCGCGGTGTCCTCGGAACCTTCGTAGACCCCGTTGTCGAAGAACTCGACCTTGTTCACGCCCACGTCATCGCTGACGGTCGCCGTGATGTCGACCGTCTGGGTGTTGGCATAATGGGTGCCGCTCGAGGGTGAAGAGATGGCCACCGTCGGGGCGGTCGTATCGCCTGTACTGCCGCCCGTCGAGCCCAGCGTGAGGACGAGCTTGGGCGGTGTGTTGGTCTCACCGGAGCCGAGGTCGAGCCCGTCGCCGCTGCCGGAGTCCAGACCCAGGGAGAGGAACTGGTCGGTGGGCAGACTGTCCGCCGTCAGCGGGACGTTGTAGTTGGTGTTGCTGCTGGTGGGACCGAACTTGCCCACCGCGGTGCCTAGCGCCGGCTTGTTGTCGTAGGTGATGCCGGTCTCGGTCCAGCTGTCGTCGCTGACCAACTTGACGTTCTGTGTGCCATTCGACCCGCTGCTGGTGGCCCGCAGCTGCAGTGTGGCATCGATGATCTGGCGGCCGGCGTAGGCCCCCAGGTCGAACTTCAGATAGCTGATCTCGGTCGGGCTCGCGTCCACTCCCAGCATGCTGGCCGTGCCGTAGTTCGACCCGGTGGAGCCGCTGGAGACGTAGCCGTCCTCGGCCACCGTCAGAGTGACCATCTCCTCCGCACCGACGCCCGCCCCGGCCGTCCACAAAGCGACGAGGGAGGCGAGGGCGAGCAGGGGGGCGAACACGGCGGCCAACGGGCGCATGCTCCGTCTCCAGGCGAGGGCGACAACGGTGGTCTCGGATCCGCTGGCAAGCCGTGGCTCGGGCTGGTGGCTCATGACACCTCTTCGACGTGGTGCCGACCGCGATCTTGATGGGCCGGCTGGGGGCGATCTTCCCTTTCGCCGCGGCGTGCCGGCGTCAGGGATGGCCGGGCCCCGGCGCTGCGGGGGACATGCAGCAGGACCTGGCTGTCCTGTTCCCGAAGACGGCTTACTGGGCACCGTTGACTCGGGACACCGCCAGTGTTGCCGATACGACTTGGAGAAAGCCCGGGATTCCGCCCACCCCCGCCGGGTTGGCAGCGCACGACCCACCCCTTTTAGGGGTCGGGTCCTCGACCCGGCAGTGAGCCGAACTCTTCCTGACGTTACGTTGGGGTATGCCCCAACCAGACATCATTCCCGTCGACCCAGGAGATGCTTCCGTCCGTGTGGGCTCGCCCGAGCGCGTTGAACACGTGTCCGGCCGGCCCAATTGCATCCGATTAATTGCCGCTCACTGCGAAGGTGCTAAATCGACAAACGCCACCTGGGCGACGTATTGCTGGTATAGCTTTACCGCGTCGTCAATGGCGATATGCCCAAAACTCAACGACAATTGGAGCCCTTCCAGCTGGGCGTTGGCTGCCTCAGCAGCGCTGACCCTGTCTGCCAGGGAATGCGAATTGGCAAAGTTTGTGGCGAGCGCCGCAGCTACGGAACAAATGACGGCGGCCAGGCAAAGGAAACGCCATACCACGGAATCGTCATCCAGGGCGAAGATTCCACGCACTGCTTCTGTAAACCCCGTGCCGCCAACCGCGGGGCCGGCGGTGAGCATAGCGGCCAGTGCACTCCCCACGACGCTGATATTGGAGAGCCTGTTACGGCGCGGCCGTTCCCGTCCAAGATAGGAGCGCAGGGCCCGCTGCTTCTGGTCGATGCGCTCGGACAGTCTCTGACGCGTCTCCGCTGATTCGTCCATGATGTGCTACCAGCTTCCATCCCTGTCATTGTTTGCGATCAGGATCCCACCGCCCCCGATCCATGGTCCAGACACGATTGCCGTCCACAGCCGTGACGAAATCCACGGGACGAACGACACGAAAAAGGGACAGGCTTGTCTCCCTGTCCGGCGTGCCGGGGCTTGTGTAGGTTTGTCTTCTAGGGCCGGGACTGCGACGGGGGGCAGCACCGCCCAGCCTGACGCGAGCACCGGACGAGAGGCGACGAAACATGGCAAAGACATCGGGTGTGGCACCACGCCTGGCCAAAGCACTGGCCATTGTCCTGGGCACGGACGACATCCCCATTCGGCTGAGGGCATGGGACGGATCGGAAGCCGGGCCAGAGGGAGCGCCGCTCATTGAATTCACCTCGCGCCGGGCTTTGCGGCGCATCCTGTGGTCCCCCGGGCAACTCGGCTTGAGCAGGGCATATGTCGCGGGCGAAATTGATCCGCACGGCGACATCTTCGCCGCTTTCGCAGCCCTGAGTTCAACGGGCAAGTTCGCGGAGCCGGGCCCCTTCAGCAAGCCAACGGTCCGCGAGATCTGGACGCTGTTCACCACCGCCGTCGGGCTCGGCGCACTGGGGCCGAATCCCGCGCCGCCTCCGGAGGAAGTGAGAATCGAAAAGCACGGCCTGCGGCACTCCAAGAAGCGTGACGCCGCCGCGATCTCACACCATTACGACGTCGGCAACGACTTTTACGCCCTGGTCCTCGGTCCGTCGATGGTCTATTCCTGTGCTGTCTTTGACAGCGAGGAATCCTCTCTGGAGGCGGCCCAGGAGGCGAAGCTCGATCTCGTCTGCCGGAAGCTGGGGCTGAAGCGGGGCATGCGGGTGCTGGACGTCGGCTGCGGCTGGGGCAGCTTCGCCCTGCATGCCGCGGACCGCTACGGGGTGAACGTCGTCGGTGTCACGCTGTCCACCGAGCAGGCGGAAATGGCCCGGAAGCGCGTGGCCCAGGCCGGCCTGACCGAGCGGGTGGAGATCCGGGTCCAGGACTACCGCGATGTGGACGACGGGCCGTTCGACGCGATCAGCTCAATCGGGATGTCAGAGCACGTGGGCCGCGCACAGCTCGGCCGCTACGTCGCCCAGCTGCACGGGCTGCTGCGGCCCGGCGGGCGGCTGCTCAACCACGCCATCTCCTGGAATGCCGGGCCCACCCCTGATGACCCCGACTCGTTCATCCCCCGCTACGTGTTCCCCGACGGCGAGATGCTCAGCCTCTCCGACATGGTCGTAGCCTTGGAAAGCGGCGGCTTCGAGGTGATCGACGTCGAGGCACTGCGCCGGCACTACGCCCTGACCCTCCGGGCGTGGGTGCGGAACATCGAGGAGCACTGGGACGAGGCGGTGCGGCTGACTTCTGCCGGACGCGCCCGGGTATGGCGGCTGTACATGGCATCGAGCGCCCTGGGCTTCGAGGGCGGGCTCACCGGTGTGAACCAGGTGCTCCTGCAGCGGCCCGGCGGTGAGGAACCGCCGCTGCGCCGGACGGAGTGGATGTAGTGCGCTGGTTGAGCCTGTCGAAGCCGAGTGTCGAACACTTGATCTCGACAAGCTCGCTCAGCGGCGGAGAGCCGGATCAGCGGCGATCCGCTGGTTGAGCTTGTCGAAACCCACGCAACCCAGACGATAAGGAGAAACACCATGGCGAAAATACTGATCGTCGTTTCAGCCGCTGACTCGCTGACCATGAAGGACGGCAGCGAGCACCCCACTGGGTTCTGGGCTGAAGAGCTGGTGGTGGCGCATCGGACACTGCTGGATGCTGGGCACACGGTGGACTTCGCGACGCCCGGCGGCATCAAACCCACCGTCGACAAGGTCAGCCTGATGGCGGACGCTGTCGGCAGCGAGGAGAGAGCAGAAGACTTCCGGACCTATCTGGACATGATCGACGTCGACCTTTACGCGCCGCTGGTGCTGGCCGACGTCGACAGTTCCGCATTCGACGCCGTGATCCTGCCGGGCGGGCACGGTCCCATGGCGGATCTTTTTCAGGACAAGGACCTCGGCCGGATCCTTGTGGAAACCGACGGGGCCGGCAAGGTCATCGCCCCCTTCTGCCATGGCCCGGCAGGCCTGCTGAGCGCGACGGCCGACGACGGCGCGTTCGCTTTCGCCGGCCGTCGCCTGACGGTGTTCACGAATTCCGAGGAACTGGGCGGCGGCACCGGGGAGAACACACCCTGGTTCGTGGAGACGGCGCTTCGGGAGAAGGGCGCCAATGTCGAGACCGGCCCTGACTGGTCCAGCCATGTGGTGCGTGACGGCAACCTGATCACGGGCCAGAACCCGCAGTCCAGCGAGGACGTGGCCCGGGAGGTCATCAAGGCCCTCGCCGGCTAGGTTCAAGCTCGCCGGTCACCCATGCCGGGATGAACCGGGACGTAGTCGATCTTGTTTCCGGGGCTGGTTTTCTTTTTCGGGGAGCGCGAGAACCCCTTGGCGTCAAGGTGGTTCTGGGCGCGGTATTCGGCGAGAGCTTCGTCGTAGGCCTTGTTTAGCCTGCGGCCGGAGACCTCCTCCGAGGTGCCATCGGCAAACGTGATGGAGATCAGGACGCTTTCCGGAAAGTGCCGGTTCATACGGATAAAGCCTTCGGCATCCTGGTGGAGATTAATCAATGGGTCCGCCTTCTGGTCTGGGCTTCCAGTCTCCCCCACTTTTCATCCCCGTGGATGCCAGACGAACAGAACCACCAGGAGGAGCAGGACGATCAGCTCAGGATCAGCTCCTGGCGTGCTCGTGGGTTTCGCCGAAGGGGACTGTGTCGCTAAGGGCGACAGTGTATCGGCTAGGACTGTGTCGGGTAACCAGGATTCCGGCGGAACCCGCTTTTGTGGCAGCCGGGAGAAGAGCCGCCTCTGCATCTGAAAGCAGATCGTGAAGCTGCTCTTGGCTCCCCACCAGCACTTCAATGGGTGCCGACTCGTGCTTGGACATTGAAAGTCTCCTTACGTCGAACGGATTAGCGGTTTGTGCGACGCGTCTTCGTGCCGCACGGATAGGGCGTCGGCGGCGAAGAGCATTTTGCGGCCCATGGCATCGTCGGGCCAGACCCAGACCACAGAACCATCGGGCATGACGTCATCAATAACGCCGGATCCTGCGATTCCATCTGCTTCGAAGACGACGCGGTCGCCCACGGCGTAGCTTCCCGGGTTGCTGGGGCCTGCGTCTTTACTCGGGCCTGTGTCTGGATTAGTGTCGCCTCCGGCACGAAGCCCTTCGGTTGTCGGAACTGGCACGGCGTCCTTTGTTGCGATGACGCCGCCCTTGAGCATGGCTACCATGCCGCGCTTGATGCGGTTGCTGCCCGTGGCCGGGCCGGAAGATTCAACTGACATTTCGGAATTAGCCTCATGGTGGGGTGTGTGGAGGAATGACGTTAGCCGGAGCGGAACTGACCTTGGCTAGGCAGTGGCTGGGCCTAATGAACAACACTTTCTTGGCCAGTCTTGGAAGAATGGCTCAACAACCATGATACAGATTGTCAACAATCGACGATAGGGGGTTGTTGAAAATTGTTATCGCTGATGTTCGTGCTGGGCCGGTGTACCCGGGCGGCGCCGGAGAACTGTCGCGATTGCGTTGGCCAACAGGATGAACCCGAGCAGGCGGGAGGCCGAGCCCCGCATGACCGGCCCTGGCCCGCACAAGCGTCGCTGCCCCGGGCCGGTCGTGCGGGGTTCAGCCGGTTCTGCGGCTTAGAAGCCGGCGGCCAGGGCAGGTCCGGAGGGTCGGTGGGTCTGCGGTCAACGGCAAAGCGGAGGCTAGTTGCCTCGGGTCGGGCGGGTGCGTGCCAGGGCGGTCACGCCGGCGGCCAGGCCGATCAGTCCGGTAGCGAGCCCGATCCAGCCAACGGTTTGGTCACCGCCGGTGGAGGATGTCGAGGCAAGGGCCGACGTCGGAGCCTCCGTGACGGCCGGGACCGCCTCGGTGTGAGTTGCGGTGGTGACGAAGGACGGCGCCGGGTGTGATTTTTTGGCCTCCGAAGCCGGAGCGGAGGTTGTCGCCCCGGAGTGATCGTGGGCGTCTGTATCGGCCCACTTCACGGTGGTTCCGTCCGTGTAGCCCTGGGCCGCAGGCAGGGTCAGGGTGGTGCCGGCTGCCGGGAGGCGGCCGACGGAGAGGGTGAAGGTCTGGAATTCGTTCTGCCCGATCTGGTGGGCAGTGTCAGCCGTCCAGATCACACTGGTCGGGGCTTTGGTCACGGTTGCCCCGTCCATCTGCACGGGTTTGGGCAGGTCGGTGGTGATGACCCTGGCCTTCCAGCCATCCATGGGCTTGACGGAGACGGATGTCAGTGGGGTGTCGGTGGGAAGCGTCACTTCGAGCCGGTTGGTCTTGGCCGTTTCGGATTCGTTGGGGACGCTGAACGTCAGCTTGGTGAATCCGCCCTCGGACGTGGAGGACGGGTCGACCGTGACGTGCGCAGAGGCGGCGTCCGCGCCGGCGGCCAGGAGCCCTGCGGCCAAAGCGGCGGACACAGCTGTCTTGAGGGTACGGCGGACGGAGGTCTTCATGGCGGGATTGCCTTTCACAGGTAATGAGGATCAGGAACGTGCAGACCGGAGAGGTCTGCTCGCGAAGCGGGCGAAGCGCCGCCGTCGTTCCTGTCCGTGCGTGAAAGGGACCGGCTCTAGGCGGCGGGCGCGGACAAGGGAGGGCCCCGCCGGGCAGGCAGGCGGACGCCAAGCCGGGTCGGGGAAAGAACCGCGGCCGCCAGGCAGGCGCCGGGAACGCGGGCGGGAACGATGGTGGCCGGTTCCCGTTGCCCCAGGAGCGGGCGCAGCCAGTCGGCCAGGACTCCCAGGGCCTGTTCGCCGCGGGCCAGAACCAGTGCGGTGCCAAGCGTGGCCACGGTGTGGGCGGCCAGCATGAGCCCGTCGGGTGCGGCCGTGTGGGCTTGTGCGGCCAGGGCCAGCGACTCGTGATCCACGCTCGCTGCTGCGTGGCCAGAGTGGCCGGCGTGGCCGGACAGCAGTGCCGGGGGAACCGCTGCGGGTGCCCCATCTGACAGCGCGCTGAAAGCCCAGTGAAGCCAGATCTGCCCCGCGCCAATCAGCCCGGTCAGGACCGGAAATGACAGACGGAAGCGCGTCAGGGCAGCAACTGGAACCATGGTCACGGCGCACAGGGCCGCCAGGACCGCCGGTGCCGGCAACGAGCCTGCTCCGGCCAGGTGCCCGCCGGCAGCCAGTCCGAAGACGATTGATGCAATCAGCCCGGTACGGAACAGCCTGAACGAGGCACGGGGCATCATCGGCGGTCCTTTCTCGGGGGATTAACGCTGTCGGAATGAATCTAGGCAAGCCGGCGTGGAAAAACCCTTGGGCAGTGATAGCCGTTCGTTTCCGGTGGCCGGCCCGGATGGGTGGTTCGCCAACTCAGGATATCTGAGGTCAGGACTCCCATCCGGAGGTCGGCTTCACACCGAGGCCGCGCTTTGGCCAAGGGTGATCTTCTTGAGGTGCAAGCCCCTGCACGGAATGGCAGCCGACACCAGGGCTTTGCTGTGTTCGTGCTGCGGATCGGAGAAGAACTCATGCGTCTCTGCGACCTCCACCAGGCGGCCCTTGAAAAGGACTGCGACGCGGTCGCACATGTGCCGGATGACGTCCATGTCATGGGTGATCATGATCAGCGACAGGCCCCGGTCCCGGTGCAGGCACAGCAGCAGGTTCAGGATCGTCCGCTGTGTCAGTGCGTCCAAAGCCGACGTCCCCTCGTCGCAGATCAGCACCTCGGGTTCCATCAGCAGTGCCCGCGCGATGGTGACTCTTTGCAACTGGCCTCCGGAGCACTGGCAGGGGCGCCTGCCGAGCAGGGCGGCATCCAGCCCCACTTCCTCCATCGCGTCGTGGATACGCTGAGAGCGGCCGGCGGCAGTGAGATCCTTGCGCTGCAGGAGCGGGGCCTCCAGGCTGGCACGAAGCGTCATGCGCGGATCGAAGGAGTCATGCGGTTCCTGAAAGACCAGCTGGACGGCGGTCGGCGCCGCGCCGTGCTTTCCGGCAGTGTCGAGCTTACGATTGATGCTCCCGCCGCTGACGTCTTCCAGTCCAACGATCGAACGGGCGAGCGTGCTCTTCCCGGATCCCGACTGGCCCAGGACGCCCAGGATCTCGCCCTGCTTCACATCCAGCGAAACGTTGTCCAAAGCGGGGCGACAGCGGCTTTTTCCTGATGCGAACTGCTTGACGACCGCGTTCAGGGTCAGGACGCTCCGGGCCTCGGACAGTGGGACGCGGCGTGGGGCAGGCAAAAGGTTGGACGCATCCAGCAGTTGCTGTGTGTAGGCAGTCCGGGGCCTGCTGAGGACCTCCTGGGCGGGACCGGACTCGACTATCCGCCCGGAATCCATGACCAGGACACGGTCTGCGAAGGCGGCAACGGAGGCAAGGTTGTGCGTGATGTAAAGGATGCCGAGTCCCCGTTCGCTCCGCTCCCGGTCGAGTAGCTGCAGGATCTGGCGCTCCAGCACTTTGTCCAGGGCCGACGTCGGCTCGTCCGCCAGCAGCATGTCCGGCTGGCCCGCGAGGGCGAGGGCCGTCATGGCCCGCTGCGCCATTCCTCCCGACAGCTGGTGCGGATAGGCCCGCACGCCCCAGTGGGCATCCTCGAAGCCCACTTCGGCCAGCAGCTCAACCGCCTTCGCGTGCGCCTGTTTGCCCCGAAGTCCGCCGTGAAGCTTCAGCGGCTCGTGGAGATGGCTCCCGATTGTTTTGTTGGGATTGAACATCCTCTTCGGCTGCTGGAACAGCATGCCAAGCTTGCCCCCGCGGACCGTGTTCAGCTCCGCCTCGGAAGCGTTGGTGAGGTCCAGCGGACCCAGACGGACGGAACCGGAATCAATGGTCACTTGCGGGGGCAGCAGCCGGAGGGCTGACATGGCCGTCATCGTCTTTCCGGACCCTGATCCGCCCACCAATGCCACGAACTCGCCGGGTGAAACGGAAAGGCCCACTCCGGACAGGATGGGGCGGTAGACAGCCGGTTCCCCCGACGCCGGCCTGCCCGCTCCCGGTGCGATGCGGGCCGGGGCGGTGCTCCGGACGTGCAGTTCTTCGATAACCAGCTGCTCGGGCATCAGCCTCGGCCTCCTGTCGGCAGAAGGAGCGGGCCGGCGGCCATGCGTGCCGCGCGCTGTCCGATCAGGGTGACGCACAGCGCCACCGTGAAGATCGCCAGGCCGGGGCCGATGATCCCCAGCGGAGCCCTGTCAGCGTAGGGCTGCGCCGCGGCCAGCATGGAGCCCCAGTCCGACTGTGGCGGCTGGACGCCGAGCCCCAGGTAGGACAGCGCACCGACGCTGATCAGCAGCTGCCCAAATCTCAGCGTTGCCTGGCCAAGCATCGGTGCGGCCAGGTGCGGGAGGATGTGACGGAAGATAATGAACGACGGCGGGCAGCCCACCACCCGTGCTGCCTCCACGAAACCCCGTGCAGAAACGTCATACGCCAGTGTCCGGGCCAGCCTCGCGAAGGGCGTCCAGCCCGTCACTGTGAGGGCCACAAGCAAGGGCGCAAAGCCTGTGCCCATGGCGGCCACGATAAACAGCGCCACGACCATCTCCGGAAGGGCCAGCAGGACGTCGTTGGTTCGGGTAAAGAACTCATCCAGCCAGCCCCGCCGCCGCGCGCTGATAACGCCGATCGCCGTCCCCAGGAGACCGGTCAGCAGCGTCGCCAGTGCGGCCATCAGCATCGAGAAGCGCCCGCCGTCGAGCAGACGGCTGAGGGTGTCCCTGCCGAGATGATCTGTTCCGAGCCAGTGGCCGGTGGTGGGAGGCGCGAGGCGCGCCACAAGATTCTGCTCGTCGGGCGGGTACGGCACCACCCAAGGGGCAGCCGCTACAGCCAGCACCACAAGGGCCAGAATCACGACGGCGACACGGTCCACCGTTGACGTGTTACGCAAGCCTGCCTCCTATCTGTGGACTCAAAAGACGGTGAACGAAGTCCGCCAGGGTGGTGATGGCCACAGCCAAGGCAACAACGACAACAACGCCTCCCTGTGCAACGGGAATGTCACTGTTCACGACAGCGTCGTACAACAGCCGGCCCATGCCGGGAACAGCGAAGATGACCTCGACGATCACGGAGCCCCCAAGCAGGCCCGCGAACCACACCGCGAAGAGTGTTGCCAATGGGACAAGCCCATTGGGAACAACATGCCGCAGGACGGCCTGCGTCTGGCTTAGCCCGCGGGCACAGGCGGCAGGTACATGCTCCGCCTCCAGCGCGTCTATCATCCCGGACCGCACCGCGGACGTGAAGTAACTGATGGGGCGCAGGGCCAGCGTGGCTGCCGGCAGTACTGCGGAGGATGCGTTGGCCCACCCGGCGGACGGCAGTACCGACAGCTTCAGCGCGAATACCAGCACCAGAAGCGGGGCCAGCCAGTACTCCGGCATCGCAATGAACGATTGTGTCACCGTGGTGATCAGCCTGTCGGTCCTCCGCCCCTGCCTGAGGGCTGCGGCGGTTCCCAGCGGCAGGGCAACCAGGGCAGCTGTAGCAAGGGCCAGGACCACCAGGCTGACCGTGACCGCCAGAGCGGGCATGACCTGGTCCACCACCGGGGTGCGGCTGACGTGGGATAGTCCCATGTCTCCCGAGATGAAGCTGCCCAGCCACCGGAAGTATTGGACAGGGAGCGGGTCCTGAAGGCCCAGGCTCATGCTGAGGGCCTGAACGGTGGATTCATCCACCACGTCCCCGGATACCCGGGACCGGATGATTTTGCGTACCGGATCCCCCGGCGTCAGATAGGGAATCAGGAAGACCGCGAAGGACGACAGGAGAACGGCGACCACCAAAGTCGCCGTCCTCCTGGCAATAAAGGCTCTCATTCGGGGATCGAATCCCCCGCTAGGACGCGGTTTTTGCCGTTTGCGCGGTCAGGACATACCGGGACAGCGGGTCCTGGACATACGACTGAACACTGCTGCGGACGGCGTCCGTTGCCTGTTCGTTGACGAGCCAAACGTTGACCGCCTGCGAATCCAGGATCTTCCCGGCCTGCTCATACAGCCGGTGCCGGTCCTCGGTGCTCTTGGTCTGCGCTGCCTGGCGGATGATCTTGTCGTATTCCTTGCTGCAGAAGTGGCTGAGGTTGTAGGTTCCCTCGCAGGTGTAGTCGGCTGTCAGGAAGCCAATGGGGTCCGCGATGTCGATGAGGCGGTTCCGCTGGCTGAGCAGCATGTCGTAGTTGCCGGCGAGCACGTCCGGTTCAGCTGCGGCATATTCCTTGGTCTCGATCGTTACGGGGACGCCGACCTTCTTGAGGTTCTCCTGGATCACGGTGGCAACATCGGCGAACTCCGCCCGCTCCACGATGGCGATGATTTCCAGCGGCTTGCTAGCGGTATAGCCGGCCGCGGCCAGCAGCTTCTTGGCTTCATCAAGGTTCTGCCGGGGTGATTTGGCATCTTTGGACGCCCACGGTTCGGACGGGGCGAAGGGTCCTGCAGCCGGCTGTGCGGCGCCTTCGTAGACGCTGGCCGCCAGGGCCTCCAGGTCAAGGGCCGAGCGGAGGGCCTTCCGGAAGTTGACGTTGTTCAGCGGTGCCCGGCCGTTGTTCAGGTAAAGCGTTGCCGTGCGGGGCGAATCGGCCTTGAGCACGTTGACGTTCGGGGCGCCCTCCAGCGCGGACAGGCCCGATGCAGGGATGGAGAGGGAAACATCGGCTTCGCCGGTCTGGACCTGGGCTGCGCGGGTAGCCCCATTCGTGATGAAGCGCACCTCGGCACCGGCAAGCTGGACTTTGCCGCCCCAATAGTTTTCGTTGCGGTCCAGGGTCAACGACTGCTTTGGCGTTTCGGAGACAGGGGTAAAGGGACCGGTGCAGTGGCCGAAGGGGTCGATGGTGCCACCCTTGTACGCTGCCGGAGCCAGAATACCGGTGTTGACGCTCGCCAGCCGGTACGGCACCAGTGGGCTCTCGGCCGGGGTTGTGACGCGGACGGTGTTCGCGTCAACGGCCTTGACCCCGCTGATCATGCTCCGATTGAAAGCCCGCGCAGGAACCTTGGCGTCGAGGACGTGCTCAAGCGAGGCTGCAACGGCCTTTGCGGTGAGGTCCGTGCCATCCTGGAACTTCACTCCCCCGCGGATGGTGAAATCCCAGTCGACTGCCGAAACTTGCTTCCATTCGGTGGCCAGGAAGGGAACCACTTTGCCCTGCGCATGGTCGTACTTGGTCAACGTCTCCAGGCAGCCTGACAGCGAGAGGATGTAGGCCGCATCCGATTCCGGCGCCCAGTTGGCTACCGGGGCGCGGAAGTTGTCCACCACGATCCGCTGATTAAGATCCGGCTCGGAGCTGGCCGAATTGCCCGTTCCGCCGCTCAGACCACAGCCGGTCAGGGTAAGAAGGGCCATCAGCCCGATGGCCGCAGTCGACCGCCTGAATACACGCAAAAGAAACCGCCTAGATGGATGCCCGAATTCGAAGGAAATGGGCACAGGGAAAGACAAGGACGATTTAGGTTAGCCTTACCTTCAGCAAATTGCGAAGTCAGACCGCATTTGCGCCGTAACAAATTGCCTCCGGGAGTGCTCGACGGCGGAAATCTCCGCGAGCCTTGCTCCATTCAGGAGTGACTCCCCAATCCTCCCGTGACAGACCCAGCCGGAGCAGCTCCACGACCCGGAAACGTGCCTCTGCGCTTCGTGACCAGTCAGTGTCAGAACGTTTCTGCATCGATGACGAAGCGGTACCGCACATCACTGGCCAGGACGCGTTCATAGGCGTCATTGATTTTGCTGGCCGGAATGACCTCCACCTCGGCCCCGAGCCCGTGGGCGGCGCAGAAGTTGAGCATCTCCTGGGTCTGCCGTATCCCGCCCATCTTGGATCCGGAGAGGCTGCGTCGGAAGCTGACCAGTGACCAGGCGCGTTGCGTCAGCGGTTTCGATGGCAGCCCCACGAGAACCATGGTGCCGTCCAATGCAAGCAGCGAAAGGTACCCGTCGACGTCGATATCAGCGGAGACTGTGTTGATGATCAGGTCAAAATGACCCCTCAGAATCTCGAAGGTGGAGGGGTCGGACGTGGCATAGTAATGCTCCGCCCCAAGCCGGAGCGCGTCCTCCTGCTTCTTGAGCGACTGGCTGAGTACTGTGACCTCCGCGCCCATGGCTGCAGCGATCTTGACGCCCATATGGCCGAGCCCGCCCATGCCGATGATGGCCACGCGCTTCCCCGGTCCGGCGTTCCAGGTGCTCAGCGGTGAGTACATGGTGATGCCGGCGCACAGCAGGGGTGCGGCGGCCTCAAGGGGAATGCCGTCAGGAATCTGCAGTACATAGTTCTCGTCCACCACAATGCTGCTGCTGTAGCCGCCCGCTGTGGGCAGGCCGTCCCGGCCCACTGAGTTGTAGGTACTCGTGGCCCCGGACAGACAGTACTGTTCCTCACCCGCACGGCAGTTGACGCAGTCACGGCAGGAATCCACAAAGCAGCCCACGCCCACGCGGTCCCCCACTGAATGACGTGTCACCCTGGCCCCGACAGCCTCCACGACGCCTGCAATCTCATGCCCAACGACGACCGGGTAATTCACGCTTGCCCAATCGCCCCGCGCAGTGTGGATATCGGAGTGACAGATCCCGGTAAATTTGATGGCGATCTGCACTTCGAACTCACCTGGTTCGCGGCGCTCAATGGTTCCGGGCTGAAGGGGCGACGCGGCCGTGACCGCGACATAGGCTTTGGCAAAGGTGGGCATAGTTGCTCCGTTTCTAAAATGACGCTGTCTAGAAGGCCGATCCGTCCGCGATGTGGGCATGGGGGTTCGCCAAGTGTTCGGGGCGGAGGATCTCGTCGAGTTCATCGGCCGTGAGTAGTCCGCGTTCGAGGACGAGGGAGGTGACGCTGCGGCCTGTGGATAGTGCCTGGCGGGCGATGGAGGTTGCGGCGTCGTAGCCGATGAGCGGGTTGAGGATGGTGACGACGCCGATGCTCGCTTCGACCTGGGAACGCAGGTAATCCTTGTTGGCGGTGATGCCGTCGATGCAGTGGTCCGCCAGTGTGGTGCATGCCGCCGTGAGGTGGGTCAGGCTGGCGAACAGGGAGCGCGCGATGATCGGTTCAAACGCGTTCAGCTGCAGCTGACCGGCCTCGGCAGCCATGGTGATGGTCAGGTCATTGCCGACAACCTCAAAGGCGACCTGGTTCACCACTTCCGGAATGACCGGGTTCACTTTCCCGGGCATGATGCTCGACCCGGCCTGGCGCGGGGGAAGGTTGATTTCCGCGAAGCCCGCCCTGGGTCCGGAGGACAGCAGCCGCAGGTCATTGCAGATCTTCGACAGCTTTACGGCGACCCGCTTCAAGGTCCCGGAGAACAGCACAAAGGCACCGCAGTCCTGGGTCGCTTCCACGAGGTTGCCTGCCGTGACCAGCGGCAGCCCGGTGATGCGCTGCAAGTGTGTGCAGGCCTCGGCGGCATATCGTGGATGGGTGTTGATGCCGGTGCCGATGGCGGTGGCACCGAGGTTGATCTCGTGAAGGTGAACCAAGGCTTCGCGAATCCGGCGTTCGTCCTCGTCCACCATCACCGCATAGGTGCTGAACTCCTGGCCAAGGGTCATGGGCACCGCATCCTGCAGTTGCGTCCTGCCGACTTTCACCACGTCGTCGAACTCCACAGCCTTCCGCGCCAGCGCTCTGCGAAGATGTGCCATGGCTGCCAGCAGCTCAAGGGCGCCCTGGATTGTGGCGATCTTGATCGCTGTGGGGTACACGTCGTTGGTTGACTGGCCGAGGTTCACGTGCCCGTTCGGATGAATGCTGGAGTACTCACCCTTGGTCAGCCCCAGATGCTCCAGTGCACGGTTGGCGATGACTTCGTTGGCATTCATGTTCGTCGAGGTACCGGCCCCGCCCTGGATCACATCCACCACGAACTGCTCCAGCAGCCGGCCCTGTTCAATGTCCTGGCAGGCGCGCTCGATTGCGTCCTTTTTCACCTGATCAATCAGGCCGAGATCGAAGTTTGCCAACAGCGCTGCATGCTTGACCTGAGCCAGCGACTTGACGAGCATCGGGTACGCGGAGATCGCCGTGCCGGTAATCGGGAAGTTCTCCACTGCACGCAGGGTCTGGATCCCCCAGTATGCGGCGGCCGGGATCTGCCGGGCGCCCATGAAGTCAGTCTCCGTCCGGCTTCCTGTGGTTTCCAAAAGGGACGAATTCTCGGTCATGTCTCAATCCTTGTGTCGATTGCTCCGTAAGTGCCCTTATGGGCGCTCGAAAGGGCACTCACGGAGCAATCGATGGGTTAGTTGGTGAAGGAGGGTTCAGGAAGCGGCGACGAAGCCAAGTTCCTTGTCGACGACGTTCTGCAGTGGCTCGCCTGTGCGGTACAGCTTGAGGTTGTCCACAAACAGCTTGCCGAGGTCATCCAGGTAGTCTTCGGTGTCCCCGCTCATGTGCGGGGTGATGATGACGTTCTCCATGTTCCACAGTGCGTGGCCGGCAGGAAGCGGTTCAGGGTGCACAACGTCCAGGGCAGCTCCGGCTATCGAGCCGGAAGCCAATGCCTCGGTCAGGGCTCCTGTGTAGACAAGTTCTCCGCGGCCCAGGTTGATGAGCCGCGCCGAGGGCTTCATGGCTGCAAGGACTCCGGCATTGACCAACCCGCGGGTGTCGGCGGTCAGTGGTGCTGCGAGCACGAGGTAGTCGTAGTCTTGGACCACTGCGGCCAGATCCCGGGAGGAGTGGATCCGGTCGAAGTCAGGATCCGCCGGGCGGGCAGTCCTTCCGGCCCCGCTGACCTCCATCCCCACGGCGCGGAACAGGCGGGAAATCTCGCGCCCGATGGACCCGGTGCCGACCACCAGGGCGCTTTGGCCCTGGATCTTGCTGGTGACCCTGTGCTGCCAGCGCTGTTCCTGCTGCAACCGGTAGGAGCCCTGGGAGTCCTTGGCCATGTCCAGGACGAAGCCGAGGGCAAACTCGGCGATGGCCCGGCTGAGGACTCCGCGGGAGTTGGTGTAGACGATGTTGCTGCGGATCAGTTCGTCGAAGAGAAGCTGGCTGACGCCCGCTGCCGTAACGTGTACCCACTGCAGGGACGAGGCCGCCTCCCAGTTTTCCCGCAGCGCCGGCGAGAACGAGTGCCACTGGTACAGCACGTCGGCGCCGTCCAGTGCCTCGGCGAGACCGTCAGCTTTGGTCAGCCGGACCTCGGCAAGCTCCTCGATCTCGGAAAGCCGCGGCGGCAGTGCCTCGCGGTAAAGGGCCGCGACGACGGGACGCTTGGATTCTGCGGCGGCGGTCATGACGCCGTCACCGCGGCAGCGTTGGCCGACTGGTCCGCGGCCAGGGCCTCGATGGCCGACAGGACGGCTGCCGTGAATTCCGACGTCGACGAGGTCCCGCCGACGTCGCGGGTGCCGTGACCGTCGCGCAGGGCTGACTCGAAGGCGGCCTGCAGGTGAGCGGCTGCCTCGGGGTGGCCGAGGTGCTCCAGCATCATGGCTCCGGACCAGATCTGCCCCACCGGGTTGGCCAGGCCCTTCCCGGCGATGTCCGGCGCCGATCCGTGGACCGGTTCGAAGAGGGAGGGGTAGTCGCCCTCCGGGTTCAGGTTGGCGCTGGGAGCCAGGCCGATGGAGCCTGTCACGGCGCTGCCAAGGTCCGAAAGGATGTCGCCGAACAGGTTGGAGGCGACAATCACGTCCAGGGTCCAGGGCTTCAGGACCAGGTGCGCGGCCAATGCATCCACCAGCTCGCTGGTGAGGGTGACCTCCGGGTACTCGCGGACAGTTTCGGCAACCACCTCGTCCCAGAACGGCATGGTGTGCACGATGCCGTTGCTCTTCGTGGCCGAGGTGAGCTTCCCGCGCCTGGACGCGGCCAGCCGTGCCGCATAGTGCGCCGCCCGCAGGATGCCAAGACGGGTGAAGACGGTGGTCTGCATGGCGCTTTCCTCGGGCTGGCCGCGGTACATCCGGCCGCCGATTTCGGAATATTCGCCTTCGTTGTTTTCCCGCACCATGAGGAGATCGATCGGGTGATTGGACGCAAGAGGCGAGGTAACGCCGTCGAGCGTTTTGACGGGACGGAGGTTGATGTACTGCTGGAACTCCCGGCGGATGGGAATCAGCAGCCCCCACAGGGATTCCGTGTCGGGGACCTCCGGTGAGCCCACGGCGCCCAGGAAGATGGCGTTGTGCTGGGCGAGCTGCTCCAGCCCGTCCTCGGCCATCATCCGACCGTGCCGGGCATAGTATTCGCATCCCCAGTCGAAGTACGTGAACTCGAGGTTCAGGGAATGGATTCCGGCAATCCGCTCGAGGCATGCGATCGCTGCCGGGACAACTTCGTTGCCGATGCCGTCCCCTGCGATGACTGCGATTTTGTCGGTGCTCATGACGTTTTCCGCTCTGGCAGGACGCCCGGCAGCTGCTGCCAGCGGGCACCGGATCCTCGAAGGTTCACGATGGTGCTTTTAGGCTCTGTCATCTCGTGGACGGCATACCTGACGCCTTCGCGGCCCACTCCGGACTTCTTGAATCCGCCGAAGGGCATCGAGTCGATCCGGACGTCGCTGGTCTCGTTGATCACCACGGCGCCCACGTGCAGCTTCTCCGCGATGTCCAGCGCCTGGTCAATGGACTGGGTGAAGACGCCGGCCTGAAGGCCGTAGTCGGAGCTGTTGGCGGCGTGGACAGCGTCCGCGATGCTGATGAAGGGCAGGATGCTGACGACGGGTCCGAAGACTTCGTCCCGGATCACCTTGCAGTCCGTGGGCACATCGGTCAGGACGGTCGGCTCGTAGTAGGCGTTCCGCCGTGTCCCTCCAGCATGGACGGTCGCCCCGGCGGCCTTGGCCTCCTCCACCCATTCCTCGACCCGCCGTGCTTCGGCCTCGGAGATCAACGGTCCCACGTCGGTGCCGCGGTCGAGCTTCGGCCCGGTCTTGAGGGCCTCTGTTCCGCGAGTGACGTGTTCCAGGACTTCCTCGAACAGCGAGATGTGCACGTATACGCGCTGGACCGAGAGGCAGTTCTGCCCGGCCACGCCGAACGCGCCGGCCACGATGGCATCCGCCGCCTGGATCGCATCCGCGTCGGCGCAGACAATCGTGGCGTTGTTGCCGCCAAGTTCGGACAGGATCTTCTTCGCACCGGCCATGGCGGCGATGCGTTCCGCCGTGGCAGGGCCGCCAGTGAAGGAAATCAAGTCCACCCGGTCATCCGTGACCAGCGCTTCGGCAACGCCCGGCCCGCTCACGATCGCCGCAATGCGTCCGGACGGGACGCCCGCTTCGAGCAGCAGCTGGACAAGGGCCAGCGCGACCAGCGGAGTGCGGGCCGATGGCTTAAGGACGACGCCGTTGCCTCCGATGATGGCCGGGCCCAGCTTGTGAGCCACCAGGTTCAGCGGATCGTTGAACGGCGTGATGGCTGCAACGATCCCCACCGGCTTGCGGCTGTACCAGCCGATCTTGTTGGCACCGGCCATGCTGTCCTCAAAACCCAGGGTCTCCCCGGTCAGCTCGCTTGACGCTGCGGCAGAGAGCCTGAAGGTCTCAATGCAGCGGCGGACCTCGCGCTCGGCTTCGGTGATGGTTTTGCTGCTCTCCGAAGCAATGATGTTGGCGAACCTCTCAGCCTGTTCTGCCAGCAGCTGGGTTGCCTTTTCCAGAGCCTGACGGCGGGAACGCAGCGGCCACTCCTCACCCTGGAGGTGCCGGTGAAGGTGCGCTACTGCCCGGCGCACGTCCTCCGCCGTCGAGGTGCATACGCTCCCCAGCAAGACACCGTCTTCAGGGTCCCTTACTTCAAGGGTCATGTCGGCGGTTTGCCACTGACCCTCGAAGAACGCTCCTCCTGGGAGATTCGCAAACTTTGTGCGCCTGTAGGCGGTTTCTTCGGCTGATTCCGGGCGTGCGTCAGCCACTGTCGTTGATGCGATCATGGGAACCCTTAATTTACCTATTTGATGCGGTCGATGATTTTTGCGGCTGCGCCGATGAACGGCAGGAACCACGGCGGGCCAAAGTGGCCGGGGACGGGCGGGTTCTTCAGGTCTTCCCAGACGTTCGCAGTCTTGTCGCCGGCCATGTAGTGGGCCATGCGCTTACCCATGTGGGCAGCCATCTGCACGCCGTGTCCGCTGTAGCAGAGGGAGTAGAAGAGTCCGTCATGCTGGCCGGCATGCACCATCTGGTCCATGGAGAGGTCCACCAGGCCGCCCCAGATGTAGTCCACCTTGGCGTTGGAGAGGTACGGGAAGAGCTCGAGCATCGCCTTGCGGAGGATCTCGGCGCTCTTGACGTCCGAGTCCGGGCTGGACAGCGCGAAGCGGGCCCGGCCGCCGAACAGCAGACGGTTGTCCGGGGTGATCCGGAAGTAGTAGGTCAGCATCTTGCTGTCCGAGGCCTGGCGACGGTTGGGCAGGATCCGGTTGACCACGTCTTCGGGCAGCGGGTCGGTGACAATGATGAAGCTTCCCACCGGGATGACCCTGCGCTGCAGCCACGGCGTGATGTTGCCGGTGTAGCCGCTGGTAGCGACCAGGACCTGCTTGGCACGGGTGATGCCCCGGGTGGTGTGCACGTCGTGCACCGTGCCGGAGACCTTCTTCAGCTCGGTCACCGCGGCGTTCTCGCAAATATCGGCTCCGGCTGCAACAGCAACACCAGCGAGGCCGTGCACGAACTTGCCCACATGCAGGCCCGCCCCGAGCGGGTCAACCATGGCGCCCTGGTAGAAGTCCGTGCCGATTTCGCTGTGGATCTCGGACTTGGGGATCACGGTGACGTGGTGGTCGGCCAGTTTGGCCAGCTTCTCCTGCGACTTCAGGAAGCCCTCATAGTGGGACTTGTGGAAGGCCAGCGAGAGCTTTCCGAAACGGTTGTAGTCGCAGTCGATGCCATTGTCATGCACCAGCTTTTCGATGGTGTCGATAGCGTCGTTGTATTCCTGGAACATCTCCACGGCACGCGTGGCGCCGTAGCGCTTGACCGCGGTGCTGAAGCTGATGGCCAACCCGGTCGTCGCCATTCCCCCGTTACGGCCCGAGGCACCCCACCCCACGGTGTGGCGTTCGAAAACGGCAACACTGGCGCCCTGCTTGGCAAATTCAAGGGCCGCTGAGAGCCCGGTAAATCCGGCGCCGATGATCGCGACGTCGACATTTTCCGGTACCGGGGTCTGCCGGTAGTCTCCGGATGCTTCGGCTGTATCCAGCCAGTAAGGAATGAGTTTCACGGTTTGACCTTTCGCCTCGAAGTCGGTTTAGAGACCGAGGTGCTTGTTGATCTCGTCCAGGGACTTAACGGCGGTGAGGTCGTAGCCCGGGCCAATGGGGTCATAGCCACGGTCCAGCACCCAAAGGTTCCGGAAGCCCATGTCGTGCATCGGGTGTATGTCGTAGCGGGTGTGCGAGGAGATGTGCAGGAAGTCCTCCGGCTTGGCGTTCAGGGTATCGAGCATGTACTCGAAGGCCTGGTACCGCGGCTTGTAGGCCTGGGCCTGCTCAGCGGTCAACACGGCGTGAAAGTCTGCGCCGAGCTTCGGAATGCTGATCTCCAGGAAGCTGTCGTCTGCGTTGGACAGAGCCACCAGCTTGTAGTTGTCGCCCATGAGCTTCAGCGGAGCCGGCACGTCCTCGTGGGCAACCCAGCCGCGCACGGCCTCAGCGAACTCTGCGCCGGCACCAGGCGTCGGCCCAATGCCCCAGCGCTTGCACACCCGGTCAAAGGAATCCTGAAGGATGGCCTCGTAAGGCTTGTAGTCGCCGCAGACCTCGTCGAACCGGTACCCGCGGAACTGCTTCTTGAAGGTCGGCCACTGCTCTTCTGAGATGCGGCCATCGAGCAGGCGACGCGTGGTGGGGTCAATGTCGAAGTTGATCAGTGTGCCGTAGATATCAAAAGAGATGTACTTCGGCCGGAGGTTCGTGTCTGCCATGATTCGTCCGTTTCTTGAAGTTGTGTCGAAGGCCCGGAGGCCGAGCCTCATTGTGGTTCCAGGGCATGCCCAGAGAGCTAGTCGGAATCTTCCCCGTCGCAGGAGGACTCTGCTGTCCAATACCTCGACTCTAGGACCGGAAATTGTAAATTGTCAACAACTTCCTGCTCCTAACTGCCGGCTTGTTAGCCCAGCAAATTTCTTTTCGTCAATTGTTGACAATCTGCAGCTGAGAGGGTTGCATTGGGTTAGATGCGGAACGAGATCAGGATCACAACCCCGCATGAAGCAAGACACGTTAGTACCGACCCAGCACCTTAAAGTCAGGGATGCCAACCGGTCGGTCCCGCGAAATATGCACCCGTTTTGGCGGATCCAATTCAGCCGAAACCATTCGAAGGGAAGCACCATGAAGACCATCAACAAAGCCCAGAC
Organism: Arthrobacter sp. ISL-28; assembly: GCF_018613875.1. Taxonomy (GTDB): domain Bacteria; phylum Actinomycetota; class Actinomycetes; order Actinomycetales; family Micrococcaceae; genus Arthrobacter. The sequence continues at coordinate 157,462 of NZ_JAGGPJ010000003.1, read as the reverse complement.
AGCAGCAGCAGGCATTGCCGTCCTGCTGGCCCTCACCGCTTGTGGCGGCGCGGCCACCGGCACTTCGGCATCTGAGGACACAAAGTCAAAGACCTCGAACACGACTGACATCTCAGAAGGTGTCCAGCCGGATGCGGCAGCCGTGGCCTTGTTGCCGCAGTCCTACAAGGACAAGGGCGAGCTCACGGTCGCGATGGACCTGCACTACCCGCCCACGACCTTCCTCGCTGAGGACAACACCACCCCGATCGGGCTCAACCCGGACGTCGCGCGGCTCGTTGCGAAGAAGCTTGACTTGAAGCTGAAGTTCGTGGACACGAAGTTCGACACGATCGTCCCGGGCCTTGACGGCGGCCGCTTCGACTTCACCGCCACCACGATGTCAAAGACCGAAGAGCGCCTCAAGGTCCTGGACATGATCGATTACTTCAAGGCCGGCAACTCGGTGGCCGTGGCTGCCGGGAACCCGCTGAAGCTCACCGTCGCGACCCTGTGCGGGAAGAACATCGCCGTCACCCAGGGCTCCACAGGCCAGCTCAAGCGCCTTCCGGACCTGAGCGAGCAGACCTGCACCTCCAAGGGACAGCCGGCGATCAACGGCGTGACGCTGCCCAACGTCCAGGAGGCCCTGACCCAGCTGCACTCCAAGCGGATCGACGGCGTCCTTTACGACACCACCTCCCTCGGTTGGGCCCAGAAGCAGCAGCCGAACTCCTTCGAACTCATCGGCCGCGTCAACGTCGGCAACAGCGACGTGACCGCCATTGGCCTGAAGAAGAACTCTGCGCTGACCCCGGCCCTGCAGAAGGCCATCCAGTCCGTCCTTGAAACTCCGGAGTACAAGGAGTCCCTGGAGAACTGGGGTCTCGAGTCCGGGGCCATCACCGATGCCAAGCTGAACTAGCGGGGCGCCTCCATGGTCACAGCTACTAACAAAGGAAGTGAAGCAACGATGAGTAGCATTGATTCAGCGCTCAAGCCCCGGCTTCGGCTTCGGACTCCTGCCGAGTACGCGGGATGGGTCCTCAGCATTCTCGCCGGCATCGGGATCCTCGTCTCTGTCCTGACGAACCCCAACTTCAAGTGGGGCACGGTCGCCCAGTACTTCACGCATGAATCCATCCTCCGTGGGCTGATGCTCACGATCTTCCTCACGCTTGCCAGCATGGCCCTGGGAACCCTCCTGGGGCTGGGCCTGGCGATCATGCGCTCCTCTCAGGTGAAGCCGGTTTCCATCGCCGCGAACCTCTACATCACGCTTTTCCGGGGCACCCCGGTCCTGGTGCAGCTGATCTTCTGGTTCAACATCTCCGCGCTGTATCCGAACCTGACCATCGGGATCCCGTTCACGGACATTGGCACCGCGATCGACATGAACGCCCTGATGGCGCCCATCACGGCAGCCCTGGTTGGTTTGACCCTCAATGAGGCGGCCTACATGGCGGAGATCATCCGTGGCGGGTTCTCCTCGGTCGGCAAGGGCCAGATCGAGGCCGCCGACTCTCTCGGGATGAGCGCCGGCACGAGGATGCGCAAGGTCATCATCCCGCAGGCGATGCCGTCCATCATCCCGGCCACCGGTAACCAGGTGATCGGCATGTTCAAGGGAACCTCTCTGGTCAGTGTGCTCGGTGTCGCGGAACTGCTCCAAAGCGCCCAGCTCATCTACGCCCGCACCTACGAGACCATCCCGCTGCTGCTCGTGGCCAGCCTCTGGTACCTGGTGATGACCCTGCTGCTGAGCTATCCGCAGTCCAAGCTCGAACAGAAATACTCCCGCGCAACCTCAAGGCTTCCCCGGAAGGCGAAGAAAGTTGTTGTGCTGACCGAACCGGAAGGGACCCTCCGATGAGCAAAGACGGCACGATTCTTGCCCAGAAAATTCGAAAGTCGTTTGGACCGAAAACAGTCCTGAAGGACATCAACCTGGACATCGCCAGCGGAGAGATCTGCTGCATCATCGGCCCCAGCGGTTCCGGAAAGTCCACTATCCTGCGCTGCATCAACGGCCTGGAGACCGTCGACTCGGGGGTTCTCAAAGTCAACGGCGAGGACTTCGGCTACTACGAGACTCCGCACGCCTACCACGCACACAGTCCCAAGAAGCTCGCCGAGCAGCGCACCAGGGTTGGCATGGTGTTCCAGTCGTTCAACCTGTTCCCGAACATGACCGCCCAGGAAAACGTCATGTCCGGGCCGGTCCTGGTCAAGGGCGCTGACAAGAAAGAGGCCGCCAAACGGGCCCAGGAACTGCTGACCAGTGTCGGCCTAGCCGGGTTCGGGGACTACTACCCCGCGCAGCTCTCCGGGGGGCAGCAGCAGCGCGTCGCGATCGCCCGGTCCCTGGCCATGGAGCCGGAGATCATGCTCTTCGATGAACCCACGTCCGCACTGGACCCCGAAAAGGTCGGCGAAGTCCTGGCCGTGATGAAGGAACTGGCGAAGAAGGGCATGACCATGGTGGTCGTCACCCACGAAATGGGCTTCGCCCGCGAAGTGGCCGACTCCCTGATCTTCATGGACGACGGCTACGTCGTCGAACGCGGCGACGCCCGTGAAGTTCTTTCCAACCCCCAGGAGGCCCGCACCCAGGCCTTCCTGCAGCAGGTGCTCTAGCCGTGGATGGAAAACTCGCCGTCATCGGCCTGGGCAGCATCGGAAGCATGGCGCTCTGGCAGGCATCGCGCCTGTCCGATTCCGTCACCGGATTCGAAGCCCAGGTTCCCGCCCACGGCCGCAGCGCCGTGGGCGGCGATACCAGGCTCTTCCGCATGCTCTACCGCGGAGTGCCTGACTTCTATCCCATCCTGGAACGCTCCCGGGATCTCTGGTCCGAGCTCGAAGCCGAAACCGGGCAGAACATCCTCACCCGCTGCGGCGGACTGTCCATCGGCACCAAAGACGGGCCCTACATCCCCAGCCTCCTGGAAACCACCAGGACCAACGGGGCCGAGCACGAAATCCTCAGCCGTGAGGAGATGGCCGAACGCTACCCCCAGCACAACCTCCGCCCGGACGACATCGCCGTCTACGACCCGCACGCCGGCGCGCTGCGCACCGACCGTGCCGTCACGGCGGCGGTCGCGGCCGCGGAAGCCAACGGCGCAACGATCCACACCAACACCCCGATCGACAGCATCACCGAAACCGGGGACGGCGTCATCATCACCTCCGGCGAGAAGTCCTGGACCTTCGAGAACGTCATCGTCTCCTCCGGCGGCTGGTCCCAGCGGCTGATGCCCGACTACCTCAAAGCAGCAACCCAAATCAAACGGCTCTTCCTGACCTGGTTCGTCGCCCGCGACGCAGCCGAGTTCTCGCCGGAGAAGTTCCCCATTTTCATCCGGATCTCCGGGGACCGCTCCATGTATGGGGCACCCGCCGTCGATGGAGTAACGGTCAAGGCAACGCTGGACGGCCGCGGCGCACCAACACCCCAGGCTGATTCGGTCCCCCGGGACCTCACATCCGCGGAAATCGGGGAAACCATGGACACGGTTACTGAGTTCTTCCCAGGACTCTTCCCTAACATTGTCCGCTCGGATGCCTTCCCCGACCTCTTCACCTCGGATGGGAAGCCTCTGATCGGCCACCTGAACGACCAGAGCAAAATCTACCTCGCCACCGGCTTTTCCGGCGGGGGCTTCAAAATGGCTACCGGTTACGGGGAGATCGCCGCACACGAAGCCCTGGGCAAGCGAACCTTTGAGGGCCTGGGTTTCGTCAGGCCCGAACGCTTCAAGACGACCTAGTCGTCCAACAAGCATTTGATGCGGATCACTCCGCACATTGTTGACAATCTACAACCCTTACGAAAGTATGAAGCCATGGCAACTCTTAGTCCCCTCCTCAAGCAAGCCACTCCCGTCGTCGTAGACCACGCGCTCGGCAGCTGGATCCACGCGACCGACGGCAAAAAGTACCTCGATTTCACCACCGGAATCGGCGTTACAAGCACGGGTCACTGCCACCCCGACGTCGTAGCGGCAGCGCGCGAGCAGGTGGGCAAGATTGTCCATGCCCAGTACACCACGGTGATGCACAAGCCCTTGCTTGAGCTCACCGAGAAACTGGGAGACTTCCTGCCCTCGGGGCTGGACAGCGTTTTCTACGCCACGTCCGGCTCCGAGGCCGTGGAGGCTTCGGTCCGCCTGGCGCGCATGGCGACGGGCCGGCCCAACATCATCTCCTTCCACGGCGGCTTCCACGGCCGGACGGTGGGCGCCGCGTCGCTCACCACGGCCGGCACGAAGTTCCGTTCAGGCTTCTCCCCCCTCATGGGCGGCGTGCACATTTCTCCGTTCCCGCACTCCTACCGCTATGGCTGGGACGAGGAAACCGCAGTCAACTTCGCGCTGAAGGAACTGGACCACCTCCTCCTGAGCATCAGCAGCCCCGCAGACACGGCAGGTTTCATCATCGAACCCGTACTCGGCGACGGCGGGTACATTCCCACTCCCCCGGCTTTCCTGCAGGGACTGCGGGAACGTGCCGACCGCCACGGCATCGTGCTCATCCTGGACGAGGTCCAGGCCGGCGTCGGTCGGACCGGAAAGTTCTGGGGCCACGACTGGGCAGGCATCACCCCTGACGTGGTCATCACCGCGAAGGGACTCGCCAGCGGCTTTCCGATCTCGGCGATTGCCGCCTCGGCAGAGCTGATGGGGAAGGCCTGGGCCGGCTCACAGGGCGGCACCTACGGCGGAAACGCCGTCGCAGCCGCCGCCGGTGTCGCAACCCTGGGTGTCATCGAGCGCGAGAACCTGGTAGAGAATGCCCTGCTTCGCGGTGACGAACTGCGCGCAGGACTTGACCGGCTCAAGACAGAATTCACCGGCATCGGCAACGTCCGCGGCCGCGGCCTGATGCAGGGTGTCGAATTCACGGCCCCGGACAACACGCCTGATGCCGCCACAGCCTTGGCTGTCCAGCAGGCCGCAATCAAGGAAGAGCTTCTCCTTCTCACCTGCGGTCCGCACGGCAACGTCGTTCGCATCATCCCGGCACTGAACGTCACCAGTGATGAGATCCAGGCCGGTATCTCCCGATTCACCCAGGCGCTTAAGACGGCCACCTCCTAATACAACCCACGGCATGGATTTCGCCGGCGGCGGACCACACACCGCCCCGGCGAAATCCCTTCCCCAGACACTGAAAGCGTGACATGAGTCTCTCATTTGATCCGACCACTCTTCATACTGACTTGTTCATCGACGGTGCCTGGCGGAAGGCCGCCAGCGGCGCCACGTTCCCCGTCGAGAACCCGGCCACGAACGAAATCATCGCCCACGTCGCCGACGGCGGGCCCGAAGACGCCGCGCTGGCCATCGAGGCCGCCGGCCGCGCCCAGGCGGAGTGGGGCAAGTCCACACCCCGCCAGCGGGCGGACATCCTGCGGCGCGCCTTCGAACTGGTTATCGCGAACACCGACCGGCTCGCCGCCATCATGACCGCCGAGATGGGCAAGCCCCTGGCCGAGGCCAAGGGCGAAGTGGCCTACGGCGCCGAAATGCTGCGCTGGTTCTCGGAAGAGGCCGTTCGCATCGGCGGTGACCACGCCACGTCCGTGGATGGCAACACCCGGATCATGATCACCAAGGAACCGGTTGGTCCCTGCGTGCTGGTCACCCCGTGGAACTTCCCGCTGGCCATGGGCGCCCGCAAGATCGCCCCCGCGGTCGCCGCGGGCTGCACGATGGTCTTCAAGCCTGCCGAGCTGACACCGCTGACGTCCCTGGCGCTGGTGCAGATCTTCCGGGAGGCCGGCCTTCCCGACGGCGTCCTGAACGTGGTCACCACCGCCAGCGCCGCGCCCGTGGTGGAGAACTGGACCAGCAGCGGCATCGCCCGCAAGATCAGCTTCACCGGCTCCACCGGGGTCGGCAAGATCCTGCTGCGCCAGGCGGCCGACAACGTCATGCGCTCCTCGATGGAACTGGGCGGCAACGCCCCGTTCATCGTCCTGGCCGACGCCGACATCGAAAAAGCCGTCGATGGCGCCATGAAGGCCAAAATGCGGAACATGGGAGAAGCCTGCACCGCCGCGAACCGCTTCTTCGTGCACCGGTCAGTGGTGGAGGAGTTCAGCGAGAAGTTCGCCAAAAAGATCTCCGAACTGCGGGTGGGCAACGGCGCCGTGGAAGGAACCGAGGTCGGCCCCCTGATCGAGCAGAAGGGCCTGGACAAGGTCGAAAGCCTGGTGGCCGACGCCATCGCCAAGGGCGCACGCGTCCTGACCGGGGGAAGCCGCCCCGACGGTCCGGGATACTTCTACACCCCCACCGTCCTGACGGACGTCTCCCTGGACGCGGATCTGATGAGCACCGAGATTTTCGGTCCGGTCGCGGCCATCACGGCCTTCGACAGCGAGGACGAAGTCCTGACCATCGCCAACGACACCGAGTGGGGCCTCGTCGGGTACGTCTTTACCGAGAACATGAACAAGGCCCTTCGCTTCTCCGCGGAACTGGAAGTAGGCATGGTCGGCCTGAACACCGGCCTGGTCTCCAACCCTGCAGCACCGTTCGGCGGCGTCAAGCAATCAGGTCTCGGACGCGAAGGCGGCAAGATCGGCATCGAAGAATTCCTCGAGATCAAATACACCGCAATAGCTGTCTAGATCGCGCAGTAAACCGAAAGAATGAAATGAGGGGGATGTCAATGGCGGCACCAGAAGGGCTGTTTGTCCTGGAAGGAAGACCCACGGCGCAGCTGATCGCTGATCAGCTGCGGGAACAAATTGTCCAAGGGACCTTCCGCCCGGGACAGCAGATCAATGAATCTGCAGTGGCTGGCCAGTTCCGTACGTCCCGGGGTCCACTCCGGGAAGCACTGCAGCGCCTGTGCCAGGAGGGTCTCCTGATCAGCCACCGTAACCGTGGAGTCTTCGTCCTGGAGCTTTCGACCGCCGACATCAAGGAGATCTACGCCGTCCGCGAGGCGGTGGAACTGGCCGCGTCCAACACCTTGATGGAAGCCGGGCAGGACAAGATCAACGACACGTGCCAGGTGCTGAAGGAAACCATCAGGGACATGGCGAAGCACGTTGCCGTATCCGACTGGCAGGCGATTGCACGGTTGGACATGCAATTCCACACGTCTTTCGTTGCAGGCACGGGCAACAGCCGTCTCATCCGGATTTACGAGACACTCGCGGCCGAGTCGAGAATGTGCATTCTCAGCCTGGAAGTTGCCTACCCCCGCCTGGATGTGCTGGTCCAGGAACACCAAAACCTGCTGGACCTGCTCGAAGCGGAAGACAGAGACGGACTGCAGCAGGCCGTCAAGCACCACCTGCGAACGGCCGTGAAAGATCTCACCATCCCGAGGCAAGACGACGACATCATCGCCTAAAACATTCCTCGAAGCATCCCTTGAGCAGGATCAACAGCGAAGAGGTGGCCAGGTCCCATGGACCTGGCCACCTCTTCCCTTTTGTAGGGTTGCCCGCCACGCGCATAAACGGGACGAAAGAGATAGCCGCAAAAAAACTGTGTGAATTGTCGATGATCTGCGATCCGGGTGGTTCCATTATTAGGTAAGAACGTTTAGTGGGCGGTCCGGTCAGTTGGCTCCAGCACCGCCCTCGCCCAGGGAAGCAGCGATGAAGACCAGAAGCAAAGTCCAGCGTGCAGTAGCAGGATTGGCGGTTCTGTTAGTACTCGGCGCGTGCGGCGCCGGCGGCAGCGGTGATCCGGCACGGGAGGGCCCGAACACGTCAAATACGGTTGACATCTCCGAGGGAGTCCAACCCGACGAGGCCGCGGTAAAGCTTTTGCCCCAGTCCTACAAGGACAAGGGCGAACTCACAGTGGCCATGGACCTTCACTACCCGCCCACCACGTTCCTCGCCGATGACAACGTCACGCCGATCGGCCTCAACCCGGATATGGCACGGCTGATTGCCAAAAAGCTGGGACTGAAGCTGAAGTTCGAAAACACCGCGTTCGACACCATCATTCCCGGTCTTGACGGTGGCCGCTATGACTTCACCGCCACCACCATGTCCCCCACTACTGAGCGGCTGAAGGTGCTGGACATGATCGATTACTTCAACGGAGGCCTTTCTGTTGCCGTAGCCCACGGTAACCCCCTCAACATCAGCAACGAAGATATGTGCGGCAGGAGCATCGCGGTCACCAAGGGGTCGAATGCCCAGTTGAAGCATCTGCCGAACATCTCGAAATGGACCTGCGAGGAAAAAGGCAAGCCGGCTATCAACGGCGTCACGCTTCCCAACATCCAGGAGGCACTAACGCAACTGGCTTCCAAGCGGATCGATGGCGTCCTCTACGACACTGTCTCGCTCGTTTGGGCAGACGAGCAGCAGCCGAACACTTTCACGATCCTGACTCCACAGGTGGACACGCGCTCGGATCACGTGGCTGCCATTGCCCTGAAAAAGGGCTCGCCGCTGACGCCGGCCCTGCAGAAGGCCATCCAGTCCGTCCTGGACAGCCCCGAATATAAGGAGTCGCTCGCCAATTGGGGCCTCGAGGCGGGCGCCATCACTGAAGCCAAGCTCAACTAGGGGACACGGTGTTGAAATTCGTTGGCCGCAGACCTGCAACCGCCGTGAGCGGGATGGACCCAGCGCTCAAACCAAGGTTGCGGCGTCGAAGTGCCTTTGAGTACGTCGCCTGGATCGTCTGCTCCCTGCTGGCCTTGGGCATTCTCATTTCCGTTTCGACTAATCCGAACTTCAAGTGGCATGTGGTCGCCAGGTACTTCACGCACGAAACCATCCTCCGTGGCCTAATGCTCACCATCTTCCTCACGGTTGCCAGCATGTTCTTCGGAACGCTACTGGGTCTGGTTCTGGCGATCATGAGATCCTCCAGCATCAAACCGATTGCGGCCACCGCGGGCGTCTACATCACCATTTTCCGCGGCACACCGGTCCTGGTGCAGTTGATCTTCTGGTTCAACATCGCGGCGCTGTACCCGAACCTGACCATCGGAATTCCGTTCACCGATATCAGCACCGCGGTTGACATCAATGCCCTGATGGCGCCCATCACGGCGGCCCTGATCGGCCTGACCCTCAACGAGGCCGCTTACATGGCCGAGATCATCCGCGGGGGGTTCATGTCGGTCGGCAAGGGCCAGATCGAAGCCGCCGACTCCCTGGGAATGAGCAGCGCAACGAAGATGCGCAAGATCATCATCCCCCAGGCAATGCCCTCGATCATCCCGGCAACCGGCAACCAGGTCATCGGCATGTTCAAGGAGACCTCCCTCGTCAGCGTGCTCGGGGTTGCGGAACTGCTCCAAAGCGCCCAGCTCATCTACGCCCGCACCTATGAGACCATCCCGCTGCTGATCGTGGCCAGCCTCTGGTACCTCGTGATGACCCTACTGCTGAGCTATCCCCAGTCCCGGCTCGAGAAAAAATACTCCCGTGCAACCTCCAGGCTTCCCCGGCAAGCGAAACCCGTTGTGCTGACAGACCCGGAAGGTATCGCCCGATGAGAAGTGCACGAGTCCTTTACTGTCTAGATAATACGTAGTTTTGACCAAGAGTGAGATGAGGAATGTACATGGCGGCACAGGAAGGACTGTTTGTCCTGGAGGGAAGGCCCACGGCGCAGCTGATCGCGGATCAGCTGCGGGAACAGATTGTCCAGGGGATTTTCCGTCCGGGACAGCAGATCAATGAATCTGCCCTGGCCAGTCAGCTGCAGACGTCCAGGGGCCCTCTCCGGGAAGCATTGCAGCGCTTAAGCCAGGAGGGGATCCTGGTCAGCCACCGCAACCGCGGGGTGTTCGTCCTGGAGCTTTCGACTGATGACATCAAGGAGATCTACGCCGTCCGCGAGGCCATTGAATCAGCCGCCGCAAACATCCTGATGGACGCCGGGCCGGAAAAGATCAACGACACCTGCGACGTGCTGAAGGGAATCATCAAGGACATGGCCAAGCAGGTTGCCGTGTCCGACTGGCAGGCAATTGCACGGCTGGATATGCAATTCCACACCTCCTTCGTTGCAGGCACAGGAAATTCCCGCCTCATCCGGATTTACCAGACACTGGCAGCCGAATCCCGAATGTGCATACTCAACCTGGAAGTTTCCTACCCCCGGGTGGACGATCTGGTGCAGGAGCATCAGAACCTCCTGGATCTACTGGAAGCAGGCGACAGAAAGGGACTCCAGCGCGCCATCAAACGGCATCTGCAACAGGCAGTGGAGGATCTCACTGCCGCGACGGCATAACAAAGCCGGATGCGGGCGTAACGAGACGCTGTCGGAGCGGCTCGTCCGACCCGAGCAAGAGCCCCGAGCCAGCTGCGCCGGGGCTCTTGCTTTTCAACCTAGCAATTGTCAACAATCGACGATAGACTTGGAGGTGAAATTATGTACTTGGGTCCCGGGCTTGACCGGTAGGCACACGTGCGCCTCGATGTGGACCAGAAAGGCGGATAGCGCAATGATTAGCCTCATCGTGCTCATCGCAGCAGGGCTCCTGACCAGTTCAAGCGCAGTGTCGCGCTTTCCCTGGTCCGCTGCAGACGCAGGGAGTCCGAGAAGATTCGAAAATAGCTCCCTGTTACAGATTTGTGCTGGCATCCTTGCCCTGGGTTCGATCCTCCTTGCCGTTCATGTTCAACAAGGTGGGTTTCGGTGACTGAGCCAAAGTCCACTATGCACAGGAACAATTCGAAGCCGTTCCTGGCCGGCGCCCCCTCACCAAGGGTGGCGGAACTGATCTTCCACGATCCTCTCGCTGATTCAGCGCCCGAACAGCAGGCAGCCGGCTCCCGGGTCCCTGTCATGTCTGTTCCCGGATCACGCGAACCGAGGCGCGTCGAAAGGAATCGCCTGGGGGAGAAAAAGCCAGCCACGCGCGCCGATGCGATCGAAGCTGTTTCACGGGAACTCGAACTCCTCGCTCTACGGAGAGGACGGCAGTGAGTCAGACGGAAAGAGAACACATCGTGTCACCAACGCCCATCGGTCCCGCAGGCCACCCGTGGGCAGCCCGCGCCAAGGGCCTCGTTGGCTCAATTATCGATTCAAGCACGTCCCTGCTGCAGCAACAGACACACGACATTGTCAGCTTCGCCATGGGGAGCCCGGCTGCTGAAGCGGTTCCCTCCGATGCCTTCCTCGAGATCTACCAGTCCGTTCTCGCCGATGCCGGGGCGGCGGCCTTCGCCTATGGAGCCACCGAGGGTGAAATCGGGCTCCGCGACGAACTGCTTGCATACCTGGAATCGACTCCCGAGCGCACGTCGGCCGATCGGCTGCTCATCACGACCGGAGGAATGCAGGGGCTGGACCTGGCGGGCAAGCTGTTTGTTGACCCAGGAGACCTCGTGATCGTCGAGGCGCCGACCTATACCAACGGAAGTGCCACGCTCCTGGCTTATGGTGCGGACATCCTTGAGGCACCAATGGACGGCGACGGCCTGATGGTTGAGGCATTGCCGGAGCTGGTTCAAAAAGCCGGGCGGGTGCCGAAGGCTATCTACGTCATTCCGAATTTTCAGAACCCGACCGGGACGGCCATGTCCCTGGAACGCCGTCACCTCCTACTCGCGCTGGCCAGGAAATGGGGAAGCATCATCATCGATGATGACCCCTATGGAATGCTGCGTTTCGACGGCGAGCACATCCCGGGATTCCGCGAGCTGGGCGGCGGGGACCCGCTCGTGTTCTCCGTCCGCACCTTTTCCTAGATCCTCGCCCCAGGGCTGCGCGTCGGCTGGGTCGACGCCGATCCTGCCATCGTGGCGAAACTCATTGATGCAAAACAAACGATGGACACCTGCACCAATGTTCCCAATCAGCTCCTGTCGGCCGAGTTCCTTCGCCGCGGTGACCTCGAGCCACACTTGGAGCGGCTCCGCAGCGAATATCACACACGGATGCGGGCGATGCAGGCCTCGCTGGAGCGCCACTTCGGCGGACAGGCGACATGGACGAATCCCCAAGGCGGATTCTTCCTGTGGCTCACCTTCCGTGAACACGTCGACACCTCAAAACTGTTTAGCTTAGGCGTCCAGAACGGTGTGGCATTCATCCCCGGACATGCGTTCTCCGTGACTGGACAGTTCGGCAACGCTCTACGGCTGTGCTTTGCCTCGCAAACCCCTGAGCGGACGGAACTGGGTATCTCTCGGCTCGCGGAAACGCTCAAGGCCCTCTAAACGCTCGACATACCTACCCCCGCGTTCGGACCTGGCTTTTGTGTCCGCCTCGCCGGGGCGTCCTCTTTCGGCTTTAGGTTTCGCCAAGGTGACAAATGCGAATGATTCTTGATAGCATTAGAGTGCCTGCTGTACAAACCTCCCTGGAAGAGCTCTCTCTCTGGGGCCCATCGTGGAGCAGGAACCAACCGCGGAGCTATTCGATAACCCGCAACATCACGCCACCCGGGAACTCATCGCCTCCATCCCGCGGCTGACCAGAATTGGGAGCAAGGCATGAAATCATCCTCGACGGCGGTACGGAAGTCCCGCGTGGAAGTCACCAGTGCGGGGGAGGCCGGCGTGATGGTGCAAGCTTCACCGAGGCTTCTGCTGGCCAGTCAGCTCATCTTCAACGTCGGCTTCTTCTCAGTAGTTCCCTTCCTCGCAGTGGCCATGCGGGAAGACTTTGGCATGGGCGCGATGGCGATCGGGATTGTCCTTGGTGCACGAACCTTTGCCCAGCAAGGGTTGTTCCTTTTCGGCGGGGCCATTGCCGACGTTTGGGGAGCACGCCGGGCGATGATCACCGGATGCCTGGTGCGGATCGCCGGATATCTGCTCCTGGTGCTGGCCGAAGATTTCCCGCTCTTCCTGCTCGGTGCCGTCATCACCGGCGTTGGTGGTGCCCTGTTCTCGCCTGCATTGGAAAGCCTCGTGGCGGCAGCTGCACAGCGCGGCACCACCCGTTCCAAAACCACCCCGAACAGCACCACAAAAAGCAACCAAGGCTCGGCCCTCTTTGCCTTGCTGGTGGTCTTTGGGGAAATTGGCGCAGTTGTCGGCCCGCTACTGGGAGCCCTGCTACTCAATACCAGTTTTGACACCGCCCTGTTGGTAGGAGCCGGAGTCTTTGCCCTAATGGCCCTTGTCTTCCTGCGCTTCCTTCCTAAAACCCGCCCCGATATCCCCGAAACGCTGGCCGAACAGCCCAGGTCTGCGCCGTCGTCGGGCATTTGGTCCTGCCTCGGCGAGAAAAGGTTCATCTGGTTCGCGGCCTTCTACAGCCTCAATCTCCTGGCCTACAACCAGCTCTATTTCGGGTTGCCGGTCGAACTCCAGCGCAGCGGCGCCGGCATCAGCGCGCTGGCCACGGTATTTGCGTGTGCGTCTGTCCTGACCGTCGTCCTGCAGTGGCCGATCGCGAGGCTGATGCGCCGGGCAGGGGCAAAAATAGCGCTTCCCCTGGGATTTGGCCTGCAAGCCGCAGGTTTCGGTTCCCTCGCCGTTATGGCCGTGTTTCCTCCGCCGAACGGGTTCCCCATCCTGCCGGCCCTTCTGCTCGTCACGGGTCTTTCCCTCGGACACATGTGCGTGACGCCCGTTGCCATGGGACTGGTACTCGAGTTTTCGGCGGGGCGTCCTACCGGGGCCTTCTACGGTTTGCTCTCCAGCGCGGGAGGCGTCGCCGTCCTCCTGGGCAACACGGCCCTGGCCCCGCTCTACGAACTTGCATACGCACCGTCACTGGCGGCTGCCGCTCCGTGGCTGCTCATGACCCTGTTGGCCGCCATTTCGGCAGCAGCTATTAACCGCTTCCTGCCGAAAGCAAAGGCCAAAGCCCAAGGGCCGCAAGAACTCCTCCACACCGCCTGAATGCAGGCAGCACCCAACAGACCACGCCGCTTCGATCCCGGCCGTTTTCGGTATCGAGCCGGACGTGGGGGGCGGGCGGCAGCTGGAAGTGATTCTGCCCACCGAAGCTCTGGTGCCCGGGTGCCAGCAAGCGTAGCGTCGAGTCAAGAATGGGCAGCGACGTCAGCGGCATGACCCGGAGGGTCAGTTCACGCGGGCGTCGGTTTCTTAAGGAGGCCGGGATGGCTGGATGGAACGCTGACACTGCTGCCGGACCTGTAGGGTCAGGGACAATCACCTTGGTGGAGGGGACATCCTTCTGCATCTCCCTGCCCAACGGGGACATTCATCCCGAATATCCGCACGGAGTTTTCTTCCAGGACACCCGCATCCTGTCCCGCTGGAGTCTGACCTTTAACGGCCAGCCGCTGGAGCCGCTGGCCGCGGAGACGAAGGAACCGTACCGCGCGCTGTTTGCCGGCCGCATCACGCGGTCAGATGGTTATGCGGACACTCCCCTGATCGTCGAGCGGCTGCGCGAAGTGGGGGCCGGCATCCAGGAGCAGGTCACGATCCGCAATTACTCCCCGAATCCCGCCGAATGCGTCATGTCTGTAAGGGCCGAATCAGATTTCGCCGATCTTTTCGAGGTTAAGGAGGCCCGGATCCAGCGGCGATGGGAAGAAACCCGGGAAGCGGACGGTGATTCGTTGACCATCCGGGCTACCTGGCAGGACGTCAGGAAGGGAATCCTGATCCAGGCTCCCGGAGCCGACGTCACCCAGGACGCCGTGACGTACCGCGTATCGATCGCGCCCCACAGCCAGTGGAGTACCGTCCTCACCGCAGTCCCCAGCACGGAGGCGGCAAGTCCTCCCCCGCCGTCGTTCATCCATCCTGAAGGGGACGGACTGTCCCCCCGGGACCGGCGCCGGCAGGAGTGGGTTGCCAAGATTCCGGTGGTGCAGCTGGGAAATCGCTCCATCGAACGGACCCTGCGGCGCAGCTACGACGATCTGGGCGCGCTCCGCATCGAGGACCCGAATTACCCGGAGCGGATTGTGGTGGCTGCCGGTGCGCCGTGGTTCATGACGCTCTTCGGCCGCGACTCGCTGTGGGCATCAGAAATGTCGATGCCGGTGGATCCGTCCCTGGCACTTGGCACGCTGCAGACCCTGGCTGACCGCCAAGGCAAAGTCGTGGATCCGATGAGCGAGGAGGAACCGGGCAAGATCCTGCACGAGGTCCGGCTCGACGTCTCCAGCGGGCTTTCACTGGGCGGTAAGTCCGTCTACTACGGCAGCGTCGACGCCACGCCGCTGTTCGTGACGGTGCTTGGAACGGTGAGCCGCTGGGGCTTTGCCAAGGAAACCATCGCGGCGCTGCTGCCTCATGCGGACCGGGCTCTTGACTGGATCCGGGACTACGGCGACAAGGACGGCGACGGGTTCGTCGAGTATGAGCGTCTCAACCCCCAAGGGCTCATCAATCAGGGCTGGAAGGACTCCTGGGACGGCATCAACTTCGCGGACGGGCGGATGGCTGAACCCCCAATCGCACTCTGTGAGGTGCAGGCATATGTCTACGACGCGTACATGGCGCGCTCCTGGATAGCGTACGACGCCGGTGACACGGCCTTGGGAGACGAGCTCGCCGATCGCGCGGCGCAACTGAAGAAACGGTTTAACGAGCAGTTCTGGATACCCGAGCGCGGGTGTTACGCCATCGCGCTGGACGGCAAGAAGCGGCAGGTCGACGCCTGCGCCTCCAACATTGGCCATTGTCTGTGGGTCGGCCTCGTGGATGAGGATAAGGCGCCGCAGGTGGCCGAACGGCTCATGTCGCCGGAGATGTTCAGCGGCTGGGGAGTAAGGACCCTGGCCAGCGACATGGGCGCCTACAACCCCGCGAGCTACCACAACGGCTCGGTCTGGCCGCACGACAACGCCGTCATCGCGGCGGGCCTGATGCGCTACGGGTTCGTGGCGGAAGCGCAGCGCATCGCCACTGCTCTCATGGAGGCCGCGGAATTTTCCGACGGCCGGCTGCCGGAGCTGTTCTGCGGCTTCAGCCGGGACCAGTTTGCCGAACCTGTTCCGTACCCGACGGCGTGTTCGCCGCAGGCCTGGGCAGCCACGACGCCCATCCAGCTCGTGACCACCCTCATGCGGTATGACACCCACGTTTCCCGGGGCGGCTTCTGGATGGATCCCGTCCTCCCGGAGTCCTACGGCAACCTGCATATCAGCAATGCACCGATGGGCGGCGGCCGGATCACGATCGACATCGCCGATTCCGTACCCACAGTCCAGGGGCTGCCCGAAGGAATGGTGTTCCACAAGGGGCACCGGCCGTGGCTGACAGAACTGGTGAAAGAGGCTGGGCACCGCAAAAAGCCTGGCTAGGCCCTGGGCCTAGTCTGTCTCGGGCCCCGTGCAGTACTCACAGTCGTCTTCGCAAATGACCCATAAAGTATCGTTTTTCATTTTTCCCCGTCCTCGTGCCCCACCGCTGCCACTGCAGGCCAACCCACCCTTGGCGCACCCTTGCGCCTCCGGAGCCATCGTGCTGGCGTCTGCATTCCAGGAGGCCAATGTAACACAATCGTAGATTGTTGACAATAGGTCACAAAGGCGAGCCGGACGCTGGGTCGGGAAGCCACCGCCGCCTTCTCTCTGAACTCGTGGGCGGGCTGGTCAGCGGCTGTTCGATTCCGACAAACTCGGCGTAGAGAGCACGACGGCGGGAGGCCGGCAGATCTGCCGGCCTCCCGCCGTCGTACTCGCCTGGAAGGCGCTAACCAGCCAGCCCGGCCAGCCCGAAGATGGTGGCCGCGATGGCGAAGCCCATGGTGCCGATGAGTGTTTCCATGACGGTCCAGGTTTTCAGTGTGGTCTTGACGTCCATGCCGAAGAAGCGACCCACGAGCCAGAAGCCGGAGTCGTTGACGTGGGAGACCACCACGGAGCCGGCGGCCACGGCGATGACCAGGGCCGCGATCTGCATGCCATTCAGTCCCGCTGTCGCAACCGCCGGAGCGATGAGGCCGGCGGTGGTGGTGAGCGCGACGGTGGCCGAACCCTGGGCGATGCGCAGGATGGCGGAGATCAGGAAGCCGGCGAGGATGAGCGGGATGCCCAGGTTGCCGAGGACGTCGGCCAGGGCATCGCCGATGCCGGAGGTGCGCAGGACGCCGCCGAACATGCCGCCGGCGCCGGTGATGAGGATGACCGAGCAGACCGGCCCGAGCGCGGATTCGAGCAGCTTCTCCAGAACGCCGTTGTGCGTTCCGCGGCGGGCACCGAGGATGTACATGGCCACGAGGACGGCGATGAGCAGTGCAACAGGGGTTTCACCGATGGTGCGCAACACCTGGAACCACTGTTCATCCCGAACGTTTTCCGGCAGCACGCCGGAGGCGGCGAAGGTGTTCAGGCCGGTATTGATGAAGATCAGGACGAGCGGCAGGAGCAGCAGGCCGATGATCGTGCGGAAGCGCGGCGGGTGGGATAGGGCTTCGGCGTCGGCGTGGCCGAGGAGTTCCGGGACGGGGAGCTGCAGCTTCTTGCCGGTCCACAGGCCGTACAGGTAGGCGGTGACGTACCAGGTGGGGATGGCGGTGAGCAGGCCGGCGATGGTGACCAGGCCGACATTCGCCTCGAAGAAGGCCGACGCCGAGACGGGGCCCGGGTGCGGCGGCAGGAAGATGTGCATCACGGAGAACGCGCCGGCAGCCGGGAGGCCGTAGCGCAGCACTCCCCCTCCCAGTCGGTGCGCCACCGCGAAGACCACGGGGAGCATGACCACGAGGCCGGCGTCGAAGAAGATCGGGAAGCCGAAGATCAGGGAGGCGAGGCCCAGGGCGAACGGGGCACGCTTTTCACCGAAGATGCCGATCAGGTAGTCGGCCAGGACTTTTGCACCGCCGCTGGTTTCCACGATCCGGCCGAGCATCGCGCCCAGACCCACCAGGAGGGCAACGGTGCCGAGGGTGGTCCCGAAGCCGTTGATGAGCACGGGCACCACCTGGTTGGCGGGGATGCCGGTGGCGAAGGCGGTGGCGAGGCTGACAACGATCAGCGCAAGGAGCGCGTGCATGCGCAGCCTGATGATCAGGAACAGCAGGACGGCGATCGCGGCCGCCGCGATGAGCAGCAGTGGTCCTGCGCCCAGTGTTTGGGTCCATCCTTCGATGGTCATGGTTCTCCTTTGAAACAGGTTTACTAAGTTGGGGAGTTGACGAGAGTTGGGGTTAGTGGGCGCAGTTAGCCCGGTCCGAGGGAAGCTTGAGCGCTGCGAGGATGGCCTCGATGAGTTGCTCCGGGGACTTGGAGATGTCCAGGCGGAGGCTTCCCGCCGCCAGTTCCTCCGGGCTCAGCGGCTCAAGCGTGGCAAGCTGGCTGGGGAGCAGCATGGGCGGCATGAAGTGGCCTTCACGTCCCTGCATCCGCTCGCTGATCAGGTCCGCCTCGCCGTGAAGGTGGATGAAGAGGACACGGCCTTCCGCCTCGGACAGCAGCTGGCGGTAGCTCCGCTTGAGCGCGGAACAGGTGAGGACGGTGCAGTGGCCTGCCCGAGCCTGTTCGGTCATCCACTTCTGAATCTGCTGAAGCCAGGGCCAGCGGTCCTCGTCCTGAAGGGGAATGCCCTGGCTCATCTTCTCGATGTTGGACTGCGGGTGGAATTCGTCAGCCTCGGCGGATGCCCAGCCAAGCTGCTTGGAAAGGGCCGCGGCAATCGTGGACTTGCCTGAACCGGCAACGCCCATCACGACCAGATGCGTGGCTGGATACTGCATGTTTACCTCCGGAGAAGACGTCTTTGGCTTGTGGAAGAAGCTCATTCTGCAGTCCGATGCGAACCGCGCTGGAGATAAGGTATCACCAATTGATCCAAAAGATACTATCTTTGCGTTTCACAGGTCATACCTTTCGCAGGATCTTCCGGTACGCTTTGAGAGCGCCTGGGCGCGGAGTGGAAGGCAGAATCATGTCGACGGTGACAGAAGACCACGCGGATGACGCGAACGACGGCGGGTCCCCCGCGATGCATGAACGCGTGCTGGACGCTGTGGGCGTGGCCATCATCGCCGGTGAGCTCCCGCCGGGAAGCCGCCTCACTCTGGAGGGGCTGCAGCAGGAGTACGGGGTGTCCCGCACCGTTGCCCGCGACACGATGAAGGTCCTCGAGTCAATGAATCTGGTGTATTCGCGGCGCCGCGTGGGCATCGTGGTGCAGCGGCGGGACCTGTGGAACGTCTTTGATCCGAAGCTGGTGCGGTGGCGTCTCGCGTCCGACCACCGGGCCCAGCAGTTCAGCAGCCTCACTGAGCTGCGTATCGCCGTCGAACCCATTGCCGCTGCAGGGGCAGCGCGCAGGGCCAGCGCCGCGGAACGCAGCCGGCTGGTCTCTTTGGCCGCGGACCTGCGCCGGCTGGGGGAAGCAGGTGACCTTCAGGGGTTCCTCGAGGCCGACATCGCCTTCCACCGGCTGCTGCTGCAGAGCTGCGGCAACGAGATGTTCACGGCTCTGGAAGGGATGGTGGCCGAGGTGCTTACCAGCCGGACCCAGCAGGGGCTCATGCCCTTCAAGCCACGCCCCGAAGCCCTTGCCGCGCACGAAGAGGTTGCCGCGGCGGTAGCCGGCGGGGACGCGACGGCGGCCGAGACTGCCATGCACCACATCCTTGATGAAGTCCGGAACGCGATGGGTCTGCACTAGAAACGCTCTTCATTTTTAACACTGGCACCGCTTACGTACGAAGCGCATAATTCTAGAGCCCGCTCCAATTTTGCAGACGATATGCAGAGCGGCCCTACCACCGGCTGGCCATTGGGGCCGCCGGCATCCTGGCGGAGGTGGGCCAGAGGGCCCAGTCCTTCGTACCCTTACCGGAAAATATCGGTCTCAGAGGGTTGAAAGAAGATGTTGCATCGCACCAAAAAAGGATTCCTGTCCATGCTCGCCGCCGGTGTCCTGACCGCTGGACTCGTGCCCGGCACCGCCGCCGCCCATGGCGGCTGGGATGATGACGACGATGATGATCAGAAGCTAACTTCCCAGCAGCGCAAATTGGTAAAAACGCTGAGGGACGTAACCGACGAATACCGCTGGCTGGATGAGGCGATAGAGGACGGCTACAAGAAGGCCAGCGAATGCGTCGAGAAGAAGGGCGTGGGCGCCATGGGCTTCCATTACGCCAAGAATTCCCTGATTGACGCCAAGACAGATGCCCGCAAGCCCGAAGTCCTGGTGTACATGCCCAACAAGCAGGGACGGTACAAGCTGGTTGCCGTCGAGTTCCTGTCCACGGCGAAGAAGAGGCCTGAGATTGCGGGCTTGAAGTTTGAGAACGGGCCGTTCCCGGGCACGTTCGCCCTGCATGCCTGGGTTTGGAAAGAGAACCCTGATGGCATGTTCGCGGCCTACAATCCCGCTCACCGCTGCCCGAAGAAGTAGCGCGCCCCAAAGGGCAGGGCAAGTGATCCCGTCAAAACCAGCACACCCGAGTTAACCAGCACACCCGAGTTAACAAGAGCAGGGCCCGTCAAAGACGGGCTCTGCTCACAACGTTGACACAGGTGCTCCCCACGGTATTTGCGCACTGCAGCTACTCTTCAGACGCGATGCCGAGGTCCACGTGAGTGGCTAAACCGGCCGCGCAGAACCATTCTTTGGCCCATGCCTGTGCCGACGGCAGAGCGAGTTTCTCAGCAATCCGCTGCGGAGGTTCCTGAAAGAAGGATCTCCCATCCTCGAGGTCTTCGCTGATATTGCTGCCTGCAAGGAGCCGGAACAGGGCAGGCTGATCCGAGAAGGGAAGGTTTTCGCCATTGCCGTCGGTCAGAATGCCCCAGCGCGACGTGAAGAGCGAAAACGTCTCCGGACATTCTCCGTTGTCCATTACAAGCGGACAGGCTTCTCCACGAAGCTGAATCCGCCGGTAATTGGGCTCCGTTTCCTCCAGCGCCATCAGTTGGCGCTCATCAAGCCACGATGCCCAGACCGTGCTGCGGGCACCCATCTGGAAATATGGAGCGGCAGCGATGTAGCCGGCCCTGCTCACATGCGCAGAGTGGCCAATGCCGATGTTGGATAGCTGGCCACGGATCAGCGGAAGAGTCCTGCTGACAGGCTGCTTATAACGCGCGAACTTCCGCCGCATGACGTCGGGGCTGGAGTTCGAGCCGATTGAGACCACAAGGAAGCGGCTGTCCAGCCGCGCCGCATCAGCTTCAACCAGGGCCTTGTTCAAGCGCCAGGCTGCGGGCTGTAAAGGCAGGAAATCGTCCCCGTTAATGAGGCCCGAGGTCTTGGGCGGATTCCATGGATATTGCAACGGATCAAGTCGGGTGGATTCACTCGCCCCGCTTGCCATGGTCCATCCGCCCCGCTCTGTACGCACCGTCGTCCTACACAAAGACGCTACTCCCCCGGCCAGGCCCGTGCATCCGTCCGCTGGTTGAGCTTGTCGTGACCACGGAACCGCCTTGGGACCCCGAGTCGTCGGAGGAAACGAAGACCCATACGCAGGGCTGAACCGTTGTCTTCGCGGTTAATCAAAAGCAGGGCCCGTCAAAGACGGGCCCTGCTCGAAAAATGAAACCCTAAGGCCCCAGTTTCTCTATGGAATTAGAGAGCCTGGATGTTTACGGCCTGGGGACCCTTGGGGCCCTGCTCGGTTTCGAAGGAAACCTTCTGGTTCTCTTCGAGGGAGCGGAAGCCGGAGGAGGCGATCGCGGAGTAGTGCGCGAAGACGTCCTGTGAAGAGTCATCGGGGGAAATGAAGCCGAAGCCCTTTTCAGCGTTAAACCATTTGACGGTACCAGTAGCCATTATTTTTGTCCTTCGTGAAGGTGGAGGAAAAGTCCCGACTTTCGGGTCCTCCGGCGTGGGGTGTTCAAAACCGCTACTTCAGAAGAACGCGGACTTTCGACCGCGCGTACTGCCTGAACTACCAAATACAAACACAACAACGGTCTCTACTGTACACGGATTTCAGGGCCGGGCTGACCACCAGCACCGGAAGCATCACCGAGGGTCGCCTCGCGCACCACAGGCGACACGAAAACGGCGGCCCAGCAGGAGAAACCGGCAATCGCCTGCATGGCGAAGTAAATTCGCCCCCACGTAACCGAGCGCGTCACCGACTCAACCCCAACTTCAGTTGTCCCTGTCGGGTTGACGACAGAATTCTTCGAACCACTTGCGGCTCTTGGACATGGCCGTGTTTGCGTCGAAGACTATGTTCGCTTCAGCCTACCGAATGCAGCTGCGCCTGACGCCGGATAGGTGGCCACCGCAATGCCCGATTCCCACGTCTCTGGATTTCCTCGTCGTGATTTCCAGAACTCCCGGCTATTATATGTGCGTAGGGATGCACACATGCACTTAAGGGGTTGGCGGATGTTGGCTGTTTTCGGGGACAAGACCTATCGGCGGCTGTTCGCCGCGCAGGTTGTGGCGCTGATCGGCACCGGCCTGCTCACGGTCGCGCTGGGACTGCTGGCCTATGACCTGGCAGGGCCCAACGCCGGCGCCGTCTTGGGTACCGCATTGACGATCAAGATGCTCGCCTACGTCGGGCTGGCCCCGGTCATCAACGCACTTGTGGCACGCTGGCCCAAGAAGCGGGTACTGATCGGGGCGGACCTGATCCGCGCCGCCATGGCCCTGTCCCTGCCGTTCATTACCGACGTCTGGCAGATCTATGTAGTGATTTTCCTGCTGCAGGCCGCATCCGCGACCTTCACCCCGGCCTTCCAGTCACTCATTCCGTCCATCCTGACGGATGAGCGGGACTACACCAGGGCCCTGTCGCTGTCCCGGCTGGCCCATGACATGGAGGCCCTGGTCAGCCCGGTGATCGCTGCACTGCTGCTGACCCTGATCAGCTACAACAACCTCTTCATCGGCACCGTGGCGGGCTTCCTCTTCTCGGCACTCATGATCGCCATTACTGTCCTGCCGAGGGTCGAGACAGCGGCCGGGCCGGTGACGTCGCTGTGGCATCGGACCACGCTGGGTGCCAGGATTTTCTGGCGTAACCAGCGGTTGCGGTCCCTGCTGGCGCTGAACCTGGCCGTGGCAGCGCCAACGGCTTTGGTCTTGGTCAACACCGTCGTTTACGTCCGGGACGTCCTGCACCGCCCGGACACCGACCTTGCCCTGGCACTGGCCTGCTTCGGCGTCGGGTCCATGATCGTGGCGCTGACGGCGCCCCGGGTGCTGGACCGGTTCGGGGACCGGGCCGTGATGCTCACCGGCGCGGCCCTGATACCCCTCGGCCTGGCCGGCGCCACCACCCTGACCGTCCTCGGCGTCGGAAGTGCGGGCTGGGTGTGGCTGCTGGGTCTGTGGTTCCTACTCGGTGCCGGGAACTCCGCGATCCTCACCCCCTCGTCCCGGCTGCTGCGCGAGGCCTCAACCGAGGAAACCCGGCCCTACGTTTTTACGGCGCAGTTTTCCCTCTCCCACGCCTGCTACATCCTGACGTATCCGCTGGCCGGCTGGGTCGGCGCAGCCGCCGGGCTGGGCCGGGCCGCCGCCGCCTTGACGTTTATTGGGATGATAGGTGCTGCAGGTGCATTCGTGTCCTGGCCCCGGCACCCCGCCGCGGTACCCCTGGAGTCCGAGAGCGAGGAGCGCAGCGATGAGCAGCCAGCCCGAGCGAGCACCCAAAGCGACGCCTGAGAAGCCGTCCCTGGTTCACCCGGTCATCCCGGGCCCGGAGCTCCTGGACACAGCCGCCGCGACGCTCCGGATGCTGGCCGAACCCACACGTCTGCACCTGCTCTGGCAGCTCTCAGAAGGCCCGAAAACCGTCACCGAACTCACCGCCGCCGCCACTGTCCCCCGGACGGTGGTCAGCCAGCACCTGGCCAAGCTCCGGCTCAGCGGCCTCGTGGACACCCGCAAAGACGGCCGACATGTCATCTACTCCCTTCACGACGGGCACCTGGTCCGCCTCATCCGCGAAACCATCAACCACTCCGACCACCGGATCACCGGCGAACCGACCCACGACTAACCGAAGCGGATGTAGGCCGCATCCCTCGATCCCGCGGGTGAAACGCAATAGGCTTCACACACAGCGGCCCTGACTGGGCACCCACGCGACCCGGAAGAAGTAGCCATGCAGATGCCTAAACCGTCAGATGCAGACAAGGAACATTTCCGTTCTGTCATGCCCACCAATGCCGAGGTGACGGTGAAGCCGATGTTCGGAAACCTCGGTGCATTCGTCAACGGGAACATGTTTGCGGGCCTCTTCGGCTCCACCATCGGCGTCCGGCTTTCGGAGGCCGACAGGGCGGAACTGGAGGCGTCCGAGCGCACCGTGCCCTTTGGCCCGGAGGAGCGTCCGATGGGCGGCTATGTCGGTCTGCCGGAAATCTGGAATGCCGAAGGCGACGGCGATGAAGCCCGGGAAAAGGCCTGGGTGACGAAGGCCTACAACTACGTGGCCGGCCTGCCGCCCAAGGAGCCCAAGGCTTCCAAGCCGAGCAAGAAGTAGCCCGGCCGGCGGCGCGGCTCCCTTGCCCCGGCTGCCACGCGCCGTCGTCGTGCCCTGGATCCGACCGCCGAAGATGGCTTGGGCGGTATGCCGTCGCGCAGTGTCCCGGTTGCCTGGGAGGTCGCCGAGGATGCCGGCATGCGCACAGTGGTGGCCCGCGGCGTCGAAGAGGCCCGTATCGAAAACGCCCACTCCGTGCACGTGGAGCTCAAGGGCCTCAAGCCCGGACGTGAATACTTCTACCGCTTCCGCAGCGGGCGGCACATCAGCGCTGTCGGGCGGACTCTCACCAGCCCGGCGCCGCACGAGACGCCGGCCGCACTCGCCATGGCCTTCGCCAGCTGCTCACAGTACGAGCACGGCTACTTCACCGCCTACACGCGCCCGGCCCAGGACCCCCGGATCTCGTGCTGCACCTGGGCGACTATCTGTACGAATACAAGAAGGGCAGCGATCCGGCCCAGATGAACGACACCACGGAACGTTTCCGGCAGCGCCGGGCCGCGGCCTTCAAGGCCTACTACGAGAACATGCCGCTGCGGAAGTCCTCCGTCCCGGCCGGCTTCGACATGAAGATCTACCGCACCATCCAGTGGGGCCAGCTGGCCAACTTCCACATGATGGACACCCGCCAGTACCTCGACGACCAGCTCGCCGGGGACGGCTGGAGGAAGAACGTTACCGAGCGACTGGCTGAGGACCGCAGCATCACGGGCGCGGAGCAGGAGAAGTGGCTGCTGGAGGGCTTCCGGAACTCCGCGCAGCGCTGGGACATTCTGGGCCAGCAGGTCTTCTTCGCCGAACGGGACCGCAACCAGGCTTGCGAGATCGACGACGTGTCCATGGACGGCTGGGACGGCTACGCCGCGTCCCGCCGCCGCATCACCGAAGGCTGGGTGGACGCGAACGTGCGCAACGCCGTCGTGCTCACCGGTGACGTGCACCGGAACTGGGCCAACGACGTCAAGGTTGACTACAAGGATCCGGCGTCGCCGGTTGTCGGCTCCGAGCTGGTCTGCACATCCATCACATCCACGGGCAACGGCTCCGGTTCCACCAGCGATCCGGTCATGGCGTGGAATCCGCACCTGAAGTTCTACAACGACTCGCGCGGCTATGTGAACACCCGGATCACCAAGGATGCCTTGCAGGCTGACTTCCGGGTGCTCGATTACGTCACGACGCCGGGCTCCCCCGTCAGCACGAAGGCCTCCTTCCAGATCCAGGACGGTGTTCCGGGGCTGAAGGCGCGGGCGTAGGGTCCCCAGCGAAGCGCCCGGCCGGGATTCCCGGCCGAGCGTTTGCCGTGTCTGGTGGAGGAGCAGGTGCTCACGGCAGGCGGATCTGCTGTTGGAAGGCTAGGGCTGGACAACATTCACGAGTTCTGACCGGCTGCCTGTCTGCAGGTCTTCGGTAAGGACCAGCGCACCGACCTCGGGGCAGTGATATTTGTGCTCCCGTGCATTCTTTTCCAGTGGCGTCCAGTCGTAGACCTTGACGCAGCCGGTGTACGTGCCGGATTTCGTGGTGACGGTCTCGCCCGTAGCGACGGTGTCCCGTATGTCTTCCGCATGACCAACGTAAAATTCCTGCTTATAGGAATCGCCGACGCGCTGCTCGGCCTTCATCCAGATTCCGGCTTTTGCCCCGTCTTTTCCATGAATAAAGCTGCCCGAATGGTTCATCAACATCCCATTCCAGTAGTTTTTTACATCCTCGCCGAAGTACCACACATCGCCGTTCTTGTGTTGCGCCAAGTAATCCCGGGTTTCCTCCACGAGCTGCCCGTTCTTAAATTCCTTATCTAGATAGACGACCGTCTCAACGCCCTCTATGGTCTTGGTCTCCCGCAGGATTTCGATTTCAATCCTCTCGGTGACTCGTCCCTGCTCGGTGGTCTCGTAGGTCAGTTTTTTGCCGACAGGGAGGGCGAAGTACTTATTCGTTATCTTGGTCGTGAAATCTGCAGGGTTGACCTGCGGGTTGTACTCAGAGGCCCTGCTCCTTTTGGTGTTGTCGAAGATAAAAAGCGTCGCCCCGCCAACCACCAGCAGCACGGCGATGAGAGCAAAGAATATTTTGGTTCGTTGATTCATGACCTTTCCCACTCCTTCTGAGTAGAAATTCCTGTAGGGGGTCAGAGCACCGTTGCTTGCCCATGGCCATAGGAGAAAGGTAGTGCAGACCGGCCTGAAGCTGAACACCCTCAAGGAACGACGACGGCGAACGTACGTCACCGCAACCAGAGCAGCAAGATCCTCGAGCGTGTCAAGAATGGGGAAACGATCGACGTCACCAATAACGGCGAGGTGACAGCCACTTTGATCCCGCCTGCTGTCTCCCCTTTCGAGCGGCTGCTCCGCTCGGGAAGCCTGCGACGGGCAGCCTCCGGACCGGTCGATTTCCGGATCCTGCCGCGCGTGAAAAGTGATGCCGACAGCGCAGCGATTCTGTCCGACCTGCGCGGCGACCGTTGATCATCTACGTAGACACATCAGCTGCGCTCAAACTGGTCGTCGAGGAAACCGAGTCCACCGCTGTGGCCGAGTACCTCTCGACAGCGGCGCATGAAGCCAACCACTTGGTCGCCTCCATGCTCTTGCATACCGAGCTCCATTGCGCGGGAAAGCGCCGCGATCTGCCGGCCCAATTGATCAATACGGTTCTGGCCGGGATCAACCTGGTGGATCTGGCCCGTTCGGACCTCCTGTATGCCCCCGCCATGCCAGGCAAGCTGCACAGCGCCGACGCCATCCATCTGGCCACCGCTATCCGCCTGCAGACGGACGTCTTGGTTGCCTACGACGTCGAACTGGTCACTGCAGCGACCGATGCCCGGTTAAAGGCGCTGTCACCGGGCGGGCCGCGGTAATCGCAAGCTTGTGTTGGACCCGTCACGGCAAAGTGACGAGATCCGTGCGGGATCCGAAACATACCACTTAACCCCGCGGAAGGCGCGCAGATCCCCTGCCCCGGCCAACAGGCAAGATTCGAACGACGACGGCGGACGTACGTCACGCTCGATGCTCCAGTCAGCGCCGGCGAGCGCCAGCCGCTTCCGTAGTTGACGGTTGAGCCCGTCGAACCCAAGCCCGCTGGTTGCCAGATTCAGTCGCCGTTGTAACGGGCAAGTGCTTCTTTGTAGACAGCGGCAGTTTCGTGGTCGCCCCTATCGGTGTATTTGGCGATGATGTTCGCCAGGTCGCGTTGGATCACCCAAAGCGCGTCATGCGGTTCACGAGCACGGGGAACGTAATCGTTCATGATTTCCCACCCCCTTGCGCCTCTTCACGCTCCAGCAGATACCGGAGAAATGCCGCCTGGTTGTCGATTTCCCGCTGTTTGCGCGGGGAAACCCAGTCGAGCAATTCTTGGTCGTCAGCCATGATGTTCACTCCTTCCAAGTTATGAATTGATGCTCGCCCCGTTCAGGCAAGATCGGCGAAAGTTTCAGTCAAGATAGGCGAAGGTCTTGTCGGCGGCAGCTTTAGTGGACGGTCAGATAAACCCGCCACGAGACACGCCAAGGCGCGGAGGCACGGAGAGATGTCGACCGCTTGAGACACTGAGGGCTGGACCCGACCCAATCAAAGGAGCAGCCTTGGAGGCAGCAGCAGTAAGCACGTGGATGTTCGTCGATGAATGTCCGATCCCCAATGACGTTGAAGAGCTTATGCTCCCGGGCGAGCAGCCCGTGGCCGCGTATAAGACATTCCGGGACAGCGCCATTTTTACGACCAAGCGGATGATCGTCCGGGATGCCCAGGGCCTGACTGGCAAGAAGGTGGAGGTGTACTCGTTGCCCTACTCCGCCATTAACATGTGGTCCTCGGAGAACGCTGGAAAATTTGATCTTGACGCCGAGCTGGAGATGTGGACTCGGGCGGGGCACATCAAGATCAAGGTGGGGAAGAAGGTGGACGTGCGGCGTCTAGACATGTTGATCGCGCATTCGGTCCTTGGTAGCCAGCAATAACCGTCGGATCCTCTCATGGTGCTCTCAGTTCGATTAGGCATGTCAATCTCGTAGAGCTTCGCACATGAAATATTGCACCTCGGGCAAATCGTCGTCCGAATGGTGAATGAGCTTGTCCAAACCCAAGTGGCCCACACATCGAGACCCTGATTTCTAGCATTTCGATACTTGGGCAGTGATACTGAAGAAATCCGCTGGTCAGCGGGCAAGCGGCCACACAAACGGGGGAAAGACATGGGTTTCAGGGTTCGCAAGTCATTCAAGATTGCACCGGGGATACGGATGACGGTAACGCCAAAGAGTGTCGGTATCAGCGCCGGGGTTCGGGGAGCAAGGATCTCCGCAAATTCCTCCGGACGTGTGACACGCACTCTGGGGATTCCCGGTTCAGGGGTTTCACACGTGAAGACCCTTTCTACTGGTTCCACGAGACGGGGCCCATCCGCAGCTGCTGCCCGCCCCGCAGCGACCGCGACACACGAACCCCAAGCTCCTAGGCCAGCAACTCCAGGTTTGTTCGCGCCCAAATGGGAGAAGGAACTTCACCGTGCATTGATTGCACGCCCTGATGCCAACGAGTTGCCACGGATCGGAACAGAATTCGAGCAGGCGCGTCCAATTGCAGCCCTCTTTGAGGCGACACTCACGGCATTGCCCAGGGGCGACCGGCCGCGGGCTCTTGACCTGTTGAGCTGGCTTTTCGATACCGGCTATGAGCCGGAGTCGGATGAGTTCGTCCGGAAGTATCTGCCCGCTGCCACCTTCAACCTGCCCATTGCGGAGGGAATTGACGTGATGCTTCCCTTGGACCGCGACTTCATCGGGCTCCTGCTGGCCGAAATCCATCAGGAACAGGGAAATCTCCCGTCAGCCGTCGACGTCATTGAGCGGCTCGAGCCGAGCACAGTTTCCGCAGTTTCCTTGGCTGAGCTCTACGCGGCTCAAAGCCGATGGGATGAGGTAGTCGAACTCACTGAGGGCCTTAAGAACGACGATGCTGCCGCCACGTACCTCCTCATCCAGCGCGGCATCGCTTTCCGCGAGCAGGGCTTCCCGGATGCTGCCCGCGAGGCCTTCAAGGAAGCGTTGCGTGTGCGGTCCCGTCCCACAGAACTCCGGCAGCGTGCACTGATCGAGCGGGGCCTGACCTACCTGAGCGAGGGGAAGCGAGCGATGGCACGAAAGGACTTCGAAAAGGTTCTGGCCGAGAACAGTAATTATCCGGGGCTCCGGGAGCACCTCGCCAACTTCGAAGCCTGAACCAGGCAGTGGCGCCGGCGTAGCGTGGCCTAGCAATCAGGAACGTCGCAACTGCTCTGGCGTAAATACACTGAATGGCCGTTGGTCGCAATCGACTTAGTGTTTCCCGCCGCCTACTCGGCCAAGTCACAGATTTGCCTAGAGCTGAAGTTCCGCGGCATTGTCAATGACTAATTTTGTCATGTGGAAAAGTCTGTTTCTGACTGAATCTAGAATGCTACGCTCGCGATGCTATTCGCATCAACAGCTGCTTTATGGGGGCACAAATGAATATATCTTTTCGCCGCAACGACGCGCGAAATAAGGATCACAGGATGAGTCCAATGGCGGGCGACGTCCTGGGCCGTCTGCGAACCGCCAATCGCCCAATGATGAGCGTGACGATAACGTGCGCCGTTATTTTCTCCATCGCCGCGTGCGCAGGGCCACCAGCCGCTTCATTGTCGCAAACGACCAGTTCAGCATCGGCGGCTCCGACGACCACTCCTACTGCTCCGGCGACGACCTCGTGCGTTACGGAGAACGCGACTGAAGAGTACCCGCCGACCGTTTTCGTCTGCACGAAATCCGATGCAGGGGAACTGGTTTGGATGGAAGAGTCTGCCTCGAAGAACCTCACTGATGCGCGGGCGGCGACCGCGGCACTTGCTGCAAAAGCTGCTGCTGAAAAGGCCGCTGCGGACAAGGCGAAGCGGGAAGCGGCGGCAAAGGCCGCTGCGGACAAGGCGGCGCAGGAAGCGGCGGCAAAGGCCGCCGCGGACAAGGCGGCGCAGGAAGCGGCGGCAAAAGCCGCACAAGAAAAGGCCGCCGCAGACGCCGCGCGCCAACAGGCCGCTGCAGAGGCGGCAGCCGAGGCAGAGGCAGCAGCCAAGGTCCCGGCGCCGGTGCAGCCAGTAGCCCCGGCTGCACCTTCGGGATGCGACCCCAATTATGCCGGCGTATGCGTTCCGATCGCATCAGACGTGGACTGCGCCGGTGGAAGCGGAAATGGTCCCGCTTACGTTAGGGGACCTGTATCCGTGACCGGATCTGACATCTATGGCCTTGACCGCGACGGTGATGGCGTCGGGTGCGAATAGGTCGTACCGCCTATGCAGCGTCCGTGGCCTACGCCTCGACCTGCCAGCACGATCTGAAATCCTGCTGGCGTGGGGAGTTCTTCATTCAAAGCCACTCGCGCAAAGCCACTCGCGTTCCCTGCGGTCGTAGCCTCTGAGCGCCTGGTGGTGTTCAGAGGCTACGACGCTTGCCCGTTGTCCAACAAACGCGTAGCACTTGTTAGGCTGGAATTCCCGAAGACCAGTAAGCGAGGCATAACGTGCACGAGGACGCCACCAGGTTCCTGTCCCAGCCGGTGGAGGCTCAGCCCGGCTCGCCGCTCCGGGTTGCCGTCTACTCCCGGATCGCCGAGGCCATCCGCAACAACCTGCTCACGCCCGGTTCGATGGTGCCCACCGAAACCGACCTCGGCACGGACATGAAGGTCAGCCGCACCGTCGTCCGTGAAGCCCTCATGCTGCTCGAGGAGGACGGTCTCATCAGGGCCCGCCGCGGCGTCGGCCGGTTCGTCTCCGACACCCTCCCCCGCATCGGCATCGAACGGATCCGCCCCTTCGAGGAAGTCCTCGGCGGCCCCGGACAGCACCTCGAAATCAAACGCGTCCTCAGGGAGCGGCAGCCCGCCTCAGAATTTGTCGCCCCCGGCCTGGGTGTCGAGCCCGGCGCCGAGTGCTGGCTCTGGGAATCCGTCCTGATCCGCGACGGCGAAGCCATCGCCCACCTGCAGGAAAACATCTCGGCCAGGCCGATCAGTATCGGCAAGGCCTCCCCCGCGGCTTTGGAGATCGAAGACGACGGCGGCACCACGCTGCTCGCAGCCCTCAACTCCCGCTTCGGCCGGGTAATGGGACCCGGCGAATGCCAGATCAGCCTGAGCCAGGTGGGGCCCACCCGCGCCAAGCTGCTGGACCTGCGGGCCTCGGATCCGGTCCTCGTTCTGACGCAGTACGTCAAGTACGCGAGCCGGCCCTTCTACCTGGCGAAGTGCCTCATCGCGGCACGTGCTGGGCACCTATCCGTGATGCAGTCGCTCCAGTCTTGAACCGTACGTTCAAGTGGAGCTTCTATCTCTCCGGTTCCAGCATCAGCGATAACCTCCATGCGTCACCCCTAGACTGCGACAGCCTGACCTGAGCATCAAAGTCATCGATCTTCCCTCTTGCTTCACAACTGATCTCACTGCTGTTCGTGTACTGCAGTTCGCAGTTTTCCTCATTGATAACAAGCTTTCCCTGCCACCCGCTGTCACGGAGAATCTGTTCCAAGTCTTCCCGCGTCATATTCTGCCCCTCGGGACCCGACCACTGCCGGTGCAGGGACGGGCAGGGGGCAGTTACAGCCCCGCAGGGAAGGAATGCTGTGGCTTGAACGATCCGCTCTGCCGTTCTTCCCTGCAGGGTTCCGAGCTTGAACCCCTCAGGAACTGCAACGTCGTCGGCTGCACGCAACATCTCATTGGTTCTAGCCGCCTCGAGAAAGCCGCTAGCAACTACGAATGCGGTAATCAGCAGCACCGTTGCACTGCTTAGGATCAAGGCGAGCCGACGCTTTTTCAGGCTATTGACGACAAGAGCAATAACGCCTACAACAATGGTGAACATGGCAGACACAAGGATCACTGGGAAGTTTACGGTGAAGGCGGGGTATTCCATGTTTGTCCTTCAAGGTGAGACGGCCTACCGGGTCGACGGGTTTCGTGGGCGTCAGCGCCAGAATTCGGTGAGCTGCTCGGCAAGGGCCCTGCCTTGGTTGTGGCCAACTCGAGCAGCGGGCGGACGCAGCGACAGATCCATCGCGTTGGCGCCGAACATGTGCTCGGAGCTGCCATCCGGGAAGATCGTTTCGACTCTGCTGCCGCATGCGCGTAGTTCGTCGACCTGGGTTGCGAGATGCATGCCCCAGTCCACCGGAGTCCGTGATCTGCCGCCGAATGGTGACAGCACCAGCACCCGTGCGTAACCGGCTGCCAGATCGGCATTCTCGGCGTTGGATCGGTAGCCGCCGTCGATGTATCGGCTGCCGCCGATACTGTAGGCGAAGCCACTAGCACAGCTGGCGGCCACGGCGTCCACCAGGTCGACCCCGCTGTGGCGGTCGAACACGACCGGTTCACCGGTATAGGCATTGACCGCCGTGATGAGCACCGTTCGTTCCGGCCAGCGCTGACTGGGCAGCCGCGCGGCGACGGTAGCGCGCCACCGCGATTGCCCGGAGCCGTCCGACGCCGCATCCATTTCGAGCGCCGCCGCACCCATTCTGCGGCGCATATCGGCCGCATCCTCAGCGGCGGCGATGATTCGGCTCGTTCTCTCCATATGATTCGCTGTCGGCCCAATGCGAACGTGTCCACCGTCGGATCCCACCGGAGCAGTCCGTGGCTGGGGTGCGGCGGAAAGGATGGCGGCAAGCAGTTCAGTCGGGGACGCGCTAGTGATCTGCGCCGCGGCCGTCGATCCGGCTGACGTGCCGATGATCAGATCAGCCTCGGTCACATCCAACCCGGCATCGAAGAGGCCGGCGATGACGCCGATCAGCCACGCGTTGCCTGTCGATCCGCCGCCACCGAGGACCAACGCTCGCTGACCCGCGGCGCGCGTCCGCTTTGTAACGTCGACCTGCGGCCGGTCCTGGTTGGACCTCGGCGGACCGGCGGCCGTCGAAATGGAGTGCAGAGGTGAAGTAGGGGTCGTGTTCATGGGAGTCGCCTTTCGCGAATGGCCTGTCGGGCGCTCCCGGTGGCGACTACCTCAGCCGCGCGATCGTGAACTGCAAGGGAGCACCCAGTGTGGATACTGCATCAATGGGTCTCACCTCCTGCCGATGGATCGCGATCACTGAAACGCTAGCACGCCGCGACGCGATGCGTCATCGGGGTCATGCCGGTTGCACTGTGGCTGCCGCACGCTACACCCTCATCTGTGATGAGCTGGAAAAACATCACCGCCGGGCCGCTCCTTGTCGGCAAACGCCGCCCCGCACCGCTAGAAATGAACGACGACGGCGGCACCACGCTGCTCGCCGCCCTCAACTCCCGCTTCGGCCGGGTTCTGGGCCCAGGCGAATGCCAGATCGGGCTGAGCCAGGTCGGCCCCAGCCGTGCCTAGGCCGACTCGTCCGGCTGAGCTTAGGCGGCCCTCCCCCGCATAACCGGCCCGGGGCCCGGCCGTTCATGCGGGCGCGGGCCGGTCATGCGGTGCAGGCCTGGCTTTTCGGGCCCTGAGCTGGTGAAGCTAAGGGTCACAAGCTACCGCATCGCATGCGTTCACGCGGCCATGCTTCCAGTAAGTGCCAGTGCCATCAATCTGGTCGGCGGTTAATTCGACGTTTGCACGCACTGATGTGTGCGTGGCGCCGGATGAGCTCCAGGCAAGTGCGGCAACGCCGGCGACGATGGCTGAGGACATTGACGTACCGTTGCCGACGTCATACCCCATGGAGCGGTTGTTCTGCGTCCCGAGGACAAACGGGTGGTTCGGGAAGGTCGAATAGACGTTGAATCCGGGCGCTGCGATATCCACCCAGCTGGCTCCATACGTTGAGAACGATGCTTTGGCGTCGTTGTTGTCGGTAGCGGCGACGGCGATGACATTCGGGTATGCGCCGGGGTAGATCTTGGTTTGGTTACCGCCGTTGCCTGCTGCGGCAACGAGCACCACACCCTGGCTCCAGGCGTTGTTGACGGCAGTCTCGAGGGTGCGGGACGCCCGCACTCCGATGCTCATGTTGATCACTTTGGCACCATTGCTGACAGCCCAGTTGATCCCGTTTGCAACGCTCGATGTAGATCCAACACCGCTGTCGTTCAGAACCTTGCCAGCCAGAATCGTGCAATCCGGGCACACACCGGCCACCCCAGAGGTATTGTGACTGGCGGCAACGATACCGGCAACATGGGTGCCGTGGCCGTAATTGTCTTCATTTGTTGCCGCACCACTGAAGTTGGCGCGGGCAACAACCTTCGGGTTGATGTCGGGGTTGTCGGTTGCGACACCCGAATCGAGGACAGCAACTCTGATGTCTCTCCCGGTAGCGAAGCTCCAGGCGTCGACGGCGTCCACATCAGCGTCCGCTGTGCCCCCGGCCACTTTGATTGTGCCGGCAGTGTTCGTGAATGACTGGCCATCGTTCTGCAGTGCGTACTGGCGGGGGAAATATGTGTCATCCGTAGCGGCGGTAACGATCTCGTCCGGCTCAGCATACTCGACGGCCGGGTTGCGGTTCAGGGTGTCGATGAGTTGGGATTCCTTGCCGGCCGGAACATTGACCAGTTGGGCGCCGGTGCTGCCGATGGTTGCGCCGTCCCCGAGGCCCTGCTGGCGCAGGACGCCGGCGGCCGCGCCACCGTCGCGGAACTTGACGATGATCTGACCCGTGATGTGTGACGGTTCGGGCGCTCCGGTACCTGGGGCGGCGAAGGTGAGTGCGCCAAACCCCATGATTGCTGCAGTGAATCCGGCCATGAGGAGTTTTTTCATAGGGTCATCTTGCCCCTACCTGCAGCGGCTGGGTAGGGGCAAAGGCCGCAAAGGCGTCGGCGCGGGACCCGCAGACCTCGAACGCGTCCTCTGAACCCGTCAGGGAGCGAGCAGTCCGTCAGCGACGATCTCAAGCATCGATGCCACTGCGTCGGCGGGAAGCTCGCTGTTGTCTGCGACTGCAGCCATCCCGCCAACAAGCCGACTGATTTGCATTGCCTCGACGCCGGGACGCAGGGCCGAGTCCAACGCGTCAATCACGCGCTGATTCGCGTTGAGGTAAGTCGTGCATTTCGCCGCGAACGGGGAGCCGGGGTCGCCCAGCGCAGCAGTGATCCGCGCGGCTGCACCCTTGTGTTCTGTCAGCATCGCCGCGTAGTCCGTCAGCCACGTCAACAGTTGCTCCCGCGCCGATGCATCGGGCGAAAGCGCTCTGTCGACTGCCTCATTGACCTTCTCCGCCCAGGCCTCAAGGACCGCGTCATACAGGGACTCTTTGGTCGGGAAGTGCCGGTACAGCGTGCCGGCGCCCACCTCGGCCCCTTTGGCAACCTCGTCCATCGAAACGGCGTCGAAGCCTTTGGCACGGAAGAACGCACGTGCAACCTCCACGATCCGATCGCGATTGCGTTGAGCGTCAGCGCGCACAGAAACACCTTTCAAAGCATGGTTGCCAAACGGAGAGCGTCTCCGTATAGTTCTAACCGGAGCATCTCTCCTCTTAGTGTACGTCAGCCCTTCGGCTAGAACAGGACACCTCCCATGACAACCACAACCGCCACACGCGGGCCCGCCAGGATCGCCCGGAGAAGCGGTAATCCGCGCGGCCGCGCCGGCAGCATCGGCCTCTGGCTGGTCATGCTTGCCCAACTCATGCTTGTCCTCGACGCGACCGTCGTCAACGTCGCACTCCCCCGCATCGCCACCGACCTCCATTTCGACCGCGCCCAGCTCAGCTGGGTCTTGAACGGCTACGCCGTTGCCTTCGGCGGCCTCTTGCTGCTCGGCGGACGGATCGGAGACGTCTTCGGCCGTCGCCGCACGTTCTTGGTGGGCGTCGCCGTCTTCACGGTCTTCTCGCTGCTCGGCGGCCTGGCCACCTCACCCCTTCTCCTCGTCATCGCGCGGGCACTCCAAGGCCTCGGTGCCGCGTTCGCCGCCCCGAGCGTGCTCGCCCTCATCACTACGAGCGCACGGGACGACGGCGCACGGAACCGAGCGCTTGCATTGTTCTCCGCCGTCGCCTCGATGGGCGGCGCGCTCGGGCTCATTCTTGGCGGCCTGCTCACCGACATGGCCAACTGGCGGTGGACCCTCTTCATCAATGTGCCGATCGGCGTCGTCGTCCTCGTTGCCGTGCCGCGCCTCGTCGCCGAAACTCCCCGGAGACCCGGGCGCTTCGACATTCTCGGAGCAGTGACCGCAACGGGCGGCGCCGTCGCCATTGTGTGGGCTCTCATCCAGGCGGGCGACGACGGCTGGTCCAGTCCCCGCACGATCGGAGGACTCGTGGTCGGCGCAGCGCTGATCACCGTGCTCGCCTTTACCGAGCGGAGAGTGGCCCACCCCTTGCTCCGCCCGCAGCTGCTCCGCAGCCCGAGCCGAGTGGCGGCGCTGGCGGCGATGGCGGCCACCTATGGCGGGATGCTGGCGATGTTCTTTCTCATGGTCCAGTACCTTGAAAACGATCTGCACCTCACGCCAGTGATGACGGGGCTGGCGTTCCTGCCGATGCCCCTGAGTATTTTCGCGATGTCGCGGATCGTCCCGCGGCTGGTCGATCGCTTCGGGGCCGTCCGCCTCGTCATCGTCGGCACGGCCCTTCGCGTCGTCGCCTTCCTGCCGCTCACGCAACTGAGCCCGAACACCCCCTTCGTGATCGTCATGGTTGCCCTGCTGTTTACGGGAATCTCAGCCGGCATGACGTTCATGCCGCTCACGACGCTCGCTCTTCGCAACGTCGAACCCGAGCACGCAGGGTCCGCCTCTGGGCTTTTCCAGACAATGCAGCAACTTGGCGGCGCCGTCGGACTGGCCATCGTGGCTTCGACCTATGCGGCCTTCGCCACCCCCGGCGACTTCCTGACCGGCGGACGGGCCGGGTTCTGGTCGGCGACCATCCTCTCCACCCTCGCGCTGGCCGCCGTCGTCGGGCTCGTCATCAAACCGCGGAAAGTGGGATGAGGCACCCGTTCGCTGGACGCCGGCAGCGGGCGCCGGGCTACTCCGGGTAGTCCTCCGCCGGCCGGGTCACCCTCGGCAGCGGTTCCCCCTCCCCTTTTGGAGCTCGACGACGACGGCGGCACCACGCCCTTCTACCTTGCCAAATGCCTCATCCCGGACCGGGCGGGGGCATCTCCCAAAGATGCAGTCCCTCCAGACGTAGGTTCTTTGCAAAAATACTCCGCCACTTTTCACTGGCTGAGTATCAGGGCACCGGACACTTACCATCGACAGCCTTGCATGCGTTCACGCGGCCGTGCGCCCAGAAGGTGCCGGTGCCAGAAATAACATCGGCGGTTGATTCGACTTTCGCGCGGACTGATGTGTTTGCGGTGCCGGCAGGCGAGCTCCAGACAAGCGCGGCAACGCCGGCGACAATAGGTGAGGCCATTGAGGTGCCGCTGGCAATGTCATAACTCGTGGACCGGCCGTTCTGCGTACCAAGGACGAAGGGGTGGTTCGGGAACGTCGAGTAGACACTCACACCCGGCGCTGCGAGATCCACCCACTTGCCGTAGGTTGAGAAGGATGCTTTGTTGTCTTTGTTGTCGGTTGCAGCCACGGAAATAACGTTGGTGTACGCACCCGGGTAGATCTTGGCCTGGGTACCGGCGTTGCCGGCTGCGGCAACGATCACCACCCCTTGGTTCCACGCACTATTGACGGCAGTTTCGAGGGTGCGTGAAGAGACGCGCTGTCCGAGGCTCATGTTGATCACCTTGGCACCATTGCTGACGGCCCAGTCGATGCCCTTTGCAATGGCCGATGTAGCGCCGGATCCGTTGTCGTTAAGCACTTTGGCGTCCAGGATGGTGCATTCCGGGCACACACCGGCGACACCGGTGGAGTTGTGGGCGGCGGCAACGATACCGGCAACGTGGGTGCCGTGGCCGTAATTGTCTTCACCGGTTGCCGTACCACTGAAGTTGGCGCGTGCAACAACCTTTGGTGTGATGTCGGGGTTGTCGCTTGCGACACCTGAATCGATGATGGCAACCTTGATGCCGCTTCCTCCGGTGACGTTCCACGCTTCGACGGCGTCCCACGCTTCGACGGCGTCGATGTCAGCGTCCGGTTCGCCCCCGGCCACAGTGAGCGTGTTGGCGGTGTTGGAAAATGATTGACCCACGTTGTGCAGAGCGTATTGGCGTTCGAAGTAAGTGTCAGTTGTAGCGGCGGTAACCAGCTCGTCCGGCTCGGCGTATTCAACCGCGCGGTTCCGGCTCAATGCCTCGGTGAGTTGAAGCTCTTTGCCGGCCGGTACTTTGATGAGGAGGGCACCGGTGCTGCCGATACCGGGGCCCTCCCTGAGGCCATGCTGCCGGAGGACGCCGGCCGCCGCGTCCTTGTCGCGGAATTTCACCATGATTTGCCCCGCGATGTGTGATGACTGGGCCGCCGCGTTGCTCGTGGTCACTGCGTTGCTTGGGGCTGCCAAGGTGATTGCGCCACAGGCCATGACTACCGCCGCGAAGCTAGCTATAACGATTCTTTTCATGAGAGGTATGTTGCTTCAATCTGCACTGGCTAGATAGTGCCTGTCGGTAAATTACACGGCGGTTGTCCCCCATGACGCGTTACGATACCGGGCACTCACAAAGGCTCCCGTCGCTGGGCGTACTCAGGCCGGTGACGTGGCCGCGGAGGCGAGCGCCGCCGTCGTGCTTTCCGCGTCACCAAACGAAAGCAGGGTCTCCACCAGGTGCGGCGCGAAGTCGCCGTCGAGCTCCAGCACCACCCGGCAGCGGGCGCCGGGCTGCTCCGGATAGTCCATGTACCGTCCGCGGAGATCGCAGATGGTCTGGCCGCGGCCGGGACCGCCGGTGGTGTCGTGTCGACCGTCACCACCGGGGCGACCGCGGCGCCGACGCCGCCCACCGCGAGGGCCGCGGCGAGGGGGTCGTGCATCGCGGAGCAGGCCCGGCCGAACGGGCTCTCGTAGAAGCGGAAGTAATAGCCGAGCATGTCGCCGAGCGCCTGCGGGACCGGACGTCCCGCGGCCAGCAGTTCCTGCCGGTGGCTTTCCTCCAGCACGTATGTTTCAGGGACTCTCCGTACAGGAGGCCGTAGAAATCGGTGCAGCCCATGGCGCATTGGCCATGACTACCCCGGGCGACAATTCCATGGCGACCCTGCAAGAAGTCCTGGTGCAGCCCAGGGTCACGGCTCATCCACACACCGATAGGCAGGCCTGCCGAGCAACCCAAGGGTCCTCGCCGCGGGGCTGTTAGGGAGAGCTGACCGGGCGTATGGTTCGTTCATGGATCGGATTCGGGCCATCCTTCTCCCCGGGAGCGTGCTTCCCGCGCAGCCGGCGTACGGCGCTCTGACTGCGGCACTGGGGTCCGACTTCGACGCTGTTGCCAAGGACCTGGAACTCTACGCGGGCGACGTGCTGCCGCAAGGCTGGAGCCTGGACACGGAGATCGACGGCGTGCTGCGCGAAGCCGATGCCCGGGGGTGGGAGACGTTCCATCTTGCTGGCTATTCGGGTGGCGGCGCGGCGGCGCTGGCTTTCGCCGCCAAGCATCCGGACCGGCTGCTGAGCCTGGCGCTGTTGGAGCCGGCCTGGGCAGGGAACTGGGACTGGAGCCCGGCGCACACTGAGCTGTGGAAGGCCTATGAGCGGTTGGAGGACCTGCCGCCTGAGCAGTTCATGCCCGCCTTCATGAGGCTGGGAGTGAAGCCCGACGTCGTCCTTCCGCCACCGCCGCCGGGTCCCCCGCCGCCGTGGATGGCCAAGCGGCCCGCGGGTATCAGGGCGTTCCTGCGGACCTTCAAGAGCTACGACCTGGACCGGGCGCGTTTGGCAGCCTTTCGCCAACCGGTGTTCTTCGCCCTCGGCGGCCTGAGCAACCCGGACGACTACGGCGAGATTGCCAGCCGGCTGTCCAGGGTCTTCTTCCCGGACTTCCGCCTGGAGGTGTTCCCCAAGCGGCACCACTTCGACCCGCCACACCGGATCGAGCCCGAGCGGCTTGCTGAGCTGCTGCGTGCGCACTGGGCGCGGGCGGAACGCGAGAGTGCGGCATCCGCTGGCTCCTGACTTTGCAGCCAGTTGGGCGACGCGCGTCCGCCCTGACATGGCGCTAAGACGCCAGGAGACTAGCTGGTGGCGAGCAGTCGCGCTGCTGCGTCTCGCCCTACCGCGAAGGGCTGCGGGAAGGTACCCATTCCCATTGTCACGAGCCCGCCCTCGTACAGAAGCATCAACGAGTCGGCTGTCTGGGCAGGATCAGCAACGGACGCTTCCCTGCACAGCTGCTCAAGTAGGTCTCTCAACCATTTCTTTTGGCGGATGGCTTCCGCCGCGATGGGGTTCTCCGGGTCATCCGTCTCGGCCCGCGCGTTGATCGCGCAACACCCTTTGTCGCTGTTGTCGATGGCCCACCGCCCGGAGATGTCGAAGATCGCGAGGATCCGCTCGGTGCCGCCTGCAGATACCTGCGCGAGTTCTTTTTCGAGGTATTCGCGCCACCGGGCGTCCCGCCGTCGGAGGTAGGCCACCGCCAGCGCCTCTTTCGAACCGAACTGGTCGTACAGGGTTTTCTTGGTTACGCCGGCCGCCGCGGCGATCGTGTCCACCCCTACCGCGTGGATTCCCTCACGATAGAACAGCTCGGACGCGGCGAGCAGAACCCGTTCCGCTCCCTTCGTGTACTTGGGCAGCTCATTCGTGTCTCTGTGCATCACCTCACGGCGATCTTTCATCATGCATCTACTATACCGTTCTGTATACTAATTAGCATGAGTAAACAGAACGGTATACCTCAGCGCATTGTCCTGATCGGAGCTTCCGTCGCGTTCGTTCTCAGTTGGAGTTCTGGTTTTCTCGTAGCCAAGATCGGCACCGCTGGCGCCCCGGCGCTTACGGTCGTCTTCTGGAGATTCCTCATTGTCGTGGTGATCCTGGCACTCGCCGTCGCCGGAACCGCCCTCCGAGTCAACATCACCCATCGTCGGGCGGCTGGCATCGGTTCGAAAAGCCGGCCCGGGAGACCCTCCGGCGGCTCAGTCCTTCCGCGCGCGGACCTGCCCGGCTGGCGCGACATCCGCCCCCATCTCGTCATCGGATTCTTCGCCCAATTCGGCTACGTCGTGCCTATCTACCTGGCCATCGCCGCCGGCGTCTCGTCGGGGACCACCGCGCTCATCGATGCCATCCAGCCCCTTGTCATCGCCACCCTCGTGGGACCGCTCCTTGGGCTCCGCGTGCGTGCACTCCAATGGCTCGGCCTCGTGTTCGGCGCCAGTGGCGTCGCCCTGATCGTAGCTTCAGACGCATCCGCAGTTGCGTCTCCAGGCCCCGCCTATCTGCTCCCGCTCGTCGCCCTCGCGAGCCTCGTCACGGCCACATTCCTGGAGCGCCGCACCTCGGCACGCCTCGGTGTCTTTGCCACCCTGTCCACGCATGCCGCCGTGACTCTCGTCGCGGTCGCCCTGCTCGGGTCTCTCGCCGGAACCCTAGCGCCACCGGCCACCCCTGACTTCTGGATCTCCACCCTGGTGATCGCGATCGTCCCCACCCTCATCGCCTACGCCCTGTACTGGTTCCTCCTCCGCCGGATCGGCATCACTACGCTCAATGCCCTCCTCTTCCTGGTCGCCCCGACCACAGCTGTAGCCGGGGCTTTCCTGTTCGCGGAACCGTTCACTCCCGCCACCCTCGCCGGCTTGATCCTCGGGTCCGCCGCCATCGCTCTGGTCCTGTGGCCCGAGCGTTCCTCGGCGCATTCCCCCTGCGCTTCTTCCGCCGGTTCGGTCGACGCCGATTTCCAGACAGGCGAAGCGGCCCCTTCACCAGCCCGGTGAAGAAGCCAGTCGTTGTGGACCTGGGCCGCTCGGACCTCATGTACGCGGCTGCGATGCCGGGAAGATGCGCAGCGCCGACGCCATGCATCTCTCAGCGGCCATCCGGTTGCAGGTGGGTGTACTGGTGCCTACGACGTTGAACTGCTGACGGCAACAACGGACGCAGGGCTGAGTTCCCTATCGCCCGGCAAATCGCCGTAACAAGTCCAGGCACCGCGGAAGACTCCGCCCAAAACTTTCCGGGCGGGCGCCGTCTGCCTGCTGCCAGATCCGGACGCCAAGCTGGGCCCGGCGACCGATGCGGTCAGCGGGCCCAGCAGAGGGTTTTAGACGGAGTCAGGACACCAGGCTCTGAAGGGTCTCCTTGGCACCGCGCTGGTGCAGGCTGGCCAGGGCGTTGGAGTAGGCGGTGACAAATCGTGCATTGTCTATTAGGTCCCCGAAGACTTCCCGGTTTGAGATGAACGAGAGCGGATCTTGCCGCTGGCGTGCGGCGGCGGCCATGAGGGGGACTTTGAGCCGGTCCACCACTTCAATCGGGTTGCCTTGCTCATCCGTTCCTTCGTCATACCGGGCCCAGCTAGCCACGATGGCCGCCGACCGCTGGATCTCTCCCCCGTTCTCGAGGTTGATGCGGACCACGGGCAGCAGCCACTTCGGGATCCGGTCCGAGCTCTCGGCACAGAGACGGGCCAGTGTGTCTCGGACATATTCGTTGGAGAAGCGCTCGATGAGGGTGCGTTTGTATGTCTCGAGGTCGATGCCGGGTACCGGCTGAAGCGTCGGGATTGCTTCCCTGTCCATGTAGTCGAGCAGGAACCCGGCGAACAACGGGTCCTGCGCCACCTCGTGGGCGTAACGGTAGCCAGCGAGGTAGCCGAAGTAGCACATGCCCTGGTGGCTCGCGTTGAGGAGCCGCAGCTTCATCAGCTCGTAAGGCTCCACGTCTTCCACGAGTTGCACGCCCGCCTTTTCGAAGGGCGGGCGTCCGAGGCTGAAGTGGTCCTCCAGTACCCACTGTTCAAAGGGCTCGCAGACCACAGGCCATCCGTCATCCACGCCGAATTCCTCCGCGATGGCCGTGCGATCTTCGTCGGCAGTGACGGGAGTGATCCGGTCCACCATGCTGTTGGGGAAGGGCACGTTCTCGCTGACCCAGGCGCCCAGAGCCGGGTCCTTAAGGGCGGCAAAAGCGGTGAACATCTTCCGGGCGACGTCGCCGTTGCCTTGGATGTTGTCGCAGGACATCACTGTGAAAGGCGCCAGGCCCCGTTCACGACGGCGGGACAGTGCCTCGGTGATGAGTCCGAAGGTAGTCCGCGGGGCGGCTCCCGGCTGGAGGTCGTGGACCACGTCGGGGTTTCCGGCGTCGAAGTCGCCGGTGACGTGGTGGAAGTTGTACCCGCCCTCGGTGACGGTCAGCGAAACGATCCGGACGGCGTCGGACGCCATCTTTTCAACGACGGCCTCCGGGTCGTCAGGTGCGAAAAGGTAATCGATGATCGAGCCGATGACCCGGCCTTCCCGTGTCCCGTCGGGGTTCTTCACCACAAGCGTGTACAGGCAGTCCTGCTTGTCCATGACCTGCTTCATCCGGGCATCCCCTGGCAGGACGCCCACTCCGCAGATGGCCCAGTCATGTGCGAGTCCGGCACTCATAAGCTGGTCCAGGTACATGGCCTGGTGGGCGCGGTGGAAGCCACCGACGCCGAAGTGGACGATTCCGGCCGTCAGGGCTGACCGGTCAAAGGACGGCTTGCCGAGGTTCTCCGGGAGTCCCGTCAGTGTCGAATTCGTGAGTGGTTGCATGGGTTTTTCCTTTCAGAGCGGGCTGTCAGCGGCCTGGGTAGACGACGGCTTTGAGCTGGCCGGGCTGTTTGCCCGCTGTGAGTGCTTCTTCGGATTCGGCGAGGCTGAATCTGCCGGTGACGAGGATGTCCAGGTCCACCTGGCCGTCGGCGATGAGCTGGATGGCGAGCGGCCAGGTGTTGGTATAGCGGAAGACGCCGGAGAGCCAGATCTCCCGGTTCTGGATGAACGAAACGGGGAGTTCGACGTCGTCGGCTCCGAGACCCACGAGGATCACCCGGCCGTCCGGTCCGACGGCTTTGATGCCGGAGCGGACGGCCTGCGGGGCGCCGGAGGCGTCGATGAAGGCGTCCACGTCCAGTCCCTCCACGCTGTCGGTTCTGGCGTTGAGCGCGTGGGTCGCGCCGTGTTCCAGGGCGAAGGCCAGGCGGTCCTCGGCGATGTCCGTGATGTAGATTTCGGTGGCGCCGAACGCGCGGGCGGCCTGGGCGGCGATGATCCCGATCGGGCCGGCACCGGCGATCAGCACACGGCTGCCGGGCTTGATTTCCGCCCGCTCACAGGCCCACAGACCGACGGAGAGCGGCTCGATCAGGGCTGCGGCCTCGTCGCTGACGCTGTCGGGGATGTCGTAGGCGAAGTCGCTCTGGATGGTCACGTATTCGGCGAAGGCGCCGTCGACCGGCGGGGTGGCATAGAACTCGATGTCCGGGCAGAGGTTGTAGCGGCCGGCCTTGCACTGCTTGCAGGTGCGGCAGGGCCGCTGGGGTTCGACGGCGACCCGCTGGCCGATGCGGGCGGGATCAACGGCGCTTCCGACGGCGGCGATCCGGCCGGACAGTTCGTGGCCGAGGATCAGCGGGTGGTCCACCACGTAGTCGCCGATCCGCCCGTGTTCGTAGTAGTGGACGTCGCTGCCGCAGACGCCGACGGCGGCGACCTGGACGAG
Source organism: Arthrobacter sp. ISL-28 (assembly GCF_018613875.1). GTDB lineage: Bacteria > Actinomycetota > Actinomycetes > Actinomycetales > Micrococcaceae > Arthrobacter. Next base: position 112,618 of record NZ_JAGGPJ010000003.1, on the reverse strand, counting down.
GACCTGGTCGGCGTCGAGCTGCGGGACCGGCAGGGTCTCCATGGCCATGTCGCCCTGGCGCTTCAGGACCGCGGCGCGCATGGTGGCGGGCAGGTCAGGCCGTCCCAGCGCCGGGGATTGGGTGGTTGATGTTGTCATCGAAGTATTCCTCGGGAGTTGAAGGGGCAGTTCGTTACTTCACGGCGCCGAGGGAGAGGCCCTGGACGAGTTTGTCCTGGGCGGCGAAGCCGGCCAACAGCACCGGCAGGGAGATCACAACGGCGGCGGCGCAGACCTTGGCCAGGAACAGGCCCTGGCCTGAGACGAAGCCGGTCAGAAAGACCGGGGCGGTGCCGGCGACGACGCCGGTAAGGACGCGGGCCAGGAGGAGTTCGTTCCAGCTGAAGATGAAGCAGATGAGCGCAGTCGCCGCGATGCCGGGCATTGCCACGGGGGCGATGATCCTGCGCAGAATCAGCAGCAGGCCCGCGCCGTCGATCTGGGCCGCTTCGAGCATTTCCTCGGGGACTTCAGCAAGGAAGGAGCGCATCATCCAGACCGCGATGGGCAGGTTCATGGACGTGTACATCAGGATCAGGAACCAGATGTTGTCCAGAGCACCCACCGTCCTGGCGAACAGGTAGAGCGGCAGGATCGCGGCCACCACTGGCATCATCTTGGTGGAGAGGAAGAAGAACATCACGTCGGTCCACTTCTTCACCGGCCGGATCGAGAGGGCGTAGGCGGCCGGGATGGCCAGCGCCAGCACCAGGACGGTGGAGAGGATCGAGGCGGTCGCGGAGTTGATCAGCGGCGGCCAGGGGCTGACCCCGGACGTGGCGCCGAAGAACTCCCTGTAGGCGTCCAGGGTGAGATCCGCAGCGACGGACGGCGGGTTGGTGGCGGCGTCGTTCTCCGAGTGGAAGGAGGTCAGGATCATCCACAGGACCGGAGTGGCGAAGAGCAGGGCGAGGAGCCAGGCCGCGATGCCGGCGGCGGTGTTGTTCCGGGTGGGGTCCTTCCGGGACTTGCCGCCGAACTTTCCGAAACCGCGGCGGGGGCTGCCGGTGTTGCCGGCAGTGCGGCCGGTGGCTGTGTTGTGTGACCTGGTTGGGGTGAGGGTGCTCATCGTGCTGCTTCCTTCTTGAAGAGCGAGAAAACGGTGCGGAGTGCGAACGTGGCCACGATGATGGTGCCGATGACCACCACGACGCCGGCGGCAGAGGCCAGGCCGTATTCGTTGGCGAAGTAGAACGTCTGGTAGATGGCGTAGGGCAGGTTGGCCGTGCCCAGTCCCCCGGCGGTGAGGGTGAAGACGGCGTCGAAGTTCTGCACGATGTAGATCGCGCCGAGCAGGCCGCCGAGTTCGATGTACTGGCGCAGGTGCGGCAGGGTCAGGTGCCGGAAGATGGCCCAGGGGGTGGCGCCGTCCATCTGCGCGGCCTCCACGGTGTCCATGGGACGCGACTGCAGGCCGGCGAGCAGGATGAGCATCATGAACGGGGTCCACTGCCAGACCAGGGAGACGATCACGGCCATCAGGGGCGCCTGGGAGAGCAGGTCCAACTGGGGCGCAGTATCGCTGCCGAAGAGGGACCAGACCCAGGTGAGGATGCCGTTGATCAGCCCGTACGTCGGGTTCAGCAGGGCGTGCTTCCAGATCAGGGCAGCCGCCACCGGCACCACGAGGAACGGGGCGATCAGCAGGGTGCGGGCCAGGCCCCGGCCGATGAACTTCTTGTCCAGCAGCAGGGCCAGGCCGAGCCCGATGACCAGGCTGGCCAGGACCACGGCGACGGTCAGGAGGATGGTGGTGAAGATGGCCTGGCGGAGGTCCGGGTCGGTGAGGACGGTGGCGTAGTTTTCCAGGCCGGCGAAGGCGGTCTTGTCAGGGCTCAGGCTGTTCCAGCTCAGGAACGAGATGATCAGCGTCACCACGAACGGAAGCTGGGTGACGATGATGAGGAAGATCAGGGCCGGCAGCAGCGGTGCACGCCGTGCCCAGGCCAGTGCGCGTTCACGCGCCCTGGCATCTTTTGAAGGTTTGGAGGCGCTGTGTCCCGGGCGGGAGATGCGCGCCGTTGCGGTAGTCATAATGTTCTCCTGCGGTTCGGTTGAGGTCACTTGTACTTGTTGCCGATCTTCTGTGCGGCCTGCTGGCCCTTGGCCAGCGCCTCGGCCACGGTCCCCTGGCCGGCGATTGCTGAGCTGACGCCCTGGGAGACGCTGGTGCCCAGGGCTGCGAACTCGGGAATGCCGACAAACTGGATGCCGACGGCGGGGCGGGCCTGGGCGCCGGGGTTCTTCGGGTCGGCGTTCTCGATCGCGAAGCGTTCGGCTTTGAAGAACGGCGCAGCCTGCTGGAACTCCGCATTTTCGTAGGTGGAGATGCGCTTGCCGGAGGGGACCTTCGCCCAGCCGAGCTTGGCGGCGACCAGTTCCTCATATTCCCGGGAGCTGGCCCACGCGATGAACTTCCCGGCGGCATCCTGCTTCTTGGACGCCGCCTGCATCGCCCAGGACCAGGTCCACAGCCAGCCCGAGGACTTGGTTTTCTTCACCGGCGCCTGGGCGTAGCCGATCTTTCCCTTGACCGGGGAGGCCTCGGCTTCCAAAGCGCCTGCTGCGGAGGTGGCGTCGTACCACATGGCCACCTTGCCCTGGCTCATGTTGTTCAGGCACTCGGTGAACCCGGCTTGCGCGGCCCCGGCCTCGCCGTGCTTGCGCACCAGGTTGACGTAGAACTCGGTAGCTTCGGTGAACTCAGGCGCGTTGACCTGGGCGTTCCAGTCCTTGTCGTACCAGGTGCCGCCGTAGGTGTTCACCACGGTGGTCAGCGGGGCGAAGACCTGGCCCCAGCCCGGCTGGCCGCGCAGGCAGATGCCGTTCATGCCCGGCTCAGCGCCGTCGGCCTTGGCGGCAAGATCGGCGACCTGGTCCCAGGTGGGCTTTTCCGGCATGGTCAGGCCCTTGGCCTCGAAGATGTCCTTGCGGTACATCAGGAACGAGGACTCCCCGTAGAACGGTTCGCCGTAGAGCTTGCCGTCCTTGCCCGTCAGGGACTCCGTGTAGGCAGGCAGGATGTCCGCCTGGTTGAACTCGGGATCCTTGGCCACGCTGTCCAGCGGCGCCAGCCACTTGTTCTCGGCGAAGAAGGGGATCTCGTAGTTCGACAGGGACGCGACATCGTACTGGCCGGCCTGGCTGGAGAACTCCTGGCTGATCTTGGCCCGGACATCATTCTCCGGCAGGACCGTGTAGTTGACCGCGATCCCGGTTTCCTTGGTGAAATTGTCCGCGGTCAGCCTCTGCAGATCCTCCATCTGGGGGTTGTTCACCATCAGGACATTGATGCTGTTCGGGTCACCTGCGGCAGATCCACCGCCCGCACCGGCGCAGGCCGTGGCGGAAAGTGCGATGCACAGGGCACCGGCAGCCATTGAGGCTGCACGCATGCTGGGACGCATAAGAACTCCTTTGTGCTCAAAAGTCGGATGCCGGTCCGCGCCGCCGTACGGCGGCAGACCGGGTGCGTTCGTTTCAGGGCCGGTGGTGCAGCTTCGGCTCTTCCAGAAGCTTTGCGCTCGTTTGAGCGGATCATTTTGCTCATCTGCAAAGTGACTCTAGTCATATATACTCGTTTGAGCAAGAGGCAATACTCAAATGATCAGATGTGAGAGAGGTGAGCACATGCCCGAGCATTCCCATGAGGAGCTCCTGGCGCGCATCAGCAGCGAGTACTACCTCGAAAACCGTTCCAAGGTAGAGATTGCCGCCAGCTATGACGTTTCCCGGTTCCAGGTGGCCCGGCTGCTCGCCGAGGCCCTGGAGAAGGGCATCGTGGAAATCAAGGTGCATTTCCCGTCCCGCATCTCCAATGCCGATATCCGCCGGATTGAGTCCTCGCTGGGGATAGGCGAGGTGATTGTGGCGGACACTACGGGCGATGTGGCCCAGGCCCGCGGCTTCCTGGCGAAGGCTGCCGCCGCTGAAGTCTCACGCCAGGCACCGGCGGACGGAACCCTGGGCATCTCGTGGTCCCGCACCTTGGATGTGGCCTCGCGGCTGGTCCGGGAGCTTCCCCGGTGCGATATCGTCCAGCTCGCGGGCGCCCTCCCTGCAGAAGGGGACAGCAATCCCTTGGAGCTGATCCAGCGGCTGGGACGTTTGAGCGGCGGGCTCACCTGGCCGCTGTGGTCGCCTCTGGTGGTGGAAGACCCGACGACGGCGGCCGGCTTGCGCCGCCAGCCGGAGATCGCAGGGGCCCTGGCGAAGGCGGACTCACTCGACCTGGCCGTCGTCGCAATCGGTGCCTGGAAGCCCGGCACCTCCACAGTCTGGGAACGCGCCGATGCGGAGGTGCGTGAGGCAGCGGTGGAGGCCGGCGCCGTCGCGGAATGCTCGGGCCGGCTGCTGAACGCAGCAGGTGTCCCCGTCGAATCGGGGCTGGACGAGCAGATCATCGCCGTCACCATCAAGCAGCTGCAGCGGACGCCGAAGGTGATCGCCGTGGCCCAGGGGGAAGCACGGGCGGAAGCCGTGCTGGCAGTGGCCAAGGCCGGTTTCGTCACCACACTGATCGTGGATGCGCCGCTGGCCCAGGCCATAACTGACCTAATCGATGAGGAGAACAGTCAATGAGCGTTGTCGTCGGAGTGGATTCCTCCACACAGTCCTGCAAGGTCCTCGCCGTGGACGCCGAAAGCGGTGACGTCATCTCTTCGGGCACGGCAACCCACCCCGACCTCACGGCGGTGGACCCGCAGGTCTGGACCTCCGCACTGCGGGAAGCATGGCAGTCCGCAGGCCCTGACCGCCTGGGCGGTTCCGTGGCTGCTGCCGGCATCGCTGCCCAGCAGCACGGGATGGTGGCGCTCGACAGCTCCAACACGCCCGTACACGACGCCCTGCTGTGGAACGACACCCGCAGCGCAGAAGACGCAGCGAGACTCCGGGACGAACTTGGGCCTGAAGGGTGGGTTGATGCCGTCAATCTTGTCCCGGTGGCCTCGTTCACCATCTCCAAGCTGGCGTGGCTTGCCCGGAACAGACCGGACGCCGCGGGCCGCGTGGACCAGGTGGTCCTCCCCCACGACTGGCTCAACGGCGCGCTTGGCGGTGAATTCACCACGGACCGCAGCGACGCCTCCGGCACCGGCTACTTTTCCCCGCTCACGAACAGCTACCGGCCTGACCTCGTGGAACGCTTCTTCGGACGTGTTCCGCGCCTTCCGCGCGTCGTCGCCTCGAATGAGCAGGCCGGAACAGTACGGAACGGCTGGGGCATCGACGGCGCCGTCCTCGCCGCCGGAGCCGGCGACAACGCGGCGGCAGCGCTGGGACTCGGCCTGCGCCCCGGCGAGGTGGTCGTCTCCATCGGCACCTCCGGAGCCGTCTTCACGAGCAATCCCTCCGCAATCTCGGATCCCACCGGTGCAGTCGCAGGATTCGCCGACGCTGCGGGCGGCCATCTGCCCCTGCTGGCCATGCTCAACTCCGCCCGCGTCATGGCAGCGGCCGCCTCCCTGCTCGACGTCGACCTGGCGAAGTTTAATTCCTTGGCGCTGGCAGCCGGCAGCGACGCAGGCGGGCTCACGTTCCTGCCTTACTTGGACGGCGAGCGCAGCCCCAACCTTCCGCACGCCACCGGAAGCCTCGCCGGCCTCACCAGAAGCAACATGACGCCGGAGAACCTCGCCCGGGCCTCCGTGCTGGGCGTGCTGAATTCCCTGGCGGACGCGATCGACGTCCTGAGGCAATCCGGCGGGACCCCGGACAAGGTGCTCCTGATCGGCGGTGGGTCCAAGTCGCAGGCCCTGCGCCAGGCCGCGGCGAGCATTTTCAACCTGCCCGTCGAGGTGCCGGCAACCAGGGAATATGTTGCCCTCGGCGCAGCCAAACAGGCCGCGTGGGCAGCCACGGGAGACCTTCCGGACTGGAAGCGAAGCATCGAAGCGGCCTACGAACCTGAGGGAGACTGGGGCTTCGGGGTGCGGGAGCGCTATGCCGAGGCGCGCAGGAGCTTCTACGGCGTGTGAGCTGATCCCAAAACGCAGCTGGGCTGGTAGGCCGGATCAGCGGGGCCGGACGCCTGACCCAGCGCGTGGGCCACGATCTGGTGCACCACGGGGTCGTTGGGGGTCTGGTCATGTTCGAAGATGTCGGCCGGGCACTTGTCCTGGATGGTGATGTTGGTGACCTGCCGTGCCGGACCGTTCAGGAACTGGCTGTTGTAGGGAATGACCACTTCGTCGTAGACCGTGGAGATGACGGTGTAGGAAGGTCCCGCAACGGTGTCGCCGATGGAGTTGAGCTTCTGCATGAAAACCGATCCTGCCTGCTGGTCGGCGCATGCAGCGCAACCCAGCACGCTGTAATCCGGTTCCGGGACAACGCCCGGTGGCGGGACGATCACACCTTCCGTGCCGTGGTTGGAAGGTGCGATGCCAATGAGCTGATGGACATGCTTGGCGCCGCCAAGAAAGTGCATGTAGTAGCGGGGCATCATGCCGCCCTGGCTGTGCCCAACGAGACTCACCTTCCTGGCGCCGGTGGCAGCACGCACCGCATCCACGAACGGGGCGAGCTCCTGGGCTGATTCGGCCACCGGCGCGGTGGCGTACACGCCGTTCGTCTCGCCGTAGTTCAGGGCGAAGACGCAGTACCCGGCACTCTTGAGATGGGGCGACAGCGTGGACCAGTTCTTTTCCATGCTCTCGAAGGTTCCCGGCACCAGAATGACTGGGTAAGGGTGCGCGGCGGATGGCTTGCAGGACCAGTCGTTGGCTCCTGGCGGGGAAATGGAAACAGTGTCAGCCTGGGCGGGAGCCGCGGCCAAGGAGCCGGCAAGGACGGCGGCTGCGGCGATGGACAGGACCTTGGTGAGCAGTGACATGGAAAACCTCTTTGTTCGTGTGTCAGCGTGATGCGGGGCCGGCAGGGGCCGTTCTTCGTCGTATCAACGGAGCGCCGCAAGGGTATTGAAAATGCTAGGCAACCGCACGTCCATGCGGGGCTGGTTGCACGGATGTGCACGAAAAACGGCGTCGTGAAGGGTGCCCGTTTCGGGCGCAGGATACCGGCCCACGCGCCCATAGTTACTGGTCAGTAGCTATTCGGTACAGGCGCGGCTCCACCGCAACCCGCCGACGCGAATGCAAAAACGTTCACTAGGGACATGGGCAGATAACCCATCAGGCGATTCAGGGAAGATCAGATGGTGCCCGGAGGGTCCTCCGGCGAGACCAGGAATCCATGGAGCAGCGATGCCCGGGCGTCTTCGGACTCCCGGTCACCAGCCCGTTGGTGAGCCAGTCGCGGACATGCATCTCCACGTCCGGGATGCGCGGCGGCGCAGTGGGCCTGCTCAGTGGAAAGCGTGAAGCCGGTGACGCGGACGCTGCGGGTCACCGCGAGCCGTCTTGCGGTGGAGCCGTGGTCAGGTCAGCCAGCGCCACCAACGTGGCTGCTGCGGTTCCGGCTCCGGTTCCGGTGTCGGTTCCGGCTCCGGCTTCTCCCCCAAGGCCAGTGCGGCCTCGACGATGTCGTCCGCGGTGAGCGTCATGACGGCCTCACGATCGAGCGCGTCGAGGCTTTGTTTTTCGTCGAGCGACAGACGCAGCGCCTGGCGGTTGAGCGCCTGCTCGAACAGCGTGCGGGCGAACCGTGCATTCCCGGAGTCCTCGCCCGCGTGCAGCCCGGTGAGGATGCGGCGCAGCATCTGGTCCGCACCCGGCTCCAGCGTGTACTCGTGCTGGGCCAGCATCTGGTGGAAGATCGTCTGGAGTGCGTCGACGGAGTAGTCGGGGAACGTGATCTCGCGGGCGAACCGGGAGCGCAGCCCTGGGTTTGAGAGCAAGAAGGACTCCATCAGCCGCGGGTACCCTGCCACGATCACCACCAGGCGGTGGCGGTGGTCCTCCATCCGCTTGAGCAGGACCTCGATCGCCTCGGGGCCGAAGTCCATCCGGCCGTCCTCCGGGGCCAGCGCGTAGGCCTCGTCGATGAACAGGACGCCGTCCAGCGCACGCCGGATCACCCGGTCCGTCTTGATGGCGGTCGCGCCGACATACTGCCCCACCAGGCCCGAACGGTCAACCTCGACCAGGTGGCCTTTCTGCAGTAGACCGACCGCGCGGTACATCTCGGCCAGGAGCCGCGCCACGGTGGTCTTACCCGTGCCCGGGTTTCCGAGGAACACCAGATGCTGTGATGTGGCCACCTCCGGCAGGCCATGCGCCTTACGGCGGGCCTGGACCTGGAGCAGTGCGACGAGGGCCCGCACCTGTTCCTTCACGGTCTCCAGTCCGACCAGCGCGTCGAGCTCGGCCTGCACCTCGGACAGCGGCCGGGCCGGCGCGGGCCTTGCGCCGATGAGATCGCCGACCAGGTCATCGACGCGCTCGGAACCAGGCAGCTTGAGCTGATCGACCAGATGGCCGATGGTTTCGCGCAGTTCGTCGAGCGGATGGCGGCTGGGAGCCATGTATCCACTGTAGCCCTCGATTCCCGACCGGGGCGGGGTTGGCCTGACCAGTATCAGGGCTCGTCCACGCCCACAACCTTATGCGGCCGAACCCGCTGAGGCGAGCGCCGCCGTCGTGCCTTCCCCGTCCTCAAAGAAGTCCAGCAGCGCGTCCACCAGGTGCGGGGCAAACTCCTCCTCGAGCGAGAGCACCACGCGGCACCGCGCGCCCTTCACCTCCGGGTAGCCGGCGTACAACCCGCGCATGTCGCACACCGTCTGCCCGCGGCCTGGTCCGGAGGAGGTGTCGACGGCGGCACGCACCACGGGTGCCAGGGCCGGCTTCACGGCACCGACGGCGAGCGCCGCCGCCAGCGGATCGTGCATGGCGGAGCAGGGCCGGCCGTAAATGCCCTCGTAGAACCGGAAGTAGTAGCCCAGCATCTCCCCCAGCGCCCGCGGCACCGGACCGGACGAGGCCAGCAGTTCCTGCCGGTGGCTTTCCTCGAGCACGTTGGCCATAGTCACGTCCAGCGGCACCAGTGTGATGTCCCAGTCGGCGGACAGCACCAGGGCGGCGGCCTCGGGGTCGTTGGCGATATTCGCCTCCGCCACCGGCGTGATGTTCCCCGGGGCCAGAGCCGCGCCTCCCATGATTGTGATCTCCTCCACCAGCCGGGGCAGCTCCGGTTCCAGCCGCAGCGCCTCGGCAATGTTCGAAAGCGGGCCGATGGCCAGGACCCGCAGCGTGCCGGGGTGCTGGTGGGCGAGCCGCACCAGCATCTCGGCCGCGGTCTCGGCTGCCAGCCCAACAGCGGAAGCGGAAAGCGCAACCTCACCGATCCCGTTCTCGCCGTGCACCCACGGCGCCCCGCCGCCGAAGGAACCGGCGAGCGGATCGTGGGCGCCAAGGGCGACCGGGATGTGCGCGTGCCCGGCGAGCTGGAGCAGGTCCAGGGTGTTGCGGGCGCCGACGGCGGCACTGACGTTGCCGCTGACGGTGCCGATCCCCTGCACGTCCGCCTGCGGGGAGGCGAGCAGGTAGGCCAGGGCGAGGGCGTCGTCGATGCCGGTGTCGCAGTCGAGGTAGAACGGGTGGCTGGTCATGGGAGTGGTTCTCGTTTCAGTTGTAGACGGGATCAGAGGGACTCGCCCTTTGGGGCGGCGACGAAGAGGCTGACGATGAACGCCGCGGCCGTGATGGCCACCGAGATCCAGAGCGCGGTGGCGGAGCCGGCCGAGGTCGCCTGCGCGGCGAACGGCGCCACCACCACGACGCCGAGGCTCGCCCCGATGCCGAAGGAGGCGCCGTTGATGCCGGGCAGGGCCGCGGGGGCTTCCTTGGGCGAGAGCAGGACGGAGAGTCCGTTGATGGCGGTGAGGAAGAAGCCGTTGTAGAAGATGCCGAGGGCTGCGACGGCGATCAGCACGGCAACCTGGTTGTCGGCGAACGTCGCCGCGACGATGGCGCAGGCGAGGCTGAGCCCGGTGCCGGCACGGAGGGTTTTGATCCAGCCGCGGCGGTCGGCGAGCCAGCCGGCGAGGGGTGCGGCGAAGACGCCGATCAGTGCGGCCGGGGTGAGGAACAGCAGGGCGGACAGGGAGGCGCTGAGTCCGAAGCCGTTCTTGGTGTCCTGGCTGAGCAGCACCACGGTGAAGTTGATGATGGCGAAGATCCCGGCGAGGGTCAGCACGGTGGTGGCGATGACGGGCCAGACCTGGCGGGAGCGCAGATGGTGGACGGCGATAAGCGGCTGCTTGCGCTTCTTCTCGATCATCCAGAACGCGGCGAACGACGCCACGGTGCCGGCGAGCAGTGCCAGGGTGCCGGGGGCGGTCCAGCCGGCGGCCGACCCGCCGGAGACGAAGTAGGTGATGAACACCAGGAACACCGAGAGCGAGCCCGCTCCCCACCAGTCCATGGCGCCGCGGACGCCCTGCGGCCGTCCCTGCGGGACGTACCTGAGGATGCAGCTGGCGGCGACGGCGGTGAGCACCAGCACGACAACGAAGATGGACCGGAAGCCGAGGGTCTCGGCCATCAGCCCTCCGACGTATCCGTCCACGCCGCCGACTCCCCCGTTGATGGCGGCGATGATGCCCACGGAGGTGCCGAAGACGCGGGGCTGCAGGTTTTCGCTGAGCACGATGTACGCGAGTGCGAAGACGGCGCTGGACACACCCTGCAGGAAGCGGCCCGCGATGAGCAGCGGCAGGGTCGGGGCCGCGATGCAGAGGAGGGTGCCGGCGCCCATGATGGCCAGCACCAGCAGGAGGGCTGCGCGGCGGCCGATGAAGTCGCTCCACCGGCCGATCACGGGCCCGGCGATGGCGCCGGCCAGGAAGAACATCGACTGGACGGGGGCGGCGCTCTCGGCGCCCTTGCCGAAGTCGGCGGCGATCTGCGGCAGCGCCGGGGTGACCATGCTGGCGTTGAGCTGGAAGGACAGCACGCCCAGCAGCAGCGAGGAGATCAGCAGGGCGGCGCGGCGGCCGGAGAGCCTGGCGGCGTCGTCCTGAAGTACGACGGCGGCAGCGGCTTCCGCGGGAGGCGCGGCTGCCGCGGGGGTCGGGGTGTTCACATCAAACTCCTTTGTTCGAGCAGGCTTTGGGGGGAAGGACAGCTTTTCGGGATGGCGGCTCGAGTTGTTATACAACCACGTATGACGAGCGAGTACAACCATGCGCTACACTTTTTTCTAATCCGGCCGCTTCCCGGCTTCCCCACGAGAGAGACTTCCCATGAGCAATGCACTTCCTGCCGTCACCGTGGTCGGCAGCATCAACCTGGACCTGATCGCCACCGCCGAGCGGCTTCCGACGGCGGGCGAAACCATCGGCGGCGCTGTGCTGTCCGAGCAGCCCGGCGGCAAGGGCGCCAACCAGGCCGCGGCGGCTGCCCGGCTGGGCGGCACTGCCCGGATGGTGGGCGCCGTGGGCAATGACGCGCAGGGGCGGAAGATGCTGGACGCGCTGGCGAATGCCGGCGTGGATACCGCGGACGTTGCCGTCCTGCCGGAGCCGACCGGAACCGCGCTGATCGTGGTGGACCGCGAGGGTGAAAACCAGATTGTGGTGTGCCCGGGCGCCAACTCGCACCTGTCGCTGGACGGGGTGGAGTTCGGCCCGGAGGAGGCGGTGCTGTGCCAGCTGGAGGTGGGCTTGCCCGTGGTGCTGGAGGCCGCCCGGAAGGCCCGGGGTTTCTTTGTGCTGAACGCGGCGCCGGCCATGGACCTGCCGGCGGAGCTGCTGGTGCGGTGCGATCTGGTGATCGTCAACGAAAGCGAATATGCCCTGATCCCGGCCCTGGCGGAGGCGAAGCTGGTAGCGGTCACGTACGGCGGCGACGGCTCGGCGATGTTCGAACACGGCCGGAAGGTGGCCGAGGCGCCTTCCGCTGCGGTGGCGGTGGCGAACACCGTGGGAGCCGGCGACGCGTTCTGCGCCGCCCTGGTCCTGGCGCTGCGGAGCGGGCTCGACTACAACCGGGCCCTGGCCGTGGCCAACGCGGTGGGTGCCCATGCCGTGGGCGAATCGTCCTCGCAGCCGGATTTGGCACGGCTGGGCCACTACGTGGAGCAGACCGCTCCCGCAGCGGACGCGCTGTGATTGCGGCACTGCCGACAACTGTCACGCTGCGGCGGGCGGTGCCAGCCGACTTTCCGGAGGTCCGGCGGATCACCCGCGGCGCGTACCTGCGGGCCGGGCACTTCGCGGCCGACCATCCGTACATGAGCGTGCTGGAGAACGTCGAGCACCGCGCCGAACACGCGGAGGTGTGGGTGGCGGAGGCCGCCGGCAAGGCGGTCGCGGCGGTGACGCTGACGTTCGCCGGCCAGCCGTACAGCGAGATCGCGCAGAACGGGGAGCTGGAGTTCCGGATGCTGGCGGTGGACCCTGCGCATCAGGGCATCGGCGTGGGCCGGGCCGTGGTGCGGGAAATTGTGGAGCACGCCCGGCAGCTGCCCGGCATCGACGCGATCAGCATCACCAGCGCCACGCTCATGGAACGCGCCCACGGCCTCTACCGGTCGCTGGGCTTCCGCCGGATGCCGGAGCGGGACTGGTACGTGCCGGGCGAGGACGTGCTGCTGTGGGTGTTCCGGTTGGAGCTGGGATCGTCCGCGGCTGCTTCAACCCTGAATTGAGCCCTTACTCGAGGCACCAGTCTCAGCCCGCGACAACAAATTCAACCCGCCGCACAATGACGGTCGGGCCCCTGGAACGGAAGTAGACCAAGCGCAGCCGGTCAGCGCCCTGTCGAAATGAGCGCATCCATGGCAGTCATCCAGTCGATTCGTTCCTGTTCGAGACGCACGTTGCCGCGTATTGCCAGCTGTTCCACCATGGCAATCTCGTCCGGCAGAAGGTGCCGCATGGTCCCAACGGCCGGCTTGGGCTCGTGCCCGCACAGGTCCTTAAATGCGTCTAAAGTGGCCAGGTCCATCAACACAGTGCTGACAGCTATATGTTGGGCCCGTAACCGGTTCAAAATGCCAAAACCGTGGCTGTCCAGGTCGCCCCAGTACACAACTCCAACGTCGCGAATCCACGGGATGCGGGCCAACCGGTCCACGGCGTAGCCGGAGCCATGGACCACCACAGCACCCCGTAGAGGTGGCATGGCCAACACGGACTCCAGGTTCTCAAACACGTAGACCACCTCAGGGCTTAGGTCCATAGCGGCTAACTCCGTGACCGGTGCAGCCAGATCCGCCAACCCGCCCGGCGCCAGAGCGGGGTCGAGGAAACGGACGCGGACAAGGTCCGGTTTGTCCGCCAGTCCCAAACCGCTTGCACCCGTGGCGGCTTCATGCAGCCGCGTGACGAGGGGTCTGTACTTCTGGACCCATTTAGTGTCGACTCCGCGGATGGGCAACTGGCGGATGTACAGTCCAGACGCCGGATGGACGCTGAGCCATTCCAGTACCCCGAAGAGCCGAGTGAAGTCTTCGGGAGCCAAGGCGGCAAGTTCCACGACACTGCGGCCCACCACGGTCGCAAACCGGTCCGTATGAGGCAGCGGCACCGAGTCGAGCAGTGCCTTTGCCCTGGAGAATGCCCGTTGCCAGTGGGTGGTTTTGCCGGCAAATGCCGCGACAGCCGCCGGGGTGTCGAGTTGCACACGGTGGGGAATCCTCTGCTGGCCCAGGCTGGCCCAGCGGCGTTCCGTCCACAACACGTCGGCTGTTCCTTCCCACGACTTGGCCCAATCAACGGCAGCGGACACGGAGGCCAATGCCTGTGCTTCGGTGGGCGGATGCAAAGGGATGCCGAAGGGAAGCGACGCGTCGTCGCCGACGGCCCACGAGCCAACGTGGCGGTTGTATTTCTTGAGCGCCAGCGCGGCCGCCCCGGCAGGAGTCACAGGCATAAGGCTCAAAACAGCGCGCCCTTCTCTGCCGGATCTTCAGCGTCCGCGGTTTCCAGTACCCCTGTGCCCGCTGGCTGCTCCCGGCCCGGCACTTCGGCGGGCGGTGGCGCAGAGCCCTGACCGCCGTCGTCGTCCATGGAGAGGGAACCGATGCGGGAGTCCTGGAACTCCCGGCAGGTGACCACGGCCATGCCCCCGATGTAGTCCTCCAGCGTTTGCAGGAGTTTCAGCGGGGTTGCGAGCACCATGTGGAACCCGAACTCCGTGAAGACGTCCATGGCGATGCGCGTGAAGTTGCTGTCCGCCTTATCGAACGCCTCGTCCATGATGACGGTGCCATAGCGCGGCACGTCCTCGCCGTCGCCGGCCAGCTGATAGCGCAGGGCCGCGGCCAGACAAAACGTGACAAGCTTTTGTCGCTGGCCGCCGGAGAGGCCCGCGCTGGAGTCGTACACATTGAGCTGCCTGCCGGCGGCGTCTACTTCCGTGGCGGTGAAGCGCACGTGAAGCCGGGTGTCCAGGCATTGGTTCCGCCAGGAGGTGTCGCCGGGTTCGCTCGAGGCGAGTTTCTCCATGATGCGCCGCATGACTTCGAACTTGGCTTCGGCATCGTCGCGGCTCTGGGCCACCCATGAGCCCGTACTGATGTCCTGCAGGTCGCTGAGGAACTTCCTGCCCAGCTCGCCCCGGTTCTCCTTGACAACGATCTTCAGGAACCGCCCGGCGTCGAAGGCAGACCGTTTGAGGGAGCCGTTGATGGGGGCCACCCTGTCGCGCACTTCCAAGGGCGCGCGGCGGATCTCATTGGCCAATGTGGCCACATTTTGCTGCGACTGGCGTTCCATGAGTTCGAAGAACCGGGTCTCAAAGTCCGGCAGGCGGTCCGCGACAAGCTGCTCCAACAGAGCAAGATATCCGCCACCATCCTCCACCTGGTCGGTCAAGTCCCCGGCTTTGGCGGGCCAAAGACGCCGGAACTCTCCCGCCAGCGATGCGAAGGCTGTTCGGGCGGCTGCGGCCTGGGACGTGGCCTGCTTTTCCTCCGCGCTCAACCCAGTGGCCACCGTCAGTGCGACTTCGTCGATCACCTCGTGGACAATGCTGCGGCGCTGCCTCAGGAACCGTTCCCGCAGACTGGCTGCAAGCTCCTCAGGCACGTCGGCCGACGCGGCAACGCGCGGGCCAAGCTCCAACACGATACGGTCCAGTCCCACCAGTTGGGTTTTGACCTCGGCCATCGACTCCATGGCTGCCTGCTGGGCCTTCTGCGCGGCCGCCCACCGCGTCTTGGCCTCCTTCGCGGCGGCTTCGGCTGCGCGAAGGTCGCCGCTCGCGGCGAGGATCTCTGCCAGCCGTTCTTTGTGGCTCTCCACCCGGGCGCGAGCCCGGCCAGCATCCAGTTGGTCCCAGCCGTGGGTTTCAGTCAATGCCAACGCCTCAGCGCGTAGGCGCTCGGCCTCGCGCCGATTCTCAGCGGCGTCGACCCTGTCGGCGAGTTGGTCAGCCGTTGCTCGGGCGGCCTGGACGAGTGAACTCAGGAGCTCCAGTTTGTCGGCGTTGTCGAATCCGAGCACCCACGTTGAGCGGTCATCCACTCGTGAGCGATCGTCTTTTTCATGTCGGATGCGTGAGCGTTTGACCTGCCCGGCACGGGTGACGGCTTTCTCCGAACCGCCGAGTTCCGCGGGCGAATCGACGCATTCGTAGTCATAGTTGCCGGACAGGACCGCGTGCAGCCACCCGGCCATGGGACCATCGGCAACCTGGACCCGCGAGACCAGAGACCGCTCGGTCCGCGCGGCCCGCGGCGGTTCTGACCGTCCGGGAACGGACTCGAAGACCAGCCGGGCGCCCAGAAATAGCCCGTCGACGGCGTCGCGCACGCGGTCAATGTGCTTCTCCGGGACGAGCATGACGGTGGCCAGCGGGCGCAGCACCCGCTCGATGGCTCCGGACCAGTCCGCGAATTCCTTCCGGACCTCCAACAGCTCACCGGCGAACGGAAACGCCGACGCCGGCAGGCCCGCCGCTTCTGCTACGACGGACCTCGCGGTGACCAGCCTGTCGCCGAGATTGGACCGTCGGCCGCGCAGGGATTTGAGCTCCGTTTCGAGGTCGCGGACCTTCGCTTTGGCCGCACCGCGGGCCTCGTGGAGCTCATTGATGGTCTGTCTGCTGGCCGCCCGGGCGGCATCCAGGCCGCTGCGTTCGGTGCGGGCCGCGGCCCGAAGTTCCTCATACTCTTCGAAGCTGGCAGGGAAGCTAATGCCCACCGCCTCTAACTTCGAGGCCAGCTCGGCGCGCCGCCCCAGGACATCGCGTTCGCGTTCCTGTACCAGGTCCACCTGTGTCTGTTGGTCGCGCAAGGCCTGCCCGCCGTGGCCGTCCACTTGCCGGCGGGCGGCCGAGTGAGCCTCTTCCAATTCCGCCGTGGTGGCGGCCGCCAAATCGACGTCGTGTTGGGCGGTCAGCGCGGCAGACTCGGCGGCCGCTTTGGCGTCCTTGGCCAGCTTGAGCTTCCATTCATCCCTAAAGCTGGTCAACGCCGCGGAAAGTGCGGCGGCTTCGGTGGCGCGGGCGCTGTTCAGCCCGAACGCGCGGGCCGGTTCCTCCATCCCCCGCAGATGTTCCACCTGCTCGCGCGCTTCCACCACCAGCCGGTGGGCCTCGGACAATTCGCCGAACTGCGCCACTGCGGTAATGGCGATGTCGAACGTCTTTGGCCTGTCCAGCATGAATTGGCGGAATAGGTCATCAAGGCTGCCCAGCGACTTGGCCGATTGCGTCTTGTGCAGCAGAAGCACGGCATTTTCGCCGGAGATGCCCATCAGGCGGCAGAAGCGGCTGGCAAAGGCCGAATGCTTGTCGGTGACGTACGCGGCCGGCCAGGTGGTCTTGATGCGCCGGGTCTCGACGCCGTTGCGAAGGTAGTCGACAAAACCGGTGAGCGTCGCATCCTCCTGCAGGAGGATGCTCAATTCGCTGACGTCAGCAGGCGTGTTGGAGCCTCGGCGCAGGTGGTACAGCTTGAGCAACAGCAACGGCTTAGCCCCTGTGTTGTCGCTGTAGCGCAGCAGGATGCCGCTAAACGTGGCGCCGGTGCGCAGATATTCCGCACGCACTTCGCCCGTTTCGTCATCTGCGCTGCGCCGCCATGCGCCGCGGATGTAGCTCACAAGCGTCCGGTCTTCTCCCCGGGCGGAGGTGTCCTGGGCGGCCGCGTTGAAGTGCAGCTTTCCGCGAGGCGTCAGCACGGCTGAGATGGCGTCGACCAGCGACGACTTTCCCGAGCCGGAGTGACCCGTCAGTAGGAAGCCCTTCCGTGCGATGTCCAGGCCGTGATGTCCTTGGAACGTCCCCCAGTTGAGCAACTCCACCCGTTCCAGCCGCCACTGACCGGTCCGGATGCCTGGCGCCGTGGCCGGCATCGTCATGCTCATTCTGTCTCCTCATCGGTGTCGGGCAGTTCTGCGGAGCCGGGCTCCACCTCCGCAGCCAGCCGCCGGTACTCCGCCTGCACGGCTGCAATCTCCTCCGCACCAAAGACGAGCCTCAAGACGGGCGAGACCTCGAAACGGCCCTCCGTGCTGGTTGCAGCCAACAGCCCGTATTTGACCATTTTTTGCCAGGACGAGTTGATTCGTTTGGAGAATCCCGCGATGTCGGCGTTGTCTTTCCCTCGGTAAACCTGTAGCTGATCGGTCACCTCGTCCGCCCCGACGATGGTTTTCCGACCGCCGCTTTCCTGCAGTAGCGTCTGCCGCAGGTGGAGCAGCAGCGCCGTGTCCAGGAACGTCAGCGTGGCGGTGCGCATGACCTTTGGCGCGTCAACGTCCGCGGAGGTGTTGCGGACGAAGGCGACCTGTGCGGCGTGATCGGTGACAAGGTCCAAGAACAGGTCGGCCAAGCTGGACCGGACGGCGTCCTCGTCGGACAAGAGCGCCGTCCAGAGGTTCCCGTGCCGGGAAGCGGAGAGATAGGGGCCCCGCAGAAGCTGGACGAGGACGCGGCGGGAGGGCTCGCGCAGGGTGCCTTTGTCGCCATCCCACAGCACGACGTCGGACACCGACTCCTCGCCTCCGGCCGGTCCGGGTACGCCTGATTCACTCACGGGTGGATCCTTTCGGTGAAGAGGTAGCGGCCAACGGTGCCGCGGCGCGTGGTGGCGGAGTCGTTGGTGGAGGGTGCCGGAGGCTGCCAGGTGACGTCTTCACGGCCGCTTAGCGCGGTGGCGTGCTCTTCGGCGAGCACTAGGAGTCCGACGACGCTTGCCACACCTTGGGTGGCCGGACGATCAGCCAAAACGTCGGCAATGGTGGCGGAGCTTTGCCGACTCAGCACGGCATTTATATTCCCGGTCAATTCGATCATGTCGATCTCGGAGGCGCGGGCCAAAGCCCGGAGTTCCTCAATGTCCACTGTCTCGGCGTCATGCTCGGTGATCTCGCCAGCGGCTTCGAAGTCGGCCGGATTGTGCAGGTTTAAAGCGGCCACTGAATTGAGCGGAACACTAGTCAGGTCCAGCGACAATTCCGTCTTGGCATAGGGCTTCACCGACTGCGAGGTCTCTAAAGCTTGCCGCAATGCAGAACGCAGCCGCTGGTTGATCAGCCGGTCCTGTTCGAGTTCCTGGGACTGGACAAAGCGGCGCAGGCTGCGGCTGAACGCAGTCATGACGGCATGGATTTCGGAGCTACGGTCCTGGAGCGTGGGCAGAATCCGGCGCAGGATCCTCACTTGCGCCGCGGAGAGCCGGGACGTGAATTCCCTGTCCATGATGGTGTCGATGCTGTCCTCGAAATCACGTCCCTGTTCCGGGTCAAGCAGTAAAGCGTAGAAGCCGGAAAAGCTCCGTCCAGCCTCTGACTCGGCCACGAGATCAACACCGCGGAAGATGTCATCCAGGACGCTGCCGCGCGGGCCATCCTGTTCGATCAGCCGTTCCCGCAGGTCCCTGTTGAGTTGCTCAAGCTCGGACCGGACCCGGGCAAAATCACTGGGTATTTCTTCAATGAGCGACAGTACGTCGCGCAGCCGTTCAGCGGCCTGCTCTGCGGACAGCACGTCGACGTCCCCGCCGGCGGCACGCTCGATCTGGGCATCGATGCGGGCGCGTTCCTCATGCAATGCCCGCAGCCGCGACGTACTGTCCGGGTCTGTCTCGCGGGCCAGCACGCGCACCCTGTCCAGGATGGTGGCAAGACGCGATTCGGTCACGGCCTGTCGTGGCTCAGACAACTCGGTCACAAAGCGAATGGCCTGCAGGGAACCGAGCGACAACTCAAAGGTCTCCTCGCGGGATCCCTCTGCCGTGCGACGGATCAGGATGCCGTCATTACGCCATGCCGTGCAATATGCCTGAGCCGTCTGCGGCAGGTCGAAGCCATTGCCCCGCAGCTCCTCCAGGTCCTCCTCAACCTGCTCAAAGAGCGTCGGTGCCGCCAACCGCCGTTGCTCGCCGCCCAGATGCTTGCTCAGCACAGCCACGGCGATGGCTGCGTTGTTCGCACGGAGCAGACGCCACGCAGGGTCCTCGCTCAAAAGGCGGGAGGCCGTGAGGGCGGCGCGGAGAACAGTCATGCGTCTCACACTAGCCAATGGCGCTGACAATGATTCCTTGCCCGATAAGCCCGAAGCCCTCAAGGGTAAGAGTCGATTCGGAGGGTATCGAGGCCAGGAGTCTACGTGCTGGCCGACTCGTTCAAGCTTGGGCTGCGGCCCTTCCACGCCTGGGAACGGCTGGCACTGCCGTGGACCCTGGTGACGGACGACGGCGCCGACCCCAACCAGGTGCAGAAGTTCCGGGATGAGGGATGCCGTTGAGGTGGTTGAAATTCATTTTGGAGGCCACAACGGCGTCCTGCTCAATAATTTGAAGCAGCTGATTACGCCGAAGCTGAACCAACCCGGTCGATCAGCATTACCTAACTAGATGCGCCGCCCTCAAAGGTAACCTCGTATCCGAGCGACCCGAACAGACCAGTCAGCATGCTCTTGGTATTTTCACCCGCTCGCTGCCGCAGCTCGGAGTTCTCAGCAGCGTCAGCCATATCCGATTCGGCGAGGAGATAGAGCTCCGCTTGCTGAGGCGCCGTGAACGCATCTACGACTTGGTCAGCGATACCCCGATCCTGGCTGTACACATAGGACCGGTCATGGTCGATATTGGGCTTATCGAGCTGCGGCTCGGGAAGCCGCAACGTCACCGATTTGCCATCGGCAGACACCGTGAGGTCCTCTTCAGCGAGACCCGATAAGTCGACATAGGCATTGACGGTGCCAGCGGCCACAAAGAGCGTCCGTCGTCCTGCTATGAAATCGGGAAGCCCCCCGGTGTCTTCTTTCTCATCTAACAAAAGCTCAAAATTACCGACCGCAGCGTGATACTGGCTCACGTTCCTGACGGATTTGAGAAGAACGGATTGGCTCCGCTCGCTCTTGCTTGAAAACGGCCCGAACCCAAGCATGCTCGCTACAAGCAGTGCAGCCAGTAGAACCGCCACCGCAGATGCAATGAACGCGACGGGCTTGAATGATTTAGCTTCGGACACTGGACCCCTTTGCCTTGAAACGGCTTGGGTTCCGTTCCTGTTGATTGCCTTCCAGAGATTGCTGTCTGGCTGATTCAGGATCAGTGTAGCGGGACTCGCCCAACGGTTAGGATGGCGACACTGTCATGCATTCCGATTTCAATGGGGGACGATAACCACCGGTGACATTTAGGCAGGACCCTGTTCTCAGGTCCTCACGCAGCGTCGCTCCCACCGCTGAGGCGGTTTCACTTTCGGGAGGGGACAATAAGTGACTACTGACAGCAAAACACTCGTGCCGGTATGGACACTGGCTACACAAGCAGCCAGCGTTTCTGACGTTCTGGGCACCGAGGGCCTAACGCCGGCTCGTCTGGCCGAGCTGAGAACGGTTCTGGCAACTCTTGCGGATTCCCCCATCGCAACACTCGAGATGCATGCAATGCCGCAGACCCGCGATCGCAAGGGCGGCCTACAGCTTGACGTTGCAAGTCCCCTCGCCAAGCAACTGGCGCAGCTCGTAACACAAACAGCAAAATCTGCTCCCCCGAAGGTGAACGTGGCCGAAACGGGAGAGGTACCCTATCGGATGGTGGTACCCGCCAAGCTTGCCGCCCAGGCCGGCCAAGGACTCGTTCGTCCTATGGCCGCCAAAGGAGTTGCAGGAGCTATTCATGGTTCCCTCGTGAACTCGACCGGAATCGTGGGTGCCGCCACATTCGTCCCTGTCGCAGGCGGAGCCGCAGCTGCAGGCACCGCCGGTGCTGCAACTGGTGCGGCAGCTACAGCTGGCGTGGCGGTTGCCAGCGCTGGATTCCTGACGGTAGCCGCGCCACTTGTGCTGATGGCCGTAGCCGTTAGCGTCAGCGCACATGCCGAGCACCAGCGCCAGGAAGCGATTGAGCGAATCACTGTCCTCTTGGAGCACAGGACAACCTCGATAAGGAGCGCAACGAGTTGGACGGTTGCCGTGAAGCGATCGACAAAGCGACCTCGATCCTCCTTGACCAGGGCCGGATCGGCTTTTCGCTCGGTCTGGATTCTTCCGTACACGGTATTAACACCGCTATCGCTGCCGCCCGCCGGCGGTTGAAGAAGTGGGAAGCTGCCTTGGATGCAATGCCCGACGGCGCAGTCGAGGTAAGCGAACTGAAGAAGTCGTTTCCCGGCATCGCCGAGGAAGGCGGCACATTCAGGTTCCGGACGACGCGCTGATGCACCGCATCGAGGACGGCCTGAAGATGTTCATGAGCCGGACGGAGCGGCCGCAGCTCGGCAAAGACGACATGCTGTCCGTGATCGAGATGGCGCCCACCGATGTCCGGGCCGGGGACCTCACCAGCTACAAGTCCCTGTCCGCCCTGTTCCGCGCGGCGCGCACCGGCAGTCCGATGGAGTACTGGAAATCCGTGCCGATGTTCGCGCACTTCCTTACTGACTACAAGGTCGGCCGGATGCTGGATGGCCGGATCCACTGCGACCGCGAAGCCGTTGACCCGCTGCTGCCGGCCCTGGCCACGATCGATCCCGACCCTTATCGCCGCTACGGCGCCGTGGAGACCGACAGCGGCAAGTTCAGGGCCGTGCGCGACCACACGGTCGGCCAGGGCTGGTGGAAGCTGCTGTGGGTGCCGCCGTCGCTCCCCTACGTTGAGCCGTCCGGCGCATTCGCCGAAGTGGGGCCGGATGTCACCAAGCAGCTGGTCTTCTCAGCGTGGAACGCCGCTCCGACAGCGATCACCACGATGCTCTCCTACGAGGCAGAGCGTCAGATCCTTGAGGGCTCGCCGCGGCACGGGGAGAATACCGCCGAGGCTCGCCGCAAATTCGCCGGACGACTGCGCTACAACGTCCGTGACGGCGAACCCCAGACCATGTCAGCCCTTGCGCTGTTCATCCCGCATGCTTCACTGGCACGTGCGGGCGATCCGCTGGAACTGGCCTCGATGAAGGGGGCCGTGGTGGACGGCGCCTCTGTGCGGGAAGCTGCCGCGGAGGCCGGCAAGTCCATGGTGGGCGGCACCGACATCGACCCCGCCAGCCGTCTGGGCGTTTGGGCTTCCTACTTCTCCGTTCCCGGCACCCTGCCGGCAGAATGGAAGAACGACGCCCGGGTTGCCACCAATCAGCTGCGGGGCTTGGACGAGTACACGCAGCAGCTCGGCAAGGCATCAGACACGGGAGGCGCCGACCTGGATGCCGGCTCAGAAGCCGGACTGTATCTGGCCCACATTGACCGGATGGCGCAATCATCCGTCGGTGAGCCGGCAGGCTGGGACGACGGCGTTGAAGACCTGGCCGTCAACTCCCCTGCCAACTGCATCTACCGCGCACTGGGTCGGGTCGTTCCGGATGAATTCGACGGCGCAGAGCTGTGGAAGGCCGCCGTTTTCGCGGCCGCCGGGCTGCGTGCACTCTTCAACCGCCTCGACGCCTCAGAGCTGCTCGACATGCTCTACCCCGAAGGCGCCTACTGGCAGAAAGTCCTGCGCTACTGCGAAGCCGGAAACCTCCAGGCGGTGCTGGACGAGTACGTCTTTCAGCTCCGCAGCCAGCAGGCTCCCGGGGAGATCACCAACGAGCAGCTGTGGGCACTGGCCGACGACATCCGGTGCTCCCTGTCCCTCAAGCCGGCGCAGATGGTTGCCAAGTATCCGGACGGATCTCATGAGGACCTCCGGATGGGTGTCCGGTTCGCCGTCCGGTACAGCAATGCCAAGACGGACGAGGGTGACAGCAACCGTATGCCCGATGTCCGCAGGGCCTTCAACAGCCCCTTCTGGCCGTTCGTCCTGGCTTCCACGTCCGTGGGCCAGGAGGGCATCGATTTCCACTGGTGGGCACACTCCGTCATCCACTGGAATGTTCCCGGTAACCCGGTCGACTTTGAGCAGCGGGAAGGGCGTGTTCATCGGTATCTAGGGCATGTAGTGCGGAAGAACGTTGCTGCGGCCCACGGTGCTGCGGTGCTGAAGCCAGGGGTGACGGACCCGTGGGACACGCTGTTCTCGGTTGCCGCATCTGAGATCGCTGCACGGCCGGAAGATTCCAGTACTGAATTCGCCCCTCACTGGATTCATCCGGGCAAGCACAAGATCGAGCGACGGTTATTAGATCACCCCCTCAGCCGTGATGTGCCTAGAACGAGGCACATGCTCTCCGGTCTCGCGAAGTACCGGCTGACGTTGGGCCAGGCCAGGCAGGATGATCTGCTGGGCCTGATCAAGGATGGTGCGGAGATCAAGCCGCTGAATTTGCGGCCGTAGGACGTCACAAAGCAGCCGATACGCGGCCGGCTGGACCGATGAAAAGTGTCATGCCGCCAACTTGACTGGACAAGAATTTAGCCCGCGCCGCGAAGAAACTTCGGGGCTAATGGGAAGGGCCGACAAGTTATGGCGGAGTGGGGTGTAACCCCCGAGAACATTCGATGCAACTCCTCCATCTGGCTGACAGTCAAAGGACCGCAAGCGCCGAAATACGGCGGAGTCCGAACTCGTTTAGCCCAAATTCAACTACGACCGTCACGCGTCTGATCCTGTCCAGTATTTCTGGCCCCGGAAGGACGGTTTCATCTGGCGCCACAGCCTAACTCTCGTGAAGGTCGAAACTGAGGCGAACGGACAAGTGTTGGTTATGACGACAGGACGCCAGCTGCTGCCGCCGTGGGGCTGTTGCTCGATTAAAGCCGCGTGTGGGCAGACGGCCCATGGGGGTCCGCGGGCCATGGCCGACGCCGGGCTCACGAACTCCGCCCCATGTAGTCTCGTTCCATTACCGTAATTCCAAGGAGGCATTTGTGGTTCGGGCGGAGAACGGGACACTTGCGGGGGTTCTGGAAGGCAAGAAGCAGTACCAGGTTCCGCTCTACCAACGCGTGTACTCGTGGGGCAAGAAGCAGCTCGGCCAACTGTGGTCGGATGTCATCGAGTTGGAGCGCACTCTTGGTGACGACCCGAAGGCCTCGCACTTCATCGGCTCTCTCGTACTGGCTAGCAGTCCTGACTTCGGCGCCATCGGCGTTAACAAGTTCCTTGTCGTCGACGGCCAGCAGCGCCTGACCACGCTGACGCTCCTTCTGGCTGCGCTCCGCGATCATTTGATCGAGACCGGGGAAACCGATCGGGCGAGCGGCATTGACGCACAGTACCTAATCAACGTCTTCGACAGCGGCAAGCCGCTTAAGGTCATGCCAACCCAGACAGATCGGCCCGCCTACATGGCGGTGCTCAATCGTGCGCCGCAGGCTGGCGGGGAGGACGCCGTCGGCGATGCGTATCGGTTCTTCCGCTCGAAGATCGCCGCGGCCGACGACCCTGATGATCCACATGACCTGGAGCTGCTCGAAGCCGCCGTCGTACGCGGTCTCGCGCTCGTCGTCGTCACGGCGGAGCCGTCCGACAATGCACACCGCATCTTTGAGTCGCTGAACAACACTGGCCTTCGGCTGACGCAAAGTGACCTGCTAAAGAACTATTTGTTCATGCGGCTCGGTGATCGCGCAGAGATGGTCTACGAGAATATTTGGCTTCCACTGGAGAAGAAACTCGACTCTGAGAATCTTGAGCTGTTGTTCTGGCTCGACCTCGCTCAGCGCGACGAACGAGCGAAACAGTCGGACACGTACGTGGGACAGCAACATCGGCTCGAGAAACTAAGGACCATCGACGAGGTCGAGGCTGAGGTGATCCGTATCGCCAATCTCGGTGACGTACTCGCGACGATTCTCAAGCCTGCGGGGGAGAAGCACGCTGAGATTCGCCGTCGCCTCACCAGGATCAGAGCCTGGGGCTCGACGACGGCATATCCGGTGGTGATGCAGATTCTCGCCCGACGTGCTTCCGGGACGGCTGCTGACGCTGAGGTTGTGCGCGTTCTGACGTACCTGGAGTCGTACTTCGTGCGGCGCATCGTAATCGGGCGCGCCACAGCAAATCTGAATCGAACGCTACTCCAGGCCGTAGGTGCGATCAGTGATGCGGACCACATCGACATCGCGCTGCGCGAATACCTGTCCCGCGGCCGCAAACACTTCGCGACCGACCTCCAGGTTCGCGAGGCTGCCAAGACGATCGCGTTCTACTGGCAAGGCCGCGGACCGCAAAAAAAGCTCATCCTGCAGTGGCTCGAAGAGGCGTACCGCCCGAAGGAGATCGTCGACCTCGACCCTAGGCATCTGACGATCGAGCATGTGTTGCCACAGCAGATGACTGATTCTGTGCGCAAGACGTTCGCAGCGGCTTTCAACGCCGACGCGGACATCGACTACGAACATGAGCGGGTCGTGCATACGCTCGGCAACCTCACTCTGAGCGGATACAACAGCGAGCTCAGCAACAAGCCGTTCGAAGAGAAGCGCGAGATGCTGGCCAAGAGCGGCGTATCGATGAATCAGGCAATCGCGGCGCACGCCACATGGGGCGTCGACGAGATCAGCGAGCGTAGCGCTGAATTAGCAGAGAAGATAATTGAGCTGTGGCCGGGGCCGGATGAGAGCATCATCGCCGTCGGCGACGAGCCGTCAGCGCTGCGCAGCCAAATTGCTGCGATCGTCGCCGAGATCCCAGCAGGGCGCTGGACTTCTTATGGCGACGTCGCGATCGTGGCCGGCACTTGGGCCCAGCCGCTGGCCGCGATTATCGCGAACTACCCAATGGCCAACGCTTGGAGAGTCCTGCAGAGCGGCGGGACTATCTCTTCTGGTTTCCGCTGGACCGAGCCCGGGCGCGACGATGACCCCCGCGTGGTGCTTGAGAAGGAGGGGCTCCAGTTCGATGCACAAGGCCACGCGAATCCCGAGCAGTTCATCGGCGCAGAAGAACTCGCGGAAGCTGCCGGCCTCGATGTGGACGAGGAGGCGATCGCTGAACGCCGCAAGAAGAACAAGCCGCAAGCCAAGGCCACAAGGGAGGTGTCTGTGACGGATGCCCAGCTTAAATTCTTCGAGCGGGTACGTGACCACGGCCTTGTAAACGCGACGAACATCGATACTTGGCGCAAGCCCTTTCCGCAAAACTGGTACGACGTCAGCATTGGAGACTCCCGTGGGCAGATCTCGCTCCAAGTGAACTCCCAGAAGAAACTCGTCACCACGCTTTTCTGGATCAGCGACGACAAGAACCTCTACGCGAAATTGCTGGCCCAGCGCGAAGCCATCGAAGCAGACCTCGGTCTCGTTCTCGAGTGGGACGACAAGCCCGGCCGCAAGGCATCCAAGCTCGTCATCAGCCGCCCCGGCGACTTCCTAGACCCGGCTCAATCGCCAGAACTCGTCGAGTGGCTAGTGACCATGGGAGACACGTTCGCGCGGGTCTTGCCGAAGTACTTGTGACGCTCCTGCTACTTCTTAATGCCACGGTTCCGTCCACAGTGACAAGAACCTCTCGGGAGGGAACTCTTGGCAGCCTTTCCTCAAAGTGCGCTGTCCACCGTTCCTCTCATCAAGTCGATCAGTCATGAATAAGTTATCAGCAGTTGCTATCGCCCATATGTGGACAGGTCCCCCGTCTAGTTATTGCGCCACTGCAGCCGCGGTCGCGTAGACATCAGCTGGCATCGGGCGGTGCAGCTTCCAGGTAATAGAGATCGGCTTCTCGCCGGCGTGCTGCACGTAGTCCACTTGCCCGAGACACGTGTAAGGAACCGTCAGGCCGGTGTCGTCGTCCGCAGTATCCCTGGTGAAGATCAGGATCGTCGAGCCGTGTGAAGCCCGGTCCAGGTACCGTTTACCAGTCGGGCTCCCGGGCGAGGTCGCGTTCTGCGACTCCCAGTGGAACAGCTCCGGGCTGATGGCATAGTCCTTGTACATCGTGGTGGCCGAGTGCTTTTTGTCGTCCTTGTTGAGCGTCACGAAGAAGGCGTCGGTGGAGGTCGCCGGGCACCAGGCAACGCCCTCGCGGTGCTGCACGTTCTTGCCCAGCTCCAACGAACCGTACTGCAGGGCCGCCAGGACCTCTTCGCGCCGGTAGGTCGCGTGCGAAAGCAGTGGAACGTGCTGCAGCCCCGCTCCGAGCCCCTTGGCGGCGTGCTTGGACGCTGCGACTCCGAGTCTCACGAGCTGGCGGATCTCGCTGCAAACAAACTGGTAGCCGCGCAGGTAGTCCAGGCCGGCGTCGTACGTCTGAAAACTGCCGCCGTCGTCCCAAAGCGTATAGAACAGCA
This sequence comes from Arthrobacter sp. ISL-28, assembly GCF_018613875.1. Classification (GTDB taxonomy): domain Bacteria; phylum Actinomycetota; class Actinomycetes; order Actinomycetales; family Micrococcaceae; genus Arthrobacter. Next base: position 85,110 of record NZ_JAGGPJ010000003.1, on the reverse strand, counting down.
TCCGGGCAAACGTCTGTTTCCTCATTCCGAGCTCCGCGTAGCGGGGAGCATCAGGGCCGACCAGCATCGAGTACGCCTCGGCACGTTCCGGGTCGTCCACATGGATGAGCGCAGCCATACGGCCGAGAAGCTTCTTCTCATCGGCATCCGAGAGCTCCTGGATCCTCCCGCTGAGGGCTGCCTCCAGCGGGGAGAACCCTTCGATCAGGCCCGCCTGGCGGAGGTAGCCGGTCCACGAGTCCCTGGTCGAACGGTAGATCGACTTCACGTCGTTCCCGGACTGTTCCAGATAGGCTTCCAGCTCGGTCTCCGCATATGAGGCAATGTCCCGGACGAGCTGCGCCCGGTTGAACCGCAGCTGCGCCTTGATGTTGTCCAGTACCACCTTCTGCGCTACCCTGTCCAGCACGATCTGGGAGCCCGAGGGCAGGAACGGGAACTCGTCCTCGACCGCCATCTCCAGTTCCTTACGCCCGTAGCCCGTCAGCGCCCGGTAGCGCAGATCGAAGCGGAACTCACGCCGTTGCTGTCCGATGAAGTCCATGACCGTCAGCACGGCCTTGCCCTCGGCACGGCGCAGCCCCCGCCCCAGCTGCTGGAGGAAGATCGTGGCGCTCTGCGTGGGCCGGAGCAGCAGGATGGTATCCACCTGCGGCAGGTCCAGGCCTTCGTTGAAAAGGTCGACGGCGAAGATGCAGTTGATCTCCCGCCTGCGGAGGCGTTCCAGCGCCGCGGCGCGGTCGGCGTCGTTGGTGCTGCCATCGACTGCAACGGAGGCGATGCCTGCACGGTTGAAGACCTCGGCCATGTAGTGCGCGTGCTGGACCGAGACGCAGAAGCCGATGGCCCGCATCTGGTCGGTGCTGGTGACTTTGTTGCGGAGTTCGCGGATCACCTTCGCGGCGCGGGCATCATTTCCGGTGTAGAGGTTGTTCAGCTGTGCGGCGTCGTAGTTGCCGCGTTTCCATTCCAGCTGGCTCAGATCGACGTCGTCGGAGACGCCGAAGTAGTGGAACGGCACCAGCAGGTCCGCGTCCAGGGCGTCCCACAGCCTCAGTTCACTCGCAGTGCGGCCGTCGAAGAACTGCTTGGCGACGTCGGCGCCGTCGCCGCGTTCCGGCGTCGCTGTCAGCCCGAGGAGCTGTTGCGGCTGAAGGTGGTCCAGCAGCCGGCGGTAGGTGGGCGCCATGGCATGGTGAAATTCATCGATAACGACGACGTCGAAGAAGTCGTGGTCCAGCTGTTCGAAGCCGAGGGATGACAGGGACTGGACCGACGCGAAGATGTGCTTCCAGTGCTCCGGCTTGTGGTCCCCGACGTACAGCTCGCCAAACGCACCATGCTGCATAACGTCCCGGTAGGTGCGTATCGCCTGTTTCAGGATTTCCTGCCGGTGGGCGACGAAGAGCAGCTTCAGATCACGGCCGGCAGCTTCGCTGAGGCGTTTGTAGTCGAGCGCGGCGATGACAGTCTTGCCGGTGCCGGTGGCCGCGACCAGGAGGTTGTGGTTGAAGCCCTTGAGCCGCTCCGCTTCCAGGTCCTCGAGCATCTCCTCCTGGTGGAGGAACGGCTGGACTTCAAGGCCGGTGGCAGCATCAGGGGCGGCGGTTCGCCGACCGCCGTTGCGCTCCAGCGCGGCGTCGAGTTTTTCGCCGTCACGCTCAGGGTCATAGGTCTGGAAGGCCCGCTGCTCCCAGTAGCTGTCGAAGGTGACCTCGAATTTTTGAAGCAGCGTGGGCGTGCCGACGGAGCTGAGCCTGACGTTCCACTCGAGTCCGTCCAGGAGGGCTGCCTGGCTGAGGTTTGAGCTGCCGACGTAGGCCGTGTCGAAGCCGGAGTCCCTGCGGAACAGCCAGGCCTTGGCGTGTAGGCGGGTGGCCTGGGTTTCGTAGTTGATCTTCACTTCGGCGCCGTAACGCGTGACCAGCTCGTCGATGGCGCGGCGTTCCGTGGCACCCATGTAGGTGGTTGTGATGACTCGGAGTTTGACGGCGCGCTCCTTGAGCTGCTCCAGCGCCGGCTGGAGCAGGCGCAGTCCCGTCCAGCGAACGAAGGCACAGAGCAGGTCCACGGTGTTGGCGGACTCGATCTCGGTTCGGAGCTCGGCTGCGAGGTTCGGATCGTCCTTGCTGTTGGTCAGGAGGGCCGAATCGCTCAGCTTGGTAGTGGGACGGCGGAGTTGGCGGCGCTTGAGTGCATCCGGACGGTGGAGGGAGTGGAGTTGCGTGGGGCCTGCGGCGATGCGGTCTGAGGTGTTCAGTTCCTCAAGGAGGCGGTTGGCCAGACCGACCCTGTCACTTGGTTTGGCTGCAGCGAGAGCCTGGCAGACGGCATCGGCCACGTGGCGGGAGAGGATGTCCGGGGTGTCTTCGTCCTCGACATTTGCGAAGACCGGATGGAGTTCTGGCGTGGTATTCAGCAGATTGCCGAGCGCATCCGTGTTGAGTAGTTCGTACAATCCTTCGGACAGCTTCTCCGCCGCTCGTCCCCCGCTGAAATTAGTCACTGCGCCAGGCTACTAGTGATCACCGACAACAAGGGGGATTCCTCGTGTCAGCTCGCTCAGGAATTAGCTGGATAAGCCGACACAAGTAATCCGCGGTGAGGCCATTCTCAGAGAGACACAGCCTCGCCCTCGATCGCCGAGACGAGCACCGAGAGCGCGCGCCGGTCAAACTCAAAATGATCGCTCATTGAAAGTCGGTACCCCGGCAACTCGTGTTTCGCTTCGGCAACGGCTTTTTCCCGCCGTATGTCTGTGCTCCCGGCTGCGCTTCTGAACCAAAGGGGATGGCCCACAACGACTCCGACTTTCTCATCTGGCATAAGCACGACCGGGACTCCCAAGGACCCTACCGCCACGACCTCACAGCCAGGATCGATAGACTGCGCTGCCGACTGGAGATCCTGCTTGCGATCGAACCATCTGGCGAGTTTCAGCGCGTCTCCCGCACACAAATCCAGCATGTCGAGCGCCAATCTCCAGTCGAGAACGCCATGGAGGCGTTGGTTGTCCCACGACCTCAGGCAGTCGGGGCAAGACGTAGAACACCCCACGTGGCCTTCTGCTTCGTACATGAACCGCAATGTCTCACGGGTGGAGCGCAGCAGGGCTTTGAAATTTTCCGGTTTGGCTATCTCCACGGCGTACCCCGCCCCGTTATCCAGACTGTCGGCCAGGAACACTCTGGCTGTCGGCTCACCAGCAGTGGTCAGATGCTGCAGGCCTGCCTGCATCTCCTGCGGATCGATGTCTAGCTGAGCCTTCACCCCTGCGCGCATCACCTCTGCTAGCGACCAGAGAGCAGACATTCCTGCTGGCAGTACTCCTGCGGAGGTCGGGAGGCCACCTGTTGGCGTCTCCAGGCGTGTGAATGCTACCGTCACCGCGTCCGTGGTGCGGATTTCTCCGATTGCGCTCTTACCGATGTCGATCCCCGACGTGGGCATATCCTTCCAACCCCGCGTATAGATCGTCTTGTCGACGGCGACCACAGAACCGTCGCCCTGCCGCTTAAGGTCAAAGAGGTGTCCTTTGTTGTCGTTGTACTGCAGCAACTTGCCCTGCTCATATAGACGGACATCGACACCCAGGACCTCTTCGAGCGACGTCTCCTTTTGGGCGGAAACGAATGTAGGCAGGCTTTTGGACTGTGCTCGCGAGCCGTCGATACGGTAGGGACGCGGCTTGTAAGTCGTTCTGAACCCTCGCGGTTCAAACATGGAGAACCGCACCACTTGAGAGCCACAGTTCTCGCAAGCGTCGTCGACTTTCCGGTCAATGAATGTCGTTGCGCAATCCGGACATGACACAACTTCGTGGGAAGCCCCCAGCGGGTCGGCCGGCGACCATGATCTGCCTGTCTTCTCGTAGTGGGCAAACCCTGCTGCCGTGTGAACGAGTCCGTCTCTGACAACTTCGGCGCCTGGGGCATAGTTCGTTACAGCCAGCGCAAGCGGACGGTCGGCAACAACGTTGTTGTCCAGCACTCTCCCCATGACTTCACCGTCGTAAAGATTGCGTACCCTTGTGGGAAATCCGAAGAGGGGGAGGAGACCGCCGAGCGCCAAGACCAGACTAAGCTCCTCGTCGCTTCGTTCTGGCAGCGCAATTATGCGGTCGATTTCAGCGACAAGCTCAATTCGCGCCCAACGCTCGATCTCCAGGACGTGCGTCTCTGTGAGCCTCGTGTAGCGGCTCAGCTGTCGAACGACGTGGCCTACGTCTGGATGCGTACTCAGCCAGTCAGCGACTCCGGACCGGTATTCGGGCCAGGATTCAACGTTTCCGAAAGATCCATGCAAGCTTTCGGGAGACCATCCTGGCCCCCCCGCCACCGATGAGAAGGCCCGTTTGAGAAGCTCAGATGCTGCGACGCGCTGAACGATGCGGGGACGCCCCAGGTCGAGGAACGGCTGGGGAGGAAGATCTCCTGTCATGCGGTAAGCATTGTTGAAGTAGTACTCATCGTGGGCCGAGTCGCGGCAGGATGTGATGGCGAATGAAAATGCCTGCCCGGCGCGGCCGGCGCGGCCGACTCTCTGCTGGTAATTGAACCGCTGAGGCGGCATGTTGGCCATCAGAGTTGCGTTGAGGGCACCGATATCGACGCCGACTTCCATGGTCGTAGTCACACTGAGAACATCAAGCTGGCAGGTGCGTGGGTTCTCTTGAGGCGCCGGCAGCTGGATACCTTTAAACCAGCGCTGCCGCTTGCGCTGTTCGCTGGCAGGCTTGGTCTGTGCGGTCAGCTCGGCAACGGCGATTCTCCGCAGGTCCTGGCTCGCAAGCCACCCATAGTAATCACCACCCTTTGACGGTCGTTCGTGTTGCGTCAGTGTGGTGGAGTCGCAGCCCTTGTTGGCACAGACTCCCGCAGAGCCTTGTAAATGGACAAAACCACAGCGGTCGCAAGTCCACATTTGGCCCGGTGGAGGGGCGAAGCGGATGTGGTTCGTCGATCCGTGAATCTTTAGGATCCATCCGTCATGGGTCAGGCCCTGACTCTTGAGAACGCCGTATGCCCACGCCTCGAGCGTTGCGGCGTCGACACCGTGCAGGACCGAAACACGCTTGAGGTAGTCTTTCACCGCGGTCGGGGTCTTGATCCCGTCCGACCGGGCAGCAAAGGAGCCTTCGTAGTTGAGGTCTAGGCCCAGCAGGCGCACGCAGCTTGCGACGACCTCGCTGGCAAGATCGTCGCCGAGACCGCTTCCGGACCCTGAAACGTCCGCTCGAATCCAGGCCAGCCCCGTCGATTCAACGTCGCGCCGGCCGGAGTCGAACACTTGTCGAGCCAACTCCATATCCAGCATGTTGCCGAGCTTCTCCTGCGCGACAGCTGAGGAGGCGGCATCCGCCTTTATCCAGAGTCCCTGTTCCGGCGGCGCGTAGAAGGAGTACCAAGGCTCCTTGTTGAATTTTTGCGCAAAGGGAGACGGGCCACCCGGGCTTATCCCCAAGTCGACCATCTGCGTTTCGATCCGAACTCGGAGGTCGGTCCATGCGATGGACTCGGATCCTGCTGAGCCCAACTCTGACAACACCTCATGGTCAGCAGGGGTGGCGACGCCGGCCGTTTCACGCATGATGGCCATGAGCGCCCCGGGGTTGGTCTGCAATATGTGTTGTGCCTGAGCGAGTTCAGCAGGCTTCAGACCTGATGGGTCTGAGGTGAACCGTCGAAGGATGTCCGCAATGTCAGTGTCCGCTGCGTCAGAGAGGCCCTTCCGGAGCATTTGAACCAGGATGTCGCTGTACTGACGGGTGGCCAACGAAGCGGCCGTCCTCGCCGCGGAATCTCGATTGTCCGTGAACACTATGGTTCGGTAATCCTCCGGCCGCTCACCGAGTGTGCGGGGGAGCTGACGGAGGTACACAGAAGTCGTCTGAGCCGGCGACGTCGCGTGACCTTGCAGGGGAGAGGCAACTTGGCCCTGCACAAATTCAGCCGTCTGGCGCCCTTGTTGTCCGCATTGTGGACATTTGCCAGGGATGGCGGGGGTGGCACTTGCGTCGCCCTTGCCGCTGATTTGAAGCACCCAGCCATTTGCTCCCTCCGGAGCACCTACTTCGACGCGGCCGCTGGTGTCCAACCGTGCCCGGATCCATGCAACATCGAATGTCTGATTTGACCATTTGCTGCCGGCACCCACCGGTGCCTGGTCGCCGACCGTTGGCCAAAACCAACGATAAATTCCCCGGCTGCGCCGGGTAACCAATCCGGGTGCGTCCGACAAGATGCCGGCCGGCGTGGCACTCAGGCTCTCCGTTCCGTCGCTGAATGGCAAGACGTAGCCGCCCAGGCTGGTGTCGCCGCACTCGCCGCAGAGGATGAGTTCCAGGACTCGGCTGCCGCAGGCGTCGCAAACTGACACGGGTTGTCCGAAGAGCTTGCCAACGTTTCGGTGCTTGTCTCGTCGATCGGACGACACCCCCGCACACAGAGCGCTGCTGCAGGCCCACAATCCGGACAATACGCGGGCAAAGATATGGCCACGGAGGGGGATGCCAACCTGTCCGCCGAGTGCGACAGCTTGGAAGACTGCTTCAAGTGCAGTCAGTTCGTGATCATTGCTGCCGAACAACCGCTGCGAAACTGTGTGGAGGGACTGTGCCCGATACCTGCCGTCCGACTCCTCGAAGCAAGCCGCCGCAATGGCTTCGGAGAGTTCGGCAGATCGACTCGCCAACGTGCCCGCCGCGTGTCCCGCCAGCACCTGATCCCGACTAATCGGTAGCTGGCTCACAATTGCACGGGGCTGCCCGGCAGTGACGACAAAGCTGCTTTTGGACGCTCCGAAGAACTCCTCCAAAAAGTTCAAGCCCTGCTCGTCCGGACTTAGTGATGCGCTGGCGGCGATAATGCGCAGCTGGGGGCTATCTGGCTCGAGGCCAAGTCGACTCATTAGCCTTCTCAGAAGCAGGGCAACTTCGCTACCTGCGGAACCTCGGTATGAGTGGAGTTCGTCCACCGCCAGCGTGAACACATGGTCCCGAGACTGAGCAAGCCATTCCCGTGACTGCCGAAACAGCGGCGCCTCGAAGTCCCGCATTAGGATCGCGTTGATCATCGCGAAGTTAGAAACCATGACGTCGGGAGGGTCCTGAACCATATCCCAACGGGTCACCATTTCGTGAACCCTTGGGTCGGTAAAGAGCGATAAATCACTCTCGTCGACCGTCCCAGCAGTCACAAGGCTTTCGTACTCTGCTGTCATCTCACGAAGTTCCTGAATTACCCGTGACACTGCCCCCGATTTTGCGGACGGTGTCGGCAGTACGTTGTTTCCGGGCGTAGCACCCGTGTACCGGCCAAACCAGAGCCGCGCCTCGGGACGGGTCTCGGAAATCCTCCGGAAGGCCAGGCGGAGACGCGTTAGTTGGTCTTCCACTAGCGCGTTCGTGGGGTACAAGATAATCGCTCGGACTGCCGCCTTGCGCTTCTCGTTCTTCCGCATCGGGCTGAATGCGTCCCCAGTCCACCACGTGTTGACTGGTCCCGGCGTGCTCCATCCCTCAGACTCCTCGACCAGCCGGAGCAGGATAGGCAACAGGATCGCCTCCGTCTTGCCGGATCCAGTGCCCGAGGTCAGGACGACATTTCTCTTGCCGGCCTCACCAGCACCTCTATTCGTCAGGATGCTCATGGCTTGATGCCGTCGAACCCCGATTGCCTCACCTGGCTTCACGAATTGCCGAAAAAAAGCGTCTCCAACAACACGCCCAACCGATTCCGAGTACCCGGCAGCAACGGCTACATCAATTAGATCGTCTGTTGTCGGATAGGGAACCACGGGTTCGACCAAGGGCTCTTGGAAAACCTGTCCCGGCGCACCGAGAAGGTCATCCCTATCCGCGGCCAATCCATGGGACCGCAGGCGATAGTTTGTCGAGAAGTACCGCGAAAATGCCTCCTTCAAGTCGTTGCTGACGCTGATCGGATTGGGGTGTTGGGTCATGACGTGAGCTTTCCAATAATCGCTTCAGCAGCGGCGGGAGGAACATTGAAGTATGTGGTTGAGCGGGTCAGACGCTGAATTTCGGGCAGGCCGCCACCACCCATGACTGCTGCCCGTCCGTACATGCCTGGGAGTTCGGCGCCGACTGGCACCCACAAGGTGGCTTCCGCCGGGTTATAGGCAATGATCGGGCGATTTGCCTCCAGCGCGGCAAGGTGCTTTCCCAGCTCCACGGTTACCAAAGCCGCAACCCCGTCGGCGACGTCTTGGGCGCTGCGGAAGTAGTATCGCGAACTGAAACTCTGAGACACCCGGTAAAGTCCCGGCAGTTGCGGGGTCTCGATCGCGGCCCAAGAGGCGGACTGCGTGTTGAAGTACTCGTATGACTCTGTGAAGGGCATGCTGCAGCGATGCAGCCCTTCACCCACCGCGGACAAAGGCGGCAACGCGCTGGCGAGCGCGATGGAAGCACCCGGGACCAGGTCGACGCCAAAATCCTCTGCGATCGCGCCGATCTTGTCGTTTGGGATATCGGCGATCACGTGCAGTGACTCGCGTTCAGGCGCATTGACTGAAATGGTGGCACCTGCCGCGTCCAGCGCTTCGAGAACTGCACTTTTGAGTTGCCTATCCCAGTACCCAGTCAGCATCCAGGATCCGTCGGCTAATTGACCGAAACATGTTGCTGCGGACTCCCAGCGAACGACTTCAAGGTCAGCGTTCCGCTCTAGCTCGATAATGCCTAACGATTCCAAGTCGCGAAGCAGCTGGTTCTCAAAGATTGCGCTGTCCTCGAGTTGCCTCGCAAGAGTGGAAAATTCGCGACGGGATCCGGCACCGAGGAAGAAGAGTGCATCAATGAGTGCGCTCCAACTTGGGCCAACAGGAGAAAGCTTAGGCAACGCATTTCTTGTGCGCCGGGCTGTGACTTCGCCGGAGGATGCGGATTTCCGTACCCAGGTAGGTTGTCTTTTACTCATGCCGCATTGCGTGCAGACTCCGTACATCCAACTCGACTTCGGACGCTTTCCGTCAAAGGTCGGAAACTCGAAGCGATGGCGTCCAGTCACAATGCAGGAGTCCACCGGAGGCCCCGCCACGACTAGCAGCTGACCGCGTGGACGCATTTGGCCGCTGCCAGCCCAATTCGGGCGGGACTCGACGCTGCGATTGGAGTGTGGCACCTGTGGTGCCGATAAGGCCAGACCATCGAGACCAGGGACCGCTGCATCGTCACTGGGAAGACATTGCATCGGCCAAAGAGGGTCCTCCAGATCGTGACACAGCGACCTGAAGCGCAAGGCGAGGTCAGGGACTGGTTCCATTGAGCTCCTGAGTTTCACAGCCAAATTCTGGAGCGTTGTCTTTCCTCGCCGCAGGGACAAAGTAAAGTCCGTACAATTTTGTGGAAGGTCATCCAGACGGACTACTGCGGGAACCGTCAGCCGTCGGCGTACAAAATGCTCCTCAGCTTGGAGTGTCTCCGCATTTCGAGTCAGCAACAACAGATCCACGGGTTCGTCAGTCTCTGAGGCGATCATGACTTGGATCGGGCTGAGGGAACTCCAACGAGGCATATGCCCCGGGAGCTTCAGTCCGCCTGTGATCGTCATTTGCGTCGAAAGCCGCGGCTGAAATGCTGAGAGATCAGTAGCTGTCACCAGCGCGGACGCGGGTGGGCGTAAGAGGACCACATCCGTATATACGGCCCAGCCCTGGGGGACACCGCTCGTCCCCCCAGGAATCCTTGAATATCCTGGCTGGGCAGCGTCAGCTAGGATCTTCTCCACCGCCGACGTGAGTTGAGGTTCATCTTTGACCAAAACGCGCGACGGTGCTGCCGCATTTATGCGATCGGATTCGATATAGCCGGCGGAGAATGCGTCACGCGTCAGGATGACCACATTTTTTGGAAAGCGACGCCGTTCGGTCCCTGCGCCCACGGCCACCCGTAGATCACCAGCAATAGCGGACCCTGCGTCGATGCCGACAGCACGAAAATCAAATCCGGACGAACCGACTCCTAGAGCCTCCAATCTGAACTCCTTCGCCATGTCCTGGAGCCCGCCGATGCGGCATGTTTCGCCGGGCGACGCAGCTGCGAGAATCAATCCAAATCTCATTTCAGACCGAAGCATGACACGCCCGTCCCTGAGCGTCAGAAGACAACGTCCGGGCCCCGTTCCCCCCTTCCCCTCTGCGGATGACGCTGCACCTTCCCACGTGGCGAATTCGGCAAGGGCAATTTCAACGATGCGGCTCTTCAGCTCGGATGAAGCCCACATCTTGACAAGGGCTTTGTTGGCCGATGTCCGGGCCGAGTTGATCCAAACGTCAATAGCGCCGTACATGTCGGTGTGGGAGACTGTCTGACCCGCGACGAAGCCCTGTTCCTCGAACATTTTCTTCAAGTTTCGGCGCTCGCGGGCGCGCACCAACGCTTGCGAAATTGGCAGCCCAACATATCGATGCATCAGCGCATAGGCGCTCGGCATACCCCTGTGACCGTCTTGGTCTTCGAGCCAGAGGCTCAGAGATTCCCAGTAAGCCTCACTGGATTTCGTGAAGGACGTCCGGAACCTTCCCGACTCGGCGCGAGGTACAGCCAAGAGTCCCTCGAGGTTTGAGTAGTATCCAGATTCGACAGCCCCCGTATCGCTGTTGGCGCCACCGATGCGTTCTGCGGCCAATGAAAATAGCGTCAACAGCGCAATGTGCGGCGGTGGCGGGACCTGTATGGAACTTGCCAGCGCCTTTCGCCTCCTGGACAGCCACAATGTTGTTATGCGGTCGAACTCAGCAAACGCGGCCCGGCCTGAGTCCTTCCAGCAAAGCCTCGACCGGACGGCATTCGCCAACGAATCGTCTGCATCATCGATGTTCACTCCGATGTCCTCGCAAACTTTGGCAAAGGCGTCATCGTCTTTGTCCAAGTAGACGAGCTCCCCCGCCCTGTCGTCACCGAAGAATCTGTGAGCCAAAGCCGTGTTCCAGGCCTCGTAATCAGAGCCAACTACCGTTGCGACGTCATTTGTCGCCAATTCAACCATTTCCTCGCCCCCCACCTACAAAAGTAACTCTTTTACGCAAGGTTAGTTAGCACCCCTGACAGTTATCGTTTGGACGCGCAGAATGGACGATTACAAAGACCCGACGTTGCCTGCTCCCCACCGATAGGAGTTTTCAGCTGCTCCCAAGCGCTTTGCCAGCGCAGAATCCAGCTGATATACCGTCCCAATGACTAAAGGCCACGTTTTTGTCACGATGGGCGACTTGCTCAACTTCAAGTCCGATGCTTGGCTGCTGCCTGTCGACCGCCGCGCTTCGCCTGGTGATCACTGGAAAGAGGCGTTGCCCTGGCTTGAGGAGGCCTTGGAAATCCACAATCTTCAGTCGATAAGAGACGAATCGGTTTTCGCATTTCCGCTTCATATCTGGAATCGCGATTCATCCATTCCCGTCCTCACAGCCGTCCCGATGTCGGGCGTCACCGACGCAGAGCAGCTCCTGCCTCGTTTCCGTTCATTTCTCGAAGTCGCGACCGCTGCCACCACTGAGCGTCGTAAATCAACCGCAGAATCCGCGGTACGCCCGGTGTTGGCAGTGCCATTCTTTGGTACCGGTCGAGGCGGTGGAAACATCTATCGAGGCGAGATTCTGCGGGTGCTGCTCAAGGAGGCTTACCGCCACACGGGCGAGGCTGGCGTGGACGTCGTCTTTGTCTTTCAGGATGCTGCCGCCTTTGCTCTCGCGCAACAGCAGCGACGGGAACGCAGTGATGCGTGGTCGGCCCTTGCGCCATCCCTCCTGACCCAGGCCAAAGATTTGGCTAAGGTTGCACGGGACGGCAGATTAGTTCCATTCATGGGCGCCGGCGTCAGCGTCAGCGCGGGGGCTCCAAATTGGAGCCAGCTTTTGCAGGGTCTCGCCGGTGCAGCGGGTCTAGAATCATCTGAAAAAGCTGCACTCACCAAACTTAGCAATTTGGATCAGGCCGACGTCCTTCGATCGTACTTCTCTGACAAATTTCCCCTTGACAGCGACGCCAGGTTTGGCCAGGCTGTGGCCGACTCCGTCGATGTGAGGAAATACGGCCTGGCTCCGAGTCTTCTCGCCTGTCTTCCATCCAACGGGGCGATCACCCTCAATTACGACACTCTCTTCGAGACAGCTTCTGAGGACGCAGGAAGTCCTCGTACAGTTATTCCCGGAGATCAGCCGGACGATCGGACGGCCGCAAGCCAGAAATGGCTCCTGAAACTCCATGGGTCGGTCGATAAGCCCGAGACCATAGTCCTCACTAGGGACGACTACCTCGGCTACAGCGCCACGCGGGAAGCACTCTCGGCCTTGGTGAAGGCTCATCTCATTACTCATCACTTACTCTTCGTGGGCTTCGGACTCGCCGACGACCACTTCCACGAGATCGTTCATGATGTTCGCCGCGCATTACCAGCCAAGAAGGGAGGGAATCGATTTGGATCAGCGCTCATGCTGGAAAATGACGTGATGCAGGAGAAGCTCTGGGGAAAACACCTAAATCTGATTGACATGAAGAATCCAGATCCTTCGGAATCCGGCATCGCTGCAGCAGCAAGGCGGCTCGAGATCTTCCTTGACGCACTCGTTGCGCATGCTTCGGACAGCCACTCGTTCCTCTTGGCCCCGCACTATGGAGAGGGCCTCACGGACGAGGAGGCCAGGCTCAGAGATGCGTTACTTGAGGTCGCCAGGGTCTCTTCTACAGGCAACACCAGCAGCGCCGCGCCAGTCGTCCACCGGGTGCTTCGGGAGCTTGGCTGGGACGGCACGACTCCGAACACGAAGACACACGCGCAGGGAGTCACGTTTTCGCCCGGCTCCCCCACCGACGCGGACGTCGGCAAGGGACTCCACTAAATAATCCGCATCCATCCGATCGCACACGCGTTGAAGCTGGTCGACTCCTTGCATAAAGACTGATCTCGCGGACGGCTCGGTTGGATCCCGAGAAGGGCCGATCTGGCACCAGGTCCGAGCATGGCGCCGAGCCTCCTCGGCGACTGATGACAAGGCTGCCGCAAGAGCTTACTCTGCGCGGCCCGCCCGCACCCACAACCGCGACGGCCTCCCCCGCGTCCCGTCCGACATCTGCCCGGTTCCGGCCAGCTGCGGTTCCATGAACCGGCGGAACGTGTCCCGCATCAGTGAGGTGCCAGCCACCACCTCATGCAGGTCCCGCAGCTCCTTCAGCGTGAACGGCTCATCGAGCAGCGCCCCGGGGTCCGGCGCCTCGACGTAAGCAGCCTGCAGCCACTCCACCGCCTTCGCCACGATCTCCGCGTGCCCGTACGGCAGCCCGGCGATCACTTCCGGTTCCTCAGCAACGGAAGCCAGCCGAACGCCGTCGGACTTCAATGCGCCCTCCAAACCAGCCAGCGGCACCACATCCACGTGCGCCACGGACAGCACCCAGCCCCGGTCGTCCCGGGCCGGGTCGTCGAAGACGTGCAGCTGCCGGGGCACCCGCCCGGAGATCCCGGCCTTCTCCCGCAGGGACCGCAGCACAGCGTCCGCCAGCCGCTCCCGCTCACGCAGGAAGCTGCCTGGCAGCGCCCACCTGCCGTGCCGGTGGTCCTCGCCGCGCCGCACCAGGAGAACACAAAGGCTGCCGTCCGCGACAGTCAGGACCGCGGTGTCCACCGCCACCGACGGCCGCGGGTAGTCCAGCAGGGAAGCACGCGGAGCATCTTTGGAAGTCTTCACTGGATCATTTATCTCAGTATTGCGCTAAAGATTCAAGCCATGCATACTGGAGTTAATTAGCTCAGATCTGAGCTAAAGATTCCGGAGGTCATCATGAAGGTTCAACAGCTGCACGTCGGGGTGGGCACCACGCTCGGCCCGCTCAGCATCTTTCCCGTGTGGACAGCGGGCGCCGGCGAGCTCGGCATCAGCACCGGCACCCACGCCGACGTCGCCGTCACCGAACTGGCCAGCGGCCCGCAGGTTCCCCGGCTCACGGTCACCAACAACGGCCCGCGCCCGGCCCTGCTGCTCGAAGGCGAGCTGCTCGAGGGCGGCCAGCAGCACCGCACCTGCGCCCGGGACGTCGTCCTCGGCCCCGGCGAGACCCGCGACATCGACACCTACTGCGTGGAGGCCGGCCGCTGGGAAGGCACCCACAGCCACCGCCGCCAGGCCCGCCGCGCCCCGTTCAACGTCCGGGCCGAACTCGCAACCAGTACGGCGGACCCGGGCGGAGCCGACCGGCAAGGCCGCATCTGGAACCGGGTCAGCAGTTTCGACGCCGCCCGCGGTCGGTCGGCCACCAGCTCCCTGCTGGAGCACCTGGACCGGCTCACCGCCGAACCACGGGAGGACCGACGGTTCAGTGCCGACGACGCCCCGGCTCCACTCGAGGGCCAGCGCGGCGTGGTGATCGGGCTCGGCACGCAGCCGCTCCTGCTGGAGGTCTTCGGCACCCATACGCTGTTCCGCCGGCACTACCGCCAGCTGGTCGAATCCGCGCTGCTCGACCTGGAGCTCCTTCCGCCGCACGTGATGGCCTCCGGGCCGATGCCCGGCCAGCGGGGACGCGACTTCGCCGCCGCGGTCCAGGCCCTGGAGTTCGGACCGTTCGACGGCGGCCTACCGGCGCTGGAGGTCAGGAACCACGGCGCGCTGCGCAGCCGCAACATCAGCCGAACCGCGGGACACGTCGCCACGGCGGGCATCGCCGTCGCACTCCCCCGCCGCGAACCCGAGCTGGCCCACCTGACCGGCTGGAACACCAAACACCCCCTGATGGAGATCGCATGAAACTGAACCCACTGCAGAACGACCGCGCCGCCGGCGTCCTCGTCACCCTCGCCGCGGGGGACGCCCTCGGCGCCGGCTACGAATTCGGCGCCCCGCTGCCCGACGGAACCCCGGTGACCATGAAGGGCGGCGGCCCCTTCGGCTTCGCCCCCGCCGAATGGACCGACGACACGTCCATGGCCGTCGCGATCGCCGAGGCCTTCCTTGACGCCCTCGCGGCACCCGGTTCGCCTTCCGCGCTCGACGCTACCGTCCGGGCCTGGACGGCGTGGGCCGCGGACGCCAAGGACGTGGGGGCGCAGACCAGCGCCGTCATCGCGGCGGCCCGCCGGGCTGCCGTTGAGGCGGGCCGGAGCGACGTGGACGCCGCGGACTTCACTGCGGCCGCCGCCGCGTTCCACGCCCGCACCGGCCGGAGCGCCGGCAACGGCTCGCTCATGCGCACCGCTCCCCTGGCCTTGGCCTACCTGGGCCGCGGCCCGGAGGAGCTCATGGCCCAGGCCGCGGCGGTCAGCGCCCTGACTCACACCGATCCCGACGCACAGGAGGCCTGCGGTCTCTGGTGCGTCGCCATCCGGCAGGCGGTACTCACCGGCGAGCTGGATGTGCGGGCGGGGTTGCCGCTGCTCCCGGCCGGGCGCGCGGCCCTCTGGCTGGAGCGGATCGAGGTGGCTGAGCGGTCCCGGCCGCGGGACTTCGCCCGCAATGGCTGGGTGGTGGAGGCATTCCAGGGAGCGTGGAGTGCCATCCACTCCACTTCCGCTTCCGGTGCGGGCCCCGCGCATCTTCGGGCTGCCTTAGAGGAAGCTGTCCGGGGCGACCGCGACACGGACACGGTCGCCGCCATCGCCGGCGGCCTGCTCGGCGCCGCCTACGGCTACTCCGCGGTGCCATTCGAGTGGCGCCAGCACCTGCACGGCTGGCCGGGGCTGCGCGCCCGCGACCTGATGATGCTCGGCATGGAGCTGGGCCGCGGCGAAGGCCGCCGTCTTGATTCCTGGCCGCGGGCGATCACGCAGGACTACAGCATGTGGGGACGCACCGACGCGCTGGTCCAGCACCCGCACGACGACGGCGTCTGGCTGGGCGGCGTTGCTTCAGTCACCCTGGTGGCTGAGCTGGGGATCGACGCGGTGGTGTCGCTGTGCAGGCTGGGCATTGATGATGTTCCCGGCGTGGACGTGGCGGACCACGCGACGTTCTGGGTGATCGATTCCTACGATGCCGGGGACAACGCCCATCCGGACTTCGTGCTGCGGGAGGCCGCGGCCGCCGTCGAACGCTACCGGGCGGAGGGCAAGACGGTGCTGCTGCACTGTGTGCGGGCGGAGTCCAGGACGCCTACCGTGGCGGCGCTGTACGGGGCGATGGTGGCAGATTTGTCTCCACTGCGAGCGCTGGAGGACGTCCGGCGCGTGCTGCCAGGAGCGCAGCCCAATGCTTTATTCATGAAATTGCTCGGCGTTGCCGACGCGCATGCAGAAGGCTCCGGTTTGCAGCCGTTGTAATTCCGACGGGCAATCTAAGATGTTCACAAATGCGCGGCATGGTCGCCCGGCCTTATTGTCGGTGCAGCAGTTCATGCTTCTTCTAGCAGTTCGAAGAATTACGGCTCCCTGGGGATAGACTGCCGGGAGTCTTTGGACTCAGTGAAGAGTTTCGGCCGTATGACCAGCTGGTCCCGAGCACAACAATTTGGGGGAAAGATGACGGTTCCGGACATTCGGCTCCGACCCGCTGCCCGACATTCGCGTCGGGATACAGTGCTCCGGCTGCACGGGAAGGAGAACCTCGCCCGTGAAAGGCAATAACGGCGGCTCGGCGCCCAAGGACAACTATGCACAGTTCATCGAGCAGCTTGATGCCGCGTCGAGGAATCTGACCGCTCGCCGCGAACCGCTGACGCGAACGCTTGAGATTTTGGACGTGCTGTTAAGGCAAAACGCGCTCGGACTCAAGCTGTGGGAAGAGCGGCGCACCAAAGTCGGCAGGCTGGTTGACGAGGAAGATAAGTCGGCGGACAAAAGTCTAGCGCTGAGTGAGCTCCACGAGGTATCTCTTCGGATGGAATCGATGTTCCTGAACCGCACTCAGCGCATCAGAGAGCAGCAGGCTTCCTTCCAGGGCCGCCTGGACGAAATTGGCAAGTCGCTTCTTGAGCTGGAGCGCAGCAGGCTTAAATTGACGTCTTCCAGAACGCTGTCCTGCGAACGCGAAAGCCTGAACAAGGCCGTTGCGGATCTTGCGGGGGTACCCCAGGGGGCAACCACAGGTTCGGCGGATCTAGGCCTTCGCACCGACCTTAACGAGGCTCGGAGGGCGATCATCCTTGCCGAGGCTCTAATGGAAGTGAAAGGGAGATGACCATGCCCGAATGGCCTACGGAGAAGCGCGTGATCAGAATTTTCACTTCTGCGCAATGGGACGGCCAACGTGGCTACATGGCGAGGAGCCTTCTTGCCAAACTCACTGCTAAGCGGTTCTTGATCGGCTTGGGCATTGTCGCAGTCCTCACCAGACTTGGAGCATTCGGTGCGGTAGTCATAACGGTTAGCGTGGTCGCCTTACTACTGTGGATTCTGTCGGAAGATAAGGTCAGACAGAAATTCGCAGATGAGCTGATCTCTGATGTGAACGAGACCATCATTGGACTCACGGGAGACGCCACCGCTGGGCTATCCAGAAAGACCTTTGGATCGTTGTGCTCCTCCGGAGGGCGCATCCCGCTGCCCGTCAACGGTGTCCCGGGACTTGAGCTGGGCGTCATCAGCGATAGGCCAGCCGCTGAACGCATAGCAGCAATAGCGCGTGTGGACGAAACGGTCCGTACGAGTCACGTCACGGTCTTTGCAACGCCGCCCGACTACGGAACCGCCAGCTTCGACCGGCTTCTTCAGGCCACCCTCGACGCAGACTGACCGCGCGCCGTCCACAGTGGCACCCAACGAGTCGCGCCGTCCGTTGCCTGAGCTGGCCCATATGCTACGCATGACTTGCACGAGGCCTGCCTCCGCCCGCGCCGAGTTCGACGGGTGGAAGCAGGATGAGGTCTCTGCCGCTAAGGGTGGCGAATTTCCCGGACCGTGACTAAGCACTAGGGCGTGTCTTCTAAACCGATAGGACAGGGGAATGCCGTAAAGTCAGAGCAACTGCGGCCAAGGGGGCCATCAAAAGGAAAGGCCGGGAACACAATGACTACTCCACCAGCTGGCTGGTACGACGATCAAACGACTCCTGGTCGCCAACGCTGGTTTGACGGAACGCAGTGGACTGACCATTTCCAGAATGCTCCCGCAATGACCCCCCCGCCTGCCTATCCCGCACAGCAGTGGCAGCAGCCTCATCACACGATGGGGCCAATGACCTCGTCGAATCTCAATGTGGTCCGCGAGGTTGTCTACACTCGTCAGCAAACCCCGCACAGTGCGACCGCGTGGACCCTCATCTCACTTTTCAGCGGCGGCCTCGGGCTCATTTGGGTCGTCTACTACTCGTTGAGTCCCAACCACTATTGGAAGGCCTGACGGACTAGGGTTCCGCCTGGCCTACCAGCACGCCCTAGTGCTAAGCGATGCCCATAGGAAGGCCAGATGGACTTGGGGAGTCCAGGGAATAGGACCTCAGGTGGACACTACATCGGCGCGAGGGCCCCGCGGCCTGAAGTGCGACTAGCGCCCTCGCTGCATTCCAATCCGGAAGCTGGCTCCGCGCCGTCGTCGAACGCTTTCCGCTACGGCAAAACGTGAACGGGGTGGTGCGCGACCGGCGCCTCCGTTTAGGGGGTCCACGCTCCAGACGAACCCCCTGGTTGCGCTATCACTCGTAGCTGCTTTCAGCGGCTAAGAAACGACAGGTGATAGCGCAACGGGACCACATTCCGCAGCTGGCTAACCCCCGGGGTTACTTCTCGACCACTTCCTCGCTGCCGGTCTCAGACCCGCCCGCCGACTGTTCGCCGCGCTTTTTCCGTTTGAACAGCCCTGCGACGTTCCCTCCGACCGAGCCCGCCGTACCGGTGATGGCGCCACCGATGCCCTTGACCGCGGTGAGGGCCTGGGGCTCATCTGGGATCCCGTCCCCGTCGATGTCCACGCTCCGGAACGCGCGCGTTACCGTGTCGGCTGCGGTTGTTACCCCGGTGCCCACTGCCACAGCGCTCGTTGCGACGCCGCCTCCGACTGTGCTGGCAGTGCCAGCAATCCAGTTTCCCGTCGCTTTCGCGGCGTCCTCCATTGCTGCCAGCGCTCGGTTCTGTTCGACCTCGCGATCTTCGGCGTCAGCCTTCGTATTGAGGGCCAGATGTTCGGGGAACGTATCTGGTGCATCGGCGAAGGCTTCCCGGGCTGCGACGATGACGTCACGACCGAACACGAAGCGCGTGACTCCTCCCGCCAAGGCGCCAACTCCGTATTCGATCGTCGCCTGCTGCTTTCCGCTCAAGTTTTCGCGCACGGCGTCCAGCTGACCTGTCTGCATGGTCCGAACCAAGCTCTGGGCGGCGCCTCCGGGGAGGGTGTCCGCGAGCGTGTTCGCCCAGTGTGACCAGTCCGTGCGGCCAGCTGCGATCCTATTGCCAACGCCGACAACGCCTTCGGGCGACGCGCTCGATAGGTCCGTCGCCATCGTTGCGATTTGCTTCTGGCTAACGCGTTCGTTCGAGAGTCCGTAGACAAGGGCGAGAGCTTGGTCTTTGTCGAGGTCCATTCCGTGAATATCGGCAATAGCGAGCGCAAAAATCGCGGTGATCTCGAACTGCAGCTGCTCATCGCCTGCGGGAAGGAGAGCAGCGGCTCGCTGTGCACCGTTCTTCGCAGTACCCAGCGCCATGTTCTTTGCGGCGAGTTTCGCGGCGTTCTTTGCGGCAAGTTTGGCGGCTTCCTTGCCGGTCTTCTTAGCGGCCTGTTGGCCCGCACTCTTCATACCGGCTGCTGCGGCCCCAACTCCCGGAATCATCGCGATACCGATATCAGCCGCGATGGCGCCGGCGGCGATGACGGCACCAGCAGTGGTGATCGAGGTACCGTAGTGACGCTCCAACATCTGGATCACCTCAGCGGGCGTTGCGTCCGGATGCCGGCGACGGATCCTCATGATGTACTTGCGAGCGATCGAATGACGAGCGCTGACTGCCTTCGCAATGTCACGTGTGGCGTCCTCGCCCACGAGCTCCGCCTCCAGTGTGATGCTCTCGATATTGGTCATCGCTTGCTCCTCTGTGGTTGCACCTCTCCGGGAGGTGTGAACGCGGCTGATAGGTGAGAATCCAGCAGTGCCGCCCTGGATATGGTGATTGTATTCATGGATCCAGGCCTGGTAGGTCGCGGCGCGTTCAAAACTCCTCGAGCAGGTGTCTCCCACCTGCCAAACGAAGACCGGCCCTGAACCTACCAAAGGAGGCGGAACCGTCATGTTGCGACTGAGCACCTCACCGATCAGTGACCACAACGGCACCGGCAGCATCGGGGCCATACACTTGCCCGCCAGCGCCCTCAGCACTGCCCAGCACGACCGCGTCGATCATCCGCGGCCCGCGGACCGGCGGGCGCGGCGGCCGGGCCCGCACCGGCCGCAGTTCCAGCGCCTGACGCAACGCCCGCCGGGCATAGTCCCGGTTCCAGCCCGTCAGATCCACCAACTCATCCAGGATCCGCACCTTCTCGGCGCGTGTTGTCCCAGCGGGTGAAGGCGAACGGCGCGTTCAGCGGCCGTTCACCTCCGGCAATCATGGTGCACGTCACACTGCGGCGTCGCCGTTCTGCGACGAGCGGCATATTCCTTGAACTGGAATTGAAGCGGGCGCCATAGGATAAACGCATCGTTGGGCGCGGATTCCGGGCTCCAGGCAGGGGGCAGCAGTGAGGTGTATTCCAGAGAAACCCGAGTTCGGCGACGGCCAACTGGCCGAGAAGGCCGTGTGGGATGCGCTAAGGAGCAGCCTGCCGGATGGCTGTGTGCTGGCACATTCCGTCCAGGTCCGGGATAGCCGACGCGAGCATGAGATCGACCTGCTGGTGCTGTGGCCAGGCGTCGGCATGGCCGCGATCGAAGTCAAGGGCGGTAAGGTCGGCGTCGAGAACGGGCAGTGGTACCAGTCCGACAGGAGCGGCAAGCACGACATCAAGAGCCCTGTCGCGCAGTCCCAAGGTTCGATGCACGCCTTCAAGACCTGGCTCGAAGGCCGGCTCGGCTCCCGGCTCAGCAGCCGCTTCGCTTATCTGGTCAGCCTTCCCTACACGGATGTCCGACGGGACTGGACTATGGCCGGATGCCCCCGCTCGCTGATACTCGACCAAACCGACATGAAGTCACCGGCCGGGTTGATCAGGCACGCAATCGAGCACGAAGGTGGCGGGGCCACGATCCTGGCGCCGACGTTCCTGGAGCGCATCCTCCCCCACCTCTGTGGGGACCTAAATACGCAGTCAGACGGGTCGTTGGATCCGCAGGAAGCCGAGGACGCACAGGATCACCTCACGGAGCGGCAGGCCGTCCTCTTGCAGGCAACCAGGTCTCTCAAGAGGGTGAGGTTCACCGGCGGTGCAGGCAGCGGCAAGACCTGGCTCGCCTTGGAAAAGGCCCGGCTGCTGTGCCGGGAAGGCAAGCGGGTGGGGCTCTTCTGCTACAACAAGGGCCTCGGCCAGTACCTGCAGCAGCAGGTATCCGGCTGGCGGCAGAACAAACCTGTCTTTACCGGCGAATTCCACGAGTACGCGCGCGGGCTGGGCGTCCCGGACGGTTTCGAGCCGCACTACTTTGAAGAGGAGATGCCCCTCCTCCTGAAGGAACTGGCGGCGCGCATGGACGCGCATGAGCGGCTGGACGCTGTCGTCGTCGATGAAGCGCAAGACTTTGCGCCGCTATGGTGGGAGTCGCTGCTCGCCTGCACCACAAATCCCGACGGCGGTGAGGTCTACGCGTTCATGGACGACCGCCAGGACGTCTACCGGAGGTGGGCCGGACCATCTTCCGGCACGAACCATCCGACGGCGGACCTGGTGCCGATCCACATCGATGAGAACCTGCGGAACACCCGGAAGATCGCCGAAACCTTCAAGTCGTTTGCCGGCGACCACTTCACGCCGCGCGGCGGCACGGGGCTGCCCGTCCGCAGGGTTGAATGCGCAACCGATGACGCGCTCGATGCTGCCGATAATTGTGTCGAGTCGCTCATGGATGAAGGCTGGGCCAACAACCAGATAGCTCTCCTCACCACCCACTCGCGGCATCCGGCGCACCTGGAGCACGTCAATGCCGGCACCATCGCCGAGTACTGGCTCGACTTCCATGCGAACAACGACGTGTTCTATGGCCACGTACTGGGCTTCAAGGGCCTGGAGCGCTCTGTCGTGGTGCTGTGCGTCAACGGATTCAAGGACATGGGGCGGGCCGCGGAACAGCTGTACGTCGGACTGTCCCGGGCTAGGAGCCTGCTGGTGGTGGTCGGTGACAGCGCACTGCTGGAGGAGGCCGGCGGACGGGAGTTGAAGATGGCGCTGTCGAAGGCGGAGGCATGGGTGCCGAACGTCGACCTGTAGGCGCAACTTTGGGACGACAAGGGCTTCTCCCACGCTGCGGGGGCCTCTCCCAGGAGGGGTTCCAAAGCTTTTTGTCGGCAGGGCGGGTCATAATTCGGGCAATAGATTCAATATCCGCGAGATGGGGACCGCAGTGCATTTTGAATGGGTAGTGGTACTGGGTTTATTTGCAGTCCTCGTTGTTTTCGTCATCTGGGTCGCCCGGCACAGGGAAGCAACAAACAAGGGCGGGCGCGATCCGTTGAGGCCCGGCGACGGGGTTCGGCCTAGGATGCCAACACAGGCGGCACCTGCTCCAGCACCGCCTGCCGCGTTGAAAACCACGGCTCGGAGCGTGACGCCGGACGAAGCGCCCATCCGCTCGCACCCGGAAATCGTGCGACGCTATCACGCCCGACTACTCACGGATTCCTCCGGCGCACCCATCAGTTCTGAAAATCGGGCGGCGTGGTTGAAGGCACGACGAAACGGTGTGACGGCAACAGACGTCGGAAAAATTGTCAGGCTCAACGGCACGTTCAGCAGCCAGAGGTCCCCCCTGATGGAGGCGAAGCTGAGCGGCCAGGAGCAGCCGTTCCTGCAGATCATGCAGCACGGCATCGACAGGGAGCCTGTCATTGCGGCCTGGGTTGCCGAAAAGTTCGGTATTCAGCCAAATAGCCTGCTCTGTCGGGGTGAAAACTCGCGTCATCTTGCAACCCCGGACGGGATCGGTCCAGGCGTAATAGCCGAAATCAAGACCTCCACTAAGCCCTTGGACCAAGCGCTGGGCACATACAGAGACCAGCTTCAATGGCAGCTCCATGTGACGCGGTCTGAGCGCGTGCTGTTCATTGTAGAGAACCGACACACTTTTAGGAAAGAAACGCGCTGGGTTGAGCGGGACGAGTACCGTATCTTCATTCTCGCGCAGCATGCGGATGCCTTCATGCTGGAAATGGATGAGCGACAGGCAACAGCCCGGCCTACTGCGGACACGCCCACTCGACGGCCCGCCCACGCCCCATCAGCCAAGAAGCCGGCGGCTGTGGAAACCACTTCATCGTTTCGTTCGCCCGCGCCTGCCCCTACCCCGGAGCCTGCACGCACCCGGTTGGTAGGTGCAGACGAGGACGAGACCCGCACGTGGAACGAGGCTGAACGCGGAGAACTCGTGGCTGGCTACGCCCGCGGCGCATCGATTGCAATGCTCGCATTGAGCGCCGGCACGACCCCTCGGGCAGTCGTCTTCGAACTTAGCCGGTTGTGGCTTAAACCAGAGGGCCAGATGGTGGACCCTACGGCCGCGAGGTTCAGATACACATGGGCTTCTGGGGAAGAGCAGGCGCTCCGGGACCTCTATTCAGCCGGCATCGCCCTCCCAAACATTGCCCGCCAGATGCAGCGGGATCAGTTGGGAATAGCCTTCAGGCTTTTCGAGAATCACATTCCGCAAGTGCCCGCCGTGCAGTTGAACCCCCCTGCGGCACTTGCGGTTGCAACCATCTACCCTGCCAATACCGCTGAGCCAGAAGTTGTCGCCGAGTCTGCGGAGAACCCTTCCACGACCACCGGGCCCGCCGCCCCGGATGTGGCCCCGCGCCCATGTCAAACCGGCAGGGTGCGTCAGCTCTACGAGCCCATGCCTCCCGAGACCACTGTCGGAGGCCTCGATCCGGACAATGATTCAGAAGACAACCGCAGTTGGTCTCCAGCAGAACAGAAGCGCTTGCTCGAGCTTTATAGTGACAACGAAGATCTGGAGGTCTTCGAAATAGCCCGGCATTTCTGCACCACGAGTCGGGCAGTCGCTATTACGTTGACGCATCTACTCCTGGAGCCCCACGGTCCGCTGGAGGATGCGTCATGTCCAAGACGCAAGCAACTCTGGACCGTCGGAGAGGTGGATACGCTTCACGACTCCTTCCGGGACGGCGCCACGCTTTATCAGATTGCGCAAGCCCTCGAGCGCGACCAGTTGTCCGTCGCCTTCAAGCTTTTCGGGGAGAGACTTCCGAGTGTGTCAGGTTTTGGAGAACTCCAAACCGCATGAATCAACTCAGCACGAGACACATTTGTTGGACCCTGGCGCTAGCGTGATAGAAACGACCACCAGTCAATGCATGGGGGATAAATGAAGATCGAGTTCGGGTGGCACCTGGACCGGGCACCGTGGGCATATACCCAACCGGGCCTCAACCGCATCCGCGTGGGCCGAAAGAACTTCACGACTCTATTGCAGACGCGCCTGGGCATCACCCGCCCTGACACCGGGCATGCTGAGCGTGTGAGCCAGTATCTGGAGCGGCTTCGGTCCGTCGACTCCCCCGATACGTGGTTCCATGATTCGTTTGACGTGGACCCGTGGTCCACGGCACAGGAGCTGCTCGCCGCCCGTGACGACGCCGTCGCTAACGGCTGGGATGGGTCACTCCCCGAGTGGAAGCCAGGCACGGCGGAACCGTCTCCGTTGCTGCAGACATTGGCAGCAGCGGAAAGCGCGCCTGGGCATCTCGCGCCCGCATTGGCCGATGACATCGCCGAGCTGGTGACGACCCTTGACTCGCCCCTCCCCCTCGGCATCGACGAACTTGTACTCCAGCACGCTGAGAGCACGTTCCCACACGTCTGGCGGTGCATCATCGGCAAGCTGCGGGACCGTGGAGTCCGGGTCACTGAAGCCGTGCCCGCAAGCCGCCAGCCGCGGCTGACGATTTTCACCGCTGAAACAGAGTGGGAGGCCGCGGAACACAGCGCGCGGTGGCTCGCGGCCGGAGATAATCAACGAACCGCCGTCGTGTCCTCCGACACCACTGCCGTCCTGGACGCTTATCTCGCCGGCCACGGCCTGCCGGCTGTCGGCATAGGTGCCCCATCCGTCTGGCGTCCCCATGCCCAGCTTATTCCGCTCTTTTTCGAGGTCATCTGGGCTCCGGCGAACGTTCAGCTCCTCGCCGAGCTCCTTACCCTGCCCGGCTCCCCCGTGCGGCGGGCTGCCGCCCGGCACCTTCTTGATGCTCTGCGGGCAGAGCCCGGAACCGGAGGCGAAGCGTGGACGGCTGCCATCTCCGCCATCTCCGCCGACGCGCAGCTGGGTCCCGACCTCGCCGCTGCGCTGGATAGACTCTTTTGCGCCGGTCTTCTTGTTGAGGACAATGACGTGCCCGGTACTGAGCTTGCCGAAAGAGCAGAATGGCTAACCGGCCGGTTGCGCGCCCGTGCTGCCATAGACGACTCCGCCAAGGCAACCGCCTCCCTGCTGCAACGGATCCTGGCACTCGTGACACCGCTCCCCCGCGTCTCGCGTCGGGATCTGCGCCGCATCATCACGGCCGTCGTAACGCCTTCATCGGGTGCGCTCAGGCCAGCAGAAGCTGCGCCCTGGTTGCGGCTCGGTCATCTGGCCGAGCTGACTGACGACGTCGATCACGTGATCTGGTGGGGTTTCCAAAGCAGTCGCGCCCCGTCCGTCCGGCGCTGGGACGCCCACGACATCGAGGCCCTGTCCCGGGTGGGTGTTCACCTACCAACACCGGAAGTAGTCAGTGCCTTGGAGATCG
The DNA here is from genome assembly GCF_018613875.1 of Arthrobacter sp. ISL-28. Classification (GTDB taxonomy): domain Bacteria; phylum Actinomycetota; class Actinomycetes; order Actinomycetales; family Micrococcaceae; genus Arthrobacter. The sequence goes on along the minus strand of NZ_JAGGPJ010000003.1, from coordinate 59,273 downwards.
ACCAGACTCTCGCTGCCGCGAGACGGGCCGGAGACCTGCTCCTCGTTCAGATCGAACAGCGCGACGGCGAGCGGGTGGAAGGCAATCCGCTGCTGGAGGCTCTCGCCGCTGCACAGCCAAGCCTGGCGGAGGAGTCCCTCTCTGACCGTCAGACCCGGCTCACGCGCAGACCCGAAGCACTCACTGATGCCGCCGGCTGCTGGTCGCTCGCAGGCCGCCAGATGCAGCTCGCTCGCGTCGCCCAGCACCGTCCCGACGCACCACCGGCCGTGCACGACGTGGGCCCTAACCCTGCTTTCGTCCCGGAGACTCTCTCCTCGACGCAGTTGTCCACGCTGCTCGGCTGCTCCCTGGCATGGGTACTCAAGCACAAATCTCGCCTCCGCGTCCCCGCCGCTGCCAGCGTCCCGACGGACAACCAGATGCTCGGGATCTTCGCCCATAAGGTTGTCGAGGTGGTGCAGGTCCAGCTCCGGGCCGAACACCGGGCGGTTCCGGAGCAGGACGAGGTAAGGGCCGCCGTCGACCGTCTCCTGCCGCAGCTTGCATCAGAGTTGCTTCTGCCCGGCCAAAGAAGCCGTCTGACCGGCTTGCGCGCCACCATCGAAACCACCGTCATGACCTTCTTTGAACAGCTGCAACACGGCGGCGTCGTGCTGCAGGAGATGGAGAAGGACTTCTCAAAGGACCTGCACTTCACGGCAGGGGGAAAGAACTACACCGTCCCCGTCACCGGCCGGGCGGACAGCGTCGGCATCGACGCTGCCGGCCGCACCGTCGTCGTCGATCTCAAGTGGACCAACGGCGAGAAGTACCGTCGCGAGGAAATCCAGCGCGGCGAGGCCCTTCAGCTCGCGCTGTACCAGTGGGCCTTCCATCCTGGCGATTTGCCGCCGGACTCACCCACCGCTTATTTCATGCTCAAACAGGGAAGGTTCGCATCGGCCCACCCGGAATTCGGTTCCACGATCCAGCCCCGCCAGGACCCCTCACAGCTATGGCGGCAGACCATGCGGGCGATCGAGTTCACCGTTGAAGAAGTGCTCGCGGGACGGGTAACGGCAACGGCGCCAGCAGCCAACTCAGTGGCTGAAGGCGAACCCGATGCCGCCGCGAGCGCGACAGACAGCGGCCGCCTGTATGTGAAGCCGAACTGCAAGTACTGCCACTTCGGAAGCCTCTGCGGACTTAAAGGGGATTACTCATGAGCCTGCTGGACAACGTCACCATGGTTTCTGCGAGTGCCGGCACCGGGAAGACTTTTACACTTACCGGCAAGATTGTCGACCAGATCACCGCCGGCCTGCCAGCGGGGGCCATCATGGCCACCACGTTCACCAAGAAGGCAGCCGGAGAGCTGCGCGAACGGATCGCGGGCCGTCTCCTTGAGCAGGCAAATGCTACGAAGGACGCCGCTTCCGCCGCCGCCCTGCGGCTCGCCTCCCAGCAGTTGCCCGCGAGCCTCATCGGCACGGTCAACAGCGTGTGTGGCCAGCTGCTGCAGGAGCATGCGATCGACGCCGGCCTGTCCCCTGCCCTTGAAGTCATCGGCGAGGAGCAACTCGCCAGTATCTTCCGCCTGGCCACGGATGAAGTCCTAGACGAACACGCGCCCAGCATCCTGCCCATCGCACGGCGCATGGGGACCGACGGCAGCGGAGCCCGGGACACGACAACATGGCAGGATACCGTGCGGGCCATCGTGGATGCCGCCCGCACCAACCTGCTCGGAGCGGAGGAACTCGCAGCCTGCGCGGAACGGTCCTGGACCGGTTTCAGGGAACTGCTGGACGCTCCCGGCGCAGACGAACGCGACCAGTGGCTGCACTCCCTGCGCAGCACCGTGCCCGACCTTGAGACCATGGCCCGCGATGGCAAAACACCTGCTGGAAAGAAGGTGACCACGACCACCGCCGCCTTTACCGAACATGTGCCCAAGATCCTCCACAAGATTGCGTCCATGGGCCCCGTGGAGGACATCTCCTGGGAAGACTGGAGAGGGGTGGTGGGGTCCGCAGCGCCGTCCGCAGTCAAAGCACTCTTTGCTCCGGTCACCGGTGCCATCAAGGAAGGCCTCCTCGCCAACCCCGCCTTCCACGATGACCTCGAGCAGTACATTCGGCGGATGTTTGCCTGCGCTGAAGAATGCCTGACCGCCTACTCAGACTTCAAACGGTTGCACGGGCTCATGGACTTCGTAGACCAGGAGACCCTGGTTCTGAAGCTTGCCCGGGAAAACGAGGCCTTCCGGCGCTCCTTCCCGTCGCGCATCCGCTTCCTCGTCGTGGACGAGTTCCAGGACACCAGCCCTCTTCAGCTGGAGCTCTTCCTTCAGCTCAGCCGGCTCGTAGAAGAGGCCGTCTGGGTGGGCGACCCGAAGCAGGCCATTTACGGGTTCCGGGGCACGGACCCCGAGCTCATGGAGGCTGTCGTTAAGAAAGTGAACCACCGGGAGCAGCTGTCCCATACGTGGCGTTCCCACCAGGCCGTCGTTGACCTGAGCAACGCGGTGTTCGAGCCGGTGTTCGAACTGCATGGCATGCCGGCCGCGACCGTTCACCTCGAGCTCCCGAACGCACATTCTGATTGGTCGCCCGGCACGCTGGAGGCCTGGACGCGGCCGCAAACGAACGACGGCGAACGGCTGAAAGCAACAGCCGCAGGCGTGGCAGCTATGTTGGCGCGCCGACCAGAGGTGAACCCGAGCGACGTTGCTGTGCTAGCACGGTCAAACGCGGACGTCATGGCGCTTGCAGCAGCACTCCATGAGTTGGGAATCCGCGCCAGCCGCAATCCACGCATGTTGTCCGGCTCCCGGGAAGTGCAACTGGCCCGTGCGGGCCTGGCGTTCGTAGCTGACGGGTACGACACCGTAGCCCTAGCCGAGGTCGTAGCCCTGCACCCGGGACACTCCGCAAACGCAACTTGGCAGCAGGAATTGCTGTCGGCCTCCGATCCTGCGCCCGTACTCGAAGCGTGGAAAGCGGACCCCATTTTCAAATCCCTGGATGTCCTCCGGGAACGGGCAGCAACAGCGACGCCCACAGAGGTCTTCGACGCTGTGCTCGGTGCACTCGGGCTGCCCCGCTTGATCGCGGGATGGTCCTCCCCCGCCACCCGGCTGAGAAACCTGGATGCCGTCCGCGGTGTCATCAAGACCTACTACGAGCGGTGCCTCGCACTGCGCTCACCTGCAACCTTGCGCGGATTCCTCACGTTTTTCGGTTCGGAGGAGCAGCGGTCGGCCGACAACGCCGGAAGTGACGTTGTCAACGTCTTCACGTATCACCAAGCCAAAGGACTCGAATGGCCTGTCGTCATTCTGGAGGGGCTTGATAAGGATCTGCGGTTCGCGGCGTTTGGCGCGGCAGTAGAGCAGGACGGCGCCGTCGACCTGGCGCAGCCTCTGGCGGGCCGCTGGATCCGCTTCTGGCCCAGCCCTTTCCCCTATGGAGGGTCGCCGCTTGATGCCCGCGGAGACTCGAGCGATGTGGCCCGCGCTGCCGAGGAACGCGACCGTCGGAACATGGCCAGGCTCATGTATGTGGGCATGACCCGCGCAGTCGAAACTACCGTACTTACCGGCAAGAAGACCGTGCCGGGGCTCCTCAATAACTTGGGTGCTCCCTCGCTCCTGTCGTGGACGCCTGGCGATGAGGACAGCGCGGACGGTGCCATCCTGGTTGCAGATGGGACGATCCTCGCAGCACGCGTAGAAGAACTCGACCCCGTAGACGCGTCACTTGTGGCTGCGGACTGGATGCCCCATTTCTACGATGTGCCCGTTGATCTGCCGGCCCTGGTGCCGCGTCCGGCACGCTTCGCAGCGTCCTCCCTGGATTCCGTCGGGCACGAAGCTTGTGTCAATGCTGTGGCAGAACTCGGTCCCCGGCTTGCGGAGCACGGATCGGACGACTGGGGTGCCGTCGGCAGTGCCGTGCACGCCTATCTCGGAACGCAGTTCTCGGTCCTCGACCCGATGGAGCAGCGGAACCTCGCCGAGCGGATAATCAAACGCTGGCACGTAGAGGGAACGATCGACCCGTCACTGTTGCTCACTGCAGGGCTGAGGTTCGAGTCGTATCTGGACGCGGAGTTCCCCGGCTGGGTCAGGCACCGAGAAGCAGCGATCGGTTGGCGGCCTGAGAACCAGGTCATGGAAGGCTGGATTGACCTGCTGTTGGAGGGACCCGACGGATTCGTGCTCGTTGATCACAAGACCTACCCAGGCAATGACCCCGACGGACATGTGCGCGACAAGTACCTTGGCCAGATGGCCGCATACCGCGATGCCGTCCTCGCTGCGACAGGGAAACCGGTACTGCGGACACTGATCCATTTCCCGGCTCTGGGACGGGTTTACGAGATCAGACCGCGGTAGAAGCGGACTGCCGGAGGGATCATGTCTTGGGGGTTTGGGGCCTGAGCATTGGCTACAACCCTACCGATGCGCGGGCGCGGTTGGCGTTGCGCGATCGGCTGTAGCGCATCCAGACAGCGGCGTCGAGTAGTCGCAGGGTGGTAATCAGTGAAGAAAGATTTGCTGGTCGAAGCGACTCAATGGCTTCCCGCCGCGACTCGACAGCCAATGCTGCACGTAGTTCTTTGGCAGGGTTGGAGCCTAGCGGTAGTCCCCGCCGAACAACACTGTCAATTACAGGAATAAGACGTGGCCGCTTTCGAGCGAGCAGTTTGCTGGCCTTCGTTTCCCCGACGCCGGCATAGCTATCCAGAGCTTCGTGAAGGGCAAGCGCCGCCTCAAGGTCTCTGTCTTCCGCTTCCCATAAATCCACTTCAGCCGGTACTTCTGACAACATTTCCGACAGCTCTACGGCGTCCCGCTCCAAGATTGCGCGGACGGCACGCGGTTCGTATCTGACGTCAAGCAGGCTAACTGCAACCAAGTCAGATGGCCCGATTTCGTAACGGGCGTTATCGCCGAGCTCATCGAATGTCGCCCCGGCGAAAGGCCCATCTCTATCAAAAAAGTGACGCAAAAGTCCGTCTGAGGGGTTGGTTATTACATTATCGATTCGCTCACCCAGCGTCATGATGCCAAGCCTAATGGGGGCGTGTCTTTAACAGGAGAGGCTCCCCACGAGAGGGCCGTATTGTCCTAAAGCCGAGGTGATTCATCAGAGGCCCCCGATGTCGGTGACTTCAGCAATAGCGTGTAATTCATTTACGTCTGTCCCGGCTTCTTTGCGGGCCTCGCGTTCGTCATGGCTGCACTGTAAGCCCCGGCACCGACAACCAGAAGGCCGCAAGCACTTACAAAAATTTTTCCACTCGCTAAGGGCTTTCTGTAACTCTGTCAGGACCTGCAGTATCACTAAACCACTTGTTAGCTTCCCGCGCAGTCGCGGCTGGTGGATTCCAGTGTTATAGCCGACCGCGATGTCGATGAGAAACGGCCACCCGCTGCCCAGTCTTCTCGGACCGAGTCAACACCGGCATCGCATAGGGAAGGGCGCGCCCGGCCAAAGCCGGACGCGGCTTCGTGTGCCCCGAACCCACGACGTGGTTAACGGCACCTCATTCAGTCGATGAGCACCGGTGCCTTGGCGCGCTCCGAAGCTTCGACGCGGCCCGGAACATTGCGTGAACGGTGGTTCACCCAGTTCGCCACCGCCAGCAGTGCCACAAGCGCGAAAGTGCTCAGCAGCTGTGGGCGGGAATCCTCGCCGATGAAGCCCACCGTGAAGATCGCCGCGAGGATCAGCAGGCCAAGGGAGGTGAGCCACGGGAAGCCGGGCATCCGCAGGGGAAGCTCCGTTCCCTCGCGGTCGGCGCGGAGGCGCAGCGCGAGCTGGGCAAGGAGCGCCGAGGTCCACACCAGCAGGCATGTCGAACCCACGATATTCAGCAGGACCGGAAGCACCATTTCGGGGAAAGCCATCTCAAGCACAACCGTGACAACGCCGAAGGCAACGCTGGCCAGGACCGCGACAACCGGAACCCGGGCCTTGGACACGGAAGCGAGCAGGCGCGGCGCTTCACCCCGCTCGGCCAGGGAGAAAGCCATCCGGGAGGCACCGTAGAGGTTGGCGTTGAGGGCCGAGAGCAATGCCGCCACGGCTACCAAGGTGATTGCTGTGCCGGCGCCGGGCATGCCGGCGGCGTCCAGCACCGCGGCGAACGGGCTCTTCAGCCCCTCCGAACCCACGGGAACCACGGCCGCGATCACGAAGATGGCACCGATGTAGAACACCAGAATGCGCCACAGCACCGTCCGGACTGCTTTCTTCACACTGCGGGCAGGCTCGGCGGTCTCGGCCGCTGCCACGGACACGATCTCGGTGCCGCCGAAAGCAAACGCCACCACGAACAGCGCCGTGGCGATTCCGGCAAACCCGCTGGGCGCGAATCCTTCCCCGGTGAAGTTGGCCAGGCCCGGCGACTGCACGCCCGGCAGCCATCCAAAGAGCAGGGCGGCGCCCACCAGGAGGAATCCGACGATGGCCGCTACTTTCAGCAGGGCGAACCAGAACTCGAATTCACCGAAGTTCTTCACGCTGGTGAGGTTCACGGCGGTGAGCACCACGATGAACACGAAGGCCATCAGCCACACCGGCAAGGCGGGGAAGATGGTGGCCAGCAGGCCTGCCGCGCCGAGCGCCTCTGCCGCGATCACCACCACGAGCTGCAGCCACCACAGCCAGCCCACCGTGGCACCGGCCACCGGCCCGTAGGCCTTGGCTGTGTAGACGGAGAAGGCACCGCTGTCCGGGTTGGCCGCGGCCATCTCGCCGAGGGCCCACATCACCAGGATGATGAGCGTGCCGGCCACGAGGTAGGAGATGAGCACCGCCGGGCCGGCGGCCTGGATGCCGGCGCCCGAGCCGATGAACAGGCCCGCGCCGATGGCGCTGCCCAGGCCCATCATGGTGAGCTGGCGGGGTTTGAGGGCCGCGCCGAGGGCGCGGGCAGACGTCTTTGTCTGTTGTTCCATGGGGATTCCTCTTATGTGTAGGTGGAACGGGTTGGGGTAATGGTCAGTCGGTTGTCACGCCGCGTGGGCTGCGAGGAGCCTGAGCACGCGGTCGTTGGAGGCGGGGTCGGCAACGGTGATCCGCACGCCGTCGCCCTGGTACGCCCGGACCAGGATGCCGGCGCGGTCGAACGCGTCCACCAGCCTGGCCAGGAGGCGGTCATCCGCCCGGATCCAGAGGAAGTTGCCCTGGCTCGGCTGCAGTTTCCAGCCCTGGGCTTCCAGCTGCGCGGCCATCCGGACGCGCTCCTGCCTGACGGCGGCCACCCGCGCTTCCATCTCCTCCCCCGCGTCCAGCGACGCGATGGCGGCCTTCTGGGCCAGCGCGCTCACGGCGAAGGGAAGGGCGGTGCGGCGCAGTCCCTCGGCGATGGGCGGCGCCGCCACGGCGTAGCCCACGCGCAGGCCGGCGAGTCCGTACGCCTTGGAGAAGGTGCGCAGGATGCAGACGTTCGGGTACCGGCGGTACAGGGCCAGGGAATCGGGGCCGCTGCCTGCTTCGGCGTATTCCACATAGGCCTCGTCGACCACCACCAGGATGTCGGAGCGGACGGAGTGCAGGAAGGCCTCGATGCGGTCATGGCTGATCGGAACGCCGGTCGGGTTGTTGGGGGTGCAGAGCAGGATGACCTTCGTGCGGGCGGTGACGGCCGCGGCCATGGCCTCGAGGTCGTGGCCCTCAGCGCGGTCCAGCGGGATGCGGACGGGCCGGGCGCCCGCCAGCTCAACCAGGATGGGGTAGGCCTCGAAGGAGCGCCACGCGAAGATCACTTCATCCCCGGCATCGCACAGGCCGGTGATGATCTGCTGCAGGACGCCGACGCTGCCGGGTCCCACCGCCACCTCTCCGGCCGTGACGCCGAGGTGGCGGGCAATCCGTTCACGGAGTTCGACGGCGGCACTGTCAGGGTAGCGGTTCATCATACCGGCCGCTGCGGCCACCGCAGCGGCGGCAGCGGGCAGCGGCTCGTAGTGGCTTTCGTTGCTGGCGAGGGCCGCAATGTCCATGCCGGCGCCGCGCCGGCCCGGGACGTAGGGCGGGAGGCCGGCCACAGCGCCACGAAGGGTGGGAAGTGCGGTTTCCGGTGCGGTCAGGAGCTGATCACGGGTCATGAGGACCGATCATGATTGTGATCCTGCCCACAATGCAAGATACCCTCAAGCCATTGGGACTTCTGCTCAACTTCTAGTACCTCTGGTGAAAATATGACCATCGCGAACCCCCGCACCCTGGATTCACTCGACGGCAGGATCATCCTGGCCCTCGACAAGGACCCCGAAGCCAGCGCCCTGGCACTCTCCCGGACGCTCGGCGTCGCACGGAACACGGTCCACGCACGGCTGGCACGGCTGGAGCGCAGCGGCGCGCTCCGCTCCTTCAGCCGGAGGCTGGACCCCGCCGCCCTCGGCTACGAGCTCATGGCCTTTCTCTCGCTGTCCATCAGCCAGACGCGGACGGGCGCGGTGGAAAACGGGCTCGCGGCGATCCCGGAGGTCATCGAGGTGCACGCAACCACCGGGGACGCGGACCTCATGGCCAAGGTGGTGGCCCGCGGCACGGCCGACCTCTACCGCATCACCAACCAGATCCTGGAAATCGAGGGGATCCAACGGACCAGCACGGCCATTTCCGTGCTGGAACTCATGCCGCCGCGCTACGACGGCCTCCTGAGCAGGCTGTCCGAGCAAGAATCCCGCCCTTCCCACTAAGCGCGGGTGACGCACGCCACAAGTGGGCAAATTTTCAGTTCCGACTTTATCAGCCTGCCAAATATCCCAATCAAACTAGAGTCTCTTGCCTATCTGCGGACCAGACCAGAAGATTCCTGCATGACTTCACTTACCGTCTCCGGCCGTGTGGCGCAGGTTCTCAGCAGCTACGTCAGCGATGTCTTCGGCGTCATGGGCAACGGGAACGCCTACTTCCTTGACGCCGCGGAAAAGCAGGGCCTCCGCTTCTCCCCCGTCCGGCATGAAGGCGCCGCCATCGCCGCTGCCGACGCCTACTACCGGGCATCCGGACGCCTCGCAGCGGGCACCACGACCTACGGCCCCGGCTACACCAACGCGCTCACTGCCCTTGCCGAGGCGGTCCGGGCGCAGATCCCCGTCGTGCTGGTCACCGGGGACGCCCCGAGCAGCGGCGCCCGGCCCTGGGACGTGGACCAGGCAGCTATCGCCTCCGGCCTCGGCGCGGCGACCTTTACCGTCACCCGCGACGCCGCGGGCTCCCTCACCCGGCAGGCGGTGGAATACGCACTCACCCAGCGCACCGCCGTCGTGATTGCCATCCCCTACGACCTCGCGGCGCTTGAAGCGGCGGACGAGGACCTTCCGGTGCCACACGCACCAAAGGTGACGGACGACGTCGACGGCGGCCTTGGGCAGGCCGCCCGCCTGCTCGCCGGGGCCAAGCGGCCGCTGATCCTGGCCGGCCGGGGTGCCCACCTCGCCGGTGCCGGCCCGGAGCTCCGGGAGCTCGCCGACCGACTGGGCGCGCTGACCGCCGGAACCGCTCTGGCGCTCAACCTCCTCCAGGGCGAGGGGTACCTCGGCGTCGCGGGCGGCTTCGGCACGGACACCGCGGCCGGGCTCATGGGTGAGGCCGATGTGGTCCTCGTGGCCGGGGCAAGCCTGAGCCCCTTCACCATGCGGTTCGGGCACCTGCTCGGCCCGGACAGCACCGTTATCCAGATCGACGCCGCCCTGCAGCCGACGCACCCTCGTGTGGACCTGTTCGTCAGCGCGGATGCGAAGTCTGCCGCGGGACACATCCTGAGAATGCTGGATGGCCCGGCCTCGCCGGACGCCAGCCGCGCAGAAGCCTGGCGCGCGGAAGCCCGCAAACGCCTGGCCGAAGGACCGGCGCACCACCCGGGCTCCGACGTAACCGCGGACGGCCGGCTGGACCCGCGCGCCCTTGCCTCCGCCCTGGACGCCGTGCTGCCGGAGCGCCGCACGGTGGTCCAGGACGGAGGGCACTTCATGGGCTGGGCACCCATGTATTGGCGCATTCCGAGGCCCCAGGACCTGGTCATGGTGGGGACGGCTTACCAGACGATCGGGCTCGGCCTTGCCAGCGCCGTCGGGGCAGCCCGGGCAGTGGGGGACGGCCGAACCCTGGTGCTGGCCTCCGGCGACGGCGGTTTCCTGATGGGCCTGTCCGACCTCGAATCGCTCATCGCCGCGGCAAGCAGCGCCGTCGTCGTGATCTACAACGACGCCGCCTACGGAGCCGAAATCCACCAGTACGGCTCCCAGGGCCTGACCGAAAAGCCGATGCTGATCCCCGAGGTGGACTTCAGCGGAATCGCCCGCGCGCTCGGAGCCGAGTCGGCGATCATCCGCTCACTGGCAGACCTTGAGACGCTCAAGGACTGGATCGACGCCGGCGCCAGGGGAACCTTCGTGGCCGACTGCCGCATCACGTCGAGCGTCCGGGCCCCGTGGATGAGCGAGTGGATGAGGGCGTCGCAGGCCGCGAAGGCTGCGGTGGCGGGGTAGCCCTGACGCTCTTAGGTCGAAAACTTCTTGCAGTTGGCTGGCGAGGGACCAGGGACAGAACTAGTCCCTGCTCAGTTTTCCAGCCAGATCCGTTCGGCGAACCCGCCACGCTGTTCACGTTTCACTGTTGCCTCCGCGGCAACGTCAGAAATCGTGTACCCCGATTGCTGATTATGGTGGTGAAAACCTCCAGAACATCTGGCCCCCGGCCTAGTCCTCGCCCGCCCGCTCCTGGTGCCCGTCGCCGCCCTGCCAGTCGTCGTAGCCCTGTTCATCACGCTGGCGGGCCGCAAGCACGCCTACCCGCCGGGCACCCGCGAATCCGTATGGAAGAAGCCCGGGCAATCCCGACCGGCACCGTCAGCTTTCCTCCGCCTCGTCGACACTCTCCGGCCCGACCGTTCCCTGACTGCCGTGCATCCATAGCACGACGTCGAGGACACGAAGAAGCGAGATCCCCTGCAGCCCAGCTGCAGAGCGCAGGGAAACTAGCCTCTCAACAAGCTCACCGTCTGTAGCAAATGCGTGGTGCCACGCACTCCAGGTCCCGTCCGAATTGTTGAAACCTGTTACCCGACCAACAACAGAATCGTAAATGGGGATTAGTCCGGGACGTTTACGGGCCATGAGCTTGCTGGCCGTCGTGGCGCCAATGCCCCAGCGAGTGCTGTCTTGCCTCCGAAGCAGCCGCCAAAGGCGCAACGCTGGAGTTCCATCACCAAAGTATTTGTCATGTTCGTCGAACGGGATGTCTTCAAGTGACAGATCAGGCGGAATGTATGCGAGAAGAGTCGTGATCTTGATTGAATAATCGCCAAGGATTCCTAACGCGGCCCGAGCCGGTACGTGTTTAGACAAACACGCTATGGCCATCACATCATCTGCGGTCATGGCGTTGGGCGCATTGGTGCCGAAAGTATCGAAATAGGCCCCAGTGAACTCGTTATCTTGCCACTCTCCGAGGCCGAAATAGCGTTTCAAATATGAGTGCGCGGCCTCGTCAGGAATTTCTTCAAAAGCACTAGAGATTGTCATGCCCTGTCCCCCATTGGTTTCCGTGGTCCGGCTTTTCCGCTCAACAGTGAGCTCGAGGACAATCTACTCGCACAGAGTCGTCATAGGGAGGTCCGGCAAGCTCAATCGGCAACTGTGCACCACCACGCCCTTCAAGGTATGCAGTCGTAATTCCGATTCAGATACCGGTGGTTTCGTAATTCCGTTGGGTGGCACGTGTCGCGGCGCCGCTACCCTAATAGCGGCCGAGATCCGGTGCGGTACCGAGGCAGGCGAACGGGGTCATGAAGCACTTCAACTCTTTCAGGAACGAAGCGGGCGCCTAGTCATCACTGCCGTCGGCAGCGTCGGGCCGGGCCTACAGCCCGCGCTGCCGGAACATCGGGAGGGTTACCCGCACCCGCGCGACCACCAATAATGCCCCTCCGAATTCTGATCCACCAGGCTCACCATGCAGACCAGATTTCGTGGACAGTCGGCCACGTCCACGCTCCCCGCAGGTTTTACTCAAGGTTTCCACAGCATTCGCTGAAGAATCATAATCTTGGGTTTTAGGACGCTTTTTTAGCGGACAATGGCTGTGTCGGATTAGGCCACGGCAGTGCTGCCACGGTCAAGCTAAATGCATGAACCGACACGGTAACGCTCGGTCACGTTGCAGAATGCCTTGTTGGATTCACTAACGATGACCCTATCCATGGGGGATTTAATTTGGGAATGAATAAAACGCTGGCTATTGGGGCCTTCTTGTGCCTGGCTCTCGCCGGGTGCGGCGGCGGAGGTACGCCGCAAGCAGCCCCTACAGTCACACACACGGTGATCCAGACGGCGACTGCAACGGTGACAGCGACAGCAACCGTGACGGCAGCGCCTGTTGCGAATGCCGCTGTCCCCCCTTCGTCAGCACCGGCTCCTGTCGCCCCGACAACCGCCACCATTCCTGCCAACGTAGCAGGCATGAATGCGGAGGCCTTGGATGATGACCTCACTGCCCTGGGGTTCACGAAGATCATCTACAACTCCGACACGGGAAAGACGGTTTTGTTGCTGAGTAACTGGACTGTCACTGGCATCGATAATCCAGGCGCAGAACAGTCCATGGAGAAAGCGGTTGTAGTTCACGTAACAAAATAAGGTGCACGCTCCGGCGGCCCTACAATCCACCACCCGACAGCTGGTCACTGTTGGGGGCAACGCACAGTATCGATCCGCGAGGGTCTCAACAGCATCAGAAAAAGGGGAAAACTATGTCCAACATCAAAAATGACACAGCATATTCGGCATTGCCGGAGCAGCCGATACACCGCGTCCGGATGGTCGAGGAAAAGCGCAAGAACGGTCTCGGCGTGGCAGCCCTCGTCGTGGGCATCGTCGCCGCAGTGTTCAGCATCATTCCACTCGTAGGTATGATCGCCTTCTTCCTTGGTCCGGTCGCAATCATTCTCGGCATCATTGCCCTCTTCCTTAAGAATCGGAAAAAGGGAATGGCAATCACCGGATTCATCCTCGGCGTCGTCAGCCTCATCGTCGCCGGACTGGTCACTGCCGGTGTTAGCGCCGCTGCAAAGTCTATTGACGAGAGCATCAATGCTGAGCACACGGTAGAGTACGTCGTCACTACGTCAGGTCCGGCCAGCATTTCATACTGGACCCCGGGAGGAACCTCGACGGAAGACATCACGGCCGCATGGAAGAAGTCCATCACGTCGAAGGAATTCAATATCACGAGTATCTCCGTCACCGGGAGCTACAGCGACGCTTCCGCCGCTGTCACCTGCGAGATCCTGATCGACGGCAAGAGCGCAGGAAAGAACACGGGCAAGGGCACCGGTGCCCACGCTTCCTGCTCAGGAAACACCTGGCAGAAGTAGATTCGCGATAGGGCTGGTACTGGGTCTGAACTGTCTGCCGGTACCAGCCCTTTCACGTCTGACTGTCCCGCCGCCGGCCATCGATGCGCAGGCCATCGCCCAGTCCGGCGTGAGATCTGTGGCCCTCGCGTAGCCGCTGCTCGGCGTCGGGAATCATGAAATATCGGCAAGGAGCACCCCTTTGAGTAACCCCACTGGCGCCGACGCGCCAACAGAAAAGATCGCAGCCCAGGATAAGCAGCCCGAGCCAGCTGCCAGCACGGACCAGACGACAGAGTCCGTCGAATTCGAGGAACCCCCCGCGAAGGTATGCCCCAAATGCAGCGTACAAACTCAAACTGCTGGCAACTTTTGCCCGCATTGCGGTGCTGCCTACACGCGCCAACGTCAGATTCCGAAGCTCAGCAAGCGGGTCATTCTAAGTGCCGTCGGCGCTCTGATTATTGCCATCGCTGGACTAGCGATTGCACTTAGCATTCAACACAATAATCAGGTGAATTCCGAGATGGCAGCTGCGGCCGCAGCGGCAGAGGCTCAGCAGGAACGCGAGGCCGAGGAAGCCCGAGCCTCGGCCGCCGCCTCGGCATCAGCGGCTGCAAAAGAAGAAGCTGACTCTGCCGAGCGAGTGAAGCGGACGGCCATTGTCACTGCGCTGGAAGAATCTGTTCTTAAGGACGCCAAGTCTCGCGTCGATAAGGGTGTTCTAGACGGACCCATTACGCGCGCATCATGCACGCCGCTGGGTGGAGGATCCACAGACGATCTAACTGCAATCACTGGCACCTTCGAATGCATTGCCGTGAACAAAACCGAAGCAGATGGCTCAGAATCCGGCTACCGCTTTTCGGCGACAGCCAACTGGAACGAAGCCAGTTACTCCTGGCACCTCGGCAGCTGATTTCTGCCCGTTTCACAGGGATTACACCTGAAGACAATGGGGCCGCTGCCTAGCGGACGGCGGCCCCATCGGGTTCGCAAGGTTGACGATGAGCAGCATCAATCACTCGACTAATCTCCTAGTAGGGCGCCCATCGCCGCGCGAAGCGCCCTGTAAAAAGCGCGGCTGGTCCGGGGCCGCCATCAACGAGCCGGAAGCCGCGGAACCGGTGTTTCGACACTGGCCAGGAGGCCGGCGTGCCGGCCTCCTGGCTTCAGATCCGTCCCTTCCAGGTTCACATCCCGGCATCAGCCCGAGCTGCCGATCTTCCCGTCCCCGCCGGAGGCGAAGGAGGTCCCGGATCCGGTCACCGACTTGCCCGCCAGAAATTTCCTTTCTCTCATGCGCAGCGGCCCGGTGTTGCCGATAAACTCGATTTTCGCCGCCACCTCGTCGTCGCTGATCACCCGCTTGTGGTTCTGGCGTACATGTCCGGAAACGCCGTGAACCATGCTTCCATGTAGGCCTGACCCTGTTCCCGCTGCGGAACGGCTCAGACGTCATGACATCCGAAAAGGTGAAACCATCGGCCAGTAGGCCGGCGAACCGACGTGTCATGCTGGTCCCAAGCCGCCATTCCGCGGTCGTCGAGCTGCTCTACTTCAGCGCAAGCCCAAGTACACCAGCGGCAGCGGCCGGGGTTCCTGCCGAGCAGCCGCAGGTCCAGGAACGGCGCTTGAAGCTCAGCTCGCGCCCGGTGGATGTTGTGTCGCCCTGCCTGGCCCCAGCGCCGACCAAGACGACGGCACTCGGGTACGCCGTCGCGGTCTCCAGCGCCATGAGCGCGGGCGATGCAGTCGAACACGAAGTTGGGCGAGAAGGGCGAGACGTCTGAGGAACTCCCTATGATTAGGCTTCCGCAACTACCCACGTTAAGCCTAGCGATTTGGCTAATGCAGCCGTCTCAATGGTCTCGCTGATCAACTCAGTCTCTGAAGCGGAGAATCGTCGACCAGACCACTCCAGCTCGGATAGAAGCAGTCGCTGGACGTCTGGTTCGCTATGCGGAAACCCGGCGCAGTGTTGAAGGTCTACCCCGACGTGGCGCACATGGTTCTGTGGGAATGCCCCGAGCGGGTCGCCGAGGACGCGGCAGCGTTCCTCAGCTCGTGTGCCTGACACCCCGCGACGGAGGAGCCCCGCACCTTGCCGCCCCTTAACCCCGGCAGTAGCCTGAAAAGCAGATGACGGGCCGCGCCGCCCACCACCGGCTCCGAGAGTGCCGGCTCCGGCGGCGCCCATAGGATCAGGCCCGCCACCGGGAACGGGAGACGCGATGTCTTCACTCGCAGAGGGCCGGGAAGCCTACGCCGAACGGCGCTGGCCGGACGCCGTCGGGCAGTACACCGATGCAGACCGCGACGCCGAACTGCCGGCCGGCGATCTGGAACAGCTGGCCACCTCCGTCATCCTCACCGGCCGGGGCTCGGAGGGAGTGGACATCCTGGCCCGGGCGCACCTGAAGCACCTCGCCGACGGAGACTACCCCGCCGCCGTCCGCTGCGCCGTCTGGACCGGGATCAACCTCATCCTGCTGAGCGAACCGGCCCGCAGCGCCGGCTGGCTAGCCCGCGCCCACCGGATCGTCGACGACTTGCCCGAACCCTGCCGCTTCGAGGGCATGCTGTTCTTACCTGCCGGGCTGGGCGCCCTCTACCAAGGCGACGGCGCCGCCGCCGCGGAAGCCTTCGCCCGGGCCGCCGACCTCGGGCGGGAACGTGGCGATGCTGACACAGTGGCCCTCGGCATGCTGGGCCTCGGGCAGGCAAAGGTCATGTTGGGCCAACTCGACGACGGACTGGCTCTGCTCGACGAAGCCATGGTCGCCGTTACCGTCGGGGAAATCACTCCGGTCCCCTCCGGGATCATCTACTGCGCAGTGGTCGAAACCTGCCATCTGGCCTTCGACGTGCACCGCGCTCACGAGTGGACACGGGCGCTGGACCGGTGGTGCGACGCGCAACAGAACCTGGTGGCCTTCAGCGGCCAGTGCCAGAGGCACCGAGCCGAGCTGTACCGGCTGCACGGCGCCTGGACCGAGGCGATCGATGCGGCCAAAATGGCTCAGGACCTCGCCTTCCGCGGCGACCGGATGGCCACCTACGGCGGCTTCTACGAACAGGGCGAAATCCACCGGCTCCGGGGCGACTTCGATGCCGCCGAGGCCGCTTACCTGCACGCTCAGCAGACAGGCTTCCCGCCGCAGCCCGGGCTGGCGCTCCTCCGCCTGGCCCAAGGCAAGCCGGACCAGGCCCAGTCTATGCTCCGGCAGGCCATGGACGGCGCCGGCGGCGACTACCGGCGCCGGGTGCTCCCCTCCCAGGTGGAAATCGAACTGGCAGCAGGCGACGCACCGGCAGCACGGGCCGCCATGGAGGAGTTGGCCTCGCTCTGCGCCACGTTCGACATGCCCATGCTGCACGCCCTCGCCGAGCAGTCCGAGGCCGCCGTCCTGTTCCACGAAGGCGACCCCCAGGCCGCGCTGGTCCTGGTCCGCCGCGCGTGGTCCCGCTGGCTCGGCCTCGACGCGCCGTTCGAAGCGGCCCGCTGCCGCGCCCTCCTGGCCAGCCTGTGCGCCGCGCTCGGCGATGAGGAATCCGCCCGGCTGGAGCGAGAGGCGGCCCGGGCCGTCTTTTCCGAGCTGGGAGCCGCACCGGCGCTATCGGAGCTTGAGCAACCGGACCTTGAGCAACCGGGGCTTGAGCAACAAACACCCGTTGCGCCGGACGCCCGGACAGCCCCACTGCCAGCCTCCGGGAACGACGCCGGTCACGCCGCCGGCGCCGGGCCGCTCACCGCCCGCGAAACCGAGGTTCTCCAGCTCGTGTCTGCCGGACTGGGCAACCGGGACATCGCCGCCGAGCTGTTCATCAGCGAGAAAACGGTGGCCCGGCACCTGAGCAATATCTTCACCAAGTTGGGCCTTAGCTCCCGGACCGCCGCCACGGCCTACGCTTACCGGCACGGACTCGTCTGACCTCCCCTGTGACTGTTCAGATTGGGCTCACATCCAAGAGTCAGGGATGGTGGTTCCTGCCGCTGCCCGCCGTGATTCGACGGCGACGGGCAGCGCTTACGGGTCGTCAGCCTGCGGCGAGAGCTGCGTTGACGAGCTTGACGAGTTCGGGTGCGTCGGCTGCGGTGACCGCACCGACGGCGCCGGTCTTCATCACAGAGACCGCCAGCGTCCCCTTAACTCCCAAGACAGTGACATTACAGACCTGTTTCTTCCCGGCGGGGGTGGTCTGGATGGTCAGCGCAGCCAGCGACTTATCGGCCTCCACCGTGACGTCCACAGGTTTCATTTCGTTCGTGATCTTCTGCCCCTTCAACTCGATGGTGTACGTCGAGCAGTCATTCAGCGCCGCTGCGCTCTTCTCGAACTGGGCAGTCATCACCGAAGGGTCTTTGACAGCGAAGACGGTCATGACCGTCGCCGTTTTGGCTTTCGCCGCCAGGCTGGCCCCCGCAGCGTAGGTGCTGCCCTCGGGAACCTGGGTGTTGTTATCGATCAGCACGCCGCAGGCCTTGGGCGTGATGACGGCGGTTCTGAGCATTTCCCGGGCTGCTATCAGTCCCTGGTCGATCTGGGCGGCGGGGACCACGGTGAGGGGCTGTCCCTGGGCATCCTTGAGGCCGGCGACGATGGCGGTGAGTTCCTCGTTGGTATAGGCCTTCGGCGTCGGGGTCGGGACCGAAGACGCCGGGGATGGGCTCCCGGACGCGGTGGTACCGGACGGGGAGGAGCCGCCGCAGCCTGTGAGAGTAAGAACTGCTGCGATGGCGAGGGCGACTGAAGCATTGCTTCTTTTCATGACTGGATCCCGTTCAACTGTGCCGGCCTGCCCGAGGATTTTCGCGGGCTCGTTCCGGACTGCGCCGTCAGTTGCCGCGAGCTGGCGGGCACAGCACACCGCGTACGTCGGCGATGTTTGGATCGGTCAGGGCCGGCCTGCGGGGACCGTGTCCTGGTGTAGTGGTCCCTCTTTTCACCGCTGGCTGGCGCGATTGCTCAGAGCATACGACGTGCGCGCCGCCAGCGCCAGAGCGGGCGGTACGCTGACCTCATTGACCTCCACTGAGATCAGCTCTGATTAATCGACGCCCCCTCCAGCGGTTCGATGCAGCCTACGCGCGCAATGGGGCGATCCCTTCCTTTGTGAGCCGGCACGCCACCGTAAGGTAAGCAGGGTGAGCAGAATCAGCCCGTACGATGCATGGCAGCGCCTGCTTGAAGGCAACGAGCGTTTCGTCTCGGGAGATTCGCTGCATCCGAACCAGAACGCCTCCCGGCGCAGCGCGCTGGCGCACACCCAAAACCCGTTTGCAGTCATCTTTGGCTGCGCAGACTCCCGTCTCGCCGCGGAGATCATCTTCGACGTCGGCCTCGGCGACGTCTTCGTGGTGCGCACAGCCGGGCACGTAATCGACGACGCCGTTCTCGGCTCGCTCGAGTACGGCGTCTCGGTGCTCAAGGTCCCGCTGATCGTCGTCCTCGGACATGACAACTGCGGCGCCGTCACGGCCGCGAAAGACGCCGTGGAAACCGGGGAGGTGCCCTCGGGCCACATCCGCGACCTGGTTGAACGGATCACACCGTCGGTACTGAGCTCGCTGCGTGAGGACAAGACGGACGTCAACGACATGGTCGTCGAACACGCGAAGCAGACCGTGCGCCGGCTGCTGGACAGTTCACGGATAATTTTCGACGCCGTGGACAATTACTCCACCGCGGTAATCGCCGTCGCGTACCGGCTCGAAGAGGGCCGGGCGCAGCTCGTCTCCGCATCTGGCGTCCTCTAACCACCACTTTCCGCTAACCGTCACTGACCTCCCGCCCTGCATAAAATTACCCATTCCCGCCCGCCGGCTTCAGCTCCGGAAATGGGTGATTCGCCCGATTCGCCGCGCCGCGCCGAAAAATAGCGTTAGTGGCATGAACATTTCGGTGCTCGCAGGAATGGTTTCCACCGTCCTCTTCGCGGTGAGCTACCTGCCAATGCTGCTCAAGGCCCTGCGCACCAGGGATCTTGACTCCTACAGCCTGGGCTACCTCGCGCTGAGCAATGCCGCCAACGCAGTGCACTCCGTGTACGTCCTCAGCCTCCCGCCGGGGCCGATCTGGGCGCTGCACTTCTTCTACGTCGTCGCCTCCGCGCTGCTGCTCATCTGGTACCTGCGCTTCCGGTCCGTTCATAACCACCAAACCGCACCTGCATCACCAAGGAGGCACCACCATGAACACCACCCCAGCAACTGACACCGGCGGCACCGCCGGCACCTCCGCCGTCGACACCGTCATCATCGGCGCCGGACAGTCCGGCCTGGCCCTGGGCTACTACCTGGCGCAGCAGCACCGGAACTTTGTCATTCTCGACGCCGCCGCACGGGTCGGCGACGCCTGGCGGAACCGCTGGGACTCGCTGCGCCTGTTCACCCCCGCCAAGTACGACGGCCTGCCCGGCCTGCCCTTCCCCGGCGACCCGCTCGCCTTCCCCACCAAGGACGAGCAGGCGGACTATCTGGAGGACTATGCCACCCGGTTCCACCTGCCGGTCCGGTCCAACACGGCCGTCACCCGGCTGAGCCACGACGGGCAGCGGTTCCATGTCACGGCAGGAGCGCAGCGCTGGGCGGCGGCGAACGTCATCCTCGCCACGGGCGCCTACCACCTGCCCAAGACGCCGCGCTTTGCGGCGGAACTGCCGTCCGACGTCGTACAGTTCCACTCCTCCGGCTACAAGAACGCGGCCCAGCTCAAGCCCGGTCCGGTCCTGGTGGTGGGGGTGGGCAACTCCGGGGCGGAGATCGCCCTGGAGACCAGCCGCACACATGAAACCTGGCTGGCCGGCAAGCCGAGTGGCGAGATGCCGTTCCGGCACGGCCGGACCGCGGCCCGGTTCCTTATCCCGATGGTCCGCTTCGCCGGGATGTATGTGCTGACCACCAACACGCCGGTCGGGCGCAAGATGCTGCCCAAGATGGCTGCCATGGCTACGCCATTGATCCGCACGAAGGTCGCGGACCTCGCCGCCGCCGGCGTCCACCTGGTGCCGCGCGTCGCCGGAGTCCAGGACGGAGTAATGCTCGACGACGGCCGGAGCCTTCCGGTGGCAAACGTCATCTGGTGCACCGGCTTCACCGAGGCCTACCCGTGGCTGGACATCCCGGCGCTGCCCGCGGACTGGCGGGAGCAGCAGCACCGCGGGATCGTGGATGCACTGCCGGGCCTGTACCTGCTGGGGAAAGACGTCATCTTCGCGGCAGCTTCGGAAACCCTCCCCGGCGCGTGCCGGGACGCCAGGTATCTGGCGAAGCACCTGGCCGCCACCCGGGCTCAGCAGGACGAAGCCGAGGTCCACAGCGGGCTGGCGGCCTAACGCTCGCCACGGGGAAAGGCCCAGGCTGCAGCTTCCCCTTCAGTCAGAGGGCTTTCAGTCAGAGGGCTTTCAGTCAGAGCGCCGGGGTCCCGGCCCCGGCGCCTGGGCGCGCGGGATAATGGAAGCATGACGGATCGGGATCAGGACGGGGATCTGTGGGAAGAGTTCGACCGGCTCCCACCCGCGGGCCCCGACCGCGTCGAGGGCTTACCCGGAGGACAGCCGCAGGGCTTTGGCTTCCGTACCGGCGTGCGCAGTGCAAAGGTGGCCTTCGGTTTCGCCGTGTATGCGCTGGTCCTCGGAACCGTGCTTGTCCTCACAGGCGTAGTCGTCTTCATCGGTCAGGGGCAGTGGCTGCTGGTCGGACTGATGGTGTTGGTCGAGGCAGTCTTCGTTTTTGCCTTCAAGCGGCTCGCTGAGCAGGCGCGCAACCGCCGCTCCGCCGAGTAGCCGGGGCGGGCATGATCTGGTCGTTGCCCCGCGCTGACGGCCTTGCGATACTTCACACATGCCCGCCCTTCCCGCTTCCTTCGCCGACGGCGTCATTGATCAGCCGGTCCGCGTCCAGTTCGAGGCATTCCTCGATGAACACCGCAGCATGCTCAATTCCTGTTTGAACGGGCTGACCGAGGAACAGGCGCGCCGCTCACTGGTGCCCTCGCGGACCACCCTGCTGGGCCTAGTGAAGCACGCCGCCTTCGTCGAGAAGGTCTGGTTCGACGAGGCAGTCACCTGCCGGCCCCGCACCGAGATCGGCATCCCCGCCACGCCTGACGAATCGTTCATTCTCGACGACGGCGATTCCATCGCCAGCATCCAGCAGGCCCACCGCGAGGCGTGCGAGGCGTCGCGCCGGGCGGCGTCGTCCCTGCGGCTCGATGATCTGGTTCTGGGCAACAGGCGGGGTCCGCTGCCGCTGCGCTGGGTGTACCTTCACATGCTGCGCGAGCTCGCCCAGCACGGCGGGCACGCGGACATCCTGCGCGAACAGGTCCTCAATGCATAACCAGTAGTCCGAAGCGGCCGCCGACTACAACTGTGGAGTTGATCGCCCTTGGAGGCGTTCTGTTATAGCAGCGTGTCGTTCTAAGCGGACGCGACACCGAGCCGTTCCAGCCTCGCTGCCGCTTCGAAACGCGTACATAAGGGATCAGTTTCGTCACGGGCAGCTTCGATGTCTCTACTAACTAGCGGTGGATACGGCGATTCAAACCAGAAGGTTGTGAGGCATAGTTACGAGGATCGCTGGCCTCGGACGAACCGAGTGGAGTTGACCTGCCATCATCAGCGTCCCCTCAGACATACATGAACGATTCGTCAAACCCGTCATCCACATGCTCAGCGGACCTTGCCCTTGGTTATGGTGATCGTGATGCGTGAGGTGACCGCGTTGGGGCTGACTCCGTTGGTGGCGGTCACCGTAAACGTTGCCTTGCCGGCCTTGGTCGGGGTTCCGGAAAGGACCCCCGTGTTGGAGTCCAGGCTCAGCCCCGTGGGCAGTGCACCGGAGGACACGTAGAAGGTCGGCGCCGGGTCACCCGTGGCTCTGAACGTGAAGCTGTAGGCGACACGCGTGGTCGCTTTGGTCGGCGGTGTGGCCGCGGTGAACACCGGCGGTGCTGCGTTCACATCGATGACCGACACCGTGTTGGACCAGTTGTTGGTGACGTAGGCCGTCGACCCGTCCGGGGCGATCGCAACACCGCCCGGACCCGACCCGACCTGGATCGTGGAGGTCACCGTGCCCGACGGCACGGCGATGACCGAAACCGTGTCGGAACCGGAGTTGCTGACGTAGGCCGTCGACCCGTCCGGGCTGAACGCAACACCCCCCGGGCCCCACCCGACCTGGATCGTGGAGGTCACCGTCCCCGACGCCACATCAATGACCGACACCGTGTCGCTCTCGTTGTTCGTGACGTAGGCCGCCGACCCGTCCGGGGCGAACGCAACACCGCTCGGAGACGGTCCGACCGGGATCGTGGAGGTCCACGTGCCCGACGCCACATCGATGACCGACACCATGTTGGAATCCTGCCCGTTGGTCACGTAGGCCGTCGAACCGTCCGGGGTGAGCGCGATAGCGCCCGGAAGCTCCCCGACCGGGATTGTGGAGGTCACGGTGCCCGAGGCCACATCGATAACCGACACCATGTCGGGACGGCTATTGGTGACGTAGGCCGTCGACCCGTTCGGGCCGAACGCAACACCGCTCGGAGACGGTCCCACCGGGATCGTGGAGGTC
The DNA here is from genome assembly GCF_018613875.1 of Arthrobacter sp. ISL-28. GTDB lineage: Bacteria > Actinomycetota > Actinomycetes > Actinomycetales > Micrococcaceae > Arthrobacter. The sequence goes on along the minus strand of NZ_JAGGPJ010000003.1, from coordinate 36,331 downwards.
ACAGTGCCCGACGCCACACCGATGACCGACACCGTGCCGGAATCGGCGTTGGTGACGTAGGCCGTCAACCCGTCCGGGGCGACTGCAACACCGACTGGAAACGACCCAACCGGGATCGTGGAGGTCACCGTGCCCGACGCCACATCGATGACCGACACTGTGTGGGAGTCGAGGTTGGTGACGTAGGCCGTCGCCCCGTCCGGGGCGAACGCAACACCGATCGGAGTCAACCCGACCGGGATCGTGGAGGTCACCGTCCCCGCAGCAGCAGGCTGAATAGTGGCAACGACCATGAGCGCCGCCAGGATCGTGCTGATGATGGCTGCATGCCGCCGGAACAGAAGAGAATCGGGTCTACCCCCGCGGAACCGGCGGTTGCCGGCTCCCGGTTGTTTCGTACCCGGGGCGGAAGGCCGCCCCGGGTGCCGCCGGGACAATCCTGCTAAGAACCGCATCAGTTCCTCCTGCGTGTGGAGAGCGAAGTCTGTTGGGCCGCGTTCGTGCGGCCTTGCGGAAGATGACCTGCCGTCATTGACGGACGGGAATCGTCCCGGCAACGATGCGCCGAGACCCTCAGGTGCCGGCAGACACCCTTATCACGGTTGGCCGATATAACGGCTCAGTCCGGAGTTTATAGATCAGGCAAACCTACGGTCACCAGTAATCTGTACCTGTCTTTTTGGGCTGGCACTACCCTGTTTCCTTGGGTCCGAGAGAGCAGGCGGCGCCCATCTACGAGCGATCACGGAATCTCGCCACCAAGCGTTTTAGTCCGCCGCCTACAACCGCCCCACTTGCCGCCGGCACTCCACAGGAGCATAATGGTTAGCAGGGCTAATTAGCATTGCTAACTAAATTCGCAGGAGGCGCAGCGCACAGTGACGGCAACGGACCGGGAGCGTAAGGACAGCATCAAGCCGGACATTTTGGCTATCGACCTTCGGACAGCGGTGATGCGCACCTCCCGCAGGCTCCGGGTGGAGGCAACCGGCGACGTCATCACTCCCGGCCAGTACACGGTCCTGGCCCAACTGAACGGCAACGGCCCGCAAACCCTCCGCGCACTGGCGGAACGCGAGCACGTGCAGGCGCCGTCGATGACCCGGATCGTCAACGCCCTCGCGGAGCAGGGCTTTGTCACCCGGACAGCCCACCCCGCAGACGGCCGCCAGGTCCAGGTGGGAATCACCCCCGCCGGGAAGGATGTCCTGGCGGAGGCCCGCGAACAGCGGACAGCCTGGCTGGCCCAACGCGTCGCCGGCCTCAGTGACGAGGACCGCCAGATCCTCAGCCGTGCCGCCCAGATCATGCAGCAGCTGAGCGCCAAATGAGCGCCATGTTCCAGGCACTGGAGAACCGAAACTACCGCGTGTGGGCGGCAGGAGCGCTCGTCTCCAATATCGGTACATGGATGCAGCGGATCGCACAGGACTGGCTGGTACTGACCGTCCTCACCGACCATTCCGGCACCGCCGTCGGCATCACCACCGGCCTTCAGTTCCTGCCGATGCTGCTGCTTGGCCCCTACGGCGGTGTCCTCGCAGACCGGCACCGCAAACGCCTGATCCTGCTGTGGACGCAGCTGGCGATGGGTCTGTGCGGGCTGGCCATCGGACTCCTTGTGGTGACGGGCACTGCCCAGCTGTGGCATGCCTACCTTGCCGCCCTGTGCCTTGGGCTCGCCAGCGCCATCGACGCGCCGGCCCGCCAGTCCTTCGTCTCTGAACTGGTGGGGCAGGACAGGGTGGCCAATGCAGTCGCACTGAACTCCGCCTCCTTCAACACCGCCAGGCTCACGGGCCCTGCCATCGCCGGTGTATTGATCGCCTGGGTGGGCACCGGACCGGTCTTCCTGCTCAACGCGGCCAGCTTCGCCGCCGTCATCATCTCGCTGTTCCGGATCCGCACTTCCGAACTGGCCCCGGCCACGCTGGCCGTCCGCGGCAAGCACCAGGTGGCCGAGGGCCTGCGCTATGTCTGGGGCCGGCCGGATCTGACACTCATCCTGGTCATGGTGGGGGTTCTTGGCGCCTTTGGCATGAACTTCCCCATCACCAATGCGCTGATGTCCACCGCGGAGTTCGGGGTGGGGCCGGGTGAATTCGGGCTGCTGGGCTCCATCATGGCCGTCGGGACCCTGGCCGGTGCCCTGCTCGCGGCCCGCCGGGCCGGCCCCCGGCTGCGTTTCCTGCTCGGCGGGGCCCTCGGACTCGGGTTCTTCACGCTGGTAGGCAGCGTGTCGCCGTCGTTCTGGCTGTACGCCGCCGTGCTGATACCCGTAGGCCTGGCCTCAATAACATTCCTGAACAGCTGCAACACCAGCATCCAGCTCTCCGTGGAGCCGCAGTTCCGGGGCCGTGTGCTGGCGCTTTACCTGGGCGTACTGCAGGGCGGCACCGCCGTGGGAGCGCCGCTCATGGGGTGGATCGGCACGGAGTTCGGCGCGCGCTGGTCGGTGGCCGCCGGCGGCACGATCGTGCTGCTGACCGGCCTGCTCTCCGTCATTGCTGTCAGCCGTCGCAGCCCGCTGACGTTCCGGGCACAGGTCCGGACCGCTTTCCCCGGAAAACGCGCCCGGGGCATGAGCGTCTCCGACGCCTAGGTCGCATCTCCTAATTCGGGAGTCGTGACCCGCTGTTTTCATACGTGAGAGGGGTCTCGCCAGAGCGTTCTCACGTTAGACCGCTGGGACCATCCAGAAACCGGCGACGGCAGTGAGGCCTCGCTCGCTGGTCATGCGAGTGGCGTGGGCAGACACCGGTCCTACGTGAAGATCGAGCTTCACGCTCGTTGTGGTTCCGCAATCAAGGGCAACTTCATGCGCAGTTCCTCCTCGTCGATCGGATTGCGAGATGGTGATCGATGCTTTCACCACGCCGACGCAGGCAGCGGTGATGGTGTAGCTGCCCTTCGGTATTCCCGGGACGGATGTCCGGAATCCGTCTGTGCCGAGTCCGCCTGATGCGCCCATCACAAGACCCTCGGGTCTAGGGCCCAAGCGGCTGTCCAGTTGCGCCTGATTTCTTGCCTGGACCTGGGCAAGGCCGGGGTCGGACTTTGGCGGTGGAGGGGGCGCGGTTCGGGAGGGTCCGGCTGGCGTGTCAGCCACGACCGGAACGGCGTCCTCATACTCGCAGGCACTTAAGGCGGCACCGGAACTGGCCAAAACCAGCAAAAGTGCGATAGCACGCGACCAACGTTTTCCCCCGAATGCCGACATGGCCCAAAGCCTATCGGCCCCAAGAGCTTGTCTCCTAAATTCTGGCGTTGTGATCCTCGATGCCTGATGGGTGTCTCGTACCTCTGTTTTGACTGATGGGCAGTGGACCCGCATTCAGCCGTTGCTGCCGTCACCTCGTTGGGGCATCGGGGTCATCCGTTCGCTCAACTAGGACTAAGTGGTGGTGCAGCAGGTCACGTAGACCGCGTCAGCCCGCGGTCGGCCTCCCACCAGGCCGCCTGTGCGACGCCCTCGCCGCCTCGTAGCTGCTGTCGAACGGCAGCGTGTCCATGTCCAGCAACGGGTTCCCGTCCTGCGTCGCCACCAGCTCACGGGCCGCTTGTTCCGAGTCCACGCTGGGCATGGAACCGGGCAGGTGCCGCCGGGCGGATTCGGGGAGGAAGTAGATCGCGACCGCTGCGATGGCCGACACCGCCATGAGGTAGAACGCTGGCATCAGGTCGTTGCCTGTCGCCTGGATGAGCGCGGCGATGATGAACGGGGCGGTGCCGCCGAAGATCGCCACGGCGAAGTTGTAGGCGATGCCCATGGCAGAGTAACGATGGGCCGTGGGAAACAGCGCCGGCAGCGCCGACGCGAGAATGGCAACGAAGAACGCCACGGGGAAGGCCACAAGGGCCAGGCCGGCCAGCGTGGCGGGAACGGTTCCGATCGCGATCAGCAGGAACGCGGGCAGAGACAGCACCATGGTGCTGACGGCCCCGATCCAGAGCACGGGTCGGCGACCGATCCTGTCTGAGAGGCGTCCAGTCAGCGGAATGCACAGGGACATGGCCACCAACACCGGAACGGTCAGCAGCGTCCCGTGGACCTCGTCGTATCCCTTGTTGGTGGTCAGGTAAGTGGGCATGTAGGACGTGAGCGCGTAGCCCACGGTGTTTCCGGCGGCCACGAGGATCATGGCCAGCACGATGCTGCGCCAGTGGTCCTTGAAGATCGCCACCGGGCCCACCGGGCGGAGCTCGTCTCCGGTCTCGTGGTGGGCGGCGGCCACGGCTTCGGCCTCCTGAGTGGCCTTGAAGGCCGGCGACTCCTCGATCTTCAGCCGGAAGTAGATGGCGACGGCGCCTAGCGGACCGGCGACAAGGAACGGAATCCGCCAGCCCCACGCCTCCATCTGTTCCTGGCCCAGCGTCAGCTGGAGGGCGGAAACCAGCGCCGCGCCCAAGGCGAAGCCGAGGTAGCTGCCCATGTCCAGGAAGCTGACGAAGAAGCCGCGGCGCCTGTCCGGCGAATGCTCGCAGACGAACGTGGTGGCACCGGCATACTCGCCGCCGGTGGAAAAGCCCTGGATCAGTTTGGTGACCACGAGAAGCACCGCGGCCCAGATGCCCAGCACAGCGTATCCGGGGAGCACGCCGACGGCGAACGTCGCCGCTGCCATCAGCATCAGGGTCATGGCCAGCACGTTCTGCCGGCCGATCTTGTCGCCAAGCCAGCCGAAGAACATGCCGCCCAGCGGACGGGCGATAAACGTGGCCCCAAAGGTTCCCAGGAGGAACAGGTTTTGCACTGCCCTGTCGGCCTCCGGCAGGAACACCGGGCCCATGGTGGTGATCAGATACCCGAAGACGCCGACGTCGTACCATTCCATCGTGTTGCCGACGATTGTCCCGCCGAGGGCTTTCCTCAGGGTGCGGTGGTCGACGACATTGATGTCGGAAACCCGCAGACGCCGCGCTTTCAGAGGCTGTTCGGTCATGACGGCGTCACCGCGGCCTCGGTCTTCATGCTGACCCATGACTGTTCTTCCGGCATTTTCCGTTCCTCCAAGGGAGACCAGGCGTCATACACGGATGGCTCACATCCCGGGCATCATTCCCAGTTGCCCCATCATCCCAGCGACGTCCGGATAGACCCGGAAGGAGACAAACTTTCCATCCTTGACGGAGGCAAAGTAGGTGCCGGTGCCGGTGACCGGCTTGCCTGTGGCCGGAAGCTCCTGATTCCCCATCCGCAACGGCCCCGTGTTGGTGCCGGTGAACTCCACTTCCGCCGCCACCTGATCCTCGGTAACGACTCTGTTTGTAGTTTTGGCTCGCATGTCCGGGAACGCCGTAAACCACCCTTCCATGTACTCCTGCACCTGCTCCCTGTTAATGAACGCCTCGGGCGCCATCACATCCGAAAACGTAAACTCATCGGCCAGCAGAGCGGTGAACGCCGCCGTATCATGCTGGTCCCAGGCCGCCATTCCGCGGTCATCAAGCTGCTCTACTTCGGCGCGTGACATGACACATCTCCTCCTTGAAATGTACTGGTGCGGCCAATAGTAGGCCTTCCGGTGTGGCGGTCAATGCCCGGACGCAAACCGCTCCCCTTTATCGTCTTCCATGCGCTGAATGCTGAGGCTGGCGCGACCTTCCACAGGCTCTGCTCCTGCCCTACAATGGGGCTGGCTGCCTCCGGTGCAGCCATGCTCACGGGTTGCCGCGAAGGCTCTTTGCAGGCTTTCGAGGCTGCCCGCACTCAACGCCACGGGCTGGGGCTGGCACCTTAACTGGCCTTCAAGCAAAGAAGCATGCAAATGTTCATTCGCAGATTCATGACAATTCTCATGACCACCCAGAGCTATGACACAACAGACGCCGGCCAGACGATGCCCACAGACAGCAGGCAGGCACTCGAGGCGCAGACGCAGGCGATTAACGCCCATGACGCTCAGGCCTTTGCCAGCTTCTATGCGGACGACGCCGTCGTCGTCGACCCCCAGTACCCCGAGCCGCTGCGGGGCCGGGCTGCAATCGAACAGGACGCGGTGACTTTCCTCAGAGCATTTCCGGACCTCGAATTCTCTCTGATCAACATACTGGTCGATGACCGCTTGGTCGCTGGCGAGGGCAAAATCGTCGGAACCAACAACGGGCCCATCCACATGCCTGGCGCAGACGAAATTCCGGCAACGGGCCGACGGGTGGAATCCCCCATGGCGTTCTTCAGCCGTCTCGACGAGTCCGGCAAGATCGTCGAGGAGCGCCGCTACTACGACATCGCGAGTCAGCAGGAGCAACTCGGGCTGACCCAGATGCCTTAGCAGAATGATGCATTAGCAGAACCAAGGGAGCCGAGCGCCGTACGATCTCGCCACAACATCCCGGGCGGACGACGGCGGCGCCCGGCTCCTGGAGGCCATTCCAATGGTCAGTCTGGGGCTTCTGCTGCAGTCGGCGCCTTCAGCGGAGGAGGCTGGGGCCCAGTTATGCCCGCCGGTTCGATAGTGTCGGTTTATGGACAGCGACACCCTCGTCAATTTCCTGTTGGTCCTCTTTTTTGTGCTGTTGGGAGGAGTCTTCGCCGGCACGGAAATGGCGCTCGTTTCCCTCCGTGAGAGCCAAGTGCGCCGGATGGAAAAGGCAGGAAAACACGGAGCCAGAGTTGCAGCCTTGGCCGGGAATCCCAACCGTTTTCTCTCAACTGTTCAGATCGGCGTGACGCTTTCCGGTTTCTTCTCGGCCGCCTACGGCGCCTCCACTATCGCCCCTGATGTCGAGCCCCTCCTGGAAGCCGTGGGATTTGGTCCCGCGGCTGAATCTGTTGCGTTTATCGGCATGACGCTGCTGGTGGCCTATCTTTCCTTGGTGCTGGGTGAGCTGGTGCCCAAGAGGCTGGCCATGCAAAGCGCTGCTGGTTTCGCGAAGGTTCTGGCCCCGCCCTTGCTCGTCCTCTCGGAATTCATGCGGCCCGTCGTCTGGCTGCTGTCGGTTTCAACCGACGCGGTTGTCAGGCTCTTTGGGGGTGATCCCAATGCAAGACAGGAGGGCATCAGCGCTGAGGAACTGCGGGAGATGGTGACGCAGAACGACCGGCTGGAGGAACACAGCCGAAGCATCCTGACCGATGTTTTTGGCGCCGGAAGCCGCTCGTTGCAGGAGGTCATGCGCCCCCGCACTGAAGTAACCTTCATCGACGGCGTCCTGACGGTTGCTGCTGCGCGCAGCATGGTCAGGGACGCGCCCTATTCGCGTTATCCGTGATCGCCAGGACCCCGGATGACGTCCTGGGTTTCATCCACATCCGTGACCTGATGCCCCGAGACGAACATTATGACGAGCGGATTGTGATGGACATTGTTCGTGAGATTCTCCCGCTGCCGGGAACGAACAAGGTGCTGCCCTCGCTGTCACGCATGCGCAAACTGGGCCAGCACATCGCGCTGGTGGTAGACGAGTATGGAGGCACCGACGGCATCGTCACTCTGGAGGATCTGATGGAGGAGCTGGTCGGTGAAATCTACGACGAGTACGACATCGGGGCTGAGCCCGAGGATCGCGTCCGCGTGACGAACGGATCGATTGAGGTCGACGGCGGGCTGATCCTGCAGGAATTCGCGTCGGCATCCGGCATAGCGCTGCCGGAGGGTCATTACGAGACAGTGGCCGGGTTCGTTATCGACCGGTTGGGCCGGCTTCCTCATGTAGGCGACCGGGTCGAGATGGCAGGCCACGTGCTGACGGTGACCGCCGTGGACAGGCTGCGGATTGCACGGATCCGGGTGACCCCAGCCGACAGACAGCCTGAGGAACTTTGAGCATTTTCCACGAACGCCATGGCGGCCAGAGGACAGCGCTTTCAATTCGAAGTGGCGTTAAGTACCGGACGGCCGGTCGGGCCCGTCAATGGCTACTCAGCTTGCCGCTCCCGCCACAACAGCGAAACCACGAACGTCACTGCGCACAGGCCCAGCATGACCAGCACCATGCGGCCCCAGTTCTCCTGGTTGACGCCGCTGCCGTAGAAGATGCCGATCATCACGGTGGCGCTGATGGCGCCGACGTACCGGCAGGTCTGGTAGATCCCGGCGGCCACTCCCCTGTCCCCGGGCGCCGCGGACACGTACAGGCCCTGGTTGGAGGCGATGGCGACCGCCCCGTACGGCACGCCCATCAGCGCCGTCAGCGCCAGCACCAGCAGGACGGCGAACGATGCCGTCAGCAGCCAGAGTGCCGCTGCCGCCACAGTAAGAATCACGACGCCGGCGATCAGCACCCGCCGAACGCCGAACCGGTCGATCGCACGCGCGGCGAGCGGCGTGACAACCACGGACATGGCAGCCAGCGGCAGCATCAGCACGCCCACCACGCCAGGGTCGTAGCCGCCGGCCTCCTGCAGCAGCTGGGGCAGGCCGAAGAACGCGAAGTAGTAGACGCCGCTGAACACCGTGAAGCCCAGGTACACCAGCAGCAGCGGCCGGTTCCTGCCCAGCAGCCGCAGGTCCAGGAACGGCCGTTTGAAGCTCAGCTCCCGCCAGGCGAACAGCACGGCCAGCACCATCGCCCCGCCCAGCAACGGCCAGCGGTAGCCGGGCAGCGCATCCAGCAGACCCATGAGAAGCAGCACCATGGCGCCCGCGAACGCCAGGATGCCGGGAATGTCCGAGTCGCGCAGCAGGCTGGCCATGCTGCCCTGCTCCCGCCCCTGGTCAGCAGGGGCGGCTTTCCGCACGATGAGCAGGGCTGCCAGCGACAGCGGCACGTTAATCAGGAACAGCGCCTCCCAGCCCACCAGGCTCACCAGCAGCCCGCCCACCACCGGACCGACCGCAGCCCCGGACGTGTTGGCCATCTGGATCCGGCCCAACGGCCGGGTCGTTGGCACGTCCGCCTGCCTGGCCAGGGCACCGACCATGACGACGGCGCTCGGGTACGCCGTCGCGGTCCCCAGCGCCATGAGCGCTCGGACGATGCAGACGAACACAAAATTAGGCGAGAAGGGCGCCAGCGCGCAGGACACCGCCACCAGCGCCATGCCCAGCATGAAAAGCCGCCGCGGCCCGAACCTGTCAGCGAGCCGCCCCATCAGCGGCTGGCCCGCTGCCGAGGTGATGTAGAAGGCGGTGATCACCCAGGTGACGGTGGCGACGTCGAGCCTGAAGTCCTCGCGCAGCACCACCAAGGCGACGGCGATCATCGACGAGTTCAGCGGGTTCAGCGACGTGCCCAGGCTGAGGCCAGCCACGGCAAGGCCGGTACGGGGAGAGTTGCTCACGGCAACAGTCTTCCGCACACGGGCTGTACGTCACGAATTCAGAGAACAGCTCTCTTATCAGCGAATCTCGGCGGATCCTCTAGTAAGGAGCACCATCACAAGCTGATGCGGAATTGGAGTAGCCGCCAGGGTTGTTTAGGACTTGGTTAAGAACTTCCACGGGGACCGCCAGATACTTGTCCCCGTCCCCCGCATACGCAACTCCGACCAGCCGCCCTGCATCGTTGATAAGCGGGCTTCCGGAACTGCCATGTTCAATCGGGGCATCGTTGACCAGCATTGGGAGTGTGGACCATCCGATGGGGTCCGGGGCATACCCTAAGACTTTTCCGTGTGTGGTCGTCAAGGGGCCGCCAAGCGGAAAGCCCACGGCCGTGACATCAGCTCCTACATCGGGATTTTCGGTAGCCAGAGCGATTGTCGCGGGCAACGCTTCCTTCGTCCAAACCAGTGCGAGATCAGCTATGACGGCGGCGCCTGCGGTAGCGACATCGATATCATGCCCGTCGAAAGTACTGACTTGAAGAACTGCCGCGCCACCGACCACGTGACGATTGGTGACGAATACATGGTCCGCAATCGCAAATCCAGAACCCATCGAAACAGTTCCACAGCCTACGTTGCGCACGCGGAGCGACGCCCGTTCGTAATCGGTGAAACCGCGTGCTTCAACTTGATCCTTGGTGTACGTCGGCAGTGCACTACTTGTCGGAAGCCAGTCCCTCGACGAATCTGCGGGAGCTGTAGTTGGAGCCGCCGCGGCAGAACTGGAACTAACGGATGGCGGAGGTACCGGCACAAGTCCACACCCTGCCAGGCCCACAAATAAAAGCGAGATCAACGACAGCAGACGCGCAGTTGAACCCAGTGGCGCTCTCAACCCGCCAGCTTCTTCGAGAGTGCGTCACTGTCGGCACGAGCCTTATTGCAGCCATCATTGATCTGCGTCGCGTATGAAATTAGCGCTTCTGGATCATACGAAGAGAAATCGACCAAGTAAGTTTGAAGCTTCTGCAGGTTCCCAATACACCCGTCCATCTCCGCGGTAACTCCTTGGGACATCGCCACCAAGGTCTCCATGTAGGCGGCCTGGTCACCCACTTGGGCCTTCTCGTCGGCCAGGGAGCGGACACGGTCTGTCGCCGTGTTGTAATCCGAGGTGACCCCGTCAAGCTGCTTCTGCGTATCCACAAGCTTCGTGTTCACGCCGTCAAGCCGATTTTGCAATTCTTGCGCGTCAATTTTGAGATCATCACGTTGTTTGGTCATTGCTACTAGGTCGCCGGACGTCTTTGCAAGGTCGTCGGACGTTTTGTTGGCGGCGCTCCGCCACTCCTGCGCGGAGTGTGTGGAGTAGGCGAAACCAACGCCGAGGCCTGCAGCAACGAGAGACAGGGCAACGATGGAAACGACGAATGGCCAACGGCGGATGGCTCGATAGGGAGGCGGCGCCCAACCGCCGTTCGGGTACAACTCAACCAATTCCGTGGACTCTCTTCATCCTGGTTCGCGAGCGAACAAAGCCGATGTCGAAAGTCTAATCTCGGGCTGAGTGATCCTCGTATTACCTCAGGGAAACCTGCGGCATTCTTGATGGATCCTTGAGGCGCCGTCGTTACGTGATGCCCTCACCTGTCACAGCCGCTTTCCCTTGGGGGAACAATGAAAGTCAACTCCAATATGCTTTCGCTCCCGAAAATCGGGTGGCGGCCGACTCTACTCTTCTGGGCAGTGGTGGCGATCGTGCTGTTTATTCTCCTGATCGCAGCTAAATCTGGAGTCTTTGCAGGGCTCTGGTTTCCTGAGCATCATCGCTCTTATCGGCGTTTCCGGGATCCTCGTGTTTATGCACTATCTCGGCGACCTCATGACGGCCGGGGGCGATGTCGGTATCAAGGACCTGTTCCCCGCACACTTGAACGCTGCTCCCTTGTGAGCGCCCAGCCACCGCAGTACCATCCCCTCACCTGATGGCTCCGTTGAAGTGGGCAACTATGCTCGATACTGCGCGCAACACAAGGGCCGGCGGACTCCGCGATCTGGTCACCGAGCTCCTGGGTCTGTGGCTGCTGCTGGCCGTCTTCCTCGACGGCTGGGCGCACCTGAACGTCCCGGGGCTGGAGACGTTCTTCACGCCGTGGCACGCCGCCCTCTACTCCGGCATGGTCGCCACGGCGGTGTGGACCGCCGTCGTGATCTGGCGGAACCGGGCGCCCGGGCAGACATTGCGGCAGGCCGTTCCGCCCGGTTACCGGGGAACCGTAGTCGGGGTCATCCTATTTGCGATTGCCGGCGGCCTGGACCTGCTCTGGCACGAGACCTTGGGCCTCGAGGTGTCGCTGGATGCGCTGGTCAGCCCCACCCACCTGCTGCTCGGGTTCAGCCTCTTCCTGATTCTGGGCACCGCCGTCCGCAGTGCCCGTGCGAGCGGCCACCCCCGGAACTTCACGTGGACAGCGGCGGCGATGTTCGCCGTCGTCCTGATGACCGGGCTGGGAGCGTTCTTCCTTGTCTATGCCTCGGCCTTCGTCCGGCCGGGGCCGACCGCCCTTTTCACTCCAATGCCGGTGGGTACGCCCGGACGCATCCAGGCGGAGATGCCGGTGGTCGTCAGCCTGACGAGCTACCTGCTGACCACCGCGCTGATCATCGCGCCCTTCCTTTTTACGCTCTCCGCCGCCCGGCACCCCGCACGCGGGATTACGACCATGCTTGTCGTGGCAGCGGCCTGGCTACCCGTTGCGATGGTGGGCCTGCAGCCCTACGCAATCGCCGGAGCTGCGGGCGCCACAGTGGCAGCCGTGGTGGCCGACCTGTTGCTTGCCAGACTCCCGGAAGTCTGGCTGCACCGGCGGCTGCCTGCGGTCACGGCAGGCATCACGGCACTCCTGTGGACGGGCCAGCTCGTCGCCTTCGCCGTGACGGACGCGATCCGCTGGCCGCCATCGCTCTGGCTGGGGGCAGTGGTGCTGAGTGCCGCAGCAGCCGCAGGCCTCGCCGCCCTCAGTTCCTGGGACCCGGCACGTTCCTGAAGCCAAGCGCATTCCTAAAGCGGCTCGGGCCCCGTTGTTCCTGTACCTGCAGGAGCAACGGGGCCCTCTGCCCACTCTCGGGCGCCCGTCTGTAGACTGGCGGAGGCGGCGCGAAACGTTCGCGTAAACGATTCTCCAAGGCGGCGACGATGACGACGATGGTAAAAGTGGCGCAGCTTGCCGGCGTGTCCATCTCCACTGTTTCCCACGTCCTGAACGGCACCCGGCACGTCGGAGAAGAGACGCGGCAGCGCGTCCTCAAAGCCATCGAGGAAACCTCCTACCGCCAGGACGCCCTGGCCCGTGCCATGCGGCGCTCCCGGACTGACAGCATCGGGCTGATCGTTTCCGACGGCGGCGAGCCGGCTTTCGCCGAGATGATCCGCGGCGTGGAAGAGACTGCCGCGAATCAGGGCATCACCCTCCTCCTTGCCAATTCCGCCGAAAACCCGCAACGCGAGGCCCGCGCCATCCAGGCCCTCCTGGAGCGCAGGGTGGATGGCCTCATCCTGGCCCGCGCCGCCGGCTCCGGGCCGGACACCCTGGCCGAGTTCGCCAACCAGGACACGCCGCTGGTGCTGATGGACCGGCTGTCCGAGGACCCCTTCGACCAGGTGGGCGTCGAAAACAACGCGTCGATCAACGAACTGGTTCAGCACCTCACGTCGCAGGGCCATGACCGCATTCTGCTGGTGGCCGGGGACACCCGGGTTTCCACACTGCGGGAGCGGCACAGCGCCTTCCAGAACGCCATGACGGCAGCCGGCATCGCGCCGTCGGACCAGCTCACCGTCACGGCCGCCGACCAGGCAGGGGCCGACGCCGGGATAGAGGAAGCGCTGTCGGCGGCCGCCCCGCCGACCGCAGTCATCGCGTGCAGCACTGTATTGGCCGCGGCCGCGCTGCGGCGCATCCAGCAGCGGGGGCTGAGGATGCCCGAGGACATCGCCTTCGCCGCCTTCGACGGCTTCGCCTATTCGGACCTGTTCGAGCCCCAGCTCACCACCGTCCGCCAGCCGGCCTTCCAGGTGGGTGCCGCCGCCGCCGAGCTGTTGACCAAGCGCATCGCTGACAAGTCGGGCGAGACCTCCGTGGTCCGGCTGGCGCCAACCATCGAATACCGGGCCTCGACCGGCCCGGCCCCGGTCTCCTAGAAGCCGCTGCCGGCCGCAGAACCCCGTTCCGGCCGCAGCTGGTCAGGGCGCACCTAACCAGAGCGCCGGCTTGCGAGCGGACGAGGCGGCCGGCCGGCCCTCGGACAAGGCGACCGGCCGGACCCGGCAAGCCTCCAGAAAACCCGCACCGAGAAATCTCCACACTTTTTCCTGTGACCCATTGCACATCGAAACGTTTGTCTCTACTATCGAAACGTTCGCGCAATCGTTTTTCTTGAGGAGTAAGCAGTGGCAACCATCGTCGATGTCGCATCACTTGCCGGCGTTTCGACGTCCACTGTGTCGCACGTCCTCAACGAAACGCGGCACGTTGAACCGGAGACCAAGGCCCGCGTCATGAGTGCGGTGCAGGCCACGGGCTACCGGCGGGACGTGCTGGCCCGTTCAATGCGCCGGGCCAGGACCGACTCCATTGGCCTCGTCGTCTCAGATGCCGGGGAGCCGGCCTTTGCGGACATGGTGCACGGGGTGGAGGAGGCCGCGGCTCAGCTAGGCCTGTCCCTGCTGCTGGCGAACTCGGCGGAAGATCCCGCCAGGGAACGCGCCGCGGTGGAGGCTCTTCTGGACCGCCGCGTCGATGGCCTGATCATCGCACGGGCAGCCGGGTCAAGGGCAGGGCTGCTTGAGCGGATTCGTGGCCAGAAGAAGCCCCTGGTCCTGCTGGACCGGCTCGCGGATCTGGACGTTGACCAGGTGGGGGTGAACAACCAGGCCGCCATGGCAGCACTGGTTGGCCATCTCACGGACCGCGGGCACGAACGGATCATGCTCGTCTCAGGCGACCTGCGGGTCTCCTCGCTCCGCGAGCGCCATGACGGTTTCCGCGCCGCCATGCTGCAGCGGGGCCTTGAGGTACCGGCCAGTCTGCTGTGTGAAGGCACGGTGACAGCCGCAGCGACGTTTGACCGGGTCCGACCGCTGCTTCGCGACCCCGCGGCGGGTCCGACGGCGATCCTGGCCTGCAGCACTCTGCTGGCGGCGGGAGCCCTCCGTGCAGTCCAGCACCAAGGGCTGCAGGTTCCCGGCACCATGGCCTTCGCCACGTTTGACGGCTTTACCTACCCGGACCTGTTCCAGCCCCAGATCACCACCGTACGACAACCGGCTTTCCAACTCGGCGAGAGCGCCGTGGGTCTACTCATGCGGCGCCTCGATAACCCCTCCGCCCCCACCAAGGTCCTGCGGCTCGAATCCGAGATCGAGTTCCGCAACTCCACTGAATATCCGCTCCACCAGTAGCTCCCCAATAGCTTCTGTATAAACCCCATCGCATCCCATCAGCGCACCCCGCGCCGCATGCAAAGGAGCATCACATGAGAACAACAGTCCGCACCTCCATCGCCACGGCGGCAGCCGCGGCGATGCTGGCCCTCACCGCCTGCGGAAGCGCCACGGAGTCCGCCGCGCCGGCAGCAGACGGGCCCTACTCCGCCCCTGCGAAGGACATCACCGCCACCATCTCGGTCTCGAACTGGGGTGACCCGGGAGACAAAGCCGTGTACGACGGCGTCGCCAAACGCTTCAAGGAGAAGTACCCGAACGTGACGGTGAACAACAACTTCACCCCCATCACCACCTGGACCGAATACGTCAACAAGCTGGTCACACAGGCGGCTGCCGGGCAGGCTCCGGACGTCATCAACATCGCCACCGAGGGCGTGGAGCTGGGCCTGGCCAACGAGCTGTTCACTCCCCTGGACGGTTTCCTCAAGAATGACCCCGAGGCGGCATCCCTGCGGAAGGAGATCGACCCGAAGCTCCTCGAAGGGTTCAGCAAGGACGGCTCCACCTACCTGATGCCCAACACGTTCAACACCATGGTGATCTACTACAACACCAAGATGTTCGAAGCGGCCGGCATCGAACGGCCCAGCGACGACTGGACCTGGGACGATTTTCTGGCGATCGCCAAGAAGCTGACCACCGGGTCAGGCGCCAACAAGGTCTACGGCTTCGCCATGCCGTACTACTCCTTTGGCATCACCCCGTGGCTGTACTCCAACGGCACGTCCATGATGAGCGAGGACCTGCAAACCGCCCAGCTGACTGACAATAAGGTCAAGGAAACGGTGGGCTGGGTCCGCGATCTTGTCACCGAACACGGAGTGTCACCGCAGCCCAAGGGATCGGACCCCTATCAGCTGTTCCCCGCCGGCAAGGCAGCCATGACCGGCGCCGGCCACTTCGTCACCGGCGGCTTCGAAAAGGCAGGCTTCTCCGACTACGACATCCTCCCGTGGCCGAAGGGAACCACCAAGTCGACGGTATTCGGCGCCGGAGCGTTCGCCGTCTCCAAGACATCCAAGAACCCGGAGCTGTCCTGGGAGTTCATCAAGATGCTCACCGACCAGCAGACGCAGAAGAAATGGGCCGACGCCGGCGCCGCCGTTCCGTCCACCAAGACTGCCGCCTCATCACCGGAGTTCCTCGCCTCCCCCAAGCACGCCGAAGAGTTCTACAACTCCCTGTCCTACGCCAAGCCCGTAGCGGCCCCCCGCGCCTACAACGTGCTGGATCCGGCATTCATGCGGGCCATGGACGAGATCATGTCCGGCCAGGACATCGGCTCCTCACTGGAGAAGGCCCAAAAGGACGTTGAGGAGGCGCTGCAGCAATGACATTGACCGCCCCCACAACGAAGCTGCCGCCCGCGCCCCCAACGGGGCGCGGGGGCCGCCCCGGGCAGCGAAGCGCGGCCCGCCGTCGGGAAGCCATCACCGGCTACCTGTTCACGGCCCCCACAGTTATCGGCTTCCTGGTTTTCGTCCTGGGACCGCTGGTGGCCGCCCTGTACCTGAGCCTTACGAAGTACAACATCCTCACGGCGCCCAAGTTCGTCGGCCTCGACAACTACGCCCGCATGTTCCGGGACGAAAGGCTCGCCACCACCTACGGCAACACGGTCCTCTACGTCGCGGCCGCCGTCGTCCTCATCAATGGTTTCGCGCTCCTGTTCGCCGTCCTGATCAACCAGCGGCTCCCCCGGGCCCTGACCTACGTCTTCCGCTCGGCGTATTTCTTCCCCTACTTAGTGGCCCTGGTGTACGTGTCCATCATCTGGCAGGCACTGTTCCAGAAGGACACGGGCATCCTGAACTACTACCTCACCGCGATAGGCGGCGACCGGATCGACTGGCTCAACAGCTCCGAGTTCGCCAAGGTCTCGGTGATCATTGTGGACACCTGGCGGAACGTGGGGTTCGCCATGCTGATCTTCGTGGCGGCCCTGCAGGAAGTCCCCAAGGACATGGTGGAGGCCGCCCGCATGGACGGCGCCAACGAGTGGCAGGTCTTCCGCCGGATCGTCCTGCCGATGATCAGCCAGGCAACGTTCTTCAACATCACCATCACCATCATCGGCGCGTTCCAGATCTACGAATCGATCATCGTGCTCACCAGGGGCGGCCCGGGCGATGCCAGCCGCAGCGTGGTGATGTACATCGCGGAAGTGGCCTTCAACAAGTTCGATATGGGCTATGCCTCAGCCATCGCGGTCACGCTGTTCCTCATCATCATGCTGGTGACGCTGGTACAGTTCCGCCTCAGGAAGTCATGGGTGAACAATGAGTAACCTCAACGTCCCGGTCCTACCGTCCCGCAAAAGTGACGGAAGAGGCGTACGACGGCGGCCCGGCGTCGGGAAGTCTGTATCGGTGGCGCTGCTGGTCCTTGGCGCCATAGGCATGGTGGCCCCGTTCCTGTGGATGTTCACCACGTCGCTCCGGGACGCCAGCCACGCCTATGACCTGCCGCCTCAGTGGCTGCCCACCGAATGGAACTGGTCCAACTACGCCGCGGCAGTCAGCGGTCCGGTGCCCATCCTGCGGAACATGCTCAACAGCGCCGTCATCGCCATCGCCGTCAGCATCGGCATGATCATCACGGCGCCGATGGCCGGCTATGCCTTCGCCAAGCTGGAATTCCCCGGCCGCAACTCCATCTTCGTGGGCCTGCTGTCCTCGCTGATGGTTCCGGCGCAGGTGACCATCATTCCGCTGTTCCTGCTGATGCGGACGTTCGGCCTGCTGGACAACCCGCTCAGCCTGATCCTGCCCGGCATCACCGGAGCCCTGGGCGTCTTCCTGCTGCGGCAGTTCTTCCTGGGGCTGCCGCAGGAAATCATCGACGCGGCCCGCATGGACGGTGCCACCGCCTGGCAGACCTACCGGCTGATCGCGCTGCCGCTGGCCAAGAACGCCGTGAGCACCCTGGGTGTGATCACGTTCCTGGGCAGCTGGAACGCCTACTTCGCGCCGTCGATCTTCCTCAACAGCACGGATACCGCCACCCTGCCGCTGGGCCTGGTCCTGATGCTCGGCCCATATGGTGCCGGGAATGTGGCCGAGGTGATGGCCGCAACCACCATCGCCATCGCCCCGGCGCTCATTGTCTTCCTCGTGGCCCAGCGGTGGATCATCGCCAGCCTCACCCAATCAGCCGTCAAGGGCTAACCAACACCTTCTTCCGAAAGGCAACACCACCATGGCTTCATCGCCCCGCTCCGGCCTGCTCTCAAGCCTGACCAAGCTCTCCACCGCCCGCACCGCCCGCGCGTCCAGCTGGGACCAGACCGGCCGCAACCGCGACAACTGGATCGTCATGCCCGGCGAGGAACGCGTCCTGGCCGACATCGAGGGCCCGGGCGCCATCACCCACATCTGGATGACCCAGTCGTGCCGGATCCAGCCGGGCCCCGGACAGATCTCCCCGGAACTGGTGGGCGTACCCATGCTGGAAATTCACAACGCCCTCGGCGTCAGCTGGGAGGTCGTTGACCCCGACTACTACCGCAAGATCGTGCTGAAAATGTACTGGGACGACCAGGAAACCCCCAGCGTCATCGCGCCGCTGGGCGACTTCTTCGGCCTGCTGAACTCGCTGTCCGGCTCCTACGACTCGCTGCCCCTGTCCGTCTCCGCGAAAGAAGGGGAACTGAACACCTTCGGCGGCAGCGCGGCGTTCAACAGCTACTTCGAAATGCCGTTCAACTCCCGTGCCAAGATCGTCGTCGAAAACCAGAACGACATCCCCTACCTGCAGTACTTCTACATCGACTACGAGCTCTACACCGAGCCCCTGCCCGGGGACACCGCCTACTTCCACGCCCACTGGCGCCGGCAGAAGCCCAACGCCGGCTGGGGCCCGGACCTGCAGACCAACAGCATCGAGGTGGCCATCCCCAACCTGTCCGGTGACGACAACTACGTTGTCCTGGAGACCGAGGGCCAGGGACACTACGTGGGCTGCAACCTGGCCGTGCGCCACTTCCAGGGCTCCTGGTGGGGCGAGGGTGACGACATGATCTTCATCGACGACGACACCTGGCCCCCCAGCCTGCACGGCACCGGCATGGAGGACTACTTCGGCCACGCCTGGGGCATGCAGCACAACGCTTTCCTGATGAACGGCACCATGGTCCACGAGGAAAACGTGCCCGGCTTCCACCACAGCTACCGCTTCCACATGACAGACCCCATCCGGTTCCAGAAGCGCATCAAAGTCACGTTTGAGCACGGCCACGCCAACCACCTCTCCGATGACTGGTCCTCCACCGCCTACTGGTACCAGACCCTCCCCTCCCCCGTGCTGGACATCGACGCCGTGGAGGAGCGCCTGCCGCTCCGGCCGCGGGAGCAGGTCGAAGAGCGCCCCCTGCCGGAACTGACGCCTGCCCAGCAGGCTGCCCGTGACGCCGCGGCCGCCCGGATGAAGCAGTTCACCGAAACGCGCGACGCCGTCCGGAACGAACGCAGGGCAGAAATCGACGCATGGGAGAAGGCGAACGCCGAGCAGGCGCGGGAAGTCCGGCAACGGTTCCTGGCCGCCAACAGCGTCCCGGCACACTAAGCCCCTCCAGCAGCCAGCACAGAAGGATCAGCATGAACACGCAGGAACCCCGGCCCGCCCTCCACTTCACAGCCGCCGAAGGATGGATCAACGATCCGCTTGGTGTGACCTGGAAGGACGGCCAGTACCACCTCTTCTACCAGTACGTTCCCGGCCGCACCACGTGGGCCTCCAACTGCCACTGGGGCCACGCCACCTCCCCGGACATGATCGCCTGGACCGAGCAGGGTGTCGCCGTGGCCCCCGGGAAAGGGGACGACGGCGTCTGGTCGGGTTCCATTGTTACCGGCCAGGACGGCGCCGCCACCATGTTCTACACATCGGTCACCGAACCGGACATCGGCATCGGCACGGTCCGCACCGCCACCCCGGACGATGCCTCCTGGACCACGTGGACCAAGGGCGGGAAGCTGATGACCGCGCCGGATCTCGGGGTGGTGGCCTACCGGGACCCGTTCGTTTTCCGCGACGGCCGGCAGTGGCGCATGTTCGTAGGCGCCGGGCTGGAGGGAGGAACCGCCGCCGCGGTTTCGTACAGCTCCCCGGACCTTTCGCAGTGGACGCTGGACGGCATCGCCGCGCAGCGGACCGGCGCGGAGACGGACCCCGTCTGGACCGGAACCATGTGGGAGTGCCCCCAGCTGTTTGAGATCGGCGGCTCCCACGTCCTAGTCACCTCCATTTGGGAGGATGACGTGCTGCACTATGTGGCCTACGGCGTGGGCAGCTACTCCGACGGGAAGTTCACCGCCCGTTCCTGGGGGCAGCTCAGCTTCGGCAAGAGCTACTACGCCCCGTCCTTCTTCCGGGACAGGCATGGAGCGCCGTCGCTGATTTTCTGGGTCCGCGGCGTTATCAGCCCGGAGGGGCAGTGGGCCAGCGCGCTGAGCATTCCGCACACACTGACCCTCGACGGCGACACCCTGGTGGCCACCCCGCACGCCGACCTCGCGGCGTACTCCCAGCCGGCCTCCCTCGAGCAGGTCAGCACCGCGGTTTACGAGACCGTGCTCGACGGCGGCGCGGACCTGCGGTGCACCGTCACCGCCGGGACGGCCCTCCGTCTGGCCACCCTGGAAGGGCCCCTGGCCACCCTCCGGCATGACGGGGAGGGCCTCCGGGTGACGGCCGACGGGAACAGCGACTTCGTCGACGCGTTCCTCCCGGCGGATGAGGGGTCCGAACTCCGGATGATCATCGATGCCGGAGTGCTGGAACTCTCCGGCCGGAAAGGCATCATGGCGGTCCCGCTGCCCATCGTTGCCTCGCCGGTGAGGCTGACCGTGAATGGTGCCCCCGGCACACCCCGGCTCAGCACGGTTACCGGGGCGGCAGCCCAGGCGGAGGATCCGCATCTCGCTGCTACCTCCCTGCCGTACCGCCTCGGTTAGCACCGGACCCCTGCCGGCCGTATAGCTTCCTACCTGGAGATTGCGGCCGCAGGGGAACCGGTTACCAGCCAATGGCGAACACCCATTGACGTGAAGGTTGGCGTGGTCTTCTCCCCGCCACCGTGCTCTTAGCGGTACACGTGCAAGGCTGCGCCATACCCCAGCGGCAATCCCTGCCCGTGCAGCCATGACACCATCACTTCCGACACCGCCGCCAGACTTAGGTTCTGCGAAAGGGTCACTTCCTTGTACGGCTCGTTGCCGGCTTCATCCGCCAGCAGGCCCAGCCCAACTCGCCAGTTGTACGTTGTCCCGTCGCTCACATGGGCGACCTCCAGCTGGTATCCCCTGCCGGTGTTCATGGCTTGGGCGTACCGCCCTGCCGGCTGTGAGTCCAGGCCTTTCGTTTGCACCACGAGCCAGTCGCCGTCGTGGGAGATGCCATGGATAACGGCCACGAGATGGGACGAGGATTCCAGGTTCTGCCAGTCCGTGTACTGCCCCTTTACTTCCGAGTTCCACTCCAGCGATTCTTCCGGCTGGACCTGCAGCATCAGTTCGAGTCTTGTATCAGGAATAGTGAGTGTTTCCAGCATCTTTGTTTCCAGCATCTGGCCCCTTTCAAAGCTGGTTTACACTCCAATGCTGCGCCAACCCACTGACAATTTCCCGCTATCCCCACGAACCCGGTCGTTGTTTTCCCTCTGGTCAGGCAATACCGTGTAGAGACGGTCGGCCGAGGCAGGTACGGGCATGCGAGAGATTTCATCGTCATCGCGCTGCATTCTGTCGTGCTTCCTGGCGGTCGCCTTTCTCTGCTTCACCACGCCGGCAGCGGTCGCCGTCGAAACACCGGCGCCCGCCGCCGTCGAAACGTCTGCGGCCGGGCCCCCGATCCCGGACCAGGCATTTGAGGCGGTGGACGTCTTCCTGCGGGAGCAGATTGACGCGATGGGGCTTCCCGGAGCTGCCATCGTCGTCGTCAAGGACGGCGTCGAGGTGCACTCTGCCGCGTTTGGCCGCGCCGATGACTCGGGCCGGCCGATGACTCCCCAGACTCCGGTGCTGCTGGCTTCGACCACCAAGTCCCTCACGACCATTGCCGTGATGCAGCAGGTTGAGGCCGGCCGCCTCCGGTTGGATGAGCCGGTACGGACTTACCTGCCCTGGTTTACGTTGAAGGGCAGCCGCGCTTCCGAGATCACGGTCCGCCATTTGCTCCATCAGGCCAGCGGCATGGCTTCCAAGGACACGGCCTTCGAAGGCTCCGACGAACAGGGGCCGCAGGCCATCGAAGAAGGTGTGCGCGCCCTGTCAGGTTCCCGTCTGGCCGGAATCCCCGGCGAGGCATTCGGATATGCCAACGCCAACTTCAACATCCTGGGCCTCCTGGTGCAGACAGTCGCCAGCCAGCCGTTCGGGGAGTACATGGAGCAGTACGTCTTCGAGCCCCTGGGGATGACCCACAGCCATCCCACGCGTGCTGCTGCCCGCGAGGACAACGTGGCTGCCGGCTATTCGCTGTGGTTCGGCTCCTTCTGGCAGCCGACCCGCGTGCCCGCACCCACCACCGGAATGCCGTCCACCACCATGTACGCCTCGTCCGAGGACAAGAGCCACGAGCTGATCGCCCTGCTGGACGAGGGGCTGTACCGCGAGCGCCGCATTCTTAAGCCGGAAAGCGTCAAGGCCCTGCTCGAGCCACGGGTGCAGGTGGACGAGACCAAGGGGTACGCCATGGGGTGGTTCACCCGGCGCCTCGTGGAGTCCGCCGACCCCGCAGAACAGCCCGACATGGACACATTGCCGCTGCTCGTGGAGCACCAGGGGGAATGGGGCAATTCGCACACCTACCAGGCGATGGTTCCCGCCTCCAGCCTTGGTGTTGCCCTGGTCATCAATGCCAATGACACGTCGGCCCCGTCACGGCTCAAGGCCATCGATACCAACGTCCTGCGGATTCTCCACGGGCAGCCGCCCGCACCGGCCGTAGTTCACGAGGACTGGCTTCAGCGCAACAGCTGGGCCGTCTCGCTGGCCCTGCTGCTGGCACAACTGCTGAGTCTGGGGCTGGCGCTCTACGTTCTGCTCTGGAGATCCGGCGGCAAGCGGTGGATGCCGTGGGCCGTGGGCCTTACCGCGCTCGTCCTCGACGGGTTCGCGCTCTGGCTGTGCTTCATCTACGCCCCCACCAAGTTCGACACCAACCTTGCGGTGATAATCCGCCAGTTCCCCGACGTCGGAGTCATGCTCGTGCCCGTGCTCGCGCTGGCCATTGCCTGGCCGGTCCCCCGCACCATATGGCTGCTCTCCAGGATGCGGGCACGTCCACACACCCACCGGTGATTTACACCGGAAAGCCCTTCCTGCCGTGGCCACCGGGCGGGAAATGCGGGCCCGCCTGAGATGTCAAAGGGCGGCCGGCGCAACCGACCGCCCTTGTAGAAGCCTGCTATGACTGCAGCACGTTCCAAAGAATCAGGTCGTGGGCGTGCTTGGCTTTGTCATCGCCGCGGAAATCAGCTTCTTTGATGCTGCCGCCGGTGTCGATGCCAATGCTGGAAGAAGAGGCAAAGCGGCCAAGCATCGACTTGTTGGATAGCATCGAAACGGAACGGATGTTCTTGTACGGGACGGAGACGATGGCAAGCTTATTGCCGACGAAGCTTTTGTCCTGCAGGATGACGCGCATGTTGGTGATGCCGATGAAGCCGGTGCCAACTCCGATGCAGTCGTAGACAGCGTAGACGATTTCGCCCTGGAGCAGCCCGGCGTTGATCTGCTCAAGCTGTTCCCGCCGATCGTGGATGATCTGGGTCAAGGTGTTCTCCCTGGTATTCGGATGGACGATGAGCGTAGCGGGCCAACTCAGTCGCGAAGCGGAATTCCCTTCGCGTCCTGCCGGAAGTAGTTGGCGCCGGCGAGGATCATGATGCCCTCAATGAAACCCCACAGGCCTACAAGCCCGAACGTGAAGATCCCCAGGAATACCGTGAGGACAATCTGAATAATCCCGATCGTGGTGTACCCCAGGTAGAAGCGGTGGATGCCAAGTCCGCCCAGAAAGATGCCAAGGAGTCCGGCGGCGAGCTTGGATTTGGGCTGCGGATAGCCGTAGGCCGGGTTCGGCATCGGCGGCTGCTGTGACATCTGCGGATACTGACTCTGGCCCTGATACGAGGGCGACGGCGTCTGGTACTGCGGCGGTGTCGGGTAGTTCTGATGGTTTGTAGGCGCCGGGGGCTGCTGCTGGGCAAGATGTGCTGGAAGGCCGTGGCGCTGGGCGGGCATCGGCGGCTGAGACGGGTCGAATGACTGTACGGGGAGCGTTGCCGGTGCCTGAGCCTCAGCCAAGGGATTCGAGGCGGGCTGGCTTACGGCATGGCTGCCGGGGCGTGCTGTCATCGGCGCTTCCGCTTCGGAAGGGGCCGGAGGCTGTTCTGCATTGGACTGGGTCATGATGGTGCCTTTCGATGTTGTGATGATGCAGCCCAAGGCTTAAGGGCAGCAGCTCACCGTAGAAAGGCATCCCCCAAGAAAATCCATGCGCCGTCATTATTCTGACGGATGAGGGGCACATTTGCCGTGTATGTCGGGATTTCCTTCATCGGCCCAGTATCTGCAGCTTGCGACCATGAGAAATCACGGAGGCGCTCAACTAAACCACGACGGCGGCCGCCCGGGTTTGGGCGGCCGCCGCAGAACGCTACGGTAACCAGGCCCGCGCTATCCGGGGATTGCGCCGATCTGCTGCATGAGCCTCATGTTGTCGGTGGTCCCCCAGTGCTCTGCGACCTTACCGCCCTCGACACGGATGATGTCGGTCCCGCCGAACTCGACGCTCTTGCCCGTTCCTGCAATGCCAGCCAGCTCTCCACGATGAGTGCCCGTGAGGACTACGTGGCACGCTTCCATATTTCCGTCTACCAGCGTCGGCTCGAGCGACTTGACCCTGATATCCGGGAACGCCGTCCGCACCGCATTCACGAAGTAGCGGGCGCCCTCCTTGCCAGGCGGCTGTCCGGGAAGAGCCTCTTCGTGATCCACAAAGTCGTCCGACGACAACTCATCAATGAGGGAGAGGTTCCCACCCTCGAGGATCTCCCTGTAAAAACGCTCGATCAGTCCACTCCCGCTAGCCATTTCCGAATCCCCTCGTGCATGAGACCGATCAAAAATCCCCCAGGCTTGAATGCCGGATAGCGGCGTGCAAAACCCGCTGCTACATCACCATGCCGTCCGTCGGAGCGGGCGACAGTGCAACACCGAGCGCAATCACCACCAGCGCCACGGCGACCGAGCGGTTGGCGAACCGTTTCCAGGGGAGCATCTTCTCCGCAGCAATGAATGCCCCGACCACCGCCATCCAGCCGACGCTCATCACGCCGAGCGCGAACAATGCCACCATCAACGCCCAGCAGCATCCGACGCACCAGGCGCCGTGTTCCAGTCCCATACGCAGCGCGCCAGCATACCCGTGCCGCATGCGGTGGAGGATGAAGTCCATCGGCGTCCGGCATTTCATCAGGCACAGGTCCTTGGCGGCGGTGAATTGATAGGCGGCCGCCACCATGATCACTCCGACTGCCAGATATCGGCTGCCTTGTTCCGAAGTGAAGAACCCGGGAAATAGGGACGCGACAGACATGTAGAGCAAATAGGCGATCACACAAAAGGCCGTCCACGTGATCAGGTAGCCGGCCACAAAAATGGCGGTGCTCCCCGGCGGCGCATACCGCCCCATCTTGCGGCGGTGGCTGTGAATCCGGGCGTAAGAGACGACCATGGGTGCCACGGATGGGAACATCATCCGCCAGCATGACGACCCACGTCGTGAGGAAGAATCCCAGCGGTCCCGGATCCGTCCAGCGGCCCATGTCCATCCCGCTCATCTGCACCGAGGTGAAGACCCAGCTCGCCGCGGCGAGTACCAGCAGGACGGCGATCAGGCCGAGTTCCCGCGGATCGGCCCGGAATGCGGCAGCCGGTGAAGCAGCTGCAGCGGGTGTAACAGCGGCGCCAGGGGAAGCGGACGCCGTGGCAGGTGAAACGGCGGCGCGCCCGATTGGGTGCTCGCCGCCTCTCTTAAACAGTTTCCTGCGCAGCATCAGTCAACCGGGTTCAGGCCCGGCCCCTGGAGGCGCCCTCGGCCATCTCGCTTGCGAAGGTGAAGTCCGCCGTCTCGCCGTAGACCGCCTCAAAGTCAAGGCCGAAGAGGTCCGAGCCGCCCTTGCCCTTACCGATCAGGAACTCGGGGGCGAAACCAAACATCGCGTTCTTGACCGTGGTGACTCCTCCGTCCGGGCCCGGAAGCGATTCGAAGGCCAAGTTTGTGTGCCCTGCCACCGAGGCTGACGGGGTGTCGCCGTCGGAGAAGGTGACGTTTCCGTGCTCGACGCCGAGCCACTCACCGTAGAAGCCGGCGAAGTCGGCGAACGGCCCGCCCTCGTCGCCATGGAGTATGCGCTCCAGGGCGCTGGCCTGGCCATCCGAGGCGCCTTCGTCGAGGACAATGCCGACCTTCCAGTTGCCCGAGGTCAGGTTCGACGGGAGGCTGAGGCAGAAGCCGAAGTCAACGCCCGAAAGATCGGTGTCATCGAGCCGGCCGCTGGCGATGTGGAAGATTATAGTGACGCGGCATTCCCCGTTAGGCCCCGTGGGCGGACCGTCCACGGGACACGGACAGATCATCTGACAGTTGCAATTCGAAATATACTTTCCGGACATTTCCCAAGACATGAGAACCCTCCTCGCTCGCACCCTCGCCTAGCAGAAATGGCCCAGACTCAGCGCCGAAAATACTTGGAAACGAGGCAGAATGCCCCGTTAAGGCAGATTGTCTTCCCGGGTGCCAACGCTGTCAATATGCCGTTATTAGGTCCTGAATGCAGTTCATTTGATACCTGCCGCAACACCGAAATGACCTTCGATTAAGCGGGCTAGTGCTGCTGGGACGCTGTCCACGCCCCGGCACGACCCCTCCGTTAACCTCGTTGACAACTCCGGTCATGCGTTTTGTCATCTGGTCTTCCTATAGTGGACGGGTCGCCGGCGCAGCGTCGGCGACCCGCAACCAGGAGGAACCATACCCATGCGCACAGTCCTGACCGCCGCGGCCGCCGCCGCACTCATCGCCTCCCTGGCGAGCCCCGCCGTCGCCGCTCTGGCCGCGGAAGCCAGCCCGCCGTCGTCGAACACTGCATCGTCGAACACTGCGTCGTCGAGCCCTGCAGCAATCAAGACCACCGAACGCAACGGCTCCTTTGACCTGCAGTCCCACCGCGGGGGCCGCGGCGAATGGACCGAGGAGTCCCTGGCGGCGTTCGCCAACTCGCTGGAGCTGGGCGTGACCACGCTGGAGCTGGACACCCACCTGACCGAAGACGGCAAGGTCATCGTCTGGCATGACGACACGATTCAGGCGAACAAGTGCGCGGATACCGCCCCCGCTGCCCCGGGCGACGCCGAATTCCCCTACGTCGGCGACCGCGTGGCCGAGCTGTCGCTGGCGCAGATCAAGACCCTCAACTGCGGTTTCACGCAGCTGGCCGGTTATCCCGAGCAGGACGTCATCGAGGGCAACCGGATTGTCGAACTCAGGGACGTCTTCCTGCTGGCCTCGAGCTTCAACGCCAAGAAGGTCCGCTTCAACGTGGAGACCAAGGTCGAGGACGGCAAGGCCGGCGGCGCGGGCATGGAGGCGCTGACCAAGGCCGTGGTCATCGAGATCTACAAGGCGGGCATGTCGCACCGCACCACCGTGCAGTCCTTCGACTGGTCCTCGCTCAACCTGACCGCGAAGATCGCCCCGCAGCTCCCCCTCGTGGCCCTCTCCAGCGGCGACGCCTGGCTCCAGGCGGGCCAGCCCGGCGCCAGCCCCAACCTCGGCGGCATCGATATCGACGACTACCACGGGTCGCTCGCCAAGGCGGCAGCCGCCTTGGGCTACGACGTCATCTCCCCCGCCTTCGGCACCGTCACGCCGGAAATGATCGCGGAGGCCCGCGAGTTCGGCCTGCCCGTCATCCCGTGGACCGTGAACACCAAGGCCGACATGGAGGCCATGATGGACCTCGGCGTGGACGGCATCATCACCGACTACCCCACGCGCCTGCGCAGCCTCATGGAAGAGCGCGGCATGAAGCTCCCGAAGGCGTACGTGCTCGGCTGACGCGCCCTTCACGCGTAAAGTACGACGGCGGCCGTCCCCTTGGGGCGGCCACCGCGCCGTCTGTGGGGGTGCTGCTAGGCAGCAGCCAGTATGCCGGCCATGCTTTCGCGCATGTAGGCGGCGACGACGGCCTGCGAAATAGCAACATCCAGGACGAAGAGGCCCTCGGCGCCATCGGCCAGCCATTGCTCAAGGACTTCAATGTCCGCCAGGGAACGCATCTTGATGCCCTGGGCGCCCATTGCCCTGCC
This sequence comes from Arthrobacter sp. ISL-28, assembly GCF_018613875.1. Lineage (GTDB taxonomy): Bacteria > Actinomycetota > Actinomycetes > Actinomycetales > Micrococcaceae > Arthrobacter. The sequence goes on along the minus strand of NZ_JAGGPJ010000003.1, from coordinate 8,238 downwards.
AAGTGCGCTGAAATCCACTTCCTGGATCTGCATGGCCGTGTCATCCAGGCCGCGCACCGCATATTGATGGATTTCCGCACCGTAGGCGGCATCGCTGAAGACCACCATGACGCCGCTGGGGATCGTCCGCACGGCGGTCTCCAGATCCGCCAGGGCCATGAGGGCGCCGCCGTCACCGGAAATAAGGACCGTCATCCTGTCGGGGCGGGCCACGGCTGCTCCAACCGCTGCCGGCAGGCCGAGGCCGATGGTCTGGAAGGCAGTTCCCACCATCATCAGGCCCTCAGGATCGGGGGCCTGGCAGTACATCGGAACCCAGCCGGAGAAATGTCCGCCATCCTGGACGATGGTGCGGTTGGCCGGCAGGACGGAATCCAGGAGCTGGGCCACGGCGGGCGGGTTGAGGCGGCCATCCGGGGCGAACTCGGCTATCGACTGGTTCAGGCGCAGCGAGCCATCTGCCACGTCGGGGCGTTCCGCCCGCCATCCACCGTGCGCCGCCGGCCGGACAGCGTCGGCCAGGGACCACGCAAAGGCGGCCGCATCTGCCCACACAAAGTCCGTCACCTGGTCACAGGTAGGTGCTTCAAGTTCATCCACCTGGATCACCACGGTGTCAGGAGAGAACAGGGAGCCGTAGCGCGTCTGGAAGGTGTTCAGGCTTGCCCCGACCACCAGCACCGTGTCCGCGCTGCGCATGATGTCCACATTCTCCTGCCGGGCGAAGCCACCGGCTATGCCCAGGTCCCATGGCGAATCAAAAAACTGTCGTGCCCTCACCGACGTGGCAAACAGAGCTCCCAGCTTGTCGCCCAGTTCCAGCAGCGCAGCACGCGCCCCAGCCACCACAGCACCATGTCCGGCGATGATCAAAGGCCGTTGGGCCTGCATCAGCAGCCCGGCAATTCGCTGTGCGGCCAGCGCATCAAGGTGTAGCGGCTGGATGGATTCCGGGTTCTGCGGTGCCTGTTGCGGGCCGGCTTCCAAAGCCGAGATGTCGTAGGGAATCGCCACCAGAACCGGCACCCGCTTCCGAAACGCGATCGACCAGGCTTCCTCCGTGATCCGCGCGGCACTCTCCGGGGTAACCGTCAGCGTCTGGACGCCCAGTCCTTGCGCCACCATGACCTGGTCGATGTCCCAGGCCCGGGCTCCGGTGGTGGGGGCATCACCCACCACCACAACCATCGGGATGCGTGCCTTTGCCGCTTCGGTGAGGGCAGTCAGGCTATTGGTGAACCCGGCCCCATAGGTGACGGTCGCAATGGCAAGTTTGCCGCACGCCCGGTGATAGGCATCTGCCATCGCGATGGTTCCGGCCTCGTGCCGCGCGCTGACATAGCGCATGCCACGGCTGGTGAGGTTGCTGATAAAGAAGGCGTTGCCATTGCCCATCAGCCCAAAAGCCACGTCTGCACGGCTGGCGCACACATCGGCAACAACGTCGGAAACGGTCTGGTTGTTCGTCATCTTTTGTCCTAGGCGATCAGGGATGGGAAGTTCAGCAGGGAGGCGGCCTGCCGGGCGGCGGCAAGAACGCGGTCGTTGCTTTCCGGAGTGCCGACAGAGATGCGGATTCCTTCACCGGGGAAGGCGCGGATGGAGAGCGCGTTTGCTTCGAATACCTTGGCGACGGCCTCGGTCTGGACGCCGCTGTCCAGCCAGAGGAAGTTTGCCTGCGACGGCAGCACCGGCAGACCGGCGTCGAGCAGTCCGGCATAGACGCGCTGGCGTTCGGCAACCAGGACGTCGATGCGTTCCTGCAGTTCCTTCTCGGCGTCGAGCGAGGCTATTCCGGCGGCCTGGGCCAGGGCGGTGACTGCAAAAGGAATCGCGGCCTTTCGCAGATTAGCGATCACTTCAGGGCCACCAATGGCGTAGCCAAGGCGGAGGCCTGCCAGTCCGTAGGCCTTGGAAAAGGTGTGCAGGACAACAACATTGGAGTGCCTGCGGAAAAGGTCGATTCCAATGGCCGTTTCGGAATGCTTATTGAAGTGCAGGTACGCCTCATCAATGACAACCAGCACGTTGGATGGCACTGCTGCAAGGAATTGTTCGACGGCGGAGGCAGTCAGCGCCGCTCCGGTGGGGTTATTGGGATTGCAGAGGAATATCACTCGTGTCCGCGGGGTCAAAGCAGCCGCCATTGCTGGTAGGTCATGGCCACCTTCCGGCGTCAAGGGAACAGGCTGTGGAACCGCTCCTGCGACCGTGGCCAGGATGGGATAGGCCTCAAAGGAGCGCCATGCAAACATCACCTGGTCCCCCGGGTTGGTTGCCGCGTGAATGAGCTGGGAAGCAACCTCCACCGAACCCGCGCCAAGAGCAATACTCTCGGGGGCAACGTGCCAACGTTCTGCCAGCGCGCCGGTCAGGGCGTCCGCGGACATGGAGGGATAGAGATTGATACTCCCGACTGCGGCTGCCACGACCTCCGCCACTGAGGGTAAGGGAGGATACGGGTTCTCGTTGGACGACAGCTTGAACGGTTCCAAACCATCGACAGGCTTGGGGAGGGTTCCCTGCTTATAGGACGGGATCGCCTCGAACCCGGTTCGCTGCGGGATGGTCATGTGTCCTCCAGATGTTGGTGTGCCAAGCGGCCCTGGTGCGTTCCTGTGGCTTCGAACACACGTTAAGAGCAGGGCCCGGGGTAGGCAAGTTCACATCCCAGCGGTGTGCAAGCTGTGCAGTTTGCCGCCATCGCCCGCCAGAATAAATAGCAGCTTGTACATTGATTTCGGCTTTGCTTGCACTCCCTGCCCAGAAGTGACTAGCGTCACGTTCGGACTCCCCATCGTGGAGTCGCGAGCCGGTCAAGGATGACCGCTCGCCGCGGTTACTGACCTCCAAGCGGAGCCATCCGCTTGCATACCCTGATGCGAGGCAACATATGAACAAGGCAGCTACCCTCGTCCCTCCTCCGGCCGTGACCCGGCCGGCGCTGGGACAAACCTTGAAGGCCCGGCAGCTCACCATGATGGGACTTGGCAGCGCCATCGGTGCGGGCCTGTTCCTGGGTTCGGGTGTTGGCGTCAAGGCCGCAGGCCCTGCCGTGCTGGTTTCCTATTTGGTAGCCGGGACCTTGGTGATCCTGGTGATGCGCGCACTGGGGGAGCTTGCGGCGTCCAACCCCAATATCGGCGCCTTCTCGGTTTATGCCCAGAAGGCCTTTGGCAAGACCGCCGGTTCAACCCTGGGCTGGCTGTGGTGGTTCCAATTGGTGGTGGTGATAGCTGCAGAAGCCGTGGGAGCGGCGGGGCTTCTGGCAACGCTGCTGCCGGATCTTCCGGTCTGGCTTTTATCGCTGGTTTTTGTCACAGCCTTCACGGCCGTGAATGTGGCGGGCGTGCGTAATTTCGGTGAATTTGAGTTCTGGTTCGCCATCCTCAAAGTCCTCGCCATCGGCGCCTTCATCCTGATCGGTGCTGCCCTCATCTTCGGGTGGCTCCCCGCCGTCACCTCCCCCGGACTGTCGAACCTCTTTGGGAACGGCGGATTCGCACCCACGGGAGTGGCCGGCATCGCCTCGGCGCTGCTCGTCGTGGTTTTCGCCTTTGGCGGTACGGAAATCGTCAGCGTCGCAGCCGCCGAAACCGAGGACCCGGTACGCAGCGTTGGCAAGGCGATTCGCACCGTTGTGTGGCGGATCATGGTGTTCTACATCGGATCGATCCTGGTGATCGTCACCGTCGTTTCGTGGGACTCCGAGCAGCTCAGCTCACCGTTTGCGGCGGTGCTCAGCGTCGCCAGGATTCCCGGTGCGGAAGCCGCCATCACCTTGGTCGCGGTCATCGCCCTTCTCTCTGCACTCAACGCCAACCTTTACGGCGCTTCGCGCATGGTGTATTCGCTGGCGGAACGTGGTGAGGCGCCCCGGGTATTGACCCGCCTCAACCGGTCAAAGGCGCCGGCCCTCGCGGTGCTGGCCTCCGTTGCCTTTGGGATCGGATCAACCGTGCTGGAGCTCTTCTTCCCGGGCCAGGTGCTGCCGCTGCTGCTCAACCTGGTCGGTTCAACCGTGCTCGTGGTCTGGACGTCCGTGCTTCTGTCACAGCTGGTCTTGCGTCGGCGGGCCGACAGGGAGGGCCGTGAACTTCCCCTGAAGATGTGGGCGTTCCCGCTTCTGACCTATGTTGCGATGGCCCTTCTGGCCGCCATCTTCATCCTTGGCTTTCTCGATCCCGGAGCAAGGATCCAGCTGCTGTCCACCGTCGCGCTGACGGCGGGTATCGCCGTCGCCTGCGGGCTCGCGGAGCGGCGTCGCAGCGGCAGCACGAGGGAAGGTGAAACGACGGCCGTAGGCAGCTAAGCCTCCGGCGCCTTTATTGGCCTGGCCTACTGGTTGACCTTCGCGACCGTGAGCAGGACCGCGGAATCCTCGTCCGCGTCCAGGCTGTGCATCCCCTCCGGAATGATCAGCAGGTCCCCGGACTTTCCCTGCCAGGACTCACCGCCGGCCCGGAGCCAGACCGAGCCGCGGAGGACGAAGATCGTGGCCTCCCCCGGGTTCTGGTGCTCGCTGAGGTTCCTGCCGGCCTTGAGCGCGATGACGGTCTGGCGCAGCACTTTCTCGTGTCCGCCAAAGACTGTATCGGCGGCGCGGCCGTTGCTGGTTCCGGCCGCGGCCTCGAGTTGCTGCGTGGCCAGGGCATCAATCGATATCTTCTGCATGTGGCAACCGTACCCACTGACCCGGCACGGCGGTATGGGGAGAAGGGACTGGGTTACCCGGCAGGAGCTGAGCCACCGGGAACACAGGCACGACGACAGCGGCGGCAGTCCCGCCGTCGTCGTCCTCCCGCTGGACGTGTGCTCATTGTCGGACCCGCGTTAGGCTGGACATCTCGGCTGAAGACACCCGGCCATTGGACCGCACCCACGGAGCTGCCATCATGACCGAGGCCATCGCCCCCACAACCGCCAATGACACCGCCGCAGATCCCGACGCCGGCCTCCGCCAGCTCGCGGCCGGCACCTTCGGGCTCCCCCGCCTCCGCGAAGGCCAGCTCGCCGGAATGCGCGCCCTCGTTGCCGGCCGGGACGTCCTCGCCGTGATGCCCACCGGCTACGGCAAGTCGGCGATCTACCAGGTCGCGGCGCTGCAGCTGCACCGCAACCCGACCCAGCGCAGCCCGGCACCGGACGGGCGCCCGGCCCGGAGCGGGCCAAACAGCGCAGGGCGCGGTCCCGCCGTCGTCGTTTCGCCGCTGATCGCCCTGCAGGAGGACCAGCTGGACGGCCTGTTGGAGACGCTCGGCGGGGAGGCCGCCGTCGCCATCAACTCCGGCCGCAGCGATGCCGAGGTGAATGCCGCCTGGGACGCGGCCGAACGCGGCGACGCCGTCTTCGTCTTCCTCGCCCCCGAGCAGCTGGCCAAGACCGAAACCGTGGAACGGCTCGCCGCCCTGGACATCTCGCTGTTCGTCGTCGACGAGGCGCACTGCGTCTCCTCCTGGGGGCACGACTTCCGCCCCGACTACCTGCGCCTCGGCCAGGTCCGCTCGCAGCTGGGCAACCCGCCCGTCGTCGGCCTGACCGCCACCGCTTCTCCCCCGGTCCGCGACGAAATCCAGCAGCGCCTGGGCATGAAGGACCCGCTGGTGCTGGTCCACGGCTTCGACCGGGCCAACATCCGGCTGGACGTCGTCCGCCACTTCGACGACAGGGACAAGCGCAGCGCCGTGCTCGAGCAGGTGGCCGGGCTCAAGGGTCCCGGCCTGTTGTACGCCGCGACCCGCAAGGACACCGAGGCCTACGCCGCGGAGCTCACCGAACGCGGGCTGCGCGCCGAGGCGTACCACGCCGGCCGGAAGCAGAGCGAGCGGGACCGCGTCCACGAACAGTTCCTCGACGACCACCTCGACGTCGTGGTGGCCACCACTGCCTTCGGCATGGGCATCGACAAACCCAACGTCCGCTTCGTCATCCACGCCGACATCCCCGAATCGCTGGACAGCTACTACCAGGAGATCGGCCGCTCCGGGCGTGACGCCGAACCCGCCGCCGCGGTCCTCCACTACCGGCCCGAGGACCTGGGCCTGCGCAAGTTCTTCGGCACGCACACCCCGGACGAGGAATCACTGCTGGCCATCCTTCAGGTGCTGCGCGACGCCGACGGGCCGATGAAGCAGAAGGCCCTCGCCGAGCAGACCGGCCTCTCCCCGCGTCGTCTCACTGGGCTGGTAAACCAGCTGCAGGAAACCCGCGCCGTCAGGACCGGCAAGCGCGGCATCCGGCTGGAAGCCGGCGCGAACCTGCCCAGGGTGGTGGAGCGCGCCGTCGACCATGCTGAAGCACGCCAGCGTGTGGACCGCTCCCGCATCGAGATGATGCGCGGCTACGCCGAGACGGACGGCTGCCGGCGCCAGTTCCTGCTGGGCTACTTCGGCGAGGACCTCCCCGAGCCATGCGGCAACTGCGATACGTGCACCGACGGCTCCGCGTACGAGGCGGATTACGACGACGGCGCCGCGGCCGCCGCGGGCGGGGAACCTTTCCCGCTCCAAGCCGCCGTTGTACATAAGGAATGGGGGCCGGGCCTGGTCATGCGGCACGAGGAGGACGTGATCACCGTGCTGTTCGAGCAGGAGGGGTATAAGACCCTGTCGCGCCAGGCCGTGATGGAAGGCGGGCTGCTGACGCTGGCGAAGTGACGCCGGACCCCCGCAGCCCTGGCAGCCCCTCAAGCTTGCGGCCGGGAACCCTTGGCCGTAACCGAAAAACAACTGTGGATCCGTCTCAATAGCTTGATGTGCGCATACACTTCGAACATGCGCGTCTTCGACACTATTCTTCCTGCCGTTCGACAACTTCGAGCGGCCCGGGACACCGGCCACAAGAGATGAGTACGCGACGTACGGGGGGCCACGCTGGAGTTCATCGCAGCTCGAAATAGTCGGATGGCCAGGTGGGTCATGGAGCACCACCCCGAGATTGAAGTTCGCCAGTAGCGCCTTAGCTGCCTGCATTGTCGTTAAGTGACGCGCTTCCACCGGCCGATGACGCAACCATCCACCGCCTATCGGCTGAACCTCTAAGTAGCAGCACGCGCCGTTTTGAGGGCCGGAACGGCGCGTACTGCTACTTACTTGGGAAACACGTTGACAGGCGTAAGTGAGGCATGCCATATTTGCTGCATGAACCTGTTGGACAGCCGGACAGTCGGACAAGATAAGGTGATACGTGTCGGCGCCGCCGAAGCCGTGTTTGCAACTCTTCGAAGTGCCATCGAAGGCGGCAAGATTCCTGTCGGAGCCCGGTTGGATTCGGAAGCATCGCTGGCCCAGCAATACGGCGTAAGCCGGTCGATGGTTCGGGAAGCACTGAAGTCCTGCAACGCGCTCGGCCTGACAGCTACCTACACCGGCAAGGGCACCTTTGTCATCGCTGACCGGGCCGTTCAGGACCTGAAGCTCGGCAAGTACTCCGCCCGTGACCTGGTGGAGGCGCGGCCACACATCGAAGTGCCGGCTGCCGCCCTTGCCGCCGAACGCAGGACTGTTGAAGATGTGGAGGCACTTCGAGACATTCTCGGGGCCATGTCTGATGAAGATGATCTCCAGCAGTGGATCCTTCTTAACACTGAGTTTCACGCCACTATCGCCCGGTGCAGCGGCAACGGCGTCTTTGTGGGGGTTCTGGCGGACATCCGCGAGGCCATGGCCGACCAGTCGAACACCCTGAATCTCGTCGCTGATCGGCGGAAGGAATCTAACCGCGAGCATGCCCGCATTTTCGTGGCCATCGAGCGCGGATCCGCCCAAGAAGCGTCCCGGGCCATGACACGCCACCTGCACGGTGTGGAGTGTGCGCTGGGGAGCCTTGTGCCCGACGGCGGGAACTGATCGGCGGTCCCGCCGGTCCTTGATTCATCCCGGCAGCCAAGCTTATATCCGGCTGCCAAAGCTAACATCCTCGCTACAAACGCGCTGCCAGCGGCAGCCTCGGTTCGGCGTGCCCTCGGCGCGCCACGGACTATCGCACCACCATGCCCCATCACTCTGCCCACCATCCTTGGACTGCGGAACACCAACGTTCATGCCTTGTACGCGGCTGCCATCAATCAGGCCTGCCGCCGCACACTACTGATTTCCCGTCAAACCGTCAACGAAGCCATGAGGACCCCCTTGAACACCACCACTGCCCCTGATGTCCGTTTCGAGCAGGACGTCCGTTCCGAGCATGATCTGCTCGGCGACCGGGATGTCCCGGCCAGCGCGTACTGGGGTGTCCACA
>NZ_JAGGPJ010000038.1 GCF_018613875.1 Arthrobacter sp. ISL-28 | reverse complement strand
AGTAAACGGCATTGGGACTAGCTCCCCGCCTGGCTCGCTGTGCAACACGGAGAGGTAGGCCAGGTCCAGCGGCCGCAACTGGTCCAGCAGGGCCCCGTAGGTGGCCAGGACGTCGTCCCGGTCGTTCTCAAAGACGTCCCCAACGTTGTTATTCTCCGGCGAGATTCGCAGCCCGACTCGTTGCGCGCCTATGGCCTTCGCTACTGCCGTGACCACATCGACAACGAAGCGAGCTCGCTTCTGGGGTGAGCCGCCGTATTCGTCGGTTCGCCGGTTGGCCGCCGGGGAGAGGAACTGGTGGAGCAGATAGCCGTTTGCGCCGTGGATTTCTACACCGTCGGCTCCTGCGTCGATTGCCCGGCGCGCCGCTGCAACGAAGTCCCCCAGTGCTGTCTGGGCGTCGGCTTTAGTCATCTCTTCCGGGATGGGAAAGGGCAGCTGGCCCTTCTCTGTGAACACCGTTCCTGCAATGGCGATAGCGCTAGGGGCGAGGACGCGGCGGCCGCCGTTGATGTCCGGGTGCGCGGCGCGGCCAGCGTGCATGATCTGCACCACGATGCGACCTCCCTGGGCATGCACCGCATCCGTCACCCGCTGCCAGCCGGCTGCCTGCTCCTCGGTGGCGATACCGGGGGCCCCGACCCATCCCTGCGACGCATGGCTGGGGTAGGTGCCTTCGGTGATGATCAGTCCGACGCTCGCCCGCTGCCGGTAGTACTCGACCATCAGGTCCCCGGGTATGCCGGAGGAACCAGCCCGGACACGGGTTAGTGGTGCCATGACGATGCGGTTGGCAAGCTCGATCTTCCCGAGCGTCACGGGAGAAAAAAGTGGTGGAACAGGGACGAGCGTCGACGTGTTGATGGGCATGGCGTGTCCTTTCGGCAAAGCAATGAATAACGGGATGAAGGTCATCCCGGTGTTCACTGTAGCCGATGTACGCGTTCATGCGTACATCGGCGGATGGTACCGTTCCTTCATGGCCAGCCGCGTTTCCTCCCCCCTCATCCACCCGGAGATGAAAGATTTCGATCTTTTCAAGATCATGAGCGCGTTGACTGACGAGACCCGGCTCACCATCGTCGTTACCCTTGCCGCCTCACCGGGATTGGCCTGTAGCGGCTTCGCGCAGGATGTGACCCCGTCCGTCCTTACCCGCCACTTTCGGGTCCTGCGCGAGGCCGGGGTGATCCGGCAGCACGATGTCGGCACCCGTCGCATCAACACTCTGCGGAAGGAAGAATTGGACAGGCGTTTTCCCGGGTTATTCGACCTCGTGCTCCACGAGAGCGCCGGCCACGTGATGCCTTACAGGAACGCCGAAAGCGCCTGACGCTCGGAAGCGAACGAAACCGAACCTCCGCAATAATCACAGCTCTTGCAATCCATGGCCTCTGCTGCCTGCTGCCTCATACTCCTCGCGCGTGCCCATCGAGGGCAGCACCCTTCGCGGCAGATCGGCTCGAGCAGGTGGCGAACCTTCCAACCGCTAGCATCAGTCTCGGCGGGCCACGCGCAGACGACGAAGCGGCCACCGGAAGGCAACCCCAGAAGTCGAGCCCGAATAATGCCAGCGCCAGGCCGAAGGAAACCGCACCCCGCGGCCCATCCCAAGTTTTGCCCGGCAGCGCCGACGTGGCCCAGTGGACCCAGTTGAGCGTGGGCCGCCGAGCTGCTGCCCGGGCTAGCCGTGGGCGACGCCGAGTGGTGAGCGCGGACCTCGACGCTGCAGTGAAGGTCAGCATGCTCAGCCACCTCACCGCGGTCTCCGACGAAACTTCTCAGATGTGTGCTGCAAGACTCGCCCAACTCACGCTCGACTCGCTGTAACTATTGGTGCTGCTGGATTGCCTCAGACACGAGACCGGATGTCACGTTCCTGATGTACCTGGGGTGGCTTGTGAATTAGTGGAATACCCGACGCTACCGTTCCGTTGGGCTCGTCTGGTGGGAGTCCGTGCAACGGGAAAAAGTTGGAGACACTGGGGCAGGTGTGCACGGGAATGTGCTCTTGCGGCGTCTGGACGACTTCCGCCGGGGACTTCCACCTGGCCATTGACGTGAAGCGTGTGTGGTGAGCGGCCGAAACGCGCGTGTACTCGGCGTCCTGAGCCGTCACGGGCACCCGGTCGCCCCGCCCCGGCCAGCCACGTCGACGAGGGCACCGACGAGTTCGGGACCCAGTCCCAGTGCTGCATCGTTGTGGTTCACCGCCGCTACCTCCACCTCGATGACGTAGTTTCCGGCGTCCCGGGCCGCCTGAGCCACGTCCCGGCTCTGCTGTGCGGGCACGATGGTGTCCGCGCTCCCGTAGACCACGGCGGTCGAGATGTCCGCTCGCACTACGTTCTCGCGTACCGGGTAGTGATCGCGAAGCATCCAGCCCACCGGCACGCCGTAGGCTGCCCGGCCGACGTCGGCGAGCGAGGTAAAAGGGGAGCGCAGCAGCATCGCGGCTGGAGGGTGCTCGGTGGCGAGCTCGGTGACCACCCCGGCGCCGATGCTCTCCCCGAAATAGACGAGCGAGCCCGCCGGTATTCCTGCCGTACCTGTCAGGAACTCGCGAGCGGCGCGGACATCGCGCGCGAGACCGTCCTCGGACGGGTACCCGGGATTCGCCGCGTAACCGCGATAGTCGAAGAGCAGCACGCCGAAGCCGAGCTTGCTGATCGCTCGTCCCAGCCCTGCCCGATTAGCTCGGTTGCCGCCGTTGCCCGGTGCGACGAGCACGGTCGCGCGGCAGCCGTCTGCGGCTGGCAGGTACCAAGCACCGAGCTCGAGGCCGTCACTCGTGGTGAGCGTGACTTCCTGGGCTCCGGGCAACAGCTCGGCGGCAGGGCGGGGCTGGCTGCGGTCGGGAAAATAGATGAGCGAGCGTTGGAAGAACCACGGCATGCCAATCAGGAGCCCGACGACGACGAACACGGTTGCGGGCGGCATGATTCTTCGCACCGTCAACTTTTTCGCCACCGTCTTATGATCGCAGAGCGGTTCGCGCCACACATGGCCCATGACCCACGACCTGATCACCGACCGCTGACGCACGCCGTCGAGCACGTGATACAGGGAGAAGAAGAAATTCGACAGTCGTGGGCAGACGGCATTTCTGCCATGACGCCGGCGACCCGGATGCCCAATTACTTGGCGAGAGTGACGACGTTTCGGCTTCGTTCAAGTCGGTGACCATCGGGCGTCATTATCCACAGCTCACCGGTGTGATGTCCTGCGCTACGACGAGTGCGGCCTCTTACGTCGCCGTAGCCTTTCGGCGTTCACCCGGGGGCGGATCGACTTACGCCGCGCCTGAAGCACTAGCCCTGCAGATATATAAAAGAGAAATCTGCAGACACCTAACAAAGTACTACTCACCCTATTCGTGTGCCGTTTTGACGGCGTGTCGGCCGTGCCCTGTTTAGTTGTGGTTGGCACTTTCTGTGGCCGCATCTTGCCTTTCGTCGGTTTGGCAGCTTTGCTGTTCTACTGGTTCATGGTCGCCCCGGAGCGACACGACATGATTGCGGAGAATTTTCGGGAAATGATTTCCGGGAGTTAGGCCGTGGCTGTCTGGATGGCTTCATACCTATTCATTGCATGCGGGCTGGAGGGCAACATGACTAATGGATGACATTTGAAGAGGCCCTTCTAAGTCCTGGTACCAGCTAAGAGTCACCGAACGAAATCCAAAGGCCTCGCCGCGGCCCGATGCCCGGCACATATGTCGGGTTTGGACGGACACCTGCAGTAGGCGTCTCTAGCGTATCGAAAACCTGCGATAGTGGCGGGGTATCGCAGTTAGTTGTCTGGGAGACGCTGCGTGTTAGCGGGTTTGAAGGTAACTTAAGCTCAACGATCGGACTTCTTCGGCTATCAGGGCTTGGGCCGTGCGCGTATGTGCATGCGCTCTCCCTGCTGCCCGAATAGGCTGATGAATTCCACGGGTTTGCCGTCGGCGCTGGCGAACCAGTGCGGTGTGTGGGTGTCGAATTCGGCGGCTTCGCCAGGGCGGAGTTCAAAGTCCTTGTCGCCCAGCACCAGGCGCAAACGCCCGTTGAGAATGTATAGCCATTCGTAGCCCTCATGAACCCGCGGGTCGGGTTCTCCTCCGCGGTCATCACCGGTAAGCACCATTTTGAAGGCCTGTAATCCGCCCGGGCGGCGGGTAAGAGGAACAGCTGTCATGCCGCTATGGGTGATGGGCCGCAGGTGAATTCTTGGGTCACCGGTAGGGGGCGCGCCGACCAGGTCATCGAGGGGAACGCCATACAACCTCGCTAGGGGCAACAGAATCTCGAGGTTTGGCTTGCGCTGGCCGGATTCCAAGCGGGACAAGGTACTTACCGACACGCCAGATGCAGAAGACACGTCTTCAAGGGTGAGGTTCCGTTCCGTACGAACACCCCGGAGCCGTGGGCCGACCGCCCCGAGAACACCATCAAGATCAGCTGTCATACCGGCCATTTTGCCATACCGGCAAAGAGATTTGTCAATCTCTGGCCGTGGGCAGGAAGCTGTTGTAAAGGCGTCAGGACGCCGCTGACGAAGGATCAGAACGCAACGAAAGGACAGGTAAGAATGGATACCACTCGCTACGACGTTGTCATTATCGGTGGAGGAGCGGCCGGTCTCAGCGCCGCCACGACGCTGAGTCGGGCGCTGCGCCCGGTGCTGGTTGTTGATGCCGGAACTCCACGCAACGCCCTTGCGGCGGGTGTCCACGGTTATCTTTCGAGGGACGGTATGAACCCCCGGGAACTCCTGTCCATCGGTCGCAGCGAGGTGCTTTCCTACGGAGGAACAGTTATTGACGGTGAAACCGTTTCGGCGCGGCGAACTCCGGATGGATTCGAAGTGATTCTCGCAGACGGCAGCAGGTTCGTCGGCCGACGGCTCCTCGTCACCACCGGCTTGACAGATCAGCTGCCTCCCATCGACGGACTTCGAGAGCAATGGGGAAAGGGCGTTGTGCACTGCCCCTACTGCCATGGCTGGGAAATCCGCGGGCAACGGATCGGAGTGCTGGGCACGGGCCCACTGTCCGTGCATCAAGCACTGCTGTTCAGGCAGTGGGCCAGCGATATCACCCTCTTCCTCAACGACACCGTGGAACCAACCGACGAGGAATGGGAAAAGCTCGCTGCCCGGTCCATAGCAGTCGTGAACGGCGCCGTTGCCTCGGTTGACACTATCGATGGCGTCCTCACCGGGCTCACGCTCCGCCAAGGTAATTCGTTCAAGGTGCAGGCCCTGGCAGTCGGAACACGAATGGAAGCCAGATCCGCGCTCCTGGAATCATTAGGGGCAACTTCCCAGGCACACCCATCGGGGGTAGGACGGTTTATCGAGGCCGACGCTGTGGCGGGCGCGACGGCAGCCCGCGGCGTCTATGCGGCGGGCAATGTCTCCAACTTAACCGCCCAGGTCATCACCGCAGCCGCCGAAGGCACCATGGCCGGCGCAAGGATTAACGCCGACCTCATGGAAGAAGAAACCCGATGGGCCGTCGAGGGGCACTTCGGCCCCTTCTCGGCCGCCTCGGAAGCAGCCGTCTCTGAGATCGTTCTTAGTCACCGACGCCACGGCATTGATGATGGGCAAACAGTCCACGTCATGGGTGCTGCGGAAACACTAGAAACAGTAGAAAGGTAAATGCGCAGGGATCGCCAGTCTCACCCGACACGGCACCACGACCACCAGCACCACCAGCGGCCGGGTAGTCAGGACCAGCACCGCGTCCTCGACCTTGACGCCGAAGTATTCGGCGACCACCTCGCATCCGTCCTGAACCTGGCAGGGCTCTCAACAGCGCGCAGCGTCGTCGACCTTGGCGCCGGCACCGGCGCAGGTAGCCAGCTACTGAACAAGCGCTACCCAGACGCCGTGGTGACGTGCGTCGACAATGACCCGGAGATGCTCGATCTTCTGCGCAAGCAGGGCTTTGCCGTGGTCGCAGCCGACCTTAATAACGGCTTTCCTGCGCTTGCAGGGGCCTCTGTGACGGCAGATGCGGTGACCGAGGCGCCGGTTGATCTCGTCTGGGCATCATCCTCACTACACCACGTCGCACGTCCCGCCCAGCTCCTGACGGGAATCCGCCAGACATTGGCGCCGGATGGGGTTTTGGTCGTCGTCGAGCTCGCCACCCTGCCCCGATTCCTGGGTAATTCATCCGCAGCGCTGCTGGAGCAGCGATGTCATGCCGCTGCAGCAGCCGAGGGTTGGAACGACTACCCGAATTGGGCGCCGGTGATCCAGGCCGCCGGGTTCGGCGTCACCCAGTCTGAGGTCTCGAGCATCGCTCCAGCGACACCAGCCGCACAGGAGTACGCGCAGCAATGGTTCGAGCGCTTCTCACACTTGGCAACCCTAACCACGGACGACCGTAAAGCGGTGAGAGACCTGCTGAAGCGGTTCCCCGAAGGCATCGAGCTGGAACCCCGAACTACCCGCACCGTCTGGGTGGCCACCCCCAACTAAAACCAATGGCAACACTCCTTCAGCACCTGCCGGGGCTGTAGCTCTGCTGGCCCTAACCAGCCATCATGGATACGTTTGCGAGCGAGCGGTCCTTGGCCGTACAAGGTGGGGACTGCCCCCGCTTTTGTTGACTCCTTGACCTCAACCCAATGACGGCCGCGCACACGTTCTGTAGCCCAAAATGTGTTGTTGCGTGCCACCGGCGTTCTGTTACCCCGGCCGCGCCGTCGCCCTGTTGGGCGGGCATACAGCGAAGAGGTCACCTCATTTTGGACCAGACTTGCTGTTGTCCGGTCCTTTTTTCGAAAACCGCAGGTCTGGGCATGGTGAGGCGAGGCAGGTCTCTGCGCTTAGCGCAGGGACCTGCCTCGCTATTTACCTCACTGGCGCATGTTTAGGTTTAGGCGGCAACTTTTTCGATGTCTCGCTTGTTTGTTTCAGGTCCGAAGGCCAGCGCGATGAGGGTGATGATCGTCAGTGCTAGGACGTAGACGACAACGGCCCACCAGTGGCCGGCGGCAGCCAGCAGTGCGGTAGCGACGAGGGGAAGGAAGCCACCTGCAAGAACCGATCCGATTTCGCGTGCGAACGCGAAGCCCGAGAGCCGCATCTTGGTGTCGAAGAGCTCTGCGAAGTATGCCGCTTGTGGAGCAAGCATGGCGGGGTAGAAGATGCCCAGGCCGACGATGAATCCGATGATGATTGCCGCCGGGGAGAGGGTCTCCAGAAGCAGGAAGTAGGGAACAAGCCAGAGGATTGAGGCGATAGCTCCGCCTGAGTAGACGGGTCGGCGTCCGACCTTGTCGGAGAGCCTGGCCCAGAACGGAATGGCGACGAGCTGGACGGCGGATGCGATGACGACGGCCATCAGTGTCAGGCTCTGGTCAATGCCCAGGGTGGTGATGGCAAAGGAAACGCCGAAGACGGGAAACAGGTAGGCGAATCCGTTCTCGGCGAACCGTGCGCCGATGACAACGAGGAAGTTGCGGGGCTGTTTCCGGATGACTTCGAATACGGGTAGTTTCGGCTCCGCCACGATGCCGGCTGCCTCCGCTTTGCGGGCTTCTTCGAAGGCGGGGGTTTCAGAGATGTGCCGGCGGACCATGTACCCGACGCCGAGGAGGACGCTGCCCAAGAGAAAAGGAACGCGCCATCCCCAGCTTTCGAATGCGTCCCTTGGCAGGAGGGTTGCAAGTTGGAAAACGCCCGTTGAGAGCAGGGTTGCGAGGGCAAACCCCATTGGGGCCCAGGCGCCTGCTGCGCCGCGCTTGTTTTGGTCGCCGTGTTCGACAGACAGGACGACTGCACCAGCATATTCCCCGCCGGCTCCGAAGCCTTGGGCCAAGCGCAAAATGATCAGGAGGATGGGCGCCCAGACGCCGACCTGATCATAGGTGGGCAGCACTCCGATGAGGGTGGTGGCTACTCCCATGAGCACGATGGTCAGGACCAGCATTCCCTTGCGGCCGATTTTGTCACCCATGTTGCCGAGTACGATGCCGCCGAGAGGGCGGGCCAGGAATCCGACCGCATAGGTGGCGAAAGCTGCGATCGTTCCAACCAGAGGGTTCGCGGTGGGAAAGAAAGCATGGTTCAGGATCAGCGCAGCAGCTGTCCCGTAAATCAGGAAGTCGTACCACTCCAATGTGGTCCCGACGAGCGCGGCGATACCGGCCTTGCGGGATTGGTGCCGCTGGGATGAGGCATGGTAAAGGGTTTGTGTAGAGGCTGACATGCTTGTGCTACTCCTTTGTAGGCTAAGAAACTTTAGGAAACGGCAGGCCGGCGTAGAACGGCTCCGCCCTGCATCGGGCCGACAAGGGCGGCGTATTGTCCTAGCCAGCCCCGCTCCTTCTTTGAATCGCTGGCTTGTACCGGCTCTCCATTACGGGTCGGTTCGGCATCGATCAGGCGGCGATCCAGGTCTATGGTGATTTTGTCGCCCTGCTCGACGCCGGCAAGCGGCCCGCCGTCGGCGGCTTCGGGCATGACCTGTCCCACGACAAGTCCGTGATTCAGTCCTGACAGTTCGCCGTCGGTGACAACGGCGACTTGGCCGCCCAGG
This sequence comes from Arthrobacter sp. ISL-28, assembly GCF_018613875.1. Taxonomy (GTDB): domain Bacteria; phylum Actinomycetota; class Actinomycetes; order Actinomycetales; family Micrococcaceae; genus Arthrobacter. Next base: position 23,425 of record NZ_JAGGPJ010000038.1, on the reverse strand, counting down.
CCTGCCCCGTTAAGGGCGGCCACGAAACTTGCGGCGAAGACAGTTCCGGGGCCGCCCCGGGGTCCCATGCCACGCAGGATGATGACGTCTCCGGGTTTGATTTCTCCCCTGCCCAAGGCGTCGATGGCGTCGTCTTCGCCACCGAAAACGCAGGCGGGTCCGCTGAACTGTCGCCGTGTTGCACTACCGACTCCGGCGACTTTCACGATGGATCCGTCCGGAGCGAGAGAGCCCCGCAAGATGAGCAGTCCTGGCTCAGGCTTCACGGGGTTGTCCAGATCGTGCAACACAATTCCGTCTGCCGGGAGTGCAGATTCGGCCCTTTGTGCGACAGTGATACCGGAAATGGTCAGAGCATCGCCGTGGAGGCGCGGCAGCAGGGTGCGCATTACAGTTTGCACCCCTCCGATTTCGTCCAGGTCCCAGACCTGATGCGATCCGTTGGGTCGGATTGCTGCCAGCTGCACCGCTTCGCCGCCCTTTTTCTCGAAGGTGCCGACGACGTCCATGTCCAGATCGGCTTCTGCGGCAATGGCCGCAAGATGCCGGATGCAATTTACTGATCCGCCGAGGGCCAAGGCGACTTCGATGGCATTCTCGATCGACTGGCTTGTGATGACCTGCCGGGCGGTGAGGCCTTCGAGGACCATCTCCACGATGCGTGCTCCGGCTTTCGAGGCGCTGGCGAGCATTTTTTCCGAGTTCGCCCGCGTGGGAGCGGAACCGGGGACCGTCATCCCAATCGCTTCTGCCAGACAGTGCATGGTGTTCGCAGTGGCAAGTCCGGCGCAGACCCCCGGGCCCTGGATTGCTTGGTCGGCAAGCTCGCCTAAGGATTCCTGGGTCATGTCCCCGGAAGCAACTGCGCCTACGGATTCATAGACCGTGTCGATGTCTACCGAGCACCCGGCGTACGTGCCGCCACGCTGGTAGCCGCCGATCACGATGACGGAGGGAAGGTCCAGCCGTGCCGCGGCCATGAGGTGGGCGGGTGTGGTTTTGTCACAAGAGGACAGGAAGACAACACCGTCGAGAACAGCTCCCTCGACGGCTGCTTCCACGTCGTTCACAATGAGGTCCCGGGTGGGCATCAGGTAACGGGCTTTGCGGCCTGCGCTGGTCACGAAGTCGCTCGGTGCCGTGGTGCGGATCTCAAAGGGCAAGCCCCCGGCTTGCCTGATAGCGTCTGCGACTCGGACGGCGACGTCGTCAAGGTGGGCGAAGCAGACAGATAGCCGTGACGAGGTGTTCACGATTGCGATTTTGGGTTTTTGCTGATCCTCAAGGCTGATTCCCATGGCAGTCCACTGGGCGCGACGAACAGCCCAGCGGGTGCTTCCGACATCGAAATTGCTGCGTAAGTTGGGAACTCGCGTTTCGTTACTCATGATCAGGCCTTTCCGGGGTCTTCTGGTTTCGTCACTGAATTCGGTGAACTTTTTTCATGTATCAATCGAGGGCACTTCCGTTGGCGTTCATTTCCTTGCGAATGAGCTTGCCGTCCAGGTCCCCATAGGCGGTGCCAGAGTCCAGCGAAATGAGGGTTGCTACGGCAGCTGCGTGGCCGTATTCAAAGCACTGCGCGGTCACGCGGGCGGAGGCCAGGGCCTCGTGCTCTGCGCTGAGACAGCGGCCGGCGACAATGATGTCCTCGCCGGTCTCCGGAACGAGGGTCAGGTAGGGAACCTCGTAATAATCATCAAGGATCCAATGGAGCTTGGGCCTGTCTCCGCTGTGAAGTTCGATAGGCCACGGGGATCGGCAGATGCCGGTGGCATCCTTGCGGGCCTGAACAACGTCGTCGTTCCGCAAGGTCTGAACACCGACGATGCTTCGGGTCTGCCGGATGCCTGCCTCTACCCCGGTGTCCACGACAAAGCTGTCTTGGCAGCCGGGAATGGTGTCGGCGAGGAACCTTGCGTATTCCCTCACCTGGTGCCGGCCTCCGATCTCGGCTTCCGTGAAGTCTGCGGGATCGATGACATTAAGCATCCTGCCGTCAGCTCCCGTGAGCCGTGTGGCATTGACCAGCAGTTCGTTGGGCCTGGTCGTATCGAAGATCCAGATCTTCTGCCGGGGCAGTTCCGCTCCCGCTTCGCGGGCGGCCAGTATTCGTTCAGTCACCCATAGCGGGCAGATCGTGTCCTCGCCGTAGGAATCCCTGAAGGAAGCAACATCAACCCCGCCAAGCCGGAAAAACATCGTCGGATTTTGTATCCGCCCGTCGTCACCGAAAACGTATCCATGGCCGGCGCGTGCCACCACGGCCGCATCGCCGGACGCGTCGATGGTCCGCTTTGACTTAACGACACTGAAACCTGCGTTGGAGGACAGCACCGCACCCGCATGCCGGGCACCGTCCATGATCACGCCGACGATGGCCGTGTGGTAGAGGATTTGGACGCCCGCGGCGGTCATCACGTCATCGGCGGTTTCGCGCCACATCAGCGGATCGTGGGCGGATGTCCAGGTTTTTCCGTAAACCTGGGGCTGCGTCAGGCCGCCTCGCGCCTGAAGTTCTGCCGTGAACCGCTCAGCGAAGCCGAACACGACCTGTTCCGGACCTCTGCCAGTATCCGATGCAAGGTACATGCCGCAGACGGTGCCCGAAAGACCCGCCACCGCCGCTCCTCCGGCGAAGCCGTATTTTTCGACCATCAGGACTGATTTTCCGGCCTCGGCGGCCACCGTCGCGGCAGCAACCCCGGCGGCGCCGGCACCCACCACCAGTACGTCGACCTCCGCCAGGACGGGTATTTGGGTATTTTCAGCAAAAACTGGATCCAAGGTCCAATGTGCAACCGATATATTGGTCATGTGCCGATCGTACATGAACGGTATAGGCTAATGTCTAGAGTCAGACGGAAAGTTTTCTGAAGGGGAGGCGGCATGGCCGACCGGAATAAGTCGCTGCAGGCCTACGATGCAATTGAGCGCCTGATCGTGTTCCAGGAGCTTGCGCCGGGCTCGCTTGTCTCCGAAGCCTTGCTGATGGAAAAGACAGGCCTGGGGCGAACTCCGGTAAGGGAGGCCCTTCAGCGGCTGGCACGTGAACGTCTGGTGGAAATCCATCCCAGCCGTGGCGTCTTGGTGCCCCCGGCTTCGATCGAATCGCAGCTCAAGTTACTGGAACTGCGGCGAGGGCTGGAAGACATCGCTGTCCGACTGGCGGCCTCGCGGGCAAATAAGCAACAACGCGACGAGATGCTTGCTGTATGCGACGACCTTGAACAGCGCGGTGACATGTCACTTGACGATTTCGCAACCTACCTGAAGAGGATGCATGAACTCATAGTTGACGCGGCCCACAACGAATATCTTGCCGTCGCCATGGCACCTCTGCAGGGCCTCTCGCGTCGCTTCTGGTTTGCACACGTCAAAGACCCGGATGCCGAGATCGCAACCGCTCGGAGCATGCACCTCCGCATTCTTCGCGCAATATGTGCTGGAAAGGAATCCGAAGCAATGACCGCCTCAAGAAAACTCAACGACTACCTCGTTGAATTCGCGTATGGAACGCTTCCGGTTAGCGCCTAGCCATCAGGCGCAGGAGAAACAGTACAGGCAGCACACGTCTGCCTCCTGAAACTGGATGGAAACAAACCTAAGGTCTGCGCAGACCTAAGAGCTGGTTCGCTGCGCGGCCGGCTGTGATGGCGGGCGGCTCAGGGCCTCGCGTTCAGCTGGGAATGATGTCGCGGGGAGTTAACGTCAGGCGCGTGCGGACAGAGCTGCCCGACGAAATAGTGAACCGTAGCTGCAGCGCGGCAAAGGATTGCCATCCGGCGTAGCAACCCGACATCTATCAAGAGGACCGCATCTGATCGGCACCCTCCGCTAAGCCACGTCCGGGGCTACGTCCCCGACATCAGTCGTGACGGTCTTCGGGCTCATGGCGTGTGAAGGCGAGGTGATCCTGGTGCTCAATGCAGTCATCTGACGGATACCCTGCACACCCGCCGGCGGTCCATGATTTAAGTACACCGTTTGGCTCGGATGTGCAGTCAATCTCCCGGGCGACAAATTAGGGCACCAGAGATATAGCCTGGACCGCCGCTACCGTACCGTCTCAAGAAATAAGGACTATTCATGGACCAGATCACCCTGGGCGATGTGACCATTACACGGGTTTGGGAATACTACGGGCCCGTCGACATGACGCCCGAGACCTTCTTCCCGGAAAGCCCTCAGCAGACATGGGAGGAAAACTCCTCATGGTTGGCGCCGCACTTCCTGGACTCCGAGACGCAGATCGTCAATTCTGCGATCCAGACTTGGCTGCTGCGCAGCGGGGGCAAGAACATCCTCATCGACACCGGAGTTGGCAACCACAAGGAGCGGCCTTACGCGCCGGTCTGGAGCCACCTCAACACCGATTTCCTCGGCAACCTGGCCCGTGCCGGCGTCCGGGCCGAGGACGTGGACATCGTGGTAAATACGCACCTCCACATCGACCACGTCGGATGGAACACGTACCTGGACGGCCGGACGTGGGTGCCGACCTTCCCCAACGCCACCTACCTGATGCCCAAGACCGATTTCGACTTCTGGAACCCGGCCAACGGCTACAAGCCGCTGCTCGGCCGGGGCAATCAGAACGTGTTCGAGGATAGCGTCGCCCCCGTCCACGAGGCAGGCCAGACGTTGCTGTGGGAGGACAGCTACACAATCGACGAGAACCTGCGCTTGGATCTTGCGCCGGGACATACCCCTGGGTCGTCCGTGGTCACCCTCGACTCCGGCTCTGACCGCGCGGTGTTCGTCGGCGACATGCTGCACAGTCCGGTACAAATCTTGGAGCCGGACTCGAACAGCTGCTTCTGCGAGGACCCTGCCGGCGCCAGAGCCACACGCCGCAAAATTCTCGGCTGGGCGGCCGACAACAACGCACTCGTCGTTCCCGCACACCTGGGTGGTCCGGGCGCCGCCGAGGTGGTCCGCGAGGGGAGCAAGTTCTCCATCAAAGGCTGGGCTCCGTTCGCACCGTACTCCCAGGGCTGAGACCGCAGAAAGGAAACCATGAGTCACCATCCCGACACCACCAAGAACATCAAAGACGCCGAAAACACAGTCATCACCGCTCAGGGCGCAGTCCGGGGCTTGCGCCACGACGGAACGACCGCCTTCCTGAACATCCCCTACGCCGCAGCCCCGCTGGGCGCCGGCCGGTTCCAAGCTCCGCAGCCGCACGCACCCTGGCAGGATGTGCGGGACGCGACCAATCCGGGGCCGAATGCGCCGCAGTCCGAACGCAAACTCGGCCACGTGGACATGTCCCCCTACTTCGGTCCCGGGTGGATCCGCGGAGAGGACTACCTGACCGTCAACGTCTGGACGCCTCAGACCGATGGCAAGCGGCTGCCGGTGATGGTCTTCGTGCACGGTGGCGGTTTCGTGGCAGGGTCCACCCGGTCGGAACTCTATGACGGCACCGGGTTCGCACGGGACGGCGTCGTCCTGGTGACCCTGAACTACCGGCTGGGCATCCCCGGTTTCCTCGACCTTCCCGGCGCGCCCCCCAACCGGGGTGTGCTCGACGTGATGGCCGCCCTGCGCTGGGTGCAGGAAAACATCGCAGCGTTCGGTGGTGACCCCTCCAGTGTCACGCTCTTCGGCCAGTCCGCGGGAGCCACGATCGTCAGCGCCATGTTGGCCGATCCTGAGGCCGAAGGCCTGTTCCGGCGCGCGATCGTCCAGAGCGGCAGCGGCCTGGGGGCCTTCACACCCGAGCAGGCCGCCCGGGTCACCCGCGCCGCAGCCGAGGCGTTGGGCGTCGAGCCTCGCGTCGAGGCGTTCGCGGGCATCCCCGATGAGGACCTTGTCGACATCATGCCCAAGCTGTCGGGCCTCGATCTGCGGACCGAGACCGATGGCGACCCGCTCATCGGCCTCAGCCCGTTCAGCGTCGTACTCGACCAGCAGCCGGCAGAGGCGGTCGCCGCCGGACAAGGCGGCGCCATCGACCTGCTCGTGGGAACCAACACGGAGGAAGGCAACCTCTATCTGGCACCGCTAGGGAACCTCTCCACGTCGACCGAGGCAGATGTCGACGCCGCCGCGGACCGCTCCCACCGGGATCCCGTCGGCCTCGTGGAGACCTACCGCAAAGCCCGGCCGCAGGCGTCCTTCGGCGAGCTTCGCTCCGCCATCATGGGCGACGCTCTGTTTGGCGCCGGCAGCTGGCGCCTCGCGGACGCGCACGCCGGGCACAAAGCCTCCGCCACATACAGCTACCTGTTCGCTTGGCGGTCCAACAGCCTCGGGGGCGAGCTCGGCGCCACCCACGCCATGGAGCTGCCATTCGTCTTCGACATCACCGGGCTGCCGCAACTGCACGGCCGTGAGGCCCTCCTTGGTCCGGACGAGCCGCCCGCAGAACTGGCCGCCCGCATGCACGCGGCCTGGGTGGCCTTCGCCAGGACCGGCGATCCCGGCTGGGACCGGTACGACACCGTCCGTCGCGCCACCCTCCGCATCGACGACGGCGTCTGGGCTGTACAGGACGACCCGCGCAGCGAGGAACGCAAGGCGTGGCGCTGAACCGCCGGCTCGGCCCGCTCTGCTGAGCAGGCCGGCCCACCAGGGCCGAGCAATAATTTCGATCCCCCTCACCCCCCTCCAAGGAAAACGCTATGAGCAGAACCATCGTCGGCACGGACCAGGCGCCGAATCTCAACGCACCCCTCTCCCAGGGCGTACGCAAGGGCCCATCCTCCAGATATCGGGCCAGCTTCCGTTCGACCCGCACACCGGTGACCTCGTCGGTACGACGGTCGCAGAGCAGACGACTCGGGTCCTGCGCAACGTCGCCGCGGTGCTGGATGCGGCAGGGGCGGGCATGGCAGACGTCGTCATGCTGCGGGTCTATCTCACCGATCCTGCCAACCTGGCGGAGATGAACGACGCGTACGCCGTGGCTGTAGGCGAGCCCTATCCCGCCCGCACCACCGTCTACATGAAGCTGCCCCCCGGGCTGCTGGTTGAGATCGACGCCCTGGCGGTACTGACCGACTGAAAATATGGGCGGCGCTGCGCGGTAGCTGGCTATGATTGGTGCTGGCTAACATCCGCAGTTCCTTGGAGGCTCTTGTGAGTGAGCGCGTGGCGGAACACGGCGCAATCACGGGAGCGGAGTGCGGCCTCAGTCACTCGCTCGTCGGGCGAGTGACTGAGGCCGAGCGCCTCGGCGGCCTGGTGGAGTCCATGCCGTCCAGCAGCCAGGTCCTGGTAATGATCGGCGACCCGGGCGCGGGCAAGAGCATCCTCTTGGACGGCACCGCCCGGCGTGCACGCGCGGCTGGCCACCAGGTGCTGACTGCGACCGGCAGCGAGACGGAGGCCTACCTCGCCTTCGCGGGGCTGCACCAGATTCTGCGGCCCGCCATGGCCGCTGCAGAGAGTCTGCCCGTCCGCCAGCGCGCGGCCCTGCTCGGGGCGTTCGCTCTGGAGCCCGCTCCAGACATCCCGGACATGATGCTCCTTGGCGTAGCGGTCCTGACCTTGCTGTCCGATCTGGCAGACCGGGAGCCCCTTCTGGTCGTGGTGGACGATGCGCAGTGGATCGACCGGGCCTCCCTGGACGTCCTGGCATTCGTCGCCCGGCGGCTGGCCGTCGAACCGGTCACCTTGCTATTGGCTGTTCGAAGTGGCGACCCATTTCCGGGACTCAAGGAGCACCCGACACTCATGTTGGACCCGCTCGACGAAGCGGCGGCCAATCGTCTCCTCGACGCGGGGCAGCCCCAGCTCCCAAACGGTCGGATGCGCTGGCAGATCCTTGACCAGGCGGCCGGAAATCCGCTCGCTCTGCTTGAGCTGGCAGGCGCGGCAACGCGCGGGGGGAAACTGCCATCCGGTGCGGCGGCCGGTCCGCTGCCCCTCACCGAGCGGCTTGAGCGGATCTATGCCGCGCACCTGGACGAGCTGCCCGAGGCTACTGAACGTGCTCTGGTGCTGTTGGCAGCTGCGGACGCGGCGGACCCAGCGACGGCTGTGTTCCTCGGACTGCCCGACCTGGGGGACAAGGCATGGCTGCCCGCGCAGCAGGCGGGCCTGGTCAGGCAGGTCGACCGGCAGATCAGGTTCCGGCACCCCCTCATCCGCTCTGCCGTGTACCACGCAGTGTCGTTCGACGCGCGGCACGATGCCCATCTAAGGCTGGCCGAAGCGCTGCGTGCCGAGCCCGACCGGCGCGCCTGGCACCTGGCCGCGGCTACCGCCCACCCGGACGCGGAAGTGGCGGCCGCGTTGGAGCAGACGGCGGACCGGGCCAGACGCCGCGGCGGTTATGCGGCGGCGGCCAGGACTCTGGAGCGAGCCGCCGAGCTCGCCCCGGAACGCGAAGAGCGCGCGCGGCTGCTGGTAGCCGCCGCCGGCGCGGCCGTCTTCACCGGCCAGCTCGCATGGGTGGACGAACTCACCGCCCAAGCCCGAAGCCTCACCCACGACTTCGCACTCCAGATGGCGGCCTCGCACCAGGCGGCCAGGCTGATGACCCTGACTATGCATCACAACGTCGCCTACGCTGCGCTCACGCGCACCGCGCTGCAGCTGTCGACCACGGCACCGGAGACGGCCCTGGACATCCTTGGCGACGCCGCCGTGGCCCACTTCTACTCGGGCGAGGAATCGCAGCGGCACGAGATCCAGCACATCCTGTCCATCATCGCCGAGGACCCGCCCGACACCACGCTGCGGGCCTGGGTGCGGGCCCTCGCGGATCCGTTCGACAGCGCGGCAGGCATCGCTCCGGAACTGCCGGCCATGATCCGCCAGGAGAAGGGCACGCCGGACCGGCTGATGATCCTTGCCATCACGGCCTGGCTGCTGGACGAGACTCCCCTCGCGGTGAGGACCTTCGACTTGGCCTTCGACCTGTGGCAGACCCAAGGGCCACTCCCGAACGGACTGGGCTGCGCAGCCGCCCTTGCCTATCTGGAACACGGCCGATGGGCGCAGGCCCGCACCGTGTGCGCGGACGTCGCCTCTGTGGCTGCGGTGGCCGGGCTCGAGCACGCTGCGGCGTGCGCGTCGGCCGTCGAGGCGATGGTATGCGCCCAGCAAGGCGATGCGGCTCAAGCACGCATGCTGGCTGACAACGCCCTAGCCCTGATCGACCCGCTCGAGAGCCGGTCGGTCAGCGTCTACGCCCGGCGGGCGCTCGGCACAGTCGCGGCAGCAGAAGGCGACTATGGCGCCGCCTACGAGCAGTTGCGCATGGTTTTCCGCGCTGACGGCGCCCCGCTGCACTATCACGCCTCCTACGCGGCCCTGGCCGAGCTGGCCGCCGCTGCCGCGCGCAGTGGCCACATCGGCGAGGCCGCCGAGATCGTGGAGCGTTCCGCGCAGCAGCTCGGCAGCAGCGCCTCGGCGCGTTTGAAGGCGCTGGTCAACCGAGGCCGTGCGCTGCTCTCCGACCCGGAATACGCCGAATCCTGCTTCCAAGCCGCCCTGGCCGACACCACGCTCGGGCAGTGGCCTTTCGAACGAGCGCAGACGCTCCTGGACCACGCCGAGTGGCTGCGGCGCCGGCGCCGCATCGCCGAAGCGCGGCCGGGGCTCACCGCCGCGCTGGAGACCTTCCGACGCCTCGGCGCCCGACCATGGATCGAACGCGCCCAGGCGGAACTGCGCGCCTCGGGGATCGACATCGCCGATGCCACGCCCGATGCACTCGCCGAGCTCACGCCGCAGCAGTGGCAGATCATCCGGCTGGCCGCCCGCGGGCTCACCAACCGGGAGATCGGCGAGAAACTCTTCGTGTCACCCCGAACGGTCGGCTCGCACCTCTACCGCACCTTCCCCAAGCTCGGCATCACCACCCGCTCGCAGCTCCGTGATGTTCTTGAAGGCACCCCGCCGGGCGACGAAGCAGTCACCTGACGCATACCGCACCGCGCGCTCCCCGGACCAGAATTGGTGAAGGCCGATCGAAACCACGACCGCCTCGACGGCGGAACGGTCGCCGACGCCACACTGAAAGGACGACGACCGTGCGGGAAAGATCGACAGCAGCCTTGTGGAGCCGGTTCTCCGCCTCCGACCCCGGGTTGCTGCGCCTGGTCTCCGCTCTCCGAGCAACCCTGGGAGTTCTCCTCACGCTGGCGGTGCTGACCGCTCTCGCGCAGCCTCTCGAGGCGGTCGTGGCGGGCGGCTTCAGCGCCATGGTCGCCTCGCTCGCCATCAGCGACGTCAGCCCCCGTGACCAGATGCTGACTCTGCTGGGCGGCCTGGTCACCTCGTTCGCCGGCCTCACGGCCGGAGCGCTGCTGGCACCGAATCCTGCCGTGGCCGCTGTGGTCTTCCCAGTGCTGATCTTCGCGGCCGCCTACGTTCGCAGATTCGGCCCGCGCGGACTGGGACTGGGGATCTTCGGCGTTATGATGCTCTTCTTGGCGCAGGTCACCCAGGCAGTGCCCGGGCAGTTGCCGGAACTGGCAGGGGCTCTCGGCGTGGCCATCACCGCCCACGCCCTGGTGCGCTTCGCGCTCGTTCCGACGACCGTTCCAGGCATTCTGCGACGCCTGCAGCGGGCGTTCGACAGCCGTCTGGGCTCTGTGCTGGACGCGACGGCCGAGCTTCTGGCAATGGGGCGCCACGAAACACGGAGTGTTCGGGTTCTGGAAGACCGTATCAACCGCCTGCACGCGTGCGCGCTGCTGATCGAAGACGTCCTGGACCGATGCCCTGTGGATAAGGCCAACACCGCCGCCACGCAGTTCAGGATCGCACGTGCCGAAAGCGCTGCGCGTCGGCTAGCCGTCCTGGTCATGCGCGTGACGCGTGTGCCCCAGCCGCCCCGAGATGCGCAGGCCCACATCCGCGAGCATCTGGTCGGCGAGATACGGGCCCTGCACGACTGCATAGCGAACTCCGATGATGCCTCGCCCGAAGGCCTGCGCGAAGGGCTACTGGACTACTCGGCACACCCGCCGCCATTCGCATCTCCGCAACTACAGCACAGCTATCAGGGAGTCGGCGATCTGGCCCTGGCCCTGTTCGGCCACCACTCGGCCCGAACGGCTCCCGCGCCGGCTACGAGGGAGCCACGGCGAGCTCGCGCAGGGGATCTCACGACCCGTCAGTCCTTCCAGATCGCGGCAGCTGCCGCACTCGCCGCTGCCGGTGGTATCTTGCTCTCACCAGATTTGTGGTACTGGGCCGTGGCCACAGTTTGGGTAGTCTTCATCAGGGTGGAGAGCACCGGGGAGATCCTGCTCCAAGGCGCCAGGCGACTGGTCGGCACGATCCTCGGCGTGGTGTTCGGTTTCGGACTCGCAGTCCTCGCCGACGGGGGCACTTCTACGGGGCTATGCCTGCTCATAGTGTGCCTCTTCGGCATGTTCTACACCCCGCCGGCCGCGTACTGGGCGGTGACCTTCTTCATCACCGGCACGCTCAGCGTGCTCACTGCCCTGCTGCACACCTTCACGACCAGTCTGCTCGTGCTGCGGATCGAAGAGACTGCGCTCGGCGTCGCCTGCGGCGTGCTCGCTGCCGTCCTCATCCTGCCCACCACCGTTCAACAATTGAGCAACGACCGTCTGGTTGAGCTTCTGCTCGCTCTCGGCCGCGTCACCCGTCACGCCGTCGGCAGCCTCGACGACGAACACCTCGCCCGGCGGCTGTCCCAGGATCTGCGGGAACTCGACCAAGCGCTGGAAGCCTTCCGCAGGTCCTGCCTGCCGCTGGCCCACCCGGCCAACCCACAACGCCGCCGGAGTGCCCATGCCCGCTCCCTGATCGGACTCCTGGATGCTTGCGGGTACCATGCGCGGAGCCTCGTCGCCCTGGCAGAGCGGGTTGAGGACGTCCCACCGGTCGCCCTCGCGATCGCCGAGCGGCGCATCGCAAGCACTGTCCAGCGTTTGACCCATCACCTCGAGGCATATGGGAGTTCGGCGCCGGAGCGGCTCGGATGCGACTCCACCGTCACCCTGTCACTGCTCGCCGACGAGTCGAGCCTGCCAAGCATGCGGATATCGCCCGCCCAACGCCTGGTGCTGCATGCTGAACGTCTGGACGCTGCCTTGCTGACCCTTGGCACCACCCTTCTGCCGGACGCTGGCGAGCAGACACCCGGAGAGGTCTGCCTGGGTGCGACCAGGCAGACCGAAGGTTGCCAGACAAGCCTACGGGCAAGAACCCGGGGTAACACACGCTGGCATTACGGTAGAAGGATGCCTGCCGGGCTACGCAGATAACCGCGGCTTCACGTGGCTGTTATTCGGCTTCGCCTAAGGAAGGTCTCGCGTCCGCTTGGCGAGGACTTGGCTTATGCTCTGCCCTTGTGCATCCCTATGTGACTCTGATGACTATTGCTTTGTTGCCTCAGCAGTTCTTCGTCGCCGATGGCGACAAGGTGCCGATGACCTTCAGCCGAAACGCCACGGCCCACACGGTGAATCCCCGCCAGTTCAACCGGCGTTACGCGGTCCAGGGCATCATGATTGCTTGCAGCCTGCTGTACCGACTTGACGAGGAGGCCCGGGGCACACGAGGTGGCCACGGAGGTGTAGTGGCCATGGGCAAAAGGAAGCGAACCTTCAGTACGAGCACATCGCGGAACGCTACCTTTGAGCCACCTACGGCTGGTACGGGGCAAGCTGGGGAGATACTGCTTAGGAGGACCCACCTCCCTTTTGAATGATCACTGGGGAAAGTTGTGGGATGGGTGTCGCAGTCCTGCCGCGCCGTATGCCTTAGCAAAGCGGCTGTTCAGCGGGGACTTTCGCCACCCACCCCTGAGTTGAGAGTTGGTGCGGACTCTGGCGACCCTCAGGCTGTGCGTAGGCATCAGGAGTGAGAAGTGTTCACGACCCCGGTGACCCGGTCGAGGTTATTCCGGATGTCCGTCTACAACGTCGAGCATGCGATCGCCTCTACCGGTACAGCGATCGGGACCTCCCCAAGGATTATTACGGCGGGTTCCACGAATGGGAGAAGGCCGCGGGCGGGAAGATACCGACCTACCTGTATGGGAACAAAGGGGACAGATCGTTGGACGGACGGCGGATCTGACTACCTCTACTGGCGATGCGCGTTATCCGTTTTCCTACTATTTGACCCTTTGAGCGGTGGCCTAGCAACCACATGGGCCACGAAATCGGCCGGAGGGAGGTGCGTCACGCGAGGTAGTTTCCCAGAGCCTCTAGCAGGCCCCGGCTGCCTTCCTCGCGGTTCGGCCCGTCGGCCCAGAATTGGTCGAAGAAGACGCCGTGCTCGACGTGCGTGAACCGGGTGCCCTGGTCGATCGGCTCGAACTCGAACGACGCCACTGACGTCGACATGTGGACCCCGTCGAGCCACATGTCGTATGTCGTGACGATGCGGACGTGCTCGACGATGTCGGTGTACGTGGCCTCGTACCGCGAGACCGGACCGCCGTGAAACGTCCCCTCGTCGACGTCGCGTCCGCCGACGCGGAAGTTGAACGCCCACTCGCCGGGCTCAACGGTGTCGCCGCCGCCGACCCAGTGCCGCTTCTGGTCCTCTTCGGCGAACGCGTCCCAGACGCGCTCGAGGGGAACGGGGTAGTCGCGGGTCAGGGTGAACTCGGCGCGGGCGAGTCGGCGTTCGATCGTCATGTGTACGTCCTATCGCGTGAAGGTGATGTGGGTCGTGCCGCTCTCGGCCACTTCCGTCGTCACCTTGTGGGTGAGGTCGAGGCCGGGCAGGTCGTCCCACAGTCGATTTCCCCGGCCGAGGAGGATCGGGGCGACCATGAGGTGCAACCGGTCGACCAGGCCGGCGCGCAGGAAGTCGCGCGCGGTGCCGATTCCACCGCCGACGCGCACGTGGATGCGGGCCTCACAGGCCTTCCAAATGACCCGGCAATGGTGTGGAACTCCCTCACCCATGCTGACAAGCAAGCAGCCGCCAAGGATCTGGTCGCTCGGGCAATCGAGTTCTCCGCGGATCGGCAAGTGGGTGCCGCATGGAGCCAGGCCACGAGGGAAACCACGCTTCTGGCACATCTAGATGCTCCACAGCGGCAATCGATCGCAGCACGGCTGCTTGAACAGCAGGGAGGACTGTCAGAAGAACAGATCCGGAGCGTGACTCTCGCCAACGACTTCCAGCAGCAGCGCGTCAAGCTCATGGAGAAGGCGGTAGCAGCTGCGGAAGAGACGATGGAACATCTCAAAGCATGGCGGACGCTCTCCCATGTGGTCGTGCCATTTCTCGGTCAATCACCATGCGTCGCCATCCGTCGTCCGGGCGCCGGGGAGACGGCTGCCGGAAACATTGCCTAGGTCATGTCAGTTCCGCTTCTAATATGGGCAGCGGCGGCCCTGCCTGCACGGCTGCGACTCAGTCACCTGCGGACCATTAAGAGCCGGGGTCGGAGCCCTGAAAGAGGATCCCAGCCGGGCAGCTCCATCCGGAAGCCGCAGGCGACGCACTCGGGGACCACAGGTGCGACAAACTCGCCGCATCCCGTCCTACAGGAAGACTGAGCGTTGCCGCCTGCAGTCCACAACTCAGGTGGAAAGAAAGCGGGAGGGCCGGCTTCAGCGGCCCTCCCGCTCGCGGAGCGCTCCCTCCCCCCAAGGGACCCGCAGGAGCTCACCCAGATCCCCGCGTCCCGGTACTGAGGACGCTGTCGGGGCAGCGGGCCTGATCAAAAACGTCCACCGCAGGTGTCCATCGATCAGCTACCCAAAGGCTCGCAGGACGACCCTAGGAAAACCCGAAGCCTGTTCCAGACCCGGGGCCCCCTCAAACTAGTTCCCACAACGTTCATAACTTGTCGTCGCCCGGTTCTGCTGTGTGCCAAGCTGACTTGGATTTCAGATTACGCCGAGCGAGCGGCCATTGGTCGGGATTCGGCTCTGCCACTCCCCCCACCCACATTCGATCACTGTTCGTTCCAGCTGGGGGAGACAGGCCTTCGTACAAAGGGGACGGGGGAGCCCACGACGTCTGACTTTGCATGGGAGGAGTTTCCGTCAAGGCGAAATGACATCCCCAAGAGCGACGGGCCGAAGGGCCGAGGCTGTAGCAGATGGTGCAGTCGTTCTTGCCGCAGACAAGGTGGCCGATGGTTTTCATTGTGGTTTCGCGGCGGAGCATATCGTCGACGAGGGCGACTCAGAAGTTCAGCTTGGGGGACCACGGGGACCCCACGCTGCTGCGACACTTAGTCATGGAAGCCGCCCGCCCACCAGCCTGGGGGCTTCGGCCGAGGCGACCTGCCGCACGATATTGACGCCTTTTGTCACCTTGCTTACCCGATTGTCGTGGGGGTTTCTCTATTCCTTAGAGGATGCGTGGGCGTACGGTGAGCGGCATCATCCGTGCGCTTGCTGGGGGAGCAAAGATGCTAGTTGGGGGACGGCGCAGCGCGCCACAGGTACTTGAAGCGGGGACCCCGGGGGGAACCCTCTGTCAGCACTTCACAGACCACTACACCTTCATTACGAGTTGAAGTGTTTCATGGACTATCGGGGGGATAAATCATGGATTCTGATATGAACACGCCGCAGGACATCGAACCGGAAACGGATGCATTCGCCGGGATTGATTTGTCAATGGTGCAGGCTGATCGCCCGAACGGGCCGCAGAAAACCCGGGGGACGGATGCTCCCCATGCCCGGTTCAGGTCTGCCGTCAGCTTCCGGCGCTGCGACTGGCCATGACCCCAGCCGCTCCGAAAACCCATTCGGCGCTACGGTGCCACCCGTCTGCAGGATAGGCGCCCGGTGTCCGGCCATGTTGGTTCCTACCAGATCGTTTATGAGGTCCTTTGGAGGAAGTAGGCCGCCCTGACGCCCCATCGTTTCCCAGGCTGTGCCCGCACCGCCTGGTTGTTCTCGATCCGGGGCGGTCGTCTATGTCGGGGCTCAGGTTCCCGTGCAGGGAACTGCAGGGTGGCACGGACGCACCTACGCGACCCAATTTTCCTAGCCCGGAGGGTTCACAGCAGTCGTTCGGATAGTGCTACAAAATGCTCAAAATGAAAGTGTGGACAGTAACCACACTCTGGGCTCCGGACTGGGTCTTACATCGGTCGGACTGGCTCGAATTCGTGATGTTTCCGAGAGTTCCCGGTGATGCTCCTATAGGCGTCAAATTGAACATGGCAGTTTGATTCAGGACTGGAGTGACGCGGTTGCCCGCTGAAGGTCGCTTCCCATCCAGGTGCTCCACCCTTTCTCGGACTCAAGACTCGGACGCCATTTCCTCAAACGGAACGGCCAGATAACTGAGGCTGCGGCGACATCTGGCGGTGATCGCATGGCTGCCAACAGTCCAGAGTTGATGCAAGCGACTTCGGAGAGAACCTTGGGATTGCGACGCCCGGTCGGCGGTCTCGAAAGAACAGGCAAGCGCCTTTTTACGGATTTGCCGATGTGCGCGCATTCGGGTCGGCGCCACCTTCGCAATTGACGGATACGCGGTGACTTTGGAGATCCACCCTCACGACCTGAGCCGCGACGGCTTCAGTGACCTGAGGGCACTCCGCACGTGCTCCGGTGTGCCTAAGCGACCTCCGGCAGGGGCCGAACGGACATGTCGGCGTCGGGCTCCCGGGGTAGGGTGCCGTCGAGGGAGCGCCCGGGTCGCGGTCGGCGGCCGTTCGCTCGAGCATGACGGGCGCCCCTGCCCTGCTAAAACTAAGTGGGCAACCGCGCCCCCGGCGGTCGGGGGGCCGCGGCTGTTCCGCGTACGGTCCGGGCTAGCGGATCTGGATGTTGCCGCTCCTGAGCGTGTGGATTCCTGAGTCGTAGCTGGTGACGAAGCCGACGAAACAGTCATATTCTTTCGACTTCAAGCTCGCGTTGGTCGAGCGGTTCCTCGCGGGCGAGACGGCCCCTGATCTTGCGGCCGAGGCTGACCTGTCTTCGCCGGTTTTGCTGAAAACGTGGGTGCGTGCGTATCGTCGCGAGGGCGAGGAGGCATTGCGGCCGAAGCCTAAAGGCCGGCCCAGGAAGGCTGATGCCGCAGCACCGGCTGAAACATCCGAGCTCGAGCAATTGCGCCGGGAGAATGAGCGGTTGCGGGCCGAGGTGGCCTACTTGGGAAAATTACGGGCCTTGAGGGCTCAAAAACAACGGTGAAGGTCCAAGCCCTCATCGCCCTCAAGGCTGCCTTTCCACTGCCGGTTCTGCTGCAGGTCGCCGGTCTCGCCCGGTCGACCTTCTTCTACCACCAGGCCCGCCTGCAGGCACGCGACCCGCAGGAGACACTCAAGACCGCGATCACGGACATCTTCACGGCCAACCACGCCCGGTACGGGCACCGCCGCATCCACACGGAACTGCTCAACCAAGGATGGACGATCGCGAAGAAGACCGTGCTGAAGCTTATGCGCCCCCTCGGCCTGGCCTGCAAGGTCCGGCGGAAGAAGCGCTACAACTCCTACCAAGGCGACCAAGGCACCATTGCGCCGAACCTGCTGAACCGCGAGTTCGACGCCACCGCCCCGAACCAGAAATGGGTGACGGACGTGACCGAATTCAGCGTCGGGGACCGGAAACTTTACCTCTCACCGGTTATGGACCTCTTCTACCGGCAGATCATCTCCCACACCATCGGCATTTCCCCGAACCTGGACCTCACCAACACATCGCTGCGCAACGCCCTATCCTGCCTGGAACCTGGCCAGCAGCCACTCGTGCATTCGGACCAGGGATTCCAGTACCGGCACGCTTCCTGGCGGACTCTCCTTAAGGGCGCCGGCGCAACCCAATCAATGTCCCGCAAGGGCAACTGCTACGACAACGCAGTGATGGAGAACTTCTTCGGTCACCTCAAGGAGGAGATGTTTCACAACGTGCGATACATCAGCACCGACGCACTGGCCAGGCACCTGAACGAATATATCCACTGGTACAACAACCAGCGGATCTCGACAAAGCTCGAGGGCCTGAGCCCGGTGCAATACCGGGCCCAGGCCCTCGCGGCTTAGGATCTTATTTGGCCAGTCCAACCATCGGGGACCAGTTCAAGGCTGCCGGGGGATTGCTTGCCCGTATTTTCAGCAGCCAAGGGCTGCTCGTATCCGGGTGCCGTCCGCGGTGAGTTCGGTGGCCTGCGCGTCGGTGAGCTTGCCGGCCGTCCGGAAGTCGGCGACCTGGCCGAGGAAGTCGGCCAGCTTTGTTGCAGGCCGCATCAATTTTGCCGGCGGCGATCGCGTCCTGGGCGCCGGTGATCTTGTTCAGCAGGCTGTTCTCCACGGTGGCCTTGAGCGGTTAGGCAATGATCAGCGTCTCGAGGTCTTCCATCTGCCCGGCGGCGCCGACCACGGTGACGGTGAAGCTGCCGGTGGTCTGGTTACCGGTGACGTCGGTGGCGGTGCAATCGACGGTGGTGGTGCCGATCGGGAAGGTGGCCCCTGAAGCGGGCGCGCAAGTCACTCACTGCGTTCGCGGGGGATCCATTCCCGGTTGACGACAAGCGCTACAACTTCGTACCCGACGGTCACCGTTCTCCGCCATCTTGCCCGGGCATGGCGTTGGCGGCCGGCATTGTTTGTACCGCCTTGGCCTGGGCTGTACGGTCGGCTTCAACGTCTCCGACACGACCTGGGACTGCCCCTGCCTCGGCTCTCGCTACGCCACCGACGGCACCATCGTCAAGGACCCGCCACCAAAAACCTCCCACCCGGACCGCAACCCTGACCACCGCCGGCCGCTGCCCGCCGATGGACGACGGGCAGATTGTGAGGGGAAAGAATGAGCTCCCTTGGGCTCAGGATGCCGAAATATCGTGGGCCACCGACAAACGTTTCCTCCGCGGATGGGGGGAGCGAGCCAGTCGCCGGCAGGGCACCGGTCCAGTCATCCGAACCGTCGGAAACGGGCACCGTGCAGACGTCGACCTCGAGCGGTCTCCACCCTACGATTGGAACGTCACGCCAGCAGACGTGGCATTCGTTCCGGTCCATGCACCGATCCAATTGGCAAGGAGATCATGATGCTCGGAGAACAAATCGGGGAACTCAACGGACAAACCATCAGCACGCGGGTTCTGGAAGACATGGGTCGCGGTCCGCGCACTGAAGTGACTGACCATCAGGTCGGCACGCTCTGCGGTGCCCAGGTTGACGTCACGGTCACCTACGTCGGCACGATTCGTCCCAGCGGCACGGTGGCCGGCAGCGGAAACGGTTTTGTTGTCACCGCAAGCGGGCAGACTGCGACCTTCACCGGCCACGGTGTCGGTAGTTTCACCGGTCCGGGTCAACTCACCTGGCGGGGTGCATTGTTCTACGAAACCACGTCAGACGAGTTGAGTAACCTCAACGGGATCGCAGTCTTGTTCGAGTACCAGGTGGCCGATGGCAAGTCCGAAGGCCGCCTCTTCGAGTGGAAGTAGCGCTGCGCACTCGGAAATCGACGCAGCTGAGTCCCGGATTCCCGCGGCGGAGCAGCGGGCCGCCTGGGGCCAGCGCGTCAGCCTTCCGACGGTGAAGCTCGACGTCGACGGTGCCGGTCCTGCTTCCGTCGCCTTTTTAGCGGTGTGGTCGATCTCCTCACCGGGGCCACCGCATTGCCCGCAAACCTTGTCCCGATGGATGACTCGCGTCCTGACCTCCGCCGGGATGGTACGGGCCGAGGCGTTATAGCCGCCGGCGAGGAGGTGCGCGATCTTCATATTGCGTGCGGCGCGGACGTCGAAGCCCAACACAACGCGCTGCGCATGGCCCGGTTGTGAGCAGGTCTTCCTTGACACGGCCTCCGGAAAACTCGCTCGCAGGCCCGAACTCGACAAAAGGCTCTTGCGCCGATACGCGGGGAACCGTAGTTTTGGGACCAGCGGGAGAGTACTTCCGTGCCGCCGGTGCCGTGAAACCCGCGGGTGAGATGAAGAGTTTCTAGGGGCAGCGGGCATGGCAACAGGCACAGTGAAATGGTTCAACTCCGAAAAGGGCTTCGGTTTCATCGCTCCTGATGACGGATCCGCAGATGTCTTTGCCCATTACTCCGCGATTGCTTCCAGCGGTTACCGCTCCTTGGAAGAGAACCAAAAGGTTCAGTTCGAGGTAGCCCAGGGTCCGAAGGGTCCGCAGGCGGAGAACATCCGCCCGATGTGACCGCCGGTCCGGACCGGAATCGGGCTAGGTGCCTTCTCCGGGCTGGCTGCGTCGAAGAACCGGTGCTCCGGGGGTGTTTGTGTTCCTTCCGCCGTGGCCCGGATGAAATCCAGGTCCTGCTGGGAGAGCATTGCCTGGCCGTGCTCGTCACGGTCAGCCCTTACGCCGGTTTCCTGGCAGATCTCTTCCGGGCATTGCGGCCACCAGTGCAGCCTTAGCATCTTCGTAGGTGTCGCCCGGGGCGGAGATGTGATCGGTGCTGCCGTCCGGCATCTGGATCGTTCCTGTGATTTCCACCGGATAATCCTGGTTGGATGGCCGCCGGCCACGGCCGGCTGCGCGGCGAAGCCCTGGTCCTGTTCACGTACCCATCCCATCAAGGGTTCAAACATCCCCGACCTTCGGATCAGCTGTCGTCAAAATCGAGGCCTTCCAGGGCCTCGATTTCCACCATGTCCAGGAGCTCCGCTGTGTCGGCCCCGGTGGCGCGGGCGAGATCATCGAGGGCGGCGAACCGGGCGCGGGCCAGGACGATGGCCAGCTCCGCCAGGGAGCCGGGTCCGTTGCGCTGCACCAGGTCATCCAGGATTGCGTGCATTCGTCCTGTCATTGCGCTGGGGCCTTCGGATTCCTCGGCTGCAAGGCGCGTGAGCGTCAGCGCGGCCAGGGCCGGGTCGTCGTAGATGAGTCCCATGGCCCCACGCTACTCATGGCTGCCCTCTGTTGTCAGTGATGGACTCCAGAAGCCACTGCTGCGCCAGGGGATCGCGGCGCAGCTCAAAGGTCCGCAGCGCCGAGGTTGAGGGTCCGAGGCGGACCTGCACCCGCCAGTACTCGATGTCTACTACGTTCCCGACGCCTGGCGGGGTCGAGCGCTGGGTATCCCACCAGGAGTCCCTAGTGAACCAGTGGGCCGTGTCGACGTCAGGGTCAACGACCCAGATCTGGCCATCATGGCGGACGGCCAAGGGTGTCCCGTCCGGGCTAAAGCGGACGGCGACCGCTTCGAGAGCGTGTGGTGCTTCTGGTGCCAGGGTCATCCTGGGTTCCTTTCGGTACGAGACTGGCCGGGGTTAGGCAGCTTTGACGAGGGGGAGTTCGTCCCAGTGGGCGGTGTATCTGGGGGGAGAGTATGTCGCGTTTCATGGTCCAGTCCGGGCCGCCTTTGATGCCGGCATGGCCCAGGCCGATGGAGCCGCGGTTGTAGCGCTTGCTGACGTAGTGGTTGCCACCCCGCGTCGCTTTCGCGGATCCAATGGTGAGAACTCTCAGATCAGGACATGTTCCGCTGCGATAGCTCAGATGGATAGCTGGAGGGGGAAGACGGTAACGCCACTAATGCTTGCTGTCCTACGGTATGCCCTGCTCCCTGTGTCGGTTGCGGTGCCTGGACGTTGATTCCTCTACCGGCCAAGTAGCTGCGGTTAGCGCCGGAGGTGTACGCCTTGTCAGCCAGCACCCGGTCGGGCCGGATGCGTGGCCGTCCCCGGGAGTTGCCCGCGACCGAGATGGTCTCCAGCACCGCTTGGAAGAATGAGGTGGCGGCGGCCTGGCCGGCGGTGAGGACGAGGCCCAGCGGTCGTCCTTCGCCGTCCGTGGCAAGGTGGATTTTGCACGTCATTCCGCCTCTGGACTTGCCGATCGCGTGATCCCCGGGCTCCTCAGCGCCGAGTTTCTTGTAATTCTGTGGGGCCCCCTGTGACCCGGGGAAGGGTGGCGCCATGCTGATGTACCCGGGTGATCGTCGCGTCCACCGACACTGTCCAGTCAACATCCCCTGCCCGCTGGCCGGCTGCCTGGACGGCGCTGTCTGGACGGCGCTGCCTGGACGGCCGTAAGGACATTGGCCCTTGAAGCGGCTTTCGGCCCAAATTCGTTCCAACGATGTAATCTGCTGTGGAGGCGGAAACTAACGTGTGCGCGGAAGAGGGAAAAGTTGGCAATAACCATGCGGGATGTGGCCCAGGCGGCGGATGTGTCGATCAAGACCGTGTCGAACGTCATCAATGAACATCCAAACATCAAAACAGGGACGCGCGAGCGGGTTTTGCTGGCCATTGAAAAACTTGGTTACCAGCCCAACCTCTCTGCCCGTGGATTAAGGTCGGGCCGCACAGATGTCATTAGCCTCATCATTCCGGATTTAAAAAACGCGTACTTCGCCGAACTGGCTGACGCCGTAATGACTGCCGCGTCAAAGCGGGGGAAAGTCGTGATCATCGAGCAAAGCGGAGGCCTAAGGGAACGTGAACTGGAAATCCTGCATGGTCCAAGGATGCGAATGGTTGACGGCGTCCTCTACAGCGTCTTGGGCCTGAGCCAGGAGGACGCGGACCTCATTGACATCCCGACACCCATCGTCCTGCTCGGTGAGCGGATCTTCCACGGCCCCGCGGACCACGTGACAATGCAAAACATTGAGGCTTCGCAAGCTGCCACGGAACACCTCCTGCAACGCGGACGAACCAAGTTGCTCGCTTTCGGGGCCCACAGGAATGAAGTCATTGGCTCAGCGGGGCTCCGGCTGGAAGGTTACCGTCGCGCCCTGCGGAACGCGGGACTTGAGTATCGGGACGAGTTGGCAATCGATGTCCAGTTGTGGCACCGATCCGACGGTGCCCAGGCCATGCGCCAGGTTTTGGAGTCCGGATTGGCGTTCGACGGCGTCGTGGCCTTCAACGACTCCCTCGCCCTGGGCGCGATGCGGGTCATGCAGGACGCCGGGCTGAAAATCCCGGAGGATGTGGCAATTATTGGCTTTGACGATATCGATGAGACCCGGTACTCACTGCCGACGTTGTCGACGATCGATCCGGGTCGGCGGGAGATAGCCGAAACCGCCGTCGTGATGCTCCTGGAACGTATCGAGGGCGCTGCCGCGCCAGCAGCCGCCCGCGAGTTCGAGGCCGAATTCAAGGTCATCAGCCGGGAGTCGACGGCCATCCCGAGTTCACATGGAGCCAACGCCTAATTTCTTCTTGACATGTAAGTCCCGTCACACCATGATGGATTTACAACGATTACTTACATCGATGTAAACATCTCGGAATCTTCTGTGATCCCGATCGCCGAGTCCGTCCAGCTTCTTCCACGCCAGCACTGGCTGTAGGACGGGCCACCCTCACTGCTCTACCTCCGACGACGACGTCCATGCACGACCGAAGGGAATCTACGTGAACAAGAAAGCAATCGCAGCGGCTATGTCAGCCGCTGCCTTGGCTGCCACCCTGGCAGGCTGCAGTGGCGGCGGGGATGCCGCGGGGGCCGGCGCCAACAGCACCAATTGCACCAACAAGATTGTCCATGCCGACGCGCCGAAGGTCTCCGTTTGGGCCTGGTACCCCAACATGGCCACGGTGGTCGATAACTTCAACAACTCCCACA
>NZ_JAGGPJ010000037.1 GCF_018613875.1 Arthrobacter sp. ISL-28 | reverse complement strand
ACACCTAAGTAAACGGCATTGGGGCTAGTCCCGCTCAGCCCTTGCGCATCTGATGCTGCAGGACTTTGGTCTGGAAGGCACCCGCCACCTTGCTCTTCAGATCGGTGGGCACCCGGACCATGCCTTCCTGGGCCACGGACGCCACATGCAGGCCGTCGCGGTTGAAGATCTTCCCGGTGGCAAGCCCTCGGGCACCCTGGGCGCTGGGCGATTCCTGCACATAGAGCAGCCACTCGTCCACCCGCACCGGCCGGTGCCACCACATCGCGTGGTCCAGACTGGCAACGCTCATTCCCGGCGTGATCCAGCTCAGCCCGTGCTTGCGCAGGATTGATTCAAGCAGCGTGTAGTCGCTGGCGTAGGCCAAAGCAGCCCGGTGGGTATTGGCGTCGTCCGGCATGCGGCTGAAGGTCTTCATCCAGACGGCATTGCGGGCTTCCTTCTTGCCGGTGGCTGCGACGTAGAGGGCGGGATCCACGTGTCGGATGTCGAACGGCCGTTCATAGGCCCAGTGCCGCGCCACGGGGTGGTCGAACTTGCCCAGCAGGTCGGCGGTGCTGGGGAGGGACTCCGGATCCGGGATTCCGGCCGGCATCTCGGACTGGTGCTCGATGCCCTCGTCCCCGGCCTGGAACGAGGCGATCATGGACAGGATCGGCTTGCCCTCCTGGTATGCATGGACCCGGCGTGCCGAGAATGACCGGCCGTCCCGCAGCCGCTGCACCCCGAATGTGATGGGCGCGTCTGCGTCGCCGGGCCGGAGAAAATAAGCGTGCATTGAATGCACCGTCCGGTCTGCCTCCACGGTTCGCATTCCTGCAATGAGGGACTGCGCCAGCACCTGGCCGCCAAAGACCCGCTGGTGCGGCTGACGCTGGGATGGGCCCATGAAGATGTCCTCATCGGTGCGGGCACCCTCAAGTTCGCCGAGATCCAGCAGCTCGATCAGGGACGTAGTGGGGTCGTTCGTGGGTAATTCCTGCAATCCGGCGTCCGCTTCAGTCATGGTTTGACTCTAGACGTCGGCCCGGCAGCGCTCAACCGAGCCCCAGCCGGTAGTGTTTTAGATGTGTCTGATCTCCTCACCCAGTCTTTCCGCTTCGCGGACCCCCGGGATCTTGCCGATCTCCGCACCTACGCCACCCGCGCCAAAGCCATTGACGACGGCGCCATCCGCCTTCAGGCCGCCGGCCCGGTCCTGGCCGCCTACGTCTGTGTGCTCCGGCCCCGGATCCTGGGAGAATCCACGCCCACCATCCTTGGACTCCGAACCATGGGTCTGGCCGAACCGTCCACCACGGACGTCACGGTGCCGCTGGCTGCAGTCCTCGACCGGCTGGCCCGGGCAGGGGAGAACGACGCCGAGCTGCCGCTCCCGCCGTCGACCGTCACCGAATCCTGGGCGGGCGTCGGCGCCCCGCGGGCCGGCTGGGAGCTGATCGGCTCCGTTCCCGACAGCGAGCTGCGGGCGGCCGCCGAGGCGGGCATCGGCGAGGTGGCCGGAATCGTACCGGACAAGCCGGGTGCCCTCATCGTGAACAACGCCCGCGCTGCAGTCTGGGGCCGCGAACTGGAAGGCCGCTCCGGGCTTCCCGCCGGCGCCGCCTTCGCCGCACTCGCACTAGGCTTCCTGGGCGACGACGAACAGCGCCTCTACCGGGCAGGTCGCTGGTTCCGCCTCAGCGGCAGCCGCGGGCACGTCCTGGCCAGGACAGGTGCCGGCCTGCTGTCAGCACCGACGGAAGCCGGCAGCCGAAACTCCGCGGGAAACTAGGAAGCGGACGACGGGCTGTTGACCATGGAGAGCGCGGCCCGCTCCATGTAATCCCACAGGGTGCCCTCGTACAGCGGAGGAAGCTCCAGCGAATCCACGGCCGCGCGCATGTGGTGCAGCCAGCGGTCCTTGGCCTCCGGCGTCACCTGGAACGGCATGTGGCGCATGCGCAGCCGGGGATGGCCGCGTTCCTCGCCGTAGGTAGTGGGCCCGCCCCAGTACTGTTCCAGGAACATCAGGAACCGCCGCTTTGCCGGGCCGAGGTCCTCCTCGGGATACATCGGCCGCAACAGCGGGTCGGTCGCCACGCCGTCATAGAACACATCGATGAGCTTCACGAAGGTCTCGTGGCCACCCACGGCGTCGTAGAAGTTGTCGGTGTACCCGGGCTGGCTGAAAGGATCATTGCGCATCAGCTGCCGGGGCGCATTGGGTTCAGAGGGAGTGGGCAGGGTCATGGCTATTCTCCGGCCTTTTGCTGCGGTCCGTGCTGTGCTTCAGCTTCGAGCGGCCCGGCGTCCGGCTCCTCCACGGGAGCCACATAATTGCCCTGCGAACGGTTGCCCACCCGGAGGATTTCGCCGTTGCGCAGGTACCAGATGGCGCCGTTCTCGTCCCTGACGCGCGTGATCCGCAGCCCGATCGACTCCACGACGCCCACGACTTCGCTGGTTTCAATGATGTCGCCGATCCCGTACTGGTCCTCGATGGTGATGAAGATGCCGGCCAGGAAGTCGCGGATGAGCTGCTGGGCGCCAAAGCCGATGGCGATACCGAGAATACCGACGCTGGTCAGCAGCGGTGCCACATCGACGTCGAGGTTCTTGAGCACATAGATGCTGGTGATGACGGCGAGGACCACGCCGATCACGCTGTTCAGCAGCGACCCGATGGTGTTGGCCCGCTGAACCCGCCGTTCATGGTCCAGGGCACGCAGCGCGGGAGCGACCCACCGGAAATGCGGCTTCTTGAAAAGCGTTGTTCCGCTGGCGACCCGCTTGGTGATCCGGGAGATCAGGAAGCTCGCCAGCAGCCACAGGAGGACGCCAGCGCCGAGGCTGATCGCGATTCCGGCGACATTGAACCCGTCGGGTTCCAACGAGGCGGAAGGCGTTGTAAACATGCTGTACATCTGTAGGGATGCTCCTTGTTGCTCTCCGGCGCCAGCCGGATGGTTCCGCCGGCGTCCGCGCGGCGGTGTGGGCTCTGTTCCCTTTTAAGGGTAGCGGGATTATGCCGGTGGCTTGCTTCCGGCCGCTGTGGTAACAGGAGCGTGCATCACGGGGAAATTTACGCTGCGGGCGATGAAACACACCGCGTTGGCCTGCCGGTGCATCTCCTCGGCAAGATCTGCGGGGACCGGCTCAGCCACCGTCACCTGCGGCCGGAGGGTCACGCTCTCGAACTGGCCGCTGCCATCCCGGTTGAGCCGCATTGTGCCTGTGGCATGGTCCTCATAGGACTGGACGACGACGCCGTGCCGCACCGCCACGTGCAGGAAGGACAGCATGTGGCACTGCGCGAGCGCCGTGAGCAGCAGCTGTTCCGGGTTGTACCGCGAGCGGTCTCCATGGAACGTGGGGTCGGCGGAGCCCTTGAGGACCGGCAGCCCGGGAATTTCGACATCGTGGTCCCGGGAGTACTCCCGGTAGGACGACGTGCCGCTTCCCAAGTTGCCGGTCCAGCGAACAGTCAGCGAATAGTGGTGCTCGTCAAGGGCCATGCCGCCAGTTTAGACGCCGGTGACGGGCGCCCGCGGTGCCGGGCGCCCGCTATACCTACATGCCTGCTCCTAGATATCAGCCGCGCGTGCCCGCAGCGCCCTCGCAACGCCGTCTCGGTTTTCCAGCATCATGCGGCGCAGCGCCGCGCTGTCCTCCGGAAGCGCCGCAAGGAAGTCGTCCGTCCGGTCCACGGTCGCCTGTGTGGTCAACTGCGCCGGGTACAGCCCGACGACGATCTGCTGGGCGAGCGCGTGAGTGCGCTCAGCAACGATCCCCGGAACCGCCTGGAAGTACTTCTCCGAGTACGGCTCGAGCAGGGCGGTGTCCAGCACCCTCGTGAAGCCGGCGACGGCCGAAGCCTGGATGGCGTTGGAAAGCTCGCCTGTGACCACGATTGACTCCCAGGCCGCTGCCTTGGCCTCGGGCGTGGGGATGGCGGCCTCTGCCAGCGCGGCCGCATTCTGCCCGCTGGAGGTGTTGTCCCGTGCAAGCTCGGCGTCGATCTGCTCCTGCCCGGCCCGTCCGCCGACCACGAGGGATGCCACAAGTTCCCAGCGCAGGTCCTGGTCCACCGTCAGCCCGGGCAGCGTGACGGAGCCCTCCAAAAGCCCGGCAACGGTGTCCAGCTGCTGTCCACTCCGGGCCAGCAGCGCGTACGACTTCACGAACTGCAGCTGGGCATCCGAACCCCCGGGCACCGCCGAGGCGAGATCCCAGAGCCGGTCTCCGGCCGCCACCATGGTGGCTTCTCGGTGTTCCTCGGCCACATAGAAGGTCAGCGTGGTAGCCAGCTGGCGCAGCTGGACCAGGATCACCGACGAGTCGCTTTCAGCGGCGATGTTGGCCAGGATCAGGTCCACGTAGCCGCGCGCCGGGGTCTCGCCGTCGCGGGCGGCGTCCCAGGCCGAACCCCAGACCAACGTGCGGGGGAGGCTCTCCCGGAAGTCCTTCAGATGCGACTTGGCAGTGGCCAGCGACTTCTCATCAAGCCGCACCTTGGCGTAGGCGAGATCGTCGTCGTTGAGCAGGATGAGGTCCGGCTGCCGCAGCCCGGCGAGCGCCGGCACGTCGGTGCGTTGGCCGTCGACGTCGAGCTCCTCACGGTGGACGCGCTCGAGCTTTCCCTCGTCCGTGACGTCATAGAACCCTACGGCGAGCCGGTGCGGCCGGAGGGTCGGCTGCTCGGCTACGGCCGACTGGAGGATGGCGAACCCGGAAATGGTGCCGTCCGCATCAAGGGTCAGCTCGGGCTCGAGAGTGTTCACCCCTGCCGTTTCCAGCCAGAGGTGTCCCCACTGGTCCAGGTCCCGTCCGCTGGCCTTCTCCAGCTCGATCATGAGATCGCCCAGCTCCGTGTTGCGCCAGGCGTGCTTGGCGAAGTATTCGCGGACCCCGGACATGAACTGCTCAGGCCCCACCCAGGCCACGAGCTGGCGCAGCACGGAGGCGCCCTTGGCGTAGGTGATGCCGTCGAAGTTGACCTCCACGTCCTGGAGGTCATTGATCTCG
Organism: Arthrobacter sp. ISL-28; assembly: GCF_018613875.1. Taxonomy (GTDB): domain Bacteria; phylum Actinomycetota; class Actinomycetes; order Actinomycetales; family Micrococcaceae; genus Arthrobacter. The sequence goes on along the minus strand of NZ_JAGGPJ010000037.1, from coordinate 45,234 downwards.
GCGAAAATCGGGTGGGTCGTGGGTAGCTGGTCCTGGCGGTAGGCCCAGGATTTCTCCACTGAGGCGAAGGTGGTCCAGGCGCTCTGGAACTTAGTATTCTCCACGGCGGCGAGGTGGGACATGTACTCCGCAAAGGATTCGTTGAGCCAGAGGTCGTTCCACCAGCGCATCGTCACCAAGTCGCCAAACCACATATGCGCCAGTTCGTGCAGGACCGTGATGGCGCGGCGCTCCACCTGTGCTTCGGGAACCTTGCCGCGGAAAACGTAGCCTTCCAGGATGGTCACGGCCCCGGCGTTTTCCATGGCGCCGGCGTTGAATTCCGGCACGAAGAGCTGGTCATACTTTTCAAACGGGTAGGGGCAGCCGAACTGCGCCTCGAAGAATTCGAAGCCCTGGCGGGTCAGTTCGAAGATGTTGTCCGCGTCCAGGTACTGCATGAGCGACTTCCGGGCGAACACTCCGAGCGGAATGACACGGCCGTCGGAGCCCGTCACATCGCTGCGCACCGACTGATAGGGGCCGGCGATCAGCGCGGTGACATAGGAAGAGAGTGGCGGCGTGGGGGCGAACTCCCAGATGGAACGGGCAGCACCCTCTGGTCCGGGGGATGTCGACACCGGCGACGGGGTGGGGGAATTCGAGACAATGTCCCAGTGTGACGGCGCCGTCACCGTGAACTTGAACGTGGCCTTGAGGTCCGGCTGCTCGAAGACGGCGAACATGCGGCGCGCGTCCGGCACCTCGAACTGGGTGTACAGGTAAACCTCACCGTCCACCGGGTCAACAAAGCGGTGCAGCCCCTCGCCGGTGTTCATATAGGGAGCGTCGGCCACTACTGTGAGCTCGTTCTGCCCAGCAAGGTCCGGGAGCTGGATGCGGATGCCGTCCGAAACCTCGAAAGGGTCCAGTTCCCGGCCATTCAGCGTCACGCTGTGAACGGCGTCCGTCACGGCGTCGATGAACGTGGAGGATCCGGCCGCGGCGCTGAAATTTACCGTGGTGGTGGAACCGAAGACGTTCTCGCCCCTGGTCAGGTCCAGGGTGACATGGTAGGAATCGACGTTGATCAGATCGGCGCGTTCGCGTGCTTCGGCGCGCGTCAGGTTCATGCCAGGCAAGATTGTGCCTCCGGAGGGTGGTGGTCGTTACTGTGAAGCCATTCTTTCATTTCCCGGGTCTTTGGCAAGTTGCCTGGATCACTTTCCCGGTCCCCGGCAGCGAGGCTGCGGGGGTAGCGTTAACGCATGGGAAAGTTCCTCGAATCGGTGGACATCAAGGCGCTGCGCTTCGCAATAGGGTTTCCCATACTGCTGGCGGTCGCTTTCGCGGTGAGCGCCATGTTGCTGCGGCCCGATCTTCCGGATCCTCTGGCAGTCCGGTGGGACGACGGCGGCGGCGCCAGTTTTGCGCCGTTTGCCGCCTATGTGGGGGGCGGGGCCGCCATGATCGTCCTGACCGGGTGGCTTGTGCTCCTGCAGGCCGTCCCCGTTTCGCGTCCCACGGTGATGCGGCGCATCATGATGGGCGCGGGCCTGACGGTGAGCCTGTTCGTGACGAGCGTGCTCGCGGCGGGCCTGGTGGGCCAGGCCGGTGTGGCCGACGCCCGGGATTCCGAAGTGGACCTCATCGTGCTGGCCATGGGGAGCGGGGCCGCTCTCTCGCTTGGCGTCATCATGGGATTCGTTTTCAAGGCGGACCAGCAGTGGACGCCGGAAGATGACCGCGCCCTGCAGCAGGCCCTGGAACTGGAACTTGATCCCGAGCTGGCCACCGACTCGATCAGATTATGGGTTCACGCCCGCAGCTCCGTCTTTGTCATGATCGGCATTGCGAGCCTGTTCCCAGCCTTACTCATTTCCATTGCCGTTCCCTGGCTGGGTGCCCTGCTCGTTGCCGCAGCCATCATCGGTGCGGCCTTTCTGTTCGCGCGTGTCACGGCGGACCGCAGCGGACTCAGGGTTTTCGTTGCCGGGGTACTTCGGGTGGTGGACGTGCCCGCGGCGGCCATCTCGGCTGCCGCTCCGGCGGACGTCCGGGCGGCCGACTATGGCGGCTGGGGCTACCGCAACCACGGCGGAACAGCAGCCGTGCTCGTGAGCAGCGGGCCCGCCGTCGTCGTGCGCAAGACCGATGGCCACCGCCTGGCGGTGAGCGGCGGGAACTCGGCATCGGCGGAGCGCCTCGCGGAAGTACTCACGCGGGTGGCCGCGCGGGCACGGGGGGAAGGCCCTTCTCCTTCCCAGGGCGACGCAGACTCCTAGCCCGGGAAGATGCACCTAGTACTCTTGGATCTGTTGATTTGACCTGTACCAGCCCGGCCGCGCCCCGGTGCTCATGATTGAACGGAAGCTACCGTGACCACAACTCCTGCATTCCCGCGGGTCCACATCGCCACCGACCACGCAGGGATGGAGCTGAGCGCCCACCTGGTCAGCCACCTCTCAGCCAAGGGCTACGACGTGGTGGACCATGGGCCCAAGGAATACGACGCACTGGATGACTACCCGTCGTTCTGCATCAATGCAGCACTCGCCGTCGTGGCGGACCAGCAGGCCGGCGTGCACGCGCTGGGCATCGTGCTGGGAGGTTCCGGGAACGGCGAGCAGATCGCTGCCAACAAGGTCAAGGGCGCCCGTGCCGCCCTCGCCTGGAACCACTCCACCGCCGTCCTGGCACGCCAGCACAATGACGCGAACGTCGTGGCGGTGGGAGGACGGCAGCACAGCGTTGACGAGGCCACCGCCCTCATCGAGGCGTTTCTGCAGGAGCCCTTCAGCAACGACGAACGCCACATCCGCCGGATCGGCAAGATCGCAGCCTACGAAACCACCGGCGAGGTTGTCGAGTAGTGCCCGAGGGGCATTCCATCCGCCGGCTCGCCCGCCAGTTCGGGGACGTCTTCGCCGGCGAGCGGTTAGCCGTCTCCAGTCCGCAGGGACGTTTCGCGGCCGGCGCGGCACTGCTGGACGGCCACACGCTGGTGGACTCGGATGCGCACGGCAAGCATCTGTTCCTGCATTTTGAGCACGGAATGGTGCTGCACGTCCATCTTGGCCTGTACGGCGCCTGGGACTTCGGCGGCGACCGCGAGTTCCGCGGCGCCTCCAGCATCGGGGCGCCGCGCAAGGTGGGGGAGCGCGAAGTGCCCGGCATTGCCGTGCCCGACGGCGACACTCGTTATGCCGGCCCGCCAGAGCCGGTGGGCGCTGTGCGGGTCCGCCTGGTCGGCGACCACGGCTGGGCCGACCTGCGCGGTGCCACCACCTGCGCTGCCATCACCGAGGCCGAGGCCGAGGCGGTCCTGCGGCGGCTCGGTCCTGACCCGCTGCGCACTCCTGATCCGCTGCATAACAGCCGTGCCGACTTCATCCGGCGGATTACCGCCCGCAGGACCCCGCTGGCCTCGCTGCTGATGGACCAAAAGGTGATCGCCGGCGTCGGAAATGTCTACCGGGCTGAAGTCCTCTTCCGCCAGCGCATCGACCCCATGCTTCCCGGCCGGGAACTCACGGCGGAGGCGACGGGCCTCCTCTGGGATGACACGGCGGCGGTGATGGCCGACGGCGTCCGCGACGGCAGGATCGTCACCACGACGGCGGCTTTCTGGGGCGATAGGAGTTCGCTGCCGCCCGCCGAGGACGCGCATTTCGTTTACCGCCGCCACGGGCAGCCCTGCCGCATCTGCGGCACGGCCGTGGCCCTGGCCGAGCACGCTGCCCGCAAACTTTACTGGTGCCCGTCATGCCAACGTCCGGCCTGAGCCTGGCGTCGCCGCGATGAAAAAGTCATGCATCGAAAAGCGGGGCGATGAAAAGGGGCCCCTCGCAGAGGGGCCCCTTTCGTGGAGGGGACGACGGGAATCGAACCCGCGTAATCAGTTTGGAAGACTGAGGCTTTACCATTAAGCTACGTCCCCGAGGGAAGGCAGTGCGCGGCGTATGGGCCGCTGGGTCGCAACTGCGGATCTTCGGGCTGGCTGTTGAAGCCGGATATAACTAAACCTAATTCATGCCCCACGTGTCAAATGTGCAAACCCGGCAGGTATGAACGTAGACTGTCCTGTGCATTACGGGGTGTAGCTCAGCTTGGCTAGAGCACCTGCTTTGGGAGCAGGAAGTCGCAGGTTCAAATCCTGTCACCCCGACTCTGTGGCCCGGGCCCATGGCTCGGGCAGAGAATCGCGTTAACCCCATCCAACAAAACCAGGAGTACTTAGACTGTGAAGAGCGCTGTCGAGAACCTCACCCCCACGCGGGTCAAGCTCAATGTTGAGGTCCCCTTTGAGGAATTGAAGCCCAGCATCGAAGAGGCATACAAGACTGTTGCTTCCCAGATCCAGGTCCCTGGCTTCCGCAAGGGCAAGGTTCCCTCCAAGCTGATCGACCAGCGCGTCGGCCGCGGCTACGTGCTGGAGACCGCCATCAACGAAGGCCTCAACGGGTGGTACCAGGCCGCTGTGCAGGAATCGGGCATCCGCCCCCTGAGCCGTCCCGAGGTTGAGATCACCGAGGTTCCGGATCCTTCCGCAACTGACGGCGAACTCAAGTTCCACGCCGAGGTTGATGTCCGCCCGGAGATTGAACTCCCGGACTACGCAGGCCTCAAGGTCGAGGTGGCTTCCGCCCAGTCCTCTGAAGCCGACGTGGACAAGGCTCTCGATGAGCTGCGCGGCCGCTTCGGCACGCTGAAGTCCGTGGACCGCCCGGCGGCCGACGGCGACTTCCTGACCATCGACATCACGGCAACGATCGACGGTGCCGAGGTTGACTCCGCTTCGGGCCTGTCCTACCAGGTCGGCGCCGGCACCATGCTCGAGGGCATGGATGAGGCAGTCACCGGCCTGAGCGCCGATGAGGACGCCATCTTCGACACCACCCTCGTTGGTGGCGACCACGCCGGCGAAGCCGCCCAGGTCAAGGTAGTGGTCAAGTCCGTCAAGGAGCGCGAGCTTCCCGAGGCAAACGACGACTTCGCCCAGCTGGCATCGGAATTCGACACACTGGCTGAGCTGCGCGAGGACCTCGCCAAGCAGGCAGCCGACTCCAAGATCGTGGAGCAGGGCGTCGAAGCCCGCGACAAGGTCCTGGACAAGCTCGTTGAGCTCATCGAGGTTCCCGTTCCGGAATCCGTCGTCGAAGAGCAGATGGAGACCCACTTCAAGGCTGAGAACTCCCACGGTGAGGGCGAGCACGACACCGAGGAGCACCGCGCGGAGGTCAAGGCCAACACCGAACGCGCCTTCCAGAACGAAATCATCCTCGACGCCATCGCTGAAAAGGAAGAAGTCGGCGTCAGCCAGAACGAGCTGATCGACTACATCGTCACCACGGCCAGCCAGTACGGCATGGACCCGAACCAGTTTGCCCAGATCATCGATCAGAGCGGCCAGGTCCCCATGATGGTTTCCGAGGTCCGCCGCCGCAAGGCACTGGCCGTCGTCCTCGGTCAGGCGGAGGTCACGGACTCCGAGGGCAACAAGGTTGACCTCAGCGACTTCGTCCGCCCTGCCGGCCAGGAAGAAGCCGAGGCCGCCGAGGCAGAAGCCGCGGAAGAGGCCGCCGAGGTTGTCCCCAGCGACGATCCCGCAGCTGCGAAGTTCTAGTCGCTGCAGCACCGTTCTGCCAGCGTGACGGCAGCCCCCGGATCCATGGATCCGGGGGCTGCTCCGTTTAAGAGTTTTGGGTGGCGGAAGGGGCCACGGCGGCGGCCTGCGGCAGTGGTGCGCCGTCAGCGAACAGTGCGATTCAGACGAACAAAACGGCTGCGAAAGCGGTTAGTGTCCAAGTAGTGAAGTTCAGTGATGTCACCGTCACCAGCGAGAGGTAAGTACACATGTCACAGCAAGCAGGGGCGCCCCGCATGGCAACTGTCGATCCGGCAGCCCAGGACAACTACATCTACAACCGACTGCTGAAAGAGCGCATCATCTGGCTTGGCTCCGAGGTCCGCGACGAAAACGCGAACGCCATCTGCTCCCAGCTGCTGCTCCTGTCCGCAGAGGACCCGAACAAGGACATCTACCTTTACATCAACTCTCCCGGCGGCTCCGTGACGGCGGGCATGGCGATCTACGACACCATGCAGTTCATCCCCAACGACGTCGTCACCGTGGCTACCGGGCTTGCTGCCTCGATGGGCCAGTTCCTGCTGTCCTCCGGGACCAAGGGCAAGCGCTATGCCACTCCGAACGCCCGCATCCTGATGCACCAGCCGTCCGGCGGCATCGGCGGCACGGCTTCGGACATCAAGATCCAGGCCGAACTGATCCTGCACATGAAGAAAGTCATGGCCGAGCTGACGGCCGAGCAGACCGGCCAGACGGTGGACACCATCCTCAGGGACAACGACCGTGACAAGTGGTTCACCGCAATCGAAGCACTGGAATACGGCTTCTTTGACAAGATCTCCGCACACGCCGGCTCGGTAGCCGGCGGTGGCGGAACGGCCCAGAGCTAAACCGGCACGCTGAGCGAACTGAATCCAGGAGTAAGAACATGAACTACAATTTCGGCTCGACTGCCGGCAACCTACCGACCAGCCGCTACGTGCTGCCCCAGTTCGAAGAGCGCACGCCGTACGGCTTCAAACGCCAGGACCCCTACACCAAGCTGTTCGAGGACCGCATCATCTTCCTCGGTGTGCAGGTCGACGACGCTTCCGCCGATGACATCATGGCGCAGCTGCTCGTGCTGGAATCCACGGACCCGGACCGCGACATCACGCTCTACATCAACTCGCCGGGCGGCTCCTTCACGGCCATGACCGCGATTTACGACACCATGACGTACATCCGGCCGGAAATCCAGACCGTGTGCCTCGGCCAGGCCGCCAGTGCCGCGGCCGTGCTGCTCGCCGCAGGAACGCCGGGCAAGCGGCTTGCCCTGCCCAACGCACGCGTACTGATCCACCAGCCCTCGCTGTCAGGTGGCCAGGGCGGCCAGGCGTCCGACCTGGAGATTCAGGCGGCTGAGGTCATGCGGATGCGCTCGTGGCTGGAGGACACTCTGGCCAAGCACTCCGGACGGACCCCGGAACAGGTGAACAACGACATCGAGCGGGACAAGATCCTCACCGCGGCAGAGGCGATGAACTACGGCCTGATCGACCAGGTGCTCGACTCCCGCAAGATCAAGCCCCAGGCGATTGCCAGGTAGGAGCAGCTGTCCCCGGCGCCGGTGCGGTTCAGATTTTTTTGGACGGCACCGGCGTCCGGTTTCCACCTCTCGGGCAGATTGTGACCTAGAGTGGATGTAATCACGGCCGGACTGCAAAGGATGACCGTGCTTCAAGCAACCGGTGCAAAGCTGTAGTCGCAGCAAGATACTAAGGGGTTCACATATGGCTCGGATTGGCGAGAGCACGGATTTGCTCAAGTGCTCTTTCTGCGGAAAGAGCCAGAAGCAGGTGCGCAAGCTCATTGCCGGGCCCGGCGTCTATATCTGCGATGAGTGCATTGAACTCTGTAACGAGATCATTGAAGAAGAACTCGCGGAAGTAGCCGATCTCGGCAGTTTTGAACTGCCCAAGCCCCGCGAGATCTTCGACTTCCTGCAGGAATACGTCATTGGCCAGGAGCCCGCCAAACGTTCCCTCGCCGTCGCCGTCTACAACCACTACAAACGGATCCAGGCCGGCCACGCTCCCAAGAGCGGCAGCCTCGCGGACGGCGTCCACCACGATGACGTCGAGATCTCCAAGTCCAACATCCTCCTGATCGGCCCTACCGGCTGCGGCAAGACCTACCTGGCGCAGACCCTGGCCCGCCGGCTCAACGTCCCGTTTGCCGTTGCCGATGCGACCGCCCTGACTGAAGCCGGGTACGTGGGCGAGGACGTCGAAAACATCCTTCTGAAGCTCATCCAAGCAGCAGACTACGACGTTAAGAAGGCCGAACAGGGCATCATCTACATCGACGAGATCGATAAGATATCCCGCAAGAGCGAGAACCCGTCAATCACCCGGGACGTCTCGGGTGAAGGCGTGCAGCAGGCACTGCTCAAGATCCTTGAGGGCACTGTCGCCTCAGTTCCGCCGCAGGGCGGCCGCAAGCATCCGCACCAGGAATTCATCCAGATCGACACCACCAACGTGCTGTTCATCGTTGCAGGCGCCTTCGCCGGCCTGGAGGAAATCATCGGCTCCCGGTCCGGGCGCAAGGGCATCGGGTTCGGAGCGCCCCTGAACGAGGTCAAGAACACCACCGATTCCTACGGCGAGGTGATGCCGGAGGACCTGCTGAAATTCGGCCTCATCCCGGAATTTATCGGCCGCCTCCCCGTGATCACCACGGTCTCGAACCTGGACCGGCCGGCGCTGATCCAGATTCTCTCCACCCCGAAGAACGCCCTGGTGAAGCAGTACCAGAAGATGTTCCAGCTGGACGGAGTTGAGCTCGTGTTCGCTGACGACGCCCTGGAGGTGATCGCAGACCAGGCGCTTGAGCGGGGGACCGGTGCCCGCGGGCTCCGCGCCATCATGGAGGAAGTCCTCCTGCCGGTGATGTTCGATCTCCCCAGCCGCGATGACATCGCCAGCGTGGTGATCACGGCGGATGTTGTGACCAAGAAGGCGCAGCCCACCATGATCACGCATGACGTTGTGGCCAAGCGCCGGAATAAATCTGCCTAGTTCTTCGCTGTCGATTAAGCGTGCCGCGGACTGCGCCACGCCCCACGACTTTTTCGAGGAGACTAGCTGTGCCTGAAACCCGCTCCAACAAGGCCGACTTCTGGTTCGACCCCCTGTGCCCCTTCGCATGGATCACTTCGCGCTGGGTCGGCGAAGTGGAAGCCGTCCGTGACATCACCACCGAGTGGCACGTCATGAGCCTTTCCGTGCTGAACGAGGGCCGGGACCTGGACCCCGGCTACCGCGAGGCAATGGACAAGGCCTGGGGGCCGGTCAGGGTAATCATCGCCGCCCAGGAGCAGCACGGTGACCACGTGGTCAAGGCGCTGTACGACGCGATGGGCACTCAGATCCACGACGGCGGCCAGAAGGACTTCTCGATCGTCATCGCCAAGGCCCTCGCCGAGTGCGGCCTGCCGGCCGAACTGGCCGAGGCTGCTGAGTCCGACGCGTTCGACCCCCAGCTGCGGGCCAGCCACGAGCAGGGCATCTCCCTGGTGGGCCAGGATGTCGGGACGCCGGTGGTGGCGTTCAACGGCACTGCGTTCTTCGGCCCGGTCCTCACCCGCATTCCGCGCGGCGAGGAGGCCGGCCGGCTGTGGGATGCCACGGTTACCCTGGCGTCATTCCCGCACTTCTTCGAGATCAAGCGCAGCCGTACGGAGAAGCCAGCCTTCGACTGACGCCACAGGCCAGGGCCCATCGGACCCGCCCCGTCCGCCGGCCACCAGCAGCGCCATAAGAGCCCCGGAGAACTACATCAGAGTAGTTCTGCCGGGGCCCTTGCGCATCCATATGAGGGGGACAACAATAGTTCTTACCCACTTCGAAAGAAGTGGGACGCAAGAACCAAGGATTCAGTGACATGCATCTAACGCAGCCTTCGGCAAAGTTAGAAGCAGGCTACCAGTGACAAGGTAGGAAGACCTGAAATTTCTGAGGATCTTGCCAGACTGTCAAAGATGTCACCAGACAGCCGAAAAGTCGAAGCCCCACCAACCGCAAAAAGCTGATGGGGCTTCCCCTTTGCCCAAAAACAATTTGCCCAAAACAGCCGGGCTGCCCAAATTTAACCGGGCCTCGAAGAACCTGGCCGCCTAGGCCGGCGCGGTCTCCTCGGCAGGCACCAGCACCACGTCGCTGACGGTCAGTTCGCCCTCGCCCGCCGCAAGTGTAAGCTCGCGGGCGTTGGATGCCGCCTTCAGATCCGCCAGGCCGGCCTTGAGCTGCGTCGTCAGGGACTCGGTGGCCCTGATGGTCGCCGAAAGGACCTCGGTGCGCTGCTTGACCTTGGCCTCGGACTTGGCCTTCCGGATGCCGCTGAGGGCCAGGCCCACGGTCGCGAGCAGCGTGGTGTCGCCGTCAGCAACCTGCAGGTCTGACGGCCACTCGGCACGGTGTACTGAGCCGGTGCGCCACCAGCTCCAGACTTCCTCGGTGGCGAACGGCAGGAACGGCGCGAAGAGCCGCAGCAGGGTGTCCAGGCTCGTGGCAAGGGCCGCCAGGACTGAGGCCTGCTCCGATTCCCCGGCGGCACCGTACGCGCGGTCCTTGATGAGCTCGACGTAGTCGTCCGTGAACTGCCAGAAGAAGCTCTCCGTGATCTGGAGCGCCCGGGCGTAGTCGTAGTTCTCAAACGCCTTGGTGGACTGGGCCACCACCTCGGAGAGCTGGGCCAGGACGGCGCGGTCCAGCGGGTTGGTCAGCACGGAATGGTCGCCAGTCACCACCGAGTTCTCCGTGGCGCCCAGGTTCAGGACGAACTTGGAAGCGTTCAGGAGCTTGATGGCCAGGCGCCGGCCGATCTTCATCTGCGCGATTTCGTAGGCTGTATCGGCGCCCAGCTTGGCCGAGGTGGCCCAGTAGCGCACGGCGTCGGAGCCGAACTCGTTGAGGACGTCGGTGGGCACAACCACGTTGCCCTTGGACTTGGACATCTTCTTGCGGTCCGGGTCCAGGATCCAGCCGGAGATAGCCGCATGCTTCCACGGAGCGGTGTACTGCAGCGAATCAGCGCGCACGGCGGAGGAGAACAGCCAGGTGCGGATGATGTCGTGGCCCTGCGGGCGCAGGTCGAACGGGAAGACCTTGGCGAAGAGTTCCTCGTCCCGGCTCCAGCCGCCCACGATCTGCGGCGTCAGGGAGGATGTCGCCCAGGTATCCAGGACGTCCGCATCGCCGGTGAAGCCGCCGGGGACATCGCGCTGCGCCTCCTCGTAGCCGGGCGCCGAGTCCGCGGCCGGGTCCACCGGGAGCTGCTCGTCGGAGGGCAGGATGGGCGCCTCGTAGTCCGGGTTTCCGTCCGAGTCCAGCGGGTACCAGACGGGCACGGGCACGCCGAAGAAGCGCTGCCGGGACACCAGCCAGTCGCCGTTCAGGCCGGAAATCCAGTTTTCGTAGCGCGAGCGCATGAAGGACGGGTGGAATTCGATCTCGTGGCCGCGGCGGATCAGGCGTTCGCGGCGGTCCTCGTCCCGGCCGCCGTTGCGGATGTACCACTGGCGGGACGTCACTACCTCGAGGGGCTTGTCGCCCTTTTCGAAGAAGTTCACCGGGTGCATGATCTTCTTCGGCTCACCGTCCAGCAGCCCGGCCGCCGTGAGGAGTTCCACCACTGCTTCCTTGGCGCTGAAGACGGTCTTGCCGGCGATCGCGGCGAAGGCTTCGCGGCCTTCGTTGGTGGTGATCCACTCGGGGGTTTCGCCGATGATGCGGCCGTCGCGGCCCACAATGGCGCGGGTGGGCAGCTGCAGTTCACGCCACCAGGTGACGTCGGTCAGGTCACCGAACGTGCACACCATGGCGATGCCGGAGCCTTTATCGGCCTTCGCCAGTGCGTGGGCCTTGACTTCAAGCTCGACGCCGAAGAGGGGAGACGTGACCGTCTTGCCGAACAGCGGCTGGTACCGTTCGTCGTCGGGGTTGGCCACGAGGGCGGCGCAGGCGGCCAGCAGCTCGGGGCGTGTGGTCTCGACGTAGATCTTCTCGCCGTTTTCGGTGAAGAACGGGTAGCGGTAGTAGGCCCCGGCAACCTCGCGGTCCTCAAGCTCCGCCTGGGCCACGGCCGTGCGGAACGTCACGTCCCACAGGGTGGGTGCCTCGGCCATGTAGGCGTCGCCGTCGGCCAGGTTCTTCAGGAAGGCGCGCTGGGAGACTTCGCGGGAGACGTCGTCGATGGTTCGGTAGGTCAGCTGCCAGTCAACCGACAGGCCAAGGGTCTGGAAGAGGCCCTCGAAGACTTTTTCGTCCTCGACCGCGAGTTCCTCACACAGTTCGATGAAGTTCCGGCGCGAGACGACGTCGAAATCGCGCTGGTTCTTGGCGGGCTGCGCCGGCGGGCTGTAGTCGGGGTCATAGGGGATGGCCGGATCGCACCGCACGCCGTAGTAGTTCTGGACGCGGCGCTCGGTGGGGAGGCCGTTGTCGTCCCAGCCCATGGGGTAGAACACGTTCTTGCCGATCATGCGCTGATAGCGGGCCAGGACGTCGGTGTGCGTGAACGAGAACATGTGGCCCACGTGCAGCGAACCGGACGCGGTGGGCGGGGGCGTGTCGATCGAGTAGACCTGCTCCCGGGTCGTGTCCGGGTTGAACTTGTAGGTCCCTTCGGCGAGCCAGCGCTGCGTCAGGGCAGCTTCGAGCCCTTCGAGGGCGGGCTTGTCCGGAACGTTGATAGGGGCGGTGGTGGGCGTGTCTGTACCCTGATGTGCTTCAGCCATGGAGCAATTGTTTCATGAGCCGCCGCCGGATCTTGCAGCGGTGACGTCCCGGACGCCTGGAGTAGCATGCCGCTTATGGACGAGGCAGCCGGCACTTTCGTGACCAAGCGCATCTATGAGGACGCCGCGGACGACGACGGCTGCCGGGTTTTGGTGGACAGGCTCTGGCCGCGCGGGGTCAGCAAGGAACGCGCCCACCTTGAGCTGTGGCTCAAGGAAATCGCGCCGTCTGCGCCGCTCCGGCAGGAATTCGCCCACATGCAGGAGCGTTTTGCTGACTTCCGGGGGCGGTATGAGGCCGAGCTGGAGCAGAACCCTGCCGTGGACCGGCTCCTGGATCTGGCCGCCCGCCACGGCAAGGTGACGCTGCTTTACGGAGCGAGGGATCCGGAAGTGAACCACGCCCGGGTCCTGCTGGAGTTCCTGCAGGGGAGGCAGGGCTGAGGCCTCCTCTGAATGCCGTTAGGGTGGTCCCATGACTGAGGTATCGAAGAACAAAGCAGCTGTCGTCACGGGTGCCAGCACCGGCATCGGCGAGGCCACCGTCCGGGCGCTGAGGACCGAAGGGTGGACCGTTTATGCTGTCGCCCGCCGCCAGGAGAGGCTGGCCGCGCTGGAAGCGGAGACAGGCGCCGTCGGCATTCCCGCTGACATCGTCGAAGACGCCGATGTGGCCAGGCTCCTGGCCGAGGTAACGGCGGCCGGCGGCATCGACACCCTCATCAACATCGCCGGCGGCGCCCGCGGCGCAGACCCCGTGGGCCAGGCCCAGACCGACGACTGGGACTGGATGTACCGCGTGAACGTCCTCGGAACCATGAAGATCACCCGTGCGTTCCTCCCCATGCTGCGTGAACACGGCGAGGGCACCGTCCTGAACCTGACCTCCACGGCAGGACTCGTGGCGTACGAAGGCGGCGCCGGATACAACGCCGCCAAGTTCGCCCAGCACGCCATCACCAACGCTCTCCGCCTGGAGGAGGCCGAAAACAACCTCCGCGTGATCGAGGTTGCACCAGGGCTGGTGTTTACCGAGGAGTTTGCCCTGAACCGGCTAGGCGACGCCCAAGCTGCCCAAAAGGTCTATGAGGGTGTCGAGAAACCGCTGACGGCGGCTGACGTCGCGGACGTGGTGCGCTATGCCGTGTGCGCGCCGCACCATGTGAACCTGGATCAGATCGTGATGCGGCCCGTCGCGCAGGCGGCCAACCACAAGCTGATCCGCAAGCGGGGGTGAACACTGGCGGCTCCTCCCGCCTAGTCCGCCGCAGGGATGCTGAGCGTGGCCAACACCGCCGCGTGGTCTGTTCCTGTGATCCGGTGCACTGCATAGCCGGTGCTCGCGATCTGCGGGCTCGTGACGAGATGGTCGATGGTGATCCCCGGCAGCGGCACGCCCTCCATCGGCCAGGTGGGGAGCAGCCGCAGCCCGGCCGCCGTCCCCACGTCGACCATCTTCCGGCTGCCTGAACCGGCTGAATCACGTGAACCGCCTGAACCGCGGTCCCCGCCGTCGAGCAGTGCGCGGAACTCGGAGTGGTCGTAGGTGGCGTTGAAATCGCCAATCAGGAGTCGGTTCACCGGCCGCATGGGGGAAGCCTCTGTTGCGGGGCCTCCCTGTGCGGCAAGGCCGGTTGGCCGGGCAGGCGCATCCTGTCCGGCCAAACGTCCCAGGGCCGCGAGATCGCTGCGCCACTGTGCGATCCGTACGTCAACCGGCGGAAGCGCGTGCACGTTCGTCACCTCCAGGATGCTTGTCCGGCCGTCATCCTCAACGGTCAGCCGGACGGTCGGCATCTGGAACGGCGTGTCCGGCACCATTCCCAAAGACCGCAGAGGATGTAGGGAATAGATTGCGCTGCCGGCGCCATCGTCCGTGGGGCTGCTGGCCCTGTGAGGCAGCAGGGTCCCCAGTCCCTCGTCAGCCAGCCGGTCCTCAAAGGCTTGGGTGTGTTCCTGGACCGTGAGCAGGCCCACCCCCTCCTCGCGGACCAGCCGGACGATTTCCGCTGCATCCGCCTCGCCGAATTGCGAGTTGATGTTCATGGCCGTCAGCGCAGTGCCGGAGCCGGCCGGAACTGGAGTGGGGCGGCCGGTGTCCAGAGGGAACAGCCAGAACAGCTGGGCGGCGAGCAGCAGCGCGGCCACCGTCGTGACCAAGATGCGGCGGCCGGCCAGGGCCAGACCCAGCGCGAAGACTGCCGGAACCACCAGCCACGGGGTGAAGGACAGCACCTGGACCACCGGCGTCGGCCAGTGCGCCGGGACCGCCCGAAAGATCGACAGGGTCGCCACGGGGACCAGGACGGCGATCGCCAGCAGCCGCCAGGCGATGGTCCCGGCTTGTTTCGTTCCAGAGGAGCCCGGGGAGACGGTCATGGGACCGAGTCTAGGCAGGAAAGGGCCCTTGGCGCCCGTTTCGTTTTGCCTGTTCCGCGGGCCCTGACCGGTTATGGCGTCCGCGGGCACAGCCGTTAGACTGGATCCAACGGCTTTGACCCGGCCATCACCGGTGAGCTTCCGGAAGAACGCCCCGCAGCAGTGGACTGATCATCCAGACCCACCCTGCACCAGGGCCAGTAGAACCGGACGGGTAAGCCCGTCATAGCAGTAATGAGCGGCCGGCGTCGGAACAGCTCCTTCGGGGGCCAGTCCCAGTGCCGGTAAGTGAGGTGGTACCGCGGTGCCGGCAACGTTGGCCAGCGACACTGGAAAGTGAAACTGGGCAGCGGCGTACGGGCCGTCCTCGCATCCTGAATGATCCACTTGTTCACCAGCTCAACCCAGGATGTCGAGATGACTTACTACCCCAAGGCCTCTGCTGCACCGTCAGGCGCCAACACCTCCGGCGTGTCTGCCTCCGTGAAGTTTCCGGAGATCGAGGAACGGATCCTCAAATACTGGGACGAGGACGGCACCTTCCAGGCGAGCATCGACCAGCGCAGCGCAGACCTTCCCGGCGGCGCCCCTGGCAGCAATGAGTTCGTCTTCTACGACGGCCCGCCCTTCGCCAACGGGCTTCCGCACTACGGCCACCTGCTGACCGGCTACGCCAAGGACCTTGTGGGCCGCTACCAGACCCAGCGCGGCAAGCGCGTGGAGCGCCGCTTCGGCTGGGACACCCACGGCCTGCCCGCCGAGCTGGAGGCCATGAAACAGCTGGGCATGACGGACAAGACCCAGATTGAGGCCATGGGCATCGATAAGTTCAACGATGCCTGCCGCGCCTCCGTGATGAAGTACGCCAACGAATGGCAGGCGTACGTCACCCGCCAGGCCCGCTGGGTGGACTTCGACAACGACTACAAGACGCTCAACGTCGAGTACATGGAGTCCGTGCTCTGGGCCTTCAAGCAGCTGCACGAGAAGGGCCTGACCTACAACGGCTACCGCGTGCTGCCGTACTGCTGGAAGGACGAGACGCCGCTGTCCAACCATGAACTGCGCATGGATGACGACGTCTACAAGAACCGCCAGGACCAGACTGTCACGGTGACGTTCCCCATCATCGATGCGGATTCTACGGAAGACGAATTTGGCGTGGCGCAGCCTGGCCCGTTGCACGGCGTCCAGGCGCTTGCCTGGACCACCACCCCCTGGACGCTGCCTACCAACGCTGCTCTCGCCGTCGGGCCCGCTATCTCCTACGCAGTGCTGCCGGCCGGCCCCAACGGCATCAAGGCTGCCTCCCCGGAAGCGCCGGTCACCGGCAGCTTCCTGCTCGCCGAAGACCTGCTCGGCACCTATGCGAAGGACCTCGGATACGACGATGCGGCTGCCGCGGCCGCCGCTGTTACGTCGACCCACACCGGCGCCGAGCTTGCCGGCCTGAAGTACGAGCCGCTGTGGCACGACTTCAGCGACACCGAAAAGTTTGGCACCCAGAACGCCTGGCAAGTCCTCGTGGCCGACTACGTCACCACCACGGACGGCACTGGCATCGTCCACCAGTCGCCCGCCTACGGTGAGGATGACCAGAAGATCTGTGAGGAAGCCGGAATCCCGGTGGTCCTGTCCGTGGACGAGGGCGCCAAGTTCCTGCCGCTGTTCAAGCACGGCGATCTCCACGACATCGCCGGCCTGCAGGTCTTCGAGGCCAACAAGCCCATCACCCAGGTGCTGCGTGCCCAGGGACGCCTGGTCCGCCAGGCCAGCTACGAGCACAGCTACCCGCACTGCTGGCGCTGCCGCAACCCGCTGATCTACCGCGCCGTCTCCTCCTGGTACGTGGAGGTCACCAAGTTCCGGGACCGGATGTCCGAACTGAACCAGGAGATTAACTGGATCCCCGGGAACGTCAAGGACGGCCAGTTCGGCAAGTGGCTGGAAAACGCCCGTGACTGGTCCATCAGCCGGAACCGCTACTGGGGCAGTCCCATCCCTGTCTGGCAGTCCACGGATCCCGAGTACCCGCGGACGGATGTCTACGGCTCGCTCGCCGAGATTGAGGCCGACTTCGGCCGCCTGCCGCTGAACAAGGACGGCCAAGTCGACCTGCACCGGCCGTTCATCGACGAACTGACCCGGCCCAACCCGGACGACCCGCGGACGCCCGAAGAGGGCCAGTCCGTCATGCGCCGCGTGGAGGACGTGCTGGACGTCTGGTTTGACTCCGGCTCCATGCCGTACGGCCAGGTCCACTACCCGTTCCAGAACGAGGCGTGGTTCAACACCCACAACCCCGCGGACTTCATTGTGGAGTACATCGGTCAGACGCGCGGCTGGTTCTACATGCTGCACATCCTGTCCACGGCACTGTTCGACCGTCCCGCCTTCCGCAACGTCATCAGCCACGGCATCGTGCTGGGTTCGGACGGGCAGAAGATGTCTAAGAGCCTGCGGAACTACCCGGACGTGTCTGAGGTCCTGGACCGCGACGGCTCCGACGCGATGCGCTGGTTCCTCATGTCCAGCCCCATCCTGCGCGGCGGCAACCTTGTGGTCACCGAACAGGGAATCCGCGACGGCGTCCGGCAGGTCATCCTGCCGCTGTGGAATGTGTACAGCTTCTTCACGCTGTATACCAACGCCTCGAACGGCGGCGCCGGCTATGACGCGAAACTGCGCTACGGTGGCTACTCCGACACCCTGGACCAGTACCTGCTGGCCAATACCGGGGACCTGGTCCGCAACATGACCGCCCAGCTGGACAGCTACGACATCTCCGGGGCCTGCGATGAACTCCGCAGCTACCTGGACATGCTCACCAACTGGTACGTGCGCCGCAGCCGCCAGCGCTTCTTCGACGAGAATGTCGACGCCTTCGACGCGCTCTACACCGCGCTCGAGGCTGTCTGCCGCGTGTCCGCCTCGCTGCTGCCGCTGGTGTCCGAGGAGATCTGGCGCGGCCTCACCGGCGGTCGCTCCGTGCACCTGGCCGACTGGCCGGACGCCGAGCTGTTCCCGGCCAACCCCGGGCTCGTGGAAGCGATGGACCGCGTGCAGCAGATCTGCTCCACCGGATCCTCCCTGCGCAAGGCAGCGAACCTGCGCGTGCGCCTGCCGCTGCAGGAACTCACTGTCGTGGCACCCGGCGCAGATGCACTGAACGGGTTCGCCGCCGTCGTCGCCGATGAGCTGAACCTGCGCTCCGTGCGTCTCCTTGACGCCGCCAGCGCCTCCCCGGAGGAATTCGGCATCGAACAGAAGCTCGTGGTGAACGCCCGGGCCGCGGGCCCGCGCCTCGGCAAGAACGTCCAGCTCGCCATCAAGGGCTCCAAGTCCGGTGACTGGTCCGTCTCCGATGCCGGTGTGGTGACCGCCGGCGGGCTTGAGCTGGAGCCGCAGGAATACACGCTGGAGACCGTGGTTGCCGAGTCCGACGGCGGTTCGGCCTCCGTCGCGGTCTTGCCCGGCGGCGGCTTCGTGGTGCTCAATACCGAGGTCACGCCCGAACTCGAGGCCGAAGGGCTGGCGCGGGACATGGTCCGCTCCATCCAGCAGGCACGAAAGGACGCCGGACTCAACGTGAGCGACCGGATCCGGACCTCGGTCACCGCCGTGCAGAGCGTGCTGGACGCCCTGCTGGCCAACGCCGAACTCGTCAAAACCGAAACCCTGACACTGGAGCTGGACACCGTTCCTGCCGACTCCGGGGAACCCCTTATCGGTGTCGAAAAAGTCACCGTCGAAAAAGCAGAGGCCTGAAACATATGACCGACGAATTCTCCGTGGAGAGCGTCTACGCCGAGCTGCTGGGCCGGGCGCCGGAAAACAAGATGGAACCCCGCCTCGCGCCGCTGTTCCGGGCGATGGACGTGCTGGGGGAGCCGAACAAGGCGTTCCCGATCATCCACGTCACTGGCACCAACGGCAAAACGTCCACGGCACGGATGATCGAGGCCGGGCTCCGGGCCCACGGCCTCAGCACCGGCCGCTACACCAGCCCGCACCTGTCCAAGGTCACAGAGCGGATCAGTGTGGACGGCGCACCGGTGTCGGACGAGACGTTTGTCCGCATCTGGGACGAGATCCGGCCGTACCTGGAGATCGTGGACAACGAACTCCTCGCCGAGGGCCAGCCCAAACTGACCTACTTCGAATGCCTTACCATCCTCGCCTTCGCGGTCTTCGCGGACCAGCCGGTTAATGTGGCGGTCATGGAGGTGGGGCTCGGCGGCATCACCGACGCCACCAACGTGGGTGACGGCCAAGTGGCCGTCGTCACGCCGATTTCCCTGGACCACACCGACCTGCTGGGCGACACCACGGAGGACATCGCCCACGAGAAGGCCGGCATCATCAAGCCCGGCGGCTTCCTCATCAGCGCTGCCCAGCCCGTGGATGCTGCCCAGGTGCTGCTGGAAAAGGCCAAGGAAGTCCAGGCGCCTTTCCGCTTCGAAGGCGTGGAGTTCGGCGTTGAGTCCCGGCAGGTAGCGGTCGGCGGACAGGTGGTGGCCATCCAGGGCATCGCAGGACGCTACCCGGAGATCATGGTTCCCCTCCACGGCGCCCACCAGGCTGAGAACGCCGCCGTGGCCATTGCCGCTCTGGAGGCCTTCCTCGGCGGAGGCGAGAAGGAGCTCGACGCCGAGGTGCTGCAGGAAGCCTTCGCCACGGTCACGTCCCCGGGCCGCCTCGAGGTGGTCCGCACCGCGCCCACCATCATCGTGGACGCTGCGCACAACCCGGAGGGCATCCGCGTTTCGGCCGAAGCCATCGAGGAAGCCTTCAGCTTCAGCAAGATCGTCGTGGTGGTCGGTGTCCTCAAGGAAAAGGACGCCGAAGAGATTCTCCGCCAGCTCAAGGAGTCCCTCGGCGGGCTGGCCGAGGAATTCTGCTTCACCCAGTCCAACTCCCCGCGGGCGGTGCCCGCTGCGGAACTGGCGGAGCTCGCCGTCGACCTCGGCTTTGGTGAGGAGAACATCCACATCGCCGAGAAACTGGACGACGCCATCGAGTGGGCCGTGGAGCGTGCGGAAGCCAACGAGGACCTGGCCGGCGGTGTGCTGGTGACGGGCTCCATCACCCTGGTGGCTGACGCCCGCATCCTGCTCGGGAAGACGGGGGCCTGACGCATGGCCAGGTTGACGAAAGCCCAGCGTGAATGGCGGCCGGGGATGCCGAAAAAACGCCGGTCCACCAAAATCATGTTCGCCTCCACGGTCCTGCTGCTGGAAGCGTTCGTGGCGTTCTTCGCCACGCTGGCCGTTTTCGGACTGCGCCGCGACGAGTTGTCCCCGGTGCTGATTCTCTCCGTGGGCATCGGACTGAGCGTGGTCCTGGTCCTGGCCTGCGCCGTGCTGTCGAAGCCATGGGGCGTGGGGCTTGGCTGGATACTGCAGCTGGTGCTCATCCTTGCCGGCTTCGTGGAGCCCATGATGTTCCTCGTCGGGGCGCTGTTCGCCCTCTCCTGGTGGTACGGCATCCGTACCGGCATCCGGATCGACAGGGAAGCCGCGCAAAGGGCCCGGGAACAGGCCGAATGGGAAGCCGCGCATCCGGACGGGCCCAGCGATGAAGGCACCGTCCAGAACCCGTAGACTTACCCGGAAACCCACAACCAACCGCATTGGAGCAGCTGTGAGCATTGAGCGCACTCTCGTCCTGATCAAGCCCGACGGCGTCACCCGGAACCTGACCGGCGAAATCCTCGGCCGCGTCGAAGCCAAGGGCTACATCCTGGCCGAGCTCAAGAAGGTCAACGCCACCCGGGAGCTGCTCGAGCAGCATTACGAAGAGCACGCGGGCAAGCCGTTCTACGAGCCGCTGGTGGAGTTCATGCTCAGCGGCCCCGTGGTCGCCGCGATCTTCGAGGGCCACCGTGTGATCGAGGGCTTCCGCTCGTTGGCCGGCACCACCGACCCGACGACGGCGGCTCCCGGAACCATCCGCGGCGACTTCGGCCGTGATTGGGGCGTGAAGGTCCAGCAGAACCTTGTCCACGGCTCCGACTCCGTGGACTCGGCCGAGCGCGAAATCAAGATCTGGTTCCAGGCCTAGGCAGCGCCTAAGCGCGAACTAGCAGCTAACACCCTCAAAATCAGCTTTTGAGGGCATTAGCTGCCAGTTCGCGCTTTTTCTTTGGCTCAGAATCCCGAGGTGCCGATGAACACCTGGATGAAGGCGAAGAAGATGGTGGCGATTACGGCCACGTAGAGCAGCGCCGTGATGATCCAGCCGGCGTCGCCAACGACCTTGGCCAGGCCGGCAGGCGCCGGAATGGCCCCGCGAACGACATTGCGCACCGTCACCCAGACAAAGAGCGGGATCATGGCCGCCCAGACCACCATGCAGAACGGGCAGAGGATCCGAATCTCGTAGAGCGCCTGGAACCAAAGCCACACGACGAAAGCAAAGCCGAGCGTAACGCCCGCCTGCAGGCCGAGCCAGTACCAGCGTGCGAACCTGGCCCCGGACAGCAGCGCCATGCCGACCGTGATGATGACGGCGAACGCCACGATGCCGATAAACATGTTCGGGAAGCCGAAGGCCGAGCTTTGGGGAGTCTGCATCACCTGGCCGCATGAGATCCAGGGATTCACGTCGCAGACCGTGGTGTGGTTCGGGTCCTTGAGCACCTCGAGCTTCTCCAGCACGAGGATTCCCGAAGCAAGCCACCCCACAATGCCGGTGATAACCAGCAGCCACCCGAAGGGTCGGTCCCGGGTCATGGCCGGCAGGGCAGCTTCGGCTGCTGCGGGAGTTCGTTCAAACTCTTCGTCGTAAGCCTCTCCGGAATCCGTGCCGGTGGAAGACGAGATGCTGGGCATGGGGCTGGGTCCTTTGTCTGGGGTGCTCCTGCCCAGATTGTATCGCCGCAGACTGGGTGCAAGCTTGGGCCGCCAGTTGTTCCCGGATGGCTTGACCGGCTTGTCACACAATTACGGCGTTTTTTAAGGGCGGTGTGAGAGAATGAACGTGGCTGGAGCACGAACCACATTCGGGCTCTGGTCCGGTGACTTGTTCCCAAGACCGCCAGTGAGAAGCAGTGTAGGCCCGGATATCGGAAATCCGGCCTCCCGCGATCCATTGGACGGCACCTGGCTGTGGATTGCAGAAACAGCGGGTTCCAGTAGCATTTCCACCGGCCTTTCAGGGCTGCCGCACCCCACTGCCGGTGCGAACCTGAGGGTATCCAATTGACTTCTGTCAACGCCTGAGGGTTTTGACAATATGTGCCCCAATGGGTGCCGGATGTGGCGGCATGTCAGGGGCAGGAGTGTTGCCACATATGGATAATGACCAGGTAATTGCCGTTAATGAAGATCCGGCTGCCAATGAGGAAACGGTAGCCGCGGAGGCTCCCAAGAAGGCCACCAGGACCCGGCGCAAGGCAGCGCCCAAGGTAAAGGAACCGGAGCCCGAGGTTTCGCTTCCGGAACCGGAGCTGCAGGAACCCGTCGTCGGCGAACCCGCGTTGTCGGCTGAACCACTTGTGTCGGAGCCGGTGGACGCCGCCCATTCGGACGTAACCGCAGTGGAAGCCGCCGTGGCGGAGGCCAAAGCACCGGTGCGGCGCACGCGTTCCCGCAAGAAGGTTGCGGAAGAGCCGCTGCCCGCCTTTGCAGACGAGGCAGAACCCGGCGTGGGCTCAGCCGCCCCGGAAGCTGCCGCTCCCGCTGAGGCCGCCGTCGAAGCCGAGCCCAAGCCGGTACGTCGCCGCCGGGTTGCCAAGCCGAAGACTGTCGAGCCAGCGGCCGCAGCGACCACAGAGGCGCCGGCCGCGGACACCACGGCTGCCGCAGCAGACGAAACCTCCGCTGAGACGCCGGCTGTGGAAACACGGGTCGAAGAAACACGCGTTGAGGACATCCAGGCGGAGACAGCCGCCGCGGAGGCCGCCCAAGCCGAGACCGCCGAGGAAGCTGAGACCGAGGAGGAACCGGCACAGGCCGCTCCGGCCGGCTCGCTGTTCCTGGAACCCGCATCAGTCACCTCGATCATCTTCCAGGCCCCGGACCTTAACACCGTGATCCGTCCGCCCGCGGCACCCGCCGCAGCGGAGGACGGCGAGGCCGAGGCCGAGGAGGAGGGCGAACTGGACGACGGCGGACGCCGCCGGCGCCGCAGCCGCGGACGCCGCGGCCGGACCCGCGCTGACCGTGACATCACCGACCGCGCGGACTCCGACGTCGAGGCCGAAGGATCTGACGCAGCCGAAGAGACCGAGGAAGAGAACGCCGGCCAGCCCGAAGAAGGCGTCACCTCGCGCCGCCGGCGCCGCCGCCGCCGTGGCGACCAGGACCTTGAGCTCACCGGCGGGGGAGACGACGATCCCCCCAACACCGTGACGCGTGTCCGCGCTCCCCGCGTCTCCAGCGAGCCCGCCGTCAACAACCGGGTGACCAGCGTCAAGGGCTCCACCAGGCTCGAAGCGAAGAAGCAGCGCCGCCGCGAATCCCGCGACACCGGCCGCCGCCGCACCGTCATCACCGAGGCCGAGTTCCTGGCACGCCGTGAATCGGTGGACCGCCAGATGATCGTGCGCCAGCGCGACGACAGAATCCAGATCGGTGTCCTGGAAGATGGCGTGCTGGCCGAGCACTTCGTGTCCAAGACGCAGCAGGACTCCCTGATCGGCAACGTCTACCTGGGCAAGGTCCAGAACGTGCTGCCGTCCATGGAAGCGGCCTTCGTTGACATCGGACGCGGCCGCAACGCCGTGCTCTACGCCGGTGAAGTGAACTGGGAAGCAGTCAACCTCGAAGGCAAGCAGCGCCGGATCGAAAACGCCCTGAAGTCCGGGGATTCCGTTCTGGTTCAGGTCACCAAGGACCCCGTGGGTCACAAGGGTGCACGGCTCACCAGCCAGATTTCCCTGCCCGGACGCTACCTCGTGTACGTGCCCGGCGGTTCCATGACCGGCATTTCCCGCAAGCTTCCCGACGTCGAACGCAACCGCCTGAAGCGGATCCTCAAGGACCGGCTGCCGGAGGATGCAGGCGTTATCGTCCGCACCGCGGCCGAAGGTGCGTCTGAGGAAGAGCTCACGCATGACATAAACCGCCTCCGTGCGCAATGGGAGGGCATTGAAAGCCAGGCGAAGTCCACCAAGGTCCTCGCTCCCGAGCTGCTCTATGGCGAACCTGACCTGACCATTAAGGTGGTCCGCGACGTCTTCAACGAGGACTTCTCCAAGTTGATCGTCTCCGGCGATGAGGCGTGGGACACCATCGAGGCCTACGTGACCTACGTGGCGCCCGACCTCGTGGGGCGGCTCGAGAAGTGGACCAAGGACCAGGACATCTTCTCGGCCTGGCGCATTGACGAGCAGATCCACAAGGCGCTGGACCGCAAGGTCTTCCTGCCCTCTGGCGGTTCCCTCGTGATCGACCGTACTGAAGCCATGACCGTGGTGGACGTCAACACCGGAAAGTTCACCGGCAGCGGCGGCAACCTCGAGGAGACCGTCACCAAGAACAACCTCGAAGCGGCGGAGGAAGTCGTCCGCCAGCTGCGCCTGCGGGACATCGGCGGCATCATCGTGATCGACTTCATTGACATGGTGCTCGAATCGAACCGGGACCTCGTGCTGCGCCGCATGGTGGAGTGCCTGGGCCGCGACCGCACCAAGCACCAAGTGGCGGAAGTGACCTCGCTGGGCCTCGTGCAGATGACCCGCAAGCGCATGGGCACGGGCCTGCTGGAAGTCTTCGGCGAGCAGTGCGAGGTCTGTGCAGGCCGCGGCGTCGTCACCCACGACGAACCCGTCGAACACCGCCGTGCCAACATCGTGGCCGCGGAGCACCATGTGCACCGTGCCGAGGTCCAGCCGCCGGCACGGACCGACCGGAAGCGTCGCCGCGGCAAGAGCGGACAGGCCCTTCCTGAAGCTGCGCCGACCGCTCCGGCTGTTGTCCACCACGAGCCCACAGATGCCGAGCGCCTTGCCAAGGCTGAGGCAACGCGGGCAGCACTCGCCAACATCGCGGCCGCGGCACACGCAGCCCATCTGCACGACGATGCTGCCCACCACGCCGCTTCCGGTGATGCGGGGCGTCCTGCCGCTGCACCGGCGGCTTCAGCTCCGGAAGGTCCGGCAGTGCACCGCACTCCGGAGACGGAAAGCATTCCGGGCCGTCCCGGGGCCGTGCTGACGTTCGGCGGCGAGAAAGTGGTGCTTCCGTTCGTGGAGCACGCCGGCGAGCCGGCCTCCGAAAAGCCCGCGCTGACCCTTGACCGGCTCGAGGAAGCGTTCGCTCACCTCGGTGAGCCTGCTGCCCCCGCTGGAAAAGATACGACGGCGGCGCAGGCGCCCGCTGCAGTGGAGACGCCTGCCGCTGAACCTGCGCCCGCACCTGCCGTCACGCGTCCCGCCCCGGCAGCGGACGGCGACGCCGACCGCTTCGCAGACCACTCGGCGGTCCAGACCCGAACCCGCCGGCCGCGCCGCAACCGCAGCGCCAGCCGGGCCCAGGGCGCCGCCAACGAGACGTCGGTGGAACACCACGAGACGGCTCCGGCAGCAGCGACCGGACACTCGCATGAAGCCAAGGCGCCGGAAGCAGTCAAGGCTGCCGCCCGGAAGCCAGCCAGCGAACCGATCATTCTCGGCGTTGGAGTACCGGCGTCCGAGCTGTGAGCTGACCGGATTCCGTCCGTGCTGACCTGATGTTGACGGGCCGGCGCTGCAAGCGCAGCGCCGGCCCGTCGGTTTTTAACAGCGCCGGAATGCCGGGGTGCCTTTCCCGCAGGAAGTCCGGGCGTGCCTGTCGCAAAATGAAACGCAGTGCCGGACAGTCGGCAAGCGGCTAGGCTGGGGGACTGACACGGGGTGCCGAGCAAGGTGCCGGCTGAGATCCAAACCCGTTGAACCTGACCGGTTAGCACCGGCGAAGGGATGTCTCCTTTGTCTTCAGCATCTGTCCTGACTTCTGTTGCAGCTGATTCCACCGTTACAGCCGCCGTCTCCACTACATCCGCCCTTCCCGCTCCGGCACCATCCCCGTCCGCCGAGGGCCGCATGGCCCCGACCCAACGGGATATTCCCCGCGTCCTGGCCATCGCCGGCTCGGACCCTTCGGGCGGTGCCGGCATCCAGGCGGACCTGAAAAGCATCGCCGCCAACGGGGGCTATGGAATGGCTGCCGTCACGGCGCTGACTGCCCAAAACACCCTCGGAGTCAGCGCCGTCCACGTTCCTCCCGCAGAATTCCTCACCGCGCAGCTGACGGCAGTCAGCGACGACATCGCTGTGGACGCGGTGAAAATAGGCATGCTGGGCGACGAAAAGGTGATTGCCGCCGTCCGGAGCTGGCTGGAAAAGGTGCGTCCCGGCGTCGTCGTTCTTGACCCTGTCATGGTGGCAACCAGCGGGGACCGGCTGCTGCAGGAGTCAGCCGAGGCGGCGCTGCGGGCGCTCCTGCCGCTGGCGGACCTGATCACCCCCAACCTTGCGGAGCTGGGAATGCTGCTCGGGGAGCCGGAAGCGGCCAGCTGGTCCGACGCGCTGGAGCAGGGAAAACGGCTGGCGGCCGAAACCGGCGCCACCATCCTCGTCAAGGGCGGCCACCTGGACGGTGCTGACTGCCCGGACGCCCTCGTGAACACCGGCGGCGTGCTGTCGGCGGACGTCGTTGTGGTGGACGGTGAACGCGTGCCTACGAACAACAGCCACGGCACAGGATGCTCCCTGTCCTCGGCCATGGCCACTGTGCAGGCCCGCCTGGGGGACTGGGAACTGTCGCTGCGCACGGTCAAGCCCTGGCTGGAAGAGGCCCTCCGCACCTCCGGGCAGCTTGAGGTGGGACGCGGCAACGGTCCGGTCCACCACTTCCACCACCTGCCAACGGGAAGCCTCGCAGTAGCTGCCCCCGGTAGCGCCGACGGTTCCTTTGCCGACCTGCTTCACGCTGAGGCCGCAGCCGACCTCGAGGAGATTTACGGCCTGGGCTTTATCCGCGGCCTGGCGGAAGGAACGCTGCCGGAAAGCGAGTTCGCGTATTACCTCGCCCAGGATGCCATTTACCTCAACGGTTATTCACGTGTCCTGGCGCGGGCCAGCGCCCTCGCCCCCACCGAGGCCGAGCAGCTCTTTTGGGCCCGTTCCGCGCAGCAGTGCCTCGAGGTCGAATCGGAGCTCCACCGTAGCTGGCTCAGCACCCGAACGGTGCAGCCGGAACTCGGCCCGGTCACGAAAGCGTATGTGGACCACCTCCTGGCTGCCTCCGCCTCCGGAAGCTATGCCGTGCTGGTGGCCGCGGTGCTTCCGTGCTTCTGGCTCTATGCCGAAGTGGGGGAGACGCTGCATGCCGAATTCCTCGCCGCCGGCGCACCCGAAGGACATCCGTACGCGGAGTGGCTGCGCACCTACGCCGACGAGGACTTCGCCGCAGCCACCCGGAAGGCCATCGGCATCGCGGACAGCGCCGGGTTCGCCGCGTCCGAGGCGGAGCGCGGCCACATGCTCACGGCCTTCCGCCAGTCCTGCCGGTACGAGGTGGAGTTCTTCGACGCGCCGCGCCGCCACGGCTGAACGGGAGCGGGCACAGGGGCCGGTAAGATGGACGCGCACGGTGACGGCAGGTCGGTGCGAAAGCCCTTGTGGTGCTTATCACGGACAACCCGCCGAAACCAGCCTCATTTGCGGCCGAAGGCAAAATTAGCGTATTCTAGATCTTCGGTGCTTACGCCAACACTTGGGTTATGACCCCGGAACCGTCCAATCGGAATTGTTCTTGGGATAGCTCACGGATTCCCCCGGGGAGTCCACGGCGTTGAGGCACAGCGAGAGCCAGACCAACACATTGGACCCAGGTTCCGCACGCAAATTTAGTAATAGACGTCGAGAGAAGTGAGTTCCCAAGTGGTGTACGCGATTGTCCGCGCAGGCGGCCGCCAAGAGAAGGTTTCCGTTGGAGACTTCGTTACCCTGAACCGCGTCGCCGGTGGAGCTGGCAGCACCATTGAGCTGCCCGCACTGCTCCTGGTAGACGGCGACAAAGTCACCTCCGCAGCTGCGGACCTGGCCAAGGTAACGGTTACGGCTGAGATCCTCCAGGACCTTCGTGGTCCGAAGATCGTCATCCAGAAGTTCAAGAACAAGACCGGTTACAAGAAGCGCCAGGGTCACCGTCAGGAACTGACCAAGGTCAAGATCACCGGTATCAAGTAACCACTGGTTACTGTTCAGGTTTTCAGCAGATTCCCCAGAATTTAAAGGCAGGCATTCCAAATGGCACATAAAAAAGGCGCGAGCTCCACTCGCAACGGTCGTGACTCCAACGCCCAGTACCTCGGCGTCAAGCGCTTCGGCGGCCAGGTAGTTTCCGCAGGCGAGATCATCGTCCGCCAGCGCGGCACCCACTTCCACCCCGGTGCAGGCGTTGGCCGTGGCGGCGACGACACCCTGTTCGCACTGCAGGCAGGCGCTGTTGAATTCGGCACCCGCCGCGGCCGTCGAGTCGTGAACATCGTTGCTGCTGCAGCTGCAGAGTAACAACCAAATCTGAACCGGTGGAGCGGGCCATGATGGCCCGCTCCACTGTTCTTTTAACCGCATTACAATCAATTTGGACGTTCAATACGGCCGGATTAAGCAACAGAGGAGATTCACCGTGGCGAGCTTTGTAGACCGGGTAGTACTGCACGTATCCGGCGGTACCGGCGGCCACGGCTGTGTCTCCGTCCACCGTGAGAAGTTCAAGCCCCTGGGCGGACCCGACGGCGGCAACGGCGGCGACGGCGGCGACGTCATCCTCCGGGTGGACTCCCAGACCACGACGCTGCTGGACTACCACCACGCCCCGCACCGGCACGCGACCAACGGCGGCCCGGGCATGGGTGACTGGCGCGGCGGCAAGAACGGCGAAACGCTGATCCTGCCCGTCCCGGACGGCACTGTCGTCAAGACGAAGGACGGCAAAGTCCTCGCAGACCTCGTGGGTGAGGGCACCGAATACATCGCGGCCGCCGGCGGCCAGGGCGGGCTGGGCAACGCCGCGCTCTCCTCGCAAAAACGCCGCGCCCCCGGCTTTGCCCTGCTGGGTATCGAGGGCGAGTCCCGCGACATCGTGCTGGAACTGAAGTCCATCGCCGACATTGCCCTGGTCGGATTCCCGTCTGCAGGCAAGTCCAGCCTGATTGCAGCGATGTCCGCCGCACGGCCCAAAATTGCCGACTACCCGTTTACCACGCTCATCCCGAACCTCGGCGTGGTTCAGGCAGGCGATGTGCGGTTCACCATTGCAGACGTGCCCGGACTCATTGAAGGCGCCAGCGAAGGCAAGGGCCTTGGCCACAATTTCCTGCGACACGTCGAACGTTGTGCAGCTTTGGTGCACGTTTTGGACTGCGGTACGCTGGAATCTGACAGAGATCCACTCTCCGACCTCGCAATCATCGAAGCCGAGCTCGAAAAGTATGCCGTTGACATGAGCTATGCCGGCAACGACGGCGAGGTTGTTCCACTGAACCACCGGCCCCGGCTGGTTGCCTTGAACAAGGTCGACCTGCCCGATGGCAAGGATATGGCTGAGTTCGTCCGCCCGGAGCTGGAGTCCAGGGGCTACCGCGTGTTCGAGGTTTCGGCCACGAGCCATGAGGGCCTCCGGCAGCTTGGATTTGCCATGGCCGAGATCGTCAAGGCCGCCCGTGAAAGGGTGGCCGCCACGCCGCCCAAGGTGCATGCTCCGGTGCTCCGCCCGCGCGCAGTCAACGAAGCCGGCTTCAAGATCCGCCGCGAGGAAAAGAACCTGGAACCGCTGTTCCGCGTGCTGGGCGAGAAGCCCGTGCGCTGGGTCAAGCAGACCGACTTCACCAACGAGGAAGCCATCGGCTACCTCGCGGACCGCCTCGCCAAGCTGGGTGTCGAAACCGAGCTGTTCAAGCAGGGCGCCAAGCCCGGCGACACCGTAGTGATCGGTGAAGACGACGGCGTGGTGTTCGACTGGGAGCCGACCATGATGGCAGGCGCCGAACTGCTGGCGTCGCCGCGCGGCACCGACGTCCGTTTCGCGGACATCGGAGACCGGCCTACCCGTGGCCAGAAGCGGGACGAGCAGGTGGAGCGCCGCGAGGCCAAGGCCGCCGCCCGTGCCGAGCTTGAGGCGGAGCGCAAGGCCGGCATCTGGACGGAGTCGGTCAGTGGGCGCCGTGCCGCACGGCCCCTCAAGGAGAGTGGGCTGAACAGCGATAATGAGGAGTGAACCCGCACACGTGACCGATAATTCCGCAATAGTCATCGAGGAACCCAGAACCGACGACCGAAGGCTGCTCGCCAGGGCACGCCGCATCGTGGTCAAGGTCGGATCGTCGTCGCTCACCAGCATCAAAGGCGGAATCTCGGAAGAGGCGCTGACCGAACTCTCGGATGCGCTGGCAGCCAAATGCAACGCGGGCACCGAAATTATCCTGGTTTCCTCGGGCGCCATCTCGGCTGGTCTCGCACCGCTGGGCCTCACAAAGCGCCCGCGTGACCTTGCCACCCAGCAGGCGGCCGCGAGTGTAGGCCAGGGGCTTCTTATGGCCCGCTACACCCAGGCCTTCGGCGCGCACGGCGTGACGGTCAGCCAGGTGCTGCTGACGGCCGATGACCTCATGCGGCGAAGCCATCACCAGAATGCGTTCCGGGCATTGAACCGTCTGCTGAACCTTGGTGTTGTGCCGGTCGTCAATGAAAATGACACCGTTGCCACGCACAAGATCCGCTTCGGTGACAACGACCGGCTCTCGGCCCTCGTGGCCCACCTGGTCCGTGCCGATGCGCTGGTGCTGCTTTCCGACGTCGACTCCCTTTATGACGGCCCGCCCTCCAAGGGGGCCAAGCGGATCGCGCAGGTCGATGGTCCACAGGACCTCGAGGGGGTGACCATCGGCAGCCCCGGCAAGGCCGGAGTGGGAACCGGTGGCATGCAGACGAAAGTCGAAGCGGCCACGATGGCTGCAGATTCCGGCATCCCCGCGCTCGTGACGTCCACGGCCAATGCGGCCGCGGCCCTGGCCGGGGAAGACGTGGGAACCTGGTTCTCGGTCAACAGCGGACGCAAGTCCGTCCGCATGATGTGGCTCGCCCACCTCGCGCATGTGCAGGGCCGGCTGGTTCTTGACGACGGCGCCGTCAAGGCTGTGCGCGACAACCGCACCTCGCTCCTCCCGGCGGGCATTACGGCCGTCGAAGGCACTTTTGAATCCGGCGATGCCGTGGAAATGGTCTCGGCCGACGGCACGATCATTGCGCGCGGCCTGGTCAACTACTCAGCCAACGAGTTGCCGCAAATGCTGGGCCGCTCCACTGTGGAGCTGGGGGAGGCCCTGGGACGCGGGTTTGACCGTGAGGTTGTTCACGTTGACGACCTGGTGCTGGTCTAACGGGCCGGCTCGCCTAGAATTGAATGATGACTGAGGCACTGATGAACCAAGCAGCAGAGACATCCACCGACGCTACGCAGGTCCCTTCCATGCCGGAAAACACCCAGACTTCGCCGGCCGAGGTCGAAGCGGCCGTGTACGCGATCGCCGACCGCTCCCGCCTGGCGGCACGCAGCATGTCCCGCGCCAACCGCGCCTTGAAGGATCAGGGCCTCCGTGCCATCGGAAGCGCCCTCCAGGAGCGCAAGGCCGAGATTCTTGCCGCCAACGTCAAGGACGTGGAAGCGGGCCGCGCGAACGGAACTTCGGCAGCACTCCTGGACCGCCTGACCCTGAACGACGCGCGGATCGACGCCCTCGCCGGCGCCCTCGAGAACCTTGCCGGCCTGCCCGACCCCGTCGGCAATGTTGTCCGCGGCCAGACCCTGCCGAACGGCCTGCGTCTGCGCCAGATCAACGTCCCCATGGGCGTAGTCGCGGCCATCTACGAAGCACGCCCCAACGTGACGGTTGATATCGCCGGTCTCGCGCTGAAGAGCGGCAATGCCGTGATCCTGCGCGGCGGCACCGCGGCGGCTGCCACCAACGAGGCCCTGATCGGCGTACTGCGCGAGGCCCTCGAGTCCGTGGGCCTGCCGGCGGACGCCGTCCAGACTGTTGACCAGTACGGACGTGAAGGTGCCAATGTGCTCATGCGTGCCCGCGGTCGTGTTGACGTGCTGATTCCCCGGGGCGGCCGTGAACTGATCCAGACGGTCGTGAACAATTCCTCTGTGCCGGTCATCGAAACCGGCGAGGGCAACGTCCACATCTTCATCGACGAGTCCGCCAGCGAGGACATGGCCGTGGAGATCCTCCTTAACGCCAAGACCCAGCGGCCGAGTGTCTGCAACACGGTGGAAACGCTGCTGGTCCACTCCGGCTCCGCCGTACTTCCGGCAGTGGCTGAGGCCCTCAGCAAGGCCGGCGTGCGGCTGCATGCCGATGACCGGATCCGGGCCGCGCTTCCCGCGTCCGTCGAGTCTGTGCCGGCCACCGATGAGGACTGGGCCACCGAGTACATGGACCTGGACCTGGCCGTCGCCATGGTGGACAGCCTGGATGAAGCCGTGAAGCACATCCGCACCTGGACGTCGGGGCACACCGAGGCCATTCTCACCAATGACCTGGCAAACGCTGAACGCTTCATCGCGGAAATTGACTCGGCAGCGGTCATCGTCAACGCCTCGACCCGCTTTACCGACGGCGGGGAGCTGGGTTTGGGTGCCGAAGTTGGCATCTCCACGCAGAAGCTGCACGCACGCGGTCCGATGGGCCTCACCGAACTCACGACCACTAAATGGATCGTGCAGGGCGAGGGCCAAGTCCGCGGCTAGCCCGCCGAACCGCCGCTAGCAACGCGGTAACATAGTACAGAAGTCCGGAACGGCGGGAATTTCCGCCGTCGTCATCCTTTCAGTCCTAGGGGAGAAAATGCTGCTCCAGCAGATCGCCGCGTCAGCCGCACATCATGAAGAACGGGCTCCGTTGTGGGCAGAACCGTGGGTCTTTGGCATTGGGATTTTCGCCATCCTGTTGGTGCTGATGTTCGTCACGTGGTCCTACACGAACCTGGGCAACCGGCACGCCGCGGTTGACGAGCACGCGGATCCGCACCGCCAGCACCCCAACAAGCACGATCACGGCCAGGGCCACTAAGATTTCTGCCGCATTGCACCACGGCGGCCAGCAACGCCGGCTGCGGCTGGGCGTGATGGGTGGGACATTTGATCCCATCCATCACGGCCACCTCGTTGCCGCCAGCGAAGTAGCCGCCAAATTCGGACTTGACGAGGTCGTATTCGTCCCGACCGGCCAGCCGTGGCAGAAGTCGAGTAAGAAGGTCAGCGAGCCGGAGCACCGGTATCTCATGACGGTGATTGCCACGGCCTCGAATCCGCGCTTCACGGTCAGCCGGGTTGATGTGGACCGTCCCGGTCCCACCTACACCATCGACACCCTCCGCGACCTGCGGACCCAGCGGCCGGACGCTGACTTGTTCTTTATCACCGGCGCGGACGCTCTGGCCCAAATTTTGTCGTGGAAAGACATTGACGAACTCTGGTCCCTGGCCCACTTCGTGGGGGTCACCCGTCCGGGACACGAATTGGACGGCATGGGCCGCAAAGATGTCAGCCTCCTCACGGTCCCGGCCATGGCCATTTCCTCAACGGACTGCCGTGCGCGCGTTGCCGCGCACAATCCGGTGTGGTATCTGGTGCCGGACGGCGTGGTTCAGTACATCGCGAAATACGGGCTTTACGCCGCACCGGCCGGCGAGCAGACCAGCTCCGCGCTTACCGAGACAGACAATCCCGCCAGCACTGAATGAGTTTTAGATGAGTCAGGAACAGCCACCCATCCGCAGCCGCCGTGAACTACGGAGGGCCAGAGATGAAGCCCAGGAAAAGACCCGGGACGCCAGCGCCACGGGTGCCGGTGAGGTAGCTCCTGCCACAAAACAACCAACCACGAAGCAGCCTGCCTCGAAGCCACCGGCCAGGACACAGCCAGTTTCGAAGCAACCGGCCCCCAAGCTACCCGCGGATTCCCGCAAGCCAGAGCCTGCACGCACCGGTGACACGGCGTCGGGGCGTATCCGCCGGGTAGCGCCCGGGCCTGTCGATTCCGTTCCGGCCAGCTCAGCAGCCGAACGCTCGTCCCAGATCAGGGCGAGGGACCGTGCTGCGCTCCGCACCATCAAGGAGCTGGCGGAAAAGGAAGGCCAGCTGTCCGGAGGCGGTCCACCCACGCGCCGCCAGCTCAGGCTGATGCAGCTGGAACAGGCCGTTACCTCAGCCATTCCCGTGGTCCCGCCGGCCGGCACGGCTTCCGCTCCTGCCCAAGACAATGGCCCCGCGCAACCAGCATCCGGCCACCCGCAAGCACAGGCGTCCGGTCAGCCGCACGCAGCGGCCAAGGCGCCGGCGAAGCCTAAGGCGCCCGCCCAGCCTCAGTCGCCGGCCGCCGTCCCAGCCCACCCGCATGCACCGGCCGAGGCACCAGCGCCGCCCCAGACGGCGCCGAAATCGGCCATGGCGTCCGAAGACGACGGGCTGCCCCATGGCATGACCGTCGAGCAGGCACTTGGGGCCCGTGCCCTCATCGCCGAGCAGGCCAAGAACCAGATCGCCAAGATGGAGCACATCGCGGCAACGGACCCCGAAGCCGTGGACCCTGAGATCCTGGCCCAGCAGATCGCCCTTGCCGAGCGTGCGGCCATACTCAACAAGCGGGCCCTGGCCAAACAGAAACTGGCCGAAAAGAACACCCCGCAGCAGCCGCAGGACGGTCCCTCCACAGCCAGCAACCTTGCCATGGTGACGCCTCTGGAGTTTGTCCAGGTGCCGGGTGTGGACCGCCCCGTCATGAAGCGTCCGGCCACTTCCTATGTTCCGGTGGTAACCAACCCGGGACCGCGCATACCCTCGCGGGGCACCCGCCCAGCCAAGGCTGCCCGGCCAGGCGGCAGCACGCCGTCGTCCGGACGCGCCCGGGTGATCGCCCGGGCAGAGGCAGCGGCCCGAGCCGCATCCGAACCAGCCAGCCATGAGGGCAAAGCCTGGGACACCGAGACGAATGAGGAGTTGGCAGGGCTGCCGCCGGTGGCAGCGAAATCCGCCTATGGGCTGGAACCGCTGGATGCCGCCACCGCCGGCCTTGCCCGGGCGCACCGGCTCAGGCTCCTCCAGTTGGGGGTGCTGGCCCTCGGTGCCATCGCTCTGATCACCGGCATCATCATGATCATCAGCGGTCTTTCTGGCTGACGTCAGCACTTCACATCAGGTTTTACACCACTACGTTTTACCCCACTCAAGGAGTCCCGTGACTGCATCTGATTCATCCATCGCCACAGCCCGACACGCAGCGAGGGCCGCGGCGGACAAGATTGCCCAGGACATCGTCGCCCTGGACGTCAGCGAACGCCTGGCGCTGGCGGACGTTTTCCTGATTGCCTCCGCCCCCAGCGAACGCCAGGTCAACGCCATCGTGGACGGCATTGAAGAGGAGCTCATCAAGCAGGACCTCCGTCCCGTGCGCCGTGAAGGCCGCTCGGCCGGCCGCTGGGTCCTGCTGGACTACTCCGATGTTGTGATCCATGTCCAGCACGAGGAGGACCGCGTCTTCTATGCCCTCGAGCGGCTTTGGAAAGACTGCCCCATGGTCGACCTGCAGCTGGGCGACGACACCTCTGCCAAGGCGCCCGCGACCTCAGAATCGGAGTAGACGGAGCCGGACAGTGTCGAATATGCCCGATTTGGAATTTTCGGAATCGCTGTTCTAAGATATTTGAGTTGCTTCGGAGAGATCCGGACAGAAGGACGGGCCCCGAGGCGGAAGCCGAAGGTGCCGGAGCGGCGAAAATTTCGGGGCTGTGGCGCAGCTGGTAGCGCACCTGCATGGCATGCAGGGGGTCAGGGGTTCGAGTCCCCTCAGCTCCACCAACAACCGCTGGAACCAGTCAAGGCCTGGTTCTAGCGGTTTTTTTGGTTCGGCACCTAAACCATAGCCTCCCTCAGCCCATGTCCGCCCCCAATCCTCGGATGTCAGGGCTTGAGAACATGGTGCCCTTAGCCGGTGGCATCAGCCGGGCGTCCCTTCGCCGGATGCAGGACCGTTCGGTTGCTGGGCGGGCAGATGGCCCTGCCGTGCGGCCTCCCGAACGAGCAGCCGGATGTTCGCGAACAGTACGGCTTTCACAGCGGCCGGGTCCGGCTTGTGTCCGCGCCTCAGCGCCTGTTCGACCTTCCGGCAGTATCCTTCGAGTCTCAGGGCTCCCGCAATGGCGGATGTGACTCTCAGGCTCACGAGCGCTTCGAGGGCCGATGCGGGATCCTCAGCGGCAAGGCCCCGCATCACCGAGGCCGCGCGCTTAGGCAGCAGCTGCAGGTACTCGTCAAAAAACGTCTGGGCAGTCCGGAGTCCGGCCTCGTCCGCCATTGACTGCAGCGCGGCGCTGTCCAGCACGGGCAGCTGGTGATCGTCCGCCACTGGTGTCTCCTGGGATCCCTAAGGGTGCCGCGGCGCTGCTGCACCGCTCCTTGAAATGCTCCGGTAAGGACCTCAAGGCCGCGGGAGTGACTCACGCAGGTTCGGATCAAGAATGCCTCCACGCCGGTCGTTCAGAAATCCACGTAGCGCGGATCCCTGCGGACATCACCGGAACCACAACCACGAGAAGGCCCTCGCGCCGTCCGATTCGCTTCCGGGAGGATTGTGCATTACGCTATTCAGGTTGCTTCCGGGAAACACAAAGACCGGCAGGAACGAGTTCGGGGCTGTGGCGCAGCTGGTAGCGCACCTGCATGGCATGCAGGGGGTCAGGGGTTCGAGTCCCCTCAGCTCCACCACGAACAACGCAAACGAAGGGCCGTCCCGCGGGGCGGCCCTTTGTGCATGCCCGCCTGCTGCCGCCGCCTCCCGCCGCCGCCTCCCCGCCGCTGGCGCTCCCATGCGACGACTAGGATAGGGACGTGAACGAGACGCTTCCTCCCTGCCCTGAATGTTCCAGTGTGCACACGTACGAGATGGGCGCCCTCCTCGGATGCCCCGAGTGCGGCCATGAATGGTCAGGTACAGCGGCTGAAGCCGACGCGCCGGGGGAGCGCGTCATCAAGGACGCCGTCGGCAACGTGCTGGCCGACGGCGATACCGTCACCGTGGTCAAGGACCTCAAGATCAAGGGCAGTTCCACAGTCATCAAAGTCGGCACCAAGGTGCGCGGCATCCGCCTCCTGGACGGCGTGGGCGACCACGACATCGACTGCAAGGTGGACGGCGTGGGTCCCATGCAGCTGAAGTCCAGTGTCGTGAAAAAGGTCTAGGGACAGGTCGTAGGAACTGCCATGGAAACGGCCGTGAGGGTTGCCGACGTCGTCGTGATCGGTGCCGGACAAGCCGGCCTGTCGGCTGCCTACCATCTGGCCCGCCGCGGCTTTGTGCCCGCGCCTGCCAGGGCCGGCGCCGGGAATGAAACCGAGGCCGGCGGCACGGATTCTTCCCCGCGCACCTATGCCGTGCTCGACGCCGAGGATGGCCCCGGCGGTGCCTGGCGCCACCGCTGGAAGAGCCTTCGGATGGCTACGGTCAACGGCATCAGTGACCTCCCCGGCATCCCGCAGCCGGAGATCGATCCGGCTGAGCCCAGCTCGGCGTTCCTCACCCGGTACTTCGCCGGCTATGAGCGCGAACTGGGCCTGGCCATCGAGCGGCCGGTCAAGGTGGGCGCAGTGTCGCGCGAGGACGATGATCCCGCCGGGCGGCTGAGAATCAGGACGTCCGACGGCGAGTGGTCGGCGCGCGCCGTCATCAACGCCACGGGCACGTGGACCAGGCCGTTCTGGCCGATCTATCCGGGACAGTTGACGTTCAAGGGGCGCCAGCTCCACGTGGCCGACTACGTCTCAGCCCACGAGTTCCGCGGTCTGCACGTGATCGTGGTGGGCGGCGGCATTTCCGCCGTCGGACTCCTGGACGAGATCTCTCTGGTGACGTCCACGAGCTGGTTCACCCGACGGGAACCCGACTGGCGGGACGCCGAGTTCGACCGCCAGGCGGGGCACGATGCCGTCGCCCTCGTGGAGGAACGGGTCCGGCAGGGGCTCCCGCCGCAGAGCGTTGTCGCCGCCACCGGACTCATGTGGACGCCATCGCTGAGGGCGGCCGCCGCACGCGGCGTCCTCGACCGGCGCCCAATGTTCACCGCTATAGAGCCCAACGGCGTGAGGCTGGCCGATGGGAGTTTCCTCGCCGCCGATGTGATCCTGTGGGCCACCGGATTCCGGGCCGAGTTGGAACACCTCGCGCCGCTGCACTTGCGCGGACCGGGCGGCGGGATTGCCATGAACGGCACCCAGGTCGCCGCTGAACCGCGCGTACATCTGGTGGGTTACGGCCCGTCGTCGTCCACCATCGGCGCCAACCGCGCGGGCCGGGCCGCCGTTGCTGGACTCCTGAAGCTCCTTGAGGCGCAGCAGGTTAATGTCGTTGGTGAGCAGCCGGTTAGTTGACGCGCAGCCCGTTGAAGCAGTTTCACGGTAAGTTTGCTCAGGAGCCTGCCCGGTCGGGGGCAGAACCACTGGGCATAAGCAAGACCAGCGGCAGAGGCACACGGCAAGGAACAGGCGGCGGCAACACGTGACGGAGAAAAGCCTTGGCGACCTTCTGGGCATGCTGCGGAGGTACCCGGACGTCGAGGCCGCAAACCTGCAGGCTTGGGACGCCACAGACACGCTCCTGCTCGAGGCAGCAGCGAACCTCCTGACGACTGAGAGTGACGTGGCCGTTATTGGGGACCGCTACGGGGCTCTCACGCTGGGACTGCTCTCCGGCATTGCGTCTCCCGGGCCGGCGCGTGTTCGCGTGCACCAGGACCTCATCACGGGCGAGCATGCCCTGCGAAACAACGCGGCAGCCCTCGGCATAGACACTGCGTTCGACCAGTTGCCCCTCGGCGCAGCGCTGCTGGGCGGCGCCGATCTCGTTCTGCTCCAGCTTCCCAAGACCCTCGCGGAGCTCGAGGAAATTTCCGACGCCGTGGCCCGGCACGCCTCGCCCGGAACCACGCTTCTCGCCGGCGGGCGGATCAAGCACATGTCCCTCGGTATGAACGCGGTGCTGGGGCGGTACTTCGACGCCGTCCAGCCGCAGCTGGCCCGGCAGAAATCCCGGCTCCTCGTTGCCTCGGGGCCCAAACCCGTGGCGCCGGACCCGCAATATCCCGTCACCGAACACAACACCGAACTCGATCTCGACATATGCGCGCACGGGGCGGTTTTCGCCGGCACCAGGCTGGATATCGGAACGCGCTTCCTGCTGGAGTTCCTCCCCGAGATCCCGGGGGCAAGGCGCGCGGTCGATCTGGGGTGCGGGACCGGCATTCTGGCCGCCATGTATGCGCGCTCCCATCCGGAGGCGGCAGTCATAGCCACAGACCAGTCGGCGGCCGCGGTGGCGTCCGCACGTGCCACGGCGAAGGCGAACGGACTGGCCGGCCAGATCACGGTGCTTCAGGACGACGCCATGAGCTCCCTGCCGGCCGGCAGCGCCGACCTCATCCTGCTGAATCCTCCCTTTCACCTCGGTGCCAGCGTGCATGCGGGGGCAGGGATCAAGATGTTCGAGGCTGCTGCCCGGGTACTGGCTCCGGGCGCTGAACTCTGGACTGTCTTCAACAGCCATCTGCACTACCTGCCGGCTCTTGAAAGGCTGGTGGGGCCGACCCGCGTTAAGGGCAGGAACCCGAAATTCACGGTGGCTGTCAGCGTCAAAAACCATGGCCGATAATCGCCGCCTTCGGGCGCGCTTGGCCACCCTGCCGTTGCCCGCGCGTGGGACATACCCGTATACCCGCAGGTAACGTACCATTCAGACATCGATAGTGGCCCGCCAACGATGCTTTAGGGGATTCATTGACCGAGATCCGCCAGCCCTCACCGAGGCGCGGAACAAACCTGCCCCGCATGGGTGACTTCAACCTGACAGTCATCCTGGATGCGATCCGGCGCTCATCCGGAGGGCTCAGCCGCGTTGAGCTGGCGCAGATCGTCGGACTGTCCCCGCAGACAATCTCGAACATTTCCCGCCGCCTGCTGGACCAAAGCCTCATCGTCGAAGCGGGGAAAGAGGGGAGCGGGCCAGGCAAACCGCGGACCATCCTTCGCCTCAACCCGTCCGGGATGTACGCCGTGGGCGTCCACCTGGATCCCGCCGTCGCAACTTTCGTGCTGCTGGACCTCGTCGGTGCGGTGGTTCAGCATTCGCAGATCAAGACCCCGGACGACGGCGCGCCGGATATCGTCATCTCCGCCATCGCCGCGGAGATCGAACAGTTGGTAAAAGCGTCCGGTGTGGACCGGGAAAAGATTGCCGGCCTGGGGGTGGCTGCGCCGGGACCGATCGACCACGACCACGGAATGGTGGTGGAGCCGCCGCTGCTGAAGGGCTGGGACCGTGTTCCGCTCCGCGATGCGCTGGCCGACGCCACGGGAATGTCGGTCCTCATGGACAAGGACGTCACCAGCGCCGCCGTTGCGGAAACCTGGGCCGGCGGCGCGAGCGGCACCGGCAGTTTCGTCTTCATGTACATGGGCACGGGCATCGGCTGCGGCATCGTCCTGAATGACGAAGTGGTCCGCGGCACGTCCGGTAACGCCGGCGAAATCGGCCACATCATTGTCGACCCGGATGGCCCGCCCTGCGACTGCGGGCTCCGCGGCTGCGTAAAGTCGTCCTGTATCCCCCAGGTCCTGGTGGCTGAGGCCCGGACCGCCGGGCTCCTGGATGTAGCGGGACCCCTGTCCAGCGGACCGGCCGTGCAGGAAGGATTTGCCAGGCTGTGCGAGGCAGCCGACGCGGGGAACAGTGCCGCCGTGGCGATCATTGACAAGTCTGCGGTGCTCGTGGCCCGCGCGGCGGCGGTCGTTGCGAATACCCTCGACGTTGACCGTGTGGTCTTCGGCGGGCCGTTCTGGGGTCTGTTGTCCAAGCGCTACCTGGACCAGGTTCCCGAACTGATCAGGCAGAACAGCGACGCCGGAAATATCCATGCCATCGAAGTAGTGGGCACCGGTGTGGGGGAGGATGTGGGTGCCGTGGGCGCTGCCTGCCTTGTCCTGGAACACACACTCGCGCCGCGCGCCCAGCGGCTGCTGCTGGAAGGCTGATCCTCCAGGGCGGGCGGAAGCCTAGTCGATGTCCTCCACGATCGTTCCGTAGGGAATCGTGTCATCAAGATGCGCCTGGTGACCGCGGGGAATGAACAGCACGCGGACGCCATGAAGCTTGTCAGCGGCGGACTGCAAGAGGACAGGGCGAACAGTGTCAACGAACCTTGGATCTTTGCCGACGAGATATTCCTCATAGCTGGCTGGTAGCTGGATCATGGCAAAAGAATAGACCCGTTCCTGCCCCGAGGGGAGGGGCGCGGGTCCCGCAAAGGCCCTCGAAGGCGCGCCGGGCCCTGCCCGGCGCTGCGGGAGGGCGGTAGAATCTTGTGGCAGCCGGCCTGCGAAAGGCCGGTACGGGCGGGTTCAGCGAACAATATTCTGTCCGGTGCAACCGGACGGGCGTAAGACTGCGTCTTAATTCGGTGCCCGACTTGAACAGGCCCAATGCGGCTTCTAGAGTTCTATACAAGTTACCGAGGTAACGTGTCAGCGATCCTCCGCTGTGGTATGCCGCCAGCCGGCAGCCAAGGAGGGTGTGGGTGCCCCCATGTGGGCCTGACATTTGCTCACGGACTTGCTTCTATTCAGGCGTAACAGTCGCGGCTGCGCCCTGCCGAAGTTCGTTCCGTGTTCCCCAAACTCAATTCATTGACCGCATACTGCCACGGGCAACGCCACGGCAGTCCAGCCTTCAATGGCCCATAGCCAAGGACGCAAATGTCACCACCTAGCCTTATTGACACCCATCCAAATCTTTCCGACACGGCCCCCGTCGCGCTGTCCTATGAGCTCTTCCCGCCGCGTTCTCCCGCAGCCGCCGAGACGCTCTGGACCACTATCCGCGAGCTGGAGACCACCGACCCCGACTACGTGTCTGTCACGTACGGTGCCAGCGGCTCCAACCGGGACACCGCCGTCGAGCTTGTCAATCGCCTGGTCCTGGAGACCACGCTCCGTCCGCTGGCCCACCTGACCTGCGTGGGAAACACGCCTGCAGAGCTCGCGGATGTCATCGGCGAGCTGCTGGACGCCGGGGTGCGCGGCATTCTGGCACTCCGCGGCGACCAGCCCAAGGACAGCGGCAAGCCGGTGAGCGGCTCCCTCCGTTACGCCCAGGATCTGATCGAACTGATCCGCCGGGTAGAGCAGCGGCGTTCGGCCCTGCTGTGCGCGGGCAAGGTCGCTGTCGGCGTGGCAGCCTATCCCACGAGGCACCCGGAATCCCCGAGCGAGGCGCACGACGTCGAGGTGTTGCTGGCCAAACAGCGCTCCGGCGCCGACTTCGCCATCACCCAGGTGTTCTTCCACACGGAGCAGTACGCGGACCTTATCGCGAGGGCCCGCCGCGCCGGGGTCACCATCCCCATCATTCCCGGCGTCATGCCGCTCACGAGCCTGCGGCGGCTGAAGCGCCTGGGCGAGCTGACCGGCGTCGAACCGGCACCGGAACTCATCGAGCGGCTCGCCGCGGCGGATTCCGACGCTGAGCGCATGCGCATCGGTGTGAGCGCCACGGTGGACCTGGCCAACGCTGCCCTGGACGCCGGAGCGCCCGGCCTGCACTTGTACACGTTCAACGAACACCAGAGCGCGCTGGAGGTTCTCGACAAGCTCTCGCTGGGGAGGCCCACCCGCTCGGCCAGCCGCCTCAATGCCATCGCCCGCCGTCAGCTGGAAAACCTGACAACTGCCAGCTGACGATGCCGCCAGCCAGCACCACGAACTGCAAATTTTCCCAACCATTCAAGGAAATTCACATGACTGAACAGAACATCCCCGTGACCACTCCGTTCCCGTCCGCCTCGATCCTGGGCTACCCCCGCATCGGCCGCCGCCGCGAACTGAAGAAGGCCGTCGAAGCCTACTGGACCGGCAAGATCGACGCCGCCGCCCTTGACGCCGCCGCCAAGGAAATCCAGCTGGGCACGGCGAAGCGCCTGCAGGGCCTGGGCCTCACCGAGGCCGCAGCCGTTCCGGGCACGTTCTCCTACTACGACCAGGTGCTCGACGCCGCCGCGCACCTCGGCGCTGTTCCGGCCCGTTTCGGTAACCTCCTCAACGGCGAAGGCCAGCTCGACATCGACGGCTACTTCACCCTTGCCCGCGGCAACAAGGAACAGCAGCCGCTGGAAATGACCAAGTGGTTCGACACCAATTACCACTACCTCGTGCCGGAA
Source organism: Arthrobacter sp. ISL-28 (assembly GCF_018613875.1). GTDB lineage: Bacteria > Actinomycetota > Actinomycetes > Actinomycetales > Micrococcaceae > Arthrobacter. The sequence goes on along the minus strand of NZ_JAGGPJ010000037.1, from coordinate 2,250 downwards.
ATCGGCCCGGAGACCAACTTCGCGCTGACCTCCAACCGCATCGTCGAAGAGTTCGAATACGCCCTCGCCAATGGCGTGGAGACCCGCCCCTACATTGTGGGACCGGTGACCTTCCTGCTGCTCAGCAAGGCTTCCGACGACGCCCCGGCCGGATTCAGCCCGCTGTCCCGCCTCGAGGACGTCCTCCCCGTCTACACCGCGCTGCTCGAGAAGCTTGCCGCTGCCGGCGCCAGCTGGGTCCAGCTGGACGAGCCCGCCCTCGTGGTTGACCAGGACACCTCTGCGCAGGAGATCCAGGCAGCTGTCGCCCGGTCCTACGAAGTTCTCGCCGCCGCGGCCAAGCGCCCGCAGCTGTTCGTCTCCACCCCGTACGGCGCACTCAACGGCCAGCTGGGAACCCTTGCGGCAACGAACATCGACGCCCTGCACATCGACGTCTTCAAGGGTGCCGTTCCGTCCGCCGCTGCGCTTGCCGCCCTGGGCAACAAGACTCTCGTTGCCGGCGTTGTGGACGGCCACAACATCTGGCGCAATGACCTGCAGGCCTCCGCTGACAAGATCGCCGAGCTGCAGAAGAGCGTCACCAAGCTCGCCATCAGCACCTCAACCTCCACCCAGCACGTCCCGCACGACGTTCAGGAAGAGGCGCAGCTGTCCGAGCAGCTCCGCAGCTGGCTGGCCTTCGCCGACCAGAAGGCCGTTGAGGTTGTCACCCTTGCAGGCCTCCTGACCGACGCCGCCGCCGTTCAGCCGGCCATCGACGAAGCCACCCGCATCATCGCCTCCCGCGCCGCCGCCGAGGGCGTGCAGCGTGCCGACGTCCGGGCCCGCACCGCGGCCCTGACCTCAGCAGACTTCAACCGCTCCGAGTACGGTGTCCGAGAAGCAGCCCAGGAGAAGGCCCTCGCCCTGCCGCCGCTGCCCACGACCACCATCGGTTCCTTCCCGCAGACGTCGGAGATCCGTACCGCCCGTGCCCGCGCCAACAAGGGCGACCTCACCACAGAGCAGTACGAGCAGCTCATGAAGGATGAGATCAAGCGCGTTGTTGAGCTGCAGGAAGAGCTCGGCTTCGACGTTCTGGTGCACGGCGAGCCCGAGCGCAACGACATGGTCCAGTACTTCGCCGAGAACCTCGAGGGCTTCGACGTTACGGTCCACGGCTGGGTCCAGTCCTACGGCTCACGCTGCACCCGTCCATCGATCCTCTGGGGCGACGTCACCCGCAGCGCCCCCATCACGGTCGAATGGGCCAAGTACGCCCAGTCCCTCACTAACAAGCCGATGAAGGGCATGCTCACCGGCCCGGTCACCATCCTCGCCTGGTCCTTCGTCCGCGACGACCAGCCGCTGGGTGAAACCGCCAACCAGGTCGCCCTCGCCCTGCGTGACGAAATCGCCGACCTCGAAGCTGCCGGCATCAAGGTCATCCAGGTGGACGAGCCCGCCCTGCGCGAACTCCTGCCGCTGCGGAAGGCCGACCAGGCCGCATACCTGGACTGGTCCGTGAACTCGTTCCGCCTGTCCACCGCCGGTGCAGCTGACGAGACGCAGATCCACACCCACCTCTGCTACTCCGAGTTCGGCGCCATCATCGACGCCATCGACGGACTGGACGCGGACGTGACCTCCATTGAGGCAGCACGCTCACGCATGGAGGTTGTCCACGACCTCGAGTCGCACGGCTTCGGCCGCGGCGTTGGCCCGGGCGTTTACGACATCCACTCGCCGCGCGTTCCGGGCGAGCAGGAAGTCACCGAGCTGCTCAGTACCGCCGTCAAGCACGTCCCGTCCCGCCAGCTGTGGGTCAACCCGGACTGCGGCCTGAAGACCCGCGGCTATGCCGAGACCGAAGAGTCCCTGCGTAACCTCGTCGAGGCCACCAAGACGGTTCGCGCAGAACTGCTGGAAAGCGCAAAATAAGAATGTAGCCGCTGATCGAGCTTGAGACTGCTGATCGAGCTTGTCGGGATCCAGGTTTCGGCAAGCTCAACCAGTGGAGCGTTCGGCAGGTTCAGCCAGCACCACGTACGACGGCGGGCGGGCACCTCCAAGTGACCGCCCCCCGCCGCCCTTAACTCATCGATTGCCGAGAAAAAGCCCCATTCGACCCGCCTAAAGGGGGTTTTTCGGCAATCGATGGAGGATTTAATAAGGATTCCCCACCAATTTTTCGTTCCCCGCCCCCGTCTTTCTCCGCGCCGGCCACCCACCCTTCGTCGGTGGAAGGGGGGGCGGGGGGGAAGGCGG
>NZ_JAGGPJ010000036.1 GCF_018613875.1 Arthrobacter sp. ISL-28 | reverse complement strand
ACGGTGCGCATCGATGGGACTGCCGTCCGAGGTAAGCCTTTCAAAGTCAACGAGCAAGGACACCATTCCGGACCCGAGCTCCCAAACTTCGGTCTGGACGACTCTGGAGGAGCCATCCCATCCGGCTGCGCGGATGGCTTCCAGCGAATCGGTGAAGTACTTCCTGCTGTCGGCCTTCGTGGCGAACACGACCTGGGTCGGCGTGCCGTCGACCGATCTCAGATCAAAGTACGGAATAAGGAAGTTGGCAACGCATGCGTCTGCATCACCCGCGTTGAACGATGCGATGTAATCGTCGTAAACGCTCAAGACCTCGGCCTTCAGCGTTTCCTTGTTGGTGGAGACTTCTTCAATACTCATGATGTCCTCGTATTTCTGGTTGGTTCCTGCGGCGGTCGGCATCGTTCCTCAGACCGTGATCGGCGATAAATCCTCACACAACTGGACGAGATTTCCTTCCAGATCGAAGAACAGGAACGAACGGAGGACGCCCGGGAACTCCCAGACCTCGTCCGTCGTCGTGCGGTACCCCTGAGCCGTCGCTCGCGCGAACCAGTCGTCGATGCCGGTCACGGCGATCGCCATTTCGCGGATTCCGCTGCTGGCGTATGTCAGCTGCTCGGGCGGTGTCAGGCTCACGACCGGCATCGACGGTTGCTGAAGTTCCAGCAGCAGCCCCTCAGGGGAACCCAGCAGGACCAGCCGCGATGTGGCATCATCGGCACCGAACAATTTATCCATCAGTTCGCCGGAGACGATTTTCGCATCACCGGCAGACCGGGCATCCGGAACCGTCGAGTCAATCACCACCTGGAGCCCCAGGAAGTCTCGGTACACCTCCAGCGCCCGGTCCATTTCGCTGACGACAATGCACATATGGTGGTACTTCATTTACAACCTCGTTCGGGTAAGTTGGCCGGTGTGGCATGGATCGTTGCGGGGCAACCGTGTTCGGTCCTATCGGACGTAGGCGAGACCGCCGTTGACGCAGAAGATTCCTGAGGTCATGAACTTCGACGCGTCGGAGGCCAGGAACAGAAGAACCGGGGCGAGATCTTGGGTGACATCGCCGAATTCACCACCGAGGGGAATGCTTTCCTCGATTGCCTTGGCGTACTGGGCCTTTTCCTCCTCGCTCAGGACGGCACGGGCTTCATCGACAATCGGTGTCATCACGACCGGATTTACCGAATTCGAGCGAATACCGTACTTCGCCCACTCACGGCCGATCGTCCGGGTGTAGCTGATCACCGCACCCTTGGATGCCGAGTATGCGGCACTGTGCACTGGGACGTCCATCAGCGCGGCGTCCGAGGCAAAATTGACGATGGACCCGCCCCTATCCTTCAGGTGCGGGAAGACTGCCTCGCAGACGTAGGCGAGTCCCTTGACGTTCACGGCCAACGCCAGATCCCAGTCGGCTTCCGGGATTGCCTCCGCCGGAGCGTGCGGAGCGACGCCGGCGACGTTGAAAACGGCATCGAGCCCGCCCAGCTCCTGCACTGCGAACTCTACCCCGGCCCGGATTTCCGGGATGTTGGTGACATCGACATGACGGTATGTCACCGACCCCGGCCCCAACGCTGTTGCTTCCTTAGCTAACCGCTCGCCCAGGTCGTCCTTAACGTCGAAGGTCACCACCGACGCACCCTCAGCCGCAAAATAGCGCGCCGACTCGCCTCCGATCCCACGTGCCCCACCGGTAACCAAAATTTTCTTGCCCTCAATTGTGATCGGCATGCTCAATCTCCTATTCGTGTCAACTCGAATCCATCAAGGTGCGGCACCCGCACCGTCTTTCTCAGTTCTGCAGTCGAGCGGGTTCGATCTGGCCAAGCGCGATCCGGACCCCGGGACTCGGGGACTCGATGACGGCCTCGTCGATACGATCGAACCTCTCTTTCCAGCTCTCATCGATCGTCAGGCCGTCATACCTGAAGATCAAACCGAGGCCCTCGTCACCGGCGCGGCGAAGTGCCGAGTCCAGGTCGTCGACTCCGACAACGAGACGATAGAACCCTTCGCCGTGCTCGTCGAGGAAAGCGGCCTGCGCGGTGGCAATCAACGGGTCAGTGACCGTGATGAACTCGATGCCAGCATCCCAATCGATGACCACCCGGGTTCCGAGGTCGGTCAGTTCGTAGGGTCCCTCAAACTTCAGATCGAGCACCCGCGCCAGTTTGCTCGTCGCACTTTCGAAGTTCTCCTCGCGAACGAGGAAGGCAATATGATCGATCCGGCTTGACTTCCGTCCATGAGCACTCATTGCGAATATCCGTTCCTGTGTGTAGTTGGTTGAGACGCAGTTACTTGCAGGCGATGGGCTCGATCGGGGACCTGGTCCCGCCCGTGAACTTCAATGGAGGAGCGGAGAGGAAAAACTCATAGACGCCATCCTCCGCGCAGTCGGCTCCAAGCGCCTCAAGGTCCCAGATCTCGCCGAGCACCGTGCCCATGTCGCGCAGGGGCATCCAATGATTAGGAAATCTTCAGTCCCTCGAAACCCGCATCAGCGACCTGGTCACTCCGGTCGAAGAACGGTTTGTAGCCACCCAGGTAGATCACGATCGACTCGGCCTTGCCCTTCACATTGGCGCCGACAAACCAAGAGTTGACCTTCGATCCCTGGGGCACCAGCGTCATGTTCGCGACCTCGCTGACGTGTTGCGACCAATCGTCCTCGGCGCTCTCGAGGGCCTCGATCTCATTGGCACCGTTCGCCTCTGCCTCTGCGATGATCCGAGCAATCCAGTCACCCTGGCCCTCGGAGACACTGGGCATATTGCCGGTCGGTGCCTGAGGTCCGAGGATCATGAAGAAGTTCGGGAACCCACTCACCGTCATCCCAAGGTAGGTCCGGAGTCCCTCGGCCCACTTGTCGTCGAGGCGAACCCCGCCGCGTCCTGTGACGTTCATCCGTGTGACCGCGCCCCCGGCGGCGTCATAACCCACCGCGAAGATGATCACGTCGACGTCGTACTTCCCGCCGGTCGTCCGGATGCCGTCCGGTGTGATGTCGGTGATCGGCGCACTCTTGATGTCGACCAGATGCACGTTGTCCCGGTTGAATGCCTCGTAGAACTCAATACCCTGCGCCGGTCGCTTCACTCCGTAGGGATAGTCCGGGCACAACAGTTCCGCTGTCTTCGGGTCCTTAACGATTCCGCGGATCTTGTTTCGGATGAACTCCGCAGCAGCGTAGTTCGCATCCGGATTGACCCAGAGGTCGTCGAATGTCTCGACCAGGAACCGGAAGCCGCCGTTGGCCCATCCTTCCTCGAACACGGCCTCCCGCTCCTCATCCGAGACATCCATTGCCAGGCGGCCGGACGAGGTGTACGGCATACCCAGGGAGCTTTCCCGGATCCCGTGCCGAGTGCCGGCCAGTCCGTCGTGTCGCATCGTCTGGGCACCGCCGCCCAGTGCCTCGTTGGGCGACGGGAGAACGTAGTTCGGGGTTCGCTGGAAGACGACGACGCTTTCGGCCGATTCAGCGAGTGCCGGCACGAGTTGCACTCCGGTGGAGCCAGTTCCGACCACAGCGACACGCTTGCCGCGGCATTCGATCCCTCCCTCCGGCCACCGTGACGCGTGGATGGCTGTACCACGGAAGGAGTCGATCCCCGGATAGCCGGGATCGATGGGGGCCGAGAGAATTCCGGCAGCGCTGATGAAGTATTTCGCCTCCAGGCGCCCGCCGTCGTCCGTGCGGATCATCCAGCGCTTGTCGGACTCGCTGTAGTCGGCTGACACCACCGTCGTCGAGAACCGGTAATTACCGCGAAGATCGAACCTGTCGGCCACCCGTTTCAGGTAGCTCTCCACCTCGTGACCCGGCGGAAATTTCTCACTATAGTCCCAGTCATGCTGCGACATTTCTTCGTTGAGGGTATAGGCGTAGAAGCTCGCCTCTGAGTCGGTCCGGACACCGGGGTACTTGTTCCAGTGCCACGTACCGCCCACGTCCGAGCCCGCGTCGATACCGACAACAGTAAGTCCGTGGTGCTTGAGGCGATGCGTCATGTAGAGGCCGGAGAACCCCGCACCTACCACGACAGCGTCGACGGTGATCGTGGCGATATCGGTGGAGCCGCTCTGCTCGGAACTGAATGCCATCTCGTGCCTTTCTAAGAAGTTGCAAGGCTCACCCACGACTGCAACCACGAAGCGAGTGAGGGATCCGGTCCGGCACCTGGCTTCCGCACGCGGCAGGACCTAATCGATGTGACTTACGCCATGTGTAAAACCTAAAGGCGGCACGGGCGGTTGTCAACCAGTCGTTTGGTAGACCAAGCCGTCGGCGTCGGAATGGAAGAATCCGCGTCTTCGCGGCTGTACGAGCGGCTGAAGCTGGAGATCTTTGACTGCAAGCTATCCGAACAGAACTTCTTTTGCATGCTGCGTGTCAACGTACTCGCGTACCTCGCGAATACGTCCGCCCGCGACTTCGACGAACATTCCGTACGGACTGCGGTACTGCCGACCGGTAGCCGCGGCGATACCGGTGGCCACGAACTCGACCGCGACCGTCGAACCTTCGGCGAGACTCGTCACAAGACTTAGCTGGAGGGTGCCAGGGTTGTATAGCGCCCACCCCGGCTTGAGGAAATCATCGACGACGGCGTCGATTCCGCTGTAGATGCCGGAGAGCTCGATGGAACCCTGATGGTTCCATGTCACGTCCGAGGTGAACAGGCTCCGGAGGGTGTGCACGTCCTGCCGATTATATGCATTGATCCACGCGCGGATCATTTCCTTGTTCTGCTGGGCGTCTTCCGTCATTTCCCGTTCATCCTTTCGTCGGCTGGCAGGCCGGCAACTCCCGCTTCAAGCGAAATATATTCTCGGCCAAGGCCCCCAAGGAGCGACAGTTGCGCGCTCGGAGTGGGGTATCAGTTTCGAGCATAAATCCTTAAAAGCAAGACAAGCAACCAATTGTTTGGTTGACTATGATGGGATGTTTTCCGGTCCTCCACGATTCACCCTCATACCTAGGGAGAACTATGCCAGACCTTTTTGAACCGCTTGCCGTCGGAAGCATCACCCTTCCCAACCGGGTGTTGTTCGCACCGTGCACCAGGCATAGAGCGAACTTGGACGAGACCGCGACGCCTATCATGATCGAGTACTACGGCCAGCGCGCCTCCGCAGGGTTGATCATCAGCGAAGGCATCAATCCGTCGACACTGGGGCGTGGTTACTACCATGTACCGGCACTAAATAACTCTGAGCAAGAAGGCAGTTGGCGGCCGATTACCAGCGCGGTCAGTGCTCGGGGAGGGGCTATATTCGCTCAACTGATGCACGCTGGGCGCTTGTCTTTTCCCGAGTTGCTCGACGGCCGAGCCCCGATCGGCGCCTCGGGTGTGCGTCCGGACCCCGACTTCCGGGGGTACACCGTATCCTGCCCCCGCCCGAAGGAGCCGTATCCGACACCAAAAGCACTGGATGAGAAGGACGTACGCCTGGAGATCACCCGATTCGCGGACGCGGCTGCCCGCGCGGTGGCCGCAGGATTCGCCGGCGTTGAGATTCACGCTGGCAACGGCTATATGCCAATCCAGTTTCTCTCCTCGAACACCAACTGCCGGAGTGACCGCTACGGTGGTTCCATCGCTAAACGCTCGCGGTTCCTCCTAGAAATAATCGACGAGGTGGCCGAAAGAATCGGCCGCGACAAAGTCGGTGTCAAGCTGTCGCCCGGCTTCCAATTCAGTGATGTCAGGGACGATGACCCCGTTGGGCTCTACACATACGTCACGAAGTGCATCAACGACCGTCGGATCGCCTACCTGCATGTCTCCGACCTGCATCCCTATTACGGATACGACGTGCACGTCGAGTGGTATCCATTGTTGCGGAACATCTTCGAAGGTGTCTTCATCGTCAACGGGGGAATCGGCTTCGAACAGGCCCAGCAGATACTCTCCGATGGCGCCGCCGATGCAGTCGCCTTCGGGTCAGCTTTCATCGCCAATCCCGATCTTCCGGCCCGCTTCCGCGCAGGAGCTCCGCTCAATGTGCCCCGCCCCGAGTTGTTTTACACCCAAGAGGCCGAAGGCTACACGGACTACCCGAGGATGGATGAGCTGCCGTCATCGCACACGGCAGCGGACTACCGGGCGGACTTTGCCGACCTGCAACCGGGCACCTGACCCCCAAGGCATCTTCACCACCGTGCCCCGCGTGGGCCGAATATCGGTTACGACACCGAAAACCCATCACCTGAGACCCGCCGTCCCTTACCTGTCCTACCGATCCACAACACATCAAGGAGTTAATGAACATGCCCATCTCTATCGAAGGAAAACGAATTTTGGTGACCGGCGGCGCCCGCGGCATCGGCGGCGAGTCGTCACGCTACTTCGCCCGTGAGGGAGCTCATGTCGTGACGTTCGACGTCAAGGACGACGAGGGACAACAACTCGCCGATGAGGCCACCTCGGAGGGCCCGGGGACCGTCTCATACCGGCACGTAGATGTCTCGAATCTCAACGAAATCGCCACGGGTGTCGACTTCGCCATCGAACAGCTCGGCGGCCTCGACGCAGTGTTCAACGTTGCCGGGATAACCCGCTCCGCCCCTGCAGAAGCAACTCCCGTCGAGGACTGGAATGACCAATTCGCCATCAACGTAAGAGGTCTCGCATACGTCTGCGAGGCCACGTTTCCGCATCTGAAAGACAACGGGGGTTCGATCGTGAATTTTGCCTCCGACGCCGCACTCATGGATGTTCCAATTCATAGCTCATCATTCTCCGCGTCCAAGGGTGCCGTCATCAGCTACACCCGGACAATCGGACGCGAGTGGGCCCCTTACGCGATCCGCGCCAACGTCGTTAACCCGGTCGTCATGACCCCGATCGTCGAGGAAGTTCGATCTAAAATGGCGCCCGAGGAGCGAGAACGCTATGAACGCGAGATCGACGCGAGCGTCCCTCTCGGAGGCAGGCTCGGAGATATCACCTTGGATTTGGCGCCTGTCCTGATGTTCCTGGCCTCAGATGCGTCCAGATTCATTACATCTCAGATCCTCGGAGTCAACGGTGGGCTCGCATACTCCCGATGATCTACCTCCCCATGCCCCAGCACCACGCTCACCATTGAGTGTTGCATCTGGTGTTACAGAGCCGGTGCCCATCTTGGATGGGAGAATCTGCCACGCGGCGCACCAGTCGAGGAACAGCCAGTAGGCGGACCCTCGCGCCTACTGGACGGGTTACCGCCGCAGATTCGGCGAGTTAGTGTCAGTGCTCACCTCGGTCAAAGTCCGACCTCGGTGATGACGTTCTCGATTCAGGGGTGCATCCTCGGCGTAGATTTCGGGCCCTTTGCAGTTAAGCATGGTTGGTCTGTTGGCGGTAGGGGCGGACTGGCCGGCGATGTTGTTGAAACCAAGGACCGGGTCCCTCGGGGGCGTGGAAAACGTGGTCTTGGAGGCTGCCGCTCCCTATTTGGCTGCGTTGATCGGTTGGTGCCCCCGCGCGGGTAGATCCGCAGGTTGTCGGTGCCGCAGGCCCGTTCCGGTGGCGGACGGTGTGCCTGCGGCGCGGACGATCTGCGGCGTTCCAGAGTCCGGCCCCTTTTCCGCTTGAAGCCTCATTCCCTAACTCCTGCCGACGCCAGCCGGCCGCCTCGATCTAGGCTCATGCTGACCATGCCAGCGGGCTAGCGTTCCTCTCCCTTCCGCGTCAGGAGCATCCGGCGTGTCGACAGTACGGATCAGTAAGGACTAATTACCATGCACACAGCGAAGCGTCGTCTCGTCGTAGCCGTTCACACCCGAGGGGAACTGGATGCCGCCCTGGATGAAGCGGTGAATCGCCTTAAGCCGGGGGCGATGATTGAACAGGTTGGCATTTCGGTGACGCGGCTGGCCCCTGGCCGCTATGAAGCGCGTCTGAACAGCGACGTTCCCCCGGGCGTAACACTCGAAAAATGGGGGTGCGAGCTGGGATGAGTGCGCGTCCGGGAGGTGGCTCAGCGAACAGCCGGGCGGGCAGCAGGGCAGGCCATATTCAACAACCTTCTGGCCGGCGCGCCGGAGCCCGGGTGGGTGACATGGCTTTCCACAACACGGATTTGTGTGGTTACGACGGACGTCGTACACCTGTTGAGGAGGCTAATCACCTTGGCCTGAGTCCGTGTATGGCCTGGTAGAAGCTCAGGCTGCCTCCGGGGCTTTTGGGTCGGCTGCAAAGTGGACGGTCGTGACGAAGAGGTGGGCCGCGGTGACGGGGGTGGCGTGGTGATCCCACCCGGCCCAGACCGTGCGTGGCGCGAGGTAGTCGTGCTCGATCCGCCAGTGGATCTTCGCCAGCCTGGCGAGTTCGCTGAACGGTGTGATATCGGGCAGGGCCGCGAACCAGTAGTCCGCGGGTTCCCGTCGCGTCCTCCAGCCACCCGATGGGAAGGATGCGAGCGAACCAGTCCGCTGACTCTCCCCTGTAGCTCTACTCAGCCTTTCGGCACCGGCCCCGCACCGCGATCCGGGCCGACTATGTCCCGGAGGTGGGTTCCGACGGGGACGTTGGAAGGAACGACCAACAGGTTTCTCGCAGGCTCGGCACGCGGACGCCGCAACCGATCCATGAACTCCATGCCCTAGAATTAGTCTGGAGCATGAAGAGTCCCACTTCCTGCCGTGTCATGGGCCGACAGCAAGCGGCGACAGATGGTTACCGAGATCGCTGCTTACCGTGAAGAGCACGGCAACGCACTCGTTCCCGCGAAATATGGCACCGGCTACGGTGAACATGTAGGTCCGTCGCTCTATCGGACGATGACGAGGTGGCGGGCCGATGCCCTACCGGACGATGAGCTTGGTCCGCTCGTTGTTCTCGGGGTCTCGGCGAGGTCGCGGAAGAAGTCCGGTACCGCAAAAAGAAAGCTGCACCCATCCAGCCGTGTCGACGTCCTCGGGATCTGCCTCGCCGCTCGGAGAGGTGCTGGTGGAGGCACGGATTATGACCCGCTTCTTCCATGACGCGGCGACAACTTCAGTAATCCATTCCCGGCGGGGCTTCCAGGTCGGCCCAGAACAGCTTGTACAGCAGATAGCCCGAGCGCTGCAGCGGATGGAAGTCCACCCCATCTGGCGTTCTCATAGGTAATTGACGAGCACGTCCCGGACCGGCTGGCAATCCATTTCGTAGCGGTCGATCAGTTGCTCACAGATCGGTTGCCCGTTGCCGGAGAACAATGCTGCTCTAACAGCTCGTGCCTGTAGTGGAGCAAGAACTCGTAGCGGTAGTGCAGACCAACCCAGGGGGATGCAGAAAGCTCGTCAATATTGATGGTCGGTCGGGGTGCTGGTGCCTCCTCTGAGCAGGGCGACGCCCCATCATCAGGCACGCTCGAGGGCCATGCCTTCTGAACAGGGCCATAGCGAAGAAATTGACGTCTGGGCATCGAGCTCTCCTATCGTTTAGAACGCCCGGAGGATGTCTTCGACGCGTTGTTTGGCGTCGCCGAAGAGCATTTGGGAGTTGTCGCGGTAGAACAGGGGGTTTTGGACGCCGGCGTAGCCTGCGGCCATGGACCGTTTGAACACCACGACGTTGTCTGCTTCCCAGACTCGGAGGACGGGCATGCCGGCGATGGGGCTGCTGGGGTCTTCTGCAGCGGCGGGGTTGACCGTGTCGTTTGCGCCGATCACAAGGACCACAGAGGTGCCGTCCAGGTCATCGTTGATTTCGTCCATTTCCAAGACGATGTCATAGGGGACTTTGGCTTCGGCGAGGAGCACGTTCATGTGTCCGGGCAGGCGGCCGGCGACGGGGTGGATGCCGAATTTCACGTCCACGCCGCGTTCGCGCAGCTGGTGGGCGAGTTCGGCTACGGGGTACTGGGCCTGGGCCACTGCCATGCCGTAGCCGGGGGTAATGACGACGCTGGAGGCGTTGGTGAGCATTTCGGCTGTTTCTTGGGCCGTAATTTCGCGGTGTTCACCGTCGTCGGCATCCGCTTTGTTGAGTGCGGGGATGCCGAACCCGCCGGCGATCACGGAGATGAATGACCGGTTCATGGCCTTGCACATGATGTAGGAGAGGTACGCTCCCGAGGAGCCGACCAGGGCGCCGGTGATGATGAGCAGATCATTGTTGAGCAGGAATCCCGCCGCTGCCGCGGCCCAGCCGGAGTAGCTGTTGAGCATGGACACGACGACGGGCATGTCGCCGCCGCCGATGGAGGCCACCAGGTGCCAGCCCAGTCCCAGGGCGAGCAGTGTGACAACGACCAGAAGCCAGAACTGGGAGTCGTTGACGTACCAGACCGTCAGGGCGATGAAAGTGGCGAGGGCACCGAGGTTTATCGCGTTCTTGCCCGGCAGCATGAGCGGTGAGGATTTCATCCGCGCCGAGAGTTTCAGGAACGCGACGATAGAGCCGGAGAAGGTCACCGCCCCGATGAAGACGCCGATGAACACCTCGGCGTGATGGACGGCCATCAGGTCAGCTGATAGTTTCGGGGACTCCAGATGCCCGTTCCACCCGACCAGCACCGCAGCGAGGCCAACAAAGCTGTGCAGCAGAGCAATGAGCTCGGGCATCCCGGTCATTTCCACCACACGGGCCCGCCAGAGCCCGATGGCGCCGCCGACCAGGACCGCGGCCACCAGCAGCGTCAGTCCGGTCAGGCCATGGTCCGTTCCCCAAGCGCCTTGGAGGGTCAGCCAGACGGTGGCCGCCAAGGCGATCATCATCCCGGCGATGCCATAGATAACCCCTGCACGGGCTTTCTCGTGCTTGCTCAGCCCGGCGAGGCTGAGGATGAACAGCAGGGCAGCGACGATGTAGGCCGCCCCTGCGATGGATTCTGCGGCCAGCGGACCGGCGACGGTGTCAGACACGGTTAAGCTCCTCGTAATTGTTCCTGCTGCTTCAGTGACGGCGCTCATCCGCGTGCTCTATCTCCTCGGGAGAACATTGCAAGCATCCGCCGGGTGAGGGCGAAGCCGCCGAAGATGTTGATGCTGGCCAGCAGCACGGCAACGGCGGCGATAATCTGCATAATGGGGTTCCCGGAGGTGACCTGTAGCAGCGCACCGACCACGATGATCCCCGAGATCGCGTTGGTGACGGACATCAGTGGTGTGTGGAGGGCGTGGTGGACCTTCCCGATGACGTAGAAGCCGACCACGACCGAAAGCATCAGCACGGTGAAGTGCTGTGGCAGCGGTGCCGGGGCGACCGTGTTGATCCCGAACAGGACCCCGATGCCGGCGACAATGAGCCCGGCCTTACCGGTCGGGCTCAGCCCGGTCTTTTTCCCCGCCATACCGGCAGCGGAGTCCCCGGCGCCAGTGAGCTCAGCTTTCACCGCGGGTGCTGCGGAGACCTGGACCGGTGGCGGCGGCCAGGTCTTCTCCCCGTTCCGTACCACGGTCACTGAGCGCTGCACGATGTCATCGAAGTCGATCCTGAGGTGGCCGTCCTTGTCCTTGGTAAGGAGTTTGAGCAGGTTCAGCATGTTCGTCCCGTATAACTGGGACGCCTGGGCCGGCAGGCGGGCAGGGAGGTCCGTGTAGCCCAGGATCACAACGCCGTTATCTGTGATCACGCGTTCCCCGGCGACCGAGCCTTCCACGTTCCCGCCCTGGCCGGCAGCCATGTCCACGATCACGCTGCCCGGCTTCATGCCCGCCACATCCTCGGCCGTGAGCAGCTTCGGTGCGGGACGTCCCGGGATCAGGGCCGTGGTGATGATGATATCAACATCGCGGGCCTGTTCGGTGTAGATCTCCGCAGCGCGGGCGTTGTAGGCCTCGGACGTCGCCTTGGCGTACCCGTCCGTGGACTTCATCTCCTCCTCGACCTCGACCTTGAGGTAGGTCCCGCCGATGGACTTCACCTGGTCAGCCACCTCAGGCCGGGGGTCCGTCGCCCGCACGATCGCGCCCAGGCTGGACGCCGCGCCGATTGCCGCGAGGCCAGCGACGCCCGCGCCGGCGACCAGAACCTTCGCCGGCGGGACCTTGCCCGCCGCGGTGACCTGTCCAGTGAAGAATCGGCCGAACTCGTGGGCGGCCTCGATCACCGCCCGGTAGCCGGCAATGTTTGCCATTGAACTGAGCACATCCATCGACTGTGCCCGGGAGATCCGCGGTACCGCATCCAGCGCCAAGGCGGTGATCGGCCGCGCCGCCAAGGCCTCCACCAGCTCCGGGCGCAGGCCCGGGGCCAGCATCCCGATCAGCGTCGCCCCCTCGGCAAGCCGGCCGATCTCTTCCTCAGTGGGCGGATTGATCCGCAGCACCACCTCAGACCCCCACGCCTCATCGGCGCCCACGATCACGGCCCCCGCCCCGGCGTACGCGTCATCACGGAACGACGCGGACTCCCCCGCGCCCTTCTCGACCACAACCTCGTAGCCCAACTCCAACAGCTGTTTCACGGTGACGGGCGTCGCCGCCACTCTTGTCTCGGAGCCCAATTCGGCCACGATCCCGATACGTGTCACGTTTGCTCCTCATCCATTTAGTGTTCCCGGCGGTATTACCTAACCGGGTACAAGGGGTTTCTGATCATTTTCGTTAAGGGGTCAAGGCTTACCAGCACCCAAACATCCGACCCTTTGTGTCGTGCCGATGCGTCAGGTGGGGTGCAGCTCCTCGACCACCGAGGCGTTCAGAACGCCTCAGGCCGGTTGAGCTTTACGAGGCCCGCGCGGCCGCGGCGTTCGACCAGAACGTTCGCAGGCGTAGCCTCCAGTTGCCCAGAACCTGATCCACAGGTACAGCAGAGTGAAGCCACCCTCCAAGCCGCTTCGAACTGGAATCAAGTGCTCTGGGGGCCGGAAGTGGTTGGGACGTTGTCGGCATATTTGAAGAATCCTTGCCCTGATTTCCTGCCGGTCTGCCCGGCTTCGACGAGACGTCGGAGGTTGTTCGGGACGATGCATGCATGGTCTTTTGTCTCTGCGTAGATCGAGCCAGCCACAGCGGCTACAACGTCCAGGCCAATAAAGTCCGACAACTCCAGCGGTCCCATGGGATGCCCGCAGCCTAGTTTCATGGCGTTGTCGATATCATCGGCGCTGGCATAACTCAGGTCGAGCATCCGGGCTGCGGAGAGCAGGTAGGGAATGAGCAGTGCGTTTACCGCGAATCCCGGCCGGTCGGCCACGGTCAACGGCGTCTTCTCCAATTGCTCGCGGACGAAATATTCCACAGCTGCGGTGACAGTACTGTCGGTCAGAACGGTCGGGATGACTTCGGCCAGGTTCATCCGCGGTACAGGATTGAAGAAATGAAGACCCAAAAAGCGGGAAGGATCCATCAGCGAACTGCTCAGCTTGGTAACGGGTATTGATGACGTGTTTGTCGCGATGATGGTGACGTCGCGGACATTTTTTTCGATCCGCTTCAGCACCTCAAGCTTGAGGTCCGGAATTTCCGGTACAGCTTCAATAACGAGGTCGCAGGACATGAATGCTGCGACATCTTCGGACACCTCAAGCTGTGACAGCCAAGCCTCAATGTTCTTCGCTTCGACGATGCCCTTGTCCACTGAGTGTTGCAGGGAGCGTTCGATCTGTTTCCTGGCTGCCCGCAGAGCGGCGGCGGAGGTGTCCTGCAGCAGAACGGAGGCCCCTGCGCGGAGGCAGCTTTCCGCAATTCCGCGGCCCATGGCTCCGGACCCGGCCACTCCTATCTTTCCGATGCGACGTATCGAATTACTCATGAGTCGTACCTCCTTATGAGAGCCGCCAAAGCCTGGCCACCGCCAATGCACATCGTGACAACGGCGTACTCAAGATCCCGCCGTACCAAATCTTTGGCGGCTCGCAAGGCCAGGATCGCCCCTGTGGCACCCACCGGATGACCCAGAGCGATGGCCCCACCGTAGGGGTTGGTTCTTTCCGGATCCAGCTTCGCGTCGCGGATGACTGCTATTGCCTGGGCGGCAAATGCTTCATTCAGCTCAATGGTGCCAATGTCGGCTGGAGAAAGCCCGGTCTCGTCAAAGAGTTTGTGTAGCGCCAGCGTTGGCGCATAGCCCATGAGGCCTGGTTCCAGAGCAGCCGTCGCCACGTACTCCAAGGAGGCTAGCGCATGAATACCACGCTCGCGGACGGTGCTTTCCCCCATCATGACTACGGCGGCCGCACCGTCGTTAATTCCCGAGGAATTGCCCGCGGTGACAGAGCCATCCTTCTGAAAAGCCGGACGCAGCGCCTGCAAAGTTTCCATTGTCGTTTCTGGCCGGGGATGTTCATCCACTGCGACCGTGACCGGTTTCCTGCCAGGAACAATTACCGCAGTAATCTCCTCGGCGAAAGCTGCTCGTGCCGCCGCAGTCCCGGCGCGGCGCTGGCTTTCCAGCGAAAATTCATCCTGCTCCTGCCGGGAGACACCATATCGGGCAGCCACGTTCTCGGCCGTCATACCCATGTGCTTGTCGCTGAAAGGATCTGTCAACATAGCCAATGTTCCGTCGATCAGAGTCCTGTTTCCCAGGCGTGCGTTGTCCCGGGCATCGAAATCCAGGAACGGCATCCGTGACATGGACTCGTTGCCGCCCGCCAGAATGACGTCTGCACCGCCCCAACGCAGCTGCTGCGCCGCGGACCATATGGCCTGAAGGCCGCTTCCGCAGAGCCTGTTGACAGTGAAAGCCGGGGTACTCTCGGCCAACCCGGCGGCAAGGGCGACCCGGCGGGCATTATATGCATCCGGTCCCACCTGTCCGATGCAGCCCATAATGACCTCGTCAACATCGCTATGCGCAACGCCGCTGCGATCGAGCGCGGCCAATGCGGCGGCGCTGCCCAGTTCATGCGCCCCCATATCCTTCAGGCTGCCCCGGTACTTACCGACCGGAGTTCTGGCACCATTGACCAGCAGAATCTTCTCTTTGGACACAGATCCTCTATTCAAGGAGTTGGAGGGTTGCTATCTCGATCGGGAGTGTTCCTCATCGGTTCTGTACTAAGCGCCTGGACGTTGCCATCAGCCGTCCAGGGGCGCGGCGACGCCGGCGAAGCGCCGGGCACCTTCCAATAAGTCAGGGACTCCAGTTTTAAGCGAAGGCCCGAACTGGGTGTCGTGGGGCCTTTCGCCTTTGAGCCACCGGGTGTAGATGGCTTCGCAGAAAATCGCTGCCTTCCACAGGGCAAGGGTCTGGTACCAAGGCAGGGCTTCCAAGTCCAGGTTCGTCCGCTCCCGGTACCGTGCAACCAGCTGGGAGCGGTCTAAATATCCAGGGTTACGGGTGACCGGGGTCAGCTCCAACGGTGTGGAAAAACTGCCGGGTTCGGCGTAGGTCGCTGTGAGGTAGCCCAAGTCGGCCAGGGGGTCGCCTATTGCTGCCATTTCCCAGTCGAGCACCGCAGTGACGTTTGTCGGAGCGCTGCGGGCAAACATAAGGTTGCCGATGCGGTAATCCCCGTGGATTACGGCCGCCGCCTGGCCTTCCGGGAGGTTACGTGCCAGCCATTGGCCGATCCTTTCGACCTCCGGCAGGTTGCGCGTGGTGTTGACGTCCCATAAGCCGGAGAACCGTTGGACCTGACGCTCCAGATAGCCGTCGGGCCGGCCGAAGGCGGCGAGCTCGCCGGAGCTGACGTCTATTTGGTGGAGTGTGGCCAATGCGTCCACGACAACTTCGCTGGTCGCCTGGCGCTGTTCAAGGGTATTCATGTGGCCAGGGATGCTGTCGGTAATGATCGTCCCGTCAAGGAACGACATGATGTAAAACGGTACTCCGAGAACCGAGGGGTCCTCACAGAGTGCAAGAATTTCCGGCACGGGCATCCCTGCGGCCCTGACCAGTTGTTGTACCCGGGCCTCGCGGATCATGTCATGCGTGGATTTAGGCAGCGGGGGCCTCGGCCCGCGCCGGAGCACAAATACATCGCTGCCGCGTTGGATGCGGTAAGTGATATTGGACTGCCCGTCTCCGATCCGGGACCAGGACAGCGGTCCGCTGCCCAAATTCCCGGAATCCATGAACTCGGTAATTGAGTCCAGGACCAACAGCGGGGGAAGCAGGAGCCTGCCCGCATCCTCCTGTGTTCTGACCACTTCTTGTCCATCGGGAACCGTGTGCATAAATGAAGCCGGAGTCATGACTGTAATACCCCTGCTTTCTCGTTGCCGCCGTTCGTTGCCCCGTGGACTGCCAGCGGACTCCCCTTGTGCGGAAATTCGTCGACATCAGCCAGATAGGGTTCGCCCGCCGCGATGGCCCTGCGGCGGTGGGAGGACGCCCTCCGGGCGATCGCCCATTTGTGGGTTTCGTTGGCGCCGTCGTAGATGCGGAAGGGCCGTACCTCATTAAGGTAGGACGCGAGCGGGAGGCCGTCGGAGACGCCGTCACCGCCACAGATCTGGATGGCGCGGTCAACGACCCGGAAGATGGCTTCGGAGCAATGGACCTTGGCCACGGAGGACAGGGCCGAACCCGCCCTGGGATCGGTTTCAAGCAGCAGGCCGGTCTTGGTAATAATTGCATCTGAAGTTTCAATGTCCATCACGGACTGGGCGATCATCTCCTGCGCAATTCCCAGATCCTTTAGGGCGGAACCGAAGAGATCCCTCCGCTCGGCACGGTCCAGCGCAATGTCCAGGGCGCGCCGGGCCAATCCCAGCCACCGCATGCAGTGAGTGAGCCGGGCCGGTCCCAGACGGACCTGGGCGTATTTGAATCCCAGGCCCGGCTCTCCCAGGACGGCTTCGTCGGGAACGAGGCAATTGTCGAAGAAAACGTGCGGATGGCCGCCTTCGATGGCGCGGTCCACGGTGTGGATGTGGTTGCCCAGCCGGATTCCCGGGTTGTCCATGTCCACCAGAAGCATAGTGGATTCAGCCGCTGAACTGTCCCCGCTGGTTGCCATCACAATGCAGAACGCGGCACCGTCAGCTCCGCTGATAAAGCGCTTGTGGCCGTTAATGGACCACCCGCCCTCAACCTTGGTCGCCCGGGTCAGAAGGGCCTTCGGGTCCGAGCCGGCGCCGGGGTGCGGCTCCGTCATGGCGAAACAAGACCGGATAGTGCCGGCTGCCAGCGGTCTGAGATAGCGGTTTTTCTGGTTTTCTGTCCCGATGAGGTTCAGCATGTGCATATTGCCTTCATCCGGTGCCATGCAATTCAGGACGGCCGGGCCGATGGGTGAATATCCGGCTTCCTGGAAAATCGGGGACCAATACTCAATGGGCAGTCCCTGCCCCCCGAGCTCAAGTGGCACATGCGGAGCAAAGACCCCGGCTCTCTTGGCAGCCTCCTGCAGCCGTTCGCGCGTTGCCCTGTCCAGGGTTTCGCCGGGCTGCGGCTCGGCCGGCATCACTACGGTCCGGATGAAATCGCGGGTGCGCAGTCGCAGCTGCTCGATCTCGGCCGGCAGGTTCGGGAATGTCATGTATTGTCCTTTCGAAATCATGCTGTGCCGCCGGCGCACAAAAGACCGCCGTCAAGCGTGATGATCTGGCCGGTGATCCAGGCCGCGTCGGAGGATGCGAGGAAGGCCACGGCGGCGGCAATGTCAGCCGGTACGCCGAGCCGGCGAAGGGGATATTGGGCAGCGACTTCGGCTTCCTTGCCTTCGTAGAGTGCTTTGGCGAACTGTGTTTTGACGACCGCCGGAGCAACCGCATTGACACGGATGTCCGGTCCCAGTTCAACGGCCAGGGTGCGGGTCAGCTGCGCGATCGCGGCTTTACTTATGCCGTACATGCCAATGCCGGGGGACGGCGTCTGCCCGGTAATGGAAGACAGATTAATCACTGAACCGCCGTGCTTGGAGAAGTCCAGGCCTTCGTACTGGTAGGCGTCCTGGATCCATGCGAGCGTGGCTAGGACATTGACTTCCATGATCTTCCGAGCAGCACCCAGGTCAAGGTTCATAAGCGGGCCGTAGGCAGGGTTTATGCCGGCGTTGTTCACCAGGGTGTCCAGCCGGCCGAACTCGCGGGCTACTGTTTCCAGCACCTCTCGCCGATGGTCGGCATCGTCGGCCTTTCCGGCCACCGGCACGACCGATCCTTCCGGAAAGGCCGCTGCAGCCTCTTCCAGGGGGCCTTTGTTCCGGGCCGTTATACAGACCCTGGCGCCTTCGGCCACGAGACGTTCGGCGATCGCGAGGCCGATGCCCCGGCTTGCACCGGTGACAATGGCAGTTGTCCCCTGAAGTTTTCCGGCCGAAGCGCTTTCCGGGACATGCGCGTTGCGCCCGACACCGCCGGAGGTCGTGAATTCAGTCATGGTGCGCCTTTCAACAGGGCCTGGGCGGTCGGATCCGTTTGGGTCCGGGAGGACAACCCGGAAAAAGATTTACCGAGCAAACGATTGGTAGATCCAGCTTTGAGCACTAAACTTGAACTGTCAAGGTGGTTTTTTACATTATTACGGGCGGAGCAGCACGGAACGGCCGGATGCAGGGCGGGGGGCGTGCGGGGGCCCCGGATGGCAGCCGCGGAGTGAAGTTTTCGGTTTCCACGTGGCGGGACTATCAAGAGTCCGTCCTGCCTCCGTTGCTGCAATCGGCGCAGGAGTGCTTCGTCCAGCACGGATACCACGGAACAACGACCAGGACCCTTGCCTCGCGTTCAGGCTTGTCCGTTGCCGGCCTCTATCACCACTACCCGTCCGAGCAGGCGATTCTGGTGGCCATCATGCAGCGGGCGATGGAGGACCTTTACCTCCGGAGCCAGGGGGCATTGGCAGAAGCAGGAGATCGCGTCGAAGACCAGCTCCGGCTGCACATCGAGTGCCTCGTTCTCTTCCACGCCTACCGAAGCGATCTGGCGTTCATTGCGGCCAGCGAAATCCGCAGCCTGGAAGAAGAGGCCCGTGCAGCGCACATTGCCGCTCGCGACCGGCAGCAGATCATGCTCGACGGCATTGTAGGAAGGGGGGTCTCGGAGGGGTTTTTCAGCACAGAATTCCCCAAGGAAACCAGCCGGGCCCTGGTCACGATGTGTACCGATGTCTCGCAGTGGTACAACAACGCAGGCCAGCTGAAGCCCGAGGCTCTTGCCCTCCGGTATATCGCCATTGCCCTCAGCTCCCTGGGGCTGGTCCGCCCCTAACGCAGATTGTGGTGATGCACCACGTGCACAGCCGCTGCCCGGCGTCGGTGGCGGCCGGCACCTCGTAGGTGGTGGGGGTCCGCCGGAGCGGACGGGTGACCGTGATGGTCCCCCGCGGCACCTTGCAAGAGAACCGGGGTATCGAGATTTACCATCCGATCGTGAATGTGCGGTTGAAGCGCCGGACCTTGCCGCGGGTCCGGGGCGGCCGCATTTCGGGTGCTGCCCCGGCGCTCCCTCCCCGGAAGAACAAGGGGAGCCCCGAGGCATCGCACCGGACATGCGGCTGCATGCAGAGCCCGATTACCGCAACGAGCGGCGCTGCTTCACTCTCCGTCAAATACCGCTACGAGACGGCCCGTGACCTCGCCGCGTTTGAGGCGGTCAAGGCCGTCAGGGATGTCATCGAACCCGATCTCGGCAGCCCGGACGGTGAGCTCACCGGATGCCATCAGGTCAATGACCTCCTGCAGGTGCTGCGGGTTGCCCCTCACCGTGGATCCCCGCAGTTGGATTGCACGCGAGACAAGATCGACCGAATTGAACGTCACCTCGGCCTTGCCGAGGCCGACAAGCACCACGATGCCGTCAGCCCTGACGGCGCGGATCGCTCCGGACGTCGTCGTTCCGAAGCCCGCGAAATCGATCACGACGTCCAGGTCCATCCCCTCGAGTGCCGAAACATCCTCGAAAACCTCCGTGACGCCGTTCGCCCGGGCATCGTCCCATGACGACTGCTTTGGCTCCACGCCGTAAACCGTCGCACCCAAAAGGACGGCGATGCGGGCTCCCGTCATGCCTAGGCCGCCGAGGCCGACGATACCCACCCGGTCCCCGGCTTTGACCTCTCCATGAACCTTGACCCCGGTATAGGAGGTGAGGCCGGCATCCGTCGCCGCAGCGGCCTGCGACCAGCTCAAACCCTCGGGCAGGCGCACAAGCCTCTGGGCGGTCACCAGGATGTACTCGGCGTAGGCGCCGTCCCGGCTTACGCCAGGAGCGTCATCACCGGAGATTGCACTCGCCACGGCGTCCCCGACCGAGTAGCCCAGGACACTCTCGCCGACTTCGCTGATGATGCCGGATGCCTCATGGCCCAGGATGACCGGCAGCGGGATGGCAAGGGGAATCACTCCCTCGATGTAGCCGACATCGCTGTGGCAGAGCCCTGAGGCCTTGACCTTCACGACGACCTGACCGGGGCCCGCCTTCGGGACCGGCACTTCCGCTTTGCGCAGCGAGCCGTGTACCTCGTCAAGCAGCCATGCCTTCATATCATTCAGCCTTCCATTTTTGCGGCACCGGCATCAAAGGATGACAGCGTTGTTTGTTTACCAGGGTATCCAGCCGGCCGAAGTGGCCGGCTACTGTTCCAAGGCGTTTGCCTTGGCAAGACGGGGGCTATGCGGCGAACACGAAGATGGCCTGGAGCACGCAGGCCGGTTTTTCCGCTCCCTCGATCTCCACGGTGACGTCTATCCTTGCCTGCACTGCGGATCCCTTGGGCGTCGCTGCTGCCAGACTCGCGGTCGCGCGGATCCGCGAATCCACGAGCACGGGCGATGGGAACCGCACTGCGTCGGCGCCGTAGTTAATTCCCAGAGTCAGCCCTTCGACGCTGTAAATATCGCTCAAAAGCTGCGAAACCAACGAGACCGTGAGATAGCCGTGCGCGATTGTGCGCCCAAAGGGGCCACTAGCGGCTTTGACTGGGTCGGTGTGGACCCACTGGCAATCCCCGGTCGCCTCGGCAAACCGGTCGATCTTCTCCTGGTCGATACGCACCCACTCACTTACCCCCAGGGCTTCGCCTTCTGCAGCAGTGAACTCTTCCAGACTCTTGAATACTCGCATGCTTGGTCTCCTATGTTATCGGTGGGCTGATTGGTGGACAGCGCGGATCAAATTCCGACTCGCGTACAGGTGCGAGCTATGCCGCAAGGGAAGGGAAAGTGCTGCGGTTAAATACGTGAAGCCCTTCATGGACGCAGATGCTCTCCGGGCACAGGCCACGGACGGCTCTGGTACACCGGCGGACGCTTCCTGGGCGGCCGGCTTCCGGGCCCGGGAGGCCGGGCGTGCGGAGGGAAGACAGGGTTCCCCGGCGGCCAATCGCACCACGATGGTGCCGGCATCCACCGGCGCAGGAGTGCTGGAAGAAAGTTCTGCTGGAGAGGACCGACTCGATAGCTTTCTCTGGCATGAGTTTGCTCCTGTTTCATAATGCCGGTGGCGACAGTACGGCGTTTCACCGCGGACCGGCAACGGAAGTGACATGGCCGCTAACCGCCCCGAGGCAGCTTCCGGAACGGGCCGCAGAACCTGCCCGGGCAAGGAACAAACCATGGCCACCTTCACTGCAGACTCCATTCTTGTTCTCGCCGGATCCGCCCACGGCGGATCCGCGCCAAGCGCCGCTGCACGGCGGAGCGGCAATGATCGTGAGCATAGCCGATCACAAGGAAAAATAAAACAACCGTTTGGTTTGGTTACCATGCCGCGCTGCCCTCCCGCTTGGAGGCAAACCCGGACAGCAGCACGCCGGGCAGGCGTGAAAAGCGCGGAGGGCTCTCCCGGTGGGGTCCCGGAATGATGCAGCCTCCTGCACAAACTAGGAAGTGCAAGTATTCCGTGTGAAAATTATGCGTGGGGTCGGTTTACGAGAGTGCGGAGTGAATGTGTCTGGATCTGTTCCACTGCCAATGGACCCCATCGCGGAAGCACGGCGTCACTGGCAGGAGCGCGGATGGTTGGAGGCTGCCGAGGGCATGGCAGCGGTGACGTCCATCATGCGGACCCAGCAGATCCTACTGGCCCGCATCGAGACAGTCTTGAAGCCGCATGGACTGACGTTCGCTCGCTTTGAACTGCTGGCCCTGCTCAGTTTCACCAGGGAGGGGGCCCTGCCCATGGCCAAGGCCAGTGCCCGCCTGCAGGTGCATCCGACCAGCGTCACCAACAGCGTGGACCGGCTGGAGCGCGCCGGGCTTGTCATGCGCGCCGCCCATCCCGCCGACGGCCGGACCAAGCTGGTGGAAATCACCCCGCAGGGACGAGCCGCGGTGGAACAGGCCACGCTGGAGTTGAACGCCCAGGTGTTCACGAGTCCCGGTTTCAGCGCGCCGGAAGTGGACGGCCTGAACCAGGTGCTGGGCCGGTTCCGCCACGAGGCGGGCGATTTCGTGGAGACGCGTTTCGCGATCTAGTTATACTGCCCGGGGACGTTGCCTGGGTGGAGGTGATGACTGGCTGGACCTTGACCCAAAGTCCCACGCCAATGCCGCTTTGGCTCCCCGCCAACGGTTAAGCATCGCGCGTCTCATCGTGGATCACGGCTGGCCGGTGTCCCGGGCAGTTCAAGCTCCTGACCTGCGGCCAGACGGCGGTTGCCCGTGCAGGCCCGCTTCCGGTGCTTTCCCGACTCCGGCGCTGCCTGCTTCGCGGGGCTGCCCTCCGGGGGTACGGCGGATGGGGCACCCACAACGTTGCGGCAGGGGATGGCCCGGGTGACCATCCTATGCCCGGCCGCAAACCGGGGTCACCCCCGGTTCCTTTACAGAGACCGCTGTTCCGCGCCGTTGTAGGCACGGAGCGGGCGGACCGGTGAGTCCGGATCGGACTGTTCCATAATGTGCGCGGGCCAGCCGGTGATCTTGCCGGCGACGGACAGCGGGGTGGACATCTGCGGCCTTTGCGCTCACCGGCACTGAACTTGGCGGGCTGGGCCGGGTCAGGCAGTTCACCGTTTCGGAGCAGATAGGCGACGTCCCCGAAAAATGGGGTTGGCTTCACCCGGTGGTTGGGCGCATGTACGTATCTCGCTACCGCAGGGTTCCCAGGATCGGGATGCTCGGATACCCGGGTACCCAGAGGCATGGTTCCGTGACGGGTACGTCGATGTCGTGGCCCTGTGAGCGCAGGTACACCACATGGCTGGCTGTTTCGGAGACCGCTAGGCGCAGCGAGAAGGCCTGCAGGGATGCCCAGCCCCGTGACCAGGTCAGGTGCCGGGCGATGTCCCAGACGGTGCCGGGCCGGTGGCTGTCCAGGACCCGCAGGACCTCGGCGGAGCGGTCGCGGTTGTGGACGGTGAGCTGCGCGGCCCGGCGCTGCATGCCGCGGAACCGGTACTCGTGGGCCGGGCAGACCTCCATCTGGTCCTCGAACGCGATCAGGTCCAGGGACTGGTAGTAGTCCGCCAGCGGGTTGGCCAGCCCCGGCAGCTCCAGGGCTATGTGCGGGGAGATGCGCGGCAGGACATGGTCGCCGCTGAAGATCAGGCCGTGGGGCTCATCGACCAGGCAGATATGCCCCGGTGAATGCCCGGGGGTGGTGACCACCTGCAGGTTGAGCCCTTTCCCGGGCACTAGGCTGCCGTCGGTGAGCCGCAGGTCCGGATCCGCGAGGTTCAGCAGATGGGTGAGGCTGGACTGGCTCATGGCCACCTCGGCCAGCCGGTCCGCCGGCACGCCCCAGAGCGTCAGTTCCTCGCGGTGCATGTGCAGGACAAGGTCAAGGTCCTCACCGGCGCTGAGCCGGGGCACTTCCTTATCGCCCAGGGCCACCCACGCCCCGGATACCGTTCGCAGACGGGCGGCCATGCCCAGATGGTCCGGGTGGAAGTGGGTGGCGAGGATGCCCGTCAGGTCCGTCAGGCCAAGGCCCGCCTGCCGCAGGCCGGCGGTCAGATGATCCATGCCGGCGTCACTGTCCCAGCCCGGGTCGACCAGGACCGCGTCACCGTCGCCCAGGAGCAGGTAGCTCAGGGTGTAGCGCATGGGATTGCCCGGGAACGGGACGGGGATGGACCACACGCCACCGCCAATATGTTCTACCGGCGGCAGCACCTTGTTCTGCCACGCTTCCTTTTGGGCGTGGCCGGTCAGGGTAATCGGCGGCAGGCTCATCAGTTCCTTTCAGATACGTACAACAGGGGAGGGCCTTAGCGGGGTCCGGTCCTTTCACGCTGGCCTCGTGCGCGCGGGTCCGATTGGCTGCATCTGCTCTCCTCCGGGTGGATGACGGGCACGGAAGGGACGGGTGCGAGGTGCTCACGATGTAAGAGTTCACCGGGCATCTTCTGGCCGGGGTGCGCTCTGTTGACGGACTTCGGCTGCCTCTGCCGCCGTCCCGGAAGCGGCGTGTCCGTCCCATCGTGAACGCGGATAGAGGCTGGTCCAGATCTCAAACCCGCAAGCGGCATCGATGAATTTCCGCTGGAATGCCCCCTCGGGGGCAATCCATAGGCCGGATGCGTCAGGCATTGCGGCATCAACCAACCCAGCGTGGTACACCTCGCCATCGAGCCGGACCTCGACGGTCTCGCCGGTGAGGGACTGCCATTGGTCGGTGCGATACATGCCGGCATGACTTACGCTCTGGGACTCCATGGTCACCGTCTTCCTCTTCTAATTGTCGGTACTTTGCAGGCAGGGCGCTTCTGTCCAACCAGGACCTGTCTGGCCGGAGAAACCTGCCTAGAAGGAATGCTCCGGGCCGGGGAACTGCCCGGAGCGCACGTCCTGGGCGTAGGCCTTCGCGGCATCGCCAAGCGTGGTCCGCAGGTCCGCGTACTGCTTGACGAACTTGGCCATCTTCCCGCCGCGCAGCCCGGCCATGTCCTGCCACACCAGCACCTGCCCGGTGGTGGCATTCCCGGCCCCGATCCCGATGGTGGGAACCTCGACGGCGGCGTCCACGGCCGCGGCCGCTTCGGCCGGGACCATTTCCATCAGCACACAGAACGCGCCGGCGCCGGCCAAGGCCTTGGCGTCCTCGATCAGCCCTTGGGCGTCCTCCCCGCGGCCCTGGACCCGGTAGCCGCCCAGGGAATGCTCGCTCTGGGGGGTGAAGCCGATGTGCGCCATCACCGGGATCCCGGCCTGCACCATGGCCTGCACGGTGCCGGCATAGAAGCTGCCGCCCTCGATTTTCACCGCGTGCGCCAGGCCCTCCTTGAGGAACCGCACGCCCGTGGCGACGGCCTGCTGGGCGGAGACCTCGTAGCTGCCGAACGGCAGGTCCGCGACCACCAGCGCGCGCCGGGCCGAACGCGCCACCGCCCGGCACAGCGGCAGCAGCTCCTCCACCGTCACCGGCAGGCTGGTTTCGTTGCCGAAGACGTTGTTGGAGGCCGAATCGCCGACCAGCAGGACCTCGATCCCGGCCTGGTCGAAGATCTCCGCGGTGTACTGGTCGTACGCGGTGAGCATGGCGAAGCGCTCCCCGCGGAGCTTCGCGTCGCGCAGGTCGTGGGTGCGGATTTTCGCCGCAGGCTTCCCGGGCGCGCCGAAGGCTGTGCCTGCGCCTGCTGCCGGGCCGTTGCCGTACGGGGCAGCAACTTCTGCGGACGTGCTCGGATCAGGGCTGGTGCTTGTGGACATGGTCAGGTCTCCGGGGAGTTGTGCAGCGCGAAGGGCGGGCGCATCAGCCCGGGACTGATGGCTTCGGCGGGGTCATTGCCGCGCCGGACAATCGTGTTGTGCCGGTCCACGTGGACCACTGTAGGGTCGAAGTTCCGGGCCTCATCTGCGCTCATCTGGGCATAGGTGATGAGGATGATGGTGTCGTTCTCGTGGACCAGGTGCGCGGCGGCCCCGTTGACGCCGATCACGCCGGAGCCGCGTTTCCCGGCAATGGTGTAGGTCTCCAGGCGTGCGCCGTTGGTGACGTCCACGATCGCCACGAGCTCCCCGGGCAGGATGTCGGCCGCGTCCAGCAGGTCCAGGTCCACCGTGACAGAGCCGACGTAGTGCAGGTCTGCGTGGGTGACGGTGGCCCGGTGGATTTTGGACTTGAACATGGTACGGGTCATAAGGTGCCTGGCCATTACATACCCCGGGAGGGCCCGGCGGCGCGGTATACGGGCGAGGGACGGCGCGGTGCGGCCGCGGTGCGGGTGCTGATCGCCTGAAAGAGGCGGTCAGTGACTGCCTCTATTGCCCCGGTGCCGTCGACGCTGGCCAAGATGCCGGGCTTGGCGTACTCCGACACCACGGCTTCTGTCTGCTCGTGGTACAGGCCAAGGCGGCGGCGGATGACGTGCCGGGTGTCGTCGGTGCGTCCTGCTGCCCTGGCGCGGCCAAGAAGCCGTGCGGTGAGTTCTTCACGGTCCGCTGCCAGTTCCAGCACCATGTCCAGGCCCTGGCCTTGGGCGTCAAGGATCTTATCCAGGTAGTCGGTCTGGGCGGCCGTGCGGGGGTATCCGTCCAGCAGGAAGCCGTTTTGGGTGTCGTTGCCGCTGAGGCGCTCGTGGACCATGTTGTTGGTGGCACCGTCCGGGACGAAGCCGCCGGCGTCGATGTATTTCCTGGCCTCAAGGCCCAGCGGCGTCCCGTCCTTGACGTTGGCGCGGAAGATCTCGCCGGTGGAGATGGCGAGGACACCCAGGCGTTCGGAAATCCGTGCGGCCTGCGTTCCCTTGCCCGAACCAGGGGGCCCGATAACCAGCATTTTCATTCAAATCCCTCTTGCTGTCATTGTTTCGTACCATTCAATCCGGGTGGAAAGACAGGGATCCGGCACGGCCCCTCACTGCAGGCCTATGCCGGGCGGACCCCGCCATTCCAGCGGAAATCCGGCTCCCGTTTTGCGAGAAAAGCTCCGATACCTTCTTCCGGTTCCCCGCTGGCTGCCATCTGGTCCTGCCAGTAGCCGCTGATGGCCGGGACGGCCGGATCGTTCACGGCGATGGCGTCGATGATCTGCTTCATAGCCTGGGTGGAGAGCTGGGAGCGGGTGGTGAGCCGGGCGGCGAATTCCTGGATTTCGTCCCGGAACCCGTCCGCGGGGACCACGCGGGCGAGCAGGCCAAGACCGTGCGCTTGGGCGGCGGTGATGAAATCGCCCGTGAGCAGCAGGTATTTTGCGGTAGCGGGCCCGGCAAGGCGGACGAGGCGCTCGATGCCCGAAAGCGGGTAGACGATGCCGACCTTGGCGGGGGTGATGCCGAAGGTCGCGGTCTCGGCTGCGATGCGGATGTCACATGCGCCGGCGATCTGCCAGGCCCCACCGATGCAGTAGCCCTCGATTGCGGCGATGGTGGGTTTGGGGAAGGCGGCCAGGGCCTTCTCGGCGGCGGTGACGTGGCCGCCGTCGTGCGCCCCGCTGGCCGGGTCGCGCAGGATGGCTTTCAGGTCGGAAATGTCGGCGCCCGCGGAGAAGTTCCCGCCCGCGCCGCGCACCACGACCACCTTCACGCCCGGGTCCGCGCCCAGGCGTTCCAGCAGGGGCGCGAACTGCTGCCACATATCCTGGTTCAGCGCATTGCGGCGCTTCGGATTATCGATCACGATGCTCGCCACCGCGCCGGCGTGTTCGACCCGCAGTGCCGCTGTCATGGTTTCCTGCGCTGGCCCGGTCATGCCCGGACCCTGTCGGGGGCGGGTGTTTCGCGCACGATGCCGGTGGCGAGGAGTTTTTCGATCTGGTCGGGAGTCAGGGCGAGGTCTTCCAGGATCTTGCGGGTGTCTTCGCCCAGGGCGGGAGGGGCCTTGCGGACCGGTGTTGGTTCGCCGTTGACGGAGAGCGGGCCGCGCAGCAGGGGCAGTTCGGTGCCGTCGTGGCGGTTCATGGTGCGGATCATGTCCAGTGCCTGGACCTGGGGGTCGGCGAAGGCTTGGGCGTAGGTGTGGATCGGGCCGCAGGGGATTTTCGCGGCGCGGAAGGCTTCCAGCCATTCCAATCCGGGGCGGGCGGTGAGGAGTTCCTCCAAGCGCCGGGCGAGGGCTTTGCGGTTTGTTGAGCGGTCCCGTCCGGTGAGGTAGTCCGGGTCCTGGGCCAGGGCCGGATCCCCCGTAAGGGCGCAGAGCTGGAGCCATTGTTTGTCGTTGCCGACGGAGATGATGACCGGGATGTCGGCGGTTTTGAAGACTCCATAGGGTGCCAGGACCGGGTGGTCGTTGCCCTGGGGGACGGGGATCTCGCCGTTGCTGAGGTAGCGCTGGCCCTGGAACGCCGAGAGTGCCAGGGCTGATTCCAGCAGCGAGGTCGAGATGTCCAGTCCCGCGCCGGTGCGGGTGCGGCCGGTAAGGGCTGCGGCGATGCCGTAGGCGGTGAAGATCCCGGCGCACATGTCCACGATCGGGACGCCGAAGCGGTACATGTGCTCGGCGTCTTCGCCTGTGACGGACATGAGTCCGGACATGCCCTGGGCGACTTGGTCCAGTCCGGCGGTGCGGGCCAGGGGCCCGGTGGTGCCGAACCCGGTAACGGAAGCGATGATCAGTCCGGGGTTCGCGGCGCGCAGTTCTTCGGGGTCCAGCCCCATCGTCACCAGGACTCCGGGGCGGAAGTTTTCGATCAAAACGTCCGCTTCCAGGGCCAGTTTGCGCAGCAGGTCCTTGCCTTCGGGGGTGTAGAAGTCCACGGCGGCGGAGGACTTGCCGCGGTTGACGGAGTCGAAGTAGAGGCTGTGTTCGTTTTCGAACGGGGGCCAGGACCGGGACGAGTCCCCGCCCTTAACGGACTCGACCTTGATTACGGCTGCTCCCAGGTCTGCCAGCAGCGCTGTAGCGTAGGGGCCGGCGAGGGCGCGGGTGAGGTCCAGCACGGTGGTTCCGGCCAGCGGGCCCGTCGGCGTTGTTGTCGTGTCCATGGTCAGCCCCTGAGCTTGACGTTGATCTGCTTGGTCTGGGTGAACCCGGCCAGCATGCCCTCCAGGGAGACCTCGCGGCCGATGCCGGACTGCTTATAGCCGCCGTAGGACTGGCCCACCAGCTGCCCGCCGCCCTGGTTGACCTGCACCCAGCCGGCCTCGACCCGGTGCGCGGTGTTCAGCGCGTTGTCCAGGTTGCGGCTCCAGACGTAGGCTGCCAGGCCGTAATGCGAATCATTGGCCATGGCAACCACCTCATCGATGTCCTTCCAGCGGATCGCGGCCAGGACGGGTCCGAAGATCTCCTCCTGCGCCAGCCTGAAGTCGTTACGGACACCTCCGAACACGGTCGGCAGGTGGTAGTAGCCCTCCGTCAGCGGCCCCTCGGCCGGTGCCGAACCGCCGAGGGCGACGTGGAGCCTCGGGTCGTTGCGGCCCTCATCGAGGTAGGCGGAAATCTGGCGGTGCTGGCTGGCATTGATGATCGCGCCCATATCGGTCGCCTCATCCAGGGGGTCTCCGACCTTGAGCGCGCCGAGTTTGGCCACGAGGCGTTCGAGCACCTCGTCGTAGATGTCCTCGTGCAGGAACAACCGGGATCCGGCGGTGCAGCTCTGGCCCTGCCGGGTGAACCGTGAGGCGGCCAGCAGCCCGTCGATCAGCTCGTCATCGACTGCGTCGGGGAACACGATGGAAGGGTTCTTGCCGCCGAGTTCCAGGGACACATGAGCCAGCCGCTCCCCGGCCTGACGGGCAACGCCGCGTCCGACCTCGGTGGACCCGGTGAAGGAGACCTTGTCCACGCCCGGATGGGTGGACAACGCCTGACCGATCACGCTGCCGCGGCCCGTCAGTGCGTTCAGGACCCCGGCCGGCAGGTGCCGGTTGCAGATTTCGGCCAGCAGCAGGATCGTCAGCGGCGCGTCGTCGGCGGCCTTGAGGATCACGGTGTTGCCGGCCGCCAGCGCCGCGGGGATCTTGAACCCGGCGATCATCAGCGGCGAATTCCAGGGCAGGATGGCCGCGACGACGCCGAGAGGTTCCAGCCGGGTGTACTGCAGCTGGTTATCCCCGGCCGGCAACGTAGTGCCCTTGACCTCGCCGGCGATACCGGCGAAGTAGCGGAAAAGCGCCACTAATGTGGCGACTTCGGGGCGGGCCTGGGTGCGCAGGGCGTTCCCGGTGTCCAGTGCGGTCAGCCGGGCGAACTCCTCCGCCCGGACCTCGATGTCGTCCGCGATTCTTGCCAGCGCCCGGGCGCGTTCGGTGAAGTGCACCGCCCGCCAGCCCGGGAACGCCCGCCGTGCCGCCGCGACGGCGCGTTCGACGTCGTCAACTCCCGCGGAGGGCACCAGGGCGATCACCTGCCCGCGGACGGCCGGGTTCTTCACCTCGCGCCACTCACGGGTGCGCGCCTCGGTCCATGCGCCATCGATCCACATCAGTTGTTCGAACCCGTCCAGGATGGCACCGGTCCGAGGGTCAACACTTACTTCGGTCATGGTTCCTCGTTTTCACAAAAGGGGTGAACGGCTCGGTTCTTGCGGGCGGGCCGTTACGGCTGGGTCAGCGGTGGGTGAATTCCGGGGGGCGCTTCTCGATGAAGGCAGCCATGCCTTCTTTCTGGTCAGCGGTGGCCCAGCAGGAGTGGTTCAGGCGGCGCTCGAAATGCACGCCTTCGGCCAGGGTCATCTCGTAGGCGGCGTTGACGGCTTCCTTGGCCAGCAGCGCGATCGGTTTGGACATGCCCGCGATCGCCGCGGCGGTCGTCATGGCGTCCTCCATCAGCCCGGCGGCCGGGACGACCCGGGCCACGAGCCCGGCACGCTCGGCTTCGGCTGCGCCCATGGTCCGGCCAGTAAGAACCATCTCCATGGCCTTGGACTTTCCGATCGCCCGGGTCAGGCGCTGGGAGCCGCCCATGCCCGGAATCACGCCGAGCCTGATTTCGGGTTGTCCGAACTTGGCGTTGTCCGCGGCGATGATGAAGTCACAAATCATGGCCAGTTCGCAGCCTCCGCCGAGAGCGTGGCCGGCGACGGCGGCTATCAGCGGGGTGCGGACCCTCGCCAGCTCATCCCAGGCCGCGAAATAGTTCTGGGTGTACATGTCCATGTAGCTGCGCGGTGCCATTTCCTTGATGTCCGCCCCGGCGGCGAAGGCGCGGTCCGAGCCGGTGATGATGATCGCCCCGATCTCCGGGTCCGCATCAAACTCGCGGGCCGCGGCGAGCACCTCGTTTCCCAGTTGGACGTTGAGGGCGTTCAGCGCCTCCGGCCGGTTGAGCGTGATGGTCCCGACGCGTCCTTCCTGCTTGACCAGGATGGTCTGGAAGGCGCTCATGCCAGTGCCTCCACTGCCGGGGCCTCCACGCCTGAGGCGGCCCGGATCTCGGTGATGATGCCGGAGAAGTCCCGGCCGGCGCCTTCGCCCTGCGCGAAGTTCCGGTAGATCTCCTCGGCCAGGGAACCGAGCCGGGCCTGGACCCCGGTTGATTCAAGGGCCTGGACAGCCAGGCCGAGGTCCTTGGCCATCAGCGCGCCGGCGAAACCGGGCTGATAGTCGCGGTTCGCGGGACTCGCCGGCACCGGTCCGGGGACCGGGCAGTTGGTGGTCAATGCCCAGCACTGACCGGACGCGGCCGAAGCGACATCGAACAATGCCTCATTCGACAGGCCCAGCTTCTCGCCCAGGACGAAGGCCTCCGACACGGCAATCATCGAGATTCCGAGGATCATGTTGTTGCAGACCTTCGCGGCTTGCCCGACGCCGGGTCCGCCGCAATGCACGATCCGGCCACCCATCGCGGCCAGGACCGGTTCCGCGTCTGCGAAGTCCTCCGCGCTGCCGCCGGCCATAAAGGTCAGCGTGCCGTTCACCGCCCCGCCCACACCTCCCGAGACGGGGGCGTCCAGGCTCCGGTGCCCGGCCGCGGCGGCCAGTGCGTGGGCGGCCCGCGCGTCCTCCACCGCGATGGTGGAGCACTCCAGGAACAACGAACCGGGCTTGGCGGCGGCCAGCAGCCCGTTCTGGCCCTGGTAGGCGGCGAGCACGTGGCGTCCCGCCGGGAGCATGGTGATGACGACGTCGGCGCCGGCCGCGGCCGCGGCGGAGGACTCCGCCACCTGGATGCCCTGCGTGCGGGCCTGCTCCAGCGCCTCGGGCGCCAGATCGAAACCGGACACGAGGTGGCCGGCCTTGACCAGGTTCGCGGCCATCGGGCCGCCCATGTGGCCCAGGCCGATGAAAGCTATCTTCTTACCCATCAAAAACTCCTTTTTCCTCGCGCAATGGTGCTGGGCAGTGGTGGTGCGCCGTTGTGGCTCGTGCGGTTCGTGGCGTTCAGACGCTCGTGCCGGAATCAACCGTGGCCAGGCGCAGTTCGCGCGGCCCCAAATCGGTGAAGTAGCTGGCAACGTCGGCGGCCGAGACCGCCTCCAGCGTGTCCGGTGCCCACTGCGGCTTGCGGTCTTTGTCGATCACCTGGGCCCTGATCCCCTCGGCCAGGTCTGGTGCGGAGAGGCAGCGCAGCGACACCCGGTATTCCTGCTCCAGGGTTTCGGCCAGGTTTCCGGAGGTCCGGGCGCGGCGCAGCGATTCCAGCGTCAGCTTCAGCGCCGTGGGTGACTTCGCCAGGATGGACTCCGCGGCGGCCTGCGCGGCGGGAACCCCCGAGGCGCGCAGCGCGCCGACGATCTCCTCGACCGCGTCGAAGGCGTAGCACCCGTCGATCCAGGACCTTTCCGCGGCCAGGGCCGACGGCGGGAAGGAGCCCCCGCTGGGGGCCTGCACGGCTTCGGCCGCCCGGCTCACGGCCAGGTTCCTGATCAGGGCAGGAATTGCGCTGCTGTCCACGAAGTAGTCGGCAAGGCCCAGGGCGATCGCGTCGGCCCCGGAGAGGGTGGCGGCGGTGAGCGCGGCGTGGGTGCCGAGTTCGCCGGGGGCGCGTGAGAGCAGGTAGGTGCCGCCGACGTCGGGGACGAAGCCGATGGAAGTTTCCGGCATGCCGACCTTGGTGCGCTCCGTCACCACCCGCAGCGAGCCGTGGGCCGAGACCCCGACGCCGCCACCTAGCACCAGGCCGTCCATGACGGCGACGTAGGGTTTCGGGTAGTTCGCGATCCGGGCGTTGAGCCGGTACTCGTCGGCCCAGAAGCGCTCGGTCCCGGTCCCGTGGTTCACCGCGTCCCGGTGGATCGCCACAATGTCCCCGCCGGCGCACAGTCCGCGCTCCCCCGCACCGGTGAGCAGGACCGTCGCGACGGTCTCGTCGTGTTCCCAGTCGTCCAGGGCGGCGGCGATCTGTGTGACCATGGGGTGGGTGAGGGCGTTGATGGCCTTGGGCCGGTTCAGGATGATGTGTCCCAGGTGGCCGTCCCGGCGCAGCAAGATGTCATCGTTGTCCATGGCTAGGCCCCCGCCAGAATACGACCGACGACCAGGCGCATGATCTCGTTGCTGCCTTCGAGGATCTGGTGGACCCGCAGGTCGCGGGCGATCTTCTCCAGTCCGTACTCGGACAGGTAGCCATAGCCGCCGTGGAGCTGGATCGCGCTGTTGGCGACGTTGAACCCTGCATCCGTGGCGACCTGCTTTGCCATGGCGCAGAGCTTCATGGCGTCGGGCGATCCGCGGTCCAGCGCGTCCGCTGCCCGCCAGAGCAGCGTCCGGGCGGTCACGAGCTCGGTTTCCATGTCGGCCAGCTGGAACAGCAGGGATTGCTGGTTGATCAGCGGGCCGCCGAACGCCTGGCGTTCCTTGAGGTAGGCCACCGATTTGTCCAGGGCGGTCTGGCCGCCGCCCAGGGAACAGGCCCCCATGTTGATCCGGCCCCCGTTGAGGCCCTTCATCGCGATTCCGAAGCCGCTGCCTTCCTCGCCCAGGCGGTTGGTAACCGGAACCCTGACGTTCTCGAAGACCACTTGGCGGGTCGGCTGGGCGTTCCACCCCATTTTTTTCTCGTTGGCACCGAACGACAGGCCCGGGGTGTTCGCCGGGACCACGATCGCCGTGATGCCGCGGTTTCCGGTGTCGGCCGTGCGGGCCATCACAATGTAGAAGCTGGAAGACCCCGCGCCGGAGATGAACTGCTTGACGCCGTTAAGCACGTAGTCGTCACCGTCGCGCGCCGCCTTGGTGCTCAGCGCCGCAGCATCGGAGCCGGCACCCGGCTCGGTAAGGCAGTAGCTGCCCAGCGCCTCCATCGAGGCCAGCTGCGGCACCCACTGTGCGCGCTGCTCATCGTTGCCGAACGTATCGATCATCCACACCACCATGTTGTGGATGGAGATGTAGGCGGCGATCGTCGGATCGGCCTTGGCGAGTTCCTCGAAGATCATCACCGCGTCGCTGCGTGTGAGTCCGGAGCCGCCGAACTTTTCCCGGACGTAGATGCCGCCCATGCCCAGCGCGCCGGCTTCGGCCAGCACATCCACCGGGAAATGCTTCGTCTCGTCCCACTTCGCGGCGTGCGGGGCCAGCGCCCCGGTGGCGAAGTCCCGCACCATCGCAACCAGCGCCTGCTGGTCCTCGTTAAGTTCAAACATGGGGGTCCTGTCGAAGATGTGGATTCTGGTCTCAATATAGTAGGAAGTCCTACTAATTACTAGGACCTCCTACTATTTTTCTGGTGATCCCGGATTACGGGCCCGCGGGGTCCGGGCCTCCCGCGGTTACTTGCTGACTTTGCCGGTGAGGGAGGCGATCGGGCGCAGGAACAGCGGCCGGGCCAGGAACCAGGCGGCGACCATGACGGCCAGTGAAGCGGCGAAGATCCAGAACCCGGTCCAGCCGGCGCCGTCGTGGGAGGCGTACATGTGGTTCAGGTTGCGCAGCGCACCGGTGGTGAACACGAGCGCCACGTGGGTGATGACGAAGCAGACGAAGTACAGCATGACCGGGAAGTGGATGGCCCGGGCCACCTCGATGGGGTAGATCCGGCTCAGCGTCGTGACGTTCTTGGGCCAGGCCCCCGACATGCGCAGGCCGGTGGCCAGGGCCAGGGGCGCGGCGATGAAGACGATGGAGAAGTAGGCCAGCACCTGCAGGGAGTTGTAGTTGATCCAGCCGTTTTCGGTGGGCCAGTTAAGGGAGGCGTATTGGAGGGCGGCGGACGCGGCGTTGGGAAGGACGTCCCAGCTGGTCGGCACGATCCGCATCCATTGCCCGGTGGCCAGCAGCAGGATGATGAAGATGATGCCGTTGAGCACCCACAGCGCGTCCAGGCTCAGGTGGAACCAGAGGTTGAGGCTGATCTTGGCCGGTTTACCCTGGGTCCTGATCAAACCGGTGTTGTTCCGGGTCCAGTGCTCCTTGGGCCTGGCTGTGGTGCGCACCAGCCAGCCGGAACGGATGATCAGCACCAGGAAGAACGCGTTGAGGAAGTGCTGCCAGCCCAGCCAGGCCGGCAGGCCCGTCGGGGCGGCGGCGGGCAGGTCGACGTGTCCCGGGTAGGTGGCCAGGAAGTCCTGGACGGCCGGGAGCGTCCGCATCCATTGGGCGATGAGCACGGCAGCTGCCAGTGCCGCCACGGTTATGGCGACCGCCACGGCCAGTCTGGCCCGTTGGTTCCCGGGCTTGGTTGCCGGGTTCTTGGAAGTCGTCGACATGACGGGTTGTCCTTTTCCTGGGTGCGGGGCCGCTTCGGCCGGAGCGGCTAGTTGGAGCGGGCCTGGATCGCTTCGATCAGCTGGGGGACGACGGTGAACACATCGCCTACAATGCCGAAGTCGGCGACGTCGAAGATGGGGGCGTCCTCGTCCTTGTTGATGGCCACGATGGTCTTGGCGGTCTGCATGCCGGCCCGGTGCTGGATGGCTCCGGAGATCCCCAACGCCACGTACAGCTGCGGGGACACGGTGATGCCGGTCTGGCCGACCTGGGAGCTTTGTTCGATGTAGCCGGCGTCCACGGCGGCCCGGGAGGCGCCGACGGCGGCGCCGAGCGCGTCGGCGAGCTGCTCGACGAGCACGAAGTTCTCCTTGGAGCCCAGGCCGCGCCCGCCGGAGACCACGGTGGCGGCCCCGCGCAGCGCCGGCCGTCCCGACCCGGACCCGGCGGGGTGCACCGCGTCGATCCTGGCGGCGTTCCCGGCGTAGATGTCCAGCGCGACGGTCGTGACCGACGGGGTCGCCGCGGGGGCGCGCTCATCGAGGGCGCCCTGGCGCAGGGTGATGACCGCCGGTCTGGACTGCACGGTCGCTTCAACGGTGTAGGCGCCGCCGAAGACCGAATGGACGCCGACGGCGGACCCGTCCCCGGCCGCCCGGACGTCCACGACGTCGGCCAGCAGCCCGGCGCCAGTGCGGACCGCAAACCGGGCCGCGGCCTCGCGGCTTTCGACCGAGTTCGCCACGACAACGGCGGAGGGTTCCAGCGCCCGGGCCGCGGACGTGAGCGCCTCGACCTGGGCGGCCGCCAGCAGTTCGCCCACCTGTGCGCTCTCGGCCAGATAGACCTGCTGCGCGCCCAGGGTGCCCAGCTGCGCCACCAGGGCGGCGCCGGTTCCGGGCTGCGTTGCCACCACGGCCACGGGCGTGCCAAGCTTTGCGGCCGCGGCAATCAGGCCCGGGGCGCTGGTGGCGAGGGCGCCCGCGGGCGAAAGTTCAATCAGTGCCAGTACATTGGCCATGTCAGTCTCCTCGAATCAGATCAGGCGGCCGGCGGCCAGGAACCCGGCGAGCTCGGCGGCCGCGGTTCCGTCGTCGACGATTTTCTTCCCGGCAGTGCGTGCCGGCCGCTCGGAAATGGTGAGCACCGTGGAAATGCCGCTTCCCGCGCCGGCATCCAGGCCCAGATCCGCCAGGGTCAGCGTGGCCAGGGGCTTGCGCTTGGCGGTCATGATGCCCTTGAAGTTCGGGAAGCGGGCCTCGGCGGACCGCTCGGTCACCGACACGATGGCCGGCAGCGCCGCGCTCACGGCCAGGCTCCCAGCCTCCACGCTGACCTCCCCGGAGACTGTTTCCGCGGTGAGCTCCACGGTATTGAGCGAGGAAAGCAGCGGCAGCCCGAGGTGCTCGGCCACCATGGCCGGCACCACACCGCCGCGGCCGTCGGTCGATTCGTTGCCGGCGAGGACCAGGTCAAAGCCGGTCCGCTGCACGGCAGCGGCCAGGACGGCGGCCGTCACCGCGATATCGGCGCCCTTCAGGCGCTCGTCCACCACATGCACCGCGGAGTCCGCCCCCATGGACAGGGCCTTGCGCAGGGCCTGCACCGCGGCGGCCGGCCCCAGGGTCAGCACCACAATCTCGCTGCCCTTGTTCGCATCCTTGTAGCGCAGCGCCACCTCAAGGGCGCGTTCGTTGATTTCGTCGGCGACGCTCTCGCTTCCGTCGCGGTCAAGCAGTCCCGTCGCGGGGTCGAGCCTGCGCTCCTCCTCGGTGTCGGGCACCTGCTTCACCAGAACAGTGATCTTCACGGGATTTTCCTCCTGCTGGGGACTTCGAATGGAACGCTGGGGACAAACTTACTAGGAAGTCCAACTAAATACTAGGGCTTCCTAGTAAGTTAGTTGGACTCCCCCTTGCGGTGCGCAGGCCGCCGCGGGGGCAGAACCGGGCTCTTGGCCGGGCCCCTGCGTCGCCTCGCCCCGGAAGGGCCGGCGGCCTTACGGTCCGACAGTGGACGGCTGCCCTTTGCGCAGTCACCGGGACAGGACGGAGACCACGCAGGCATTTCCGTCGACGCCGCCGGCTCCGCCGCCCATCGTCTCAAGCAGGCCCAAGGAGGCGCCCTTGACCTGGCGGGCACCCGCATCCCCCCGCAGCTGCCAGACGATTTCTGCGAGCTGCGCCGTGCCGGTCGCGCCCAGTGGATGGCCACGGGACAACAACCCTCCCGAGGGGTTCACCGGCTGGGCGCCGGACAATGATGTCCAGCCCGACTCGACCAGTTCCCCGCCGCGCCCCACCGGGGCCATTCCGAGCGCTTCGGTAGTGACGATCTCACCGATGGTGAATGCGTCATGCACCTCGAGAACGTTGATGTCGCCGATCCCGACGCCGGCTTTCTGGTATGCCAGCGCGGCAGTGTCGCGGATCAGCTCGAAACCCCACACATTCTCGCTTCGGTGGTCCCACGCCTGGCCGGTGGCCATCGAACTGGACATCACCTCAATGTCCCGTGAGGTGCGGCGCCGGCTTCCGAGAACCGCTGCGCCCGCCCCATCGGAAATGGCACAGCACTGCAGGAGGGTGAGCGGGTCTGAAATCATGGGCGAGGCGAGGACCTGTTCGATGGAGACATGACGGCCGTGCTGGGCCCGCGGGTTCATGGTGCCATTTGCATGGTTCTTGACTGAGACAGCCGCCAGCTGGGCATCTGTCACTCCGTGGACCTGCTGGTACCGGGTCGCGCCCATGGCATAAAGCGCCGGCAGCCCCAGCCCGGCGCGTCCCTCCGGGTCCCGTTGCTCTACAGGAATCGCTCCCGAGAACCGGGAGGTGAGGTGTTCGACCCCGACAACGAGGACGGTTTCATAGCGTCCCTGGTCGATGGCCACCGTGGCCTCGTGAAAGGCCTGGGTGGAGCTGGCGCAGGCATTCTCGTAGATCGAGATGGGAAGCCCTGAGATGCCCATCCGGTGAAGGCTGCGCTGGGCTATCCCTGGCTCGCCGAAACAGGTCCCCACGAATACCGCATCGACCGATTCGACCCCGGCGTCCCTGAGGGCCTCGGTGACAGCCGTCCAGACCAGCTGGTTGGTGCTGAGTTCGGGCTGCTTGCCGAACATGGAGGTGCCGACGCCCCAGACAGATGCGCTCATGTTGAAACTCCCAGTTCTCTTACCACGACATCGCCCTCGGCCGATTCGCCGACGAGTTCCACCCGCCGGCCCACGTCAAGCCGACCCGTCGAACCGGCCACATGGGCCAGGATCCGCGGGCCCTCGTCAAGATCAACATAGGCCAGGCTCCAGGGCGGGACCCGGCCGTCCAGAGGGACACGGAAAACAGTCGATGACCATACGGCACCCCCGGGGCCGAACTCCGCAGCCTGCAGCTGCCCGTGGCACAACGGACACCAGGGTGCGGGGAGCCCGACCGGATGGCGGCACTCGGTGCACCTGAATCCGGCGATTGTCGCCGACGGGCCCAGCCGCGGCCGGGCGTCGGGGAGCGGGGGTACCGGTCTGTTACTCAACTGATCCCCCTGCGCCGGTCGGACCAGTACGGTTCTCGCAGAATCTTCTTGTCCACTTTCCCGAAGGCGGTCTCGGGAAGCGAGGACACGAACTCGATGCTCTTAGGGCGGGCGTATGCCGCCAGGAGGTCACGGCACCAGGCCAGAAGGCCTGCAGCGTCGATGGTCTCATCCCGGGGCACCACGACCGCATGCACCGCCTCCCCCCAGTCCTCGTGCGGGATGCCGATCACCGCAACGGCTGCTACCGAAGGATGGCGAGCGAGCACGTCCTCAACCTCCCGGGAATAGACGTTCATTCCCCCGGAAATGACCATGTCGTTCTTGCGGTCCTTCAGGTAGAGGTAGCCGTCCTCGATCATGCCGATGTCACCGGTGCGGATCCAGTTCCCCAGGAACTTGTCGGCCGTGGCGGCTGGATCGTTGAGGTACTCCTGGAGCACATAGGCCGAACGGAGGCATATTTCACCGGTTCCGCCCTCGGGGAGCGGATTGCTGTGCTCATCGACGACCTGCAGATCTGCCATGATCGACGCCCGGCCGCAGGAGGTGAGCAGCTCAGGGCGCGACAGGTCGTGGTCGGCCTTCGTCAGCCTTGTACCCCAGTTAGGCATTTCAGTCTGGCCATACAGCTGGACAAAGACCGGTCCGAACAGTTCCAGGGCCTCTTCAAGACGTGAGGGCGATATCGGGGCCGCGCCGTACACGATTGTGCGTACTCCGAGTTCCCTGACGGGACGGGTGCGGAGAGCATCGATGACCCGATAGATCATCGTCGGTACGAGGAAGGTCCACGTGATAGCTCTTTCGATGAAGAGGTCCACCGCGGTCTCGGCGTCGAAGCCGTCCGTGATCACGCAGGTTGCGCCGCGGAGAATGGCGCTCTGGGCAAAGAGGCCGGCTGCATGCGCCATCGGCGTCATCAGCAGCATGCGTTCGTCCTGGCTGATCTCGCCTTCGAGCATCTGGGCGGTATGAAGGGCCACCGTGGACCTTTGGGTGTGCAGGACGCCCTTCGGCTTGCCGGTGGTCCCGCCGGTGAAGTAAAGCGCTGCCGGGGCATCAGCCGTGAGCGGGAGATATCCGAGTGGATCGACGCGGCCCGGGGGCAGGTCCTCCAGCGCCAGGGCGCCAGCGGCCGGAGCGCCGCCGCCGGTAATCTGCAGCACTGTAGGTGACAGCGGGAGGGATGAGGAGAGGGCGACCGCCTCCAAAACCAGGGACGCGTCAGTTATGACAACCTTCGCGCCGCTGGCCTCAAGGATGTAGCGGACGGAATCTGACGGCAGCATGTAGTTCACCGGTGACTTGACCGCGCCAAGACGCGCGATCGCGATATCCGCCACGATGAACTCCACGCAGTTGTGCGTGTAGAGGGCGACCGTGTCACCGGGTCCGACCCCACGGCTTCTGAGCTGCGCCGCCACGGCGGCCGCCCACCGGTCGAGATCAAGGTAACGATACGTTCTGCCGCCGAACTCGACTGCGACCCGCTCCCGGTTAGCCGACAGGGCGTGATCGAACGCCGAACGCATCGTGTCCCGCGCGCTCCCACCCGCTGTCACCGTCGCGGTCGTGGCGGCCGTCACCCCGGTCATCAGGCCTGCTCGACCGCGAAGTGCTTGATGTCGGTGATCGCTGCCGTGCGTTCATCCGACCACACTGCCCGCACGCGCAGGCCATCGCGGAGCACGGCACGCGCCGCGTCGGAGTCAGAAAGATCG
Organism: Arthrobacter sp. ISL-28; assembly: GCF_018613875.1. Taxonomy (GTDB): domain Bacteria; phylum Actinomycetota; class Actinomycetes; order Actinomycetales; family Micrococcaceae; genus Arthrobacter. The sequence continues at coordinate 32,957 of NZ_JAGGPJ010000036.1, read as the reverse complement.
ACGCCGCCGATGAAGTGCATCAGCAGGGAATGGGTCCCGTCGATCTCGACGGCGCCGACGACGTACGGTGCTTCGGGGCCGCCCTCGAAACCCTGGTAGACGATCGTCGCCGCCCGCAGGGTTCCTGTTGGCTCAAGCTGGACCCAATTGGTGATCTTCTCGTAGCAGGCTTCGCAGTAGTCCTGCGCCGGCACATAGCTGCGCTGGCAGGATTCGCAGCGGGTTCCCCACAGCTCCTGTTTCTGGAGCCCGCGCATGAAACGGCTCCAGGCCCGTCCGAGCTTTACGCGGTAGTCGATCTTCCAGTGCACGTCATGGACGAGAGCTGCTTCGGTGGTGGTGTCGGTGGCGGTCATGCGGAGACCCTTTCCATAATGGTCGCGGTGTGGAATTGAAAAAAGGTGCCGCCCGTGCTGTGGGCAAGCCCCCGCTTGGCTCCCTCCGCCTGCTGCGTAGGGGACTGCCCCATCAGCTGCAAAGCGACATGGGCGATGGGTGCCATCTGGCCGGCAACACCGGGATTGGCGCAAAGCGGCCCGCCCGAGAGATTGGTGGGGATGTCGCCGCCATGGCTTGTGGCTCCTTCTTCGAGCAGGCCTGGTGCTTCCCCCCAGCCGCAGATCAGGAAGGCTTCCTGGAGCAGGTACTCCATGGGCGCATACGGCACGAAGAGCTCCAGAACATCGAGGTCGCGGCGTGCATCGATGATACCGGCCTCGCGGTAGACCTTCCGGGCGAGATGTTCGACGACCTCGAACTTGGAGAAGTCGCGCCGCTTGCCTCCAAGGTAGCCGTCGCTGATCGAACTTGCTCCCGTAATCCTGACAAGGGGATTCGGGGATTCCTCGACGGCCAGGCTCTCAGCGGTCACGACCAGGGCAATGGCGCCAGAGGATACTGGGCACACCATCCCGAGCCGTAGCGGCGTGGAAACCATCCGCTGGGCGTGCTCGTCGGCAAGGCTGCTCGTGATGTGAGCGAAGGGGTTGTGGTCGGCGTGCCTTCTGTTCTTTGCGCCCACGGCCATCAGCTGATCATCGGTCACACCGTAGCGCTGCTGGTACGCTCCCGGGAAGAACGCGCCCATGTGCACGGCCCCCATGCCCAGCGGCTGCTCCATAATCATCGGTGAGTTGGTATTGATGACCGCCTGTAGGTCGACGGGTCCGTCGAAGGTGTTCGGGGCGATGCACAGTACACGCTCGGCATAGCCGGCCCGCACCAGGGCTGCCGCCTGGTTGGCAAGATGGCCGCCGGAGGTTCCCCCGGTGCTGATGGGGATGATGTTCGTGTACTCGGGCAGCCCCAGGAACGGTGCAATGGTGAGCGCCGAGACGCTGGAGGCCTCGAAACCGGCGATGTCGCCAATGATGACGGTGTCGATGTCGCTGCGCTTAACCCCCGCATGCTCGAGGGCGAGGTCGGCGGCCTGGCGGCATAATTCGTCTTTCGACAGCGGCTGGCGGCGGGGCGAGGTGGCGGAGGTGAACCCGACACCGCTGATGACGGCGTGATCTTTCACAGCGACTCCAGGATAAGAACGGACGAGGTGGAGGAGGTCAGGCCCATGAGGTTGTCGGCCGCATGAACCAATGCGTTGTGCCCGGCCGTGCGCTCCCTGGCAAGTTCGGCGCCTTCGATGATACGAAGCAGACCGTTGGCGATGCCGGGGTGGTTACTGCGCACTCCGCCGGTGCGGTTACGCTCGCTTGCGGCGAGGTGGCGGATCTGGAGTGCCTCGGCGAGCTCGTCGGTCATGGCCGGCGTCAGGTCTGTCATCTCGGCATAACCGATCTCTTCAGCCCTCCGCCCGGACCGGCGGTAGGCGTCCCGGGCGGCCTTCCCGGCGGCCCCTGCAGGGTTGGTCAGCCACGATGTGCGGCCCGGACTCGGCGAGACCGCACTGCCCCACCCGGTGACCCGGGCCAGCGGATCAGGGCACCGCCGCCCGGCCACGCCGGCAGCGATGACGATGGCGCCGATACCTGCGGAGGACGCGGGGAGCATCAACTCATTCAGCGGTGCCATCGCCACGGGCGCTGAAGCGACGGCGTCGATTGTTGTCGCCGCCCGCTGGGCGCGTCCGGAGGCGGCGCCCCGGTTGATGTCGGCGGCGGTGGATTCGACCATCTTCGCCCAGCTCACCCGCCCGACATCCAGGCGGTTGGCCGCGTGCAGGCCCAGGACCGTGTTGGCGGTCAGGCCCACGGGGCGGCTGGTGTGCGCGTCGAACGTGTAGCTGCTTACGTGCTCCTGCAGCCCGCGCACAGCGGCCTCGCTCGTGTATCCCACTTCAGGGGCGCTGCTGGCGACGACGATGGCGATGTCGGCCTGGCCCGATGCCAGGCCGGCGGCAGCTACGAGGAAGGCAGCTGCCCCGTCGCCTTCGACTCTCAACTCGTCGTTGAGATAGCCGGCGGCCGCCGGCGCCGTCAGGGCGTTGGAGATTGATCGCGCGTCGTAGAGGTCAAGTGAGCTCGTGATCGACAGCGCAACCTGGTGGCGCTTGATGCCGGCGTTGCGCAGCGCTGCCGAACAGGCCTCGAAAACCGCTTCATCGAGCTGCAGTCCCGAGTCGTCTTCAAGCTTGAGCCAGGAACTGCCCGCTATGTAGAGCTCATCCTGAACACTCGGGGAGGAATAATGTGGCATGGGGGTACGCCCAATCGTGGATTGTAGGAACTTTTCGATGTCGCATCGCTCATTTGGTGCCGCCATCGTTTTGTGGTTCGGCTTGAGCAAAAGAGAGGCTGTCGCGCAGTTCGTTCTTTCGGATCTTTCCCGCGGGAGATTGGGGGAACGCCTCGCTGCGGATTTCGACGGAGCGGGGAACCTTATAGGCTGACAACCGCGAACGGGCGTGCAGCGTGATCTCCTCCGCCGTGACGGTATGCCCTTCGATCAACCGGACGATCGCGTGAACGGTTTCGCCCCAGAGCGGGTGCGGCCTGCCGATTACCGCGACCTCGGAGACCGCAGGGTGGGTCGAGATGGCGTTCTCCACCTCGATGGAGAAAATGTTCTCACCGCCGGAGATGATCATGTCCTTGGCCCGGTCGGTAATCCAGAGGTAACCTCGCTTGTCGCGGTAGCCCACGTCGCCGGTGTGGAACCAGCCTTCGGCCAAGGCTTCAGCCGTCTCCTCCGGGCGGTTCCAGTATTCGCGCATAATGCTGCCGCTACGGAGCCAAATCTCCCCCGTAGCGCCCGTGGGCACCGGTTCGCCCGACCCTGTTGCACGAATGCCCACTTCGAAGCCCGCCATCGGCCGGCCGGCAGAGCGGAGCAGGTCCGCGTCCAGGAGCCGGTGATCGGCCCCGTCCAACACGGTGACCATGCCGCCTGCCTCCGTGAGTCCGTAGGCCTGGACGAAGTCGGCCTCGGGGGGGAGCACGTCGAGCAGGCGGCGAAGCAGGCCTTCGGACATGGGGGCGGCGCCGTAGCCGAAGAACCGCAGCGAAGCAACGCGTTCCGGGCTGAACTCCGGGTGCTCGATAAGCTGCACGGCCATGCTGGGCACGGCTGAAATTCCCGTGAGCCTGAATTTTTCGATCGCGTCCAGAACTGCCTTCGCATCCCACCGAGGAAGGTAAGCAATGGCGCCCCCGCTTAGATGGGTCAGTGTCAAGGCGACGAAGGCGCCCACGTGGAACAGCGGCACCACCTGCAAGGTTGCCCAGTCGGGAGTCGGCCTGATCGATTCGGTGATGCGATGCCAGTTGAGCATCACACCTTTCTGGGTCATCACAACCCCTTTGGGCCGGCCGGTTGTCCCGCCCGTATACATCAGTACGGCCATGTCTTCTTCGCGCAAATCCACTGATCCGCCGGAGTCGGAACCTGCCTCCAACAGATCGTCGTAGTCGAGGTCGCCGGCGAAGTCCCCGTCGCCGACTCGCACAACGGTGTGCAGATCCGGAAGATCCGCCCGGCAGCGTTCGATCAGGCCCGCATAGTCGCCGTCGGCGAAAACAACCTTCGCTCCTGAATCCGCCAGCATGTACCGGATGTCGTCCACATGTGCCCGGCTGTTCAAAGGATTGATCACCCCTGCCCCCATCAGGCCTGCGTGCCACAATTCACCGTATTGATGGCGGTTTCCGAGGAGCACGCCGAACCGGTCGTACTTGTCCAATCCGAGATCAGCACGCATAGCATCGGCGAGCTTCGTAACCCGCGAACGGTTCTGGGCGAAGGTGAATTCGCTTTGCTTGCCCAGGTCGATCGTGGCTCTGCGCTCCGAATGCAGGTCAGCCACGCGGATAAACTCCCGTGGGAAGATCAACTCGTCCATGAGGTGATACCCAGCCCTTTCTGTGTGCACCTCACACTAGATGTGTCCGCTAAGATAAGTCAACCTACCGTTTGGTTTGGTTGTATGCTGGGATGGGCAGACCGCCAACGAAAAGAAGAAGGGCGCAGACGATGACGTCAAGTAAAGGGGGTCCCCTGACTGGATTCCGCGTACTCGAAATGGCGAGCCTTGGCCCCGTGCCGTTCGCGGCCATGATGCTGGCGGACCTGGGAGCCGACGTAGTGCGCATCGACCGGCCCGCGTCAGCTGCCGGCCTGGACACCGGCGATCCGACCGAACAGATCCTCTTCCGAGGCCGGCCCTCGGTCTGTGTGGATGCCACGGCTCCGCGAGGCCGCGATCTCGTGCTGGAGCTGTGCAGCCGATCCGATGTGCTGCTCGAAGGCAACCGTCCGGGAGTCATGGAACGCCTGGGGCTCGGCCCAGAGGAGTGCCTGAAAAGCAACCCGCAGCTTATCTATGGCCGGGCTACCGGATGGGGCCAGGACGGCCCTCTGGCCCCGCGCGCCGGCCACGACATCAACTACTCCTCCCTCACCGGGGCGCTGCACGCGACCGGCGAGGCCGGACGGAAGCCTGTTCCTGCGCTCAATCTCGTCTCGGACTTCGGCGGAGGCGGCACGTTCCTGATGATCGGCGTGCTGTCAGCCCTCCTGGAGCGTGCCGGAAGCGGAGCCGGGCAGGTGGTCGACGCCGCGATGATCGACGGAGCGAGTTATCTCATGACGTCGATCTACTCGATGCTGAACTCCGGCGAGTGGAACCTGGCGCGCGGATCAAATCTCATTGACGGTGGAGTGCCCTTCTACGACACCTACCGCTGCTCCGACGGTGAACATGTCGCGGTCGGGGCGCTGGAACCCAAATTCTGGGCGACTTTAGTGCGCACTTTGGAACTGCCGGTGGATCCGGCCACCCAGTGGGACCGTTCCACATGGCCGGATGTCCGGGCACTGCTTGAGCGGACCTTCGCTGCGGCGCCGCGTGACGCGTGGGTGGCACGGGTGGAGGGTACCGATTCGTGTTTGACGCCGGTCCTCTCCGTGGCTGAGGCGCCGAACCACCCGCACAGCATCGCCCGCGCTGCGCACCGGTCAAGAACGCCCGGATCAGTGGAGCCCGCTCCCGCTCCGCGCTTTTCCAGGACTCCCGGCTCCATCGGCACGGCGCCGCAGCGAGTTGGCGAATCCACGACAGCCGTGCTGCGGAGCTTCGGGTTTAATCCCCAGGAAATCAACCGCTTGGAGGCGGACAACGTCGTCTTTCAGGCGAAAACAGAAAGCGAGTGACATGGATTTCACACCTAGCGTCCGCTCTGAGGAGCTCAGTGCGCGCCTGAACGATTACATGACGGAAGTCATTTACCCGGCCGAAGCGGTGTTTGACCGCGAATCTGAGGAACTGGCCCTCCGTGGTACACCGTGGGCGCCGCGTCCGGTAATGGAGGAGTTGAAGGCTGAAGCCAAGGCCCGCGGGCTGTGGAATCTCTTTCTGACCCCGTCCTTCGGCGGCACACTCAGCAACAGCGACTATGCGCCCCTGGCCGAGATCAGCGGCCGCAGTCCGCTGCTGGCTCCCGAAGCGATGAACTGCTCGGCCCCGGACACGGGCAACATGGAAGTTCTCGCCCATTTCGGGACGGACGCACAGAAAAAGCAGTGGCTCGAACCGCTGCTCGAGGGAAAGATCCGCTCGGCGTTCGCGATGACGGAGCCGGACGTCGCCTCATCCGATGCATTCAACATCGCCACGCGCATCACCCGTGATGGCGATGAGTACGTCATCAACGGGCGTAAGTGGTGGACATCAGGGGCACTCAGCCCTTTATGCAGGATCCTGATTGTCATGGGCAAGACGGATCCGGATGCCTCCCGGCACGAGCAGCAGTCGATGGTGCTGGTTCCGATCGACACGCCCGGCGTCAAGGTCGTCCGCCACCTCAACGTCTTCGGCTACGACGACGCAGGCCATGGCGGTCACGCGCTGGTCGAGTTTACCGACGTCCGGGTGCCCGCTGCGAACCTTATCGGCAAGGAGGGGCACGGCTTCGCCATCTCGCAGGCGCGGCTGGGCCCGGGCCGCATCCACCACTGCATGCGCGCGATCGGCATGGCGGAACGGGCGCTTGAACTTCTGTGCGCCCGCGCGGACGGCCGGACGACCTTCGGCCAGGCCGTCTCCCAGCAGGGGGTCATACGGGATTGGATCGCCGAGTCCAGAATCAAAATAGAGCAGGCCCGCCTGCTCGTCCTGAAAACAGCGTGGCTGATGGATAAAGTGGGCAACAAGGGTGCCCACACGGAAATCCAGGCGATAAAGATCCTGGTACCGGCCATGGCCGAATGGGTACTGGACAAGGCGATCCAAGTCCATGGCGGCGGTGGCGTCAGCCAGGACTTCCCACTCGCCGCGCTGTGGGCGCAGACACGGACCCTGCGGCTGGCCGATGGTCCCGACGAGGTGCACAAGGCTTCTCTCGGGCGCCGGGAACTGCATCGCCAGCGAGCACTGCGGGACGAGCGGACCCGGAAGGTGCTGGAACAGGATGCGGTTACCCGGTGAACGGTGAAGCCCTCTTGGGGCTGGGGGCCGCCGCACCGTCCACCTGAGCCCAGAGGCTCCCGTATCCGTCGCGCGTCTGGCTGCGGCCGGCAGGGCATCCTCGTGAAGGGTATTTTGCCCGGCCCGCCAGCGTTTCCCGTCCCTGTCCGGTGCCCCGGGGGACCGGGCGCGGCATAGGGGGGTCCATCCCCCGCGTAGCCGGGGAACTCCCGGAGCCCTCCGCCGCGGTCCTGGCTTCCCGTGGAACCCGGCAGACCGGAGCAACAGCCCCTATCTTGCCTGGTGATGCGCGAGCTCAATCAACCAATCAATTGGTTGACACTTGCCGTAGTGGGCTATAGGTTGAACCCGGAAGGCAAGGGAGCCGCACAGAAGGGGCCTGCAATGAATCCTCCCAGGACTCTGCGGAAGTTGCCCCTGCATTCCGGCTCGGGCAAAGGCTTGGGTTACCGCTCAGCAGGGGAGGCCGTGCTTCCTATCGATTACGGGCCCTCCCCCTGATGGCAGCAGGTACGCGCCAGGACGTAACAGGGTCCGGGCGGCCGGCTGGGGACAGGCGCCGGCCACGTGCTGGAACTGCACCAGGCGCACGACAGCCGGCCCGGAAAACACCGCCCAAGCCAGGGAATTTCGCTTCCTGGCCACCCATGTTGAGCCGAGGCGCACCCTTGAAACCGGACAGCGCCCCAGTCCCGGCAGCGGGGTTTTTCGAATGGGGACAACCCCGGGGCCGTTGCCGGGAGGTGCCCAAGCCGTTACCGGGAGGTGTAGGCACCGTCAACGGCGTACTGGGAACCGGTCACGAAGCTCGCCTTGTCCGAGAGGAGGAACAGGACGATGCTGGCCACCTCCTCGGCCGTGCCCAGCCGTCCGATCGGATGCAGTCCCACCAGGCCGTCGTAGGTTTTCTTGGGCAGGCCCTGCAGCAGCGGCGTGTCGATGTAGGCCGGGTGGACCGAGTTGATGCGGATGCCCTGGTCGGCGTAGCCAAGCGCAGCAGCCTTGGTCATGCCGGAGACTCCGTGCTTGGCCGTGACGTAGGGAACCGCTCTGGCCGCGCCGACGAGTCCCAGGATCGAGGAGTTGTTCACAATGGCCCCGCCGCCGGACTTGAGCATTTCGGGAATCTGGTAGTACATGCCGTAGAACACGGAGTGCAGGTTTACGTCATGAGCCTGCGGTAGCCCTCGATGTCGATGTCGGCAAGCAGTCCGTTCGGGCTGGCGATGCCGGCATTGTTGAAGGCGAGGTTCAGGGCGCCGTATTCGCTGACTGCGGCGTCCACCGCCGCCTTGACGTCCACCGGGTTTCCCACGTCACCGGCGACGGCGGTCTCCTTGCCGCCGGCAGCGATGATCTTATCGACAACCGCCTGCGCGCTCTCGAGCCGGAGGTCATTGACCACGACGCTGGCACCCTCCGCGGCGAGGGCGAGAGCGACGGCCTCGCCGATGCCCGATCCTCCGCCGGTCACGACGGCGGTTTTTCCTGCGAACTGCTCATCCATTGTTACTCCTTCGTGGCCGTTTCCCGGCCCTGTCGCCGGCCGTACCTTTTGGGCCGGACCTTACTTCAACAACCCCATCTGCCGGGAGCCAGGAACCTGCTGTATGGGTTTACCCGGGCGTATGCGCGGGGAACCGATTGCGCAGGCTCTGCCTGATCCGGTGTTCTCCCCGGCGGCCGCCGGGGAGAACACCGGACCGAATCCATGGGGCAACATATGCGCATAACCGTCCGCTACGTGCCGGACTTCGGTTCGATCTGGCCGAGCGTCAGGTAGAAGCCTGGAACGGGCTTTTCCACCGTCACCTCCTCGATCCTGTCAAAGCGCTCCGCCCAGTCCGGGGTCAAGGTGAGTCCGTCCATACGGATCCCGACCCGCAATCCATGCTCCTTGGCCCTGTCCAGCGAGGACTCCATGTCGCTGACGCCGAAAATCAGGCGGTAGAAGCCCTCCCCGTACTTGTCCAGATAGGCGAACTGGATCGGGGCCTTCTCACGGTCATAGGGTGTCAGGAACTCGATGCCTGCATGCCAGTCGATGACGACCCGGAACCCGAGTTCGGTGTTGTCGAATGGTCCCTCGAAGTTCAAAGACAGCACACTGGCGACCCGGGCGACTGTGGCCTCGAAGTTCTCCTCCCGCACGATGAAGGCGATGTGATCGATCCGGCCGCGGTTCTGGGTCAGGGGCGGATATACCGTTGATTCCGGTTCGGACATGTCACTTCCCAACGTGGGCCCCTTACTCATGGCTAAAGCTCGGGCGCCGGCGTTCAAGGAAAGCCAGGCACCCCTCCTGTGCATCGGCAGAAGCCGCGGCTTCGGTGAAGGCGCGGCCTTCCGCAGCCAGGCCTTCGGTGAGGGAGCCGGCGCTCTCCCCGCCTCGAAGTGCGCGTTTGGCGGCCTGGACGGCCACCCGCGGGAGCTCTGCCAGCGAATTGGCAAGCGCCATGGCCTCGTCGCGAAGCGATTCGGCGGCACAGACCCGGTTGATCAGGCCGAGTTCAAGGGCGCGCTGGGCGGAAATCGGGCGGCCGAGGAAGATCATCTCCGCCGCCACCTGCGGAGGGATTCTGCGGCTCAGACGCTGCGTTCCGCCGGCACCGGGGATGAGTCCCAACCGCACTTCGGGAAGAGCGAACTTCACCTTCGGCGCGGCCACGACGAGGTCCGTGAGGAGGACAAACTCGAGGCCGCCGCCGACCGCGTCTGCCTGGACCGCACTGATGGTGGGCTGCGGGAGGCCAGCCACCCGCGCGAAGAGCGCCCGCACGCGCTCGGTATGGCTGTGGAACTTTTCCGGATCAGCCATCCTGGCAGGCAGCTCCGTAATGTCTGCGCCGGAGAGGAAAGCTGCACCGCCAAGCGCGGTGAAGACGACTGCCCGGACCGACCGGTCGGACTCCAGGGCTGTGACGGCTTCTTCCAGCTCACCGATCACTGCCGTGGACATCGCATTGGCGGGCGGGTTGTCTATGGTGATGACCGCAACGGCACCGATGAGCTCCACCCCAACGGCAGTCTTTGGCCCTTCACTCACGCCGATCACCGTGACGGAAGCCGGGTACCGGCATCGAGGCGGACAACTTCCCCATTGAGCATTGTGTTCTCCATGAACTGCCCGACCAGGGACGCAAAATCCGAAGGACGGCCCAAACGCCGGGGGAAAAGGCTCAGATCCGTCACAGCGGTGCGGAGCTTGTCGCTCACGCCCGAGAGCATCGCTGTGTCCATGATTCCCGGTGCGATCGTCATCACCCGGATGCCCCACTGGGCAAGGTCACGGGCGAGCGGCAGCGTGCTGGCAATCACCGCGCCCTTGGAGCCCGCGTACGCAGCCTGTCCTACCTGCCCCTCATATCCTGCGATCGAGGCGACATTCACGATCAGCCCGCGCTCGTCATCGGCTCCAGGCTCGTTGCGCGTCATCAGTTCAGCGGCGCGGCGGCTGACATCAAACAATGCGACCAGATTCAGATTGACAATACGTTTGTAGGCGTCAAGAGGGAACAGTGTGCCGTCCTTGGCAACGACCCGGTGGCCTTCGCCGGTACCGGCGCTGTTGACGCAGAGATCGACCCGTCCGAACCGCTCGGCAAGCTGGCCGAACGCCGACTCGACCTGCTCGGGATCGGTGATGTCTGTTGGGATGAACAGCGCCGCGTCGCCGAGTTCGGCGGCGAGCTCTGAGCCAGGCGAGCGGTCAAGGTCGAGGATGGCTGCCCGGCCGCCTCGTTCAATAAGCATGCGCACCACCCCGGCCCCGAGGCCGGACGCCCCGCCGGTGACGACGCCGACAGAATTCGAGATTTCCATATTTATTCTCCTTTGAACGGCTGGATGGTTCCCCACGAGGTCCGAGTACATCACGGCCACAGGTGTATGATGAAGTAGTCGACCAATCGGTTGGTTGAATGCTATCATGGGGATATGCCCGCGACGAGAATAAGTGAAGCCCTCAAAGGAGTGATGTGACATGCGCGATGCAGTAATTGTTGAGGCCGTGCGAACGCCCGTTGGACGTAGGAACGGAATTCTGGCTTCCGTGCACCCGGCCGACTTGTCGGCCCATGTCCTGGAGGCGCTGGCCGCGCGTTCGGGGGTGGACCCGGAGTTCGTGGACGACGTGATCTGGGGCTGCGGGGCGCAGGTCGGAGACCAGTCCTTCAACCTGGCCCGCAGTGCAGTTCTGGGAGCCGGCTGGCCGGAATCAGTCCCGGCGACAACCATCGACCGCCAGTGCGGCTCGTCGCAGCAAGCGGTTCACTTTGCCGCCGCAGGTGTTATTTCCGGCCAGTACGACCTCGTCGTGGCCGGCGGCGTCGAATCGATGTCGCGCGTGCCGCTCGGGTCCTCTGCAGCCGGCGGCGCCCCTTACGGGCCCCGCGCCCTCGCCCGCTATGGAGGAGAATTTCCCCACCAGGGAATCGGGGCGCAGGAGATCGCGGACCGGTGGGCGCTCAGCCGCGAGGATCTGGACGCTTTTTCCCTGAGCTCCCACGAGAGGGCCGCGGCAGCACAGGACGCGGGCCGTTTCGACGGCCAGATCGCCGGGTACCGCCTTGAGGACGGGACGGTGGCCGACAAGGACGAGGGCATCCGCCGGGGTGGAACGGTTGAATCCCTGGGGGCGATCCGCTCTGCGTACCGCCCGGGGGGTTCGATCACCGCGGGTAACTCATCGCAGATCAGCGACGGCTCGGCCGCACTCCTGATCACCACCTCCGCACGTGCTGCGGAACTCGGCCTCACGCCGATTGCCCGCATCCATACCGCCGTGGTGACCGGGTCTGACCCGAGGATCATGCTCACCGGCCCGATACCGGCAACGGCCATGGCCCTGAAGAAGTCCGGCCTGAGCCTCTCTGACATCGGTACCTTTGAAGTGAATGAGGCATTCGCGTCCGTTGCCCTGGCGTGGCTGGCCGAGACGGGAGCCGACAGTTCACTACTCAACCCTGACGGCGGCGCGATCGCGCTGGGACACCCGATCGGTGGCTCAGGAGCACGGCTCATGACCACGATGGTCCACCGGATGCGCGCCAACGGGACCCGCTTCGGCCTGCAGACCATGTGCGAAGGCGGAGGCATGGCGAACGCCACCATCCTGGAGCTGATGACGTGAGCGGAACTGCCGGGCGGATCGATCTCGAGCGCCGCGGGCCAATCTCGATTCTGACAATCGACCGGCCGGCCAAGCTGAATGCGTTCACCCTGGAGATGGTGCGGGAACTCGAGGACGCCACTGTGCAGCTTCAGCACGATCCGTCCGTGCGCTGCCTCGTGGTGCGCGGCGGCGGGGACCGGGCCTTCTCCGCAGGAGGGGATCTTGAATCCTTGCTGCCGGCAACGGTAGGGGCAGGCATCGACACCGTCAGCCGGGATCCCACCCGGCGGTTCTTCAGCGAACTGTTCATACCCGTGATCGCCGCGATCCGCGGTATCTGCATCGGAGGCGGTTTGGAGATCGCGCTCGGATCGGATCTTCGGGTCGCCGCCAGCGATGCGCGCTTCGGACTGGGTGAAGTGGCGTGGGGCCTCATCCCGGGAGCCGGAAGCCATATCCGTCTGCCCCGCCAGATCCCCTACGCCATCGCCATGCAGCTGATCCTGCTGGGACAGCCGATCACGGCCCAACGCGCCTATGAGGTCGGGTTGGTGAACGAGGTCGTTGAGCCCGGCGAGGAGTTCGAGCGTGCGCTCGAACTCGCTGAAAAGATTTCGCAAAACGCTCCAGTCGCTGTACGGACGGCGAAGGAAGCTGTCGTGCGCGGACTGGCCCTAACCGATGGCTTCGTCATCGAGCACGCCCTTAATACCCGGGTGTTGCGCAGTGATGACGCCGCAGAGGGACCCAGAGCTTTTAAGGAACATCGCGTACCCGAGTTCGTCGGGCGCTGAGAGGGGAAAAACTGTGGAGAAGGAACTTCTCGAGGCCGTCGCAGAGACGGTCAGTGGCCTGACAAAACGCTGGGACCGCCGGTACTATCTGGAAAAGTCGGCCGCCCATGAGGCGCCGACGGAACTGTATGCCGCGATGGCTGATGCGGGCCTGTTCGCGCTGGGGGTCCCGGAGGAACATGGCGGGGCAGGCGGGGGCGTCACGGCCGTCGCGGCCGTGATGGAGGCGATGAGCCGCGTCGGGATGCCCCCGATGATCTACTCGCTGACCTCGTTCTCGCGCCAGGCGATCATCCGCTTCGGCACACCGGAGCAGATCGAGACCCATGTGAAGGCGACACTCACCGCGGAGCGCACCTTCTCGTTTGCCTTGACGGAACCGGAAGCGGGCACCAACAGCTTCGCGATCTCCACCACGGCGACGCGGCGCGATGACGGCAGCTATGTGCTCAAGGGCCAAAAGGTTTTCATCTCCGGCGCAGACCAGGCCGACCATATGATCGTGGTGGCACGCACCACGCCGAGCGACCGTGTGGAAAACAAAAGTGACGGACTGTCGCTCTTCGTTATCGATGCGAAGTCCCCTGGGCTCAGCATGAGTCCGCTCAACATCGAGTGGCACGCGCCGGAACGCCAGTTCACCGTCTACTTTGACGACGTCATCATTCCCCCGGAGGGGCTCATCGGCGAAGAAGGCAAGGGCGCGGCGTGCCTGTTCGAGTCGTTGAACACGGAACGTGTCGTAATTTCCGCCTGGACGCTCGGTCTTGGCCAGTTCGCGCTGGCGAAGGCTGTGGAGTACGCGAAAGTGCGCGCACCCTGGGGCGCGCCCATCGGCCAATACCATTCGGTATCGCACCCGCTGGCCAAAGCGAAGGCCCAGCTGGAGGCGGCGCGCTTGATGACATACCAGGCAGCTGCGCAGATCGATCAGGGGCTGCCGGCCGGAGACCTGTCCAACATGGCGAAGCTGCTGGCCTCGGAGGCAGCTGACGCGGCCGTTGACGCCGCGCTGCAGACCCATGGCGGGTCGGCATTCGACGCCGACACCGACATCGTGACAATCTGGCCGATGGTGCGCATTCTCAGGATCGCGCCCCTGAACAACGAGATGATCCTGAACTACATCGCCGAGCGCGTGCTCGGCCTTCCCCGCAGCTACTGATTCGCCGGAGCTGATTCGATGACGAAACGGAGATAGACACATGAATCGTGACAAACTTTTCGACCTCAGCGGCCGCGTGGCCGTCGTGACCGGAGGAAGCCGCGGCCTGGGGCGCGAAATTGTCCGCGCCTACGCGGCCGCCGGCGCCGACGTGGTCATCGCCAGCCGCAAGATCAACGACTGCCAGGCCCTCGCCGACCAGGTCACGGCGGAGTTCGGCGTCAGCTCGCTAGCGGTGCGGTGCCACGTCGGGCATTGGGATGACGTCGGCCAGCTGGCCGAGCAGAGCTACGACCGTTTCGGCAAGGTCGACGTGCTGGTAAACAACGCCGGGATGTCGCCCCACTACTCGTCCCTGGGCGAAATCAGCGAGGAACTCTACGACAAAGTCTTCGCCGTGAACCTCAAGGGGCCCTTCCGGTTGAGCGCACTGATCGGGGAACGGATGATGGCGGCGGGGGGCGGGTCGATCATCAACATCAGCAGCGCATCCGCGAACCTCCCCACTCCCGAGGAGGTGCCCTACGCTGCGGCCAAAGCCGGCCTCAACTCGCTGACCCAGGGCATGGCACGCTCCTTCGCGCCTCTGGTGCGCGTGAATACGATCGTCGCCGGACCGTTCCTGACGGACATCAGTGCGGCATGGGATATGGAGGCCTTCGAGCGCAATGCCCAGACCAAGATCGCGTTGCGGCGGGCCGGTGACCCGGGAGAAATCGTCGGAGCCGCGCTGTACCTTGCCTCGGACGCCTCGTCGTTCACGACGAGCGCTCTCATCAACGTAGACGGTGGCTACCGCTGATGGGAACGATCCTGATCGACCGGCCCCTCTCCGGTGTCGTACGGCTCACCTTCAACCGGCCCGAACGGCTGAACGCCGTGGACGCTGCATTCATCTCCGAGTTCCGCGCCGCGATGTCCGACATCGCCACGACGCTCACGGACCGGGTGGTCATCCTGCGCGGAAGCGGGCGGGGGTTTTGCTCCGGAATGGACCAGACCCACACCGGCTATGAACACCTGACCGCGGAGGGCGACCTTGACGGGCTCCTCCAGGCACAGCAGGACGTGGCCCACCTGGTGCTGGAGATCAGAGCTTTGCCACAGCCAGTCATCGCCGCGGTGAAGGGCGCGGCGGTCGGCGCTGGTTTCGCGTTCGCACTCGCCTCGGACATCCGCGTGGCCGGAGAGTCGGCCGGCTTCGCAATCGGAGCCAACCGGATCGGGCTCTCGGGCGCCGACATGGGCATGACGTGGCTGCTCCCCCGGTTCGTAGGAGCATCACGGGCCGCGGAATGGCTGCTCACCGGACGAAAGGTGGGCGCAGCGGAAGCTGACGCTGCCGGCCTGGCGTCCCGTGTGGTACCCGACGAGGAGCTGGATGCCGCAGCCCTGGACACCGCGGAGCAGATACTCCGCAACCAGGACTTCGCCGTGCGCTTGACCAAGCGGGCCATCTGGGGAAGCGTGGTCACGGCCGATCTGCTGACCGCCATCAATTTTGAAAATCAGACCCAGGCGCTTGCGGCCGGCCAACTGATCCGGTCCCTGCGTGAAGTAGCCCGTGAGACAGCAGGAGAACGATGAGTGAGTACATGCTTGACGCCGATCCGGAGATCGGCGATGTCCGGCCGGGAGACGAGCTGGACTGGGCCGCACTGGAGCGCTACCTCCAGGAGACCGTCGGCGACGGGCTGACCGGCCCGATGACCGTGCGCCAGTTCCCCCACGGCTCGGCCAACCTCACGTACCTCGTGACGTTCGGTGAGCGGCGGCTGGTCGTGCGGCGCCCGCCGCACGGAGAAGTCCCGGCCGGGGCGCACGACATGGCGCGCGAATACCGTGTGCTCTCGCAACTATGGCGGTCCTACCCGCGGGCCGCCCGTGCGCTTGCGTTCTGCAACGACCCCGCGGTGATCGGGGCGGAGTTCCTGGTCATCGAGTACCGCTCCGGTGTTGTCATCCGCGACTCGCTCCCGGAATCGATGAGGGCTGTCCCTGGTGCCGCCGACGCCGTAAGTGCCGCGTTCATCGAAGCCGTGGCCGAGCTGCATCTGGTTGACCCCGAGACGTGCGGGCTTGGCGAACTGGGCCGCCCGGAGGGCTTCGCGGAGCGGCAGGTACGCGGCTGGCTGCGGCGCTGGCAGGCCTGCCGCCCTGACGACGCCGATCCGACGATGGACGAGGTCGCGGCACTGCTCGCCCGCGACGTGCCTGAACCTTCCCGGGTTTCGCTGGTTCACAGCGACTTGAAACTCGATAACTGCCAGTTCCTGCCCGGTGATCCGACGCGGGTGCACAGCATTTTCGACTGGGACATGACGACACTGGGTGATCCGCTGATCGATCTGGGGACCGCGCTGTCGTACTGGCCCGAGGCCGGCCCCGCCGGGGAGGCGGCACGGGCGCTCTGGCCGGGCCAGGACCAGCTCGGACTCTGGAGCCGCTCCCAGCTGCGCGAGCACTACGCCGGGCTTTTGGGCATCGACGTGAGCCGCATCGCCTGGTACGAGGCATTCGGATCATGGAAGACCGCGGTGGCCCTGCAGCAACTCGCGAACCGCGCCCTTCAGGGACATACCCGCGACGCCCGCCTGGCCTCCTATGCGCCGATTGTGCCGGTCGCCGGGCGCGCGGCGATGGAGCTGCTCCGGTCATGAGCGCCCAGAACCAGCCACCGCAACGGCTCTTCGAGACCACGACGCTCTCGGTCACCCGCCACGACCCGGTCGTGGTCGTGGCGTTGGACCGTCCTGATGCCAGAAACGCCGTGAACGGCGTGATGCTCGCCGAACTCGCCGAGGTGCTGGCCGCGATCGCGGCCGACCCGGAAGTGCGGGCGCTGCTGCTGACCGGCAACGGACCCGTATTCTGTGCGGGCGCCGACATCAAGGACGCGTACTACGACGATTCGCCCGAGGCTCAATCCGCCCGTGTCGACCTTGGATACTCCGTGGTCCGGGCACTGCGCGATCTGCCGTTCCCGACCGTCTGCGCGATCAATGGCGCCTGCGTGGCGATCGGCTTGTCACTGGCCCTCTTATGCGACGTGCGGGTTGCGGCCGAAGACGCGAAATTGATCTTCGGCTTCGCCCAGATCGGAATGGTGCCCGACTTCGGGGCCGCGAGCCTGCTCGGTTCGCTGCTCGGTCCGCTGAAGGCACTTGAACTCGTGGTGCTCGATGAACCGGTCGACGCCGGCCGTTCCCGGGAGCTTGGCTTCGTGAGCAGGGTGACACCGGTCGAACAGTTGCGGCCGGTGGCCTTCGAGCTGGCCACCCGCCTTGCCGACCGCTCGGGGGCGGCGACGCGGCTGACCAGAACGGTACTGCGCGACTTCGCCAGCCTTCCCTTCGAGAAAGCTTTTAAAATTGAAGCCGAGGTGGTCAAGGACCAGATCCGGAGCCCTGACTTCCTCGAAGGACTGACGGCCGCCCGGGAACGGCGAACACCCCGGTTCAGCCAGCGCTGAACCGATTACCCCTTAACAACCTTGACTTGGAGAATCCCAGACCATGAGCAGCATCGCTTTCGACTTTACCGGCCATACCGTGATCGTCTCCGGCTCCGCGCGGGGGATCGGGCACGGCCTGGTTACCCAGTTCGCCGAGGCCGGGGCCGACGTCTATGCCGTCGACGCGGATGGGGCGGCACTGGACGCCGCTTCATTCCCCGCATCCGTTCGACGCCGCATCGTCGACGTCACCGACACCGCTTCCGTTGACGCGGTAGTGGCGGACGCTGTCGCGGCGACCGGCCGTGTCGACATCATCGTGAACAACGCGGGAATTCTGCGCGACGGCATGGTCTGGAAGATGAGCGACGAGGACTGGAATCTGGTGTTCGCGGTGCACCTGGGCGGAACGTTCCGGTTCACGCGCGCGGCCACCCCCCACATGCGGGCCCAGGGTTTCGGACGCGTCATCAACGTCACAAGCTATTCCGGACTTCGCGGAAACATCGGGCAGGCGAACTACTCTGCTGCGAAAGCAGGGATTATCGGCTTCACCAAGACGACTGCGAAGGAGCTGGGCCGGTTCGGGATCACCGTCAACGCGATCTCACCCAGCGCCAGCACCCGGATGATCGGGGGGATCCCCGAAGACCAGCTCAAGGCCATGACCGCGGCCATCCCGCTCGGCCGGATCGCGGAACCCGAGGAGATCTTTCCTGCCGTTGCATTCCTTGCCTCCGACGAGGCCGCCTACGTGACCGGAACCGTGCTGGCGGTCGACGGAGGTACCTCGATCTGAGCAGGGACCGCGCCGTCTGCACCGACGGCGCGGAGCGCTGTCTGCACGAAGGCACTCACGACAGCCTCCCAATCGCGGTCGTCGTCGCGGTACCACTCATAAGTCCAGTTGAGCATCCCGAGCACAGCGCGGGTTGAAAGCTCCGAATCCACGCGGGAGACGAAAGTCCTGTTGTGCTGTCCTCGTTCGATGAGGTTTTGGAGGTAGCGGCCGTAGAGCCGGCGCTGCTCAGCAACCACCATCCGGTGTTCCGAGGTCAGCATCCGTGCCTCGTGAAGGTAGACGCTGAGCTTCACCCGCTCCCGGACCAGGAGATCCAGATGCGCGCGGACAAATGCCGCCAGCTCAGCCGCGGGGTCGGCATTCAGGAGGCTCAGCTCTTCGACGATCTGCATGCTCGCCCGGTGGGCATCTTCGACAACCGCGAACAGGAGGTCCTCCTTGGTGCGGATGTAGTGGTACAGGCTGCCTTTCAGCAGTCCTACCTCATCCGCCACTTCCTGGACCGAGGACGCCGCATACCCCTTCTCAAAAAAGACCTTGGCCGCCGCGTCGATCAGCTCGGCCTGCCGCCCTGTCGCTTCGTTCTTCACGGATACCTCAACTACTGGTCGTCATGTCGGAAGCTCGCATGGGCTGATTCTAGCCGTCAGTTCAACCAACCGGTGGGTTGAATATCGGGGGTGATCGAGGATAGGCTGACCGCGTTAGACGCAGTTGTCTACGCGATTGCCGCGTACTAAGAGCTAGAGGAGTGATCTGATTGTGATCGAGGTACTCGCATCCGGGATCTTGCTCGGTGGGCTCTATGCTCTGGTCGCTTTGGGTTTCGTCCTCACTTTCCTCGCAACCCGCACTGCCAACTTCGCCACGGGCGAGCTCATGGCGCTCGGCGCCGTTGTGGCCCTCGGGATGGTGGGGTGGGACGGCATTCCAGCCTGGCTTCGGGTCACGTGCGCCGTGATCGTCATGGGCATCGCGGGCGCCATCATCTACCGCCTGGTGATCGTTCCCTTCGCCCAAACCCACGATGACTACCGCTGGCTCATCGCCACCCTCGGACTGGGAATGATCGTGGTCGATATCATACTGAACTCCCAGGGTCAGGCGATAAAAAAGCTTGACTACGCGTACAGCGAGGGTTTCATCTCTCTCGGCGGGGCCGGACTTGCCCGGCAGGGGCTGATCATCTGCGCTCTGGCGATCGTCCTCACCCTCGGCATCGCGGCCGTGATGCGCTGGACGCCCGCGGGGACGATCGTTCGGGCCGTAGCCGAAGACGATGAGACAGCTCAACTGATGGGCATTTCGACTCGGCTGGTCGGCTACGTCATGTACGCGCTGGCGACGGCGATAGTCGCCCTCGGCGGAATCCTGTGGGGCGCACAGGTTGGGGTCACACCCAGTTTTGGCGTGCCGCTCATGATGGGAGCAATCGGGGTGGCCATCATCGGCGGCCTCGATTCCATCACCGGGGTGCTTGTAGGCGGCTTGATCTACGGGGTCGTTAGCCAGCTCGGCCAGCAGCTGGCAGGTCCTGCACTTGGAAGCGTGGCCGGCCTCCTGATTGTGCTGGTCGTGCTGGTAGTCCGTCCCCAAGGCCTATTCGGGCGTGCAATTAAGGAGAAAGTGTGACCACGAACAAATCACGCCCGCGCCGGCCAGGTCGGCGCGGCCCGTTATCCACCGCGTGGTTCGGGTTCATTCTGCTCGTGGTCTTCCTGGCAGTCTGCGCCCCGGGAATCACCGGGGCAGGCCCGTCCATTTCCTACATGCAGACCGTCGGCTTCTGCTTCGCGTTGCTGATCGCTGCCGTGGGACTGAACATTCTCACCGGCAATGCGGGCCTGGTCTCGGTAGGTCAGGGTGCGTTCTTCGCAGCTGGAGCGTACGCCGCCGCCTGGGGACTGGAGGAGACAAAACTGGTCTGGCCCGTGGCCGTGGCCCTGGGCCTTCTGGTGGCGGCCTTGCTCGGTGTTGCAATCGCATACGCCTCGCTGCGGCTTAAGGGGCCGCTCGTGGCGATCGTGACGTTGGTCTTCGCTATCGTCCTGGCCCGGCTGATTACGGATGTCGAGACCTTCGGACGGCTGTCGGGCTATCCGAATGTCCTCCAGAACGGCAAGATGCTGGTGGACAATCCAAGCATCGGCGGCTTCGAAATTGCACGGCCCTACCTGCCTGGTGTCGCTCCGTTGGCTGTGGTGGTGCTCGCGGTCGTGGCCGTTTTAGTGCTCATGTTCGCGCGAAATCTAGTGAACTCAAGCTGGGGCCGCTCCCTGGAATCCGTGCGGCTCGGAGAGACCCTGGCATCGCACCTGGGAGTGCCGGTGCTGCGCACCAAAGTCACCGCATTCGTTCTCGCCGCTGCACTGGGCGCACTGGGCGGAACGGGGTACCTGCTCATCTACGGGCGCCTCCAACCGGAATCATTCGGGTTCGATCTGGGAATCGACCTGCTCCTGGTGGTACTCGTCGGGGGGATCCGCACGACCATAGGACCAGTGCTCGGGGTCGCCTTCCTGGCAGCGCTGGAATTCTCTCCTCTGGCGAACGCCTTCGTCGAGTTTCAGCGCGACACGTTCGACGCGGTGTGGCTCGGGGCAACCGGAATCGCCGGTCTCGTCCTGATCCTGGTTCTTCGCTTCCTTCCGGGCGGCATTGTCGGAACAATCATGCACGCCGTGTCAGAACGCCAAGGCCGAGTGGCGGACGGAGCCGCTGACCGAAGCAGCGAAGCCGGGGCGCCGTCGCCTCCCCTGCGCGTGTCAGAGGAGGGAAGGGCTGTGCTCAGTGTCGAAGGTGTGGAACTCTCGTTCGGCGGCGTGAAGGCGGTCGACGGAGTCGAACTCAGGGTCGAGCGCGGGTCAATCCACGCGCTGGTCGGTCCCAACGGGGCAGGCAAGACGACACTGCTCAATATCGTCAGCGGGATCTACCGGCCAAGCCTGGGATCAGTTTACGCCGGGGGAAAAGATGTCAGCGGACTGCGCCCCGATCGAATCCGGGCTTTCGGAGTCGCGCGGACCTTCCAAGTCCCCACCTTGTTCGATGACCAGACGGTGCGGGAGAACGTGGTGCGGGGAATGGCGGTGCTCTACCGCCACAGCCTCTTCGCCGTCGCGTTCAACTCCCCGAAGGTCAGGCGCAACGAACGCCAGGCGCACGAGTCGGCCGACCGGATCCTGGAATTTCTTGGACTGGAAAACGACGCCCATCTTCGCGCGGGCGAACTTCCCTACGGCCGCCGCCGGACCCTTGAAATCGGGATGGCGCTGGCCGGCGAGCCGATGCTGCTGCTCCTGGACGAGCCTGCGGCCGGCCTTAACCAGACGGAGGGGGCAGAGCTGGCGGACGCGCTCGTGCGGCTGAGGGATGCAGGACTGGCGATGCTGCTCGTCGAGCACCACATGGATCTCGTCGCGAAAGTGGCGTCCGAGGTGACGTGTATGGATCAAGGAAAAGTCATTTTTCAAGGAACCCCCAGCGATTTCACCCGGGACCTCGCAGTGCGTGAGGCCTATCTGGGAAAGCAGGCCGCCGCCGGAACAGAAAGGACGGGCGTATGAGCAACCACGAAAGTATAGTGCTTTCGGCACAGGGACTCACCGCGGGGTACGGCCGGGGAACCGTTTTACACGGAATCAATTTCGAGTTGCGAGAAGGTGAAGTCGTCGCGATTCTAGGGTCAAACGGTGCCGGCAAGACCACTTTCGTGCGCACCCTTGCCGGCCAATTGAAGGCCCGCGCAGGCGACATCACGCTCCTCGGCCGGCCGGTTGCCCGCTCCAGCGTCCGCAACCGCGTCCGAAGCGGGCTGATAGTGGTACCCGAAGGACGCCGTCTTTTCCAGCGGCTCACCGTTGCCGAAAACATCGCCCTCGGCACACGCCAAGGCAAACGCCGTCCCGGAGGTGGAGAGCTCCTCGAACTTGTGCTCTCCACGCTCCCGGACCTTTCCCGGTTGTGGAAGACGAGGGCAGGCCTTCTCTCCGGTGGCCAGCAGCAGATGGTCGCGATCGCCCGGGGTGCCGCCGCCAACCCCAGAGTGCTCCTGCTGGATGAACCGACCCTCGGGCTGAGCCCCAAACTCAGCGACGAAGTGTTGGATCTCGTGGCCGTCCTGGGCCAGGTGAGGAGCCTCTCGGTCGTCCTGGTCGAACAGCAGGCGGACCGGGCGCTTGCCATTTCGGACCGCGGCTATGTCATTGACCGGGGCACTGTTGCCATCACCGGCCCCAGCGCCGTCCTGCTGGCCGATGACGCGGTGAGGTCAGCGTACCTGGGGCTATAAGCACCGGCGTCACCGTAGACGCCGGTCATTACGAGAACAGCGAACTCAGAGAAGAGGAAATGTTGTGCTGAAAAAAAGATTGTTCGGTCCAGCCGCCGTGGCGCTGGTGGTCGTGGCCACCCTGGCTGCCTGCGGCAACGGAAGCGGGGCCGGCAGCACGCCGTCCCAAGGCGGTATCCCCGTTCGCATCGGCATCATGGGCGGGGAGAGCAGCAGGCTGCCGGCCACCTCGTTTGAAGCCATCAGGGGGGCCGAGATGGCGCGCGGGGACCTGTCAGGTCTTGGGCTCGATGTGACCTTCATTCCGGTCGATGACCGCGGTACCCCCGAGGGTGCGGCGCAGGCTGCCCAGCGCCTGATCAACAATGACGAAGTGGATTTCATCCTCGGCCCCGGACTGAGCGGGCAGGTTCTCCAGGTCCGTGATCTGGTGCAGACCGTGGGGCGGCCCTGGTGTCTGTCCCTCGCCGCGGGAGACGACCTGGCCAAAAAGACCGATGCCGGCAACTGGGCATTCCAGACCGCGGCGACCGCTGCCCAGGCCATCGAGGTGTTCGCCGACGGGGTGGTAGAGCCGGACGACACAGTGGGTCTGCTCGCGTTCACCGACACTTATGGCCAGATTTTCACCCGGAGCATGGAAAAGACGTGGGCTGACCGCGGTCTCGGGGATATCGCCGTGACGTCGTTCGACCAAGGCGCCGCCGATCTAAGCGTTCAGGCCCGCACTCTGCGGGACGCGGGCGTCGATACGGTGATTATAGGCGTGCACGGCGGCGATGACTTCGTGCCGATCCTTCGTGCTTTCGACCAAGCGGACTTCCACCCGAAAGCGATCTACACCACCGGAGCCATTGTGGGGTCATTCGCCAAGGTGGCGACGCCGGAGCAGCGCTCTGCCATCAAGTTCGCGGTTCCCGCTGTGCTGACCGGGCCGGAGGTGGAGGCGTTCACTGCCGAATACGTCTCAACCTATGGCGAAGACCCGACGTACGGTTTGGCTGCACAGATGTCGTACAGCTGCGTCGATGCCTATCTCAGGGCAGTCAAGGAAGCCGGCACTGCCACTGACTACACCGCGGTGCGTGATGCTATGGAGAAGACCGCTTCGCTGGACATCTTCGGCACTAAAGTCACCGCACCGTTTTCGGCTGAGGACCACCGCCTGTGGGATTTCGAGAGTTCTCCCTGGGGCCTATACGGATTCGACCCATCATCTGGAGCGATTATCGAAGCACAAAAGCTCGAGTACAAGTAGACCGCCACCGATAGAGAAGTACCGGCGGGTTCATCCCGCCGGCACTTCGGCAAGCCGAATCTCGACTACTCGACCGGTCCACGTGCCACTTCACGGGTTTCGACACGGCCATTCACCCTGTTACTTGTTCGGTCAGCAGCGTCACCGGCTGGCCGCCCACATCATGGAGCATGGCCGGATCAAGTTCCCTTATCCGCCCCCTCAGCGCCTACAACGGCATGAGCAGCAACCCCTGGGAGACGCAGGCAGCGCCTTTCCTCTAATTTGCGGTGAGGCGCCGGATGATCACCCGGATCATCATCTACTCGCAACGCGCTCGGCGTCTCACCGCGTACCTTCACAGCCAGCAGTCAACTGAAAAAAATAGGTAAGAACGTGGATCTTCACTTGCAACCAGATTGGCAGCGGGCCTTGGGGCTGCACGTCGAAATTCGACGCAAAGGAAAGACCATCCGGACGGGAACAGTAGAGGCTGTGATGCCAGACAATTCCCTTCTGTGGGTCTCTGCGGCAGGGGTGTATTCCCGAGAAATAGTGGAAAGGGCGGACGGAAGCGAAATATATGCCCGATATCCATGGGATACCCCCGCTCCTCTGGAGCAAACCCGAGGCAGCTGAGATTGGGTAGTACTCACCACGAGAAGATAGCCGCACTCTCCGAGTACTCCAATCCCGCATCCTCGCCGATGTCGATGAAATCGGAGCCACCGCACACGGTCACTGACGGCCGCTTCTGTGCCATAACGACTCATGGCGCAGAACCGGCCTTTGTCGCACGCACGGAGACGCCTTGTACGAGCCTAGAGAAGGGTTTGATTTTCATGCCGCCTATGAAGCGCACAATGTTCAAGTCAAAAATCCACCGCGCCACGGTCACCCACGCCGACCTGCACTACGTCGGCTCCGTCACCGTCGACCTGGACCTGCTGGACGCATCCGACATCCTGCCCGGCGAACTCGTAACCATCGTCGACGTCACAAACGGTGCACGCCTTGAAACATACACAATCGCCGGGAAAAGGTTCCGGCGTGATATGCATCAACGGGCCGGCGGCACACCTCATCAATGAGAATGACACGGTCATTCTCATTACCTACGCTCAGATGACCACAGAGGAAGCCAGGGCCTACGCCCCCAAAATCGTTCATGTGGACGAAGACAACAAGATCCTCCAGCTCGGCAACGACCCGGCCGAAAGCATCACACCCGGGTTGAAGCGCCCGCCCTTCGCTCTAACGACGCAGGTGAATTGATTCATGGGGATGACTGATGAATTGGGCACTAGAGCCTCCGCCAATGCCTCGGCGACCCGTCGACCAGGTCCCGAAGCGAGTCTTCCGTCCCCGACCGCGCCAGGCCAGCAACATCGCCCCGCGCTGGGTCTATACCGGCTGCCGGGCTGTTCTGAATGTGCTGCGCTCCATTCCGGAACTCATCTATGCCCTCATGTTCGTCTCCGCGGTGGGCCTGGGCCCGTTTGCCGGCATCCTGGCAATCGTGCTCGGATCGGTCGGGTCGATCGACAAGATCTACGCCTAGGCGATGGAATCGGTGGAGTCAGGACCTGTCCAGGCCCTCAAGGGGTCGGGGCCAACAAGCGCCAGATCATCACCTATGCGGTCCTTCCGCAGGCCGCTCCCTGTTGGTTAGCTACACGCTCCTGCTCTTCGATGGCAACGTCCCCGGTGCCACGATCCTGGGCTTGGTGGGTGCCGGCGGTATAGGCCTGGAACTGACCACCGCGATGCGCATGTACGACTACGGACACCTCTGCGCCATCATCATCAGCATCATCGTCCTGGTCAGCATCATCGACCGCGTCAGCGCCTACATCCGCGCCAAGCTCAGTTAGGAACCCGTGCAGGAACCCCACACCCAGACTCTTGACTCGCCCGAATTCGACCTAGCCCCCGTCAACCTCCGCGACCTGGGCGGGCTGCCCGTAGTGGGCGGGCAGACACGGCGCGGTGTGCTGCTGCGCAGCGACGACGTGTCCGTCATGCCCGCCGTCTTCGCCCAGCAGATGGTCGCCGACGGCGTCCGCCAGGTCATCGACCTCCGCTCGGCCGAGGAGGCGCTCTTCACCGGCCGGGGACCCCTGACGCTGCCAGGCGTAAACTACTATCATCTGGCCCTGACGGCGTCCGTTGCCTCCCCGCAGGACATCAGCAAGGAACTGATGTCCTCCGCCGCGACTGCGCAGCAGGTGGGTGCCTGGTACGCGAACCTCGTGGAAACCCAGGCCCGCCAGCTCGCCCTCGGCGTGACCTTGATTGCTTTGGGCGAAGGCGCCACCGTCTTCCACTGCGCGGCCGGCAAGGACCGGACGGGAGTCTTCGCCGCCGTTGTGCTCGCTGCCTTGGGCGCCTCGGTGGAGACCATTTCCGCCGACTATGCCATCACAGCCACCCGCCTGCCACAGCTGTTCCCGCGGCTGCGGGCAATCCTCGGGGGCCTTATCCCTGCCTCGGCGATCGACTCGGAAGCCGAGCCCGGTGCCGTGATGGGCGCGCATGCCGAGTCGATCGACGCGATGCAGCAGCTGCTCACCGAACGGTATGGCAGCGTCGTCGAGCCCGTGCGCCGGGCCGGCCTGAGTGACGCGACAATCGAACAGCTTCGCGACAGGCTGGTAGTCGCTAATGGCTGAGCCCGTACGGAGGGCGCTCCTCAGGTAGCTGCCCGCAGACCACCCGGACGGCCGCGGGACGCCACGCTGGAATTCGTAGTGCTGGCGGCAACAGTGGACCTGCTCCTGGAGCGCGACACACGCGACGTAAGCATCGCTGCCATCACCGAGAGATCCGGCGCCAGCCGCGCCGCGGTCTACCGTCGCTGGTCCAGTCGGGAAGAACTGCTCGCGGCTGCGCTGGACAGCGTCCGAACCGGTATCGAGCCGACTCCCTCCGGCAGCAGCCTGGAGAAGATCCTGGCCGCTTACGAACGGGCCGCCGTGGCCCTGGACAGCCGGGTGAGGACGCTCGTAAAGAAACGTCTCGCCTTGGGCCTGGAGAACGAGGCGCTGCGGGCGCTGTCCTGGGACCGGCATGTTCCCGGCGTCGTGAGCCAATCGCGAACGAAATCCGCCTCGCAGCCAACTATCGGTCGGCAGCAGACAATGGCCGGATTGCGCTACTCCAACGCCCAATTGAAGTACACCCTTCCCTGACGTCAGGTGGACGCGCAGGGGCTGTCAGAATAGGGTCCGATTCCTCCTACTCTGACGATGACTCGAGAAACTCTTAGATTGCAGCCTGACACTTCTTGATTCGTCCCCCGCGGCGGCCCCACCTCCTCGCGTATGACGGTCCTCCGACGCGCCACCCGGAGCCACGTCGCTACCGCATGGCCGGATTCAAGGGGAAGATGGATAGCCGAAGATGCTCACTTCACTCCCCCTTGATGAGCTTCTCAGACGACGGCGGCCCGCGCTTCGCGAGGACTTGTCCGGGTGCTGCCTGTCCTGCCGCTCTGCGGTCGATGTACGCCCGGTTTACAGTCAGAACGTGCGTTTGCCCTGATCGGAGAGGGCCTAGCCGCTGGCGGCACACCTTAGCCGGCAAGTCTGCGGTCAGCTGTGTAGCGCTCATGCTACCCTCAGCGGGCTTTTTCTGGGGCGGCCTATACGTCAACAGGACAGTCTCATGTTTACGCGGAATTCCCCCACGTCTAAATCATGTATACATAGTCGAGCGATTTCGCGCGATCATTGCGCATATCTAGCGGTGGTGTATACAATTCACACTGTGCGTGCCAGTGAACGGGCTTACAGGAGCCTCCGTGAAGACATCGTCGAGTGGCGCCTTCTGCCGGGAACTGTTCTGGCTGAAGTCGAACAATCGGAACGTCTTGGCCTCTCCCGAACGCCACTCCGGGAGGCTCTCGGCAGGCTAAGCGCCGAAGGTCTCACACAGACTGCTCGGGGCCGTGGGGTGGTCGTCACCGATATCTCACTGGACGATATCGATGAACTGTTCGAGCTGCGTGAAACGCTCGAAGTAAAGGCTGCCGCGCTGGCCGCCCAGCGAGGTGAACGGGCTGTCTTCGCCCAGCTCCACGCCGAACTGCTGGCGGCTCCCGAACTGCTCGCCGGCAACGATCCTGCCCGGCACGACTATTACGCGCTGGTGGGCAGGTTGGATGAGGCCATCGACGCCGCTATCTCTAACGCTTACCTTGCCCAGGCCATGAGCAGCTTGCGCGTCCACCTTGTCCGGGTCCGGCGGCTGGCCGCCGATGACGTCGGCCGGCTCACAGCCGCCGCCGCGGAGCACGCCGCCATTGCCGAAGCTATCGCTGCGGGGAACCCCCGGCTTGCCGAGGCGGCTACCACCGTTCATTTACACCGCAGCCTTTCCCATATCAAAGCCACCCACACGCCCCAATGAAGGAACACCATGGTTAAGCTCAACCACGTTCGCGTCTACAAAAGCGACGAAAACCTACCGCGCGAGGACCAGTTGGCCCACAAGATCGCCTTGGTCGCCGCGGACCCCGTCGGCGTGACTGATGACGTCACGGAGATGGTGATCAACCGGATCATCGACAACGCCTCCGTCGCCATCGCGTCACTGAACCGTGCCCCGATCGTGGCCGCCCGGGCGCAGGCCCTCACCCACGCTCCCTCCACCGGCGGGAAGGGCGCGAAGGTCTTCGGGATCGGTGAGCGCGTCTCAGCCGAATGGGCGGCGTGGGCCAACGGCGTGGCCGTCCGGGAACTGGATTACCATGACACGTTCCTCGCGGCCGATTACTCCCACCCGGGTGACAACATCCCCCCGATCCTGGCCGTGGCACAGCACACGGGTGCCAGCGGTGCCGATCTGGTCCGCGGGATCGCGACCGGTTACGAGATCCAGGTGAACCTGGTGAAGGCGATCTGCCTGCACAAGCACAAGATCGACCACGTGGCGCACCTCGGCCCGTCCGCGGCCGCCGGCATCGGGACCCTGCTGGGACTGGATGTGGAAACGATCTTCCAGTCCGTGGGCCAGGCGCTGCACACCACCACCGCCACCCGCCAGTCCCGCAAGGGTGAGATCTCCACCTGGAAGGCGCACGCCCCCGCGTTTGCCGGGAAGATGGCGGTCGAAGCCGTGGACCGGTCCATGCGCGGACAGACCTCCCCGGTGCCGATCTACGAAGGCGAAGACGGCGTGATCGCCTGGCTGCTGGACGGCCCGGAGGCCTCCTACGAGGTTCCGCTGCCCACGCCCGGTGAGGCCAAGCGGGCCATCCTTGACACCTACACCAAGGAACACTCCGCCGAGTACCAGGCCCAGGCCTGGATCGACCTCGCTCGCAAGCTGAACAGGGAACACCCCGAAGCCACGGACCCGGCGAACGTGCAGTCCGTCCTGATCAAGACCAGCCACCACACCCACTACGTCATCGGGTCCGGCGCCAACGATCCGCAGAAGTACAGCCCCACCGCCAGCCGGGAAACCCTGGACCACTCCATCCCGTACATCTTCACCGTCGCGCTGCAGGACGGCGCCTGGCACCACGTGGACTCCTACTCCCCCGAGCGCGCCGCCCGGCCCGACACGGTAGAGCTGTGGCAGAAGGTGTCCACGGTGGAGGATCCGGAGTGGACCCGCCGCTACCACTCCCTGGACATCTCCGAGAAGGCCTTCGGCGGTTCCGTGGAAATCACGCTCACCGACAGCAGCGTCATCACCGATGAGATCGCCGTGGCCGATGCCCACCCGCTGGGCGCACGGCCGTTCACCCGTGAGCAGTACGTCAACAAGTTCCGCACCCTGGCTGCCGGGCTGGTGGCGGAGGATGAAATCGAAAGGTTCCTGGCCGCCGTCGAACGCCTTCCCGAACTCGCCGCAGGCGAGTTGGACCAGCTCAACATCACTGCCGCGCCCGGCGTCATCGATCTCTCGGCAGCCCCGAAGGGACTGTTCTAAATGCTGTACTCAAAAATCACGCCGGAACAGAAACGCCTGAAGCTGCAGGAACTGCTGGCCTCCGGAACCATCCAGCAGTTCCCCGGAGCGTTCAACCCGCTCTCGGCCCGGCTGATCGAGGAGAAGGGCTTCGCCGGGGTGTACATCTCTGGCGCCGTTCTCGCCAACGACCTTGGCCTGCCGGACATCGGCCTCACCACCCTGACCGAAGTGGCGACCAGGGCCGGGCAGATCGCCCGCATGACCGATCTGCCGTCCCTGGTGGATGCCGACACCGGCTTCGGCGAGCCCATGAACGTGGCCCGCAGTGTCCAGGAACTGGAAAACGCCGGGCTCGCCGGCTGCCACATCGAGGACCAGTTCAACCCTAAACGCTGCGGCCACCTCGACGGCAAGAACGTCGTGGACCTGGAAACCGCCACCAAACGCATCCGCGCTGCAGCGGACGCGCGGCGGGATCCGAACTTCCTGATCATGGCCCGCACGGACATCCGCGCCACCGACGGACTCAATGCAGCAAAGGACCGGGCCAAGGCACTGGTAGAGGCTGGAGCGGACGCGATCTTCCCCGAGGCTATGCGTGATTTGCACGAGTTCCGTGCCATCCGGGACGCTGTGGACGTGCCCATCCTGGCCAACATGACCGAGTTCGGCAAAAGCGACCTGTTCACCACCGACCAACTGCAGAACGTCGGCGTCAACATGGTGATTTACCCCGTCACACTGCTCCGCAGCGCCATGGGCGCCGCCGAACGGGTCTTGGACACACTCAAGAGCCTGGGAACCCAGCAGGTACGCGTGTTTGAAATGCTCACCCGCGCACGGCTGTATGACCTCGTGGACTACGAGGCCTACAACAAATTCGATTCCGGCGTCTTCAACTTCCAGATCCCTGACATCCGCTCGTTCACGAACGGCAACAAAGGAGTTCAGCATGACCAACCCAGACATTAAGAAGGGCCTCGCCGGCGTCGTAGTGGACTACACCGCCGTCTCAAAGGTCAACGCGGAAACCAACTCACTGCTCTACCGCGGGTACCCCGTCCAGGACCTCGCCGCCAAATGCAGCTTCGAAGAGGTCGCCTACCTGCTCTGGAACGGCGAACTGCCCACGCAGGACCAGCTCGACGCGTTCACCGCCCGCGAAAGGGCCGGCCGGGCTCTCGACCCTGCACTCAAGGCCATCATCGACGCCCTGCCCACGGACGCCCACCCCATGGACGTCTGCCGCACGGCGGCATCGGTGCTGGGAGCACGGCACCCACTGGCAGAGGACGCCTCACCCAGGGCCAACATGAGCAAGGCCATCGACCTTTGGGCGGCCATGCCGGCAGTCGTGGCGTACGACCAGCGCCGCCGGCACGGCCAGGACGTCGTAGAACCGCGCGACGATCTGGGTTACTCGGCCAACTTCCTGTGGATGACCTTCGGCGAAGACCCCGTGGACGAGGTCATCGAGGCCTTCAACGTCTCGATGATCCTCTACGCCGAACACTCCTTCAACGCCTCCACCTTCACCGCCCGCGTGGTCACCTCCACCCTCTCGGACCTGCACTCGGCCGTGACCGCCGCCATCGGAGCCCTCAAAGGTCCCCTCCACGGCGGCGCCAACGAAGCCGTCATGCACACCTTCGACGAAATCGGCATCCGGCCCGAGGAATCCCTGGAGGAAGCAGCCACCCGCGCCAAGGCATGGATGGAAGACGCCCTGGCGCAAAAGAAGAAAATCATGGGCTTCGGGCACCGCGTCTACAAGCACGGCGACTCCCGCGTGCCCACCATGAAGGCCGCACTCGACAAGATGATCGCCCACTACGGCCGACCTGAACTCCTGGGCCTGTATAACGGGCTCGAGCAGGCGATGGAGGAGGCCAAGGCCATCAAACCCAACCTCGACTACCCGGCCGGCCCCACCTATCACCTCATGGGCTTCCACACCCAAACTTTCACCCCGATCTTCGTCGCCAGCCGCATCACCGGCTGGACCGCCCACATCATGGAACAGCTGGCGTCCAACTCGCTGATCAGACCGCTCAGCCAGTACAACGGGCAAGAGCAGCGTTCCCTATAGCTGCAGTATTTGCCGCCAAATTCCTGCGGTGAGGTGTCGATGATCACCCGGATCATCAACTATTCGCAACGGTGACACCTCACCGCCGGCTCGTCGAACACCCGGTACAGCTGTTCCAAATCTGACCCCGCGTGCATATAGGAGCAAACGATGGACCTTCACCTGCAACCAGATTGGCAACGCGCTCTCGGACAGCGAGTAGAAATTTGGAGAGGCGGGAAATTGGTCCGCAAAGGAACGGTAGAGGCCGTCATGCCGGACGATTCGCTTCTTTGGATTTCAGCGGAAGGAAACTCACTTAGACAAATGATTTCCCATCAAGACGGCTACCAGGTTTTCACGCATTTCCTGCCGTCCTCGTCCGAGAACGACTACTAGACACTTCGGGCGAGTCCCGCAACGGGTTGCGTTCATGCCGGGTGTGGTGTGGCCAGCTGCGCGGGACAAAAGTCTCAACCACTGGAGCTTCCTATGAATCGAACAATGTTCAAGTCCAAAATTCACCGGGCCAGCGTCACGCACGCTGATCTGCATTATGTAGGTTCAGTCACCGTGGACCTGGACCTGCTAGATGCTGCTGACATTCTTCCCGGTGAGCTGGTGGCCATCGTGGACGTGACCAACGGAGCCCGTCTGGAGACGTACACCATCGCTGGCGAACGCGGCTCGGGCGTGATCGGCATCAACGGTCCGGCGGCTCACTTGGTGCACGAAAATGACACTGTCATTCTGATCACCTACGCGGCAATGACTACTGAGGAAGCCAAGGCGTACGAACCCCGGGTAGTCCATGTGGACCAAAACAACAAAGTGGTCCAGCTGGGCAACGACCCGGCCGAGGGCCTTACCCCCGGGCTCCTGCGTCCGCCATACGCCCTGAACAACGCCGCAATCTAAACGGAGCCGTAGCGCTGGTACCCAGCGTCGCCCGGGTAGTGGTGGGTGAAGCGCGCACGTTCGACGGCGAATTCGAGCTTCTTCGATCGCGTGGCGTTGAGATGATGGTTGTGGATGATCAGCGCTGTGTGGACATGATGCGCATCTTCCAGGACGACAACCCGGACCTGTGGGCGGAGGACATTGCAGAGGAGGCCCCTACTTCCGACATGGAAAAGCGCAACTCAGTGATCTCCACAAATCCGGTCACGCCTGGCCAACCGCGACGAGTGGCGGGACAGTCGCCTATGACGGTCCTTGGGTTCTTGCGGTGATT
>NZ_JAGGPJ010000035.1:33323-41021 GCF_018613875.1 Arthrobacter sp. ISL-28 | reverse complement strand
CAGTTTTTCATGGCCGCTAACACCGCAGCGAACGCATCACCTTCAATACGGTCTTCTTCGCGATCGTCCACCCTTGCTTGACCAGCTCAGTGTGGATGCGGCGGTGCCCGTACCGGCCATAATTCTTCTCGAAGATCTCCGTGACCGCGGTCTTGAGGTCTACTTGCGGGTCAGGGGCAAGGAATCGAGTCTGGTGATAGAAGAACGTCGATCGGGCCAACCCGGCTACCTCCAGGAGCACGTTCAGGCGGTGTTCTGCCTTGAGGGCGATGACTGCACGGACCCTTACGGCCGTTCCTCGTCCCTCAAGGCCTGCACTTTTCCCAGGAAGGCCACCTCGGCCCGCAGACGCTCGTTCTCGCGGCGCAATCGTTGCAACTCTGATTCAGGCTTTGCCGCAGCCTCCGGGCTTGCCTTCGGACGGCCCTTCGGTTTCGCGCGCAGACCGGCGTCGCCCTCGTCCCGGTACTGGCGCGCCCACTTCTCGATTAGCTTCGGAGAGGACAGCTGTAGCTCTTTCGACAGGGCCACCTTGTTCTCTCCCGACAGGTACCGCTGCACGGCATCAAGTTTGAACTCGAACGAGAACAACCGCTTGGTCGGTTTCGTCACCAGCGTCGTACCTCCGCGAACTCTCCATCGGTCATATAACCGACCGATGGCTTTCGTGCTCACCTCGAGCCTCGTCGCTGCAGCTCTAGCGCCCCAACCGGTCTCAAACAACGCTACCGCGGCCCTGCGTTGCTCCCCAGATAACGAACTACACGCATGCATAAAACTGCTCCCCGAAAGACAGAACTGAATATTTCAGTCCAACTTTCGGGGAGCACTTCAAAGCGCGGCCCCCCTTTTCCTTGCCCCGTGGCGGCAGGCCGCACAGGCCTGCTTGTGACAGTCTGATCTTCGCCGGCAGGGCGGGCTGGAATCCGCCCGGCGTGATCGGCACCCCACTTTCACCGGTGATTCCATCAGATTGGAATCAACGTGCGGGAGGGCCAGATGAGGTCAAAGTGGAGAGTGGAGTCCGTTCCTGGTGTTCACCGGGGTTGTTGTCAGATGGCGTCCCTGGGAAGGTCCCCGGCTTGGGCTGGTTCGGGCTCTCCGCTTCCGGTTAGACCCCGCCAGGTAAGTACTATTGCGGCCAGGGCCGCAACGAGAAGGCCTGCGGCCAGCCATGCCTTGCCGTGGCCGGGGCGGGTGGGCCTGAGTTTCCGCTCCGCGCGGTGGATCGCCTGTTTGGCAGCCTTCCGTGCCTGTTTCGCGGCCTTCTGATTCCCTGTCAGGGTGAGGACAACTGCGTGGACCACCTCGGGCATATTGGTGTCCTCAAGTCGGGACAGCGCCCAGCGCACAGCGGCGTCCACCTGGGGCGCGGCTTGGGCGGCGTGTCTGGTCCGGCCCGCCGGGCCGTGCTGAACATCATGGGATGTCTTGTTCAATCCGATCATGTGGTCATCTCCTCCGAACCGATGGCTGCCAGCACCAGACTACGCCGGGGGCTACCGGCTGACCCCCGGGCCGCAACTACCGTCACCCGCCTGCACTGTTGGGCTGGTTGGCATCCGCCGGCTTCACCTCGCGGCGCACAACGGGAAGGGGCGGTGTCGGCTCTACCTGTTTTCTCCAGGCTGGGTTGCGTCGAAGAACCGGTGCTCCGGCGGGGGTGTTGGGGTTTCTTCCGGCTTGGCCCGGATGAAGTCCAGGTCCTGCTGGGAGAGTATTGCCTGGCCGTGCTCGTCACGGTCAACGCTGACGCCGGTTTCCTGGCAGATCTCTTCCGTCATGGTGCGTGGCAGGATCAGGCATCCGGGGTTGTTGGTGAGCCATCGCTGCGTTGCGGGGCTGAACCGGTCCCAGTGGTCCTTGATTTTCATCTTCATTGATGATGCCTTTCTGAGTGAGCCCCGCAGGGATGTGGTCGGTCCCGGCGTGTGCTCAGGGTACCTGACGATCCGAGAAGGCCAGGGCGGCGATCAAGGGGCTTGAGGTTTCCGTCCTAGACTGTGCACCTGCTACAGGCCGGGGGGGCACGTTGGGTTCACGGGGGCTTTGCCTGGTCATCGAGGATGACCAGGATATCCGGGATTTGCTCACGCTGATCCTGACGCGGATGGGGTTCGATGTTCATGCGGTGGGCAATGGCGCTCAGGGAGTCGCCGCGGCATGGGAACACCACTCGGTCCTGGTGACGGTAGACCTGAATTTGCCGGACATGGACGGGCTGGACGTCGCCCGGCATATCCGGGGACGGTCCGAGGCGCCGATGCTGTTTATCACCGCGCGGTCCGAGGTTGACGACGAAATGGCTGGCATGGCCTCCGGAGCAGCGGCGTACCTGACAAAGCCCTTCCTCACCCGGCAACTCACCGAGGTGGTGAATCGGCTCTGCCCCGTAGGCCCCCTGACCGCACACCAGCAGGATAGGCGCGCCTGACGATATCCACTGAGGTTGGGACTGGCTGACGCGTTTGGGCAGGGGAAGCCTTACCCTTGGCACTGTCAGCCCTTTCGGCTGCTGCCTCAGGGTGCCGATGGGTAGAATCGCTGGATGCCCGTCACACGCAATGTCGCCTGGGACGAGGGACTGGAATCCTTCAAGGGCAGGGACACAACGCACTACGTGACCACCGCGGCAGCCATCGCCACGACATGCGCTGCCTGCCGACAGCCGCTGCAGCCCGAGGAACCGCTGTCCTTGAGCGTGGATATCACCGAAAGCACCGCACCGGACGGAACGGAATACGTCACGTTCACCGACTACGTGTTCCACCGGCAATGCAGCGAACCCGGCCTCACCGTGGGCACGGCCCCGTGGAGGCCGTCCGAGCTGACGCCTCTCGCAGCCCGGATGGTCCTGACCCAGGAGCCCGTCCTCGGCAGCCCCGGGACGGTTGTTGCGGCGCTGGCGTACACGCTGACTCCGGTAGTCTCCTTCCGTGAACGCGGCGGCGAACTGACCTCCGCGTTGGTGTCGATTCTGCTTTCCCACGGCTTCCAGCTGGCCATGAGTCCGGAGTACACGGACATCCTGCAACAGGCCGCGGAGGTGGAGGGCAGCTGCTGCCTGAGAGCCACCGGGGCCGTCCTCACCCTAACCATCGGCGGGGAACCCATCTACTCCGAACAGCTCAACCCGAGAAATCCCGATGATGCCCAGTGGCTGGAGGCGGCAGCACATGGCGCCGCCCTGATTATTGCCGGTGACAACCTGGTCATCACCGACACCATGCTCGACGTGAGCGCAGCCGCACACCTGGGCACGCTGGTCATCGGGTACATCCCGATCCAGACATGACAGGACGTACCCAAATCGAACGGAAATTACACCCCTACATTGGACGGATGTTCTCCGCCTGGGGACCCTTCGGACCCTGGGCCACCTCGAACTGAACTTTCTGGTTCTCTTCCAGCGAGCGGTAACCGCTGGAAGCAATCGCGGAGTAATGGGCAAAGACATCTGCGGACCCGTCATCAGGGGCGATGAAACCGAAGCCCTTTGCGGAGTTGAACCATTTCACTGTGCCTGTTGCCATGCCCGCTGCCCCTTGGAACTTTTCATCTCGGCCGCGGGCTTTACGGCACCGCGGCACGGAAGTGCTCTCCCGTTCGTCCAAAACTACGGTTCCCTGCGTATCGGCACAGGAGCCAGCGCAGTTGAGGGAGTTTGAGACCGGCGGCGGGCTGGGGTCCACTGGGATGGGGGAAACCAGTAGAGCTTCCGCCCTCGGCCTGTTCTAAGGGTACGCCCGGAGGGGCCTTCCCCCGCCGGAGGGGCCTCTGGGCGGCAAAGTGGGACAGCTACCGTCAATAATCATCTTTTCTGACCTGCATATGGCATGGCAGCCGAAGATGCTGTGGTGGATTTGATCGCTTGGTGGCGGCATTCTGTGATCGCTCGTTGCCGCACACTTGCCCGTGTAGGGATCGCTCACCGGGCAGGTTCGATGCCCGATGGTTCGAATACTGTTCGGCGCGATTGATCTAGGGTTTGAACTCGAAGTAGCCCATCTCAAGATCATGCTCGATCTGAGCCCGAACGTTCGCGATGACGTGCAGAAGGTCGTTGAAGTGGTAGACGACAGCTTGTAACGCTGATTCGAGCCTCACGTTCTCTAGGCGGGCCAGACGATCGTCGTCCTCGTGT
Source organism: Arthrobacter sp. ISL-28 (assembly GCF_018613875.1). GTDB lineage: Bacteria > Actinomycetota > Actinomycetes > Actinomycetales > Micrococcaceae > Arthrobacter. Next base: position 36,877 of record NZ_JAGGPJ010000035.1, on the reverse strand, counting down.
AGGGCAATCCCGTAGATGTAATCCATCGCGACCAGATCGCTGCCAAGCAAGATGCCGGGGCCCAATCCGTTGTCCATTTCGAGGCGGCCGGAGTGAAAGATCGGGCCTGACGCCCCAATGCGCGGGCCGATAACTACCTGAGCAACATGCTGCTTCAAGAAGCGCCTAGCCTTCGCCTGCTTAGGTGTGATGAGGCTTTGAAGCGCCGTGACGATCCCTGGCAGATAGCAGTCCTCGCCAGGAGTGAAGAACACACGGCACTCAACGATTGTCGAGTCCACCATTCGCTTATCGAGCCGCTGGTCTCCGAGACCGGTGATGCGCCACGTGTCGTCGTCAAGCCGCTGCCATGTGAGTTCGAGGAGCGGAATGCGACCACTCTCGTCCCGCAGGGCGGTGATTGGCTCACCCAATCCGGGACTCGAACGTCTGAGGAACTTTGAGAGCTTGCGGCGGGCGTGGTCTTGAACGCTCCGAGGTGCTGCGGCCATACCCGGACCCTACCGTGTATATGAGCGAAGCAAGACGGTTGCGAGCCGTGGGACGTGTCCGCAGGTCGATCCTTAGCGAGCGTTTGCTGTTTTAGACCGTTCGGACCATTCGAATCTCCCGCACGTCGTCTTCGATTTTCACCGCGCCGTCGGTGACGAAGCCGTTCTTGCGGTAGAAGCCTTGTGCTCGCGGGTTAGGGTCGGCGACCCAGAGCGCAGCAGGCGTGGTCCGGTCGATGACTGCATTGAGGAGCGCCGTACCCACCCCGGAACCGTGGAATGCGGCATATGCGTAGAGGAGGTGCAACTGCTGTGGCTGGTCCGCGTCGTCGGGGGCGGGACCTGACATGGCAATGCCGATCAGCGCTCCTTCATGCGAAGCTACGGCAATGGTGTTTTGTCCGTATCTTGGATCGGTCAGGGCCGCGTCCCAGAATCTCTCACGCCAGCTCAGGAGTGCGGGATCGTCCAGCACAACGTCGCTCATTATTCCCCGGTAGGTTTCGCGCCAGGTGTCCACGTGAACTCTTGCCATGCTGGGCGCGTCTGCGGGCTCAGCCCAACGCACGTCAAAGTCGCTCGTCATTGCTCAAACGTACATGCGCTGGCATCCCGCCAATCAGGCATATTAGGGAACGCGGAACATATGCAAACAGCGACGCCCGTAAGCATCGGTCCTCCACAGCGACACCCGTCCGCTGTTTTTTCGACGGCCAAGAACTGTGAATCGCAGCTATAAATGGAGGCCTTTCCACGGAGCTAAATGTCAGGCTTGGGCTGGTTGCGTGCGTTGGAGCTCGCGGTGTGATCGCCCCCGTATCCGGCGGTGATCACGCGGTGTTCCGGGCCTTCGATCTGAGCGCTGTGGTGTTCTGGATGGTGATGCGGCCGCGGCCTTGCCGGATGATGCCTTGGGCTGCGAACTCGGCCAGGGTCTTGCTGGTGGCTTCACGGGTGGCGCCGAGCAGTCCGGCGATTTGTTCGTGTGTGAGCCGGATGGGGTGGTTCTGTCCGAATCTGCCGGCAGGGGCGGTACCTGCGAGGTTGAGCAGGGTTGAGGCAACGCGGGCCGTCAGTGGGCGCAGGGCCAGATCGGTGAGGCGTTCTTCGAGCCGGGCGACTTGTTCGCCCAGGAGCCGGGAAATGCGGATGGCGATCCGGGGGTCCGAGATCAGGAATCGTTCCACCTCCTCGGCGCTGAGAAGGCAGATCGCCGAGTCCTCGATGGCCTCTGCATAGTTGTCATACATCCGCTGGCCCACCAGCATCATCTCCCCGAACACCGCGCCCGGTTCGAGAATGGCCATCGTCAGGGCCTTACCGTCCTCCGCGACCCGGAACACACGCACTCTGCCGGCCTTGAGGATGAACAGGGCTGTGACGGGTTGGGACTGGCTGAAGACCAATTCTCCGCGGCGATACATCCGGGCCGGGGCCATGAGATCCATGGCGCGCATCTCTTCGGGGGCCAGGTCGGCGAACAGGTCCACCTCGTCCAGGCAGGTGAACGGGTCCTCCGGGCCGGGCGCGAGGGGGTCGGGCTCCCGTTGTCTCGGCGCCCAGGGCTGGGGGCCGCCGGCAGCGGCCTCCAGATCCCGTCCGACGTCATCACTCATGCCCGGCCTTTCAGCACGCGCACGGCAACGAGGGCGAGGATGGCCCCGTAAGCCAGGTGGCCCATCAGGGACAAGCCAGCCATCGTGTCGATCATGAACAGCGGCATGCCCAGGACGGCGGGCATGACGACCAGGGCCCCCAGGACCCACCAGAGCGCACCGTAGCCGAGACCAACCAGCGTGCCCTTGCCGTAAGAGCTTAGGAGCCCGGCGAAGGGGACGGTGAGGCCGAGCCCGATCAGGATCGAGATGACCATGTGGATGCCGAAGCCTGCCGGGGCGGAACTCAAGCCGACCAGTGATGCAACCATGGGCAGCATGCCCATTATGGCCATGAGCAGCCCAAACACCAGGCCCCCGGCGATTCCGCCGGTGACCCCGGCTGTGGTGCGTCGGCCCAGATGCAGGGCGGAGATGTGCGGGTGGCGGGCCACCGGAGATGTCGCGGACATAGCTTGCCTCCTTGTCGTGGAACGGATGCTGCCTACCCTCGCAATCTAGCCCCGGACAGACGGCAGTTCTGTGAACCCGGACACACAACGTGAAAAATGGCCTCGGCAGCGTCGGGAAAACCGTCCTCGTTAACCCACTCCCGCTTCCTCACCCGGAACCGGAAGCCGTCGGCGCACACACTCCCGGAACTCTGCGCAACGCCTCCTGATTCCGGGCAGTTACTACGACGTGTGCGCCCCGGCGTCCGAACTGCAGTGCCGTTTCACGGCCAATACCGGATGACGCACCTGTAATAACGACGACCTGAGGGGATTGTTCATGTGCTTAAGGTTCCTTGCCGGGAGCAGTTCCTGGGCTTTGGTTCTGACCCCTTCCTTGATGATGCCCCAGGTGCTGCTGTCGCCCTTGGCGAGGGCTTTGGCGGTGTTGAGTGCCTGCTCAAGCGTGGTGTGTGGAGGGATGGGTGGGATGTCGGGATTGGTGTGCACGTCCAGAACGGTGGGCCGATCCGCGGTGAGCGCTTTGTCCCAGGCCGGCCCGACTCCATCGGGCGTGGTCACGGTGAGACTTTCCAGGCCGAGGCTTGAGGCGAAGGCTGCGTAGTCGACGTCGGGAAGTGACTGGGATTCCCGGAAGGCGGGGGCGGCGCCCATGGCCCGCAGTTCCCAGGTGACGTGGTTCAGGTCGTTGTTGTGCAGCACGGCGACGATGAGCCGGGGATCGGCCCATTCCTGCCAGTACCGCTGGATGGTGATCAGCTCGGTGAGGCCGTTCATTTGCATCGCCCCGTCGCCGGCGAAGGCGATGACGGGGCGGTCCGGATGGCCGAATTTCGCGCCGATCGCGTACGGCACAGCGCATCCCATCGTGGCCAGGGTTCCGGAGAGCGAGCCCCTGGTAGTGCTGCTGAATCTCAGCTGGCGGGCGTACCAGTTGGCGGAGGATCCGGAGTCCGCGGTGATGATTGCGTTGTCTGGCAGCCGGTCGGAGAGTT
>NZ_JAGGPJ010000035.1:0-33187 GCF_018613875.1 Arthrobacter sp. ISL-28 | reverse complement strand
CGGTGACGTAGGGCAGGTCGTCAGGCAGGGAGTCCTTGCCGAGCAGTGCCTTGGCCACGCCTGCCCCCAACAGGTCTGCCACCTGCTCCACTTCCGCTGCTGCGCCGCGGGCACCGTGCCCGATCAGGATGGCGGCTTTCCTTCCTTGATTGAGCAGTTCAGCGGCTCCCTGGATTGCTTCTTCGGCCGGGAGGACCTCCGGGGGCCGGATGTCCAGGCTGGAGGGAACCATCTTCAGCGCGTGCTCGGGCGGTGTGTACTCAAGTTCCTGAACGTCGGCCGGGATGATAATCGCAGTTGGAGCCCGTCTGGAGAGGGCGACACGGATGGCCCGATCGACCACGTTGGGCAATTGTTCCGGGACGGTGACCATCTGGACGTAGTCGGAGGCGACGTCCTTGAAGAGGGTGAGCAGGTCCACTTCCTGCTGGTACGAGCCGCCCATTGCGCTCCGTGCCGTCTGGCCCACGATCGCCACGACGGGGACATGGTCGAGCTTGGCGTCATACAGACCGTTAAGCAGGTGGATGGCGCCGGGACCGGAGGTGGCCAGGCAGACTCCGACGTTTGAGGTTAATTTGGCGTAGCCGACCGCCTCAAGGGCAGACATCTCTTCATGCCGGGCCTGAATGAATTTGGGCTGGTTTCCGGACTTTCCGAAGGCTGCCACGATTGCGTTGATCCCATCGCCCGGGTAGGCGAAGACTTTGTCCACTCCCCATTGACGAATCCGGTCGAGCAGATAGTCCCCAACTGTTGGTGATGCCATGGTCAACCTTCCCTTCAGTGCACCTGGCGGCCCGTCAGCCGGAGACCCGGCTAGTCCAGGACGGCGAGGTTTTTAGTTGTCGGGCCCTGGAGCACTTCTCCGGTGGGGGAGTAGCGTGAGCCGTGCAGGGGGCAGTCCCAGGATTTTTCGGCATCGTTCCAGCTGAGGATTCCACCCAGGTGAGTGCACACGGCCGAGACGCGGCAGGTGACGCCGTCGACCGTGGAAACGGCGACAGGCTTCCGGTCCTTGCGGACAACGGTGCCCTCACCTTCGGCCGGCACCGTCCCGGAGCCGGTTTCGGGCTTCGTCAGTTCCGCCTTCGCCCAGCTTTCCGAGAGGGTCCTGGCGACGTCGGCGTTCAATGCCACCGCTGCTGCAGCTCCTGCCGGTGACGTCGTCCGCTTGTGGATGGTGTCTGCCCAGGGGACATGGCCGCCTAGGATTTCGGCGCTGATCGCGAGCGAAGCTGCGATGCTGTTGGTCATGCCCCATTTGTTGTAGCCGGTGGCCAGGAAGATCTTCCCGCGTCCGCGGGGCATCTTGCCGAAGAAGGGCATCAGGTTCGTCGCCCGGTAGTCTTCGCCTGACCAGGTGTGGGTGACTTCGGTTCCCGGGAAGTGGTGAGCTGCCCAATCCAGCAACTCATTCAGCCGGCGCTTGGGGGAGGGTTCCCTGCCTACCTGGTGTCCGTTGCCGCCGACCACCAGCAATTCCTCGCTATCCGTGGGATAGGTGCGCAGGGAACGGCCCGGGGATTCAGCCGAGAGGTACATCCCCCGGGGAATGGGGGTCGAAGCAGGAACGCGTAACGCCGCAGCATAGGACTGGGACGCCTTGACCTTGGCGAAATACAGGCCGCGGTCAAGGACCGGGATGCCGGTGGCCAGCACGACGCGGTCAGCACGGACATGCCCGGCGCTGGTGAACACCGTGGCGCGATTCTCCGTACTGACGCTCCGGACCCTTAGGCCTTCGATGAGTACCCCGCCCTGTGCGCGGAAATCCGCAATGAGAGCCTCCATGACGTCCATGGGGTTGAACTGTGCCTGATCAGCCAGGCGGATCGTGCTGCGGGTGCTGAACGGCAGTTCGGTATCCGATGCCTCGACGACATCAAGGCCGGCGGCGCGGGCGATCGACAATTCGGACCCGACCTGTTGGACTCCGTCGTCCGTCATCGCGAAGGTATAGGCATCGCGGTGCTGGTACGGCACGGAGCTGTCAGCCAGGAACCGCAGAAGCCACGCCCGTCCTACCCTGTTGGCTTCGACGTAGGCGTTGACGGTTTTCTGGGAATGCCGTCGCCGTAACGCGGACAGGATGGTTCCCTGGAGGAGGGTCAGTTTCGCGGTCGTATTGCCTGTCGTCCCGGCCCCACGGTTCTGGCTTCCATGACCGCGACCCGCCGTCCTGACCTGGCCAGCAGAACGGCAGTCGCCAGTCCGGTGATTCCCGCTCCGGCTATGACGGTGTCAAAATCCGCTTCCGGGGTGAACGGATCGGCGGTATAGGTACGGGGTCGATCCAGCCATACTGAGGTCACGAGCTTCCTCCCGATCCGGTTCCTCGACTAAAGCTATGCATTGAAGGGATCCCGGTCGTTAGCCGGCGCGGCGTGCTCCACGCTTGAGGAAGATGCCGGTGGAGAAATTGGCCGGGGCATTGAGGTTGGCGCCGTCGTCAACGCCTACTCCCAGCCGGCTAACCAGTTCTCCGCCGAGCCAGCCCGTGCCGAAAGCGATGACGACGGCGATCAGTTCAAGCACAAAGGCCAAGGTGGAGGGCATGTTGTCCTCGACGGTGCCGCGCAGGAACCAGCTGACAGCGAACAACACGATCATTACGGTGTTCCCGCTTCCATGGAGCCAGCCGATGCGTTTGGCGCGGGTCCCCTTCGGAACGGCCAGGAGATCGATGAGCCCGAATACGGCCGCGAGCAGTCCAGTCAGGACGCCTGCGGCGATCATCAGGTACCCCGCTGAAGTGAACTGTCCGTTATTGCTCAGCAGGCCGATGACGTCGAACACGACCGCCGCGGTGAGCAGCCCCAAGGGAAAGACAACCAGTTGCTGGTGAATGGCGTGCCCTGCGGCTTTTGCCCTGCTTTCCATGTCCGCCTCCATTGACGAATAACCTGAGGAGGCGAAGACGACTTCGCCTCCATTGCAACACTAGCCCCGGTTGCCGTTAGACGCTAGGCTCTTCCTTCAGCCCTGGCCGCTGTCGGTCGTGGTGGGATCTCCATGAGGAATCAGCCTGACGCAGCAATAGCCCGGCCGCTGTTCCGGAACTGCTACGACATGAGAGCCCTTCAGGGCGTCGGTGGCCCCTCGGAGGAGGGCCAGGTTCAGGGAACACACTAAATTCCGGTCCTCTTCGACGAGTTCGTGGAACGGGCAATTGAGCAGGTCAGTACAGTTCCCGGATACCGGCCTTGGCTCGTAACCAAGACCGGACAGCAGCGATTCAAGATCCTGGCCGGGTGCCCGCTCTGCCAGGCTTCGGCCGCAGCTGCGCGCCGCGTCGACGATGCCGGCCGGCCTGCCCTCGGGCCCGGCAGCGGCCCGCAGCAGGATACGGGCGGCAACATCGTAGCGGCGCGGCGGCAGGGTGATGTCGAAACCATTCGCCCCGGCCACGTACCACTTCGGCGGCCTTCCCGAGCCCGGTCCGCCGCGCCGGCCCGCCTGCCGGGCGTAATAGGCGCTGAGCAGCCCTTCATCTACCAGCTTGTCCAAGTGGAACGCCGCGAGCCGGACCCCGATGCCAAGGACCTGGGCCACATCGGCCCGGGACATCGGCGCGCGGGCTTCCCGGACAGCTTCGTAGGCCCGGCGTCTGGTGGGCTCGCCCAGGGCGTTGATCAGCCAGGTCAGGGCTTTGGGACCCCGGTGCACCCTGGTCATTGCGCCGCTCCAACAAGTCATCCGGCTGTGCCTGGGGCAAGTATGGATCTTTCTATCGCCACTGTCTATTGTCAAAATATGCAGGGAATGCCGGATTAGAGACCCTGCACGATGTTTCTGAGAGAAGGTGGGCGAGATGTCCGAAACAGCCCCGGAGTTCCAGCCAAAGGACCTGGATACGGGGGAGCGCCTGGCCACGGCCGGACGTGCCGTGGCACAAGGGATCAGGTATAAGGCCAAGGGCGAGCACGAGACTCAGCGAGGCGTTGAGCTGACGGTGGAAGAGGCAGACGCGGTAGCCGTGATCAAAGACTGGCCGGAAGCACAGAAGAAGGTGGCCGAGCAGATGCTGGCCAAGTACGGCCCGCCCAACGAGGCGACGCCCACACGCCTGACCTGGCACCGGAACGGGCCGTGGAAGCGGACCGAGATCACCAGCGACGCCGTCGTTCACAACTGGCCTACGGTGCACACCGACTTCCTGACCCAAACCATCGACTACCGCGTCCCGCCGCACGTCATCAGTGCCATCGCCGAGTTCGACGGCTCCATCCTCGTCGATCGGACGAGGGGCGAGGTCTCCGCCCGCTGCGACTCCGAAGCCGCCAACGTCCTGGGACTGAACATGGTGCATGAGCTCGTTACCGGAAAGCGGGACGTGCAAGGAGCCCGCCACACCTCCGAGCAAAACACCGTCGGTTACAACCTCGGGCGGGAAGCACCTTACGCGGAGCGGCTCCTGTTCGAGATCCTGCGAGGCGGAACCGAAGACCTGGACGACGGCTCCATCGGCGAGGCAATCATGCAGCAGCTGGCCGGCAAGGTCAAAGACACCCTCGGCCAGCCACAGGAACCCACAGACCGGCGCAGCAGCGGATAAACACCCACTCCACAATGGAGAGCGGGCGCTGGTTCGCTGGGCCTGCACGGCATAGATTCCATGGGGTGCGCAGCACATCCACTCATGCCGGCATTGTCCGTGGCCTTGCAGGGAACCATCAGAGGGGGAGCGGTTTCAATGGTGAACATCGCGGTGGTTGTTGGCAGCACCCGGCCCGGACGCCGGAGCAGGCAGGTTGCCGAGTGGGTGCTTTCCCGTGCCACCAGTCGAGGAGGCGCGGACTTCGAGATGCTGGATCTGGCCGACTACGAGCTGCCGCTGTTGGATGAGCCGATGCCTCCTTCAATGGGGAACTACAAGCACGAGCACACGAAAGTCTGGGCCAGGACGATTTCACGGTTCGACGGATTCATCTTCGTGACGGCCGAGTACAACCACTCAATTCCCGGTGTCCTGAAGAACTCCCTGGATTTCCTCTACGCCGAATGGAACAACAAGGCCGCCGGTTTCGTCAGTTACGGAAGCGCCGGCGGCGTACGAGCAGTTGAAAATCTGCGCCTGATAGCGGGTGAGCTGCAAATGGCCGACGTTCGTGCCCAAGTGGCTTTGCCGTTCGCCACTGACTTCGAGAACTTTGCGACCTTCACGCCGAGTGAAAGTGCCGAAGAAGCCTTGGAACCGCTGCTGGAACAGCTGATCTCCTGGTCAACAGCATTGAAGACAATTCGGACCTGATCCACCGAAGCCGCTGTAATCCGTCGCTTCCTCCCCGTTTCTATCGTGCATATCGACCGGAGAGCCCTCGGTATTTACGGCGCGGCAGCCAATGACCTTCGCGTGCCACATGTACTGGTAACGCTGCTGAACCTCAGCTCGAACGACTTGCTGCGGCCATCAACTCTCACACTCCAGGCAATATTGGTGGCCATCCTTCTCCCGGACCATTTGGGAGCGATGTCTGACCAGGAAGCAGGAGTGGCATGTGAACTCGTCCGCTGCCTGCGGGACGACCTGGACGATGAGTTCATCAGCAACGATTTCTCCACCCGGGGCACCGAGGTCATCAACATCATCGGGTGCCTCCAGTTCGCGCACCACGCTGCGCGCGTCCGGGGCGTTGGCCGACTTCAAGGCCTCCAGTGACTTGTCCTGTGATTCCTTAACATCAGTGCGTAGCTCATCGTAATCAGCAGTTGCCATGACCCGTTCCCCGATCCGTGTTGTCATCGCGTATCCAACGAATCCGGAGCGGCTCTTGTTCCCCCGGTGAGACTTTCGATTCCCAAGCGAGCTTATGCGGTGGATCCGCATCGAGAGGACCCTTGAGGTCGTCACAGGCCACCTACCAAATGCCTAAGCCCGCTGCCATTGAGAACTCTGAACCCGAAGGAGCTGCACTCCACGAAACTATGACGGCGGGCTGATGATGCACATGCACTTGCCACCGCTGGATTCGTGACGGATCCCGGCCAACCATTGGAACCGGTCTCGCCAACCATTGGGACCGGTCTCCCGGTCCCGGAGGCCCCTTCGGGACCATGGCCTGAGCGTCGGGAGGGGTGTACGCAGGCTTCCTGTAGTTGAAAGTTGTGATGATCAGTTTCCTTACTAAATGAGCAGGTATGGCCTGCGCCGACGGAAAACCAAGGGCATCGGCATCATCGATGGCGGGGTACCCGGTTAATGGGTATATCAGGGAGTTGTGCGACCCGATCATCCGGGAAGGTCCAGCCCTTCCTGGATCGTCACACCTGAAATGGTCCTGAAGGAAGTGGTCGGTGCCTATACGACAAGTTCGCCTGGCGGGTGAACGGGCGCACGAACGTGGTGCTCACGGCCTAAGTATCTATGCTGCCGCCTGAGCAGTCCGGCAGCCCGTAGCGAGAGAAGGGAATAGGGCAATGACTGAACGCGGGAACACCACGCACGGTCAGCACGTGGATGACAAGATGAAACAGGAAAGCCAGGCGCTGGGCCAGGGCGGGCGTTCCGGGCACGCGGAGGAATGGCGGGAAACCGAACCCCTTCCCGATGACACCGATAGCAAAGAGGTCCAGGAAGCGATCCGGGAAAACCTGCCTGAGGCACCGGACCCTGCCGCGGAGAACCCGGCAGCAGGGGACCCCGATCAGCGGCCCGGCCAGGAACAGTGATCGACCATGAGAACGATCTGACTGGTTACTCCGGGCTGTACGGCAAAGAGGGACCCTGGTGCACCGTCCTCGCCGACGTCGGTACCGGGACGGTTGATTCCCTGGAAGCTTTGGACGTCAGACCCGGGCAAATCCGTGATGCGCTGCTGGCATCGGGCGCGTCCAAGGACGACGCCGCGGCGGCGGAAGATGCCCTGCGGCCAGCGGAGGGAACCGGCAACCCGGCAGCCCGGTTCTTGCTCATCCGCCAGGGCCGGGTCGAGCTGGACCGGGTTCTGCCGGGTCAACGGGTGGACAGTCCGCACGTCGCTGTCGGCGTCATTCCGGATCTGCTGCCTTTGACCAGGCACGGCGCGATGGAACTGCCGGTCGTGACCGCCAGCGTAGACAGATCAGGGGCCGACATCGCGCTGTCCTATGCCCGGCGGACCGTAGAGGGTGATGACATGGCAGAGGTCCCCGGCGGCGGTTGGTCCCAGGGCCAATACCAGCACCGGACCGAGGAAGTGTGGCGGAAGAACGCCGAAGAGGCCGCCGCGCAGATCGACAAGCTGGTGCTCGCCAAACACCCGGCGGCCATTGCGATCGGTGGAGATGAACGGGCCCGGAACCTGGTCCTGAGCCAGCTGTCCGAGGCCAGCCAGGCCATAGCGGCCACGGTGGACTCCCACACCCGCGCCGGCGGCGCGGACCCTGAGGTGATGAACACCGTGGTGGAGAAGATGCTGGCCGAGAGCCAGGCGCACGGCCAGCATCGGCTGCTGGAGCGTTTAGAGGAGGAGAAAGGACACCACGGCCGCAAAGCGGCCTTCGGCCTCACCGCCGTCGTTCACGCCCTCCAGCAGGCGCAGGTCGACACTCTCGTTCTGAGTCAGGCGCTCACAGCCGACCCCGGTGCGGAGAACACCGCCACAGATCCGGATCGCCAGCCCAGCCGCGAGCTGCTGGTCCTGGACGCCAGCCCCTGGATCGCCGTCGCAGAAGACGAAGCGCTCACAGCCGGTATCCTGGGGAAAGCCCCGGCCGCGGCAGCCCTCATCCGGGCAGCCGTCCTGACCCACGCCCACTTGGAATTCGTCCCGGACACCGCCATCCCCAGCGGCTCGGATGCGGCCGTGCTGCTCCGCTGGACTCCCGGGCCGGACATGCCGGGAGAACGCTGAACCGCACCTCAGACGCCAGATCCTGTCGGCCGGCACGAGCGTAGACTGGAAACCGGCCGGCGGCGGCAGAGCCCAGGTACCCCCCATTCCGCGGCTCACAGACCCGTCGTCGGTCCTCGCGAGGACGCCGACTGACTCCAGACGTCCCTGCGGCAAAAGTTGCGCCCGGCCCGGAAGCACCCTTCTGCGTTTCGCTGCCGCCTTTGGGCTTGGCCAGGGGCAGGAAGAGTTGCCCGGCTCCCGTATGGCAGATGACCGGGCCACCGTGCCGGGGTCTCTATGTCCGGTCAGTTGCCTCCATATCGCCGGAGTGGCGGGCGCAGTGCGCGCAGCAGTACATCGCGTCCGGCCCCTCAATCCCGTGCCCGAGAATTCGACAGCCACAGTGTGCACAGGAAGGGGCCATGGCGTGGATGGCGCACTCAAAACTGTCGAAGGTCCCGGATTGGCCGTCTTTGGTGATGGTGAACGTCTTGTCGTACTCGTTGCCGCAGGTATCGCAGATTGCCATGATGTCGGTCGTTTCGAAACAGAATCGCGAAACGCCCGGACAGTGTGAGCCGAAGAGGTGGGCGGGCACGCTATCTGGGTGAAACGCCGTCAGGGGTTTGCCCGGCACTGAGCCATAACACCTGGCGGCACTGACTCCGTGCAGCGCGGCCGTGTGCCGGTGGCCGGAGCTTCCCGCTTCCTTGTGTCCGGTGACGGGCGGCTGGCTCGGTCCGGTGTTATTCGGCCCGGTATTAGTAGGAGATGAATTCGACCAGTTCCCCGACCCGGTCCTCGGGATAGTTCCGGGCGATGTCGGCCTGGCTGAGTATCCCGACCAGGTCATGGCCGTCAATGACCGGGAGCCGGCGGACCTGATGCTCCTGCATGGTTCTGATGGCTTCCTCGATCGAATCATCGGCACCGATGGTCACAGGTTTGCCCTGGCCGAATTCCCCGGCCGTGGCGGCGCGGGGGTCCCCGCCTTCAGCGAGGCATTTGATGACGATGTCCCGGTCGGTCAGCATGCCCTTGAGCCGGTTGTCCTCCCCGCAGATGGGCAGGGACCCGACGTCCAGGTCCTTCATCTTCCGGGCCGCCTGTTCGAGAGTTTCCTTTTCCCCGATGCATTCGGCGCCGCCGGTCATGATTTCGCGTGCAGTGGTCATGGCATTCTCCTCCATTGGATGTGTGCGGGTTTCTAGATCTGTCCGGTCGGGCCGCTGTCCTCCACTTCGCCGCGCCAGGCCCCGGTTTCGGTTCCCCTGGTCTCGATGAAGCTCTTGAATTTGCGCATGTCGGCTTTGACCTGAATCTCGTCAATGTTCAGGGCGGCCCCGGCTTTTTCGCTGAAGGTTTCCGGTGCCCATTCAAAACGGACCGAGACCCGGGTGTTGCCCGCGTCGAGCGGAGTGAAGGAGACGAGGCCGGCGTGGGATTTCCCGTCGACGCTGCGCCAGGCGATCCGTTCATCGGGCTGCTGATCGATGATTTCGGTATCGAACTCGCGTTCGACCCCGGCGATTTTGGTAACCCAGTGGTTGGTTGTGTCGGTCAGCTGCGTAACGGATTCAACGCCGGACATGAATTCCGGAAAGGATTCAAACTGGGTCCACTGGTTATAAGCCGTACGCACCGGCACGGCTACATCGATGGTCTCTTCAACGGTTTCCATTCTCTTCCTCCTGTTGGTTGCGGGCCGCAACAGCGGACCGGTTGGGCGTGCTCCCGGGCAGGGGGCCGGACCGGACCGCTGCCATCTCCGCGGGTCGGGGCGGGCGTTTATTCGGTATTTTCACTGGGAAGCCACAACCGCGGCGCAACACCCTGGTCCCGGGATTAACCGCCACGGCTCCTGCGGGGCGGCTGCCACGATGCCTCCGGCTGGCTCTGTGGTCCCGGCGTGGCTGCTGCACAGCCCGGTACGGGCGGCGTGTATGGCGTGCTGGAGTGGCCACGCTAAGGCGGGTGCGCTTGGCCCTGCCGGTGGCTGCCGTCGGGGAGGTGCGGATCGGAGATGGTCGACATTGACTGTTTCCTTTGCAAGGGAGGCTTCTGCCCATCTGCTGGAACCGTGCTCCCGATTCAGGCTAGACCCCCGTCTGTTGCCGGGCAAGCATCCGATATCCCGGAATGCCCTTTGCCGCAGCATCGCGGGCCTGCAGACCGGATGTCGGGGTTACCCCACGGCGTGCCGGAAATGCTCAGGTGGGAGGCGTCTGACAGCCATAGCCCTTGCGCGGCAGGGTCCCGGACCGTAGCTTTGGTGCAGCGAAAGACAACTTCCGCCGCGCCAGCCTTTTGAGTCTGGTGGAGAAGCAGAGGCACTGAAGGACACAGCGATGGCAACAGGCACGGTTAAATGGTTCAACGCCGAGAAGGGGTTCGGTTTCATCGCGCCCGATGACGGGTCAGCAGATGTTTTCGCCCACTACTCCGCCATCGCCAGCAGCGGCTACCGGTCCCTGGAGGAGAACCAGAAGGTCCAGTTCGACATCACCAGCGGACCGAAAGGCCCGCAGGCGGAGAACATCAAACCGATGTGATCCTCCCGGGGGTCAGAAAACAGCGCACCCCCGTAGAGGCACCGATCATTTCTACGGGACCACTCGTCATTAAGGACACCGTTCCGGGCCTTTAGCCAGACATACCCTGAATGTGCCGTTCGGACAGATGCCCGGACCAATCCAAGGAGGAACCCATGACCTTACCGCCGCAACACGAGCCCGAACCGTTTCCACCCCAGCCCGAGCCGGCACCGGAATCCCCCGACCCAACAAATCCCTTTCCTCCCGATCCAGCCCAGGAACCGGTTCCAGACCCTGGTCCAGTCCCTGATCCCGGACCGCTGACACCACTCACGGATCCGCCCATCAGGCCCTAAGAACCGTACCGGGCAGAAGGACGGCAACATCCAACCCGGCCGGTAGTGAAAGCACGTGGCGCCGCAATGCGGAGGGCGCCGCACCCACACAGCGTTGCCTCCTAAGGAAATATCAGGGAGTGGAGAGATGGATAATCAGGACATCCTGGATCGGATTCAGGCCTTGGTCGACGAGGAACACCAACTCCGCGCGTCCGCGCCAGTGGGACCCGAATCGGAGGACGTGGAGGCAGCGTACGAAGAACGCAGGGTCAGGTTACGGCGTGTGGAGGAGGACCTTGACCAATGCTGGGACCTGTTACGCCAGCGAAGGGCGAAAGAAAATGCCGAGTCGGACCCCGGTCAGGCGCTTACACGGCCGGCCAGCGAAGTAGAAGGCTACCGGCAGTAAAGCCGAATCACCCTCCCTGAGGTGGAGGCTACCGTCCTATACGTTGTGCCATGGCTTCAATAGTTTTCATCGGGCCGAATCACGGCTCTGGGCAGCCACCCAAAAGGCCCAAAAGACCGCTGGCGTCGGGGCATCAAGACAACGAAGGGTACGAACAGGTTTCCTTGTCAGGTTCTCCGCCGGGGTCTAGCCTGAAGCCGGAACACAGCTCATTGCCCGGGTCTGCCGGAAAGCACACAGGCGGCCGAAGCTTTCCACGATTTAAGGAGCACGTCCATGTCGACCATCTCCGATGCCCATAGATCCGGCAATTCCCGGCGGCCCCACGGGCAGAGGCTTTGGTGCATCAGGTGCCGCACCGACCAGCACCTGATCATCGACGCCATAGATCCCATCGAGCCGCCCTCTCCTCCTGAAGAAGGACTGGTCGAGGTCTCCTACACCTGTCTGGGCTGCGATTTCCTCTACGCACACGCCGCCACCGTCGCCCAGACCGCCGCCGTCCTCAACAGGCCTGGCCCCGGGACGACGTCAGGGATATTGCAGTTCGGCGGAGCGTATATCCACTGCGGCGAACCCATGCACACCGTCGGTTCCGAAACGCGCAACATCTATGCCCCGATGACCACCGAACAGCCCGGCGAGCCCCTTTTGGATGTCTATCTCAGCACCAGGGTTCTGAAATGCTCCTGTGGCTTCCAAATGGAAATACCTGACTGAGCCCAACGCTCCCTCATTCCAGGGCCCCGAAGATCCCGAAGCCAACAACCCCGGACACACGGACCGGTTATCAATCTAGGACGCCGTTTCGGTCAGCCCCGGCAGCCCAGATCCGTCTTAACAGTTAGGGCACCTATGGCACCGTCCCGCACCCAAGTTGAGGCTGTGCCGTCAGGGTACGGCATGAGACGATTCCAACATGAATCAGAACGACTCCGGCAGGGCCGGTCGTCCGGCCCGCGGTTACGCCGACACAACCGGACATAGCCACCATCACGAAGTCCTGACCAGCGAGCAGCTGCAGGCTCTCGGGCAACGGCGGAAGGATGCCGAACAAAAACTCGAACGCCACCAGCTGGAAGCGCGGAGCAAGGAAAGCCTGCACGAAACAGATTCGAACCCTGCAGATCCGGCGGACAACAGCCGTTAGACGACCCTGACCTGTCGTGGCTGTGTCCAGTGCTCTTGGGATGGGTGACGGTTTGATTTGAACCCATTCCATGGTGATTCTGAGATCATCGTGGGCATGGGTTCTTCCGGATTGCCCGAGCTCGCTGTTGTCCGTGCGCGGCGGGTGGTATGCCGGGCGGGTGGCTGCCAGGCTCAGGGATGAGATACGGATGGAGTGCCGTGGCGCTGCCCGTCACATCAAGTTTCTTGGCCTGGCACAAGCCAGATCCCAGGGACGCGTGGGTGGTCGCTCAACGGTCATGCCCCGGAGCGCATCGAGACTGCCCTTTTTCTCGATGAATGACCGTCCTGACATGGGTATCTACCAGGTCGTGGCGGAAGCCGGCCGCCGGTAAGGGCGTTTTGGTGCATGTGGAAAACCGATGGGGTTGCAGCCCCTGCGGGCGGACGCCAGCGATGGAATCGTGCTGTCGACTGCGCCGGCAGCCTCTTCGGCGGTCGCCGCAGGTGGGCGCGGTGCGGTAAGTCTGGCCATGCCCATCGGCTCCCTATGTGTGAGAGAGGAAATGCCAGGGAGTCAGGCATCTCCTCTCTTTCCATTGCGGGTCGGAACTCGAAGGTTGGTGAACATGTGGTGATCGCAGTGGGGTGGGACTGTTTGTGCTGATTTAGCAGGGATCTTTTCTCCACGTTCAAGAGCGCAACACCTATGCATCACGTAGACCCCCCGGGGCAGGCAAGACCATGCTGGCCGAGCGGCTGCCGGGGCTGCTGCCCGACCTCGGCGACACCGAGGCCATGGAGGTGACCGCCATCCATTCCCTCTGCGAGCTGCCGTCATCCTCGCTGCAGCTGGTGCGGCGTCCGCCCTTCGAGAACCCCCATCATACGGCGACGTCGGCCGCCATCATCGGCGGCGGCTCCGGGCTGCCGCGGCCGGGTGCCGCGTCCCGGGCGCACCGGGGCATCCTGTTCCTTGACGAGGCTCCGGAATACGAACGCCGGGTGCTCGATGCCCTCCGCCAGCCGCTGGAGAGCGGCGAACTGGTCATCCACCGCTCGGCGGGCACTGCGGCCTACCCCGCCCGCTTCCAGCTGGTCCTTGCTGCCAACCCGTGTCCCTGCGGCAAGGCCTCGGGCAAGGGCATCGAGTGCACCTGCACGCCTACGATGCGCCGCCGGTACCTTGGGCGCCTGTCCGGCCCGCTGCTTGACCGGGTAGATATCCAGCTGCAGGTGGAACGGGTCTCCCTGGCGAACTTCGGCCAGTCCGGTGGCGAAGAGAACACAGCAACTGTCGCCGGCCGCGTCCGGGCGGCCCGCAGACGGCAACTGAAACGGCTGCGCCACTTGGGCATGGAAACCAACGCCCAGGTCCCGGGACGGGTCCTGCGCGGCGAGCTCAGGCTCGACCCCGCAACCACCCGCATTCTGGACCATTCCCTTGAACGGGGAGTGCTCACTGCCCGCGGATATGACCGCGTGCTGCGCCTGGGTTGGACCCTGGCCGACCTTGGCGGCCGCGACCGGCCGGACATCAACGACATCGGACAGGCGCTGAGCCTCCGGCAGGCTGCCTCGGCAGCCGCCTGAAAGGAACCGAAATTGGAGAACGACAGACTTGCACGCGCCGCCCTGTCCAGACTGATGGAGCCGCAGGATGCGGCAGGATTGGCGCTGGTGCATGTCACCGGTGCTTTGGATGCGCTGGGAATTGCCACGGGGCAGCTTGGCTACGGTCCTGCGCTGGAGCAGGAAATTACCGGGGTCTTGGCAGAACACAGAGCCGCGGCTTCGTGGGCTGGGATGGCCGCGGCACTGAAGCGCTGGGCGCCCAGGATCCAGGACCTGGCTCCGGAACGCGACCTGGCCACCATGCAGCGGCTCGGCGGCCGCCTGATCATTCCGGGAGACGAATTGTGGCCCGGGCAGTTGGGTGACCTCGGCATCCAGGCGCCGATCTGCCTGTGGTGGCGTGGAATCGAACAGGAAATCCCCCCGGCGGCCAAGTCGATTGCCCTGGTCGGCTCCCGGGACAGCACCAGTTACGGTGCGGCAGTGACCGGGGACTTTGCCTATTCGCTGGCACAGCGGGGATTCACGGTGGTGTCGGGAGGTGCGTACGGTATCGACGCGCACGCGCATCGGGCCGCATTGGCGGGCGGTTCGGGCACCATGCCGACGATCGCCGTGATGGCCGGGGGAGTGGACCGCTTCTACCCGTCAGGCAACGAGGACCTGCTCAGGGCCGTCGCGAACCAGGGAGCCGTCCTCGCCGAGGTTCCGCCGGGATCGGCGCCGACCCGCTACCGGTTCCTGCAACAGAAAAGCAAATTACATGCATTGCGGCTGCTCCGGTTGTTCGAACTCTCCCTCCGGCGGGGCTCACTCTGCCTTGTTCGATCCATACTGCGCCGCCGCTGCGTCAGCCCGGGTGGGTGCACTCGCCTCCCACTATGCGTCGGAATAAATGGACGGTCGTGGTCTTCCCGTACTATTTGAGCCATGACAAACAAATCGCCGCAGCCCAATTCAACGACTGCCGCGCAAACACAGCGCAAGTCAGTGTTTGTTGTCTCGCCCATCGGAGCGCCGGGCACGGAAGTGCATAGAAGGGCCAATTACGCTCTGAAGTACATCTTCCGTGAAGCGCTGACTGCTGACGAGTGGGACGTTCATCGCGCCGATGAGGGAAAGAGCCCTGATTCCATAGGTCAGCACGTCATTAAAAAGCTTTACGAGGCGGACCTCGTTATTGCCGATCTCACGGGGCACAATCCAAATGTTTTTTATGAACTGGCAATAGCCCACGGCTGGCGTAAGCCAGTCGTGCACCTTATAGCAAAAGGCGAAAACGTGCCTTTCGACATTGTCGATCAGCGCACGATCTTCTATGACATCACTGACCTTGCCTCGGTTGAGGATGCGGTCGCACTCCTCCGCGAATACGCGGAGTACGCACTGATGCACGCCGACGAACTGGTGACGCCGCTTACGAGCTTCGAGTTGTTCAACCAGATACGAGCCGATGATGCCGAAGGTGGAGTTGCTGTCGCAGAAGTCCTGGAGCAGGTTGTGTCTCGTCTTTCGCGTCTTGAAGGTCGCTTGAGCGGCAGTTCGGATGTGACTCTTCACGGATACACGACCCATAATTACCGCTCGGAGGACACGCTCACCGAAGCTCAAGTGTCCGCGTATGCGGACAAATATTGGACTTTGAAAGAACGCGTTGAAAATTTGGCGGCCTTAGATAATCGCAATAAGCAGGAGACGCTGGAAATGCAAAAACTGGAGCGTGAGATGGAATCCATTTTGCGCGGACTTCCAGTAGTCGACCACATTGTCACAGTCCTGGGCCGGAGCCCAAGAAACGCAGGGCTATCTCAACCCCAGGAATCCGCCAAACGCCGCTGACAGGAAAGACCGAGAGGGGGCGCCCCGCGGCATGTATCCCGGAGAGGGCCCGCTAAGATAGGCGCGTGGATATTGGGGCATTTATGGCGTTGCAGGACTGGGGCTCCCTCCCTGATTGGTTCGCGGCGGCTGGGACGATTGGGGCGGTTGCGTGGGCGCTTTACGTCGGCCGCCGTGACGGTAAGCGCCTGGATGCAGAGAGGCTTGAAGCGAAAGCAGATCGAGAGGAAGCGGCCGCCGATCGGGCGTTATTCCGCCAACAACAGTCCGACGAGGCGGAGGCGCGGAAGAGGCGACTGGCTGCGAAGGTCACCGTCATTGCCGAGAAGACCTACATTGGCCCCGAGAGTATTAGGGGTTATGAGGGGCGCGGCATTCGATGGAAGGTTCACAATGGCGGCGACGAGCCGATTTTGATGGTGTCTGTAGTGCAACGACCCATGCCAAATGAGGAGGGCGCGGAGACGGCCGTCAGTCAGATCTCTAAGACTTGGCCCGCAATTGAACCGGGGGGCTTCCGCGAGGAGGTGACTCCCCTCTACAGCGAAGAGTGGCATCCGGAGCGCGAGGTTCAGTTCACGGACGGGAGTGGGCAGCGTTGGCAAAGAAAGGCTTACGGCGGTTTGCGCACGATCTCGCCTGATGATCCAGACGCGCTGAGGATGGTCATGCTCTAGAAGCGCGCGGCGCTATGACAAATGCAGAGAGGCCCCTCTCGCGGTCTGGGAGTTGTTCCCTGGGTAGTGAGAGGGGCCTTTTCCTGTAGAGCCGTTTATTGGTTGAAGTACTCCAGGTATGACTCGACTTCCTGAGACTTCTCAGGGCAGAAGTAGGCGACCGTCAGGCGGACGCCGTCGATGCCGCCGCCGGATTCGTTGCCGCCGATGGAGCGCACGGCCACGCCCAAGCTCGTGCCGGTCTGGTCGCAGATTTGTTCCTTCATGTGGTCGGCGAAGCCTTGGACGGTGTCAGGCACGACGCCCAGGGCGGCGAGATCGGCTCCGTAATTGCCACTGGTTGCAATCGACGACGGTGTCGGCGTTGCCGTTACTGTGACTGTCTCGACCGGCGTGGGCGTCGCCGTGGCGCTCGGTGGAGTAGAGGCGGTGCCTCCTCCGCTTCCGCCGCAACCGGACAGAAGAGCGGCGACTAGCAATGTGGCGCCGGTGATGGCTTGCTTTTTCATAGATCCCCCACTATTTGAACAGTGCTTGTTTCTGCACCCTATCTGGCAAATACAAAAGGCCCCTCTCGCACGCAAGGCGTACGATCCTATCCATGCAGGAGGAGCTCGAACAGGTAGCTGCCTCCAACGAGCTGTTCCTATGGTCAAGCTCCCAATCACGCTACGATCAGCCTCAAGACTTATTACCCTCGGTAACGGCTGAAAGCGGAAGAGTATGAAGCCCTGGATTCACCCGCAGGAGTTGCGCTCCAGGATCTACTGGTCGACTGGGATCGTCGGGGTTGTGAGCGCGATGATCGGGGTGCCGATTCTCCTGTTGCGGGAGCCCACCCAGGACCATGTGGTGATATCCGTAGCTGTTGTCGTGCTTGGCATCATCACGCTGCCTTTGATCATAAGGGAGCTCAGAAGGCTCCCTCACGAGTACCGCTACGAGGAAGCGGGAGAAGATTCGGACGAGTAAAGTGCAGGCCCTTCGTACGAGGCGGCATCGACGGCGATGCTGCACTCGGAGCTGCTGTTCCTTGACCAAGCCCTCCAGTCCTGGTCAGCCTTCTCCGGCTGAATAACGAAAGTCGCCCGGAATCCGACGGGCTCGGTAGGTGAAATGTCGATCGGAGCCATGCTGGACAACGAAAAAGCCCCTCTCGCGGCCTGGGAAGTCATTCCTAGGCTGGGAGAAGGGCCTTTTGTTATGGGCGCAGAGAGGGCGTTAAGAGGCACTCAGCACGGGCGGCGAGCCAGGCGGTGTGCCTGGCGCCGCGTTTCGTGCAACGCCGGCATACAGCCTGGCGGGCTCCTCCGGTACGCTTCCGGAATTGGTGCTCGGCGCGGGACTCGTCGCATACGCGGCAAATCTTCGTTGGTTCAGACAATGGAGAGTCTCCTTCAAGAGTGTGTAAACGGGACGCCGGGACGAGAGCCCCGGCAGGGCAAATGAGAAGAGGGCCAGGGCCGAGGGTGCTCTCACAAATGCCAGGGGGATTGTTGAGGGCCTCCGGCACTGTCCGCGAGGCGGAAGGCGGGCTCATTAGAAAAAAGCCCCAGACTCGCGCGGACAGGGAGACGCTCAGCCAGTTCGGGCTAGGAGGGAGGGGGGGCCGGGAGTCCCTCCCCACCCCTGGGCGGGCGCCGCGAGAGCGGGCCGCCCGCCTGGGGGGAGACGGTCTAGTATTCGTAGTCGTCGTCGCGCGCCTTGGTCTGCCTCGGCGTGTGGTCTTCGCAGAAGACGCGCTTAGCCTTGGCGGTAGCGACCCAGACCTCAGCGTCGCAGACCTGGCACGCCGCCACATAGCGCAGAGCCAGCGCCGGAGCGGGGACGACGGCGGGCGCGGGCGCCTCGGTCTCGGCGTAGGCCCAGACCGGCGCCGGTGCCGGAGTCCAGGCCGGCGCCTGGCCGTTGGCCTTGGCTGGGTACGGGTGCCGGGCTGGGGCAAGCCCGCCCCTGGCGCCGGACTGGAAGGGCTGGCGGGTGGGTGCCTGGTACGGGCGGCGGGGGGTGGATGCTTCCCGCGCCAGCCTGGCCTCGACCCTCGTAGGGACGGGGTCCTTCATGGCCGGGGGTAAGGGCGGCATGCCCTCCTTGACGATTACCCACACCTTAGAGCTCAGGTGGGCGCAACGCTCGTCGGTAGTCAGTCCGGTCCACTCAGACGCCGAGAAAGGCGAGCGTACCTCGACCGGCGCCTCAGTGGCGCGAGCGGCGGTGTACTCACACAGAGGGACCCAGAGGGCGCGGAACTTGGCACGGCTCAGGACCTTCCAGGCTGTGCGGGACTCTGGGGCGGTGGGGGTTCGGGTACTCATGCGCGGGATCTTTCAAAGTGGAGGTCGACGGTGCCGGTGATCGAGGAGAGAACGTAGACGAGAGCGGACGTGCCGGTCAGGCCCAGGGCGGCGGCCCGCTCGACGGCGGTCATGCCGAGGCCAGGGCGGCGTCGTGGGCTACGGCGTCGGCCCGGCGCTGGATGGAGCGGCGGGCGCGTTTGTTGGCAACGTGCTTACGGTCGAGCCCGTAGTGGAGGTCGCACTTGAACTTGGCGACCACCGGGGACAAGCATCCCGGCATCTCGCAAACGCCGTGAACCATTGCCGTTTCACGGCGGGTCTGCTTGCGGGCGCGGCGGCATCCCTGGCAATTGGATCGACTGTCACGCGGAGGGAACGAGTCGTGGTCCTTGCGGAAGTCGGTGGCGGGTTTATTACGGTGGCAACCTGGGCACCAGACCTGGACGGGCTGGGCGACGACGGGGCTGGGGGCGGGTGTCGGGTTCATTGCGGGGGGCTCCTGTGGGGTTTTTGGAGGGGGGTTGGGGTGGCGCCGAGGTTATGCGACGACGAGGTAACGCTGGCGGGCGCCGCCGTTGACGACGCTGAAGTCGCGGGCGAGGAGCTCGTAGAAGCGGCTCCGGCCGATGCGGCGGGCGCCGTGGTCGGCGGCGCGGAGCTTCTCGCTCGCCTGGATTGTGTGGTCCCAGGAGGTCCACACGTCGCCGAGAAGGTGGCGGCCAGCGGGGAGGCCGGGGGCCCACTTGCTAAGGAGGTCGGCGGTCGCGGCCAGGTCCTCCTCGCGGGTTGCCTGGCGCTTCGCGGACGTCGCCTTCTGGACGGTCACGGCTTCCGGCGCCAGGGACGGGCGGGAGGCGCGAGCCTCGCGGGCGGCGGCACGCTGGGCGTCCTCGGCGGCGTCGAGCTCGTCGTCGGTCATGGCCGTAAGGCGGTCGCGTGCGTCGCGGGCGACGGCGCGCCGGTAGCCGGTGGGGGCCTTGTCCTGGCCCTTCAAGGCCTTGCGGAGCGCGGTAGCGCGCTTGGCGCCGTCGCCGTCGGCGGGAGCGCCGGAGAGGAGCTCGACCAGGAGCTCGTCGACGAGGTCGGCGACGACGGCCTGGAGGTCGGCCCAGCGTACCCGGACGGGGGCGCCGTCGGGCGTCAGTTGGTAGACGCGCTGGGCGCCGGTGGCGAACGACTCACGGTAGCCACGGTCCACGAGGATCGCGGCGGCGACGTTCGCGACGACCTTGGAGCCGATCACGTCCGCGCCAGCGAGGGTATCGGCCCGTTTGGGTGAGAGGAGATCGGCGGTTTGTGCGTGGGAGAGGGTCATGGGGGGCTTTCGTGGGGGCGGTCCGCGTTTGCGGAGCATGCCGAAGGAACGTCGGACGGGTGCCGGGCGCTGGAGGGTGTGACGGGGAGGGTGAATAGTTGTGCAAGCGGTGGTGTTTCTTCAC
Source organism: Arthrobacter sp. ISL-28 (assembly GCF_018613875.1). Classification (GTDB taxonomy): domain Bacteria; phylum Actinomycetota; class Actinomycetes; order Actinomycetales; family Micrococcaceae; genus Arthrobacter. Next base: position 13,131 of record NZ_JAGGPJ010000035.1, on the reverse strand, counting down.
TCGTACCCTTAGTCCGCATAGAAAAGAGATCTCTCGTACAAGCAAAGGATTCGAGAGGTAAACCACCACCGCTTGCACAACTCTTCACCCTGGGAAGTGGCGGAGCTCCTTTTCGGCGTCCTGGCAATGGGCTGGGACGCCTGGGCACCGCCCTCTCCGGCGTTTACACGTCGGCGAAGAGTGTCTCGGCTTCGCGGGCGATCGCCGCCAGGGCGACCGGGTCGGCGCCAGCACTGAGGGCGGCGGTCTGACGTCGGAGGAGATCCGCGGCGGCCGCGTTGTGGGCGCTGACGACGGCCTGGCGGGCGCGGAAGGCCGACTGGCGGCACGCCTGGGAGCACTGGACGGCGTCGACGCGGCTTGCCTCGAACGTGGAGCCACAGATCTGACAGTTGAAAACGTGGGCCATGAGGGTCCTTCTTGTTTAGTAACGGGTGGATGGAAAAAGAGAAGCCGCCCGCCGCCAGGGCCCAGCGGCCTTCCGGTTAGGGAAGGCCGCCAGGTCAGCGAGGGGACTAGGCCGGGATGGTCGAAGTCAGTACGCGGACGGCGCCGCCGTTAGCGACCAGGTTCACAACTCCGGCCTCGTTGTCCACTGCCAACGGAAGGGACTGCACGCCGACGAACGCCGACACGAGCGACCGGTCGGCCGCGACGGTGCGGTCGAAGGAGCGGACGTAGCGGAGGGCGAAGCCGCCTTCGTTGACCGAAGCGCCGAACGGCGCACCGGCCGGAACCTGGGGAGCTCGCACGACCAGGGCGAAGGCTTCCTTGACGAAGCCGACGATCTCGTCAGCGGCGAGGCGGGTCGACTCGACGACCAGGAAGCCGCGCACCTTGCCGTTCTCGTCGATCGCGTCAGAGTCCAGGAGGTCGCCGTAGACGGCGGAGCCTACAGCGGCGAAGAGCGGGGCGTCAGTGGAGACACCCGCGTCACGAAGGACTTTGCGCATCTGGGTGAAGGTCTTCGCCGGAGTCGCGCGTAGGCGAGCGCGGTGTTTTCCGGCGTTGCCTGCATGGCAGTGGCGACGGCGCGCTCGACAAACTTGACAATGGCCGTAGCCTGCGGCCTCAAAACCTGGCGGGCGTAGTCGGCGATCTCCAGGTCGAGGTCGCCCTCGGAGAGCACGACGTTGTTGTAGGCGTGGTCCGTCAGGGTTACGTCGATGCTCTGCTCGGCGATCTCATCGCTAGTCAGCGGCGTGGCCGTATCGTAAATACCGCGAGTATTTGCCACGACGGCGCCCGGTACGCGGACCTTCACGACGTTGCCCTTACCAGCGGAGAAGCTGGCTTCGAGGTCGCGGTGGATCAGTGCGGACAAGTTCATGTCCTGGCCGACGATCGCCGAAGCGGTGCGGGCGACGTTGTCGGCGGTGAGGAATGTGTTAGCCAATTTGGGGGTCTCCTTCTGAGACTTTTAGGGGGGGTGAAGGGACCGCATCTAGCGGAGACGCCGACGCCGAGGCACTGCCTGGGCGGGATTGTCTGGGGGCGTGCCATATGAGCACTAGGGGTTGCCTGGGCGAGACCTGCTCGCGGGCGGCGGTCCGGTCGGCGTCCTGGGCGAGCACCTGGCTCGCGTCGACGACGTCGGAAGAATGTTGGGACGGGGTTAGAAGGAAGGCACCAGACGGGCGCTCAACGATCAGCACAATGGCAAGAAAGCACGATCGGAGCGGCGCGCCTGGCGCCTTCGCTCTGAAGGTAAACCCCGAGAAAGACCTTCAGAGCGGCCCGTCGGGCCCAGGAGGCGGCGACGGACGGGAGGGGGCTCCGGCCTCTGGCGCGCTCAGGTACGGAGCGGAGTGGGTACGGCGGCCAGGGGGCGGAGCGAGAGGGGAAGGAGTCCGAGGTTCCTTCCAATGGAGGAGAGGGCCAGGACGTGGAACGTGACTCTTCTTCTCACTGTAGGAGAGGGCCGGAGGTACAACAGATCCGACCCTTCCCTCACTGTAGGAGAGGGCCAGGGTTACGCCTAACGTCACTTCTCCTCACAAGGGAGGAGAGGGCCAGGTCGGGGGACGCCTAACGCCACTTCTCCTCACACTGTAGGAGAGGGCCAGGGTCGTTAACGTGACCTTTCCTCACACTGGAGGAGAGGGCCGCGACTACCCCCAATCGGGCCGCCCGGTGGCGGAGTGACGTTCGGGGACGGATTTCTCCTTACTTTTACGAGAAATAAACTTCTCTTGACAACTAACAAGAATCGAGGGTCGGGCCGTCACTTCACCACTTCCGGCGCCTGGGGAATGCGTGTAAACGGGCCTGGCACCAGGCGCCAGCGGCGTCTCCGGCGTTTACACGGCGCCGGACACGACAAAGCCCCGTCGACGCCGAAGCGAAGACGGGGCTTAGTGGTTGGCGGTTACTCGGCCGCGTAGGCGTCGCGGACTATTGCTTCGGCGTCCATGAAGGCGGCGGAGGAGGAGTCGAGGGTCATGGGCGCTCCGCCAGCCCAGCGCGGGTGAAGGGCGTCCGCGCTGACGCGGTCCGCGTCTTCGTCGTAGTAGCGGGCGTCCGCGTCGGCGTCCGGGTTCAGGTGGGCGGCCAGTTTGTGCTCGATCCACACGCGGCCGATATCGCGCCCAGGCCGAACCTCGATGTAAAAGAGTGCGCGGACGATCTCGCGTTGCTTGTCGAGGTCCAGGTCGTCGAAGCGGGCCAGGACGGTCTCCTTCATCTCGGCGTACTCGTGCATCTCGAAGGACGGCTTCACGATGAGGCCCTGGGCGATCTCCAGCAACGCCGAGGCGGCGCCCTTCTCGGAGCGAGCGCGCTCCAGTTCGGCCTCGATAGCCTCGCGGGCGCCCCGTAGTTCGATCAGGCGCGCGCGGGCCATATTCACCGGGACAAGGCCCTCGTCGCGGTCCTGGATCGTGGCGGCGACGCTCGCCGTGTTCTTCTCGTGCGCCTTGATCAGGGCGGAGATACTTGAGCCATTCGGCGATGCCGGAAAGAGGGCCGGGCCACCGGAGATAAACGCCTTCGCGATCTCGTCGCGGACGCGGTTCTCTAGGCGATTCTTCGTGATCGACGTGTGTCCGGCAGAGACGCGGCAGAGGTAGGTCCGCATGTAGAAGATGGGGGCGCCGCAGACGCCGCAGTTCGTCAGGCCGGAGAGCAAGTGCTTGGGCTTGGGGCCGGGTGTCGTGCGCCGGGACGGATCGTTGAGGATCGCGGCGACTTCCTGGGCGAGGTCGGCGTCGACGATCGGTGTTACGAAGTCGGAGTCGATGACCGCGCCAAGGTGCTTTATCTTTCCGGAGTAGTGTGGATTGAGCAGGAGATCGCGGACGCGGCGCGAAACCCAGATCTTGCCGGGCGCGGGGTCGACGTTTTCTTCCTTCAGCCAGGTCACGGCGGAACGAACAGAGCCGCCCTCGGCGACGTGGGCGAAGAGGCGCCGGACAATGACGGCTTCCGCTTCGCGGGGAGTGACGCCGTCGGTTTCGTAGCCGTAGCGGCGGCGTCCAGGAACGGGTCGGCCGTTGGCGGTGCGGCTCTCGTTGGCTCGGCGCTGGCGCTCGCTCTTGCGGCGGATCTCGAAGCGGGCGATCCCGGCGAGCATAGTCGCGCGGAACTCGCCGTCGGCGGTCGTGAGGTCGATCTCGCCGTCGACCGTGAGCACGCGGGCGCCGGTGTCCGTGATCTCAATCAGGTCGCGGGTGGAGCGGAGGAGACGGTCCAGGTCGACGGCGACAACGACGTCGGCGACGCCGGATCGGAGGTCGTCCAGCATGGCGTGCCAGGCGGTGCCGGGGCCTCGACGCTTGGCGGCGCTCGTGTCGTTGTCGGTGTATTCCTTACCGACGGTCCAACCTCGGGCTTCGATCAGGGAGCGGCAACGCTTGCGCTGGTTGGCAATGCCCTCGCTAACGTCTTCGGATTGTCTGGAGTAAATCGCCGCTGAGGTTGTCATACATGTATTCTACGTTTCTGCCAGCGCAACAGACTTATCGCAGCATTGGCCTCGGTAACCGTGGTCGTCGAGGCCAGATGGCGTTCGGGCGCGCTCAACACGGCCCACCACGCCGAATCGCTGGGCAGGGCCGTGGGCGCTGTGCCCGGGTCCGTGCACAGCGCCAACTCTGCGGGCTGCCACCGGCTGCTGCGGGACGGTGGCGCCATCTGTGTCACGGACGCCGGGGAGATCGCTGAACTGGCCGCCCCCAGCGGCGACTCCCTGCCGGAGGCGAGGACTGGCGGGAACGCCGTCCATGACGGCCTGACGCTGGAGGACCTGATCCTTCTCGATGCCCTGCCGCTGCGGTCCACCAGTTCAGTGGAGAAACTGTGCAGCGTGGCAGGCCTGGGACCGGAGTCGGTGAGGGCGGGACTCGGGAGGCTTGGCCTGCTGGGACTTGCCGAGTGCCAAAGCGGCGGCTGGAGGCGATCCAAACATGCGGGCTGAAGGGCACACGGCTCCGCCAGCAACCAGCCGGCAGCGCGACCCGGGTGCGCCGGCGGGCAACGGTCAGAGACCCGCGGTGGGACGCAGGCGGCATCCCGCGCGGCTCGCCGGGCGGGATCCTTGATCGTCCACTAAATACTGCGACAGTGAGGGGGTGGAGAACAAGGAACTGCCGCCGGCGCTCGCCCACTCCATCAGCGGCTTTGAGCGGTACCTGACGGGAGAGCGGGCCCGTTCAGCGCACACCGTGCGGGCATACCTCTCGGACGTCCGAAGTCTGCTGGAAAACGCGGCCGAAGAGGGCATCCGCGAGCTCGGAGAAATTGAGCTTGGAACCCTCAGGCGCTGGCTTGGCGCCCAGAGCGAAGCCGGGATTTCCCGCTCCACTCTGGCCCGCCGGTCCGCCACAGCACGGACCTTCACCGCCTGGGCGCTCCGGGAGGATCTCGTTGACGCTGATCCTGCGCTGCGGCTGAAGGCTCCGAAGAAGGAGGACTCCCTGCCGGGGGTGCTCCAGCAGCAGCAGCTCGTCCGGCTGCTCACCGAACTGAACGAGGCAGCACAGGACGGATCCCCGATGGCGCTTCGGAACCGCGCCATGGTTGAGCTGCTCTATGCCACCGGCGTCCGCGTCGGCGAACTCGCAGGGCTGGACGTCGATGACCTCGATCCGGACCGCAGGACCCTGCGGGTGCTCGGCAAGGGCAACAAGGAACGCACCGTGCCGTACGGTCTCCCGGCAGCGCTCGCCGTCGACGACTGGCTGCGCCGCGGGCGGGGCCAGCTGGTAGGTGCTGCCAGCGGGCCTGCACTGTTCCTGGGGGCGCGCGGTGCCCGCGTCGACCAGCGCCAGGTGCGGAGCGTGGTCAAGGGCCTCTTCGAGGCCTTGGGGGACACCGCCGCCACCGGTCCCCATGCGCTGCGCCACTCCGCTGCCACTCATCTTCTCGATGGCGGGGCCGATCTCCGGGCGGTACAGGAAATCCTGGGCCACAACAGCCTGGCTACCACGCAGATCTACACCCATGTCTCCGTCGACCGTCTCCGCAAAAGCTACCGGCAGGCCCACCCCCGGGCGTAGGTTCGCACTTCACGCCTGTCCGGGCGTCAACGCCCTCCCCGCAGCACACCCGACGCTACGCCCGGCGGCGCGCCGAATTGCACTGGCGTAATTAGACGGGGTACGGCACAATAAGAGCCATGTCCGGCAACTTTCAAGTCGTGCTTTAAGCCCTTGGCTTCTGGCTCGCTTGCAAGCCCGGCAACAGTTTCATAGATTGGCAGGAATCACCGGCACCACGCGGCGTCCGGAGCACCAGGTTTCCATCCATTGCAGGTCGTTGGGGAAGACGTACCTACAGCTATGGAGGATGGAATGTCTGTTGTAATGACCCGCGGTGTGCTGTTTATTCACTCGGCCCCTACTGCACTGTGCCCTCACGTTGAGTGGGCCATCGGATCTGTCGTGGACAAGCGGACAGATCTTGAGTGGACCCCTCAGCCTGCCGCGCCAGGAATGTTCCGCTCGGAGCTGTCCTGGACCGGCGTGCAGGGCACAGGTGCGCAACTGGCGTCTGCTCTTCGGGGCTGGGCGCACCTGCGCTTCGAGGTGACGGAGGAACCGAGCCAGGGCGTGGACGGCGGCCGCTGGTCCCACACGCCCGAGCTGGGAATCTTCCATGCCGTGACGGATGTCCACGGCAACATCATGGTGTCCGAGGACCGCATCCGTTACGCCTACGAGTCGGGTGCGGGCGACCCGTCGGCGGTCTATCACGAGCTGTCCCTTGCTCTCGGCGAGGCCTGGGACGAGGAACTGGAACCCTTCCGCCACGCCGCCGAGGGCGCACCCGTCCGCTGGCTGCATCAGGTCGGCTGACCCGCCACTCCCCATAGCACGAAGAAGCCCCCGCCAACCGGCGGGGGCTTCTTCGCTAATCATTGGACAGTCAGATGCTGCGGACGGCGATGACGGCGTTGTGGCCGCCAAAGCCGAACGAGTTGCTCAGCGCCACGATGTCCCCGGCGGGAAGTTCGCGGGAGGAGGTGACGACGTCGAGCGGGATCTCCGGATCCTGGTTCTCCAGGTTGATCGTGAGGGGCGCCTTGCGCTCGTACACGGCCAGTACCGTGAGAACGGCTTCAACTGCGCCGGAGGCGCCCAGCAGGTGGCCCATCTGTGACTTGGTCGCGGATACCGCCACATTGTCCACGTGCGTGCCCAGGGCGGCACGCAGCGCGGTGTACTCGGGCTTGTCGCCGACGGGAGTGGAGGTGGCGTGGGCGTTGACGTGGACAACGTCCTCAGCCTGGATCCGGCCGTCGAACATGGCCGCCTTGAGGGCACGCGTGGCTCCGAGGCCTTCGGGGTCCGGGGCCGTGATGTGGTAGGAGTCGGACGTCACCGACGTGCCGGCCAGTTCGCCGTAGATCCGTGCTCCGCGGGCCAGGGCGTGCTCCTCGGCTTCAAGCACGAGGGCGCCGGCTCCTTCACCCATGACAAAGCCGTCGCGGCCCATGTCGTACGGGCGGGAGGCGCCCTCGGGGTCATCGTTGCGGCGCGAGAGTGCCTGCATCGAAGAGAACGCGGCCAGGGGCATGGGGTGGATGGCGGCCTCGGCGCCGCCGCACATCACCACGTCGGCCTTCCCCGAGCGGATCAGGTCCAGGCCCAGGTGCAGGGCCTCGGTGCCGGAGGCGCAGGCGGAAACGGGGGTGTGCGCACCGGCGCGGGCGCCCAGGTCAAGGCTCACCGCGGCGGCCACACCGTTGGGCATAAGCATGGGAACGGTCATCGGGAGGACCCGGCGGGGGCCCTTCTCCTTCAGCGTGTCCCACGCGTCGAGCAGGGTCCACACGCCGCCGATGCCGGTCGCGAAGGCCACGGCCAGGCGGTCGTGATCGACGTCGGTGATGCCGGAATCAGCCCACGCCTCGCGGGCAGCGATAACGCCGAACTGCGTTGAGGGGTCCATGCGCTTGGCCTCGACGCGGCTCAGAACCTCAAGGGCGGGCGTGGAGCACCGGGCGGCGAAGTGGACGGGCAGTTCGTACTTGGCTACCCAGTCGTCTTCGAGCGTCTTGGCGCCCGAGACCCCCTTCAGCGCGTTCGTCCACATAGTGGGTACATCGCCGCCGATGGGCGTGGTGGCACCCAGACCGGTAATGACTACTTTGCGTGTCATGGGATCACTCTCTGTCGGTGCGCGTGCCGAGTCCTGTGCTGCAGGGCCGGAGGCCTGAGTCGGGGGCGTGCGGAGGGGTCTGCGAGAAAATTTGGGGGTGGTGCATCGGCTGGCCGGCCCGAAACTTGTTTTTTTTGCGGGCCGGCCAGCCGAGTTCAGCCGGGATGCGGCTGGAAGCCTGCTTAGGCCTGTGCGTTGGAGATGAAGCTGACAGCGTCACCAACGGTCTTGAGGTTCTTGACCTCTTCGTCCGGGATGCGCACGCCGAACTTCTCTTCAGCATTGACCACGATGGTCATCATGGAGATGGAGTCGATGTCCAGGTCCTCGGTGAAGGACTTGTCCAGCTCCACTGCTTCGGTGGCCAGACCGGTCTCTTCGTTGACGATTTCAGCCAGTCCGGCCAGGATCTCTTCGTTGCTAGCCATTGATGGCTCCTTTTCTTGTTATTGCCGGCAGGGGCTGCCGGAAACGGGGCAAACCGCGGTTGCGGTTTGATGGGGGATTCCTAGGGAAGGACGACGACCTGGGCACCGAAGACCAAGCCGGCTCCGAAGCCGATCTGCAGCGCGAGACCGCCGCTGAGTTCGGGGTGTTCCTGCAGCAGCCGGTGCGTGGCCAGCGGGATGGACGCGGCTGAGGTGTTGCCGGCGTCGGCGATGTCCCGGGCGACCGTCACGGTTTCGGGCAGCTGGAGCTTCTTCACCATCTCGTCGATGATGCGCATGTTGGCCTGATGCGGCACAAACGCGACGAGGTCCTCGGCTTTGACACCGGCGGCGTCCAGGGCCTGCTGCGCCACCTTTGCCATTTCCCAGACGGCCCAGCGGAACACCGTCTGGCCGTCTTGGCGCAGGGTGGGCCAGATGGCGGCGTCCGTGACGGCCGCTTCCTCAGAGCTGAGGGCGCTGGCCTGCCGTGCCCCGGAATGTGCGTGCAATGCGGACTGCGTGGCGGAGTACTCCCGCACATCAAGCAGTGAGTGCGTCATGCCGATCGCGTCCCACTTGCTGCCGTCCGAACCCCAGACGGACGGGCCGATTCCCGGCGTCTCGGACGGGCCGATCACCACGGCGCCGGCGCCGTCACCCAGCAGGAAGGAGATGGTGCGCTCGGTGTTGTCGATGACGTCGGAGAGCTTCTCGGCACCCACCACCAGGACGTACTTGGCAGCGCCGGAGCGGACCAGCGAGTCGCCCTGGGCGATGCCGTAGCAGTAGCCGGCGCAGGCTGCGGAGATGTCGAAGGCCGGGGCCGGGGTTGCTCCCAGCCGGTCAGCGAGGCTCGCGGCCGCTGACGGGGTGGCGTAGGGGTGCGTCACGGTGGAAACGATGACAGCGCCGAGCTCGGAGGCTTCGATGCCGGCCTTGGCCAGGGCCTCGCGGGCCGCGCCTTCCGCCATGTCGATCACGCTGACGTCGGCGGAGGCCCGGTGGCGCGTGACAATGCCAGTGCGCTGGCGGATCCATTCGTCCGAGGAGTCGATCCACTGGCAGACGTCCTCGTTGGTCACGATCACATCGGGGCGGTAGGCGCCGATACCAAGGATGCGCGTGTGCTCGTTGACAGGTGCCTGCTTCAGTGTGGGAACGCTCATGCCTGTCCCTCCAGTTCTGCGAATAGTGCAAGGGCTGCGGACAGGTCATCAGGGGTTTTCACGGCCACGGTCTTGACGCCGGGCATGCCGCGCTTCGCGAGCCCGGCCAGCGTGCCGGCGGGTGCCAGTTCAATGAGGCCGGTGACGCCGCGCTGCACGAGGGATTCCATGCAGAGGTCCCAGCGGACCGGGCGGGAGACCTGGGCAATCAGGCTGTCGACGGCGGCGGCGCCTTCCGCGACTTCCTGGCCGTCGAAGTTGGACAGCAGCGGCACTGAGGGTGCCTGCGGCTGGAGCTCCGGACGAAGCGCCTCGAGGGCGCTCACCGCCGGTGCCATGTGCGATGTGTGGAACGCGCCGGCCACCTTGAGCGGAATGACGCGGGCCTTGGCCGGGGGGTTCTCCGCGAGGGCCTTGAGCTGTTCAAAGGTTCCGGCGGCGACAGTCTGCCCGGCGCCGTTCACGTTGGCAGGCGTGGCGCCAGTCGCCTCGATAGCGGCCAGGACCTCGGCCGGGTCCCCGCCCACCACGGCGCTCATGCCCGTGGGGGTGACGGCGGCGGCCGCCGCCATGCTGTTGGCGCGTTCACGGACAAAGGTCATGGCTTCTTTTTCGGTGAGCACGCCGGCCAGGGCCGAGGCCGTGATCTCACCCACCGAGTGTCCGGCGAGAATGACCGGGAGGGTGCTGAGCTCGACGTCGAACAGGGCCTTGGCGGCCATGAGTCCGGCGGCGACAATCAGGGGCTGCGCGACCGCAGTGTCCTTGATGGTTTCCTCATTGGAGGTTGTCCCGTGCGCAGTGAGGTCGATGCCTGCGATTTCGCTGAGGGAGGCCAGATGGCCTGCTACGGAAGGCAGCTCCAGCCAAGGGGCCAAGAAACCGGGGGTCTGTGAGCCCTGTCCAGGGCAGACGATTGCAAGCACGTAACCAGCTTTCCAAAGTACCGTGTGATTCAAGGGTGTTTCCGTACACCAAGCTCACGGGGTCAGTTTGTAGGAAGTCTACAACGGTTCAGTTCTGATTCCGCGCCGGCTGGCGCTCCACGGGGGCCTTTGGCGGGGCTGAAAGCCGCCCCACGACGAGGGCAGCCTGAAGCACGAAGGCCTCGCGGGGGAGCAGCGGATCCCAGCCCGTCACGTCACAAACCCGCTTGAGCCGGTAACGGACCGTGTTGGCGTGGACAAAGAGTTCGCGGGCGGTTGCCTCCAGCGAATGCCCTAGTTCCAGGTAGGTGCCCAGGGTTTCCACGAGCCCGTTCGATGCGGCCAGGAGGGGACGGTAGATGTTCTTCACGAGCGACCGGCGGGCGGCATCGTCCCCGGAGATGACGCGCTCAGGAAGCAGGTCGTCGGCGGCCACCGGGCGCGGCGCGGACGGCCACGCCCGCGCGGCCGTGAGCCCGGCGAACGCCGATTGGGCCGATCCGCTCGCTTCGAGCAGGGAACTCGCCTCCGCGCCGTACACCACCGGCCCGGGCGCGAACATCTCACTCAGCTTCAGATAGGCCGTTTCGCGGTCATGGACGCCGCCAAGGATCAGGATGAGGCGGTCGCCTTGGATCCCCACCAGGGCGTCCTCCGCGTACCGGCCGGCCATGCGGCGCAGTTCGCTCACATAGCTGGCGCTGGGTTCCGACGGCGAGTTCCCCACCATCACGGTGAACCGTTCCTGGGCCTTCCAGCCGAGGGCGGCGATTCGGGACCGCAGTGCGTCCGTGTTTTCACCGCGCAGGATGGCGTCCACGATCAGGGCCTCCAGCCGGGTGTCCCAGGAACCCCGGGATTCGGCCGCCCGCGCATAGACGTCCGCGGCGGCAAAAGCCACCTCGCGGGAGTATCGCAGGACGGCCTCGCGCAATGACGGCTGGTCGGCCTCGGGTGCTATGACCGGAACCTGATCTTCGACCACTTCCACCACGATCCGGATCAGCTGGAGCGCCTTCTGGAGGCTGATGGAGCGCGTGAGTTCCGTGGGCGCGGTGCCGAAAACGTCTGTGAGGATCCAGGAGGGGGAGCTAGGCCTCTCGTACCAGGTGACGAACGCCGCGATGCCGTTTTGGGCCACGAGCCCCAGTGCGGAGCGTTCATCGGAGCTGAGCCGGCTGTACCACGGCAACGATTTTTCGAGCTGGCGCATGGTGGTGGTGGACAGCTGACCAACACTGGCCCTGAGCTTCTTCAGGGTCTCCGTCTTTTCCGGCGTCATGCTGTGCGACGCCGGTTTACGCTTTGCGGGGGCGGGGGTTGGCTGGGGCATGCATTGAGCATACGGTGCCTGACCTGCAAGCTCCATTTTGTGCGAAGGCTACAACTGCAGTTGCTGTGCGTCACAGCACTGCAAAAGGACCCGGACGACGACGGCGACCCCCACCTTTTGGTGGGGGTCGCCGTCGTTTGTCTGCAGAACGGGAAGTCTCCGCTGGTTGGGCCTATCCGCTTTCGATGGACTCAACCAGCGCTGTCAGGACTCGCCGCCCGCGTTGCCGGTGGTGCCGGCGTTGACGTTGTGCAGGCGGTACTTCTCGATCGCCTGCGCAGGCGCCTGGGAGTCAACCTCGCCGCGGCGGGCCAGCATCTCCAGCGAACGGACCACGATCGAGTGGGTGTCGTTCTTGAAGAAGCGGCGGGCGGCGGCGCGGGTGTCGGAGAAGCCGAAGCCGTCGGCACCGAGCGAGGCGAACTCGTTCGGCAGGAACTGGCGGATCTGGTCCGGAACGGCCTTCATGTAGTCCGAGACCGCCACCACCGGGCCGGTCGCGCCCGCCAGCTGCTGGGTCACGAACGGCACCCGTGCGGGCTGTCCGGGGTTCAGGAACGCCTCTTCCTCGGCTGCCATGCCGTCGCGGCGCAGTTCGTTCCAGGAGGTCACGGACCAGACATCCGCGGAGACGCCCCAGTCCTCGGCAAGGATCCGCTGGGCCTCGATCGCCCAGGGGACGGACACGCCGGAGGCAAGGATCTGCGTGCGCGGGCCGTCGATCCTGGCCGGTGCCAGCAGGTAGATGCCCTTGATGACGCCTTCAACATCCAGCTCTTCCGGCTCGGCCGGCTGAGTGATGGGCTCGTTGTAGACCGTGATGTAGTACATCAGGTTCCGGTCCGTGGAGTCCGGGCCGTACATGCGCTCGATGCCGTCGCGGACGATGTGGCCCATCTCGTACCCGTAGGCGGGGTCGTAGGTGACTACCGCGGGGTTGGTGGAGGCGAGCAGCGGGGAGTGGCCGTCGGCGTGCTGCAGGCCTTCGCCGGTGAGGGTGGTCCGGCCGGCGGTGGCGCCGATGATGAAGCCGCGGGTCATCTGGTCTGCGGCGGCCCAGAAGGCGTCGCCGGTGCGCTGGAAGCCGAACATGGAGTAGAACACGTAGACCGGGACCAGCGGCACGCCGTGGGTGGCGTAGGCGGTGCCGGCGGCGGTGAAGGCTGCCACGGCGCCGGCTTCGTTGATGCCGGGGTGGATCAGCTGGCCCTGTGCGGATTCCTTGTAGGCCAGCACGAGGTCGCGGTCCACGGACAGGTAGTTCTGGCCCTTGGGGTTGTAGATCTTGGCCGTGGGGAAGAACGCGTCCATGCCGAAGGTGCGCGCCTCATCCGGGATGATCGGCGCGATGTGCTTGCCGAAGTTCTTGTCCCGCATCAGGTCCTTGAGCAGCCGGACGAACGCCATGGTGGTGGCGGCCTGCTGCTTGCCGGAGCCGCGCTTGGCGACCTCGTAAGTCTTCGCGTCCGGCAGCGAGATGTCGGAGTGCTTGGAGCGCCGCTCCGGGACGGCGCCGCCCAAGGCGGCACGGCGTTCCATCATGTACTTGATTTCCGGCGCATCCGTGCCCGGGTGGAAGTACGGCGGCTGGTACGGGTCCTTTTCGAGCTGCTCGTCCGTGACAGGGATCCGCAGGTGGTCGCGGAACTTCTTCAGGTCGTCCAGGGTGAGTTTCT
>NZ_JAGGPJ010000034.1 GCF_018613875.1 Arthrobacter sp. ISL-28 | reverse complement strand
TTCAGATGAACTTCGTCGTTCGAGATACTCAATCGTATCGGTAACCCGAAACTGACTTCGTAGTTACGAATGCAAGTTTCATCGCTTGTGCGTTGCGTGTCAAGGACCATCGTTGTCTACGTCTCTAGATGACGTGTCGAAGCGGACCTTTTGAGGCTTTGCTTCCCGCGGAGGCCGTACGAAAGCAGGATTCGTAGTCCCGTTTTGTGATTCGAAGATGGTGGTGGACTATGCAGCTCTTGTTGCCGCGTGTTTCCGTCGTTATGCACGTAGCTCTGATTTCTTGGCGATGTTTCGGGTGACCCAGGAGGCCTTTTTTGCCCTCCGGTGCACTGTTGAGCTGCGTGCCGTTACGAGTCCCGGAAGGCCAAAATGGTGCCGTGGGTGGATATCCCTGCGTGCTCTCTGCCCGCTCTGCCCGTTGCAGGCCCGGCAACGACTACCAGACGCAGACACCACCGGGCCGTTCACACTGCATGTGGAACATCGGTTAGGAGAGATCCGCCGGCGGTGACGCCTAGGACAGCCCAGGGCTGGGTGCGCTGTAGGCGCGATCCTTTTAGGCATCGTCCGGCTCTTCTTCCGACAAGGGGTTTGGCGATGCAAGCGACCTGGACGACATCCCAATCTCCACACCCCGGCTTCGTCCCCCCGGCACGTTTGACCGCCGACGCCAGTTCGAACTCGAACTCAGTCGATACGGTGCCGATTAGGAGCCGACGCATCTCAGCCCGAGAAACCGATCCCAGTTGCCTTACCCGTCTCTTTGCCATTCAGCTACCGCTGTCGTGCACTACGTTCGTTGAAGTCGGCGGTGGACGAAAGCGAGGGCAGCTATGGACGCTGCGGTCAGTATGGTGGCGAAGGCGGTTGCACCTGTTCCGAGGCCGGCGCCGTCGATGAGGAATCCGGTGGCAACAGGGATGAGTCCGGCCGATATGTACCCGCCGATATTGAGAATGGAGTTCGCCTCGGCGCGGTAAGTGCCAGGCACCTGTGTGCCGATAAGGGTGAGCCCGCCAAGCTGCCCCAACCCCTGTCCGGCGCCGGCCAAGGCGGCGGAGATGACGAGGAATGCTGCCTGGGAGGCATTGACTGCGATTACCAAAGTGATCATCGCCGCAATGGTGGCGGTCGAACCCAGCAAGAAGATCGTCCGGACGCAGAGTCTGCTGACGGCGAGCTGGACGCCGGTAGCAGTTAGGAACATGATGCAGGCCATGCTGCCAGCAATGAGGGGACTGCTGACGTTGAGCAGTTTTGCGAGCAGGGAAGGCCCTAGGGAGAGCACAAAGGATGTGGCGGTGATGCCCGGCGCAAACATAACCATGCCGTATAGCAGGTGCATCTGGTACTGGTGAGGGACCTGTGGCAGTCGCCACACGCCCTTCGTGGCGTCCTCAAGTGCTGCCCGTTCGCGGTGGCCCTTCAAGGGAAGTGTTCCGGCAACGACCAGCGCGCTGGCAAGGATGATCAGCTCGGTAGTGAACAGCGGCAGGACTGGGTCAGGAGAGATTTGAGCGAAAGTGCCTGCAAGTAGGGGGCCTAGGCCCGCACCAAGAACCATGGCGACGGACGCGGCGAGCGAGGCCTGCCTTTTCCGGGCGGGCCCGCCCAAGTCGACTACAGCCGCCATTCCAGCCGACACAATCACGCCGACGGCGATCCCCGTGAGAAACCGCGCGAGCCCAAGAAGGAGGACGGAGTCGGCGATTGCGAAGAGGAGACAAGCTACGATCGCGAGTACCAGGCCGGGTATCAGGACGGGTTTGCGGCCCAACCGGTCCGCGAGCTGGCCAGCAATTAGGAGTGTCAGCAACAGACCAGCGATATAAGCGGCGAAAATCAGCGTCAGGGTCCCGGCGGAGAATCCCAGCTGCGCCTGCCATCGAACGTATAGCGGCGTTGGTGAATTCGAGAGCGCAAAGACGGCCGTTACGAGGAACGCGCCCGAGATCATCTGCCGACGTTTGGGCTGCTGTGGCGTGGCGCCGGGTTCTCCTGTCGCCCTGTCGGTGTTGGCGGTTGTGGTCATAGAACTCTCCGTTGAAATGTACGAGTTTTCTCGAACAGTACCAGTTTGACAAAACTCGTACAAGAAGTATCTTTATGCCATGCCCCCACCGTCCAATTCCGCAAGGCCCAATGGCAAGGGTCTGATTGAACTGCCCGACCCGCTCCCTGAACCCGCCGAGGGGGAGCTGAAGCTGGAAGCCGTCTTTGCCGCCTTGGCCGATCCCTTGAGGCTCACTATTGTCCGCAAGCTCATGCTCGAGGCCGAAGCCTACGACCACACCTGTGGCTGGTTCGGATTCGACCGCCCTAAATCAACACTCACCCACCACTTTCGGGCTCTCCGTGACGCCGGACTCATCCAGCAACGCCAATATGGCTTGGAACGGCGCAGTAGACTCCGCACGGAAGACCTCAACAGACGCTTCCCCGGACTGCTCGATTTGATCCGCGCCTGGAAGCCGTCCAGCAACGGTTGAGCGATCAGGCCTGGCCTGTACGCGTGGGTCATCCCGCCAATATCCCACCTCCAGCAGAAAGGGCCCGGCTCATAAGCGGGGTCCTTTGCCTTGTGTGCGGTCATATGGTTTTCTGGGACACCCTGACGGGAGTTTCAGTTTGCTGACTTTTCCCAGAGACTCGACATCGGTCTTCAATCTGACGTCCATGCACTGCAAAAAGCACCGGTTGCTCCTCTGCTTCCGGGTTGTCATCGCTAAAGGGGGCTGCAGCCGGTACTCTCTGCCGGCTTCGGCGGCTGGCCCAGGTTCCACGGGTGGGCAGGGGGCGCGGAGCCGACTCTCTCCGCCGTCTCGCGACCCTATCGACGTCAGCCGGCACCTCGGCTCCGCCTAGAAGTAGTGGCGAGGGACGATTCGGGAGGTTTCCAGATTCGCAAGTCGCGTTGCTTCCCGATGATCTCGAAAATTACCGGGGCGTTCAGTCGCTGCGCAGGCGGGCGCCAAGATTTCATCTTCCCTGTCACCGCGAACCAAAAGCTTGATTTTGTGTCCGTTTCGCGCACTTCGCCTCCTTTGAGTATCTGGAATCATACTGGAAAACTTCGGAGCTGGATCCGTATTTGCGGAATAGTCCGGACCATCAGGCGGTGTCAAGCACTTTAGTGTGCCCCTCTTGACAGTCCAACATGACGTGGGGCACACTCGGTTCGATTCGTAATTGCGAATATCACTTCGGCTAACCGTCCGAGTCCTCACTCTAGGAGCTCGTGGTCGCCGAACCTCAACTGTCGCTCCACCCTAATCTTCGAGGCCTTATGTCCCCTGAATTGATATCGATCACCGTTTTGATCGCTCTGTTCCTTATAGGAACCATCCGATCCGTGAACATGGGCGTTCTCGGCTTCGTGGCCGCCTTCGCGGTAGGCATCCCAGTAGTAGGAATGACGAACAAGGAAGTTATCGCGGGCTTTCCGGGTGAACTCTTCCTGGCTCTGCTGGGTCTCACTTTCCTCTTTGGTTTCGCCCAGTTAAGCGGAAGCATTGACCTGCTGGTGCAATGGAGCCTGAAATTAGTCCGTGGCAAAGTCGCCGCGTCCCCTTGGGTCTTTTTTGCACTGGCAACCCTGCTAATGTCGGTCGGCGCGGTGTTCTCTGTCGCGATCATTGCGCCGTTGGCCATCCCGTTCGCCCGCCGTTTCAAGATCAACCAACTCATGATGGGCATGATGGTGGTTCACGGGGCCCTCGCGGGCGCGTTCTCCCCGATCAGCGTATACGGCGCCTTCATCGACAGTTATCTCACGAAAGCCGCCCTCCCGACCGATCCCCTCGTGCTCTTCTTCGCGCCCCTGGTTTTTAACACCGTCGTCGCCGCAATCCTGTACTTCGCCATGGGTGGCCACAAAGCCAAAGGTCTGATGATCAACGGCAAAGGCCTCGACAATGGCGTCGCCGCATCCGGCGGCCATGCTGTCATCGCCAAGACTCCCGGCGGGGCATCGTCATACCCCTCGGGGGGAGGCATCGCCGTTGCAGCCCCCGCACAGCCACAGGCTGGTCCTCGGCTGCAGCCGTCAGTATCCCGTCCGAAGCCCACCCTCTATCAAATGGTTACGCTGGCCGCCTTGGCCACCTTGGCAGTGGGAACCGTCGCCTTCGACCTGGATATCGGAGTCCTCTCGATGAGCCTCGCCTTGGTCCTGGCCATCATCAACCCACCCGCTGCTAAGAACGCAATGAACAAAGTCAGCTGGCCTACAGCTGTACTGGTTTGCGGCATCCTCACGTTCATCAACGTCCTGCAGACAGCCGGCACCGTCGAGTTCGTCAGCTCCGGGATTTCGAGCATTGGCATCCCCCTTCTCGCCGCCATGTTGCTCTGTTATCTCGCAGGCGCCACTTCGGCGGTAGCTTCTTCGCTGGGTATCATCAGTGTCGCCATTGCCTTGGCCGTGCCGTTCCTGGAATCCAGCACCATCAATCCCATTGCATTTGTGGCGGCTCTCGCAATAGCTGCCACCGTTGTGGACGTCAGCCCCTTCTCAACAAACGGAGCACTTGTCCTCGCGAACGTCGATGAGGACGATCGGGACAAGTTCTACCGCCAGATGCTGGGTTATGCGGGAATTGTCGTTGCCGCCGGCCCCGGACTCGCATGGCTGGCAATTTTGCTTCCCAGCTCGCTCTAAGTGCGAAGCGCTTGCCGTCTCACCCTCCCGAGTTCACGCGCACTTCGTCGCCGGGCTAAGTAGCAGCCCCGGAGGCCGACTGCGGATATCGCAGCCGGCCTCTGGTGCTATCCCTTGTGCTGCGCCTAGGCAAGACGGAGTGCGCAACTGCTGGGGCACGGTTTGCCGTGTCGCTTTTGCGACTACGCGCCCTGCTCAGATGTCTGGTCGCCTGTGTGCGTAAGGAACCTACCGTTCTGCCGAATGTCTCCCCGAGAAGGGCCGGGGACAGGGGGCAATACTCGCACCTAAATCCTCAGCAGCGTGGCCGCGGTCCAGTTCCAAGAGGTTTGAGACACGTGTCCATCTCCTTTGGCAAGTCCGGGCGCAGCCGATCACGTCAGGAAGCCAAGGAACGCATCTTTGAAAACACCGGCCTCGGCAAACTGCCGTTCTTCGACTTCGCCGCGAACCAGGCTTGGGCGAACATCGCAGCACTGGCCTTCAACCTGTCTCCTGGGTCCAGCTCGCCGCCCTCCCGGACGGCCACCGCGCCAAGGCCTGGGGCATCAAACGCTGGCGCTACCGGGTCTTCGCCATAGCCGGCAAAATCATCACCCGCGCCCGCCGTAACTATCTGTTGTTGCCGGAATCAGCGCCCGAAAAGGAACTTCTGAAACTGCTACTGGAGAACACCGGCCGCCTAAAACGACTCCTGCCCGCCCCCGGCTGAGCGGGCACCCATCCCTGTCCCGACGACCAGCCCCCTCTGACCCAGTGGAAGGAACCAGACATGCGCATTGGCGTTGTCGAAGACGACGACGGCGTAGCCAGCGCGATGGTCGACGCGCTCGAAGCCAACCGGATCACAGCCCATCGTATGTCGCGAGGCATCGAAATCCTGACCCGGCATCCTGACTTCGACCTCGTCCTGCTTGATCTGGGGCTTCCCGACATGGACGGCATCGAAGTGCTGCGCCGCCTCCGCCAGGTTTCAGCGGTACCGGTCATCGTCCTCACGGCCCGCGACGAAGAACGGTCGGTCGTCCGTGGCCTCCGGAACGGCGCCGACGACTACTTGGTCAAACCGGCCCGTATCACGGAGTTGCTGGCCCGAATCGGAGCCATACGACGGCGGGCCCAGCGGGCATCTGCGGCCAGCACGCATCTTCGAGAGTTCGGTGGCATCACTGTGGATCTGTCTGCCCGGTCATTGCAGATCTCCGGGACAACCATTGCCCTCACGACCAAGGAGTTTCAACTCCTCGAAATGTTGGTCGACAGCCCGGGAACGGCAGTCAGCCGCCAGCAGGTGATGGACCAGATCTGGGGCAACGCTTTCGTCGCCGTGTCACGCTCGCTCGATGTCCATATGACAGCGTTGCGCTCAAAGATCGGTCGTCCCGGTCTGATCGAGACAATCCGGGGCTTCGGCTACCGCTGGACCGGCGAGCCGTGAGAACCCGGCTGCTCCTGGTGCTGGCCATCCTTGGGGCGATTGTCGTGGCAGGATTCGCAGTCCCCCTGGCCCTGGCGTCGGCTGACCTCCGCACACGCCAGTTCGTCCTCAGCAAGGACGGGGACCTTCAACGGTTCGGGGACCTCGCAGACAGCTATGTTCGAAACAGCGGCACCGGGCTCCTGCTTGAGGAGATAGCTGCCTACAACGGTCTCTACGGTGACGCCGTGGCAGTCGTCTCCACCCGAGGCGCTTCCCCCCGGGCCGATGGAACAACCTTGGACGATCCGGAAGTCTCCGCCGCCGTTGGGCGCGCACTGCGGAACGAACGCTCCTCCGGACTGGACCTGCTCACCCCATGGAGTCCACCGACAGCCGTTTTCGCCAAACCGATCGGAACCGGGGCACAGGTCAACGGCGCCGTGGTGATCGTCGCGTCCACTCAAAGCCCCCGCAACGACATCCTCCAGGCGTGGCTCCTCATCGGGATTGGTGCACTCGCCGCAGTGGCCTGCTTCGGTGTGCTGGCACTCGCTCTCAGCAGGTGGGTCCTCCGGCCCCTTGAAAAGGTGAGTCACCGTATGCAGGAACTTACCGGCAGTCTGCCCTTCGCACATGCTCTGACCTCCACGAGCGATGAACCGGCACACCTGCCGGATACCGCTGAGAGCGGCCCACCCGAATTCAGGCAGCTGTCCAAAGCCTTCGAAAGAATGGTCACCACCGTCCACACCTCCGCCGAAGCGCAAAGCAGGCTCATAGCAGACACCGCCCATCAGCTGAGAAATCCCATTACTGCGCTCCAGCTGCGCTTGGACCTGTTGGAACCGCACGTTCAAACCGAAGGCACCAAGAGCTACCGACGCGCAGTAGGCGAGGCCCTCCGGCTGGAAGAGATCCTCGACGATTTACTAGCCCTCTCCGTAGCCGAAACCCCTCGGGTACCACAAGCAAGCACCGAGTCCTGCCTCCCCTACATGGTCGCACTGGACAGGGCAGACACCTGGGCCGAAACCGCCGCCGCCTCAGACATGACCATTAAGGTACAGGATGGCCCGGCTGAGGACCCGGCATCTATAAACACCGGCGGCTTGGAACAGGCACTCGACGTCCTTCTGGACAACGCCTGCAAATATGCCGGCCCGGGTAGCACCGTGCGCATCTTCGTAGACTCGCTGCACCCTGCAGGAACAGCCGGAGGCTTGGTCGACGTCACCGTCACCGACGACGGCGCCGGCGTCTTGCCCTCCGAATTGAAATTGATCACCAGGAGGTTCTTCCGTGGCACCGTCACCAGCGCATCGCCCGAGAACGGCAAGGCTCCAAGTGGTACAGGCCTGGGCCTGTCCATCGTGGAAGCCCTCATTGAACGCAGCGGCGGCAGAGTAACAGGGCGGGAGACCCCCGGCGGCGGACTCACCATTGTGCTGTCGATACCTTCTGCCCGAGGGGGAATGGCCCGGTGACGTCCGTGAACCCCACCCGGATTACCCGACGGCGGTTGCTCACCGGGACAGTGGCCGCTGCGGCTGCCCTTCTGGCGGGAAGCTGCAGCGTACCGAAGCGCACGTTCAGCTTGGGCACTGCGGAACTCAGCGGCTTCTTCAACGACTTTGGGCACTCCCTGGTCGCTGCAATCGAGCGCGCTAACGCCGGGTTTACCCTCGAGCCAAAAATTACCGATGGCTCCGTGGAAAACCTTGAAAGCATCCTGACCGGGAAGCTCGACTTCTCCTTGGTGCTGGCCGACGTAGCCCTGACACAACGAGACCGTTTACACGCGGTGGGCAGGCTGTATCTGAATTATCTCCAGTTCGCAGTACCGGCTGATTCGCCCATCCGGAGCGTCTCTGATTTGGGCGGCAAGACCATCAGCCTCGGGGCCACCTCGGCCACCATCAGGGCCGGACGCCTGCTTCTGGAGGCAGGAGGCATGAAGGAAACTGATGTGAGCATCCGCGAAGTACCTGTTACCAAGGTTTTGGATGCGCTGGCGAGCGGCGAAGTGGACGCAGCACTCTTTGCCGGCGGTGTACCGCATCCGCAGATGGACACAAGCGGAGGCCGCGGCCCATCGTCTGGCATCAGGCTGCTGGACCTGGCCGCCGAGCAGCGGTTCCTCCAGGCCAAGTACGGGCCCGTGTACCAGCCGGTGACCCTACCCAAAAGCCTCTACTCGTCCGGAACCGAGATAGCTTCTGTAGGCATTTCGACTATTTTGCTTGCCAGGCCCGACCTCCCAAACGACGTAGTCAGCGGCGTCGTGGAGGTCCTGATCCGACGCTCCGCCGAATTGGTTCCACCCGGGACCGTAGGCATTCAGTTCTTGGATACACGTTCAATTATCTACACCTCCGGGATCCCCCTCCATACGGGAGCCGTTGAAGCCTATAAGAGAAACCATGCTTAGCGACATTCCGCTCAGGGAAGCTGGGCCAATTCTTTCCCGGCAATGCCGTAGTTTTTGAGTTGTAGCAAGGAGAAAGTGACGTGACCGAGCCAACGCGGGTTCATCCGCATGTCCGGCAGCCTTCGTCCCGGCACCTTAGTTCGCCCGGAGGTGCTGGCAGAAACACTCGAAATTTCCACAACCCCGGTGAGGGAGGCCCTGCAATCGCTGCGCGTTGAGGGATTCCTGGAGCTCGTGCCCCGTAAGGGCTTCCAAGTGGCTGCACTGACTGGAAATGACATACGAGACATCTTCAGGGTCCCGGCACTCATCGGGGGGACTTTGCAGCACGGGCCACACTCAACGCCACCGAGAAGGACCTTTTAGAACTGGAAGCACTGCACCATGAACTCATAGCGGCGGCAGCGCGGCACGACGACGAGCTGCTGGAAGAAAAAACCATGCCTTCCATCGCAAATCAACCTTCTGGCGGACTCGAGGAAAATCATCTGGGCAATGAGACTTGTCTCCCGCTACGTACCCCGGCGTTTCTACTCAAGTATCGAAGGATGGCCGAAAGCAACCGTAGATGACCACTCCAAACTCCTCGAAGCCATCCGTTCCAAGGATGCCGAGACGACCCGGAGAGAAATGGAAGAACACCTCATGCACGCCGGGGAACTGCTTGCTGCACATTTTGACGAGCGAATCGCCACGGAAGGAGCCAGTGACCAATCCATCGGCCTGGTCCGAGTTTAGGAGCGCTTATTGCAGATGCCTGCGCATCTCCCCACAGCTGGCTTAGCCGGGTTCGCAATGGCGGGCCCGGCTTTTTCGTAGCGTTTGGTGTTCTCGCAGACGGTTCTTTTGGCGGCCGCCTTAAGGGACGGCTAAGAAATCGCAGATTCCCTGTCCAGTGCGGGTGACCTCAGACACAGTGGACGTAGTTCAAAGGCGCAAGCCTCCGGAACGGCAGGCAGGGCAGTACACCTGGCAACACCGACAAGAACAAAGGAGTTCAAGTGAACACTCAAATCGCCGCACCCGCACCGATCAAGCCGCGGGTGGTCAGCAACGTCGTCAAAGGATGCCTGGGAAACCTGATCGAATGGTACGACTGGTTCGTTTACGCCTCTTTCAGCATCTACTTCGCTGCTGAATTTTTCCCAACCGGCAACGCGACCGCCCAGCTGCTGTCCACCGCCGCAGTCTTCGCCGTCGGATTCCTGATGCGCCCCTTGGGAGGCTGGCTGCTGGGCATGTACGCGGACCGCCACGGCCGTCGTAACGCACTGGCGGCATCCGTCCTGCTGATGAGCGCCGGATCGCTGATGATCGGGCTCACGCCATCATTCGACACCATCGGCATCTTCGCCCCCATCCTGCTCGTCGTCGCGAGGCTTGTCCAAGGCTTGAGCGTCGGAGGCGAGTTCGGTTCCAGCGCAACCTATCTTTCCGAGGTCGCGACCCCTGGCCGGCGCGGATTCTTCTCCAGTTTCCAGTACGTCTCCATTATCATCGGCCAACTCTTGGCCCTCCTGGCTATGATCCTGCTCCAGCGCCTCCTCAGCCCCGAACAAATGGGTGAGTGGGGATGGCGTATCCCGTTCATCATCGGCGCCGTCGCCGGCCTTCTCGTCATGGTGCTTCGCCGCTCTATGGACGAGTCCGAACACTACAAGCTCGAAAAGGCCCGCAGTGAAGCGGAGACCGCAGCCTTCGGCAAGAAGCCCGTCGGCTCCCTGCGCGCCCTGCTCCAATACCCCAAGCAGCTCTTCGCCGTCTTCGCCCTGGCCATCGGCGGAACCGTCAGCTTCTACGTCTACACGACCTACATGCAGAAATACATGGTGAACACCTCAGGCATCGCCAAGGAAGATGCCAGCGTCATCAGCTTCGTAGCCCTCTTCATCTTCATGTTCCTGCAGCCACTGGTCGGCGGCCTGTCCGACCGCTACGGCCGGCGTAAGGTCATGCTGTTTTTCTCCATCGGCGGCACCATCATCACCGTGCCCGTGTTGACCATCCTCGCCAACACGACCAACGTCTTCGCCGCCTTCGGACTGATGATGTTCTGCCTCGTGTTCGTTTCCGGCTACACGGCCTGCGCTTCCATCATCAAAGCCGAAATGTTCCCCACCCGGGTCCGTGCCCTCGGCGTCGGACTCCCCCACGCCCTCGTCGCCGCAACCTTCGGCGGAACTGTCGAGCCCATTGGTTTGGCCCTGAAGCAGGTCGGCATGGAATCGACCTTCTTCTGGTATATCACCGGCTGCATCGCCCTGACACTGATCGCAGCAACGATGATCAAGGAGCCATCCAAGAACTCAAGCCTTGAGGCAGACCTAGCGTCGGCTTCCCCGGCGGACGGCGCTGTTGGCGCAGAAGCCCCCTTGAGCTCCGAAATGCCGGCCGCCCGCAAGGTTCCCGTCAAGGCTTCCAGGAGCTAGCTGACCCTACCGGCGCAATGCCGACCGCACCTCACAGAAATGGCCGCTCTCCGACGGGAGAGCGGCCATTTCTGCTGCCGTGCCGGACTAGTCGAACTGTCGCGGTCCGTGGCCACATCAGGCCGTCGCGTATAACGGTCCCCCAGCGCGACGCATTGCGGCCACTCCCGTAGCGCAGGCTTTCGGTGTGAATACTGCCCTCTCAATGTGCGTATGCCGTGCCCGAGAAAACTGCCCGCTGACGGTGGCTCAAGTACTACACTGGCGCCCATGAGCGCCCACCTCGTCGGGTACGCCCGGGTGTCCACGAATGAGCAGGACCTCACTGTCCAACGTAATGGACTGATGGCACTCGGGGTGCCGACTGAACGGATCTACGTTGACCATGGGCTGACCGGCACGAGCCGCGACAGGCCGGGGCTTCGGGAAGCTATGGCCGCGGTCCGGGCAGGAGACACCTTGGTCGTCACCAAGCTCGACCGTCTCGCCAGGTCACTCCCCGACGCTAGGGACATCGTCGAGGACCTCACCCGGCGTGAAGTGAAGCTCAGCATCGGCGGATCCATCCACGACCCCCTGGATCCGGTCGGCCGGCTGCTCTTCAACGTCCTTGCGATGGTGGCAGAATTCGAAGCGGACCTCATCCGCGCGCGAACTCGCGAAGGCATGCAGCTCGCCAAAGCCAGAGGCCGCCTGCGCGGCAAACAGCCCAAACTCAGCAAGAACCAGGAAGCCCTCGTGGTAGCCCTCTACAAGGGAGGGCAACACACGACTGTCGAGATCGCCGACATCTTCAAGGTCGCCCGAAGCACGGTGTACCGCATCGTCCAGCGAACACCACCTACCGACTAACTCCTAATTGATTGCCAAGGGCTGATCCGAGAGCCGGGCTCAGCCGTCGACCTTCCCTTCAGCCTCTTGAGTGTCGGCGGCCCATTCCAGCGCGGCAGTGAGGTGGTCTTCATCGGGCAGCGTCTGCTGTTCCCCGGGAGGTAATTTGTCGTAGGTGTATGCGGCCACGGCCATGGGCGAGGTCGAGCGTCCGAGGCTGTACCGGACGATGCGGTCGTTCTTGGTACCGCAGATGAGGATGCCGATGGTTTCGTTGTGGTGGTCGCGCCGGAGCATGTCGTCAACGAGGGCGACGTAGAAGTTGAGCTTGCCGGCGTATTCCGGCTGGAACTTGCCGGTTTTGAGCTCGATGACGACGTACCGGGATTGCTCAATGTGGAAGAAGAGCAGATCCACCCAGTACTCTTCGCCGTCCACGTTGAAGTGAACCTGTCGGCCGACGAATGCGAAGCCAGGGCCGAGTTCGCGCAGTGTCTCGGTGATCCTGCTGGTTAATGCGTTCTCCAGATCGCGTTCGGCGACTTCACCGGAAAGGCCGAGGAACTCGAAGTTGTAGGGGTCTTTGGCCATTTGCTGGGCCAGCTCGGAATCCGGGGCAGCAAGCTGACGGGTGAAGTTCGAGGGAGCGGCGCCGGTTCGCTCCATTGAGCGGTTCATCATCATGTTCAGCAGGACGTTACGGGACCACCCGTACTGCACCGCCGCGGCGGCATACCAGTTCCGCTCCTCGGCAGTGGCAGCCTTGTCCAGGATCGTTCTGATGTGACCCCACGGCAAATGTGCCACAGTCTGTGGCACATTTGGACTCATGCCACCCCAGGCGCGCACCATTGCTGTCATGTACTGCAGGTTCCTGGCGGAGAGGCCCTTCATATCCGGAAACGATGTACGCAGATCGTTGGCCAGCCGGTTGATGACCCCACTGCCCCACCCTTGCCTGTCCTGACGGGCCAGAATGTCCCTGCCAAGAGACCAATAGAGCTCGATCAGCAAGGTGTTGACGGTCCGTTGGGCCTGGATCCTGGCGTCTGAAACACGTGTTCTCAGCGCCTCGAGCAGCTCCACATAGTCTGCCGGCAGGTCAATTTCGGAGGACGTCATGCATCCCACCCTACCGATCCTCAATTGCGCCACAGGCTGTGGCACAATTCCCGCACCCTCTCCTGAGGAGAGGGACGAACCTGCCTCCGCAGCAGTGCGATAGGCGCGCCACTTATCGTTCGAGTCCGCCGCGTTCGAGTGTCTTTCCCTTGCTGACCTGCTTGGCCATCTTTGATGTCGTGGCCAGGGAGGGCTTGTGCGCCACGGCCGCCGTCGCCGGTGTTCCCTGGTGTTTGTCAGCCAGGAGGCGGGCGTTGACCGCTTCGCGGTCTCCTTTGCCTTCGAGGCTTTCGGCGAGCTGTTGCCGGCGCTCTGGGGAATCGTAGGCAGGTTCCGCCTGCGTCTGACCGGCCGCCTGGTCCTCTCTGTTCGCGCCTACCATGGCTGAGCCGGCGATCACTTCGTCGGTGCGCGCTGTTGAGGCTTTCGTCCGTTCTTTTTCGGCCTCGGAGCGGGCCTGCTGGGCGCGGGCTAGGGCTTCGGACACGGACCGTTCATCTGCTCCGGTGTTGTTCACATCGATGCCGTACCGGGACTGGACCTGGTCGCCGATTGTCTCTGCTGCCTGGGCGGCGATGGGGTCGTAGGTCTTCCATGCGGTGGCGGTCTCGTGGGCGCGTTCGATCATTGCGGGGGTGGCTTTGTCCCACCAGTCCTCCCGTGCAACGGGTGCCAGCTGGGCGCGGGCTGCTGCGCGTTGGGCGTCGAAGCGTTCCTGGAGTTGCCGGGCCCGGTGTTCCTCGGCGGCCGCGATTGTGCGCTGGTCTTCCGCCCGCATCCTGGCCAACTGTTCGCCGATG
This sequence comes from Arthrobacter sp. ISL-28, assembly GCF_018613875.1. Classification (GTDB taxonomy): domain Bacteria; phylum Actinomycetota; class Actinomycetes; order Actinomycetales; family Micrococcaceae; genus Arthrobacter. The sequence continues at coordinate 61,650 of NZ_JAGGPJ010000034.1, read as the reverse complement.
CGGCTGGCGACCATGAGGCCGGTGCGCAGGGCTCCGTCTACTGCTTCGTCGATTCCGTCTGCTTCGCTCATGCTCTTCCCCTATCGCTCGATGCCTGGATTCGGATGGTGGTTTCGGTTGGGTTCGTCGGACCGGGTTGCTCCGGCTTGCTGCAGCACCTTTTCTGCCGTGGTGAGTGGTGGTGGGATGGGCGGGCCGCCGCCTCTGGAGCGTTCGGCGATGAGCCGGGCGCGGAGGGCTTCTTCGCTGGCTTCCGGGTGCTGTTGACGAAGGCTCTCCATCGTCACTGCCCGGGTTGTGGTGGTCTGGGTTGCGGCGCTGGCTTCGACGGCCTTGCTGGCGGCGATGACGGCCGCGGAGAGGCCGCGGACGCGGCGCAGGTCGTCGGTGGCTTTGTGCATGTCGTGGATGGCCCGGGCGGTCTGGGCGAGCTGGCGGAACAGCAGCGCGTACGCGGCCCGTTCGCTCTTGGACGTCGCCGCCAGCAGAATCATGCTGGCACCCCGCGCCGACGGCAACCCCACTGGGCGGCGGTTCGGGTAGCGGCGCAACTGCGCGGACTTGGCGAGCTCGCGTGCGGCGTCGGCCAGCGGCCCGGGGGTGGGTTCGATGCGCCTGGACCAGGCACCGAACGCTGCCGCTGTTTCGCGCGCTGCCTGGGCCCAGGCTGCGTGATCGGTGTGCGGGGTAGCAGCGAGTCTCTCACGCAAGGCGCTGACGTCATGGGCGTATTTTTCCCACAGCCCGACAGAGGGCTGCAGGGTTTCCTTGCCAGGTTTCACGGGGCGGCGGTTGCGCGCCGCGGCGTTCCATTCTGCGACAGCCTCGGTCGCTGTTTCGGGGGTGCTTTCCCAAACAGCACGGAGTTTGGGCAGGGCGAGGTCCCGGCCCAGGGAGTTGCCGCCGAACCACACGGCCCGCTCCCCTTTCCGGGGGCGTTCCGCGACGGAGTATCCGGTCACAACGTCGGTGCGGCCGGCAGCGTAACGGGGCCGGACGAGCAGGCCTTCCTGCCGTGCGCGGCGGACGAACTCTGCCTCGTCGGTGGCTGCTGCGGCGCAGGTGCGAACCGTCCGGGCGAGGCTGTGGCGCTCCACCTCAGGCAGCCCCTGGCGGGCGGCCTTCGCCTGTTCCGCCGGCGTGTACCCCCGCTCCGCACGGACGGCACCGAGTTCGTTGAGTCCGTATTTTTTCTCCAAGGCCCGGGCGGCCTGCTGGGACTTGTACTTGCTCTTCCAGCCGTTCCATTTGGTGCCGTCATCACGCACCATGGAGGCGACGATGTGGATGTGGTCGTTGCCGTTCTTGCTCAGCCCGTGACGGACGGCAACCCACCGCGCCGGGGCTTTCCCGCCGTCCCCGGTGAAGTCCATGTCCTTCATGAAGTCGGTCGCGATCGCACCCCACTGCCCGTCCGTGAGCTGTCCTTCTTCCGCGGCCAGGCTCAGTGAGCAGTGGAACACGTGGCCGCCGTCGACCTCGGTCTTGTAGAACTGCCGGGCCCGGTCCAGGGCGTTGGCGATGTCCAGGGCCGCGTCCCGGTTCAGTTCGTTGTCGTCGTGCCAGGCCAGAAGCGCGGAGTCACCGGCAACAAGGTGTGGTTCCTCGTGCTCATTGGCCCGGCCCGGGCCGGCGAGGTAGATCATCAGCCCGGCCATGCGGTCACCAACGGTGATGTTCGGAATCACCGGGCAATCACCTCCCGGCCATCTCGGCGAGCTGCCGGTCGATCCGGATGATCACGCTCTTGGCATGGGCGATCGCCGCCACCGCGTCCGGCGGCACTTCCCCGGCCGTGTTGGCGTGCCGGGCGATCTGGTTGACGTTGTTCGCAACACTTCCGATGAGGCGCTGCAGGGTCGACAGCTGCATGAACTGATCCCGCCGCTCCGACGGACTTTCACTGTCCTCATTCAATGCCGCTTCGACCAGCAGCCGCGGGATCGTGACACGGTGCTTCTCCGCCAGGGCAAGGAGCTGGGCCTCTTCTTCGGGGCTGACCTTGACCTCGTGACGGTGCACCCGGCCGCCGTCCACGTTCGCACGCCGGCGGCGGGACTTCCACCGCCATTGCCCTCCGTCACCCTGCCCCGTCCTTTCCTTGGTTGCCAGCGCAGCGACCCGGACAATCCCGGGACCAGACACCAGTCTGCCGCGCACCGGATGACAATCCGGGCAGCGACACGAACTTAGCCCGGCTAAGTTCCCAGCTTGCTCCGCCGCGGTCTGGTCACCTGATGTCCGGGCGGATGCATCAGGCTAGGGACTGCCCTGCAGGACGCTTCGCGTCGGATGTCTCTGAAAAACGACTGCGTCGTTCCGTTTCGGCCTTTGAGGCTACTGCCCGGTCCTTCCTTGGCAAGTCTGCGCCTGCGGCTTTCGCGGCATATCCTCGCTACGCTCCGGTATTCCACGGTCCGCAGACTCCGACTGGCCAATTCCCTCACCGGTCAAGTGCTTTCGGGCGCGCCGAAAGGAACGCGGCATGGGGCAAGCGAAAGGTACAGTCATGGCTCTCATCTCACCGTCCGTCGTGGAACAGAACTACGGAATCCCCGTGGCACAGCTGCGCCGCTGGCGTACCGCCGGCATCGGACCCGAATACTTCCGGCTCGGCCCGCGCAGCATCGGCTACTACGCCCCCGACGTGGACGACTGGCTCGAGGACCCGGCAAACGCGCACCTGCACGACGTGCCCAGCCACGAACACGCCTTCCGGCGTGACAGGAAAGTCCTGATCACCGGCTAGCAGCGGGGCGAGGCTACCGGCTCCTGGTGCTGCTTCCCCTGCACCCAGGACATTCATTCCCGCGGCCGCCCGCCCGGCCACCGGAATACCCAAACCGGCCGGCATCAAAACCCAGCAATCGAAGGAGAGCAGACCATGGAACCGGACCACATCCGCTACGAACCAGCCAAGGACAACTGGCGCGACTTCCTGTACACGCAAGTCAGCTTCGCACCGGTCGCACAGCTCGACCACATCCTCAGGGCCGCCCAGGAACACTTCCCGGATGACCCCTGGATCCAGGAGGACCCTTGGGAACTGGAGGTCTGCATCCGTGACGTCGCAAACGGTCACCTGAAAGATCAGACAGGCATGAATGCCTACATCTCCGCCCACCACAGCGCCGCAGTGCGCCTGGTGACCCTGGTGCCGGAGCCGCTCTGGGAAAGACCGCCAATCTACGGGGGGCGCGGGCCTATCTCGATGGTGTCGAGATCCGGCCGCTGACTGGCAGCCAACTGGGCCGGCTGCCCGAACTCACCGCGCGACTGCGCGAGATCGTTCCGAGCACCAGCAGCCCCACGTTGGGGATCTCGCACGCATGGTCGTTCAGGACATCCCCTCCCGCGCCGCCCTGGTGCGGGCGTACGAGCGCACCTCGGTAACGGATGTGCTGGCTGAATATGACAAACGTGCTGCCCCGTGCCCAGGCCTTGACGACTTACCGGCAAGCATCAAAGTCGCGCGTCTCAACTTCCCGGCGGACCCCGTACCAGGGGTGCAGCCACCTGCAGGTCAGCACGCCGACCCCGGGCCCCATGCGACGTACAGCCGGCAACCAGACCTCGGAGTGGGTCGCTGACGACAACACGGCACCGGCCTTGCAATGTACCCGCAGGTCAACGCGATTAAGGTAGGAACCATGGCGACTATCGACATTGAACAGACACGTAACCAGGCCCGTGCACTCCTCGACTCGCGCATCGAAACCGTCACGCACTTGGTCAAAGCCCGCCAGCGGGTCGCCGACCTGAAAGAGCAGCTGGCCGACGCGGAACGCGAAGACAAGCGCGCTTACGTCCGTGCTACCAAGGACGGCTGGAGTGGCGAGGAATTGAAGAAGCTCGGCCTCGAGCCGGCGGCCGCCGGACGCCGCCGGAAAGCCGCCGGCAGGACCGCATCCACCGACAGTGCAGTGGCTCCCAGCGCGGACCGCGCCGAACCCTCGAGCGTGCAGCACTAAGGACCGCCGACCCCTTTCCTCCGGGTGGCCACCGTGGTGGCCACCCTGACCGTTAGCCTGGGCTGGCTTCCGCGGCCGGGGCACCACGACGGTTTCCACACCACAGCGCGGCGAAGGCCGGCACCTTTGAGAGTGCCGGCCTTGCGGTTTTTGGCAGGGGTGTTCAGTCTTCCGCCGGGACGTCCTTTTCCGGGATCTGGCCCGAGGCTATTCGTTCGGCGGTCCTGTTGAAGGCTTCGTCAATGTAGGCCAGGAGATCGCTTTCGCGGACCCGCCAAATACCGCGGTTATCTTGCTAGGTAGCGACTGCAAGAATCGTATGTTTTGGCTTCCATCCCTGCGTGACGCACACCTATCACTCGGTGTGTGAGGGGGTGGGCCTGACCGCCCCGGGACCGCTTAACGCACAGGCGGCAGATCCTCCTGCAGAAGGATCTAGACTGCGAAATATCTGAAAAAGCCGATAAGCATGAACAGCACCCCGAAAATTACCGCGGCCACACGCAGCCGCTTGAGATAGATCTCGGGGTTCTTCCTGAAATGCTCAAAAGTGGCCAGTGCTATGAGTTGAAGCCGGGATAGAGGACGTCTAAAAACGATCAACGCGACTCCCACCAGGACAAGCACTATGGACGAAAAGGCGTTGTAGCTCATCCCGCGTCATGCCTCACTTGAGAGTACCTAGAGCGCCGGCCAAGATCATTCCGACTCCGACCACGAAGCAAAGGACGACATAGATCCATCGAAAGGTGGTTCCGACTCGGAGGGCCGTTCGATGATCCGAATTGGGTGCGAGCGAGTTGATTATTCGAGTACCTTTTTTCAGCGACCTTTGTGCCGTCAGTACGCCGATTACGCCAGCTATCAGCAGTATGGACCCGAAAATTATGGCACCCATGCTTCCCCCTCTAGAAGGTGCTTCTAGCACTAGCGTCCCACGATGATTTCGAAGCCTACACTCATCGCCGGGCAATAGACGCATGTGTGCCTTTGAAGTCCCCGGAGCTGCGGTATTACACCAGAGCAACCATGGCTTGAAACCTACTGGTCGAATCCGCATCCGGATAGTTTGGCGACAGTTAATCCTCTAGACGGGTGTTGGCTGTTGTTTGCCTAGATTCGTCCTCGGTAGCTTCCGTTTATGCGGATGTTCCAAGCGGTGGAAGTGACGGTCGAGAAAGACGTGATCGTTTGGGCTGTGGTGGATGACCTGTTCGTCCTGAGCGAGGAATGCCGTGGTTACGCGTTGTGGTTGGCGCATTCGGGTCGTGCCGTCAATACTCAAAAGGCTTATCAGCTAAGGCTGGCGAGGTTCCTCTCTTGGTGCGCTGAAACGGAGGCCGCATGGGAAGGGCTCCGCTTTCACCAGCTCGCCGCTTACAAGGCCAGCCTTGAAGGGTTGCCTGCCAGGAGTGGGGCCAGGTTGTCGGGGAAAACGGTCAATGCTCATGTGACGGCCGTGATGGTGTTCTTGCGTTATGCCGTGGCCCAGGGCTTCGGGACTGATCAGTTGCGGGCTACGGTGGAGGGCGGCCGCCACGCCGTGGCGTCCCTTGGCCCCGAGGGGCAATGGAAGACGGCTCCGGCCAGGCTGGTGAAGGCGCGGGAGATCAAGCGGCGGCCGGTGGTCCTGACCCCTTCACAGGTCAGCTGTGTCCTGGATGCGGTCGAGAGGCCGCGGGACAGGCTCATGGTTTTGCTGATGCTGCGTTGCGGCCTGCGGGCCGGCGAAGTACTCGGCCTGAGGCTGGAGGACATGCACATGCTGCCGGACTCTGGCCATCTGGGCTGCACGGTTCCTGGGCCCCACGTCCATGTTGAACGGCGCAGTAACCCGAACGGAGCTTGGCCCAAGTCACCGTATGAGCGGAACGTCCCGGTGCCTGCAGACCATCTACCAGCTGCTGCGAGACCTTGGCCGGCGGCCCACGGAAATCTACTCCCTGCCCCGCGACACCCTCCGGGAAACCGACGACGGCCAGCCCTACATCATCTACAACAGCCACAAAACGGACGAGTACGGGCTTGAACTTCCCATCCACCGCTCCACCGCCCGCGTCATCCAGACCTGGCAGAACGCGCTTCAAAGCATCGAGGACGTCCACCCCGACGCTGCCGGCTACCTGTTTCCCTCGCCACGGCGCTATGGCCCCCAGTCACGGACCCACATCACGCCCACTGGCTTTCACACCAATTACTGGCGCTGGATCGACCGGATCCGGAAGCTGCCGGACGTCCGGGCCGACCCGACGAAACCAGCCGACTTCCTCACCAGGTCCCGGATGGGCCTCTATAACTGGCGCCACACCTACGCCCAACGGCTCAGCGACAACAGCACTCCACCTGACGTCATTCAGGAACTGATGAACCACAAGAGCTTCACGACCTCCACCGGATACATCAAGATCACCAGGGAACGACAGCGTCAGGCCATCGAGACCGTCAACAGCACCACGATCGACCGCCGGGGGCTGCTCCACGGACCCAAAGACTACGCAGCCTATGTCCGGGAATCCGTAGCGACGCCGCTGGGCCTCTGCACCGAGCCCAGCAACGTCAAAGCAGCCGGACAATCCTGCCCCGTCCGCAACAAATGCGGCGGCTGCCAGTACTACCGCGCCAACCTCGCCCACCTGCCGCAGATCGACGCCCACATCGTCGCCCTCACCGCAGACCTCGCCGCGGCCGGCGACATCGCCGAACCCTGGATCCACCAGTCACTCAAAGCAGAGATCAGCTCCTACAAACGAATGCGCACCGCGCTGCTGAAGGAAAAATCCAAGCTCACCCCCGAGGACAAGGCCGCCATCGATGACGCCGTCACGCTCCTGCAGCAAATCCCTCCCGCAGCGCCTCACCTTGAAGCCGCCGGAGAGCGCCGAATGCTGCCACTGACACCCGTCCGAACCGCGGACCGGACGTGAGCGAAAAACGGCAGGCAGCCATCGCCGGGCTCATTACGGCCAAGAAAAAGGAAAGCAAAACCAAACAAGCCCTCGTCCGGAAAGCAATCACCCGGCTCATCAACGGCTCCGAGCTGCTAACCGTCTCCTCAGTCGCCAGGGCAGCCGGGGTCAGCCGCTGGCTGATCTATAACACCCCGGAACTGAAAACCGCAGTCACCCGCGCCGCTGCGCAGCAGCGCGCGACCTGGACCCAAGGCCACGAACAGGCAGGGATGACACCCAAAGGCGCAGTGACCGAACTCCTGCGGCTCCAGGAACGACTCGCCACGGTTACCCGGCAACGCGATCACTACAAACGCGCAGTAAACACCAACCTCGCCGAAGCGCTGGCAGGGAGAACCCCGGAACAGATGGCCAGCTACATCAGCGAACTGGAAAACGAACTCAGCACAGAACGCAAGACCGCTGAACAGGCACGCAGCGCCATCTCACTACTCGAAGCCCAGGTCGAAGACCTGAACGACCAGCTGCGAGCCGCGCAGTCCATCAACAGGACCATGATGAAACAACGTAACGAGGCAGCGCCCGTCACGAAGCTCGAGGCCCGACTGCCTGAAAAGCGCTAGACACCGTCCGGCATGGGCCGGCCCTCAGCAGACTGCGCACGGATATACTCGGCCGTCTTCTCATAACCCCGAGAAATGTATTCCTCTAAAAGGCGCGACTCAACCCGCCACTGCCCCCGGCCCCCAACCTGAATCGCAGGCAATTCGCCTGACCGGACCAGGGCATACGCCTGGGCTGAAGAGATGTTCAGAATCTCCGAAACATCAGCCAACGCCAGAAACCGCTTCTCAGCCACAGCACATCACGCCCCAAAGACTACCCAACCGGGCCCAACGATCCTCACGAACCGCACAGAAATCAATCACCGGAATCAAGCCCTCTCGCCATGAGTTCCGGGCAGAAATGGCATCGACCCACGTGACTGAGCAAGATAACCGCGGCCACCGAATTGCGCGGCGCGCAGTTCACCGCTGCGGACCAGGGCGTAGACCAGGGGGCCCTTGACGTTCAGGATTTCTTGGACCTGCTCCAGCGTCAGCATCCTGGGCAGCGTCGAGGCTGTCGTGGCCGGTGGTGTCGCGTCCGGTTCGGTGGTCTTTCTGGGCATGGTTTACTCCCTGGTGTCGCGTTGGCGGATTTCGTCTCTGGTGCGCTGGCCGTGCCGCAGCGATCCGGCAGGGACAGGCTCCCAGCTCCGGCCCTGGTTGTGTTTGCGCTGCAAGCGCTTCACTTCGCGCATGGTGGCCCGCACGATGAACTCTGACACACTCGCGTCCCCCTCCAGCGCGCGCGTGGCCAGGAACGCGGCCCGGACCTGCCCGGCCTCGTCCTCGGTGAAATACGGGGTGAACGCCGCGACCTTCTTCACACTCATTGCTCCTTACTGTTTCCCTGCGCCCCGGCCTGGAATGCCGGGGCGTCAGTGACACCGGCGATGTGGACGCGGCCGCCCGGGTTGGCGTGGATCCCGAACCACGCGTCATCTTCAGCGAATTCGCGGGGGCTGATGGTGAAGTGATCGGCCGGGTGGCCGGCCTCCTCCCTGACGCCTTCTGCAGGTTCGTTCCGGCTGCGCTGCGGGCCGGTCGGCGCGGCGGCCGAGTGGCGAAGGGACAAGCCGATCTCGTCAATCTCGAATTCAATGACGGTGCGCTTCTCCCCCGCCTTCGTCTCGTACGTGCGCGGCTTCAGCCGTCCGGAGGCGACGACGGGGGAGCCCTTGGTCAGGGAGGCGGCCACGTTCTCTGCCATGTCCCGCCATACCGACGCACGGAGGAACAGGGTCTCGCCGTCCTTCCACTTTTTGGTCTGGGCGTCAAAGATTCTGGGGGTGGAGGCGATGGTGAAGTTCGCGACCGCTGTGCCGGCAACGGTGCGGAGCTGTGGGTCCGCGGTGAGGTTCCCGGTGATGCTGGTGCTGTTTTCGCCGCTCATTGGTTTTGTTCCTTCTCAGCTGGTTGCGTATTGGCGGGGGTGCTTCGTCGTGCGGGTGCGGGCGGGGGCCCGGTTTAGCCGGGGAGCTCAGCACCGGTGAGGGTGCTGTCGCTGACGCTCATGACGCCGCGTCTTCCTGGCGGGGCCGTTCAATGGCGATAATCTGCGCGATCTTGACCGGGTCCAGTCCCGACCAGTGGTTTTCGGTGCCGTCTTTCTCATAGACGACGACGGGGACCTGGGAGTAGCCGAGTTCTTCGGTGATGTACTCGAAAGCGGCCTGGTTGGCGGTGATGTCCACTTCGCGGAAGGGAAGGCCGGCCTCAACGAATTTCTGCTTTGTCTTGGTGCAGCCGAAGCATCCGGAGGGCTTGGTGTAAATGGTGAGAGTCATTGTCAGTCCTCGGTTTCGTATCACGTCTGGTTAGGTTCGTCTGATCTGTACTGCTGCCTCCATTCTAGCAATCATTCAGCTGAATGAATAGCGCTCTTGCCGCTAATTCTAGGGGTTTTTCGGATCAGGAATTTCGGGTTTTCTGGGGCGGGCCCGTCAACTGACAGGCTGTCATTTTCCGAAGTCGTCTGCACGAAATGTCCAAAGTCGTCTGCGCGGCCGACTACATGTCCGCATGGGGATCCTTGGCGGGATCGGCAGCCGCGCGTCTCAACGCCCCGGGCGCCCCCCGGTATTTCGCCGGCGCCACCTCGTCCTATCAATGTGTCCCACGAGGGTGTTCTCGGAATCTCTGCGATGGGACCTTTGACGGGACACCGGGGAGCGGAACCGGGGGCACGCCTGCGTTCCGCGCGGGTGAGCTCGGCCGAGCGAGACAGGGCACTGCAGGTCCGGGATCTGGAAGCCGCCGGCTCTCTCAGGAGTAAGGTGTGCGCTGCGCCCCGCCGTCGCCGCGACGCGCGTCATCGCAACCGCCCCCAATCTGTCGGGGCATCCCACTAGAGTCTTCTCTCATGGGAGAACACGCTGACCAACCAGCTCGATCGGAGGCGACGATTGAGCCCCGGCTCGTGATGAAGGGCGACGACGACAAGCCGTTCATCCAAGGCGAGTTCTTCGTCGCCGCGTACCAGCGCGGCTACCGGTGGGGACGCGACGAAGTGCGCCAACTTCTGAAGGACATCAAGACCCACAAGCGCGAAGCCGGCAGGGGAGAGCCCACCGACTACTACCTCCAGCCGATCGTCGTGTTAAAGCGCGATGATGGGAGCTGGGAACTCGTCGACGGCCAGCAGCGCCTAACAACCCTGTTCCTGATCACGAAATACGTCGCCACGAAGATCGCCGACTCCAGGTTGGACTACCTGCTCACCTACGAAACCCGACAAGGTAGCCGCGACTTCCTGGAGACTCTCGACTTCTCCCGCCGTGACGAGAACATCGACTACTACCACATCGCACAGGCGTACGACGTCATCGCAGAGTGGTTCGACAAACAGCCGAACGCCACACAGGCCGCCATCAATCTCCACACGGCGCTTGCTAACTGGGTCTACGTCATCTGGTACGAGGCGCCGCCGGGCACCGACGCCACCGCACTCTTCACGCGGCTGAACCGTGATCGCATCCCGCTGACGGACTCGGAGTTGATCAAGGCTCTGGTGCTATCAAACAGCGGCGCAGCCGGCGGCAAATCGGGGCGGCAACAGGAGATCGCTGCCCAATGGGACGGGTTCGAGAGGGATCTTCGTGATCCGCAGTTCTGGGCATTCCTCACGCGCTCATCGACCGAGAGGTCGACCCACATCGACTTCCTCTTCGAGTCCATGACGCCGAAGGCGGGTCTAAGAGAACGGCCCCGCTACTGGACCTTCAGCAAAGTCCAGGAGGACATTGCCGAGCGGGGAATGGCCGCCTTCTGGCGCGACGTCGTCGAGCGCCACGGACTGCTGACAGGGTGGTTCCAAGACCGCTATCTCTACCACCGGATCGGCTACCTCATCCAGGTCGGTGACTCGATCCAAGAACTCATCGATTTATCCCGATCCCGGACGCACTCGGTCTTCCAAAAGGCCCTCGTTGACCGAACACGCAAGCGCCTTGATCTCACTACTGACAAGGTCTCCCTCTTGCGCTACGGGAAGGACTACGGCAAGTGCACCGACGTCCTGCTCCTCATGAATGTCGAGACCGTACTCGGCAGCAGCGACATCGGGAGCCGCTTCTCGTTCCACGCCTACGTTGATAACTGGTCGCTGGAACACATCCACGCACAGAACTCCGAAGCCTTCGAGAAGGAGACCGAACGTCGAGACTGGCTACGGACGCACAAGAAGAAGATTGAAGAGTCTCACTGGCCGCCAGATCAGCGGGCCGATGTGGACGAGATCATCGACAAGATCAACGCCCATCTGGCCATGGCCGACGGTAAGACCGATGAGCGGAGTTTCGACTGGATCTTCCGGCAGGTCCTGGCGTTGTTCAGCGCTCCTGACGCTGACGCCACAGATGAGGACACGCACGGACTCGGCAATCTGGCGCTGCTCCAACGCGACCTCAACAGCAAGCTGAACAACGCGGTCTTCGCCCTCAAGCGCGAACAAGTGATCGGGCTCGACCAGGATGGGGCCTACATCCTGCCCTGCACCCGTAACGTCTTCCTGAAGTACTACACGGCCGCGGCCGACCAGCAACTCTCCCTGTGGGGTCCCCAGGATCAGGCCAACTACCTCACTGCGTTAATCGACAAGGTGGAGCGATTCCTGATTGTCGGGAGCTCTCCCGCTGACGAGGTCCATGCATGAAGGGTTACCCCATCACGTTCCTCGGCCTATTCGACGAACCAGTCGGAGACCGTCCCGGCATCACTGAGATCGAGATCCCGATCATCCAGCGTGACTTCGCGCAGGGCCGACCTGACGAGGAGGTCAGCGCCCTCCGGGACCGCTTCCTCGACAAGGTCATCGAAGCCGCCACGACTGACAGGCACATGGGTCTCGACTTCGTGTACGGCGACGTTCGAGCCGGAGTCCTGCAGCCACTCGATGGCCAACAACGCCTCACTACCCTGTTCTTGCTGCACTGGTACGTCGCTTCGCGCGCAGACAAGCTCGACCCGGCCGCCCCTTGGCTGAGCTTCTCCTACTCGACACGGCCCACAGCTAGAGACTTCACCCAAATAATCGCCAACAACCCCTATCCAGGCGGGTTGGCCTCTCCAGCAGACTGGATCAGCGACCAGCCGTGGTACGTCTACCCGTGGCGCCACGACCCGACCATCGCTTCGATGCTCGTCATCCTCGACGCGATCCATCGACGGCTCGACCCGCACACCCACGAAATCGACGCCGTGTGGGACCGGCTGGCAGCTCGCCCCGCCGACGTCCAAAACAGTGCCATCTGGTTCCTGTTCCTCCCCGTCGTCGATATCGCCCACGGCGAAGACCTCTATATCAAGATGAACTCGCGCGGGAAGCCACTGACGACGTTTGAGGTCTTCAAGGCGGACTTCGAAAGCATCATCAAGTCAGCCGACCCTGACCGGCACAAGCACCTCGTCGAGAGCATCGACGGAGTGTGGGCCGACCTGCTCTGGGAGTACGAGAAGCGAGCGGCGAGCGACTACAAGATCGACGACGAGTTTGAGCGGTACCTCACTTTCATTATCGAAATCTCCGAGTGGCGCGACGGGAAGTCTGACCGAAAGTGGCACGACAAGCACGCACGAAGGCTTTGGCCAATCGAGGAGCGAGCCCGACTCGCCTTCGCCGACCCCGACAACGAACATGCCGCTCGGAATCGAGACTTCTTCTTCCACGCGTTCGACACGTGGATTGGCGCCGATCCCGTCACCCATATCAGAGTTCCTCCCGACCCGAGCGCCGAGTTCAGCAAGCTGTTCACCGCCGGCGGCGTCGGGGAAGGGTCGATTCCGCTCTTCTCCACAACTCCTGACCTGTTCGGTGGCTGCATCGTCCGGTACGGGTCCGACTTCACGGCACAAGAGACGCTGCTCCTCTTCGGAGTCCTGCTCGCGCGACAGGCCGACGACACGATCAGTCAGGACGAGATCGCCAAGCGCCTGCGTTCTCTACGCAATGTCACTGCCGCATTCCTCGACTTCAATCGCATGCCTGCCTACGTCGCACAGACCGAGAAGCTGATCGTTCACGGCGAACTGGAGGATTCAGGGGCCTTCCGAAGCGATTGGGTTGCTGATGAAGTCCTCAAGTGGTCCTTTCTGGACGAGCACCCAGAAGCCATTGACGCCGTCCATCAACTCGAAGACCACCCACTGGTTCGCGGACGCATCATGGCGTTCGAGCTCGATGCAGCCATGCTGGAAGCACGGGCTGAAGCATTCGCAGACGTGAGCCGACCGGAACTGCGCAACCTGCTCGGCGCCGCGCTGCTCACGAAAGGGGACTACTCACGCGATGTTGGCTGGGAGGGAAGGCGTCGCCAGCTCGGAAGTTCCCAGAAGGACGACTCCTGGACTGACATGCTCACCACGGGGTCTCGGGCAAATCTCGCCAACATCCGCGAGCCGCTGGTGGCTCTGCTGGACGACGTCGCCACGCGGGCGGCGACCGGCACGCACCAGCCGAGCGACGCCCTCGATGCGATCCGCGCCCAGTGGCTCGCTGAACGCGAGTCCCGCAACTTCTACGACTGGCGCTACTACCTCGTCCGCTACTCCGGCGCCCGCAGCTCGAAGGGCGATGGCTACTACAACGGCACCTACGACAGCACGACCGGCGGATTCGCTTATCAGCGCCTCCGGATGCTTCACGGTAGCAACTACAACGCCTACTTCAGCGACGCGCTGCTACGTGCGGCCTGGGTCGACGGCTCCCTTGGTTCTGATGCCGAGGAACCAAGTTGGTGGCACCGCGACGACCCAGGCCTCACGCTCAAGAAGTCCCGCATCGAGATTCGCTGTGATGACGACGCCTTCGAACTCGTCCTTCCAGACGACCGTGAGACCGTCGAGACCAAGGTTGTCAAGGCCCTGACGGCGTTCGACTCTGACGACCAGTTGCGGGTTCTGGTCCAGCAGAATCCCGAACGCGGCCGCCTAGTGGATAGCGAGGACCGGATACAGCTCTGTGTGCGACTGGTGCGCGCGTTGGCAGTTGAGGGCCTCTGACGGTCATTGCAGGACGCCGCAGCCGAAGCGTTTGCGTCCTTCGCTCCAAAGTGGCGCATCGTGACGGAGATTGCCGGCGGCAGGATATGGGTGTCACCCCAACCCGTGATCCCTAGGGTCTAGAGCGATGAGGAAGGCTCCGATGTCCCGGTTCATGACGCGGCCCTCATCGAGTCGGACTCCGCGCGGATGCGCTTCGCGGAGTTCTCTCCGACATCACGAAGAGTCCACTCGTGCCCGTCGACCATGATCATCGTGAGTCGGGCGATGTGCTCTACCTGGGCGCGCTGCTCGGTCGTCATCTCGACCGCAGTGTCGAGGAAGACCCAGTCGAACTGGCCCGGAGAGAAAGTGTTGGCGGTGAGTGCATCGCGGACATCGACCGGGTAGATCGCTGCGGCCTTCGGATGCTTGCGGATCAGGAGGTTGAGCATCGCCTGACTCGAGTCAACGCCCGCGTAGCGGTCCGCACTGGCGAGCCCAAGATCGAGCACTCGACCGGTGCCGCAGCCGATGTCGAGAACGTGGGGCGGGTACTTTCCCCGAGCATCATCGAGGAGCCGCTTGACACGGTTCGACTCCCCGGAACCGATGGGGTGCTCGACATCCCAGATAGTGGCGACCGCGTCGTACGGCGACTCGATGCCGCTGACCGTGGAGGGCGCGTTCTGGATTCCGTAGAACAGCCCAGTGGTTGCCCGGTTGACCAGTGTGGTGTCGGTGAAGTGGTTGTCCTCGGTCCACCAGCGGTACTTCCCGTCGGGGCTGAGGAGATAGATCTTGGTCAGCGAGTAGTACTTGCCCGGCTGCCCGAAGGTGTGGATCACGCGCGCGGCGCGAACCATGTCCTCGTGGGTCACGCCCGAGGTGCGCCCTTCGACGATGTAGTGGTGGGGTGCCGACTCGGCATAGCTCTTAGCGAACGTCCACTCCCGGGAGGTTGCAAACTCCAGCCACCAATCGAGGTCTTGCTGGGTAATCCGGCCCTCAGTCATCTGTCTTCTCCTAATTACGTGCGTCCGGTCTCGTGGGATCAGGATGCACGGCACCTCCGACAAGATCGCTGGCTCAACGTCGTTGGAGGGCTGTCTCGACGTTGGCGCACTGGGGACTGATGCACCGATTGGTGACACTTGCTTGTAAGGCGGGCCCGGAGGGACGCAGCAGATGCCCGTAGACCGGCCTTAGGCGAGCCCCGGTACCCTGACGTTTCGTGCAGGCGACTCCCGACCAAAGTGACGCTTTGTGCAGGGGACTTCGGACACCAGATGTCCATACCCGACTGCACAACTCCCGTACTTTCGGGTCAGCTTGTGCAGACGACTTCGGAAAATGACAGTCAGCTCCTGGCGAATAGCCGCCACATTTCTGGTCCTCGGAATAGAGCCTTCGGTATGAGCCGGCCCAAATCTTGGGTGACGTTCTGTCTTCCAGCCCGCATGCCCGGATCCAGTCGTCCACGGCCATGCTTTTCCTGCGGCGGGACGCCGCTGTCAGTTTCAGAAGTCGTCTGCACGGACTGTCAGAAGCCGTCTGCACTACTGCAATGACGTCCTTGTTTAGGGGTGGGCCGATATCATCGAGGGCACACTCTGAGCCTCGGGAAGTCCTACTGATTGGTCGTTAGGCGCTACCGACTCAGGACCAATGGCTCTGCGTTTCGCACTGGCGGCTCTGCGGGTCGCGTCACTTTCAGGTTGGGGGCGGTGGCGGTCCCTCGTTTGGCGTAGAGGGACACGCGGGTGCTGTCCGGCCCGGGAAATATAAGGCCTGTCATGGTGACCTGGCCGTTTTGGGCGAAGACTTCCACTGAGCAGTGGTCGATGAAGAGGGTGAGAGTGTATGACCCGTCAGAGGCAGGTTTCAGTGGTGCCGTATCGGTGGAAGCAAAGGCGTGATGGAATTCCGTGTTGCCGGAGGTTGTTCGGTCCATGATGAGCCGGTTCTCGGAGGGGCGGATGCCGATGCGTGTGCCGTCGGTGCCGTTGCCTCGAATGATGAGTCCGAATTCCTCTGCGGATTCCGGGATGAAGGTCACCTCGATGATCTCTACCGGCGCTCCGGTGTGCAGGGGGCGCATTCCTTCATCTATTGCAAGATCAGACCAGGTGTTCACCGACAGTGCGTTGCCGGTTCGATATTCGTCGGCGACCCGTTGGGACAGTCGGGGCTGGCCTTGGTCTGTGACCAGGGACATTTCGCGTACGAGTGACATCGAACTGCGCCACGGCCAGGTCGGGATGGCGGCGCCATATTGCCAGTTGTTCATCCAGCCGACCATAAGACGGCGCCCATCGGGTGCGTTGTTGAATGAGACGGCCGCGTAGTAGTCACGTCCCCAATCAAGCCAGTGGTAGGCATCGAGCTCGGCCGTTCGGCTGCTGCCGCCGTCGGTGACGGTTGTTTCGGATGTGAAGGCCACGCCGTCGAAGCGGCCGACAAAGTATTGGCCGCCCGACCCGCCATTGGGCCCTCCGGGGTTGAGATTCACGGTGAGAATCCACTTGGTCCGCTCTTCGTCGCCGTCCAGTGGCAAGGGGAAAAGGTCAGGGCACTCCCAGACGCCGCCGGTGGCGTTGGCGGGTCCGAAGCTGCTGAGGTAGTGCCAGTCCCGAAGGTTATCGGAGCTATAGATGACCACCTTGTGCTCCTCGGCTTCGACGGCCACCATGACCCAATAGCTGCCCGGGGGTCCGTTGTAGCGGAACACCTTCGGATCGCGGAAGTCTGCGGAGTTCCTGTCAAGAACAGGGTTGCCCTGGTACTTCGTCCAGGTGTAGCCGCCGTCGGAACTCCAGGCCAGGGACTGGGCCTGTGTGCCCCGGCGGGCTGAGCTGTCCTTGTAGGCGCTCGTGTAAATTGCCACCAGCGGGGCGGTCTGCCCGTTGCCGAGGCCGCTGGTGTTGTACTGGTCGATGACGATGCTGCCGGAGTAGATGTCCTCTTCGGCGTCGCAGAGGATGGCCACGGGCTGCTCGTCCCAGCTGATCAGATCCACCGAGGTGGCGTGGCCCCAGGACATGTTGCCCCAGACGTTCCCGAAGGGGTTGTTCTGGTAATAGAGGTGGTAGATGCCCTCGTGGTAGACGAGTCCGTTCGGGTCGTTCAGCCAGGTATTTTGGGCCGTGTAGTGGATGGCGGGCCTGAAGATGTCACCCTCTTGGACGGGAATGGCAGTCATGACGTTGGGTGCCTTAACGAGTAGTCGGTGGGTCGCCGGGGATAGGTGGCAGCTGCGGCGGTTGCCGGGGTGACTTCCGGGCAGCAAGGAAACGCGATCGCCGGTGGGCGGTTGAGGACAAACGTCGGGCTCCGAGGAGCGGGTTCTCCCAGCGTTGGGGGAGGCCGGCCCTCCACCGGCAGGTGATCGCCTTTAGCGCAGCCGGAGAGGCCGTGTTCGTGTCAGTGGCAGCCGCAGGAAGCGCGCAGTACCAGCTCGGTGGGGAAGATTTTCGTCTGCGTTTCCCCTCCGGGTCTGGGGGCCAGGAGGGCCTCCAAGGCGGTCTGCGCCAATTCTTTTACGGGTTGGGCGACTGTGCTGAGCCGGGGCCAGGTGTATTCGGATTCGGGTGATCCGTCGAAGGCGAACACCGCGAGGTCCTCCGGCACCCGCAGGCCGCCCTCGTGGAGGGCGCAGAGCAGACCCACAGCCTGCTGGTCGGAGCTGACGAAGACGGCGGTGGGCCGTTCACTGCGGGCCAGCAGCTCCTGTCCGGCACGGTACCCGCCCTCGCGGGAAAACGCTGCCCTGACGATGGGGCCCGCCGTAAGGCCGGCATCCTGAATCCCCTGATGCCATCCGACCTCGCGTGCGTCAAGGTCACCGCCGGCATTGCCGCCCATGACCAGCCCGATGCGTTCGTGGCCGTGGCTGATGAGGTGCTCGACCGCCATGCGCGCCCCGTCCTGGAAGGCCACTCCAACGGAATTGGAACCGTGGCCTCCCGCGCCGTGTTTCACGACGGCGGGGCTGCCTGCGGTGGCGAGGTCGGTGCTGTGGTTCAGGAGCACGGCGGGGATGTCTGCCTGTTCAAGGTCCATCAGATCCGGCTCGAACAGCATGCTGCAGAGGAACAGGCCGTCCACCCTCCGGGCGGCGAAGTTCTTGATGAGGCGGCGCTCTGTGCGGAGCGAAGCCTGGGAGTCCGCCAGCAGGAGGGTGTAGCCCCGCTCGGCCGCGGCGTTTTCAACGGCGCGGGCGAGCGAGGCGAAGAACGGGTTCATGGCATCGGAGACGATCATCCCGAGCATCTCACTGGAGCCCAGGGCAAGTGCCCGGGCTGCCGCGTTGGGCCGGTAGCCCAGCGCCCTGATTGCCTGCCGCACCTTGGCCTCGTTCGCCGGGGAAACGGCCCTGGGCCCGCCGTTGACCACGTAGCTGACGACGGCGGGGCTAACCCCTGCCATCCGGGCGACGTCGTCGCGTGTGGTGGGCTTGGCGTGTGAGGTCGGGTGCGGCATGGCAACCATGCTAGCGGCGTTTACTTGGCGGATTCGCGGAGTGCCGGGCGGGGCAGCTCTGCCGGGGCGTCGCCGAAGTCGGGCACCGGCAGGCGTTCGCCGCCGCGCAGGGCGGACTGGTGGGCAACGATGCCGGGAAGCGTATAACGGGCGGCTTCCCAGGCGTTGACCGGAGGCAGGGTGCCGGTGTTCATGGCGGTGACGAAGTCGTCGACGAGGAAGTGGTGGCTGCCCTCGTGCCCGTTGGGCAGGCCGCGGAACTCTGCCGGCAGGCGTCCGGCGTCGTGCACGGAGGCCATGCCGGAGATAAAGGCATCGCGCAGTGCGGGGGCAACGTCGGCCAGTATGGGGTCATCCGCGTCCATGGTGGCCTGGGTCTCGAGCTGGTCACTGATGTCGGTCACGGTGTGCTTGTCCTGCCAGACGCTGACCAGGGCGAGCTGTTCCATGCTTGCCTCCGTGCCGAAGTAGCGGAAGCGGCTCTCGCGCAGGTGGGAGGGGTAGCCCACCCTACGGAACTCGTTGATGCGCATGGACCCGCCGCCGGCGAGTTCGAACAGGGCGCTGGCGTTGGAAAAGTCGTTGTCGAACATACTTACCTCGCGGTCGAAGACGCCGTCGCCGCGCTCGTCCCGGACCCCGACGCAGCTGACGCTGACGGCGTGACCGCCGGTTGCTCCGAGCACCCCGCCTACGGAGTGGGTGGGGTAGAGCATGGGCGGGTAGCTGGCGGTGCTCTTCCAGTTTTCTCCGCCGCTGTACTGGTAGGCGTTGTAGAAGCCGAGGTCCATGTCGTGGACGTAGTCGCCCTCCGCGTAGAAGATCCGGCCGAAGGCGCCCTCGGCATTCTTCTTGCGGGCCAAGACGGTTGCCGGGTTGTAGTAGCTGGTCTCACCCATCATGTACGTCAGCCCGGTCTCCCGGACCGCTTCGATGATTTCTGCGATCTCCGCTTCGGAGATGGCCATCGGCACGGCGGAGTAGACGTGCTTGCCGGCCCGCAGCGCCTGCACCACCAGGGGTCCGTGGGTCCAGCGCTGGGTGAAGATCGCAACGGCGTCGACGTCGCTTTCAAGCATTGCCTCGAAGCTGTCGAACGTTCCTGCAGCCCCAACACTGCTCGTTTGCGCCTCTGCACGCTCAGTGATGAGGTCGGTGAAGTAGATGTCTGAGATTCCGGGGTGGGCAGCGAAGAGCTTGGCGAATACGCCTGAGAACTGTCCTGCACCAACGATTCCAATTGAAGAAGTCATGGAAGAAAGCATGGGGCACAAATCTACGCGCGTCAATAGATCGTCTAATTTTTCCCAAAACCCCCTGATCTCCGGGGAATAACTTGCATTAATTTACTCAACGCGCGTAGAGTGACGGCCAAGTGTTACCTACCTCACAGGAGAGGGATCAACGATGACCACCACTGCCGCCAGCCGGGCCGCCAGAGCCGACACAGCGCTTCATGCACCACCAGGACGGGCCGGGAAGCCCTTTTGGCGCCGGAACCATGGGGACCTGCGGATTGCCCTGTTCTTCATCGCCCCGGCCCTGCTCGGTTTTGTCACCTTCTATGTGGTCCCCGCGGTCCGGGGCACCTACCTGAGCTTCACCGAGTACAGCCTGTTGGGTGAACCGGAGTGGGTTGGCGGGGCGAACTACGCCGCGATCGCGAAAGACCCACTGTTCTGGAACGCACTGGCGGTGACGGGCGAATACGTACTGATCAACATGGTCCTCCAGACGGTTCTGGCCCTGGGCCTGGCGCTGCTGATGCACCGGGTCGCCAAGTCCACCCTCATCAGGGGAGCACTCCTGCTGCCGTATCTGATGGCGAACGTGATCGCGGCATTGCTCTGGTTCTGGCTCCTCGATTACCAGATCGGCATCGTCAACCACTTCATCGAAGCCCTCGGGTTGCCGCGGGTGGCGTTCTTCGGCAGCGAGGCCTGGGCCATCCCCACCCAGGCCCTGATCAACACCTGGCGCCACGTGGGCTACACCGCTTTGCTCCTCTTCGCCGGCCTCCAGGCCATTCCCCGGCAAATCTACGAGGTGGCCGACCTTGACGGCGCCTCCCCGTTCCAGACGCTGCGGCGCATCACCCTGCCGCTGCTGCGCCCGGTGATCGCGCTGGTGGTCATCGTCACCGCGATCGGATCGATCCAGATCTTTGACACCGTTGCCGTGACCACCCAGGGCGGCCCGGTCAACGCCAGCCGGGTCCTGCAGTTCTACATCTACCAAAAGGCCTTCACCGAGTCAGACTTCGGCTACGGTTCCGCCCTCGCCGTCATCCTCTTCGTCATCCTCGCCGTGGTGGCCTTCGTGCAGATGAAGTTCCTCCGCGGCAACGAGTCGGACCTGGACTAAGGAAACCAACCATGACCGCCACCAACCACCCAGCCCGTCCCCGCCTGCAGCGGATCCGCAAACCCATGACCGTGCGCCGGGCACTGTCCTGGGCCCTGATCATCCTCGCTGTGGCCGCCTCCGTGCTGCCCTTCTACTGGGTCATCAGGACCTCCCTGTCCACCAACGGTTCGCTGGCCAGCAACGCGACGAACCTGCTGCCGGCGGACTTCAACCTCGGCGCCTTCAAGCGCGTGTTCGGCCTTCAGTCAGCCGAAGAAGCAATGGCAGAGGGCGGCTCCGGGGCGCACATCGATTTCTGGCTGTACCTGCGCAACTCGGTCTTGTTCGCCTCCATCACCACGGTGGGTGCACTGTTCTTCAGCGCGATGGCCGCCTACGCCTTCGCCCGGCTGCGCTGGAAAGGCCGGAACGCAGTCTTTAGCCTCTTCCTCGCCACCATGATGGTCCCAGGGATCTTCACCGCACTGCCCAACTTCCTGCTCATCAAAAACCTCGGACTGCTCAACACCCTGCTCGGCCTGGTCCTGCCCTACCTGTTCATGAGCCCGTTCGCGATCTTCTTCTTGCGGCAGTTCTTCCTGAACATGTCCCGGGAAGTCGAGGAGGCAGCGATGCTTGACGGCGCCAAACACCTGCGGATCTTTTTTCAGATCGTCCTCCCCAACGCCGCAGCACCCCTGGCCACCCTCGCGCTGCTGACCTTCATCGGCCAATGGAACGAATACTTCTGGCCGCTCCTGGTCGCCAACCAGGACGACCTGAGGGTCCTCACCGTCGGACTTGGCGTCTTCAAGGCACAGGCCCCCCAAGGCGCTCCGGACTGGTCCGGCCTGATGGCCGCGACCCTGGTCTCGGCCCTGCCGATCCTTCTGCTGTTCATCGCCTTCGGTAAGAAAATCGTCAATTCCATCGGCTTCTCCGGCATCAAATAACCCTGCGGGACCAGCTCCCAAACCTGCAAGACCAGCGCCACCCCCTTCCGGCGCCCCACACTGTCCTGAAAGGACCCACTATGAAAATGAAAACAGCCGGCGCCACCGCCGTTGCGGCTGCCGCCCTCCTGGCCCTGTCCGCCTGCTCCGGCGGTGGAGGCACCTCCTCAGAGGAAGCAAAAGGCGAGCTGAACTACTGGCTCTGGGACCCGAACCAGCGCCCTGCCTATCAGCAGTGCGCCGACGACTTCCACAAGGCAAACCCGGACATCACCGTCAAGGTCACCCAGCGCGGATGGGACGATTACTGGGCAACCCTCACCAACGGCTTCGTCGCCGGAAACGCACCGGATATCTTCACCAACCACCTCACTAAATACCCGGAACTGATCAAGACCAAGCAGCTGCTGCCCCTTGATGAAGCCCTCAAGAAGGACTCGGTAGACCTCTCGATCTACAACGAAGGTCTGGCCGACCTCTGGGTCGGAGAAGACGGCAAGCGCTATGGGCTGCCGAAAGACTGGGACACGGTCGCGATCTTCTACAACAAGAAAATGACCGCCGATGCAGGCATCAGCGAAGAACAGATCAAAAACCTCAGCTGGAACCCCAAGGACGGCGGCAGCTACGAGAAGACCATCGCCCACCTGACCGTGGACAAAAACGGCAAACGCGGCGACGAACCCGGCTTCGACAAGAACAACGTCGCCGTCTACGGCCTGGGCCTCAACGGCGCAGGCGGGGGCCTGGGCCAGACCGAATGGAGCTACCTCACCGGCACCACCGGCTGGACCCACACCGACAAGAACCCCTGGGGCACCCACTTCAACTACGACGACCCCAAATTCCAGCAGACCATCGCCTGGTACGCCGGCCTGATCGACAAGGGCTACATGCCCAAGCTGGAAACCACGGTCGGAGCCAGCACTGCCGACATCTTCGCCGCGGGCAAGGCAGCGATCAACGTCAACGGCTCCTGGACAATCGGCCAGTACACCGGCTACAAAGACATCAACCTCGGCATCGCGCCCACCCCCACCGGGGTCAACGGCAAGCGGGCATCCATGCTGAACGGTCTCGGAGACACCATATGGTCCGGCACGAAGAAGCCTGCCGCCGCCGCGAAGTTCGTCGAATACCTCGGATCCGCAGCCTGCCAGGACGTCGTCGCGTCCAAGGCAGTGGTCTTCCCCGCCGTCAAGACCTCCTCCGAAAAGGCCGCAGCGGCATTCCAGGCCAAGGGCGTCGACGTCACGCCTTTCACCCAGCCCGTGAAGGACGGCGCCACGTTCCTCTTCCCCATCGCCGATAAGGCACCGAAGGTCGAAGGCATCATGAAACCCGCCGTTGACGCCGTGGTAGCAGGCAAAAACCCGGCCAGCTCGCTCACCCAGGGCAACGAACAAGTCAACGCCCTCTTCAAGTAACCATCCGACGCCGATGGAAGGGGCGGACCTTTTCGGTTCCGCCTCTTCCACCCGCGACAACGATCCACCCCTACAGGACCGCCATGTACACCAATGCATCAACTGAAGACCTCCTCCACGTTCGGGTCCAGAAACGCAGCCAATTAGAGGACCAACTGGACAAAGCCGTGAACATCCTCGCCGAACGGGCCCCGCTCTGCGGCGGCAAAGGGATCCTCGTTGCCCGGCACTCCGCCCGGGACTTCACCGTCCAGCTCCACCCCGATATCCCGTACGGAACCATCCAGGAACGGCAGGAATGGTGACCCGCAACGGGAACAGCCTCTCCTGGAAACCATGACCAGGAAACACCCATCCCACGGGATGAAACGCCGCCGGAAACCCCAACCCAACCCACGGAGAACCCCTTGACCCTGGACCTGCATGCGAACAGCACACGTCCCTTCCTGGCCGCCGGGATGGCGATCTCGATCGACCCTGCGCGTCAGGTCCTCACCCTGGCCATCCCCGACGGCGCATCCCTGGCGCGCCTTCGCCTGCTTGCCAGCATCAATACGACCGCCGGCACTGACGAAATCCGTGTCACAGACGTCAACGTCAACGCCCCCGACGGGAACCTCACCCAGGTGGGAATCACGGCAACGAGCTCACTGTGGCGGCACCACCACACCCAGCTGCGCGCCGAAGGCGATGCCCTCGAACTGACCACCACGGTCCAAGGCACAGGCCGCATCGCATCCATCCGCCAGCTCGGTGCCCACGTGGCCGGCTCCGGTCTGCTGCCCAGCGACCTGCTGCACAGCACCGTCTTCTCTCCCAACCCGGACCGGCCATGGCAGGTCCTCCGCCCGGCGGGCGAATCCGCAGCCTTGGGCGTGGTGGGAGACGGCGGTCAACCCGGCGTCGGAAGATGGCTCTTCACCCCACCCCCACTGTGCCTGGCCCTCTCCCCCGCGGACCCCGCCGCGTCCCCGGCATCGGGCGGGCCCTGCCTGATGATCGGTGTCGCAGCCAAGCGGCGCCCCTTCACCCAACTCACCTACGACGCCCTCACCCCGGGCTTCTCCCTCCGTTACGACTACGACGGACACACCTCAGTCGAGGGCCAATTCACCACACCCACACTCCTGCTGTTCCTCGCCGATAACCCCTACGACGGGCTCAAACGCTACCGCGAGCTGCTCGACGCCCGCGGTCTGCTGCCCGCCCGCACCCAGGCCCCGCCCTCACCAGCGTGGCTCGAACCGATGTTCTGCGGCTGGGGGGCCCAAAACGCCGACGCAATGGCCTCCATCGGCGATCAGCGCCCAGCAGTGGACCGGGCACGACAGGTAGACTACGACGGCTATCTCAACACGCTCGCCACGCACGGAATCATGCCCGGAACCATCGTCATCGACGACAAATGGCAGCAGGACTATGCCACCTGCCGGCCCGACACCGACAAATGGCCGGACATGGCCGGATGGATCCGGGAACGACATGACGCCGGCCAGCGGGTCCTGCTCTGGTACAAGGCCTGGGACACCGAGGGCGCACCACCGGAAGCCTGCGTCCGTGACCACACCGGTCAGCCGGTCGCCCTCGACCCCGAATCACCGGCCGGGCGCAAGCTGATCCAGCAAGCAGCACGGTCCATGATCGGCGAGCTCGGTGCCGACGGGATCAAAATAGACTTCACCGCCTCCACCCCCGCAGGCTCCGCCCTCACCCATGCCGGGCCGTCATGGGGAATCGACCTGCTCCACGAACTGCTCGCAGTCCTGTACCAGGCCATCAAGGACATCAACCCCGACGCCCTCGTGGTCACCCACACACCAGACCCCGGCTTCCGCGACGTGACCGACATGCTCCGCCTCAACGACGTGCTCATGCTCGACCAGCCAGGCGGCCACACCGAACCACCCAACACCACCCCCGGCACCGGCGTCGTCGACACCATGACCCACCGGGCCCGGGTCGCCCGGGCAGCCTGCCCGGAACTGTTGATCGACACCGACGGCTGGGCCCTGCCCAGCCAAGCCGCCTACCAGAGCTGGACCTCGGCACAAACACGTCTCGGTGTTCCCAGCCTCTACTACACCGACCGCCTCGACGTTCCCGACCCCAGCGAACAGCCCATCCCGCCCTCGTCCCTGCACGCCACAGCGCAGCACTGGGCAGCCTACCGGGCCACGCTAACCGTCGAGGCCGAATAACGTACGAAAAAACGGGGGTGTGCAGCCTCGGATGGCGGGAGGCTGCACACCCGCCGCGAAACACAGCAGCTTGGGCTTCGCTCGAAGCATCAGTGCTGTCCGCACCAAGGCGTCAGAGCGACCCTGGCTTTGTTGCGGCTCTCGCGTACCTGGTGACCTCCTGGGTTGACCCTTTCTGGCCGGTTCATTCCTGCCTTCAAACTTCCCTCACCCGTGCGCCGGCCCGCTTCTTCCAGCGGCAGGCAGAAAGGCACCGATGACCTATTCGGCTGCAACCAACCGCTATGAATCCATGCCCTACCGCCGCGTCGGACGCAGCGGCCTCAAGCTTCCGGCCATCTCCCTGGGCCTGTGGCACAACTTCGGCGACGACAAGCGCTTCGATGAACAGCGCGCCATCCTCCGCCGCGCCTTCGACCTCGGCGTCAACCACTTTGACCTGGCCAACAACTACGGCCCGCCGGACGGCTCGGCCGAAACCAACTTCGGCCGCCACCTGCAGGACGACTTCAAGCCGTACCGCGACGAGCTGGTCATCTCCACGAAGGCCGGCTACTACATGTGGCCGGGCCCCCACGGCGAGTGGGGATCCCGCAAGTCCCTGCTCTCCAGCCTGGACCAGTCGCTAGGCCGGATGGGCCTGGACTACGTGGACATCTTCTACAGCCACCGGCCGGACCCCGAGACGCCGATGGAAGAGACCATGGGGGCGCTGGACTACGCCGTGCGCTCCGGCAAGGCGCTGTACGCGGGCATCTCCTCCTACACTCCGGAACAGACCATCGAGGCTGCCCGGATCCTGAAGGAGCTCGGCACTCCGCTGCTCATCCACCAGCCCAGCTACTCCATGCTGAACCGCTGGACCGAAAACGGAACGCCGAACCTTTACGAGGCGCTCGAAGGGGTGGGCGCCGGTTCCATCGCGTTCTCCCCGCTGGCACAGGGCATGCTGACGGACCGCTATCTGCTCGGCATCCCGGCCGATTCGCGGGCGGCCAAACAACGGTTCCTGTCCAAATCTGCCCTGACCGAGGACAAACTGGACCGTGTCCGCGGGCTCAACAGGATCGCCGCCGGCCGCGGGCAATCACTGGCGCGGATGGCCATCGCCTGGATCCTCCGCAACCAGCCCAAGGGATCACCCGTCACCTCCGCCCTGGTGGGTGCATCCAGCGTCAGGCAATTGGAAGACACGCTATGCGCCATAAACAACCTCGCATTTACCGGCGAGGAACTCGCGGCCATCGACGAATACGCAGCCGAATCCGACATCACCGTGACCGTCCGCACCTAATGCCCCGCCTATATCCTGCTCCCATAAGGCGTCGGACATCGTCAGCTGCCCTTCCTCAACGATGCGACCCGGATCAGCTTCCATGCCTGCCTCCTTTGAACAGGAGTAGCGAACACAAGCACCATAGTGCAGGGCACTATCGACCAGCCAGTGTTCTAAAGTCCTCTGCACAACTCCCGTAACCACGCGGAATTCAGTGCAGTCAGCTTCTGAAAACGACACAGGCGTTTAGCCGCCCCACGCCTGGTCCTCGGAACAGAGCCGCAGGAAAACTCCCCCACCGCCTGACTGTCCTTGCAGGCGAGAACGTGACCCGGGCGCTTCCCCATATCGTCCATGGCCTGCTTTTTGTGCTGTGACGGTCCTGGTTGCCGGGTATGGGGAACAATGAACGCATGTGCGGCAGATACGTGATGGCAAAGCCCAGCAGTGACCTGTTGAGCCACTTCGGCGCTGAGGAAGTGGAGGGGCACATGCCCCCTCCGAGCTTCAATGTCGCCCCGACCCGGGACGTGCCGATCGTAACCGAGCACCTGGCGGAGGACACGTTGGAGCGCCGGCTCGTGATCGCCCGCTGGGGTCTGGTCCCATCCTGGGCCAAAGACATCAAAATCGGGTCCAAGATGATCAACGCCCGCAGCGAGACCATCCTGGAGAAACCATCCTTCCGGAACGCGGCTGTGAAGCGGCGTGCTCTGGTACCGGCCGAGGGGTACTACGAGTGGGAGAAGACCGACGACGGCAAAAAGATCCCGATCTACCTGCACCCCGGGAAGGACGATCTATTGGCCTTCGCCGGACTGTATGAGTGGTGGCCGGACCCTTCCCTGCCCGAGGACGACCCCGGCAGGTGGCTGCTGAGCTGCACCATCCTCACGACCACCGCGCACGATTCCCTGGGGCATGTCCATGACCGGTCCCCCGTGATCGTCCCGGCCGACATGTACGCTGACTGGCTGGATCCGGGGACCACGGACAAGGCTGACATCCAGCAACTGCTGGACGCCATGCCCGAACCGGTCCTCACCCCGCGGGTCGTCAGCGACCGGGTCAACAGCGTCCGCAACGACGGACCCGAACTCATCGAACCCGCGACCCTGCTGTGATCCCGCCGAGCGGTGGCTGACGCGGCCGGGATATGTTCCGGCCCCCCCTTTATGCTCCAGCCGATGACCGTTTTCCAAGGTCGACCTGTCAGGCTCGTGCTACTGATCGGTGGATACCGCGTCGCTGGTCAGTCCGTCGGCCCCGGCAACCTTTCCCAGACGCCGGGGACCGGCGGCGCCACTTGCCTTGACCGCCCCCGGGCATGCTTTTCACCGCCCGGCCGCGCAGCAGCCATTCCCAGCAGCCTGCCCGGCGCCCGTGTGCCCCGGCCTTTCCCCTGTGCCGCGGCATCGGCCGCCCGGATCAACGGCTGGCGGCCTTCTCGGCTTGCGTGGCTCGGCTCTTAACCCGCGGACACGCCGGGGTTCAGGACACGCCGGCTGGTTTCTGTGGATGGGCAGACCGCCCTTGTCCACACTCCCCTGCCGCATCAGCCGGCACCGGCTGGGAACCTGTGCACAGCCCGGTCCTGCCGCCGGGAAGCCCGCCTTTGGCTGACGGTCCCCGGTCCTAGGATGGTCCTCCGGCTGAAAGAGGAAGGCATCCAGTGGTTAAGCAGCACAGCAGTGAACGTTCGGTTCGGCTCCAGGTCGCGGCTATCTGGATCGCCTCGGCCGGGCTTGTCCTGGCCCTCTTCCGCACTGCCCTGGACATCATGGAGGTGATCGGCCGGTAGCAGTCCCGGCCTGGTGGGGCAGGCTGTCGTCCGTCGGCGCCTGGACCGGGCTCGACGGGTCTGCTGGGCTTGGCCGGCGGTCAGCCGTGGGCCGCGGCGTAGGCCTGGACGATGTCCTGGCTGATTCTTCCCCGGGAACTGGGGGTGTAGCCGTGCTCCTGTGCCCATTCCCTGATTTTTTTGGACTCTTCCCGGCCGATGGCGGCTGCTGTTCTGGGGCGGTGGCTGGCGGCGCCATTGCGTAGGCGCCGGCCTTTGGCGATGAAGGGGTTGAGGTGCTCCCGGAGCTCTGCCGCGTGCCCATCTGTGAGGTCAATTTCGTACTGCACACCGTCCAGAGCAAACGTGACGGTTTCCTGGGCTTCGTCACCTGAAATGTCGTCGATCAGCTGGACGCGATATTCCCTGGCCATGGGGTCCTATTCCTTATGCTTCATTCCTGCGGTCCCCAATACGATCATTATCCCTGAATACCCAGGGTCGTAATCAAGGACGCCTTTTTCAATGCCTGGAAGGTCCCGGTCGACAAATCGGAATGGCACACACTCACGGGCCCAGGCTATAGAGTCAGCGGGAGAGGCCGAAAGCAGCCAACCGATTGACCTTGCGCGGGCTGCAGTCGGAGTGCTGGTTGGACTGCAAACAGATCAATTGCACTGCGTGACGCGGCACCACCGGCCCCATCGCGTAATTTTGCGGTTTTTAGGCGACAAGTGTTCGTCAGGAAACGCGGTTCAGATAAGGTCCAGCCCAGAGGCCAGCGATTTCATGTGGCCGGACAAGAGGGGGAACTGGGGTTGAATCAAAGACATTTCCGAAAGGTACTTTGTGCCTTGGCCGCGACGGTGGGAATCACCGCCTCGGCTGTCGTCCCGGCACATGCAGCAGGCGCCGATCCGATCAAGGTGGGATCAACGTCGCCCTGCCAGGACGTGGTAGTCCTGGGGGCCCAAGGTTCGGGGCAGACGTACGCAGACAATAACGGGTTTGGTCCCGAAGCGTGGCTCGGCTTAACGGCATACGCGGGGCATATGGAGGGCTACGAGGTCGGGTACTACACCGTCCCCTATCCATCGGCTCCAGCGGATCCCATCTCGCTGACGACCAGACAGTATCGCCAGACCTTTTTTGACTCCATCGACTCAGGTGTCTATGAAACGTTGAAGTTCCTTGAACAACGGGTACCACGCTGTCAGGACGAGGGCGAGCATTACGTCTTGATGGGCTATTCGCAAGGCGCGATGGTGATGCACCGGGCTCTCTGGCAACTTACTCAGCCCAAGACCAAGTATTCTGCGCTTGGAGGCCAGGTTTTGCCTCGACTGGATGGTGTTCTTGCGATCGCCGACGGCGACAGGGTGGCCAACCAAGGTGGCGTACCGATGGATACAGCCGGCGACGGAGGGTACGGCATCTGGTGGGGCGGCGCGGCCGTCGGTGCCACCAGCGCTAAGTACAAACCGTTGAAGGCGCCGATCCCGAATCTTCCATACTGGCCGGCCACGAGGTTTCATTCGGTCTGCCATGCCAAAGACCTCGTCTGCGACGCCAGCAACCTGGACTTGAGCTATTCTTCGAACAAGTACTGGAATGCTTTTTTGCAGGCAAGAAACGCAAGCACTATTGCGGCAGCGAAAGAAATTCACGAAAGCTACTATTGGCCGACCGGTGACAGCGCCGCGTATGTCCAGTCCGCTGCGACTAACATCGCCAAGACATCCAAGGCACTCAATCCAAAAACCGGCACGAAGCTTCCGACAGTGCCGGTCCGGGTCGGGCAAAAGGGAATGGTCACCTTAGCCCCGGACGGGCGCGACGTTCTTTCAGTTCAGTGGCTTTCGAATCCCATCCCCAACGCAGAGATATCGCCGGGCATGCCGACCATCCCTGCTACGTTGACGTGGTCACCGACGAGCCCGGGGATCGTCGATTACTCTGTCCGGGTTAGCTTCACGGACGGAACCAGCAAGGACATTGCTGGTGCTTTGCAGGCATTTGCGATACCAGCGCCATCTCTTTCAGCGGTGAATCTTCAGACGCAGTATTCCACGGCTCTGGACGGGAACTATCCGTATTCGACGGTGACATTCGATGTGGTTAGAACGGCTGATTCGGATAGCACGCCGCTGAAGGGATTCTCCGATCGCGAGGACCCCGCTACGGACTTCTACTCGTACACCGGTGGCGATGCCAACGGTAATAACCTGCTGGACGTCGGCGAGGCGTGGTCATACTGGGCGAAGTTCGATTGGGGCCCGTGGGAGCCGGGTACTGTCCGCACCAGGACGGTTCTCGTCAGCGCCAATGACACCACGGGTGCAGGAGCGTGGACGGAGCTCGAACTGCCGGTGACATTGACGCGTTGATCACCGCAGGCCCCTACCCGAGGGGGAATTCAGGGTAACGAGGATGATTCCAGAATAATTAGCGGGAAGGCCGGCACATTGGTGCCGGCCTTCCCTTGTTTTCCCTCAGCAAAAGACATCTCACGGTGCCAAGGCGTCAAGTGCCAGTCCTGCCGCTGACTATGCAAACGTGACGCAGCACCGCTAAGACGGTGATTCTGGACCAGCCTCAACTGACGATGTTCAAACCTTCATGAGACTGCCTGGGCTGAGGTGTCTTGCCCCAGGCGAGGACAGGACCTTGTTCCGCGGACAAATCCTTCAACGCAGGCTCCATACGGGGCTCCCTCCTCGGACGATTTGTCGGATTGGTCTTGCGGGATGCATTGCCTGGTGAGGTTTCAACGTCTCAGGTCAGGTTTCAACGTCTCAGGTCAGGTGGAGGAGTTTCTGCTTGAGGACCGGCTTGCGGGACGTTTTGCGGGCTGCCCTTACCGGGACAGCCTCGCCCCTGGCAGCAGGACACCAAACTCATGGGGTTTGTTGTTCCCTTTAGACCAAGTGCCCGCCTCCGTCGGTATAGACTCCGCTTACTAATTCGTCAATGCAGATGAACGGTGATCATGAAACCTCGCAACCAAGCAATTCTCTTGCTCTTCGGAGGCGTTCTCTTTCTCGTCTTGGGCATTTGGTGGCTCACTATCCAAGGACTGCAGAACGGGGCCTATGTCTGGATTTTGGGAGGCGCAGCCTTTCTGGTCGGGGGCCTGTTAAAGCTCACGCGGAGTAGTCAGAGATAGCTGGATTGACTTGTACAGATGCCATAGCCGGTTCCTCCCGAACAGCGTTGTTCAGATGGATTTAGGCTTGCATGTGGCTTTGCTCTGGGCGGCATGAACAGTAACAGCGGCGCTGACAAACAGGCTCAGGGCTAGTGCCAGGAATCCAGCACCCGCGGCTACAAAGTAGCTTCCTGGATCGGGCACTGTGTCGACGACTGGCTCCATGTAGAACCAGATTGTGGCTCCAGCGCTAATTCCAAGTAGGACTATGAGGCCAGTCAGGCACCAGGCTGCAATTGCGACAAGGACCATCTTCATATCTCCCCCAAATCTTGAAGCGTGCTCTAAACCGTGGTGTCTGAATCTTAGCCACCGGGAGACGGTCGGCCGTCTGTGTCCCTTCGAGGTTCGGGTTCGACACCAAGGGCATGGCCTCATAATCAAATTATGATTTCCGGTTCACGTGATTCGTCACGTCCCTACTTGTCCGTCGGGCCCAAAGGCAAGGATCGTGCGTCCATTGGACTGTGCCATGAGGGCTCGCATGCTGGATGTTTCATTCTCTACTACTCCCAGCCTTCAGCTACCCCGGAGTGGTATCTCCTCGAGTTCGCCGGACCGGAATGCATGGTGGAAATCCAGGACAGTGACTACTCATTCTTTGCCGAAGACAAGTCCGAGATGGAGGAAATGCTCGATTCCTTCAAGATCGTCTGGTTCGACGGGGATAAGGCAAAAGCCTTAATGTATGCGCACTTTCCCGGAATTGGCCCCGGCATACTTCAACGCTGCCTCGGCTGGGCGAGGCGTTGGCGCGCTAGAACATGGCACTGAGTTGCGGTGGCTCGAACTCTGTCGCACCGGTCCCATGAGGGTTCCCGAGGGGAAGCCTTGGACTAGACCTAACCACCTGTGCCGTGAAGGGTTCCCGGGCGGACCGGCTTACGGGACGATACGGAGGCTCCATATGGAATTCCCCTTACGAGAACAGTTGCATCGTTGCCTTGGCGGTACGCCGAAGGAAGGAACCGACCGGCGCTTGAGGTGTGGCCGACTCAGAAAGGCGTGTAGGGTGACGTCATAAATTTGAAGGCCAGGCACAGGACAATGAACGAGCCAGAACTGGAACCAGCACCCCGCGGCCGGATCGAGAAGATTCTGGACCCAAATATTTTGGCTTTCCTTCCCCCGGTGGCGGTCGTAACGGCGGGAATGAACTCCTGGATGAAGGAGTTCGGATTCTGGCTAGGCTTTATGATCACGATCGCCGCCAGTCTGGCCCTAACGATAATTCTCACAATGCCTTTACATGCCGCCAAAAAGCGGCGCATAGCACTGGACGCCGAACGAGGTATCTTCGAATGCGCTCATCGCGAAAAGGGATCAGTTCTAAAAGGGAGGTGGGCTCAGGGATATGCAAAGGCAGAACCCGGCAGACTCCTATTTCAAGCCAAAACTGGCACGACTGGCCCTCTGGCCGCCTCTGTTGAAGTGTATTCAGCGCCAACCCCCTTCG
This sequence comes from Arthrobacter sp. ISL-28, assembly GCF_018613875.1. GTDB lineage: Bacteria > Actinomycetota > Actinomycetes > Actinomycetales > Micrococcaceae > Arthrobacter. Next base: position 28,562 of record NZ_JAGGPJ010000034.1, on the reverse strand, counting down.
GTGAACCCACTAAGGCGCCTTGGGCAGTATTACCAAGGGGAAGAATTGTCGCGCTGAACACCGACAAAGGCGTCGTCGAGCTTGCTGCAAGTCCCGCAAGCCTGGCTCTGCTTAGAGAACGATGCCTAGGAGAACTGGCCTAGCGACGGTCCCACTCCCCGATAGACGTTCCCACAGCGGGGACATGGTCGGAGCCACCGCTGGCTTCAGAGCTGGGAAACTAGATTTGTGAGGAGAAACCGATCAACTCGCTGACGTTCGTTGAGATGAACTGGAGTGGACGGAGTCGAGGTTCCGTTTGTTCCGCCGCCGGCAGGAAATCAAAGTCCGTGCGCCCATTCACGAAATCTACATAGATGGCTTACCGTTGCTCGCCCTAATCGAACCCTCCGAAGCAGATGACCCCGACCGCCGGATCCCCCTGCCCTGGTCAGATCAATCTGAAATGTTCTTGGAACAACTGAAGGAGCTTCTTGGCGGCCCGGTGCCCGCGGACAGGAACGGACGAGCATGGCTCCTGTACTGCCAATGTGGAGACCCCGGCTGCGGAGGCCTAAGCACACGAATCAGCATTACGAACAAAACTGTCACTTGGTCTGACCTCGGGTGGGATGACATTTTTGGCACGCCAACAGAACCTGTAGAGATCGACAGGACGTTCGTATTCGAGCGGGCAGAGTATGAAAAGGCGCTCCACACCCTCACCAGACAGTTCTCAGGAACATCGGATCACAAACTCTGAGTCCTGCAGCCCTGCTGCTGGCCATGGCTCTCGCTCGGGTCACGCGCGTAATTGGGCTAGTCCATCGGAACCATTTCGGTAGCGGTTCCCCAAAAAAGCGGCGGAGGCGACCTTTACTCCGGACGGATGTCGGCCCAGACGTCCCCTAGGAGCGGGCCGCCAGGCGGCTGCAGCTTGTAGTAGCGCTTCATCAGTTCTCGGCGTTCAGCGTCGGTGGCCTCGACCTGATTCAGGAAATTAACAATGGATTGCGCGATGTGTTCGGCCAGCGGGGCTGTTCTCATCAGATCAGCGGAAGCACTCGGGTTGGTAGCCGCAAATCCCCGTAGTTCCGGGAAGCGTTCAACAATCCTGTCCAAGATATCCGGGGGTGTTGTGTAGTTCATCGCGAGCGAGCTATAGACGTCATACTCGTCTGTGTCAGCCAGGATGAGAAAGACCTCCCGACTCAGGTTTTCGTGTCGGGCTAGGGTCGATCTGTCATATACAGAGCCATTCCGTGCGACTTCCTCATCGGGCCGGTCGAACTTATCTGACGGAGTGTAATCAAAAGTAAAGCCGCGCATCGCTTACCGCTTCCCTAGAAGGCTCATCGGGACAGCTCCAAAGATGGACCAAATGGAGCCAATAACGCCCACCTTACGTCACTCCACGTCCATGTAGTCGTTCCCAGCGGAGCGATTGGACTAGACCTCACGACCTGTGCCGTGCAGGGTTCCCATTCGGCCTTCGATCGACTGACCTCAACGCCTCTCCTTAGATTGGCCGCGGCGATCCGTCTGGCACCGTCTGCTGGAAGAGATCCTTGGGTTCTTGCGGTGATTGCAACACTTAGCGGGACGGATCACCATCCCGAAGGTGGATCGTTGCCCCCGGACGACCACCGTAAGGTGGAGCGTCAGCGGGCGACGTTCTCTTCGTCGCCAAGCCAAGTAACGGCACGGTTCTGAAGATCCGGGCTCCGTGCCGCTTCGAGATGATCTAAGCCATCGTGGACGGTGATCCGTATGGCGTCCGCTGCCTTGGGGAAGGTGGTGCCCAACGCTTCACGAAAACGGGAAGCGCCGGTCGGCGGAACGTGTGTGTCGGCTGCCCCAAGCTCGAAACTGATCGCAGGGGCACGAGCGTAGGCGGGGAGATTACTTGCTGGATCAAGACGCGAGTAGAGCCATTGTCCAAAGGCAGTCGGATCGCCTTGCTCGATCATGTTTTCGCGCTCACCAACTCTGGTCATTCCTGGTCGAGTCCAGTCCGGCGTAGCAACGATCGCGGCGACTCTTGTGACTCGTATATCAGCTCCGGCTAGGGCGACAGCGATATCACCACCCATCGATACACCCCCGGCCACGTAGTGATTGGCGAGTCCGTGAGTCGATATTGCCCAATCGGCAACCCGATAGGCGTCGAGGGCGGTCAGTCCGAGGATCGGCCACATGCGCTCTCTGAAGCCATCGAAGACTTGGGTCATCAATTCCTTCGCCGGCTCTGTGGCCCTTTCTCCGTGCTGCCACGGGTCGAGACTTAATGCGAAGAAACCTTGTTCTGAAAGTTTCTCCAAAACGGGAAACGTCGTTTCCTTCGTACCACCGAGAAACGGCAACCAAATCGCCAGCCGAGGACCGGTCGTCATCGAAGCCGGGGCCGAATACGCCACGGGAACTCCATCGACAGTCGTGGTGATCACCGAGTCTTGCGGCCCCGGATGTGTGTTGATTGTCGTCATGCCAGTACCGTAGCAATAGCCTCCAACAGATACGCAAGGGTTACGTCCGTAGGCGGAAAGGGTGCGGTCATGGCTAATCAGAATGGCATCGACATGAAACTGCGAGCTGCCTTCATTTTGCCTGCGGTAGCGGTCATCCTGATTTTGGGGATACTTGCCGCCTCTTTCCCGGATTTCCTCCGGCCGCTAATGTTCGCTGTGCCTGTTGTGATGGTCGTTGCTCTTGGTGCTCTGCTCTTGACGGAGCGAAAGAGACGGCGTGGCGATCGGAACGGATAGCTCTTTCATCCTTCGCCATGATGCGAGAGGCGCGACGTGCCAAATAGCGCTGGTACCAAGCGGCCGTTTAGCGCTCTTATCCACACCTAGAACTCGACTGTCGTCTCCCGTCTGGCCCCGTCCTGGTTGGGGTTCCCCGAGCGGATCCTTCTCCGGATGTGTCTGGGCGAGCGTGGTCAGTGCCCGGGCGTCCATCCACGAGTGACAACGATGCGCTTCTGCCACATTGTGACCGCATCGGGCGATGACCAGCGGCGGCAGAAGTCCTCGAGCTCTGCGCACCGATTCAGCATCGCTGCCTGACGTTCGGCCCACTCGGGGCAGGAACCGTACGCTTCCCAGAATGCCCGCAGGGCCGGGATGGCGGCCGGGTGGTGCATCCTGACGATCCACTCGCACCAGGCCAGATCGTCAATCGGTGTGCCGATTCCGGAGAACTCCCAGTCGAGGAGTGCGACCGGCTCGAACCCTTCCGGACCCATAAGTACGTTGTTCGGCCCGAAGTCGCCATGTCGGATCACGGCGCCGGCAGGATGCGGTCCGGGCTCCAGGATCCCGGGGTCGAGCATGTGCAGATCGCGCAAGAGCCTCCCGCACGCTGCCAGGGTCTCCTCGGCGGGGCCAGACTCGATGAGGTCCTGGCCGTGCTCGCCCGGCACGAAGGCTGTTGTCAGCGTGAGCTCCCCAGCATCGATGACCGCCGGGACCGGGATCCGCCCGACGAGCCGAGTCAGGGCAAGGAGCTCGGCGGCGGCCCTACCTTCGGCATCGGGGCCTTGGTATCGCTTCCCGACGCGGAGTCCCTGCCGATAGGTTTCATTCGTATACCCGTGCTGCATAACAGAAGTCTCTCCCGAATAGGCGGGATCCCTCACCAGGCGCCCGGTGAGGGATCCCTTTCGTGCATTCGGAATTGTCCGCTCAGGGTTCCCTCTAGGGGTGGGAGACGCTGACGCGTGGTTGTGAGTGTAGAGAGCCATTCAGCCTGGCCATGCCGTCGGTGCAGGACTGGGCTAACGCCGCAAACGGTAAGGCCGGTCACCGTAGTCGGTGCAGGACTGGGCTAACGCCGGAAACGGTAAGGCCGGTCACCGTAGTTGAACTGCTCCCCGAAAGTTGGACTGAGAAATCAGTCCGCACTTTCGGGGAGCAGTCTTTATGCAGGAAAGTAGTTCGTTATCTGAGGAACAGCGCGAGGCCGCGGTAGCGTTGTTCGAAATTGGCTGGGGTGCGAAGTCAGTGGCGACGAGGCTAGGGGTCCGCTCGAAAGCTGTCATCCGCATTCACAACCTGTGGAGAGTTCGCGGAGGTACGGCGCTAGTGACCAAATCAACCAAGCGGAAGTTCTCGTTCGAGTTCAAACTCGCCGCGGTGCGCCGGTTCCAGGCCGGCGAGAGCCAAGTCGCCCTGGCACAGGAGCTTCAGCTTTCCTCGCCGGATCTGATCAAGAAGTGGGCACGGATATACCGCAACGAGGGCGAGGACGGCTTGCGCCCGAAATCACCCGGCCGACCTATATCACCTCCCAAGGCGCCAACGCAGCCAGAGTCGGAGCTGCAGCGGCTGCGCCGCGAGAACGAGCGCTTGCGGGCAGAGGTGGCCTTCCTGGGAAAAGTAAACGCCTTGAGGGACGAGGAACAGCGCTAAAGGTCCGCGCTGTCATCGCTCTCAAGGCCGAACACCGGTTGGACGTTCTTCTGGACGTTGCCGGGCTGCCCCGGTCGACGTTCTTTTATCACCAAGCGCGACTGCTGGCCCCTGACCCGCAAGCAGACCTCAAAGCCGCGGTCACGGGTATCTTCGAGAAGAGCCGCGCCCGGTACGGGCACCGCCGCGTCCACACCGAACTGGTCAAGCAAGGGTGGACGGTCGCGAAGAAGACCGTGTTGAAGCTGATGCGTTTACTCCGGCTAGTCTGCAAGGTCCGGCAGAAGAAGCGCTATAACTCTTACCAGGGCGCGCAGGGCGTTGTTGCGCCGAACCTGCTGAACCGGAAGTTTGATGCCGACAGCCCGAACGAGAAGTGGGTGACTGACGTAACCGAGTTCAGCGTCGGCGACAGGAAACTCTACCTATCACCGGTCATGGACCTCTTCGACCGGCAAATCATCTCCTACGCCATTGGAACCTCGCCCAATCTGGAACTGACCAACTCATCACTGCGCGGCGCACTGGCCACCCTGGAGAAGGGACAGAAACCACTCGTGCACTCCGACCAAGGATTCCAATACCAGCACGTCTCCTGGCGCAGACTCTTGACGGACGCCGGCGCGGTCCAATCGATGTCCCGCAAAGCCAACTGCTACGACAACGCGGTGATGGAGAACTTCTTCGGTCACCTCAAGGAAGAACTCTTCAATCGCGTCCGTTTCCTTGGCGTCGACGCTTTAGAAGCGGCACTGCACGAGTACATCCACTGGTATAACACCGAAAGGATCTCAACGAAGCTCAAAGGCCTCAGCCCGATACGGTACCGTGCCCACGTCCTCGCGGCTTAGCCCTCATTTCCTGCCTCCTGCTGGCACACGGTAGACCTTCGGCGCAGGTATCTATTCAGGAGCGGGCGCTAAGCCTTTCAATGAACTCATCGGCCTGGGCCAGGTTCCGCGCCATTTTGGCTCGCTGATGCACAGCCCTCTCCAGGAATCCCGACAGGGCTCCGGACTCTTCTGGCAGCGCTTCTCCCGGGGCGGCAAGGAGGGCAAGGATTTCAGCCATTTCCTCGAGCGAGAAACCCAACGGCTTCATCTGCTTGATGACCATGAGGCGTTCGAAGTCATCTTCGGAGAACACCCTGAACCCGCCGTCGGTCCGCGCTGTTGCAGGGAGAAGCCCCACGTCGTCGTAGTGGCGGATGGTCCGCAGGGACAGGCCCGTCCGCTCTGCCAGTTCGCCGATGTGCATGGTGTTGGTGCTGCTGGTCTTAGCCGTCATCAGCTCCTCCGTCCTGTTCGAATTTAAACCCTACCATCACGTTAGGGTAGGGTTTATGTAGTGGGGTGAGACCTTCAAGACTAATTCCCCCTCTTCCCGGCGCGGCGTTGCGCCCCCTCATTCATTAGCAAAACGAAGCCGCAGACGCGCGTCTTCTTGACCATGAACGGAGCCAGCAATGGCCGTCACCAAAGCCGAACACCCGCCGGCGTTCACCCCTGAACAGCTTCAAGCGGTCCGCGGAACCCTGATGTCACCGCGCCGGCTCAAGACCGAGGTCCTCGCCGGCCTCGTCGTGGCCCTGGCCCTGATCCCGGAAGCGATCGCTTTCTCGATCATCGCCGGCGTCGACCCTCGGATCGGGCTCTTCGCATCCTTCACCATGGCCGTCACCATCGCCTTCGTCGGCGGACGCCCTGCCATGATCTCCGCGGCCACCGGCGCTATCGCCCTGGTCATAGCCCCACTGGTGAAGTCCCATGGTGTCGACTACTTCGTCGCCGCCGTCATCCTGGCCGGCATCTTCCAGATCATCCTGGGACTCTCCGGGGTCGCGAAGCTCATGCGGTTCATTCCCCGCTCGGTCATGGTGGGCTTCGTCAACGCCCTGGCCATCCTGATCTTCATGTCCCAGGTCCCCGAACTCCTCGGTGTTCCGTGGCTGGTCTACCCCCTCGTCGCACTGGGCCTGGTGATTGTCTTCGGCCTGCCCAAGCTCACCAAGGCCGTCCCGGCCCCGCTGGTAGCAATCGTGGTTCTAACCCTCATTACCGTCTTCGCCGCCGTCGCGGTCCCGACCGTGGGCGACAAGGGCGACCTGCCCGATTCCCTGCCGACCCTGTTCATCCCGAACGTACCCTTCAGCCTCGAAACGCTGCAGATCATCTTCCCGTTCGCCCTGGCCATGGCTTTCGTCGGCCTGCTCGAATCCCTGATGACGGCCAAACTGGTCGACGACGTCACGGACACCCGCTCCCACAAGACCCGCGAGGCCTGGGGCCAGGGCGTTGCCAACATCGTCACCGGCTTCTTCGGCGGCATGGGCGGCTGCGCCATGATCGGCCAGACCATGATCAACGTCAAAGCCTCCGGCGCCCGCACCCGGATCTCCACCTTCCTCGCCGGGGTCTTCCTGCTGATCCTCGTCGTCGTCCTTGGCGACGTCGTCTCCGTCATCCCCATGGCCGCACTCGTGGCCGTGATGATCTTCGTTTCCGTGGCCACCTTCGACTGGCACAGCATCCAGCCCCGGACCCTGAAGATGATGCCCAAGAGCGAAACCATGGTCATGGTCGCTACCGTCATCGGTACCGTCGCCACGCACAACCTGGCAATCGGCGTCGGCGTCGGCGTCATCGTGGCCATGGTCCTGTTCGCCCGCCGCGTCGCGCACTTCGTCACCGTCGAACGCACCGTCAAGACCATCGGCGGCCACGAAACGGCCACCTACGTGGTCGACGGCGAACTCTTCTTCGCCTCCTCCAACGACCTCTACACCCAGTTCGAATACGCCCTCGACCCCGAGCACGTCGTCATCGACATGCACGCCTCCCACCTTTGGGACGCATCGACCATCGCGGCGCTGGACGCCATCACCGAGAAATACCACCACCACGGCAAGGACGTGAAGATCGTGGGCCTCAACGACGCCAGCACCCTCATGCGCGAACGCCTCGGCGGCAAACTCGGCGCTAGCCACTGACCACAGATAAACCCGAAAGAGCTCCCTTCCTAGCCTTGGAAGGGAGCTCTTTCGGCTACTGGAAAGCGGGGCCGCCGGCAGTACGGCGGCATATGCGCCGGGTCAACAGCCCTGCGAGCCCATACGGAACCCCCGATCCAATGACACTGCTCTAGGCTCTTAGTTAGCCAGTCCAACTTTTGGGGACCAGTTCAAGTCGGTGCCGGCCTTACCTTTGTCCCTCGGCAAAAAAGACATTCCCATGCTACCTGTGGGCCTGGACCTTAACGTCAGGATGATGAGGCCGACGCCATATGGCGTCGGCCTCATCTGGTTGTTCCTCAGCAATGGAACGTCTTCAGGCTAGCCGTCAGCGAGTCGCAGGCGCACTGCGGCAGCACGGCATTACGACCGATCCCGGCCGTTGAAGAGTCTTGGGTTGTTTGATGGGGTTCTGGTCAGGCGGCAGACGCGAAGGCCTGATGCTCGTCGAATAGATTCCGGCTCTGAAGGCAGTAGTAGAGCTGGCCGAGGAATCGGTTGAAGAGGTTGCGTTGGGCAGCTGCGTGCCAGTCTCCAGCTGCGCGGCGCCGTCGGTAGTGTCCGTTGGCGCCTTTGGAGCATTTGAGGGAGGCGAAGGCCCAGAGGAATCCTGCGTGCATCAGCCGGTGGTTTTTGACGTATCGTCGGCCGACGTAGGTCTTTTTCCCAGATGCGCGCGTGATCGGAGCTGATCCGGCGTAGGCCTTTAGCGCTCGGGCGTCGACGAACCGAGTGGGGTCGTCGCCTACCTCTGCCAGTATTCGTGCTCCGAGTTGAACGCCTAAGCCTGGGAAGCTCAGGAGAATTTGTGCGTCTGGGTGCTTCAGGAATGCCTCTTCAACGGCCTGGGCGAGCCGGTCTGCTGCCGTGCATGCGGCGTCCAGTTGCAGCAGCAGGGCTGCTAGTTGCAGCCCCATAGCGTCCTCGACTGGCTGGGGGTGTCGGGCATAGGTGCCACGGAATATCTCCTTGAGCCTGCCTGCTTCTGCCTCGATTCCCCTGCTGCGTCCTGATCGGCGAAGGGCCGACTGCAGCTGTGTTGTTGTTAGTTTCGCTGCGCGGGCCGGGGTGGGAGCAATGGTCAGGATGATGCGGGCGTCGTCTCGGGTGAGGCCATTCTGTTTGCCAAGGAACGCTTGTAGCGCTGCGGGGTAGTAGTAGCGCAGGAGCGAGCGAACTTGGTTGGCTATTTGTTGCCGTGCCCAGACGGCGTCTTGTTGAGCTCGGGCGAGGACAGTGATGGCCCGGGCCAGTTCGCTGTCCTGGGGCAGAGGCCGGTGGGCTGCCATGTCGGTGCGCAGGATATTGGCCAGGACGAGCGCGTCGCCGTGGTCGGATTTCTTGCCGGAAACTGCGTGCCGGTCCCGGCATCGGGCGGCTGAGAGCGGGTTCACGGCGTAGACCTGGCGTGTTCCTGTTCGCAGGGTGGCTACGAGGAGTCCGTGGCTGGTCTCGATTGCTATGGGAATCGGGGCCTGCGGGGTGTCGCCGTGCGCAACGAGGAGATCCAGCAGGATCTTGTAGCCTGCGGCGTCATCGGTGATGCGTTGTTTTGCCAATCGCTCGCCGGCTTCGTTGACGAGCGCGATGTCATGGTGATTTTCGGCCCAGTCGAGGCCGCAGTACACGTTCAATTCCTGCTCCTAACTCTTCTCCCTGTCATGGGTGAGCCTGTTCGGGGCACGCGGCGACCTAATTCCAGGACTCGTTGGTCCGCCATCTCACTAGCCGTTCGTGACACCGGCTCATCCAGGGGGCCTCAGTCTTAATCAAGAGCTCGAAGGCTCGGCAATTTAGAGGGAGGTCTCCCCTCGATGGGCTCGCACCACAAAGAGCATCAACCTGGCGGCCCTGCAGAATTCGCAGACACTCCCTAGCGACCCAGTAACCGCTGGGCAAGTGAACAGGGCAGGTCACGCAAAGCTGTGAGACGGGTTTCGAGAGACCTAATCTGCCAAGTGGCCACCGCTCTTTTGCGAGGCCTCCAGAGCCAGGAAATCTATAGGAGTCCACCGGCGCGGGGTGTCAGGAAACCCGTCACGGCAGCGGCTTCGGAAGCCCAAATGGAGCCGCTAATACAGAATTAGGAAAATCAGTGCTGCAGCGTCATCGTTGCAGAAATTTAAAAGTCCAGCGGGGATTTCTCCCAGGAGATATCAACGATGGGGGCGCCTGGCTGCGGCATGGTCAACATCCACAGTTCCAGCATGTCTTGGGCGTGGGTGGCGCCAGCGGGTGCGGCGTCGTCATCCGTGAGGATGTACTCGTGGCTCATAGTGCTACTCCCGAGCGGTAGTGGATGTTGTTCCTTTCCACTGTAGCCCGGCGTCCGGACCGTTGCCCGCTTGTGGTGCTGCGCCCGCGGCAGCGTGATCGGCGGCCGGAGGAGCGCATGCGGGGGAGGCCGCCGACGCACCCAAGGGGCCGGACCGTTTTCCCGGTCCGGCCCCGTTGCTTTTAGCGGTGACGCTTATAGGCGGTTGCCTGGTTCTTCGCGACCGGGGCGATGGTTCCCCGGCTCACCAGCTGGTCCATCAGTTCCGCGAGCCTGTAGCCTGGTGTATCAGCCAGAGCAAGCTTGAAGTGGTCCGCAGCTACTGACGACTGACCTTTGAGGTACGCCAGCCATCCGATCAGGGTCAGCAGTGGCGCCCGGTAGCCTTCCGGCGCGGCGTCGATGAGGTCCCGGGCGGTTTCCTGGGCCCGGTCCACGCGGTTCCAGTCCGGGGCGATACCTTCTCCCATGAGCAGGTTCCCGCTTTCCTCGGCGTCCGGCAGGTCCGGGTTGATCACGTTGCAGAGCAACGTGTCGCGCAGGTCCGGGCGCTGGAAGCATGCCAGCAGCTCCACCGCTGTCTGCGGATCCGTCCAGCCGTCCCGGGTCAGGGCGTCGGCCCACAGTTCCCTGCCGGGATTCAGCTCCGCGCCGAGCACTTCAGGGAGCGCATGACGGATCTGTTCCTCCCTGTCTGCTGGGCCTGCGAACGGTGCGTAGCTGGTGCCGGGCGTCTTTTGGTAGCTGCTGCCGCGGAACACCAGTTCCGCGTTTAGTTGCCCGTCGGTGATGGATTCCAGTGATTCGGGTGGGCAGCACCCGGCGTCGCTGTCGCACAGCAGGTTTTGCCAGTGCGACGGGGTGATCAGCCACGCGTCCTGCAGCGGGGTACCTGCACCCTCCAGCGCCTCAATGACGGCCTCGACGTGGTCGTGGAAGGGGCGCGGCTGTCCGGGTGCCGCGGTGCTGGCGGTGTAGATGGCCAGCAGCACCGCCGTGGCCTGAGTGTCCAGTGCGAGATAGTCAGCCATGGAGCGGGCGAAACCGGCGGGTTCCGCGAACGCGGGGGCGTCGACGCGGAGTGTCGCGCCCAGCGTCTTGCCCCGCATGGTCAGGAACACGAAGGATTCCCGCGGTACGAACCCGAGGGAGTGCGGGATGAAACCGAGGATGTCGGCGGGGCTGGAGATGCGGATTGCGTCGGTCATGTTGAAAGTCCTTTGCTGAGGATTAGGTGGGCGGGGCGGCTTAGGTGACCGGCCAGCTTCCCCTCTCCCCCCGTTGTTTTGGCTGCTGGCGAAGCTTGCGGAGCTGTGGCCGACGGAGGCCTGTCTACCCGCAGGGCAAGGGGCGGGAAATTCCCGGAGGAAATCAGCGACGAAGGAGCGCCGGAGGGACATTTCCTGCGCCGCAGGCCCCGACGAAGGAGGGGCTAGACGGGCCGGAGCGGACACGTACAATCCGTCAGGACAGCAGCCAAAACGTCGTAGACAAGACAGGGCCAGGGGGTCCGGAGCTCTGCGACGGTGCGTCCTGGTCCCAACAGCCGGCCGCGCCCGCGGACGCCCGATCCTGTGAGCTCTGCGAACAAGCTTTTCCCTGGGGCGCCCACAGATCCCCAAAGTGAGCCGGCACGGCGGTGGGTCGCGGGCGGCAGCTGAGCCGGCGCCTGGTTTTGCGAATGGCGGTCCGCCGCCGGTGACCCAACGTGCAAGCCGCTAACGAGCGGCGGACCGCCCGCGGTGGCCGGCCCGGGAAGGACCGGCCACCCGGGAGTCTTAGCTGGCGAGCAGCTCAGTTAGTTCCGCTGCATCGGAGACCAGCACGGCTCCGCCTTCCCTCAGCAGCCGATGGCATCCTGCGGAGTTTGCGCTGTGGATGCTGCCGGGGACGGCGGCCACGTGCCGGGCGATCGTTTCGGCGTGGTGCGCGGTGTTCAGCGCACCTGAGCGCCAGCGGGCCTCCACGACACACGTGACTCCGGCGAGGGCAGCGATGATGCGGTTCCTCTGCAGAAACCTGTACCGGTCGGGGCGGAACCGGGCGGGAGCTCTGAGAGCGTCAGGCCGTTGCCGCGGATCGCGGCCGCGAGATCGGCGTTACCGGACGGGTAGTCTCGGTCAAGGCCTCCGGCCAGTACCGCGAGGGTTGCCGGTCCTTCTCCCTGGCTTCCGGCCAAAGCGGCCCGGTGTGCGTGTGCATCTATGCCGTAGGCAAGGCCTGAGATCACGCAGATTCCACGTTGGGCCAACCTGTATACCATGTCGCCTGCAACGGAGGCGCCGTAGCTGGTCGAGTCCCGGGATCCGGTCAGGGCCACACACTTCGACGGCGCTGGGATGCCATCGTCGATGTTGCCCCGATACCACAGCCCGTACGGGGCGTCAGGCAGATCATCCAAGCCCTCCGGCCAGCGCTCATCTCCTGGGATGAGAAACCCGCCGCCCAGGCGTTCGATGATGGCCAAGTCCTTCTTCGGATCGACCTCCGGAACCCGCGGAGCCCACCGTCTCAACACCTCTGACAGTTCTTCGACCGTTGCCTCCGGAATGGCGTGTACGGGCTGCGCGCCGGTAGCAAGCCTCAACGCGGCGTACGCGCCGAGCCTGCCCACGAGGGCCCGCCCGACACGGTCGCCGGGTTCGAAGAGTCGGGTCAGGGCTGCGCGTGCAGTGCGATCGTTCATGGTTTCTCTCGTCCTTTGCTGAGGATCCGGTGGGCGGGGCGGCTTTGGTGACCGGCCAGCTTCCCCTCTCCCCCCGTTGTTTTGGCTGCTGGCGAAGCTTGCGGAGCTGTGCCCGACGGAGGCCTGTCTACCATTGGGCAAGGGCCGGGAAATTCCCGGAGGAAATCAGCGACGAAGGAGCGCCGGAGGGAAATTCCCGGCACGCAGGCCCCGGAGTTCACGGAGGGGCTAGACGGGCCGGAGCGGGTACGTACAATCCCTCAGGACAGCAGCCAAAACAAGAAAAACGCTTCTACAGCCCGAGCGAAGCGAGGACCATTACACAGCGCCCAGCGCTGTGTACCGCCGAAGTTCGCCGGGCGCTCTCGGTCCGGCTGAGGTAAGGCACCAGCGTTTTGAAAAGGCACTGCTTGTTCAAAACACCTACAGCTCCCACTCCCGCAACGGGGTCGGGTGTCAATGTTGGCGCGATATGGCCGTCTTTTACGGTGCTAAATGGCAGCCTGCTGGCCGGCAAGGGCTCGTGACCGCCTGTAAAAGGTTGCTCGGGACATTCCCAGGTCGCGGGCAACCTGCGCCGCGGGCTCTCCACCTTCGACCAATCGGACAGCATTTCGAATCTGGCTATCGGTAACCCGGCGGGGCCGGCCGCCGAGACCCAGGCCCGCCTCGCGTCGCTTGTTGATGGAGTCCGTGACGCGTTCGCGCTTGATCTCATGTTCCATTTGCGCAAGGGCGGCCATGATCGTGAACAACATTGAGCCCATCGGTGTTGCGGTGTCGACGTCGCCTCCGCCCAGGTTCAGCACGCGCAAACCGGCTTTCCTGCTGCGGAGTTCATCGGCGAGGGCGAGCATGTTCTGGGTGGATCGCCCGAGCCGGTCCAAAGTCGTGATGACGAGGGTGTCACCTTCCATGAGCGCGTCGAGTGACCGATCGAACTGTGGTCGAGATGCGTGTGCTCCGGAGACCCCATGGTCGGTGTATAGGTCATCGCGTCGAACACAGGCGGCCAGGAGATCCGCGCGCTGCCGGTCCGTGGACTGCTGTCGTGTCGAAACGCGTGCATAGCCAATGAGTTTCGACATGCCTGCCTCCGAGTGTGTCTACTAAGAAAACGAAGGTGAGCTCCCTGCAGAAAGTGGGGTGAGGTTGGGCTCGAATCCAAGCGAGACCATTCTGCGTTGGAGGCGTTTCCTGGCGCGTTCGGGGTTCGTTTTGTCATAATGATCGATGCCGAGTTCATCGTAGGCGACACCGTCGTGGAGCATGTTCCAAACGATGACGAGCAGCGTGTGTTGGAGAGCGACTACGGCACGCAGGGAACCGGCATGGGACTGAATGCGACGGTATTTCACGGCGAGATAGGTCGTTTTGGATCGTGACACGGCCAGCGCCGCGATTCCCAGTGCGGCTTTGAGGTAGTGGTCGCCGGGTCGGGTTTGGGTGGACTTGATCCGTCCAGCGGACTCGTTCTGGCTCGGACATACTCCCGCCCACGAGGCCAGATGGCCCGCAGTGTCAAAGACGCTCATGTCCACGCCGGCTTCGGCGATGATGACGTTAGCGACATTCTTCGAAATCCCAGGGACGGTCATCAGCAGCTCCCGGGCTAAGGAAAAAGGTTCCATCACCATATCGATGCGGGTGTCGAGGGCCGCGAGGGTCGCTTCGATTTGATCGATGCGGTCCAGATGCAGCTGCACCATGAATGCGTGGTGGTCGGTGAAGCGGCCGGTGAGGGCTTCGACCAGCGCCCCGGATTTGCGGCCCATCGAGGCGTGCGCCAGCGAAGCTAAGGCCTGCGGGTCACGTTCTCCGGATACGAGCGCGTTGAGGATGCTGCGGGCGGATTGAGTGCTCAGCGTGCTGACGACCGAGGACAATTTGATACTCGAGTCCTCCAGTGCTTTCTCCAGTCGTGAGAATTCGCGGGTGCGCTCATGAGTCAGGTTCGATCGCGTGCGGGTCAAATCCCGCAACTGACGGATCGGCTCGGGCGGCACGAAACTGGCCCGCAGCAGATTATGGGCAGCGAGCTCCGCCAGCCACGTCGCGTCTGAAACATCGCTCTTCCTCCCCGGGATATTCCGCGCAGCTTTGGCATTAACCAGTTGCACGTTCAGCGACTCCGCCAGCAGGAAGTAGAACGGTTTCCAGTAGTCGCCGGTAGCCTCCATTACCACCACCGTCACCGCGACTGCCTCCAGATCACGCCGCAGACGCACGATCTCATTCGTCGTCGCCCCATATGTGGCCACTGTCCTACTGGACGTCCCTGCCCGCGTTCCCGGTACCCGGATGCAGACCTTCGCATCACGTTTGGAGATATCCATTCCCGCGGCACGCTCGTGCACGATGTCCATCATCTACTCCTCGCATCCGCTCCAACAGCACCACCGGGCTGGCGGTGTCAGGTACCGCGGGAAGGGCGGGGAAATGATTCAGGAATCTACTAAACGGGCTCGTCAACCCCTAGGCTGTTGGGCTGGCGGCACCAATCCACGGTTCCCGTGGAAGCCCTCCACACCACGCTCATAAACAGGCTCTGAGCACTAAGACACAGCGGCGTCGACCGCGGCACCGCCATCATCCGCCGCTACCCAAGCCAGCCACAAGGCCGTTTTCTCAAGCCAACAACGCCGCGGAGCGGCTCCACGTCTCGTAACTAATCATTAGTATGCCGATTCAAACAGAGGGTTTCGAGACATACTTATGAGAATCGCCTGGTGCTGGGAAAGCCACGTGATTTCAAACAACCTGGGACCGCATTTGACGCGGTGCTTTCCTCTGGACGAGACGCCTCGTATCTCAAGGGTTATGAGACGCCGGGTTGTTGCAGCTGGGATTCCTGTGCCTTCATCGCACATTCAATCGGGCCGGCTGTGCCGGCATCTAGAGCCTCCGTCGCGGCGCCTGTCGAGCCCAGTCCCGCGTTAGGGGGATTCGGAGAGGGAATCGCCGCTTGCTCGATTTACCAGGATTGCGCTTGCGATGATGTCGAAGAGATGACCGGCGCGGGTCGCGCTTGAGGGTTGGTCGCCGAGCCAGGCAAGTGCGGTGACGAGCGCGAACAGGTCGGTGCCATCCATGTCAGGGCGGGCGGCGCCGGCGGCCTGGGCGCGGGTGAGCAACTGCGTGCCGGCGCCGCGCAGCCTGACGCATGAGGTATGGAGGGCGGACTCCGTGTTTTCGATGGCGGCCATCATCATCTCCGTGACGCCCCGGTAGGTACGGGAGAACGCGACGAAATCGCGCAGCCAGACAATGAGTGCGTCTGCCGGTGCGCTTGCCGCCTCAAGCTCGGCTGCCTGCGCTGCCAGCTTGTCAAAGCTCTTGCGCAGCAAGGCTTCAAGCAGGGCCTCCCGTGACGGAAAATGCCTGTAAAGCGTTCCCAATCCAACGCCAGCCCGGCGGGCGACGTCGCGCAGCGACGCCTCAGCTCCCTGCTCGACGACAACAACGCGGCCAATATCGAGCAGGTGCTCATAGTTTCTTTGAGCGTCGACGCGCATCTCACATCTCCTTTTGACAACCGGAGCAGTGCTCCAGTAATGGTACAGGCAGGCCACTGAAAGGACACACAATGCCCACGAACAGTATGAAGGCGATTCGAATTCACCACTTCGGCGGCCCCGAGGTAATGCGCCACGAAGAGGTGCCGGTCCCCGAGGTGGGGCCTGGCGAGGTGCTCGTCCGGGTCTCCGCGGTGGGCGTCAACCCTCCGGACTGGTACATGCGCGAGGGCATGCCGGGCGTGCCGCGAGAGATGCTGCCGCCCATGAACCTGCCCATCATCCTGGGCACCGACGTGTCAGGGGTCGTGGAGGCTGTCGCCGGCGACGTCGAAGGCTTCACGAAGGGCGAAGAAGTTTTCGGCCTGGTCCTCTTCCCCACCAGCCTCCAGGGCAGCGCCTATGCCGAATACGTGACCGCGCCGGCCTCAGACCTTGCGCACAAGCCAGCGGGCGTCGAACACCTGCACGCCGCGGGTGCAGCAATGTCCGGGCTGACCGCATGGCAGTTCCTCGTCGAGCTGGGACACGACCATCCCTCGCCTTTTCAGGCCCATCGGCACCGCCCGGTCAGGCTCGACTCCAACACCACGGTGCTGGTCAACGGGGCCGCGGGCGGCGTTGGGCACTTCGCCGTCCAGCTTGCGAAATGGAAGGGCGCGCACGTCATCGCCGTCGCCTCGGGAGAACACGAAGAATTCCTGCGGGAACTCGGCGCTGACGAATTCATCGACTACACCAAGAACCGCCCCGAAGACACCGCCCATGACATCGACCTCGTAGTCGATACCGTCGGCGGTCCCCACAGCCGACGCTTCCTCCGCACGCTCAAGCGCGGCGGCGCGCTGTTCCCGGTCTACCTCGCCGAATTCGACCCCGAGGAGGTCGCCGAGCACGGAGTCGTGGTCTCATCCACCCAGGTGCGCTCCGACGGCCAACAGCTCGAACAGTTGGCCGGCCTGATCGAGGCCGGCACATTGCGCGTCGCCATCGACAGCACCTACCCGCTCGCCAGCGCCCAGCAGGCGCACGAGAGGGCGGCCCAGGGACACATCCAGGGCAAGATTGTGCTCACGGTCCGATGAGCTCGCTACGAGCCGGCCATGAACCGGCATCCGTGCGGCCGGGGAGATCAGGAGCCACTCAATGACCACACTCCGAGGCGCCCTGGCCGACCTCCTCGAGAATCACGACCTTCCTGTCGACGAGGCAGCCGACCGTCACATCAGCCCCGACTTCCGCCAACGCACGAACGGGCAGTGGGACGACCGGGCCGGATTTCTCGCCCGCATCAGGCGCCTGCGAAGCAACACCCAAGAAGTCACCATTACCGTCCTGGATGAAATCACCGACGGCAGCAGCTACGCCGAACGCCACCTCATCGAGTTGCTCGGCGTCGATGGTCGGCGCGTCGTCTATGAGGTCTACGTCTTCGCCGCCCTGGGTTCCGACGGACGGTTCGAACGCATCGAGGAAGCGACCGTCATGGTCGGGCCCGCAACTTGATGCCTGTCTAAGCAATACACGGTCACCGCGACCAGTGCCGTGTCCTCGTTCATCGCCGGACACTGTTGCCCAGCAACAACCCCCCGGCCGCGCTTCCGGACGCATGCATAGATCGTTAGGGCGTCACAAGTCAGTCTTCGGCCGTGTCCGCCGCGTCTTCTCAGGAAAGGGGTGCGGGCGGGTTCCATTCATTGTCCCGGCCGCACCCCGAGTCCTGCACTTCCGCTGTCCCAACACAGCATGGCTGCAACGAGAAGGAAGCAGCACAGGCTGGGATAAGTTCGTCTAAACGTCACGACTTATGCATCAGTTGAAATGAGCGCTATGTCCCGTTCCCCCCTCACCCTCGATCCGACAAACGAAGAAATCAACGAGGTGCGCCGCCGGCTTCGTAACACACGGTGGCCTGCCTCCTGGCCTGTGACGGGCTGGGAAGCCGGAACTGACCAGGAAGAGCTGCGCCGACTGGTCTCGTACTGGGCCGAGGACTTCGACTGGGAAGCCCAACAACGTCACATCCACGCGTTGCCCTGGAATACAGCGGACATTGACGGCACCGCCGTCGCATATCTCCGGTTCGACCCGGAAAAGCAGGGCGGCCTCCCCGTCATACTCACCAACGGATGGCCAAGCACCGCTCTGGAGCTCGTGGCTCTCGCCGAGCGGTTAGCGGCACCATCGCGGTTCGGCGGCAGTTCCGAGACTGCCGTAACGGTAATTGTTCCGGCCCTGCCAGGTCTGCCATTCTCCCCGCAGCGCCCATCCCTGCACGACCAGACACACGAGCTCTGGCACCGGTTGATGACAGACCACCTCGGCTTCGACCGCTACGCGGCCCACGGCGGCGACCTCGGCGCAGGAATTACTTCACGCCTGGCCGCTGCCCATCCCCACGCAGTCGCGGGCATCCATCTCCTCGCAGTTGCTGCACCGCTTCAAATTGACCCCGCTACGATCAGCCCCGAAGAACAAGAACATTTAGAACGTGTGAACGCCTGGGTCGCAGGAGAAGGTGCGTACCAACACCTGCAGCAAACCCGTCCGCTCACCCTCGCTCCCGCACTGTCGGACTCGCCGGCAGGCCTCTTGTCTTGGATCCTCGAAAAGCACCGGGCGTGGAGCGACTGCGGAGGGGACGTCTCGACACGGTTCAGCGATGACTACCTCCTCACCCTCGCATCCGTCTACTGGTTCACCAAGTCCATCGGCACGTCATTCCGCCCGTATTACGAATTCGCGGCCGGCTTCACAACGCGTGTGGATCAGGTGCGGGTCCCGACGGCGGTCGCCCTATTCCCGTTCGACCTCGCACAGCCACCCCGAAGTTGGGCCGCCCGGTCATATCAAGTCACCAGATACACAAGGATGCCCCGGGGCGGACATTTCGCTCCGCACGAGGAACCCGAGCTCCTCGCCAATGACATCACCGCGTTCTGGCACACCCTCTGAGCAATAGATGCAGCCAACATCAAAGGGTGTCTCGTAACCCGGGATGCCCCATAACCCTAGCCATATAAGACATCTCGGCCTGAGCGATGCGGCGACGCCCGGTTAGAGATCCCTGCCTGCACCATTGCCGAACGCACGGTTTGGTCCCTAATACTCGTCCGTACCTCTGAACGTGCTCCTACACGCCCGCAAGTCGCGGAGCGCGCGGCTTAGTCTTGACGTCACACTTGCATTTTGCAAGCATTGGCCGCATGAGCCTTTTCATCACCTGCCCGGTCGAGAGCGTCGAGCGCGCGACTGCCTTCTACACCGCCCTCGGCTGGACCCTCAACCCCGAGATGTCCGATCACAACGTGTCATGCTTCGCGATCGCCCCCGAGCAGTACGTCATGCTCGGCAGCCGAGAGATGTATGCGAGCGTCGGGGGCGCCGAGGAGCTGGTCGGCGGACCCGACACCCCCTCGAAGGTCACGGTCTCGTTCGACCTCGGCAGCCGTGAGGCGGTCGATGAGCTCACCGAGCGCGCCGGTGCCGCCGGCGGACGGATCGGTGATATCGACGACTACCCCTTCATGTACCAGCGCCAGTTCGACGACCCTGACGGCTACCACTACTCGCCGTTTTGGATGAAGCCGGACGCCGATCCGACCGTGTGAGCGACCTCGCTGCTGCCCTCGATATCGTTGGAGCACGGTGGGCCCTGCTCGTCGTGGAGCGGCTGCTCGACGGGCCGCAGCGCTACGGCGATCTGCAGCGCGACCTCGGCGTGCCGACGAACATTCTCGCGACCCGCCTGCGCGAGCTCGAAGCGGCCGGGGTACTGTCCCGGCTGCCCCTCCGGCACAACACCCGGGCCTACGCGCTGACCGATCGGGGGCTTGCCTTGCGTGAGGCGATCGTCGCGCTAGGACGCTGGGGCAGCGAGGAGGCCTAGCCTGGCGCGGAATCGCGATACGCTCCGACGAGTTGGCTGGGCTCCGCCCCTGCAGCATGAGGTCGGGCAGGATCCATGGAGGCGTAAAGGGTGTTGAGCTGGCGGTAGAGGGTTCGGGCAAGGTAGCGCTTGAGGGATCTTCGAATTTCGCGGTAGCCGCGGCCTTCTTGGGTGCGTTTGGCGACGTACTCCCTCGTTCCGGGGTGGTGAACCATCCGAGTCATGGTGGTGGTGTGCAAGGCACGGTTGAGGCGCCTATCACCGCCCCTGTTGAGCCTGTGACGGACAGTGTTACCGTTTGAGGCCGGCAAGGGATTCACCCCTGCCAGTGACGCGAAAGCAGCTTCGCTGCGAACCCTTCCTGGATGCGACCAAGCCGTCAGGACGGCAGCGATTGAAACGGCGCCAGCGCCCACCATCTCCAACAGCGGGGCGGCGGGGCTTTGCTGAATTAGCTCAGTCATGCGCTTCTGATTAGCAGCCAGCTGAGTGGTCACTTCGAGAACGCGGCGCGCCAACCGAACCGCTTCCTCCCGCGCAATCGCTAATTCCATCTGCTCCTGCCGTTCCCGCCATCTGGTGATCGCGGCGATCTGCGCGGGAACCAGAGGCTTACGGGCGTCTACTCCAAGGTCATGTGCCCGGAGGAGGGCGATGAGTGCATTTACATTCATTGTTCGTTCCCGCGTCAGCTGATCCCGGGCCGCACTCAGGATCCTGAGCCCGGCACGGGTTCCTTCATCCCGTCGCGGAACCCGGAGTTGGGACTCCTCCAAGCCCAGGACAGCGGCTCCGATGGCGGTGGCGTCCAACGGGTCCGATTTGCCCAGCCCCCGACGGCCTCGGGCGTTCATCCGTGGAGCTTCGGCGACGTCATAACCCGCGTCCGTTGCTGCCCTGGCCAGCCGGGCCCCATATGAGCCGATACCCTCAACAGCCCACAAACACCCCATATCGCCGTCTGTCCTTCGGCCTACCCAGGCAAGGGCGCGTGAAATCCCTGCCGAGGTGGTCGGGAACTGCTCGCACGCGACCTGTCGCTTAGTGCTGGCCTCGATGATGGCGTAAGTATGGGTTCGGGCGTGACAGTCCACGCCGATAACGAACGGGCGGGACTGCGCAACGATAGTCAACGCGGCCACCCTCCTTCCTTTCGAACGGGCAAGACAGGTCGCAGCACGACCGGCGCCGGACCTGGGAAGAGTCACCCCGCGGCAAAACTGTGATGAGCCACAACCTCTAAAGGCTGGACAAGCTTCTAATCAAGCCAACGACGTGGGACAGGTCAACGCCGGTCGCTCCACCCAGCGCGGACAAATCGGGGGAAACGCACCTTCAAGGGCAATTGTTTTTTCGAGTCACGCGCCAGGCAGAACGACCGGCATCAACACTGCCAGCTAGTCCCAGACCAGCCACGTAAAGACTCACAGTTGTTATTGGCTGCTGGCGGAGCATCGCGTAGCTGTGCCCGACGGAGGCCCGTCTACCCGCAGGGCAAGGGGCGGGAAAGTTTGCGGAGGAAATAAGCGACGCAGGAGCGCCGCAGCAAAGTTTCCCGGCCGCAGGCCCCTGAGGAACGAAGGGGCTAGACGGGGTGGAGCGGGCACGTATGATCCGAAGGACAGCAGCCAAAAAACGTCGTAGACACCACAGGGCCAGGGGGTCCGGAGCTCTGCGACGGGGCCCCTGGACCCAACAGCCGGCCGCGCCAGCGGACGCCCTTATGGGTGCGAGCCCTGCGAGCATGCCCTTTCGTCTGGGGCGCCACCGTTTCGCCCACGCCGGCCGCTCACCCAAGGCTTGCCGCCCGCCTGGCTTATCCAAGCGGGATCCTTGGCGGGAACGGCGGTCCGCCGCCGGCGACCACAAGCGGCACCCGGCCACGCGCGGCGGACCGCCAGCGGTGACCGGCCGTCAAAGGCCGGCCGCCGTTGCAGGTCCTAGCCGGGGAGCAGGACGGCGAGGTCGGCCGCGTCGGTCACCAGTACCGCGCCGCCGTCCTTCAGGAGCCTGTGGCATCCTGCGGAGTTGGCGCTGTGAACACTGCCGGGGACGGCGGCGACGTGCCGGGCGATGGTCTCGGCGTGGTGGGCAGTGTTCAGCGCACCGGAGCGCCAGCGGGCTTCCACCACGCACGTGACACCGGCGATGGCGGCGGTGATGCGGTTCCGGGACAGGATTATTTACCGGACTAAGTCCACGGTTCACGACGCGTGTCGCCGGTCCTCGACGGGCCTGTGAGCGGCATGCTTTGCTCATGGATCTGTCGGACCGAGGCTTTGCCCCGCGCCGTGTGGAGGACCTGGCACTCGCCGAGGTTGGACGGGTCGTGGCCTGTTGCGGAGTTCCTGGGTTCGTGGTCGTCGACGCGATGGAGGAGGAGTTCGCTCCTGCGACGGAATACCTGCTCGAGCTTGCCGCGACGGACTACTCGCCGCGAACGGTGCGAACCTACGCGTTGTCGTTGCTTCGGTTCCTTCGGTTCTTGTGGGCGGTCGGGATCAGCTGGGATAAGGCTATGGCGCTCGAGGCGCGCGACTTCGTGTTGTGGGCACGTGAGGCCGAGAAGTTCGTCGGTAACCGCAACGAGCCGCAACGGCGAGGGAGCCGGAACCTGGTCACGGGGAAGAAGCATCTCGGGACGCGCTATTCCCGCAACGATCAACCACACGACGACTGTGTGCAAAGCGTTTTATGCCTACCAGCTTCGCGTGGGCCGAGGGCCCGCCGTGAACCCATTCGATTTGCGCTGCGGCCGTGCCTACTCGCATCACGATCCTGAGCGATTTATCGAGAAGCGGCGTGTCGCTCGACCCACCGAGGAATACCGCGAACCAACCGCTGCCGAATGGGACGAATTCGAGGCCCACTTCGTGCAGCGCAAGCTCAGCCTGGGCAGCTGCGGACGCGCCTACGGCACCGGCTGCCAACACGAACACGGCCTGCGCTGCGCGCTCCTCCGCCCCGACCCCACACAGATCGCCCGACTCCAAGACATCATAGACAACCTCAAGGAGCGCATCACCGAAGCCAAACAACACGGCTGGGTCGGGGACGTCGAAGGCCTACGCGTCACCCTCAACAGCGCCGAACTGAAACTCGCGCAGATGTATAAACTACACAGCCACCACGACCCTACACAGCCACCACGACCGGGAAGTCGTCGAACTAGGAATCCCCCGGTCTCGATCAGCCTTCAGAAAAGATGCTCCGAATGCACACTGAGAAGAAAAGATTCGGGTTTCCCCCTATAGGCAAGACCCGGGACACTGCTCGCCGCAGACACGAGCGGCGGATCCGACGCGGCGTGTGTTTAGTCTTCGAAATACGTGGCGGGCACATTCTCCCGTGAAACCCGGGCGATGATCTGCGCGGCAATGGCATGGAGTTTTTCGTTGCGGTCACTGGAGGCTTTCTTGAGGAACTCCATCGCTTGTTCCTGGCCGCATCGGTTTTCGGCCATGATCATCCCGCAAGCCAGGTCGATCGCTGTTCTGTTCTCCATTGCTGCCCGTAGGTTCTCGGCAAGCTGGTCCGCGGTCGCAATCCTTATGGCCAGGCGCAATGCCTGGCTGGCCATGTCGGCGAAGATGTCAGCGTTCTTGACGGCCTCGTCATCGAACAGGCCAGTAGTAGGAGCGAAAAAATTCAGGACAGCATCGGCCTGGCTTCCCAGCTCGAGAGGGACACCCATGGCGCTGCGGCATCCTGCCGCCAGGAGATTCTGGGCATACGTGGTCCATCTGGTCTCAGTGGACGCATCTCCCAGAACAATAGTGTGGCCCGCCTTGAGGGCCTCCACGCAGGGCCCCTCCCCGAGGCTCTGTTCAATGCCGTCCAAAAAGACCGCGTCGTCACTGCTGCCGGCGATCGTGACACTTCGCTTGCGGCGGTGCAAAGTGACCGCGCACTCGATCCGGCTACCCGTGCCTCGCGTCATCATTTCCGCGGCGAAGCCGGTCATGCCGTCAAGGAAGCCTTTGAGGTCCTCGGTTCCGGAGATCAGGCCGTGCAGGCGCTCAAAGTCATCAGATTGGTCCTCACTCGGCATACCTTCAATCTAAAAGCAGAACAGGGAGGGAGCAATCGTGCTCAAGTATCCTCAATGATTTCCAAGGCAGGAGAAAGCAATTCCATATCGATGTTACTGACCGGAATCAGCCCATAAAGATACGCTTCGAGCTCCAGCTCACCGGCGCTGCCGCCAACACTGAAAAAGGCAACCCATAACTCGTCCAAGCTGATGACTCCAGCTTTGACGAGCTCCAGTACGGCCAGCCGCACGTACTCCATGAAGTCATGGTAAAAACTGCTTCTCCCCTCTCACAAGGGACAGACCCCGGGCCCAGGATACGCAGTGCAGCATCCCCCAGACCCAGTAGTCCGGATAAGGAAACGGTATCGGGTGGGAGCGGACCCCGGGGGAAGCTCCGACAGTGTCAGGCCGTTGGCGCGGATCGCGGCCGCGAGGTCGGCGTTCCCGGACGGGTAGTCCCGATCAAGTCCTCCGGCCAGCACCGCGATGGTCGCCGGTCCGTCGCCTTGGTGCCCGGCCAGCGCGGCGCGGTGGGCGTGCGCGTCGATGCCGTAGGTTCTCACACCCCTTCCGGCGTGTTGGAATCCCGTGAGCCACGCCGGCACCGGCCGCAACAGTTTCGCCGTCTAGCTTCCCTCCCCGTAAAGTAGCCGCGTGGCTAACTACCTGACCCCCGCCCTCGCTTGGCGCCGCCTTCAGGACGGCAACGAACGATTCGTCTCCGGCCAGTCCATTCACCCCAACCAGGACGCCCAGCGGCGGTCATCCCTGGTGGAAGGGCAGAATCCCTTCGCCGTCATCTTCGGCTGCTCCGATTCCCGCCTCGCTGCAGAGATCATCTTCGACCTGGGCCTCGGGGATGCCTTCGTGGTCCGCACCGCAGGCCAGGTCATCGACGACGCCGTCCTCGGCTCGCTCGAATACAGCATCAGCCAACTGAAGGTTCCGTTGATCGTCATCCTCGGCCACGACAGCTGCGGTGCCGTCAGCGCCACAAAAGCAGCCGTGGAGGCTGGCGAAATGCCGTCCGGCTTCATCCGCGACCTCGTCGAGCGCATCACGCCCTCGGTCCTGACCTCCATCCGGAACGAAAAGCACGACATCAACGACATGGTCGTGGAACACGTCAAACAGACCGCCCGCCGTCTGGCCGACACCTCCCGCGTGATTTCCGACGCAATCCGGGACGGCCGCACCGCCGTCGTCGGCTTGTCCTATAGTCTCGGCGAGGGCCACGCAGAGCTTGTCTCCAGCATCGGCCAGCTCTGACGACTCCGGCGGGGCGCTGGACGGAGCCGCCCGAGCGGCCGTAGCATACCGACGGCGACGTCAGCAGCTTCAGCCCCCCGCACCTGGTCGACCCGTGGGGAGCCTATCTGGCGGTTCCAGTTCCCCGGGCCCCTAAAAGCCTTTGTCTGCTGCAGCCACGATGGCACCGGCTACGGATGCGTTATCCCTCGCGACGAGGTCACGGACCAAGGTCAGCAATTCACGGCGGAGTGTGTCCGTGTCGACATGAGCGGCCGATAGGACCAGACGCTCAAGTTCATGGGCCAAAGGCTGATCGCTGAACGGCTGACAGAACCGACGCCGGTGATCTGCAATAGCACGGCTCCGGGCTTTCCTCCGGTGACCTTCAGCAGTTCCGCACTTGACTGGACACACTCATCCTCGGTGATGCGTGCGTTGGACCGCAGGATGATCCGGTGTACTCCCCGGCTCACGCGGTCAACGGAGAAATCTGAATCGCACTCCGCAAGGCCCAGCGGGGACGTGGCCCGAGGTTGCTCAGAAGTTGGGGGCAGGACCTGGGGCTCCGGAAGCGGCTCCCGATGGTCGGTGAAAGGTTGAACTCTCATATGACTCCCCCAAGTCCCTGCATTAACCGCAAGCATCGCCGCTGCCTGACGCGCCCGAACCCTGTAGCACCAAGGCCTCACCCGGCCGGGGCATATTCCTTAGCCGTGAGTTAACCAGTAAGAGACCGGCACATGCCGGTCTCTTACTGGTTTCCCTCTGCATAAGAAATCTATGGTGCAGCGTCCGCACTCCAGGGGTAGAGGTCCCCCTCGAGGAGCGTCGCTTGGCACAGAGTCTACCCCGCCAAGCCCTACGGCCTGCTGTGAGCATGCCACCCGAGGATGTTCTCAGACACGGGAAAGCCCCTCGGACGAGGGGCTTCAACGGATAAGTCAGTCATAGATTGGTCTGGGTCAGCGGTGATCTGCTCCTCCTTCCCGGACGCCTAATGCGCCCCATGCCGGACTGTCGACAAGATTTTATTAACAAATCACTGGGCCGTCCAGAATCAGTAGCAGCATGTCGTCCGTCCAGACGAAAAACGGGCACCTGGTTCGCGGTCCCGGCCCAGCTGGTCGTCAATTACGAATTCGATGGCTGGGAAATACTTAAAAGGTCCTGAACCCATGGGTGACCGGTAAAAGTTCTACTGGCCGGTACCGGATTTTCCGCGTAACTTTAGTGGCGGACGTGTGGCCTGCTTCACATTTGTTGCCATCCGGAGTCCATGCCTTTACCAGACCGTCGGGACGGCAGCCCAGCGCCGTGTTTCCGCCCCGATGACATATCCAAGCCAAGGTGGCGGTCCCCGCCGGGAGGAGACCAATGGCGGGTATGTTCGAACTCTTCAACGACGAAGATTCGGGCTTCAGGTTCAGAATTACAGCTCCCGACGGGACGGTGATGGCGGTCTCGCGTTCCTTTCCGGACAAGCCCTCGGCAGTTGCAGGAATTAGGGACGTCCGGGAGTACGCCGGAATGGGCCATATTACGGACCTGTGCCCGATGTCTACCGCCGATGCAATCACCGGGCCCCCATCGCCACCAAATTACAAGACCACAACCTCCGCCGGCAGTCCCGATATGCACGGCTCGCACAATCCCTGACCCGGCCCCGCGCTACCAGTATCACCGGCAGCCGCTAGAGCTGACGCCGGAGACCCTACTGCCGGCCGACCACGCACCAACTTGCCACGCCGAGGTCTGTACGACGACGAACACGCGCAAACCATCTTGACGAAAAACATAGGGGCACCCCGTTGTTTTTTGGCTGCTGGCGAAGCATCGCGGAGCTGTGCCCGATGGAGGCCCGTCTACCCGCAGGGCAAGGACAGGGAAGTTTGCGGAGGAAATAAGCGACGCAGGAGCGCCGCAGCAAAGTTTCCGGACCGCAGGCCCCTGAGGAACGAAGGGGCTAGACGGGGTGGAGCGGGCACGTATGATCCGAAGGACAGCAGCCAAAAAACGTCGTAGACACCACAGGGCCAGGGGGTCCGGAGCGCTGCGACGGCGGCCCCTGGACCCAACAGCCGGCCGCGCCAGCGGATGCCCGAATGGGTGCGAGCCCTGCGAGCATGCCCTTTCGTCCTGACCGCCACGCACAGCGGCACCTGGTCACGGGGCGGCCGGGGCGAGGAGTGCTTAAACCATGAAGGCCGGCGTTGGCCGGCCTTCATGGTTTTCCTCTGCAATGGAAATCTGTGGGTGCAGCGTCGTTGCGGCTGGGTGTTAGCAGTCTTCGGGGAGCTGTTTCCGGGAGACGTCGAGGGGGCCGATTTCGGGTCCGGCGGTCAGAAGCGACAGTTCCAGGACGTCTTCGACGAAGCTCGCGTTCTCGGGCAGGGCGTCGTCGTCGGTCATGATGAACGTGCTCATGGTGCGGTCTCCCTGCTGCGGTGGTTGGTTCTGTCCTTCCACTGTAGCCGGAGCGTATGGGGGTTTGCTGGGGGAGGCTGGTCCGCGCAGCGTTGCCGGCGGCCGGAGGAGCGCCAGCGGGGGAGGCCGCCGGACCGGTGTGGCTGGCAGGAACCGTTTGGCTCCTGCCAGCCGGGGGTTACTGCTGGGGCCGGTAGGCGGTGTCCGGGTTTTGAGCCGTGCCTGCCACGGTGCCGCGGCGGATTACTTCGCTGAGCAGTTCCGCGAGCCGGTAGCCCTTGGTGTCGTGGGTGGCGAGTTCGAAGTGGTGGTTGGCTGTGGAGCCGCGGCCTTTGTAGAACTCCAGCCATCCGATGAGGGTGAGCATGGGTGCCCGGTAGCCTTCCGGTGCAGCCTGGATCAGTTCGCGGGCGATGTCCCGGGCTTTGTCCACGCGCGCCCAGTCCGGGGCGATGCCGCCGTGTCCAAGGAGGACCTTTCCGGCGTTGTCGATGTGCTCATGGACGATTTCGCAGAGCAGCACATCCCGGATGAACACATGCTGGAACGCGGCCACGAGCCGTACGGTGGTGGTTTCGTCCATGGCCCTGGTGGAGTCCAGCGTTTCCCGCCACAGCGCCTGGGCGGTGGGGCGGAGGTTCGGGGTGGTGGCGTTCATGTAGACGTGCCAGTCGCCCCGGACGATGCATTCCAGCCCGCCTTTCAGGAGCACTTCGAGGGCGCTGTGCCGGACGTCCAGGCTGCCCGCGGTGACGGCCTCGCTGAGCCGGGGTGGAACAACCAGTGCGATGCATTTGTGGATCATGGTTTGTGTCCTTTGCAGAGGAGTGGTGAGGGAGCGGCGTGACCCGGCCAGCTGCTTGCTTTCCTCCCCCGTTGTTTTTTGGCTGCTGGCGGAGCATCGCGGAGCTGTGCCCGACGGAGGCACGTCTACCCGCAGGGCAAGGGCGGGAAAGTTTGCGGAGGAAATAAGCGACGCAGGAGCGCCGCAGCAAAGTTTCCCGGCCGCAGGCCCCTGAGGAACGAAGGGGCTAGACGGGGTGGAGCGGGCACGTATGATCCGAAGGAATCTCAATGTTTCTGTC
>NZ_JAGGPJ010000033.1 GCF_018613875.1 Arthrobacter sp. ISL-28 | reverse complement strand
TGTCCGGGGAGCCGTTCTCGCCCGCAACGGAGGAGAAACGGATCAGCATCTCGGTCTCAACACCGGGCTGCAGGAACGCGGCCTTGGTGTACTTCGAGACGTCCTGGGTGGTCTTGAAGCTGCCGAAGGCGCCGCCGCCCTTGGCGTGCACCACGCGCTCCGGAACCCGCTCGCGGTTGAACTGGGCCAGCTTCTCGACCAGGTAGTGGTCGGTCAGGATGATGGCACCGTCGGCGCCGACAGCCTTGGAGTGGGCATCGGACGTGACGGGGGCACCGGACTGTGTCGTGGACACGGCAGGCGCAGAGATGTTCGAAGTCATCTTTCTCCTATTTTTTCTTGATTATTTGTCAGTTGCGTTCAGAAGGAAGTTTTTGGGCCCGCTGGCAGTCCCCGCAGATGCCCCGTTTCCGCTCCGACCCATTCCACGGTGCCATCGCTGAAGAACTGCTCCTTCCAGATCGGCACGCGTTCCTTGATGCGGTCCACGAGTTCGGAGCAGACTGCGAAGGCCTGGCCCCGGTGCGCCGACGACACCGCGCACACGAGAGCGGGGTCGCCGATATCCAGCATCCCGATGCGGTGGGCGGCCCAGATCCGGACGCGCTGAGAAGCCTCGCCGGCATGTTCGTCGACGAGCTCCGCGACGACGTCGGACATAACACGATGGGCCGTGGGATGGGCGCTGTAGCTCAGCCGGTCCACGGCCTTTCCGCCGTCGTGGTTGCGGACCACGCCGCTGAAGCTGACAACGGCTCCGGCTTCATCGCCTTCAACGGCGGCGATTGCCTGGTCCAAGGAAATGGGCTCGGCGCTCAGCACGGCGCGTACCACCTCGAAGTCGCTCATGGCCTGCCCCGCTTCTCTGCCGTGCGCAGGGCCGGAGCCAGACGTTCCTCGCCGGCGTAGACGTTGAAGCTGCCGCCCCTGCTGAATCCGACCAATGTCACGCCGGCATCCTTGGCCAGATCAACAGCGAGGCTCGACGGAGCACTCACCGCTGCAAGGAATGGGATGCCAGCGAGGGCAGCTTTCTGCACCAGCTCGAAGGATGCCCTTCCGGAGACCTGCAAGACGGTCCCGGACAGCGGCAGCCGGCCCTCGCGAAGGGCCCATCCCACCACCTTGTCGACGGCGTTGTGCCGCCCCACATCTTCCCGCAGGCAGAGCAGCTCGGCCGTGCCGCCGTCGTCGATCCTAAACAGACCTGCGGCGTGGACGCCGCCTGTCTTTTCAAAAACCGCTTGTGCCTTTCGCAGCTCGGATGGCAGGCCAGCAAGGACGTCGCTCGGCACCCGCAGCCTGTCCTGGCTGGAGTCGTAGCTCAGCGACTTGCGCACAGCCTCGATGGAGTCCGTTCCACAGATCCCGCAGGAACTGGACACGTAGACGTGCCGGCCGGTCTCGGGGAGCTGCACATCGGACCGCAACTGGGCCTCGACGACATTGAAGGTCTGCCGGCCTGCCTCGTCTTCACCCGCGCAGAAGCGAAGCGAGACCAGCTCCGTCTGATCCCGGATGAGGCCTTCTGAAACGAGGAAGCCCGCCACGAGGTCAAAATCGTCGCCCGGTGTTCGCATGGTCACGGCAAAGGACAGTTTTCCTATTCGGATTTCCAGTGGCTCTTCCACAGCCAGCACGTCTTCCCGGAACCGGATGGGGTGCTCCAGCGCAGCGTCAGAGCCATCCAGGAGAAAGCGATGAACCTTGCGTATTTGGGTCATCCGTCCCATGCAGGCCACCTCCCGTTGCCGTGAATGTCCCAGGGCAGAGGCAGCACACGGGCCTTGCTGCCGTGGCGAACTCCCTCGGGCGGGACCACCATGATCCCGTGCGCAGTGGAGAGGCCTCGCATCATTCCAGGTCCTGTCTGATTTACCGGAATCGCCCGCCCATCCGCCAAGTGGACCGGAATAAGCCGTGTCCTGCCCGGATGGGGGTCGATGCTGGCCCCGCACGGAACCTCGGCGATGCTGGACAGGCTCCTGTGGGCCAAGGCAGCAAACAGCGGGGCGCCGATAGTGAAAAGTGCCATCATCGCTGCCAGCGGGTTTCCCGGCAGTCCAATGGCGAACCGGCCGTCCGGAAGTACCGCCAGCGCGGCCGGGTGCCCGGGACGCATGGCGATGCCATCGATCAGCAGACGCCCGCCCAGCGCGCGGACGGCATCCCGGAAATGGTCAGCGTCGGACTGTCCCGTGCCGCCCGTGCTGATGACGACGTCGGATGGTTGACCGTCTGGGGATACCGCCCCTTTGAGGGCGCCCAACCATTCCTCGTAGGAATCGCCGATCCTGAGCTGTTCACTGCAGGTAGCGCCGAGGAGGCCGATGGTGGTGCCAAGTTGCGGTCCAAAGGTGTCCCGGACCTGTCCCGGTGCTGGAATCCCTGATGTCACGACCTCCGAACCGGTAAGAACGACTTTGACGCGCGGCGTGCCAAAGACTTCCAGTTCATCTCGCCCTGCCGTGGCGGCTAGGGCCACATGGGCTGAATTGAGGACAACTCCAGCAGGGATCAGGATCTCGCCGATGACTGCTTCGTCCCCGGCCTGGCGGATATTTTGGCCCCGGAACGGTTCCCCGGGCTTGGCCCCCGTACCGAGGGTCAGGAGGTGCATACCCTCCGCTGACGTGATGGGCCGCCCATTCTCGCTGCGAAGCACTGCGGTGGCTCCGGGTGGAATGAGGCCCCCCCGTAACGATTGGGCTGGCCTGATGAGGCGCGAGTTGTTGACCCTGCTCCACCAGGGCCCATGGGCCGGCGCCATGGACGGCCCAGCCGTCCATGGCTGAGGAAGCATAGTGAGGGAGGTCCTGGATTGCGATCACGTCAGCGGCGAGAGTCCGGCCGATCGCTTCGGCCAGGGAAGCCGGTCCCGGAGGAATGGGTGCGGCACAGTCGAAGGCCGCCTGGCGGGCTTCAGCCCAGGTAAGTGACTGTCCGGTGTCAGAGTGCTTTCGCATGGTATTGCCGGTGGGAGACCTGGTAGCCAATGCGTTGCTCCCTTGATTTGATAGTGCGGCTGATTTGATAGTGCGGCTGGACGGCCCTCGAAAGGCCTGGGTGGGTCCTTGGGCCATGGCGCGGGAGCGGACTAGCCAGAGTCCGCTCCCGCGCTTAGGGGCGAATGGGTAAGCCTCTGAAGGGCTGACCGTGGATGTCAGGCCTTGACGTAGCCGTTAGGGTCCAGCACGTACTTGGTGGCTGCGCCGGCGTCGAACTCGGCGTAGCCGCGGGGTGCGTCATCAAGTGAGATCGCCTGGGCATTAACAGCCTTGGCGATCTGGGCCTTGTCGTGCAGGATGGCCATCATCAGTTGTCGGTTGTACTTCATCACGGGGCATTGGCCTGTGGTGAATGACAGCGATTTCGCCCAACCCGTGCCCAGCGAGAGCGACAGCGATCCATGTTGGGCGGCCTCGTCGATTCCACCCGGATCGCCGGTCACATACAGGCCCGGGATGCCCAAGGCCCCACCTGCGGCGGTGATGTCCATGAGGGAGTTGAGCACGGTTGCAGGCGCCTCGTGCGACGCGTCCTTCCCGTGGCCGCGGGCTTCGAACCCGACGGCGTCCACACCGCAGTCAACTTCGGGCACGCCCAGTATCTGCTCGATCTGATCCTTCGGATCCCCGGCGGTAATATTCACCGCCTCGCAACCGAAGGAACGGGCCTGGGCGAGTCGGGACTCGTTCATGTCGCCCACAATGACGACGGCGGCGCCCAGCAGTTGCGCGCCGACGGCTGCGGCCAGACCGACCGGCCCCGCACCGGCAATGTAGACGGTGGAGCCAACTCCGACGCCTGCCGTGACTGCTCCATGGAAGCCTGTGGGGAAGATGTCCGAGAGCATGGTCAGGTCCATGATCTTTTCAAGTGCTTGGTCCCGGTCCGGGAACCGCAGCAGGTTCCAGTCCGCGTACGGCACCAGGACGTACTCTGCCTGGCCACCCACCCAGCCGCCCATGTCCACGTATCCGTAGGCGCTGCCTGGCCGATCGGGGTTGACGTTCAGGCAGATGCCAGTCTTGCCTTCCTTGCAGTTTCGGCAGCGACCGCAGGAGATGTTGAAGGGGACAGAGACGATGTCGCCGACCTTGATGAACTCCACATCAGGTCCGGCTTCGACTACCTCGCCGGTGATTTCGTGGCCCAGTACCAGGTCCCGTGGGGCAGTGGTCCGGCCACGTACCATGTGCTGGTCCGAGCCGCAGATGTTCGTGGTCACGGTCCGCAGGATCACCCCGTGCGGGACCTTCCGGCCTACATTGGCCGGATTGACCCCTGGACCGTCCTTCAATTCGAAGGTCGGGTAGTCAGTGTCGATGACCTCCACGACTCCGGGTTCCTTGTACGCAACTGCTCTGTTACCTGACATGGTCACTCCTACGGATATTGGGGTGGTTGATCTGATTGAGGAAATCGTGGATGGGCGAAGTTGTCGGAATCAGCTTGCAACGCCGCCATCGATCCGGCTGCTGGATGGATTCTCTTTGCCCGAAAGCGGTGTTCCGGGAGCTACCTCCCCAGGTTTCAGGCAACCGGAACACCATTCACGGGCAAAGAAATGTCAGCGGCCTACACGGAGTATGCGGCGGACGACCGGGAGACCGGGTACCGGCCTCCCGGCAAATATTTACAGCTGGGCGGATGCGCCGGCGGCCGCGACCGTGTGGTCGTTTTCGACGGTGCTTCCGCTGACGCCGATGGCTCCGATGACCTCGCCTGCGGAGGACTTGAGGGGAATGCCTCCGGGGAAGGTGATGAGGCCGCCGTTGGACACTTCAATGTTGAACAGCGGTCCTCCAGGCTGCGACAGTTCGCCGATTGATCCGGTGGCCATGTCGAAGTATCGGGCAGTGCGTGCCTTCTTGATGGAAATGTCAATGCTTCCAAGCCACGCACCGTCCATGCGGGTGAAGGCCTTGAGGTTGCCTCCGGCGTCCACGACCGCGATGTTCATGGCGGTTCCTGTTTCTCGGGCTGCATCGCGAGCGGCGGAAAGGATGGTGTCTGCTTGGGCCTGCGTGATATCGGACATGATGTTCCTTTTGATATGGGTTTCGTATCTGCGGTTTGGCTGCGGCCCGCCTTTGCGGGCGGCCTCAAGGGCACCGAAGGTGAGCGGTGTCCTCAGGGGCGGACGTGGCACGGTTGGCGCGGAGTCTTTCCGGCAGGAAGGCCAAGCGTGTGATGTGAAGAAGCGGTCTTCCAGCACAGCCGAACTGCTGATATTTCTAATATAAACTAAGAGATATATCAGAGGGAAGAGCAAACGTTGATTAGTGCGCAATCTGTTGTTTTTTACGCAACTAGTGGCGTCCCATGATGAGGCTGAGGGCCTCGGCTCGAACGGCCGGCAGCCGGAGTTCACCGCGCACCGCCGAAGTGATCGTCTTGGCTCCGGGCTTCCTTACGCCCCGCATGGACATGCACAAGTGTTCGCATTCGACAACGACTATGGCCCCGAGAGGCCGAAGAGCACTGACGAGTGCGTCGACCACCTGTGTTGTGAGCCGCTCCTGCACCTGCGGTCGACGGGCGAAGGAATCCACCAGTCTGGCCAGCTTGCTCAGCCCGGTAACAAGGCCATCCGCCGAGGGGATATACCCGACGTGCGCCACCCCGTGAAACGGCACGAGGTGGTGCTCGCACGTGGAGTAGAACGGAATGTCCTTGACGATAACCAGTTCCTCATGGCCGAGGTCGAAAGTCTTGTCCAGGATGGCCAGGGGATCCTCGTGGAGTCCTCCATACATTTCGGCAGCTGCCCGTGCCACCCGCCCCGGCGTCTCCGAAAGGCCGGGTCGGTCAGGGTCTTCCCCGATGGCAAGCAGGAATTCCCGAACGGCACGCTCCACGCGAGGCTGGTCAACTCCATGTATCGAGTTCCTGATCGCCAGCTCTTCACTCATTGCGACCCGCTGCGGCAGCTTCAAGGCGAACAATGACGGACTTGGACGTCGGGGTGCCGCTGGTGTCAGCCACAGAGTCCAGGGGCACCAGGACGTTGGTCTCCGGATAGTAGGCGGCTGCACAGCCCCTTGGCGTGGAGTAGGAAACGATGCGGAAGTTCTCCGCACGGCGTTCGGTGCCACGGAATTCAGAGATCAAGTGGACCATGTCGCCGTCATTGAAACCCAGCTCTTCCACGTCGGCTTCATTGACCATGACCACCCTGCGGCCCCCGTAGATGCCGCGGTAGCGGTCATCTTTTCCGTAGATGGTGGTGTTGTACTGGTCGTGCGATCGAAGTGTCTGCAGGATCAGGCGGCCGGCAGGCACGCGCAGGAATTCCAAAGCGTTGGCTGTGAAGTGTGCCTTGCCGGACGGTGTGTCGAACTCCCGGGCGTCCCGGGGTGGGTGGGGGAGTACAAAGCCCCCGGGGTTTTGAATCCGATCCTCGAAGTTCTGGAAGCCTTCAACCACACCCTCGATGTGCTTCCTGATTAACGAGTAGTCGTCCCGGAGGGACAGCCATTGAGCCTTTGGTGTATTGATTAGTGGCACACCGTCTGCATCCGTGAACAGTCTCTGGGCCAAGTTGCAGACAATGGCAACCTCCGACATCAGGTGCTCGCTGGCGGGCTTCAGACGGCCGCGGGACGCGTGGACCGCGCTCATGGAATCCTCGACGGTGACTCTCTGGTCGCCGCCGCGCTGGGTGTCCCGCTCGGTGCGTCCAAGGGTCGGCAGGATGAGTGCACGCCGCCCCACTGCCAAGTGGGAATGGTTTAGCTTTGTCGAAATCTGCACGGTGAGTCGCGTCCTGGCCAGCGCCTGCTCGGTGATCTCGGAATCCGGGGCCGCACGGACGAAGTTTCCGCCCATCCCGACAAACACGCGGACTTTGCCCTCCCGCATCGCTTGGATTGCTGCGACCGTGTCAAAACCGTGTGCCCGGGGCGACCGGAACTGGAATTCCCTGTCCAGACCGTCGTGGAATTTCGCGGGCATTTTCTCGAAGATGCCCATGGTCCGGTCTCCCTGGACGTTGGAGTGTCCGCGGACCGGGCAGACGCCGGCTCCTGGCTTGCCGATGTTGCCTTGCAGCAGCAGGACATTTACGACGTCGCGGATCGTGGGGACTGAATGCTTGTGCTGCGTCAGGCCCATGGCCCAGCAGACGATGGTCGAGTTTGAACCCAGCAGGCGCTCTCCGGTAGCGGTGATCTGTTCCATGCTGAGCCCGGTAGCTTCAACGATTTCATCCCATCCGACCTGGTCCAGCTGGTGCAGGAAAGCCTCGACGCCGACCGTGTGGTTTTTGATGAAGTCGTGGTCGAACACCGTCGCCAGGCCCGCGGTGTTCCTGCCGGCACGTTCCGCCTCCAGGAGATATTTCCCCAGGCCCTGGAACAGCGCCTGGTCGCCTCCTGCCCTGATTTGCAGGAAGTCATCCGTAAGGTCAGAGCCAACCAGCATGCCGGATACGGTCTGCGGATTCTCAAATCTCAGCAGCCCCGCTTCGGGAAGCGGATTAACGGACACGATAGACGCGCCGTTCTTCTTGGCTTTCTCCAGCGCGCTGAGCATCCGCGGGTGGTTCGTGCCCGGATTCTGGCCGGCCACGAAAATCAGAGACGCTGTTTCCAGGTCCTTGAGGCTGACCGAGCCCTTGCCGATGCCGATGGTTTCAACAAGGGCCGATCCCGACGACTCGTGGCACATGTTTGAGCAGTCCGGCAAATTGTTTGTGCCGACGCCGCGTACGAGCAGCTGGTAGACGAACGCGGCCTCGTTGGAGGTTCGTCCGGATGTGTAGAAAACCGCCTGGTCGGGGTGATCCATCGCCTTGAGTTCCTGGGCGATCACCTCGAAGGCTTCATCCCATCCGATCGGCCGGTAGTGCGTTGCCCCCTCGTCCAGAATCATGGGGTGCGTCAGGCGCCCCTGCTGCCCCAGCCAGTAGTCGTCCCTTGTGCTGAGCTCGGCAACGGAATGCGCGGCGAAAAATTCCGGCGTTACCCGGCGCCGTGTTGCTTCCTCCGCTACGGCCTTTGCGCCGTTTTCGCAGAATTCCGCTGCATGGCGTTTGTCGTGTTCGGGCCAGGCGCAACCCATGCAGTCGAATCCGTCGACCTGGTTAATTGCCAACAGGGTCTGGACGCTGCGCAGCGGGCCCATCTGCTCGAGGGAGATCTTCAGCGCATTGGTGACCGCGGGGATGCCGACAGCTTTGGTCTTGGGCTTGGAGACGGTCAGTTTCGACTCGTCGATGTTCTCACGAGGGGCTTTGGAAGCCATGGTGGTCCCTTCCGGTTTGGGCCAGGTGCAGGGGGTAGGCTTTGCCGTCCCCAGGACGAGCGGATATTTCAGAGGTGGCCAGGCCGTCCAGCATGTTCGGCAGCCGCCCCAGTTCATTGAAGGTGTAGACATGGAAGCCGGCGAACAGCGGATCACCAGCCAAGCGGCACTGGATGTCTCGAACAAGCCGATTGCTGTCGAAATCCCTCCGACTCCAGAGGACCCGGGCAAGGCCTGTCCCGCGGGCGAGCTTGAGGGACCGTCCCACTCCGAGGCGGGCGCCCATGGACAGGAGCTTTTTCGTGCTGATGAAGCCGGGGACCCCGACCCACACCGGAAGCTGGATGCCGAGACCACGAAGGTTCTCTACATACCGGGCGATGGACTCGGCGGAAAAGCACATTTGGGTGACCAGGGAGGTAGCCAGGGCCGACTTCGATTCCAGACCGCTCCGCAGCTGATGGGGCGTCAGGGCAGGGTGGCCCTCCGGGTAGCCTGCGATTCCCATTGAAAACCCGGAGGAAAAGGCTTTGACATCTTCCATCAGCGGACCGCTCCAGGAATATGGTCCGGCCGGTCCGCGCCGGTCTCCTGCAACCAGGAAAAGCTCCGTGACTCCGGCCTCGCCCAACTGCTCCAGGAAACCATGCAGTTCAGCACGGCTGGCTATGCTTCGGGCCGCCAGGTGGGGAACAACGTTGTACCCCAGGCCTGCGAGTTCGACCGCCGTCGCGACCGTCCTCGAAGGGCCATGGTGGGGCAGGCAGGTGATGCTGACTGCTCCCGGCGGGGCGTAGACAAGGGGGAGCTGGGCGGCAAGGTCTCGAGATGGAACGACCTCCAGCCGCACCTTCGCAACAGGTTCCGTGCTCATTACTCCCTCTCCAGGTCAACACTTCCTCATCCGGCCAGGCGGTCCGCCCGCGTCTCTCGTAATCGGAGAAGGAAGAGCGGGGAGTGCTTGACATTCTTGTTGTGGAGTATTGATATATCAGTTTTAGGAATATTATGTTCACGGGGCCATGGGAGTCAAGGCTCTGTCAAGGGGCGGAAGAGGGAGCGGGCGTGAGAAGCATCAGTGATTTATCGGTGGGTATAGAGGAGGGGGACCTTCCGGCGCGACAGGACAATGAGTCCTACGCCGACTACGCCTACCGAGTCCTGTGCGATGAGCTGATCGTCTTGGACATCAAGCCGGGCGCACCTTTGAATGATGAGCAGATTTCGCGCCGCCTCGGTGTTGGCAGGACGCCGATCAGGGAAGCCATGAAGCGGTTGGAAAGCGACCATCTGGTGGTGGCCTATCCTCGGCGGGGTACCTTTGCCGCCGGAGTGGACATCACTGACTTGGCGGAGATCTCCGAAATCCGCCAGCTTCTCGAGCCGGCCGCGGCGGCACGAGCGGCGAGGATGGCATCTGCTCGAACACGTCAGGAGCTAAAGCAGTTCGCCCAGGAAATCGAACGGCTCCTGGGCGGCCGGCAGTCCCAGCGAAACCTCATGCGGTTGGACATGCGGGTGCACCGGAGCATCTACCGGGCCACCGGAAGCCGGCACTTGGAAGACGTGCTGGTCCGCTATGACAATCTGGCCACGCGGATCTGGAGCCTCGTGCTCGAAAAGCTTCCCCCCGTTTCCGAGCACATTGCCCAGCACGTGGAACTGCTCGAGCGCATTGCAGACGGGGACGCCGACGCGGCGGCCCAGCTGACGACCAGGCACGTCACGGATTTCGAAAATCTCATCCGAGGCGTCCTCTGAGGCCTATAGCTGGTCCGCCGGCCCGCGCCGCCGTCGCGTCTGCTGATTACCTCAGCGATCCGGTCACCAGGGCATGGGACTGTTCACGTGCTGCGATGGTCGTGTGCAGCAACAGCAGTGAAGTGGTAACCGAACCTACTCCACCGGGCACCGGTGACAGCGCGGCCGCAACGGCGTTGACGCTGGTCTCATCCGCGTCCCCAGTGAGGGAGCCGTCCGGCAAGACATTCGTCCCGACATCAATGACCACCGAACGGTTGGAGACGTGGTCGCCGGTAAGGAGACCGGGACGTCCGGCTGCGACCACCACGACGTCGGCGGCCTTGGTGTAATTCTCCAGAGGGCCGGAACGGGAGTGGCATACAGTCACGGTGGCATCCCTTTGCAGCAGAAGCAGGGCCAAGGGCTTGCCGACGACGGCTGAACGCCCCACGACAACCACGCTGCGGCCGGCCACTGGAATCTCGAAATGATCGATCATCTCGATTACGGCACGGGCGGTGGCCGGAGCGAACGCCGGGCGCCCCACAGCGAGGAGTCCCAGGCTAAGCGGATTGGCGCCGTCGATATCTTTCTCGGGGGCGATGTGCCCCACAAGTTCATCAACCCGGACACCGGGCGGCAGGGGCGTCTGGAGAATGATTCCATTCACCGAGGGTTCCGCGCTGAGGTCGCTGAGCACCGTAATGAGAACCTGCTCAGTGGCATCAGGACCGAGGTCGACAATCCTGCAGGCGATACCTGCGGATTCGGCGGCACGTTCAATGGACCTGACGTACCAGTGAGTGGATCCGTCGTCGGTGGCGACCACCACGGCGAGAGTCGGACGCTGGCCCGCTTCCCCAAGATCCTTGGCGTCAGCCCTGGCTTTCTCCTGGATCAGCTTGGCCAGGGCCTTGCCCGGGAGGGGAGTGGCGTTCATCGAAGGATCCTTTCGCGTACGCGTTGTACGAGGGAGTCGGCGGCCAAAATAATCTTGTCTTCAATACCGTTGGTTTGTTCAGCCAGGGCGGCACGCGCCCCGCTGTCCTTGATGGCAACCACGTTGATGTCGATGTTGACTCGGGCAGTCGTGGCTGAGGCGCGCGCTGCATCTGCTGCCGCTGCGACGTCGCTGATCACGTTTGGATTGGCGATGTCAAAGATCTCCGAGGCAAGTTGGACCACTGAGCCTGCCAGACCGATGAGCAACGCCGGGGGCTCGGCTGCCTGTATGAGTGAGTCGCGGATGGCCGTGGCGCGTGCCTCCCGCTCGGCGTCACTGCTGGCTGAAAGCTTGTAGGCGTCAATCACGCCCTGGAAGGCATGTTCGTCTGCATCTGCCAGCCGCAGGGCCTCGACGATGAGGTTGTCGGCCTCTGAGATGATTCTCGAAACTGTGCCGGCGTGCTCCTCGTACTTGCTGCCCGTGGTGTATCTGGCCACCATGGCAACGAGCGCGGCCCCCTGGGCTGCATGGAGAGCCGCGGCGGCGCCGCCTCCGGGAGTGGGCTGGCGTGAGGCAAGTCTGCCAAGGTAGTTTGTGATGGTTTCTGAGCTGATCATGCGTCCATTCCTAGGCTCGTGGATGCTTGTGGATAGCAGGCCCGGCGAGCGCGCGGCACGGACTCTGGTTGCGAGGATGAGTCCGTGCCGCGCGCTCACTTTGAGGGCCCCTGCGGGTACTAGCCGCGGAGGCGGGTCATTTGGGGGTCGTAGAGCGGATCTGCGGTGACGGTTGCGCTGATTCGCCTGCCGAAGTATTCGATCTCGACGGCATCCCCGACGGATACGACTGCAGGCAGGTAAGCGTAGGCAATCGGCTTGTGGACCGTGTAGCCATAGGCCGCACTGGTTACATAGCCGACAGCGGAGTCCTTATAGAAGACGGGCTCCTTGCCAAGGACGATCGACCGGCCGTCGTCGATCGTCAGGCAGCGGAGCCTGCGGGAAGAACCCTCTTCCGTACGGCCCTCCAAGGCATCCTTCCCAACGAAGCTTTCCTTTGTCATTTTGACGGCGAAACCGAGACCCGCTTCGTACGGGTCATGCTCGGTGGTCATGTCGGTTCCCCACGAACGGTAGCCCTTTTCCAGCCGGAGTGAGCTGAAAGCTGCCCGGCCGGCGGCGATAACGCCGAAGGCCTGGCCTGCCTTCCATAGGACGTCCCACAGCCGCTGGCCGTTGTCCGCGCTCGTGTACAACTCCCAGCCGAGTTCGCCGACGTAGGAGAGTCGCATGGCGGTCACCGGCACTCCGCCGATGACGGCGTTCTTGGAGCGGAAATAGCGGAGTCCCTCATTGCTGAAGTCGTCATCGCTGATGCTGCTGACAAGGTCACGGGCCAGCGGGCCCCACAGGCCGATGCAGCAGGTGCCGCCGGTGGTGTCACGTACCTGGACCCAGTCGGTGGCGGATCCGCCTTCCGTCTGGTGGCGGGCGGCCCTGGTGAAGTAGGCGAGGTCGATGTTTCCGTTGGCTCCGAGCTGGAAGGTCTGTTCGTCCAGGCGGGCGACCGTGATGTCGCTTCGCACTCCGCCGGCGTGGTCCAGCACGAGCGTGTAGGTGACGGCTCCGGGTTTCTTGCTCAAGTCGGCGGTAGTCAGTTCCTGAAGCAGCTTCTGGGCGCCCGGGCCCGACACTTCGAGCCGCTTCAGTGGCGTCATGTCGTACATCGCGACGGCTGTGCGGGTCTTCCAGGCTTCGGCGGCGGCAATGGGGGAGCTGAACATCTGGGCCCAGGCGTCGCGAGCCGGCGGCAGCCAATCCGTGGGCATTTCCTTCAGGAGTCCTGCGTTGGCTTCGAACCAGTAGGGGCGCTCCCAGCCGCCGGATTCCA
Organism: Arthrobacter sp. ISL-28; assembly: GCF_018613875.1. GTDB lineage: Bacteria > Actinomycetota > Actinomycetes > Actinomycetales > Micrococcaceae > Arthrobacter. The sequence continues at coordinate 3,385 of NZ_JAGGPJ010000033.1, read as the reverse complement.
GGAAGAACGCTCCGAGTTCCTTGTGCCGGGCATGGAAGGGACTCACTCGAAGGTTGCGGGGTGACAGCCGCGGCTGCAGCGGGTGGAGAACGTCGTAGATCTCCACAAAGTTCTGCTGGGAGGTTTCGCTGACGTAGGACGGGGTGAGCTGGACCTCTTCGAACCGGGTGATGTCGCATTCCCCGAGGTCGGTCTCAGACTTGCCGGTGGTGAGCAGTTCCGCCATTGCCTTGGCCACTCCGGCCGAGTGGGTCACCCATACAGCCTCTGCCACAAAGAAGCCGTCAAGCTCCTTGGACTCGCCAACCAGCGGGCCCCCGTCGGGCGTGAACGAAAAGATGCCGTTGAAGCCGTCTTCGATCTCACTGTCAGCGAGTCCCGGAAGCAGTTGCTTCGATGCCTCCCACGCCGGGAGGAAATCCTCCACGGTAAAGTCCAGCCGGGACGGCATGTTGTGTTCATTGACAGCATCCGGAGCAAAGGTTCCCAGATCGTCGACGTTGACGGGCATGGGCCGGTGGGCGTAGGAGCCGATGCCGTAGCGCTCCCCGTGCTCGCGGTAATAGAGGTCCTGGTCCTGGTAACGCAGGATGGGAAGCTTGGCGCCGTTGGGCAGTTCATTGCGGCCCTTCAGATCGGGCACAGCAGTGGTCTTCACGTATTGGTGTGCCAGCGGAAGCAGCGGAACCGACATGCCGATCATGGCGCCGATCTTTGCACCCCAGAAACCGGCACAGGAGACCACGATGTCGGCCGGAATGACGCCTTCCGGCGTCTGGACTCCAACGACCCGCCCGCCTGACTGCTCGATGCCGGTGACTGTAGTGTTGCCGCGGTACTCCACACCGGACTGCTCCGTGCGCTTAATAAGCAGCTGCACGGCCCGCGCCGCGCTGGCGAGTCCATCGCTGGGCACGTAAAGGCCGCCCAGGATCCCGTCCTCGTTCAACAGGGGGTAGAGCTCCTTGCACTCTGCGGGGGAGAGAAGCTTTCCTTCGATGCCCCAGGATGAAGCGTAGCCAAGCTTCCGCTTCAGGTCGGCCAGCCGCGTTTCAGTCGTGGCCACCTCCAGCCCACCCACCTGGTTGAAGCAATTTTCGCCGTCCTCGGTCAGCGAAAGCAGCTTTTCGACGGTGTACTTTGCCAGGGATGCCATGGTCTTTGACGGATTCGTCTGGAAGACGAGGCCTGGGGCGTGGGAGGTGGATCCTCCCGGCATGTTGAGCGGGCCCTGGTCCAGGACCGTGATGTTATTCCAGCCCCGGGTGACCAGTTCGTCGGCCAGGTTCGTGCCGACGATCCCGGCCCCGATGATGACGATGCGTGGCGTCGATGCCATTATGTTTCTCCTGCTGCTCTCTTGAATGTGGCTGCTGATGTCGTATGGCTTGGCGTCTTAGCGGAAGACGACTGTGCTGGTCTCGTCCAGTAGCACGCGGTGCTGGCAGTGCCACCGGACGGCGCGGGCCAACGCCAGGGCTTCCGCATCCTGGCCCACAGTCGAGAGGGCGGTCGGTCCGTAGCTGTGGTCAACTCGGATGACTTCCTGCTCAATGATGGGCCCCTCGTCCAAGTCTGCTGTGACGTAGTGAGCCGTGGCGCCGACGAGCTTGACGCCCCGGTCGTACGCCTGGTGGTAGGGACGGGCGCCCTTGAACCCGGGCAGGAACGAATGGTGGATGTTGATGGCCCTGCCCTCCAGGGCCCGGCTCAGGTCGTCGGAAAGAACCTGCATGTAGCGGGCGAGGACGACCAGATCAATGTTGTGTTCCTCGACCAGGTCCAGGAGCATTTTCTCGGCGTCTGCTTTGGTCTCCGGAGTCACCGGGATGTGAACGAAGGGAAGTCCGGCAGCCTCCGCCATAGCCCGGTGCGTTTCGTGGTTCGAGACCACCAGCACGAGGTCGCCGCCAAGGCTGCCGCCGCGCCACCGGAAGATCAAGTCGTTCAGGCAGTGGCCGAACTTGGAAACCATGACCAGGATGCGCTGCTTGGTCTCATCGTAAAAGTTGAACTTCATCTCGAAGCGGTCTGCGATGGAGCGGAACTCTTCCTCGAGCCGTTCCGGCGAATATTCAGCCGGCCCCGAGAACGCGGTTCGCAGGTGCAGGGTGCGCCGGAGCCCGTCGTCGAATTGCTGGTGCTCTTCAATGTTGAAGCCGCGTTCAAAGAGGAAAGTTGTCACGGCCTGGACAATGCCTGCTCGCTCGACGCACGACAATGTGAGAACGAACTTGCGGGCTGGAGGTTCTGCAGAGGCCTCGGCCTGCGGAACTGGGCTTGAAATCGGGCTGGCATCCACCACGGTCATGTCTCCTCCTAAAGATATATGTTTGCTGGAAAGACTGATATATTAGTTCGAAGGATAGCGTATACTCATTGCAGGACGAGGGTCAATAGCCGATCGACGGAAAAGGCCCGTTTGACGAAAGGTCAGTATCGTGGCATTCGAAGCTTTAGCGGTGGCCGAAGCAGCCGCGCCCAGGTCCTTGGCAGACCGTGCGTATGAGCAGATCCGCGACAGGCTGCTGACGCTGGACATCCGCCCTGGCGACTTGCTGCACGAGGATGTGCTGGCGAAAGACCTCGGCGTCGGCCGCACTCCCGTCCGCGAGGCCCTGAAGCGTCTCGAACTGGATTACCTCGTCGTCACCTACCCCCGGCGCGGGACCTTTGCCACGCGCGTGGAGGTCACGGACCTGGCGTTCATTTCAGAGATCCGCGCCCGGCTTGAACCCCTTGCAGCCTCACGGGCAGCGAGAGTCGCAAGCCTGGATGATAGGAACCAGCTGCGGCTGGTAAAGAGCGCGCTGGAGTCGTTCGACCTCCAAGACGCCTCGGTGGTGGAAACGCTTCGCATGGATGCAAGGGTCCATCGGGGCATCTACGCCGCAGCCGCAAACCCACATCTTGAGGACGTGCTGATCAGGTACGACAATCTGGCCACTCGCATCTGGTGCCTGGTTCTGGACAGGCTGCCGGATCTTTCCCGCCACGTCCACGAGCATCTTGATCTGCTCGCGGCCGTGATCGACGGCGATGAGGCGAAGGCGGCAGAGCTGGCCCGGGTGCATGTTGACGGCTTCGAGACGGCGGTCCGCTCGGCCTTGTTTGGCTCTTAGCATCGGCGCCCGGGGTCCCGCCGGCCCGCCCAGTCCACGCACGACCCCGGCGGGGCAACGGCAGCCACGGGATGAAAAGTCATTGACACCCGATCAGTCTCCATAGCATACTTGGCAACCAGAACTAATATATCAGACGGATATTAGACAAGCTAAGGATGAATCCATGGTCGATGTTCTTACCCATTCCCTTGCAGAGGCAGATCCCGAGGTCCATGCCGCAGTTGAAAGGGAGCTCGTGCGCCAGCAGTCCACCCTCGAAA
>NZ_JAGGPJ010000032.1 GCF_018613875.1 Arthrobacter sp. ISL-28 | reverse complement strand
GACGCGGTCGCCACGTTCGACCTGGATGCGGCAACAACCTCAGTCTTCCTCGTCAACCGGTCACGGACCGACGAGGCAACGGTAACCATCGACCTGACAGCCCTGAACAGCGTCATCGTTCTGGATGCGCAGACGCTCTCGGACACGGATGTCTACGCCAAGAACACACTCGAAGATCCGGACCGCGTCGGCCTGCACCCGAATAAGAGTGCGGTGGTGCGAAACGGCGTTGTGGAAATCACCCTGCCTCCGGTCTCCTGGACAGCACTCAACATAGGTTGAAATAGCCGCAGGTCCGCCCGGGCGGCCGGGACGACCTCAGGCTCCCCGAGCGCCGAAGGGGCGATTGAAAGGCAAGCAGCCCAGATTGTCGAAAACCAGGCGGAAGCATCATCTGACGCTGCACGACGCCGGCGAGCACACGCAGGCTGAACCGGCGGAGCTGAACCCTGTGCCTCGGACGACGGTCTATCGCGAGCTTTGACGACGCGCACTACATGAAGACCGATGTCGGGGCCAACCACTAGGAGCGCCACTTAGCGCCGCGGGACCCGCGGCTGAGCCAACGTTTGTGAGCTGTAACCGGTTGTGACCGCCTCCCGAGCGGTCACAACCGTGCGCCAGCACCAGCGACGCGGGCTTCCGGGGTTCAGGAACCGGCGCGATAGCGGGTAAACATGGGGCGACGGCTTCGTCCACGATCGGGTGTCGGTGGGATTGGGCGGAACGAAGTCGGTCCGTACGAGTTGGGCCACAGGAGCTGGCCGCAGAAGGACCCTCGTTGCCCAAGTGGAAGAAGCGCAAGAACCGCCGGTGAAGCACAACGGCGCATCAGAGCACAGTTCTGACCACCGGCGTGCGCCTGCTGGAAATCCTGGAGGAATATCAAGTCGAAGCCCAGCAGTACGCGAAGGGCATGGCATTTGACGCGTCCTAGCCACAGGCACCGACAGAATCTGCACCTCGAACTCAGCGAGTGAAATTACACCGAAGAATGGTTCAGCACGGTGAAAATGCGCGGAGGGGTCGTCGTGCTGGGTAGGCTTCCCAGCCGGATGGCGCTCTATGCTCATAGATGTCTTATCTGAGGGGGCGACCATGGAGCCAAGTTCAGCCTCTGCACCCTTGACTCGCGCCTGGACTGCAGCCTGGATGTACCACCTCAGTTGGCTGGTACTGGCTCGGTGTGGCCGTTGAGAGCCTTCTCGACGTCGGCGGCGACCAGATAGTTGTTGAGCGCGATCGCGGCGGCGGAGCCGGCGGCGGCGGCGTTGATCAGCTGGGCGGTGTGGTCCACGACGTTGCCGGGCGCCCACACGCCGTCGATGCTGGTGCGACCGGTGCGATCGGTGGCGACCCAGCCCTCGTCATTGACTTCGCAGCCCAGGGCGGTCAGCAGCTTGTCGGACGGTATGAAGCGTGGGCCGACGAACAGCGCCGTGCGTCTGACCATCGGACCCTGGGCGAGCTCGACACCGCGGACGCCGGTCTCGTCGGACACGATCCGCGTCACTTCGCCATCGACGATCCGCACGCCGCGAGCGACCAACAGCTCCCGCTCGTGGGCCTCCAGGTCGATCCGGTGGGGAAAGAACACCACATCGTCGGACCACTGCCGGATCAGCTGCGCCTGGCGCAGGCTGAACGCACGGTCCTCCCCTCCGATCACCCCGAGCGCGCTGTCCCGTACCTCGTAGCCGTGGCAGTACGGGCAAAAATGCACATCCTGGCCCCACCGCTGGCGCAGGCCCGGGATCTCGGGGAGCTCATCGCGAAGCCCCGTTGCCACCACCACCGCGCGTGCGCCCAGCCGCCCGCCCTCGGCCAGGCGGACGGCGAACCGCGCCCCGTCGAGGCGGTCGATGCCGACTGCTCGGCCCGCCAGTAGCTCCCCGCCGTAGCTGAGGACCTCTCGCCGGGCCGTGGACAGCAGCTCGGCCGGGTCCATACCGTCGCGGGACAAGAAGCCATGCAGGTGCGCCGCCGGGGCGTTGCGCGGTTCGCCGGCATCGACGACCACCACCCGCCGTCGGGACCGACCCAACATCATCGCCGCCGACAACCCAGCCACCCCGCCACCGACCACTACCACGTCGTACTCCGCCATAACCCTCACCCTCCCAAATCAACCGACAAAACCTCTAGAGGAAAGTTCTAGCACAGATACCGAGGATTGTTCTACCCCGGGGTAGAATGGACCAATGACCAGGACCCCCACTGCCAGCGCGGGCCATCGGGCCAGGCCCGGCTCGCGCCGCGAGGACATCGCGGCCGCAGCGATCGAGCTGTTCCTCGACCGGGGTGTCGCCGCGACCAGGGTGGAAGACATCCTGGCCGCGACCGGCGTGAGCGTGGGCAGCTTCTACCACCACTTCCGCGACAAGCTCAGCCTGGCCTCCACGGTCTATCTGGAACACCTGCAGCGCTTCCAGGGCGACCTGCTCGTCGAACTTGACCGCCACGCGCGCACCGAGGACACCGTCCGCGGGCTGGTGGTGGCCTACCTACGGTGGGCCGGGGCCGATCCGCGCGCTATGGGCTACCTGCATCAGTGCCGCGAGCCCAACGTCGCCGAGATCTCCGAAGGCGAAGAAGCTCGACTCAAGCAATACTTTTACGATCGGCTCGCCGGCTGGCTCGGCGAACGCGCCGCGACTGGGGAGCTACGAGCGCTGCCGCACGAGCACAGCTTTGCGCTATGGCTCGGGCCCGCCGAACAGCTAGTTCGGGCCGCCATTGAACCCTCCGGGCATTCCACCGCACCGGAGCCCGACGCCCTGGCCGCACACCTCGCCCACGCCGAACGAGTCCTCGCGGACGCCGCCTGGGAAGCCCTTCGACGCCCCGCCCCGGGCGACACTGCCGATCAATCGCGCTAGTAGCGTCCAGCCGCGGTGCGGCAGCAACCACAATCCCCGCCGATCTGGGACGAAGACGAGGACGAGGACAGCGGCCAGTTGGTGAAGGTGATCCCCTGGGCCTCTTCGACGCCCACGAGGAGGGCGGACTTCGGTGGTGGGAGCAGAGGGGTCTTTGCCTATGTCATTGGCCGCCGGACCGCGTTCGACTTCGTGTTGACGGCCCTTGAGAAAGTGAGTTGAGCGTTCTGCACGTAGTGCCGCTGGCCCGTTTACAACTTGCCCGTTCTCGCATCTGCGCTGCCTTTGAGGACCGGGGAGTCGCTGCGCCAGTTCTCGGGCTGGACCCTCTCCCAGAGGCTTCCCTTGCCGAGGTCTTTGCCCCGCTGGTCTTCTCGCCTGAACCATTGTTCGGCGCTCCTGATCCTGTTGGGGTGAATTTCGTCGAGCAGGGCGTAGTCCCTGGTGATGATGTTGTGTTTCCATACGTTCCAGAAGCCTGTGAAGTTATCCCGGAAGCTCATGGTGCTCTTGTCGTTGGGATCTGCGTTGTATCCGGCGGGCAGATCAGCAGCGCCGCTCAGTGGACCACCCCAGTAGGTTGCCAGATCTGTGTCGATGTATTGTGCCGGATGCCCTGTGACCTTCTCGAATGCTGCTGCCATGTCGGCATAGGTCATGTGTTCGATGGCGACTTCGAGGTCCATGCCGTTCGCCCGTTCCTGATTGTCAAAGATCCAGCGAACGTAGTATCCGCAATCTTCGAGGGATACGTGGGGAACCGCGCCCTTGCCCAGCGGGACACGCCACGTGACGACACCGTCTTCAATAGCGGGTGTCATAGGCGTGAGTGGTGAGATCACCATTTCGATGTAAGGACCCGAAGTGAAGACCGCTGCTCCCATCCTGTCCCGGTTCTTCTGATTCTGAAACAGCACCCACTCGGCGATCCGGCCTTTACCGTCGTAGTGGCCGGTGCGGAACTTTGAGTCATAGCCGGATTTCTTGAGCGCGTAGTCGAGGTTTCCGTAGACGTAGAACTTGACTCCTTCTTCAATCGCAATCTCGTAACTGCGGATGGCCCAATACATCTCCGTTTTCTCACCGGTGTTGAACCCGTCGATGTTGACGTAGGCGCCATCGCAGCCCCGGAATCCTTCCCGCAGCACGTCTTCGTCGGCGAATGACCCTTCGAGGATGGAGACGTTGCCCAGCGCCAGGAGTGCCTGGGCCCTCGGGGAGGTGGCGTCGCGGGTGAGGACCCGTACTTTGTACTTTTTGTCGGCCACGAGACCTTGGACAATGGGCATCCCCTGGGCCCCTGTGCCGCCGATGATGAAGATGGTCGGGGTGGTGTGAGAAGACATGGCTTTTGACTCCAGAAGTTGAGTACGGACGCGATCAGCACAAATGGCCGAGGCATAGCGAAAACCGATCGGTTTCCATTACAGTACACCGATCGGTTTCCATGCAGCAAGCTTGGCATTGCAGGGCTGCACTCGGAGAGGATTGAAACCGATCGGTTTCATTTTCGTCACAATCTGAGTTAACCTCGCAGTATGGCCCCCGAAACGAATCTAAGCTCCCGCGAGCGTCTACTGGAGGCAGCGGCCACGCTTACCTACCAAGATGGTGTCGGCATCGGCATCGAGGCGTTGTGCAAGGCGGCCGGTGTGTCCAAGCGTTCCATGTACCAGCTGTTCGAGAGCAAGGACGAGCTGCTGGCCGCGAGCCTGGAGCAGCGTTCCTCCGCCTTCGTGGCGGGGCTCCTGCCTGCGGCGGGCGATGGCCGTTCGCCTCGTGAGCGGATCCTGCACGTCTTCCAGCAGGTGGAATTGCAGGCCGGTGCGCCCGAGTTCCAAGGCTGTCGGTACCTCGCTGTGCAGATCGAGCTAAAGGACCAGAGTCATCCCGCGAGCCAAGTGGCACACCGGGTCAAGGGGAATCTGACAGCTTTTTTCCGTACCGAGGCGATCCAGGGTGGGGCCAGCGACCCCGACCTGCTGGCCCGGCAGCTCAGCCTGGTCTTCGACGGCGCCAGCGCCCGCGCCGGGATCGGAGCCGACAACCTGACAGGGCTCATCACGCCCACCGTGGGCACTTTGCTCGATGCAGCAGGCATGAGCTAACCCGTCGTCGTCCTTGAGCAGGCTCGGCGACTAATGTGCTTGCCGAGCTAATGTCGATCTCCGACCTTCGGAGCGGTTCGCATCGCTTATGACCTTGTACTTTCCGATGCGAGGGGTAGTCGGAATCTTCCATGGTCAACATCTAGGCGGCCGCGAAGACGCCTTCTTGCTGCGTCGGGAGGCGAATGACCGCGCCTCCTCGGCGGAGCGAGACTGCAGCAGCTTGGGGTGCCGAGCCAGGAAGGACGCGTCTGGGTCCAGATGGCCCCATGGTGATCCTCGGATGGCGGATCGACCTGCAGCCCTGTGACGCACCTTGGGATCTGATCCGGACTAGAGCTTGCGCCTAGGAAACCGATCGGTTTACTGTGGGGGAAACCAATCGGTTTCTCACTATCTCGGAAGGTCCAGTGATGACAACAGTTCGGCAGGTGGCAATCGTGACGGGTGCGTCATCCGGCATCGGGAAGGCAACAGCGCTCTCGCTGGTCGAGGCGGGGTTCGATGTGGTCGGTACAAGTCGTGACACCTCGCGCATCACCCCGCTCGACGGCGTCACGTTCCTTGACCTCGATGTGGCCAGTGATGAGTCGGTCACCAATGTCGTTCAGCAGGTGGTCGACAGGTTTGGGCGGATTGACGTGCTGGTCAACAATGCCGGCATCGGCCTGACGGGCGCGGCCGAGGAAAATTCCCTCGCCCAGGCGCAGGTCGTCTTCGACATCAACGTCTTCGGCGTCATGCGCATGGCAAAGGAAGTCCTGCCGCATATGCGAGCCCGGGGAGACGGACGCATCATCAACCTCTCGTCAATTTATGGGCTCATCCCAGCTCCGTACCTGGCTGCCTATGCGGCGTCCAAGCACGCGGTCGAGGGGTACTCCGAGTCCTTGGACCACGAGGTCCGGGAACACGGCGTGCGGGTCCTTCTCGTCGAGCCCGGCGGGACCAACACCGGGTTCGAGGCGAACAGCACCCGGCCGGATACGCCGATCCAAGCCTACGAGAAGCAGCGACGCATCGCCGATAAGGTGATAGCGACGGCAGTCAGGGACGGGGATGCCCCCGCAACTGTAGCCCGGGCAATCGTGGCAGCAGCAACCGATCCAAAGCCGAAGCTCCGATACACGGCAGGCCCGATGGCCGGACGCATCAGCACGCTGCGCCGCATCGTCCCATCCAAGGTGTTCTACAACCAGATCCGCAAGTACAACCGTATGGCCGGCTGACGCTTCACCAGTCTGGCCTTAGTCCTGACAGTGTCGCCTTGCCCGCTCTGATGGCACCCATGCAGTGGCGCCCACAATACTGGCCGCTGCCGATATCACATGCCAGGCCAAGCCGTCCGCTGGCCCGGGAACCACATATACACGCAGCCGAAAAAGTAATACGCACTCACCGATTTCAAGGAGACCTTATGAACAGTTCACTCACCCACCGCTACGTCGACGTAAACGGGGTCAGGCTGCACATCGCCGAGCAGGGGGAGGGCCCGCTGGTCCTGCTGCTCCACGGATGGCCGGAGAGCTGGTACTCCTGGCGTCACCAGTTCGGGGCGCTGGCGGCGGCCGGGTACCGGGTCGTAGCCCCTGACCAGCGCGGCTACGCCCGCAGCGTGCAGCCGTCGGACGTCGCGTCATACACGCTGCTCCACCTCGTCGGCGACATGATCGCCCTGATCGAGGAGCTGGGCGAGGACCAGGCGATCCTCGTGGGACACGATTGGGGCGCACCCGTTGCCTGGACCGCGGCAATGTTGCGCCCGGACAAGGTCCGCGCCGTGGCCGGGCTGAGTGTTCCGCCGATTCTGCCCGGCGGTATGCTTCCACCCTCCATCACACGCACCCAGTACGGCGAGGGCTTCTACCAGGTCTACTTCCAGCAGCCGGGAGTCGTTGACGCGGAGCTCGCCAAGGACATCCCGGACTCCTTCCGCCGCATCCTCGTCGGCGCCTCAGGTGACAACCCGGACAGCACGGAGCCCCGCCCATTGGTCATACCCGACGGCATGGGCCTCCTGGACACCATGCCCGAATCGCCCGCTCTCCCGGCCTGGCTGACGGAGGAGGACATCCAGGTGTACGCCGAGGACTACGCCCTGCACGGCGAACGGGCCTTCACCGGAGCCTTCAACTGGTACCGGAACATCGAACGCAACAACGAACTGCTCGCCCCTTTCCGGGGGCGCAGGATCGACGTCCCCGCGCTGTACATGGTGGGAGAGCGCGACATGGTCACCTCATTGAGCGGCCCGGGCGGGCTGGCCTCGCTGACCGCCCTCGTGCCTCGACTGCAGGAACCTGTGGTGCTGCCGGGGTGCGGGCACTGGACACAGCAGGAGCGTCCCGCCGAGGTCAACGCCGCACTCCTCGACTTCCTCGCCCGCATCGACGGCTTACCTCCCCGATGACCCTACGCACCTCTGACCCATCCAACCAGAGAACCCCAACCAGACAAAGGACACAAATGACAGAGCGCAATCCCATCCTGATCACCGGCGCGGCCGGCGAAATCGGCGGTGTGAGCAGGACCATGGTCGACATGCTGCTTGAACAAGGGCACCCGGTGCGCGCGTTCGTGCGACAGGACGACGAACGCGCGCACTCGCTCCGCCAGGCCGGGGCCGAGGTCTTTGTCGGTGACCTGCTGAACATCGCCGACGTGACCGCCGCGCTGAAGGGCTGCCGACGCATCTACTTCAGCATGAGCCTGTCGCCGTACTACACCGACGCCGTCAGCCTGATGGCAGCGGCGGCGCGGGCCCAGGGCGACATCGAGGTCTTCGTCAACATCTCCGAGTACGAGCAGTCGTTCATGACGTTCGAGAAGATGACCGCACCAGAAGAAGAACGGCGGGCGTGGCTCGGCGGGCTCATCGCGGACTGGTCGCCACAGCAGCGGGCCCACTGAGTCGCCGAGCAGATGCTGGAGTGGTCCGGCCTCCCGACCGTCAACCTCCGGGCGGCCATGTTCGTCGAGAACCCCATCCTGACCTGGCTTGCGCTGGAGCCGCTGAGGAACGGTGAACTGCGCCTGCCCTTCGGCCACCACCAGCTCGCGCCCATCGCCGGTTACGACGTGGCGGAGCTATGCGCGAAGATCCTGATCAACCCGGCACCGCACCTCTCGAAGTCCTACAAGCTCACCGGCCCGGAACTGAAGGACATGCACGAGTTCGCGGAGGACTACGCAGCCGCGCTGGGACGCCACGTCACCTACGTTCCCGAAGACGTCGAAACCTGGAACGAGAACTACGTGGACAATGCCCTGGCCGCGTTTCCGCACACGGCGGAGCACATCAAGGCTCTGGCCCGGCTGATGGGCGGCGGGGGATACCGCGGCTCCATCGACCAACTGGAAACCCGGCTCGGGCGCCCGCCGAAGACTGCGCGGTGGGCGCTGGAGAACCATCCCCGCATCCGGAAGCTGGCATCTGCCTGAACAGCTGAGTTGTCCAGTGCAGAACAGTTTCCCCGTATTGGAGTCCCCAGGCTGGCGACTCCAATACGGCTGTCGCTTCGGCCGTGATCAAAGTAGGAATTGCAACCAGGCTCATCTAAAGGAGGGCGTCGTGTCGGCTGAGAAGTTGGCTCTGAATCTCGAGGAAGTTAGTTTTGAGGATCCGCGGGCTGGCCGATTGCGGGATCTGCTGAACCAGGAACTCCTCGCCCGCTACGCCACGGAGGAAGAGCCCAGCCTTCCGGCTGCCGCCAGGGCTGTATTAAGAGTCCCGGCTGAAGACTTTGTCGCGAACGTCCTCGTTGTTACCTCCTTCGGGCACGCGATAGGGCATGGGGCACTTCGCCTGCTGGACGGGGAGTGGGAGGTCAAGCGTGTCATCGTTGACCCCGCAGCGCGTGGCCTCGGGGCGGCGACTCAACTCATGGCAGGACTGGAACAGATCGCTGCTGCGGCCGGCGCCCGGCGGGTCATTCTTCAAACCGGCGGCAAACAACCAGAAGCAGAAGCCCTCTACCGGAAGATCGGCTACAGGCAAATACCGGCCTATCCGCCCTACAACACCGCGATCCCGTCATCAGTCTGCTTCGAGAAGGAACTTAAGGGTTGAGTTCCAGAACGCGGAAGACCCGTAGAGAACCTAAGGAGGAAACCCCATGTCAACCAACACGTCAGCGGAACGCTCGGAAACCTTCACCTGGACGAATCCAGCAATCGCGCTCGAACAGCTGCCACGGCTGTCTGGTCTGGACTACTTTTCCGGCCTCCGCAACGGCAGCATTGCGCCGCCGCCGATCGCTTCCCTCATGAATTTCGACCTCGTCGATGCGACATACGGACACGTCGAGTTCCAGTGCGAGCCGGGAGAAGCCCACTACAACCCCCTCGGAATGGTGCACGGTGGCCTGGCCTGCACGCTCCTCGACACGGTGCTCGGCTGCGCAGCACACAGCACCCTGGAAGCAGGGATCGGTTACACCTCCATCGACCTGGCGGTCAAGTACCTGCGGCCCATCACGCTCCAGAAGTGTGCTCTTCGCGCTGAGGGGTCCGTCGTTAAATCCGGTCCGCGGGTGATATTCACCGAAGGCCGCCTCAGCACCGCCAGCGGAGAACTCCTCGCCACCGCGACGAGCACGCTGCTCGTCTTCGCCCACCAACCTGGCGCCCTGCCAGGATGACTGCTACCGGCACCGCTGTTGCGCCGGCGCCGGCCACTCAGGATCGAGCCGTGTCCCCGACCACCGTTTCGGGAATACCGGCTTTGAGCCGCTTCGGCGTTCCCTTGGGGCTTGCCGGTCTCGGCGGCGCCTGGTCCGCCGCGACGAGCTCACTCGGATCCCCGATGTGGCCGGAGGAAATCCTCTACGGAGCAGCCAGCTTTCTGTGGCTGATCCTGACCGCCCTCTACGTGTTCCGGGGCCTTCGCCGCAAAGGAGCATTCAGGGCCGACCTGAGACATGAACTGGCAGGACCCTTTGCGTCCTTCATCCCGTGGTGGGGATCCTGCCGTCGTCGCACTACAGCCAGTATCTGCCGCCATGGGATGCCTGGCTGTGCATGGCTTTCACTGGGACGGAGACCCCGACCTGCACATCACCGCCTGGTCACCCGTTCCCGGGTCCCCAAGTGAAGAGAAGCTCCGGATTCTCAGCTCGTGCATCCAACAAACGGCCACAACCCAGGGCGAAACCGCGAATCGACCCGATTAGGGAAAAACCCAAACCATCTGCCTCAGCGCTCTACAAGGACCACGAGGAACCCCGCTGCGGGCCCGGGGCCATACATGCGTCAACGAACGATCACAGAGCGCCGTCATCAAGGGATCAAATCCACACTCGACAGTTAGTGAACATGTGGTGATCGCAGTGGGATGGGCCCGTTTGTGCTGATTTAGCAGCAATGCCGTTTACTTAGGCGTA
>NZ_JAGGPJ010000031.1 GCF_018613875.1 Arthrobacter sp. ISL-28 | reverse complement strand
CGCAACCACCACCACAGAACATGAACACGCCTGCACATGAACACGTCCCCGTCTGGTGGGCCGGGTGCAACGGCGAAGCCGGCACCGCGGGCTCCGGGCACTGATCCGGACACAGATGCATTCGGCAGGCATGGTGATGGTCGAGCACGGAACTGCGAGACGCTGTAATAACGCTTCCTGCAGTGGCCGCCCGGCACAGAACCACCCGCCGCGGACGTAGGGCGCTGGTACTTCAGACCGTGGATTCAGGGAGACGAACTCCAAAGTTCTATTGCCGCAGTCCAACGACCACAGTGGCATCGAACTCCTCAGACGTAATGATGCGAGGCGTCAGCCCACCCCGAGCTACCGCCGCTGCAGTCCCCTTAGCCTGACGCCGGCTCGTCTCGATCAGGAGATGACCTCCAGGCTTGAGCCAGGTACGCGCTTCGGCGGCCACCTTCCGCTGGATCTCGAGTCCGTCCCGTCCCCCGTCGAGCGATACGTTCGGCTCGTGGACCCGGGCTTCATGCGGCATGCTGCTGATAGATCCAGTGGGAACATACGGCGCATTGACGGCCAGAATGTCTACTTTTCCCCCAAGCCGGGCAGGCAGCGGTGAGTAAAGATCCCCCTCATAAACCCGGCCGCCCGCCGGATCGATATTGCGGTGGGCACAACGCACGGCGGCAGGGTCGACGTCGGAAGCGTGGAGTTCGATGCCGGTCGCGAATGCCGCCAGCGCTCTACCCACGGCCCCCGAGCCGCAACAAAGGTCGACGACGACGGCACCGGCCGCGGTTCGGCCTGTGGGCGGACCGTCGGCGATCCGGGCAGCCGACCGGCCATCCGGAAGCCCGGCAGGACGTGCATTCGAGCCGCCAGAAGACCCAGCCACGCCAGCTACAACCCCCGGCAACACCGCATCCTCCAGCAACCCAGGGTCCCACGGCAAAACCGCATCGCCCGGGAACCCAGGGGCCCCCGGAACCGTATGCCTTGTTCGCAGGAGCGCTGCAGCTTCACGGACCAGGAACTCGGTTCGGCGGCGGGGCACGAAGACTCCGGGCTCCACGGCAATCCGCAGGCCGCAGAATTCGGCCCAGCCCAGGATGTGTTCGAGCGGAAATCCTGCCACCCGCCGCTCAAGGGCCGCGGCCAGTTCCGACGGGGTAAACGGCGCGGCTAAAAGGAGCTCTGCTTCGTCCTCGGCGTAAACGCAGCCCGCGGTGCGCAGTTGGGTGATGACGGCAGAAAGGGAAAGCGGTGGATGAGCAAACGGCATGGGAACGTCCTTCGGTTGAATGACGGGCGCTCCGTGCATCGACTAACCCCGGCGGTCCGGACGGCGTGCAGGGAGAACCCAGACTGGCATTGCAGTAACGGTCCTCACCTCCCCGGCTCTCAAAAGCGCGCATGGCGCCTGCGAATCTTCATGCTATCTGACCCGGAACCGGTCAGTCCTTGGCAAGATGGAGCCATGACGCCAAGCGAAAACCGCCCCCTCATCTGGTCCGGCTCATACACTGCGGATAGCGGAGGTCACGGTGCCGGCATCGGAGCCATCTCGGTTGCCTCTGATGGAACCCTCGCCTGGCAGGGGACCGCCGTGAAGGCCGAGTCGCCGTCGTTCATTTCCGTGCACCCCACCCTGCCCCTGGTCTATGCGGTCGGTGAAAGCACACAAACGGTCCGGGCGTACCGTCGCAGAGGCGAGTTCGGCCTGGAAGCGGCCCGTGATCCGTGGCCCGCCGGCGAGGCTGCGTGCCATGTGGCGGTGGATCCGCAGGGCAGGTTCCTGGTTGTGGCCTGCTGGGGGGACGGCCAGGTGCTGCTCTACGAACTGGATAACGACGGCGGCATCACCGCCCGGTTTCCAGCAGCGCCTTCAATGGATCCCCATGACGGCGGGCGCCCTAGCCGTGCGCATGCCAGCCTGATGCTCGCGGATGGCCGCATCATGACCACGGACCTGGGCCATGACCTGCTGCGCGTGTGGAATTACGTCCCCGGGAGCGGACTTAGCCAAGACCACGAGGTAGTGCTTCCCAAGGACAGCGGTCCCCGTCATCTGGTCCAGCACCCCGACGGAACTGTATTTGTGGTCTCCGAGTACTCCATCGAGCTGTTTACGGTGCGGACCGGCTCCGGCACCACCCAGTTCGAGCTCGTCGGCCAAGGGCCGGCAACGGCCGGCGGCGCCCAGGAAGGCGACTCCGCAGCGGAGATTGCCCTCTCTCCAGATGGGAATCACGCCTATGTGGGAGTCCGGGGTTCCAACCGCATCTGCGTGCTGCAAGTCGACGGAGAACTTGGGCAACTTCGTCCCCTGATGGACTATCCCAGCGGAGGCGATTGGCCGCGGCATCACCTGGTCCGCGACTGCTGGCTTCACATTGCCCATGAGCGTTCCCACGATGTGACCACTTTCCGCCTTGACCCCGAATCCGGGCTGCCCGGAGAAGTGCACCATCGCCTGGTCGCGGGTTCCCCTACGGCCTTGGCTGTGGCAAGCTAAAACGAATCGACAAACTCAATACAGGATCCGTCACGATCATTACAGCCGCGTCGCAGCCGTTGTAATGCGCGACTCCTCCGGTTGAGCGTGTACACGCAGGTCAACCCGGACAGGCCGGGATAAGCAGCGTCGCTTCGCGGAAGGTTTCAGCCATGTTCACCAACCCTGTCCCAAATTACTGGCGCGCGCGCATCAATGCGAGCGCAAACCGCAGCACCGCGAACCGGGCCAGCCGCACGGCCAGCAGCGGCGACACGGCCCGGAGTGCCGGCCGGAGTGGCCTCCCCCGTGTCTGGGCGGCGGCGGCCTCCGCACTTGTCGTGCTGGCAGCGGCTGCCATTCCTGCCGAAGCGGCACCCAGCACAAAAGATCCGGGATCAGCATCAGGTGGCCAACCGCCGTCGGGCCTTCAATCTTTGCGCGCCCCCGTGACCGACGAGAATTTCTATTTCGTCATGGCGGACAGGTTCAGCAACGGCGACGCCGCCAACGACGACGGCGGGCTCGGACCGGATCCGATGGTGTCCGGCTTCGATCCCACGCGCAAAGGCTTCTACAACGGCGGCGACCTGAACGGGCTGCTGAACAAGATTGACTACATCGAGGGACTGGGCACCACGTCCATCTGGCTGACACCGAGCTTCAAGAACAAGGCCGTGCAGCCGGAGGACAAATCCGCCGGCTACCACGGCTACTGGGTCACGGACTTCACCCAGATCGACCCCCACCTGGGCACCAATGCCGAACTGAAGAAACTCATCGACGAGGCACACTCGCGCGGTATGAAGGTGTACTTCGACATCATCACCAACCACACCGCGGACGTCATCGGCTACGAGGAAGGCGCCCGCACCGGCTACGTATCCAAGGACAAAGTGCCTTACCGCACTGCCGCAGGAGCGGAGTTCGACGACCGAGACTATGCCGGCAAGACGAATTTCCCGGAACTCGACGCAAAGGAGTCGTTCCCGTACACGCCGGTGCTGGAACCGGCCGAGCAGAACCTCAAGGTGCCGGCCTGGCTGAACGATCCCACGCTCTACCACAACCGCGGGGACACCACTTTCGCCGGTGAAAACTCCCTCTACGGCGACTTCTTCGGCCTGGATGACCTGTTCACCGAGCACCCCACCGTAGTTAAGGGCATGACGGATATCTATAAAACATGGATCAAGGACTTCGGGGTGGATGGCTTCCGGATCGACACCATGAAGCACGTGAACGATGAGTTCTGGCAGCAGTTCGGCCCGGAAGTCCTCGCCTACGCCAAAGCTCAGGGCAAGGATGAGTTCCTCATGTTCGGCGAGGTCTTCGACACGACCAAGAGCTTCACATCGCAGTTCACCACCCGCGACAAGATGCAGGCCGTGCTCGATTTCCCCTTCCAGGACGCCGCCCGCAATTTCGCCTCCCGCAGCCAGGACCCCCGGCAGTTGGAGACGTTCTTCGCCACAGACGACTGGTACACGGACGCCGACTCCAACGTGTACCAGCTCCCCACATTCCTGGGAAACCACGACATGGGCCGGATCGGCAGCTTCATCTCGGCAGACAATCCGGACGCCGACGACGCCGAACGCGTCGCCCGCGATGAGCTCGCCCACGAACTGATGTACTTCTCCCGGGGAAACCCCGTGATCTACTACGGCGACGAACAGGGCTTCAGCGGCCCGGGCGGGGACCAGGACGCCCGGCAGACCATGTTCGCGAGCAAGGTGCCGGAATACCTCGACGACGACCTGCTTGGCACGGACGCTACCCATGCGAAGGACAACTTCGACACCGGGCACGCGCTGTACGGCAAGATCAGCGAACTGGCCGGCCTGACCAAGGAGCACCCGGCGCTGCGGAACGGCGCACACCAGCACCGCTACGCCTCGCATGGCCCGGGCATTTACGCCTTCTCCCGCACTGACGCCAAGGACCAGCGCGAGTACGTCGTGGCGCTGAACAACAGCGAGCAGCCGCAGACTGCCTCCGTCCCCACCTACATTGCTAGGCGCACGTACAGCCTCGTCTACGGGGATGCAGCGGCGGAGTCCAAGACCTCGGCCGCGGGCAAGCTGACCGTCACCGTTCCGCCGCTGTCCGCGGTCGTCTACAAGTCCTCCGGCAGGATCCGGCACTCCAAAGCGGCCCCGGCGGTCTCGCTGCAGGCACCTGCTCCGGCGGCGGCCACTGCCACGTCTCCGGGCGACAATGGCCGCATGAGGGTGACGGCCGACGTCGACGGCACGTCGTTCTACCAGCTCACCTTCCAGTCAAGAACGGCGGGCGGGGACTGGGAATCCATCGGCACCGACGACACTGCGCCCTACCAGGTTTTCCATGATATTGCCGCACTCAACCCGGGCGCCGCGGTCGAATACCGCGCGGTGGCCTTGGACAATGGCGGTCACACTTCTGTGAGCAGCCCGCGCACGGCCACCGTCCCCGCCCCCGTGCTGGCCATCCGGCAGCCAAAGGAAGGCAGCACCGTTCAGGGGAAGGTGGAGGTTGTAGCCACCGCGGACCCGGAAAAGCCCAGCTATGTGGTGGGCTTTGAACGCAGCGTGGCCGGCGGTCCCTGGACGGCCATCGGGTCGGCGGACAGTTCGTCGCCCGACTACACCGTGGTGGATGACGTCGCCGCGCTGGACCTGGCGGACGGGACCAAGATCAGTTACCGCGCGAAGGTGGGCGGCCCGGGCTTCAACGTGACCAGCGGGGTGCGGACCGTGGTTGTAGGAGCGGTGCAGCAGCCCGATTCCGTCACCGTTGCCGGCAGCCTGAACAGCGAGATGGGCTGCCCAGAAGACTGGCAACCGGCGTGCAAGGCGGCATTCATGACGCTTGATCCGGCCGATCGCCTCTGGAAACTGACCACTGAACTGCCTGCCGGAAAATACGAGTTCAAGGCCGCGATCAACGGCTCCTGGGACGAAAACTACGGGCAGGACGGGGCACCCGGCGGCATGAACGTCGTGTTGAACCACGACGGCGGCCCCGTCACCTTCCAGTACAGCCACAGCACACACGTCATCACGGCCGGCTAAGCCGCCGCGCGCGCAGGCATACCTGGGAAGGTATGCCTGCGCATGCGGAACGCGTGCACAACAATCGGGCGCACAGCAGACGGCTGCACAGCAATCGGGCGGGTAGCCATCCGGGCGGATCCTGGCCCTGGAAGGACCTAGCCGCGGATCGATTCCTCCACCGCGGCCAGGAGGGAGTTGAATCTCTCGTTCCCTTCCAGGCTGTCGAGCAGCACGGAGTCACCGTCGGAATTGGCCAGGGGAACCTGCCAGTTGGGGTACTGGGCTGACGTTGTCCCGGGCTGGTTCTGCACCCGGCGTTCGCCCACGGCGTCCACCAGCGCCACGCCGAGCAGGACGGACGGGGTCAGCGCCAGCAGGCGGTGCAGCGCCTCGATCCGCTCTTCCTCGCTGCCGGGGTCATCCGCCGAAAGCAGTCCCCGCTGCCGCAGCAGCAGCATCATCTTTTCGAGTGTGGCGTTGTGCTCCAGTCGCTCTTCTTCCGCCGGACGCTCCAGCAGGCCAAGCCCGCTGCGCAGCGTCACATGGTCGCCTGCGAGGTATCCCGCCGTGGGCGGGAGGTCGTGGGTATTGACGCTGGAGAGGGCCTGCAGCCGGTACTTTTCCGGCGCAAGGGGAGCGCCGCCGTCGTTCTCGAACCACAAGATTGACGTGCCCAGAATGCCGCGGGCCGCGAGGTAATCGCGGACCCACGGCTCAAAGGTGCCCAGGTCCTCCCCGATCACCACGGCGCCGGCGCGCTGGGCCTCAAGAGCGAGGATGCCGATCATGGCGTCGTGGTCGAACCGGACGTAGGCCCCGTCCGCCGGGGAATTGCCCGTCGGCACCCACCAGAGGCGGAAGAACCCTAGGATGTGGTCTACCCGAATGCCGCCCGAATGCCGCAGGATCGTGGCCAGCATCTCCCGGAAGGGCCGGTAGCCGGCCTCGGCCAGGCGGGTGGGATGCCATGGCGGCTGGTGCCAGTCCTGCCCCAGCTGGTTGTACATGTCCGGGGGCGCGCCCACGCTGACACCGGGGGCGAGGACATCCTTCAGCGTCCAGGCGTCGGAACTTTGCAGGTCCACCCCGACGGCGAGGTCGTGCACCACGCCGAGGCGCATGCCGGCCCGCTTGGCCGCAGCCTGGGCGAACTCGAGCTGTTCATCGCAGAGCCACTGCAGCCAGCGGTGGAAGTCGATCCGCTCCGACAGTTCACTCCGCAGTTTCTCCACGAGGGGCGAGCCGAGCGCTGCCGCAGGATCAGCCCAGAAGGGGTCGTCGGCGTCGATATCCTCCCTGATCGCGCACCAGAGGGCGAAGTCATCCAGGCCGGAGCCTGCCGCGCGGCAGAAGTCCTCGAAGGCGTGCTGGCGCGACGCCGACCGGCGGACCCCGTAGAGCAGCTCCAACGCTGCAAGCTTTGCGGCGTACGCCTTGTCCCGGTCGAGCCGGTTGGTGTCCTTGTTCAGCTTCCGCCCCTGTTTCATGAGGTCGTGGACGACAGCCTGCTTCTTGGGCTTCAGGTACGCCAGCTCCGGAATCGCCTCAATGCGGAGATAGAGCGGATTGAAGAAGCGCCGTGTGGATGGTGAATACGGCGAGGGTTCCACCGGAGGCACCGGGTCCGCCGCGTGCAGCGGATTGACGAGCACGTAGTCGGCGCCGCGGGCACCGGCGAGCGCTGCCAGCTCGGCCAGATCGGCAAAGTCGCCCACTCCCCAGGACCGTTTCGATCGTACTGAATACAGCTGGGTGGCCAGACCCCAGCCGCGGCGCTCCTCCAGCGGCGCGGCCGTGGTGAGCCTGGACGGCACCACCACAAGGGTGGACTCCGCAACGTTGCCGGCCGACTCCGCGCGAATCGTATGCCAACCCAGGCCGGTGTTCGGCGGCACATCGAAGGCATGCCGGCCAATGGTCAGGCCGTCGACATCGCGCGGCTCCACCAGGATGTCCTGCTGCGCGGCGTCCAGCTTCCGGCCGTCCTCAGTGATGATGTGCACGCCGACGGCAGAACCCTCCCTGACGTGGACGGGCACCTGGGCCGGGGTGCCTTCCTGAACCACGACGGCGGGAGGCAGCATCCGCCGCCACGGCGCCAGTTCCGCTTCAGCCAGGGCATTCTCGATGAGCTGATCAGTGCCGGCTTCGACACCCAGCGCTGCCAGCACCCGGATCAAGGTGGCGGGTGCAACTTCGTGCGGCAGCCCGTCCCAGCCCTGGTACGTGGTGCCCACACCATGCGCGTCGGCGAGCCAGTGCAGCAGCTCGCGGCTCACGGGGGCAGGGCCGGCCGATGCGTCCGGGCTGCCAGTCACCACGCCGGCGGCCGCTGGGGTTGCGCCGGTACCAGCGGGGGCGGGGCTGCCTGGCGCCGTGCCAACGGAGGCCGGGCCAGCGCCGGTACCGGCTGAGGCGGGGCTGCCGGGCTCGTGGCCATCCACTGGCTGGCCGCCACCGGCAGTACCTTCTGGTGTCCCGGAAGCTGTCGCTTGCTGCTCGTTGGAAGCCTTCATTAATGTCCGCCTCGTCTACTGTGATCGGCCCAAAATTTACAATGCTCCCGTTGCGACCGGGCGTTTTTCAGGCCCCGGGCAACCGTTGGTTCCGATTATTGCAGGGTATCGCCGGGTGAAGCCCTGCCGGAGCTCAGTTGGCGGTGCAGGCCTTCTGCAGCTCTTTCACGGATTCGCTGGGAACCTCGTCGCCCGCCTCGGCGATCTCCTTCAAGGGGTTCGTGATCTCGGACGGAACGCCTGCGGTTCCGGCGCTGGCCACGAGTCCGGTCAGCACAGCCTTGTCTGAAGCGCTGACGAGTCCGTCCTCCAGCAAAGTGCAGACCTGGCCCTTCACCTGTTCGGCCGCGGCGTTGGCAACTCCGGAGGCGGCGGAGCTGGCTGCATTCTGCACTGCCTCCTCCGCCTGACCACACCCGGCCAGTAGAAGCAGCACGGGGACAACGGACAAAGGGAGAAGGCGTCGTTTCATGCTTTCCACCCTAACAAGCGGCTCGGTTGCTCCCGCTCACGCTGAGACACATGGCAGCCCCTCGCCCGCGGAGCCGCGCAGTCCCAGGCTCGATGTTTCGGACCGGCTCCTGGTTAGTCACCAAAATCAGTCCGACAACGGTGTCACTTCAAAAGCATGGCTGCAGTTGCGCTCAATCCTGCTTTGAAAACCGTTGACTTGTCTTCTGGACTTAACTTAGCGTTCCAGTCACTGACAACGTTGTCTACTGAAAGGGCGCGCGCAATGAAGGGCGATTACAGCGAAATTCCTAGGAAAAAACCTCGGCGAATGCAGGCTTGTTCGGCCTTGGCTCTGGCCGGCGTCATCCTTGCCTCGGCACTGGCCGGGGCAGTCCCCGGCGCGGCCGCGGTGTCCATTGGAGACGAGCAGTACCGGCCAGCCATCCATTTCACGCCGGAAAAGAACTGGATGAACGATCCCAACGGGATGGTCTACCACAATGGCGTTTACCACCTGTATTACCAGCACAATCCCTCGGGAAACACGTGGGGCAACATGTCATGGGGCCACGCCACGTCCACGGACCTGACGCACTGGAAGGAGCAGCCCCTGGCCATCGCCACCGATGACCAGCAGGATATCTTCTCTGGAAGTGTGGTGGTGGACAAGAACAACACCTCCGGCTTTGGCAGCGCTGCAAACCCGCCCATGGTGGCGATCTTCACGAGCGCCTACAAGGACGCGTCGCCCTACAAGGGCCTCCAGGCCCAGTCCCTCGCCTACAGCCTGGACGAAGGCCAGACCTGGACCAAGTACAGTGCAAACCCGGTACTCAACCGCAATTCCGCGAATTTCCGCGATCCCAAGGTCTTTTGGTACGACTCCCCGAACGGCGGCGGCTACTGGGTGATGACCGCCGTTGAGGCGACCGAGCACAAGGTCCTGCTGTACAAGTCCAGCAACCTCAAAGACTGGACGCCCCTCAGCGAATTCGGACCGGCCAATGCCACAGGCGGGCTGTGGGAATGCCCGGACCTGTTCCCGCTGGCCGTCGACGGCGATCCGGCCAACGTCAAGTGGGTCATGGTGGTCAACATTAACCCCGGCGGTGTGGCCGGAGGCTCAGCGGGTCAGTACTTTGTGGGGACCTTCGACGGCACCACCTTCACGTCGGAGTCAACCAAGGCAAGCGACGCCCTTCCTGCCGGAACTCCCGTCGCCGGTTTCAACGACGGCACGTACAACGGCTGGACAGTGAGCAACGAGCCGGGCAATGTGAAGAACGGACCGTTCGCGGACGCCCCCGCCGCTGGAACGCTTCCGGGGCAGAACCCCGTTACGGGATTTGCAGGCACCGGGCTTATCAATTCATTTAACGACGGCGACTGGCCAGTGGGATCCATGAGCTCACCTGCGTTCGCCGTAGAGAGCGATTACCTCAACTTCCTCGTGGGCGGCGGGCAGCATCCGCGGGTCTCAGACAAGCTGGACAACACACCGCCCGCAGGCGATCTGCTGTTCAGCGGCTTCGAGGTCCCGGAAGGAACGACCCTGGCCGACGCCGGCTGGACTGGCACCGGGGATCTGGCCCCCACCTTCCAGCCTGTCACCAGGGGCGGCGACTTCTTTATCGGGGCCAAGCGCGTCAATACGTTCGAAACCGGCGCCGTACCCGGCGACGACAGGCAGGGAACCATGACCTCGCCGTCGTTCACTGTGTCCCGGAACTTCATGAGCATGCTCGTCGGCGGCGGGCACCGTGATGCGACATCCGGGCAGGTGCTCGAGGTACAACTGCTGGTGAACGGCAACGTTGTGCGGAGGCTCGCGGGTGACGACGCCGGAGCCCTCAACTGGAAGGGCTGGGATGTTTCCGAATATGCCGGGCAGACGGCGCAGCTAAGGATCGTGGACCAGGCCACGGGCGGCTGGGGGCATCTGACGCTCGACCACGTGATGCTCACCGATCAGGCTGCCATCCCGCGGTCCGACGAGACCACGGTCAACCTCGTAGTCGACGGGAAAGTTGTCCGCACCGCTACAGGTGCCAATAGCGAAGTCTTGGACTGGGAGTCCTGGGACGTTTCTGAGTTCAAGGGGCGGCAGGCGAGCATCAGGGTGGTGGACAACAACCGCTTCGGCTGGGGCCATATTCTCGCCGACGAGTTTGTCGCCTCAGCCCGGCCCGCCACGCCACGGATCGAGACGTATGACTGGCTTGACTACGGCCGGGACTACTACGCGTCTGTTTCCTTCGGCAACATGCCGCAGGACAAACGCATCATGCTCGGCTGGATGAACAACTGGGACTACGCCAACAGCATTCCCACGTCGCCCTGGCGCAGCGCCATGTCCCTTCCACGCGAGGTCGCACTGACGCAGACAGCTGCGGGGCCGCGGCTGGTCCAGAAGGCCGTCGAGCAGGTGGACAGACTCGGCACGGCGGTGAGCTACATCGAGAAGCGTGCACGGAACATCGCACCGGGCATCCATTCCCTTCCGTCGGCTGCCTGGGGCGAGGTGCAACGAATCGACGTCACCCTCGCGCCGGGCACCGCGACGAAAAGCGGCATCAGCGTGCTCGGGAGCGGAAATTCCTCCACGGTCATCGGCTATGACAAAACTATGGGCAAGTTGTACGTGGACCGGAGGAACTCGGGCAACATTGGCTTCCACCCGCTCTTCACCTCGCTGGACTCCGCCCCGGTCACTCCGGATGCCCAAGGCAATGTGAAGCTGCGCATCTATGTTGACCGGTCCTCAGTGGAGGTGTTTGCCCAGGGCGGCCTGCGGACCATCACCGACCAGGTCTTCCCGGAACAGGGCGCCAGCCAGGTGGCCCTCTTCGCCGAAGGCGGTACGGCACAGCTGAAGGCCGTCACGGTGACGCCACTGGCACAGTCGATGTTCGTTCCCACGCCGGACACTGTCAAGAAGGGCGGCCGGTAGCGGCAACCGCGCCGGACGGGCTGCTTAAGCATCCCTCGGATCGAAAGGGCCGGTGCCCGCACACTCAGTGCGGCACCGGCCCTTTCCGCATCTTTTGTGGGCATCCCTGACGCAAGTGAAGGGGCCGCCTGGTTTCAGGCGCCCCTCCAGACAACTGGCTTCAGGCGACCGGATGCAGCCACGTCAGAACGGAGCCGTCCTCCTCGATGTGCTCCGCGAGCTCCCCGTTGAACCGGGCACCGTAGTCGGCGCTGATGTGCTCCTGGAAGGCGGCCTCGCCGTCGTACACCTCGAAGACGAAGTATTCGCGGGGGTTGGATTCCCTCGTGTAGGGCAGGAACAGCTGGTTGCCCGGTTCCCGGCGAACATGCTCGGTCAGTTCGCGCATCATTTCCGCGACCCGTTCTTCGCTGCCGGGCTTGACGGTGAATTCTGCGTACAGGGTTTTGGTCATGGTTTTCCCCTCATCAAGGTTTCGGTATGGGTGGTTGAAATCGTGTCGGTCCTGGTGTCACATGAACGCCCGGCTCAAAGCGGCGGGCGGAGTTCCCCGGAGCCTCGCTGGATAAGTTCGGTGGGAACCACGTACGTCTGCGGGGCGCGGTCATCGCCGTCGATCCTGGCCAGAAGCCGCTCGGCGGCAAGCTTTCCAATTCGCTCAGGATGCTGGGCGATGACCGTGATGCCAGGGTCCATCATGTCCGCAAGGGTGAAGTCATCGAATCCCACGAGAGCCACCCTCCTGCTGGCCCCAAGCTCCTTCAGTGCCCGCATGACCCCGAAGGTAACGAGGTTCTGGCTGGAGAAGATGGCCGTGGGCGGATTCTCGGAGCTGAGCAGCTCAACGGCCGCCCGGTGTGCCGACTCCTCATCGTGCAGGCCCTCGAGCACCGGAACCGCGGACGTCGCGATGCCCGCCCTGCCAAGTTCCTCGATAAAGCCCCGCCGGCGTTCGCGGGCTGTCTGAATGTCCGCCCGATCACCAAGATAGGCAAGCTTTGTGTGCCCTTGTGCAATCAGATGGGCAGCGGCCCTGGCGGCTCCGACGGCGTTGTCCGTCACCACGGCATCTGCTTCGATGCCTACCGGCTCACGGTCGATAAAGACCATGGGCAGGTCGCGTGAGTGCTCCGGGATGACGTAGGACTGGCTCTTGGCAATCGGGGTCAGGACCAGCCCGTCAACGCGCCGGCCAAGGAAAGCGGCAACGAGGGCCTTCTCGCGTTCGGGGTCGTCGTCGAGGCTGGCGGCAAAGACCGCCATGCCGCGGACCGCCAAGGTGTCCTCAAGCGCCCGGTGGATCTCACCGCTGAACGGGTTGGCAACGCTGGGCAGCAGGAGGCCGATGGAGAGCGTCTGGCGGCCCGCCCGGCGCAGGGATCCCGCCGCCATGTCCAGCTGGTAATTGAGCTGCTGGGAGGCATTCAGGACCCGCAGGCGGGTGGCTTCTGAGACACCGGGTTCATCGTTCATCACCCGCGAAACGGTTTTGATGCCAACTCCGGCGAGGGCGGCGACGTGCCGCATCGTGGGCCGGTTCTTTGTCGTCTCAGGCTGGTAACGATTAGACATCGTTGTCATGACTTGGTCCTTCATCATCGAATTTCTCTTGACTGTACCTTGTGATCTTGATTACATGATGCATGACATCGTTGTCAGGCACCAGAAGTGCCACGAAACCAGGAGATTCAATGTTGAGTTCTAAAGCCCCGCGGACAGTCACCCACCGCCTGCTTGCCATCGGTGCAGTCCTGACCCTCGGCACGCTCAGCCTCACCGCTTGCGGCGGGAGTTCCCCCACCAGCTCAGCAGCCGAAAGCTCTTCGGCCGAGAAGGTCGGTGTGTCCCTGATTGTCAAAACCACTTCAAACCCGTTCTTCGTTTCCATGCAGGACGGCGCGAAGAAGGCCGCCGAAACAGACGGCGTGGACCTCAAGCTCGCAGCCGGCAAGGCAGATGGCGATGAAGAAACCCAGATCCAGGCAATCGAGAACGCAATCTCCAAAGGCGACAAAGGCATCCTCATCACGCCCAATGGCCCTTCCGTCGTGGATGCGCTGAAGAAAGCCAAGGACGCCGGCCTGTTCGTCATCGCCCTAGACACTCCGCCGGACCCGGCTGACGCCGCCGACATCACGTTCGCCACCGACAACTTCGCCGCTGGTGAACTGATCGGCAAGTGGACCGCCGCGCAGCTTGGCGGCAAGAAGGCCACCATCGCACTGCTGGACCTTTTCGACGACAAGGTCGTCTCCGTGGACTACAACCGGGACCAGGGCTTCCTCACCGGGCTGGGCATCGACACCGCGGACAAGAAGAAGAACGGCGACGAAGCCAAGACCGGCAAGTACACCGGCGGCAAGGGCGGCGAGTATGAAATCGTGGGCAGCCAGGCAACCCAGGGAGCTGAGGACGGCGGCCGGACCGCCATGGAAACCCTCCTCGCCAAGAACCCGAACGTCAACGTGGTCTACACCATCAACGAGCCTGCTGCGGCTGGCGCCTTCGAGGCGCTGAAGTCTGCCGGCAAGGAAAAGGACGTGCTGGTGGTCTCGGTGGACGGCGGATGCTCGGGCGTCAACAACGTCAAGGCCGGCGTCATCGGTGCCACTGCGCAGCAGTACCCGGTGAAGATGGCGGAACTGGGTGTCAAGGCCATCGTTGAGCTGGCCAAGACCGGCAAGAAGCCAGCCAACTCCCCTGGACTGGACTTCTACAACACTGGCGTCGAACTCGTCACGGATAAGGCCGTCGATGGTGTCAAGAGCATCACCACGTCCGAGGCCTCCAAGATCTGCTGGGGCAAGTAGCCAGCGTTGACGTCGCACCGCGGGAAGGTGCTGAAGATGCAGGACCTTCCCGCGGTTCACAGCAGGAGAATCGGCGGCACCAGCACCAGCAGCAGCCGCACCAGACCCAGCCCCAGCAGGACCTTGAAGTTCAGGAGTTACAGTGACCCAGCAACAGACCGCAGGCCCGCCCGCCGCAGGGCATGCAGACCCAGCCGAGGAATTCCTCGACCGGCAGACCCCGCTTAGCCGAATCCGCAATATCCTCCACCGCTATCCGGCGCTGAGCCCGGCCATTGTCCTGCTTGTCGCGGTGGTGGTCTTCGGGCTCCTCAATGAGAGGTTTTTGCGAGTCGAGAACCTTTCCCTGATCACCCAGCAGGTCTCGGTGGTAGGAACCCTCGCAATCGCTCAGACCCTCATCATTCTGACCGCCGGCATCGATCTCTCGGTGGGCGCCGTCATGATCCTCGCGTCCATGGTGGTGGCACAGCTGGCCGTCGGCAGCGGCGCGCCCGCTCCGCTCGCTCTCCTCCTCGGCCTCGTCGTGGGTCTGGCAGCGGGAGCGCTGAACGGTTTCCTGGTCACCAGGTTCCGGCTCCCCCCGTTCATCGTCACGCTCGGAACGCTGAACATCTTCATCGCCGTGACGCTTCTCTACTCCGGCGGCTCCACAGTCCGCGGCTCCAGCATGCCCGGCCTGCTGACATGGATGGGCAGCACGTTCCCGGTCGGGCCCGTGCGTATCTCCACCGGCGTGGTCATGATGCTCCTGCTCTACATCGCGGTCGCGTTCATCCTCGGAAAGACCGCCTGGGGCCGACATGTCTACGCGGTGGGCGATGACAAGGAAGCCGCCCGTCTGGCCGGCATCCCGGTGAACCGCGTCCTGATGAGCGTTTACCTCGCAGCCGGGGCCGTACTGGCTATCGGCGCCTGGATCCAGATCGGCCGCACGAACGCCGCCAGCCCCAACGCCGGCGTGGACCTGAACCTGGACTCCATCACCGCCGTCGTCATTGGCGGAACCAGCCTCTTTGGCGGACGCGGCTCCATCTGGGGCTCCCTCCTCGGCGCGCTGATCGTCGGGGTGTTCCGCAACGGCCTGTCCCTGGCCGGCCTGGACGTGCTGTACCAGACCCTCGCAGTGGGCGTCCTCATCATCCTCGCTGTGTCCATCGACCAGTGGATCCGAAAGGTGAAATCATGACCGCCACAGAATTCCAGCCGGCCAAGACCGAGGTCCGCCAGCCGATCCTGCAGGCCAGGAACCTCGTCAAGACCTTCGGCCGCGTCGTGGGTCTGGACGGCGTCAGCCTCGACCTATATCCGGGCGAAGTCCTGGCGATCATCGGCGACAACGGTGCCGGAAAATCCACGCTCATCAAATGCCTCACCGGGGCCGAGATCCCGGACTCGGGCGAGCTGAAGGTCTCCGGCCAGCCGGTCCACTTCAAGCGCCCGCAGGACGCCCGCGCCCACGGCATCGAGACGGTGTACCAGAACCTTGCGGTCTCACCGGCACTCGACGTCGCTTCCAACCTGTTCCTTGGCCGTGAAGAGCGGCTTCCCGGCCCACTGGGAAAGATCTTCCGCGTCCTTGACACCAAGGGCATGCGCCGCAAAGCCAAGGAGGAGCTCACCCGGCTCGGGATTTCCACGCTCCAGGACGTGACCGTGCCGGTGGAGAACCTGTCCGGCGGCCAGCGCCAGGCCGTCGCGGTTGCCCGGGCTGCAGCGTTCGGGTCCAAGGTCGTGGTCCTTGACGAGCCGACGGCGGCCCTCGGTGTGCGGGAATCAAACCAGGTCCTGCAGCTGGTCCGGGACCTCCGGGACAGGGGCCTGCCGGTCATTCTGATCAGCCACAACATGCCCCACGTGTTTGACGTGGCCGACCGGATCCACATCCAGCGCCTCGGCAAGTGCGCGGCCACCATCACGCCGCAGTCGCACAGCATGACCGATGCGGTGGCAATCATGACGGGCGCAGCCACCGCCTGACCACCCGGTGTTGCCACCTTCCCCAACACTCCGTCCGCGGGCCGCAACGAGGCCCGCGGACGGCTCCATGAAAGGCACCCCATGCTCACACCCCAGTCCAACGCCGCACTCCCGGCAACCCCCGATGTCATCGTTATCGGCGAAGCGCTCACCGACATCGTCGCAACATCCGAAGGCACCGTGGAGCATCCGGGCGGATCGCCAATGAATGTCGCCTACGGACTCGGACGCCTCGGCGTCCGCACCGCGCTCCTGACGTCCCTTGGCAACGACGTCCGCGGCGCCGCGATCGAAGCCCACGTGGCCAGCGCCGGCGTCGAGCTCCTCCCCGGTTCCAAATCCCAGGGCCGCACCGCCTCCGCCACAGCCACCCTCGCGGCCGACGGCTCCGCCAAGTACGACTTCGACATCAGCTGGGAACTGCCGCCGGTCGCTCCCGCTTTTCTGCCCAAGGTGCTCCACACGGGCTCGATTGCCACCTTCCTGGCGCCCGGCGCCGCCACGGTCAAAGCCCTCCTGGAACAGTCCCACCGTGAGTGCATGGTCACGTACGATCCCAACGTCCGGCCGGCGCTCCTCGGCAGCCAGGCCGAGGCCCGTTCGATTTTCGAAGACCTGGTTCCACTGACCGACGTCGTCAAGCTCAGCGATGAAGATGCCCGCTGGCTCTACCCGACGCTTGAACTCGACGCCGCCGCGGCGCGGATCCTCGAACTCGGCGCAGGACTGGCCGTGGTCACCTGCGGCTCCGAGGGATCCCTGCTGGCCACCCCGGCAACCCAGCTGCACATCCCGGCCATAACATCCGTGGTCGCAGACACGATCGGCGCCGGCGACTCCTACATGGCGGCACTGATTTACGGCCTGTTGGCCCGCGGGACCGACGGCCTCGCCCCGGCAGTGCTGGAAACTGTCGGACGCACGGCTTCGAAAGCCGCCGCCATCACGGTCCGCCGGCCCGGCGCAAACCCGCCCACGGCTGAAGAGCTGCAGGCGGATCTTCCGGACGAGGCAGCGGCAGTGCCCGCCGCCTGATCCAGGTTGCCCAGAACCTCAGAACCGCACAGCGCGGGGTCACCTACGGCCGCCTCAGGGCACAACATTAGGCTGCAGGTGACCCCGCGCTGGCTCATGTCAGCAAAACCTCAGGTCAGCTGCAACCCTAGGCGGCCTGCCGCCCGCGCAGGGCCGCCACGCCCCATACCGCCAGCAGCACACCGATCAGCAGCAACCCGGCGTCGCCCAGGTCGACGGATTCCAGCCACACCGTAAGCGGGTCCCGGAGATCTAAGGCCGCGTTGAAGAACCCGCCCAGCGTGATGGTGGAAATGAACAGTGCGGAGACGGCGGAAAGTCCCGTGATCACCGCGTTGAAGCCCAGCTTCCGCCTCGGGTCCCCCAGCGCCGAGCGGTACATCCGCATCATGGCAACGCCGTTGATGGTGTCGCACAGTGTCATCGCTGCCGCGAAGGCGAGCGGCAGCGCCAGCAGCGCAAGCGCTGACACTCCGGCGAGCGATGCCGCCGTCGCCATCACCAGCAACCCGATGGTGGTGGCTGTATCGAAACCGAGCCCGAAGAGGAACCCGATCACGTAAATGTTCCTCGGCCGCTGCACGCGGGACAGCGGCAGCGCGAGGAGCCGGGCCACGAAGCCTTTCGCCTCAAGGTCCCCGGCGGCCACCACCCCTCCCCCGCGTGCGGTCCGGTAGACCTTCACCGTCCGGACAAAGGCAGAGCCGTTGAAAACGCCCATCGCGAGCAGGAACAGCCCGGACACTCCGCTGCCGACCAGCCCCAGCACCAGGTTCCCCATGCTGCCCTCGG
This sequence comes from Arthrobacter sp. ISL-28, assembly GCF_018613875.1. GTDB lineage: Bacteria > Actinomycetota > Actinomycetes > Actinomycetales > Micrococcaceae > Arthrobacter. Next base: position 10,569 of record NZ_JAGGPJ010000031.1, on the reverse strand, counting down.
TCATGAACGTGCCCACCAGCGAAGCCCCCGCCACGAGCAGCACGCCGGCCAGGATCACCACGGAGCTGTGGCCGAGGCTGAAGGCGAAGCCCACGCTGACAGGGTCCTTGTGCTCGGCGACGAATTTCCTGGTGGAGTTGTCGATCGCCGCGAGGTGGTCCCAGTCGTAGCTGTGCTTCACCCCTGCCAGATAGGCGGTCAACACGAGTCCCAGCGCCAGCGGCTGGCCGCTTTCTGCGGCGCCGGAGAACAGCAGTACGACGGCGGCGGCGTGCAATGCGCTCACTGCACCGAAAGTGACGATCAGGCGCGTCCGCAGCGGCAAGTGCTCCCGCCTGCGGTACAGCGCGGATATCTGGCTGGTCAGTTGGCCCTCGGCGGTCATCAGTACTTCCTCAGGTTCAGGGGAGCCTGCCCGTACCAGCGGTCCCGCAGCAGTGTGGTGCAGGCGCCCAGGAGCCGGTTGAGTTCGCCGGTGCTGTTCGACAGCGACCTCAGGACCAGTCCGGCTGTTCCAGCTACGGGGGCGGTCAGGGAGACACCGGTGTAAGCGTCGTGGGCGGCGGTGACGTGGTGCAGTTCGTCGGCGAGTGCCTGGTCAACGCGGGCATCCACCACAATGAGGGATCCCAGATGGCTGAAGCCCTCCATGAAGCCCATCCCGGTGACGTCGTTGCCCGACGGGCGGATCAGCACATTGTCGAGGGCCAGCAGTTGCGTCTGGCCTGCAACTTCCACATGGATCTCGGTCCGGAGACGCAGTTTCTCGTACCGGAACGACTCCCCGTCCGGTGACCACCCCGGCGTAACTACCTCAGCCATCACCAGGCTCGACGACGGCCTGACCGTGATGTGGGTGTTCTGCCGATAGCTCGCCTCGCGGTAGGCAATGAGTTGGTCCGGAGCGAGTTCCAGCTGCGACCCCTCCCCCAGCCGCAACCGCATCCGCTGCTCTGCAAACGACCCCGGAGTCCGGTAGACCTTGGTGGCGGACTGGGTGGTCAGCAGCAGCTTTGCCCCGTCCCCCACCTCCACATCCAGGACAAAGAGGTCAGCCCCGAGATAGGCGCCGCCGGGATTCACGAGCACATAACAAACCTGCCCGGAATCATCCAAGTAGTGCGGCCGCAGGACCCGCAAAGCGCCTTGGTGGTACTGATGTGCGGCCACGGAACGCTGATCACGCACGGCGACCCGAAGCTCCAAACGGCCTATCTCGGGCCGATCAGCAGACGCGGGTGATAGGGGCCGCGGCGTGGCGGGCACCGCGAAGCGGACACGGCCCCTATCATCCGCGGCAGCAGGCCCAGGTGAGATGGTCACCAAACCCGCCTCGGCCGCCGTCGTGCTCATGACGCGAGGTCGAGCATCAGGACATCGCGCCGCACCCATTCGATGACCGCGTCCAATCCCTCGTCCGTTTTGAGGTTGGTGAAGCAGAACGGCTTTTCGCCGCGGAATTCGCGCGAGTCCCGTTCCATCACTGACAGGTCTGCGCCGACGTGGGGGGCGAGGTCGGTCTTGTTGATGATGAAGAGGTCTGACTTGATCATTCCCTGCCCGGCTTTGCGCGGGATCTTCTCGCCTTGGGCGACGTCGATGATGTAGATGGAGAAGTCCACGAGCTCAGGGCTGAACGTGGCGGAGAGGTTGTCGCCGCCGGACTCCACGAAAATCACCTGCAGGTCCGGGTGCCGCTTCTTGAGCTCTTCGATGGCGGCGGTGTTCATGGAGGTGTCCTCGCGGATGGCCGTGTGCGGGCAGCCGCCGGTTTCGACGCCAATGATCCGGTCCTCGGGCAGGATTCCGTTGGCGGCCAGGATCTTGGCGTCCTCGATCGTGTAGATGTCGTTCGTGATGGCGGCCATGGAGATTTCGCGGCTCATGTGCCGGGTGAGCCGCTCCACGAGCTGGGTCTTGCCGGCGCCAACCGGGCCGCCGATGCCGATCTTGATGGGTTCAGACATTCTGTCCTCCTGCTAGCTCATGAACATGCGGGCACGCTGACGCTCGTGCCGCATCTGCGAAATTTCCAGTCCGGGGCTGATGGCGCCGAAGTCGTCCGGCGTCAGGTGACCTATCCGTTCGGCGGCGGCCGCGACGCCGTCGGACGCTTTCCGCAGCAGCCGCTGGCCGGCGTTTTGCCCCAGCGGGATGGCGCGGACGGCGTTCTGGGTCAGCGAGGTGACCGCGGCGAAGAGGTACGCGGCGAGCGCTTCCGGCAGCGGCACGCCCAGAGAACGCGCGACGGCGGCAAACGCCAGCGGCTGGTGGCCGGCGGCGCGGCCTGTGGCCACCAAGTCCCGGTACTCGTCCAGCGCGGGCGATGGGAAGACCTCCGAGCCGATCTCCAGCAGCCGGCTGCCCATCTTGACGCTGGCCTCGCGCAGTTGCCGGGGCAGGAGCTGCGCTGTGAGCAGGGAATCCAGGTCCGGAACAGGAACGCCCTCGTACAGGAAGCGGATGGCCAGCCCGTCAGAAAAAGTCAGCTGCTGCCCGATGAAGGCAGCCAGCCAGACGCCGAACGACTCCTCGTCATGCACCAGCCCGCGCTCGATGTAAGTCTCAAAGCCAAGGGAGTGCGCGAACGCCCCGGTTGGCAAAGCTGAGTCCGTGAGCTGCTGCAGGGCGAGCTGGTAGGACATCCCGGAATCAGTGGCTGTGTTCGGCATGGCGGAAGGGGACGGGCATGACGCGTTCCTGGCGGTCGTAGGGTATACCGACGTGTTTGAGGTAGTCCTCGACCGTGTGGTCGTACTGGCACACCATGACCTCGGCTCCGTACTCCGAGGCCACATCGAAGAACTGCGCCTGCAGGTGCCGGTTGCCCAACGAGTGGGCCACGATACCCATCTCATGAATGGTCCGCGGCGCGACCACCAGGACATCGGTGGGCAGCACGGAGACCACGATCATCGTGGACTCGTCCACGTGGAGGACGTCCCCGTCGCGAAGGTCCGCGGAGCCCGACGGAAGCCGAATGCCCAGTTCCTTGCCGTGGTCTGTTGTGACGCGCTGGATCCGTTTGACCAGCTGGGCACTCGGCAGCACCACCTTCTCCTTGTGCAGCCCGAAATAGGGGTCCGCCCCCGGCCTCTGATCGTGCAGGTTGCCCAGGATCTTGTCGATGATCATGTTCGTTCTCCATGCCTAGAAAAGGAAGTAGCGCTGGGCCATGGGCAGCACATCGGACGGCTCACACGTGACGTCCACGCCGTCCACCGTCACCCTGTACGTTTCCGCATCCACTTCGATGTCCGGCGTGGCGTCGTTGAACTTCAGGTCGGCTTTGGTGAGCGAGCGGATCCCTGAGACAGGCCGGATCATCTTCTCCAGGCCGAGTTCCTGGGGCACTCCCGCATCAATGGCGGCCTGGGAAAGGAAGGTGATGGAGGACTGCTGCAGCGCCTTTCCGAACGCGGCGAACATCGGGCGCATGGTCCGCGGCTGCGGGGTGGGAATGGAAGCGTTGGCATCGCCCATCAGTGCATAGGCGATCTGCCCGCCCTTGAGCACGAGTTCAGGTTTGACGCCGAAGAACGCGGGGTCCCACAGCACCAGGTCGGCAAACTTTCCCTCCTCCACGGATCCGATGGAGTCAGCCATCCCGTGCGCGATGGCAGGGTTGATCGTGTACTTGGCCACGTAGCGCTTGATGCGGAAGTTGTCGCTCGCCGCTCCGGAACCGACAGCAGAAGCCTGCGTCCCGCCGTCGGAATTCCCGAGCGCGGCACTCTCGATCGCGGCATCCTCCAAAGCGCGGTCCTCCACAGCCGCTTCCTTCAACGCCGGATCCTTCAAGACGCCGCGCTGCCTCTTCATCTTGTCCGCCACCTGCCAGGTGCGGGTGATCACCTCGCCCACGCGGCCCATGGCCTGCGAGTCGGAGGATGTAATGGCGAAGATGCCCATGTCCTGCAGGACATCCTCCGCCGCGATGGTCTCTGCCCTGATCCGTGAGTCGGCGAAGGCCACATCCTCCGGGATGTCCGGGTTCAGGTGGTGGCACACCATGAGCATGTCCAGGTGTTCTTCGATGGTGTTCCGCGTGTACGGCAGCGTGGGGTTGGTGGATGCGGGGAGGACGTTGGGCAGCCCCGCGATCCTGATGATGTCCGGGGCGTGGCCGCCGCCGGCGCCCTCGGTGTGGAAGGTGTGGATGACCCGGCCATCGATGGCCCGGATGGTGTCCTCCACGAAGCCGCACTCGTTCAGGGTGTCCGTATGGATCGCCACCTGGATGTCGTATTCGTCGGCAACCTTCAAGGAGGTGTCGATCGAGGAGGTGGTGGAGCCCCAGTCCTCGTGGACTTTGAGGCCGATGGCTCCGGCCCGGATCTGCTCGGCGAGGGGTTCGACGGCAGACGCGTGCCCCTTCCCGAGCAGGCCGATGTTAATGGGCAGGCCTTCGGCGGCCTGGAGCATCCGCTGGATGTGCCATTTGCCGGGGGTGACGGTGGTGGCCTTGGTGCCTTCCGCCGGACCCGTGCCGCCGCCCAGCATGGTGGTCACGCCGCTGCACAGGGCGGTGGGCACCTGGTCCGCGGAGATGAAATGGATGTGGGAATCCACGCCTCCGGCAGTGAGGATCTTGCGTTCCCCTGCGATGATCTCGGTGCTGGCGCCGATCACGATGTCGACGCCGTCGGCGATCTGCGGGTTGCCGGCCTTGCCGATTCGAAGGATGTGGCCGTCCTTGAGGGCGACGTCGGCCTTGTAGATGCCGGTGTAGTCCAGGACCACCACGTTGGTGATCACGGTGTCCGGAACGCCTTCATCGCGCGTGACCTGGCCGTTCTGGCCCATCCCGTCGCGGATCACCTTGCCGCCGCCGAACACCACCTCCTCGCCGTAGACGGTAAGGTCTTTCTCAATCTCGAGGAACAGTTCGGTATCGGCCAGGCGGATGGCGTCGCCCGTCGTCGGGCCGTAAAGGTCCGCGTACTGCTTGCGTGATAATTCAAAACTCATTGCACTTCCCCTGCCGATGGCTGTGCCGGGCCGAGGCTTCCGTTGACGGCGTTGCTCAGCCCGTACACCTCGCGTCGGCCCGCGAGCTCGATCAGCCGCACGGTCTTGCTGTCGCCCGGTTCGAACCGCGCAGCGGTTCCCGCCGGGATATCGAGCCGACGCCCGTACGCGGCCTGGCGGTCAAACTCCAGTGCCCGGTTCGCTTCGGCAAAGTGGTAGTGCGAGCCCACCTGCACGGGGCGGTCACCGGTATTGACAACGACGACGTCGATTGCCTCCCGTCCGGCATTGACCGTGAGCGGTTCGCTCCGCAGGACATACTCTCCCGGAATCATGGTGCCCCTATCGGATGGGATCGTGAACGGTGACGAGCTTGGTGCCGTCCGGGAAGGTGGCTTCGATCTGGACGTCGTGGACCATCTCGGGCACGCCCTCCATGACGTCGTCGCGGCTGAGCAGGGTGGTGCCGTAACTCATGAGCTCGGCCACTGTCCGCCCGTCGCGCGCCCCTTCGATCAGTTCGTAGCTGATGATCGCCACCGCCTCGGGGAAGTTCAGCTTGAGCCCGCGCGACTGGCGGCGGCGCGCGAGGTCGGCGGCGACCACGATCATGAGCTTTTCCTGCTCGCGGGGCAACAGATGCATTCCGGAATCCCTTCTTTCACGGCCACCGCCGCAGCCTGCCCAGCCACTGACTCCTCAGCAGCCGAGTACCAGACCACAGCGCATCCAGTAACAATGCACCTTGGCGGCGATGTGTGACCAGAGTAATCCGCAGACGTTTCCGTGAGATTTCCGATCCGGCATCGGTGTTAGATGCCCTTCAAGCGTTTTGCAATGTCGTCCGTTGACAGCACGGGCTGGCGATATTCCGCGGACAGGATGCGCAGCATGTCCACCGCGGCCTGCTCGTTTGAGGAAGCCATCGCCTCCTCGGCATACACCACGCGGAAGTTGTGCGCGAAGGCGTCCGCCGCCGTGTGGGCAATACAGTTGTGGGTGGCGACGCCGGCGAGCACCAATTCCTCGACGTCCCAGTTCCGCAGGCGCGAGACGATGTCGGTCCCGGTAAAGGCACTGTCGCGCGTCTTGATGAGGCGGGGCAGCTCCCCCGCCGCCAGGCCGGGCACGAACCCGGCCTGTTCCGAACCCCGGAAGATAAAGCCCTGGTCGTCTTCCAGCATGTTCAGCGACCAGGTCGACTTGTCCCGCTCGTGTTCGGTGGCCACCAAAAGGATCTTCGCGCCGTGGGTGGAAAATTCTTCAATGAGTCGGTTGCAGGCCTGCACCAAGGCCTCCCGGCGCGGGGCCAGCCCAGGATCCTCGAAGTAGGCGTTCTGCATATCGACGATCAGTAGAGCGATCACGAGCGGATCCTTTCCGTTTTTCCTGTAACCGGAGCCGTCACCCGGGGAGCGGGTCCACTGTCCGGGCAGTCAGGCGGCATGGCCCGGACAACACCAGCCAGCCATAATCCTCATGTACCCACGATGCCACCGGAATAACGCAGTGCGGGCATAGACCGGCCAGCCGCTACGGGGCCGAGGCACGGATTTTCAGCTCGAAGCCTGCTTCGATATGCACGCCTTCATCCGACGTCTCCGTCCCTTCAACCCGGTCGATCAGCAGCCCGACGGAACGTTCAGCGATTTCCTCCATTCCCGGCGCCACAGTGGTGAGGGCCGGTGAAGCGAAGCGGGCCTCATCAATGTCGTCAAAGCCGGCAACGGCGACGTCCTGCGGCACCTTCACGCCGCGGATGAGGAGTTCGTGCATGGCGCCCAGCGCGAGGGCGTCGTTCAGCCCGAAGACGGCGTCGAACACCACTCCGCTGTCCAGCAGGGCCCCCACCGCCGAAGCACCGGCGTCGCGGCGCCATCCGGACGGCACGATGAGGGCAGGATCAAAGTCCACTGCGGCAGCGGCGAGCGCCTCCCGGTAACCGGTCAGGCGCAGGCCGGGGCTTCCGGCGTCGTCCTCCATCGCCGCTCCGAGCACTGCTATCCGACGCCGGCCTCCCGCCAGCAGGTGGGCGGTCATCGCCTGGGCCGCCCCGATGTTCTTCATGGTGACGAGGTCGAACCGGGGGTCCTCGATGTGCTCGCCCAGCATCACGAGCGGCTTGCTGCCCCGCCGGTCGGCCACGGTGTCCGCGTCCAGCGCCAGCGGAGTGAACAGCAGTCCGTCCGTCAGCTGGCGGAATGGCCCGTGCAGTGCGCTGAGCTCATTGGCCTCAAGCGCGGCCGACTGCTCCACCAGCACACGGTAGCCCCGGGCCGAGGCGACGGTCATGAGCCGTGAGGCCAGCTCGGCGTAGTACGGCGCCGAAAGATCCGAAAGAACCAGGCCGAGCATGCGGGACTTGCCGGAACGGAGGCTCCTGGCCGTCAGGTTGGCCTCATAGCCCAGCTCAGCGATGGCATCCAGCACCTTCTGTTTGGTGGCGGGCCTGATGAACTCATAGTCGTTCAGGACGTTGGACACCGTCTTCAGGGAAACCCCTGCCGCCCGTGCAACATCATTCATGGTCACAGCCATCAGGGGCTCCTTCTCGCGGCGATGCATCTGGATACATCGTTGCAGAAAAGTGTGGCGGACCGGCCCGCCCGCAAGAATTTCCCAAGGTGGCAGGCCCACGCTGTCTCCAGGGTCTCTAAAAGCTTTGTGGCCGGGCAACGGCGCCTGGCCACAAAGATGTCTGGGGGCATCCCTGCCTGTAAGCTCGGCGGGTCCCTGGACTACCTCGCCGGCACCGCAATGACGGAGCACCTCTTTTCCGTGGGTGCCGGACTGGATTCGGCGGTGGTGGGCGAACGGGAAATCGCGGGCCAGCTCCGCCGGTCCCTGACGGCAGCACAGGAATCGGGAACAGCAAGCGGTGCCCTGATCCGCCTGTTTCAGGCGGCGTCCCGGGCAGCTCGCGACGTCGGATCCCTGATCACCCTGGGCGATGCCGGACGCTCGATGGTTTCCGTGGCCCCTGGACCTGGCGGTCGGGAAGTTGCGCGGCCGCGGACCAGCCGGCCTGTCGGCGGTCGTCATCGGCACGGGGGCCTACGCCGGATCTACCTTGGCGCTGCTGGACGCCGAATACCGAGCGAACGTTTCCGTATTCTCCTGGTCCGGGCGCGCCGAGGCCTTTGCCGCGGCCCGGGGCGCTGCGGCGCTGACGACGTCCGAACTGCCAGCCGCGATCCAGAAGGCAGACGTGGTGATCGGCTGCAGCGGCCGCGGAGCCCGTCTGGGAGCAGAGGAATTCAGGCGTTTCCGGCAGGGCACGGAGGAGCGCCTCGTCGTCGTTGATCTTGCCTTGAGCCGGGACTTCGGGCTGTCAACCGGGGAACTGCCCGGGATTGACGTGATCACCCTGGAAGACGTGCGGCGTGCCTCACCGCGCGAGCATTCGGACGGTGTCCGGCAGGCCACCGAACTGATCCGGCGGGCGGCACTGCGGTTGGAGAAGGACCGCCAGGCCCGCCTCCTGGACCCGGCCATCGTGGTCCTGCGTACACACATGCAGCGGGTGCTGGCCGGCGAACTGACGCGGGTGAAGAACCAGCATGGCTGCACCGCCACCGCCGAAGCCGTGGAATTCGCGCTGCGGCGCGTGGTCCGGCAGCTCATGCATGTACCCACAGCCAGGGCACGGGAACTTGCGGCCGCCGGCAGGCAGGATGACTACACGGCCGCCCTCGAAGCACTCTACGGCTTGAACGTTGAACCGGATTCTGGCCTTCTGCCGGTGCCGGCAGCCGCAGAATGCCGAGTGGGAGCATGGGCGAGTTAGGCCACGGACAACATTCAGGGGCACGGGTAACATTCCGGGGCACTACAGTCGCGCCGCAGCGCCCCGGGGCTTGCCTGTCGTGGCAAAGAACCGGCTCTGGCAGCCGCAGCCTGCGCGGGATTAGCTTTTAAGCAGCATCCGAACAGCCCTGTCAACGAGAGGACGTTCAATGAACCACCGGCCAGCGACAGCCAGGCGCATGTGCCGCCTTCTCGGATTTCTCGGAGCGGCCGTCCTCGCGGCAGCGGGCTCCGGCTGCACCGCTCCAGGGCAGGGTCCGGAGCCCCCGACAACCTCGCAGTCCCCGGGAAGCACACCGGGCGGGGCACCTGCCGACCAAACGACTCTGGGGCGGCAGCCATCCCCCGGCCAAACAACCGGCGGACGAGGCGGCGGGCAGGGCGGCGGACAGGGCGGCGGCGGGCAGAGTATTCCGCAGGGTGTCGCGGACATTCCTACCATCGTCAGCAACGTCCAGCCGTCTGTGGTGACCATCTTCACGGACGGCGGCCTGGGAAGCGGCGTCGTGTATTCGGCGGACGGGCTGATTCTGACGAATGAGCACGTGGTGCGAGGAAACCGCCAGGTTGAGGTGGGCTTTGCCGACGGCCGGCGGGTGGCTGGGAGTGTGCGGGCCACCGACGCCATCTCCGATCTGGCACTCGTGGAAGCGAAACGGACAGGCCTGCCTGTCGCGAAATTCCAGTCCGACCTGCCCCGGATTGGTGAACTGGCGGTGGTTATCGGCTCGCCGCTGGGATTCGAAAATACAGCGACGGCGGGCATCATCTCGGGCCTCCACCGCGAGATCCCGGGGTCGGCGTCGAGCAGCCAGTCCCTTGTGGACCTGATCCAGACCGATGCCGCGATCAGCCCCGGCAACTCCGGCGGCGCCGTGGTCAACAGCAGGAGTGAGGTGATCGGGATCAGCGAGGCCTACATTCCGCCGCAGTCAGGTGCGGTGGCCCTTGGGTTTGCCATCCCCGCCGCCACCGCGGTCAAAGTGGCTGACCAGCTCCGGGAGGACGGCACTGCCGATCACGCCTTCATCGGCCTGGGGCTGGCAGAAATCACCCAGCAGATCGCCGACCAGCTGGGCCTGCCTGATACGCGCGGGGCGCTTGCGCTCTCGGTGCCGGAGGGCGGGCCGGCAGACAAAGCCGGCATCCGACCCGGGGACGTGCTCATTAAGCTCGACGGCGATGATCTCGCCACGCCCGAGGACCTCCTCGCCGCCTTAAGGTCCAAGAGTCCCGGGCAGACCGTGACCGTTGAATTCCGCAGGGGAGCTGAAACACAGGAGGCAAAGGTCCAGCTGGTCGCGCGCCCGGCCTCGTAAGGCCGGGCGCAAAAGGCTGCAGCAGCGGCTAAAGTCCGCTGGCCAGCTTGTAGTAGGCGGCGTTCCAGGCGAGTTCCTTTTTGAACTGTTTGATGGTGGTGCCCTGGTCGATGGTGAGGAGTTCGGTTTGGGCGATGTCGGCGAAGTCTTCGAAGACGTCCATGCCGACCTGGGTGGAGAGCACGGTGTGGTGGGCTGCGCCGGCGGTGAGCCAGGCCGCGGCAGAGGTCGCGAAATCGGGTTTGGGCGACCAGAGGGCGCGGGCCACGGGCAGGTTGGGCAGGGGCTGGTCGAGGTCCACGACATCCACGGCGTTCGCCACGAGGCGGAAGCGGTCGCGCATGTCGGACAGCGCGACCACGACGCCGGGGCCGGCGTCGGTGTCGAAGACCATGCGGACGGGGTCTTCCTTGCCGCCGATGCCCAGCGGGTGGATCTCGACGCGCGGTGTGCCGGCGGTCAGGGAGGGGCA
>NZ_JAGGPJ010000030.1 GCF_018613875.1 Arthrobacter sp. ISL-28 | reverse complement strand
AGTAAACGGCATTGGGACTAGCCCTGGCTTCACGGCTGCCGCCCGCCGGCGGCGCGGCACGAATCCGAAAAGGCCGATTCCCGTCGGGGGAACCGGCCTTTTCGGTTTGTGCTTACGCGATGCAATACATCTAGTCGCGGGTGAGCCGGCGGTGCGTGACGCGGTGCGGCTTGGCGGCGTCGGGGCCGAGGCGCTGCACCTTGTTCTCCTCGTAGGATTCGAAGTTGCCCTCGAACCAGTACCACTTGGACGGGTTCTCGTCGTCGCCTTCGTAGGCCAGGATGTGCGTGGCCACCCGGTCCAGGAACCAGCGGTCGTGCGAGACCACTACGGCGCAGCCCGGGAATTCGAGCAGGGCGTTTTCCAGGCTGCTGAGGGTTTCAACGTCGAGGTCGTTGGTCGGTTCGTCGAGGAGCAGCAGGTTGCCGCCCTGTTTGAGGGTCAGTGCGAGGTTCAGCCGGTTGCGTTCACCGCCGGAGAGCACACCGGCCTTCTTCTGCTGGTCCGGACCCTTGAAGCCGAAGGCTGCGACGTAGGCGCGGGACGGCATTTCGACATTGCCGACCTGGATGAAGTCCAGCCCGTCGGACACGACCTCCCACAGCGTCTTGTTGGGATCGATGCCGCCGCGGCTCTGGTCCGCGTAGGAGATCTTGACGGAGTCGCCGATCTTCAAGTCGCCGCCGTCGAGCGGTTCGAGCCCCACGATGGTTTTGAAGAGCGTGGTCTTGCCGACGCCGTTGGGACCGATGACGCCCACAATGCCATTGCGCGGCAGCGAGAAGGACAGTCCGTCGATCAGGGTGCGGTCCTCGAAGCCCTTCTGCAGGTTCTTCGCCTCCAGCACCAGTCCGCCGAGGCGGGGGCCCGGCGGGATCTGGATTTCCTCGAAGTCCAGTTTCCGGGTCCGGTCAGCCTCGGCCGCCATTTCCTCATAGCGTGCAAGACGGGCCTTGGACTTGGTCTGGCGGCCCTTGGCGTTGGAGCGCACCCATTCCAGTTCCTCGGTAAGGCGCTTGGCCTGCTTGGCATCCTTCTTGCCCTGGATTTCGAGGCGGGCGCGCTTCTTCTCCAGGTACGTGGAGTAATTGCCCTCGTACGGGTAGAGGTGGCCGCGGTCCACTTCTGCAATCCATTCCGCGACGTGGTCCAGGAAGTACCGGTCGTGGGTGACGGCAAGGACGGCGCCGGCATAGCTGGACAGGTGCTGTTCCAGCCACAGCACGCTTTCGGCGTCGAGGTGGTTGGTGGGCTCGTCGAGCAGGAGCAGGTCCGGCTTCTGCAGCAGCAGCTTGCAGAGCGCCACGCGGCGGCGCTCACCACCGGAGAGGAGGGTCACGTCGGCATCGGCCGGCGGGCAGCGGAGGGCATCCATGGCCTGCTCGAGCTGGGAATCGAGGTCCCAGGCGTCGGCAGCGTCGATGGCCTCCTGCAGGTGGCCCATTTCCTCCAGCAGGGAGTCGTAATCGGCGTCGGGGCTGGCCATCTCCTCGGAGATTTCGTTGAAGCGCTGGATCTTGCCGTAGATCTCACCAACACCTTCCTGGACGTTGCCCAGGACGGTCTTTTCCTCGTTGAGCGGCGGTTCCTGGAGCAGGATTCCCACCGAGTAACCGGGGCTCAGCCGCGCCTCGCCGTTCGAGGGCGTGTCCAGACCTGCCATGATTTTCAGGATGGTGGACTTACCGGCACCGTTGGGGCCAACGACGCCGATCTTCGCACCGGGGAAGAACGACATGCTGACGTCGTCGAGAATAAGTTTTTCGCCAACAGCCTTACGGGCCTTGGTCATTGTGTAGATAAATTCCGCCATGGTTCCAAATCTAGTGGGTGGACGGGGATATCTCACATTCGGAGCGTCAGGCGGGAGCTCCCACGAAGCACTTCCCGTTCGCGAGGACTGGCAGCACCGTCACCGTCACTTTGCCGTTGCGGATTTGGCCAATGACGCATTCCTTGCCCCGGACCGCTGCCGCCTCCATGGAATCCACGTCCAGCCCCGTGGGGGTGCGGTCCGCCGAAATCTCCAGGGATGCAGCCGGAACACCCGCGGCGGTCAGTGCCTGCTGGATCTGTTCCGCGCCCGGCCTCGGGGTTCCGGCGGCGACGGCGCCCAAGGCGTCCGACATCGTCTTCTGCAGCCGGGTCGTTGCCGTACCTGGTGTTGCCGCTCCGGTCGGGGCTGTTCCGTGGGATGCCGTTCCGTGGGATGCCACGCCTGGTGGTGGCGACGAGGACGGGCTGGCTGCAGGATTGCCTGTCCCGGGTTGCTGGCTGGCTCCGGAACTGCAGGCAGCCAGACCTGTGAGCAGCCCTGTGAGCAGCACCGTTGCGAGCGCAACCCGGACCGATACGCCGCTGACGCAGCCCAAGGATCTGGTGTTCGGTTGAAGTATCTCGCGTCGCGCCACGCTGCCATTCTGCCATGCGGCAGGGCCCAGCCATGCGGCACGGCTCTTGCCATGCGGCACCGCGGGGGTACGCTGCCGCATCGCCCCGCCGGTCAGGCTGCGGCCCCTGTGAGCTCGCCCGTTTCGGAGTCGAGCTGCATGGTTTCACCCGTGGAATCGTCGATGAAGATGCCGGCCGCGGCAGTGTCATCGTCATCCCCTTCCTCGTCAGGCCCCGCGTCATCGTTGCGGTCAGAGGGCTTTGAACTGCTCCCCTCACCGTGCCCGTCGTGTTCGCCACCAACGGCCGCCACGGCAGGCTGGGAGTTGTTGCCTGCAGTCCGCGTGAAGTTGGCGGAGCCCCACATGAGATCGTGGCCCACGGACTCGGCGTCGATCTCAGCGACGTGGTAGATCCGGCCTTCCTTTTCCCAGCTCCGCATCTTCAACCGCCCAACGATGATCACCCGCTGTCCCCTCTTGATGCTGCAGCCCATGTTCCCGGCCAGCTGCCGGTACCCCTGGACGGTGAACCAGTTTGTGTTGCCGTCCACCCAGGTGCTGCTGGCGCGGTCATAACGGCGGTCGGTCGAGCCGAGGCGGAACGACGCAGTGGCCACACCGCCGGGCGTGGTGGAGCTCCTGATCTCCGTGGCGACGAAGCCCCGGACAGTAATGTTGTCAGTCATCTTGGTGTCCTGTCTCGATGTGTCTTGCCCTAGCAGGCATCTCCAGCATCAACCGGCCGCGAGCCGGCCGCGAGGTCTAAAGTGCCCTATGTGGATAACCGGGTTCAGGGCGTCACAACGCGGTCGGGCGAAACGTTGCAAGCCCTGCCTCCGTCTGGCCGGAAGTCAATGTAAACTTTTTGAGGCACCCGGGAACACGCCGGGCAACCACATGCCCCAGTAGCTCAGGGGATAGAGCAGCGGCCTTCTAATCCGCCGGTCGGGGGTTCGATTCCCTCCTGGGGCACAGAAGAAAAGCGGTCCTGACCTGCGGAAAGCACGTCAGGACCGCTTCTTCATGGGCACTCAGAGCTCGATCGCCCAGCCTTGCTGGTAGTCGGGGTGGTCCCTATACGGGGATGCCATGCACATGAGGACGTATTCGCTGGTCCCGCCGACCTCACTGGGAATGTCGGTGACGAGCGGGACATTGGCCAGCATCTGTCGTTTGGCGGCGCATTCCGCGAGGATGCGGCCGGGGTTGAACTGTGCGATGTAGACCCGGTCTTCGGCTTTGCAGGCGAGGTATCCCGGGCGGTGGTCGGCATAGGCGTCGAGGACAGCACGTTCGTCCGCGGCGTAGAGCGCGGGGGTAGGGGTTCCGGCTTTCCTGAACCATTCCCAGGGCGCGGGGGACGCTGCCTGGGCGACGGCTTCGTCTTCGCTGATTCTGGCTTCAAGGAAATCGATGATATCCATGCCTTCATCCTGCCATCAGCGGCACTCGTTGAGCGGCGTGTCTTCGGGGCCGCCGACGGCCGACTCGTCGCCCGGTATCTGAACAGCAAGATCTGCGTCCGTTTCGACGGTTCCGTGCACACTCGATGCTGCGAAGCGTCGAGACGGCAGGGAATCGTCGAAACGGATTCGGCACGAGGATTTGGCCGAGGGGGCTGAGTCGCGCACCGGTCCGACACGCGGAATCAAAGGATGCCAAGCATGCTTACTATAAGCGGGAAACGTGCTTATGATCGGAGTGGGCGCCGGCACAGTGATGTGGCGCCGGCGCCCACGCACCCGCCCTGATGCGGGGCGAACACCGGAAGGATTCACTGGCATGCAGCAGAGTCGATCTGAGCGCGACCCACACGAGCAGCAATCGTCACCGCCTCCGGCGCAGGCTTCTGGACCTGCCGTACCTGAGCCTTTGGAAGAACAGCGTCCCGCCGCCGGGATGGGTCAAACCCGGCCCGGCACCGCCGCTCTTCCAGGTTATGACGGAACCTCCACCCCATCGGCGGCCAATGCGGAACCAAAACGTCAGGTCACCCGGGCCGGCATGATCTGGGTCTCGGTTGCATCGGCACTCGTGGTCCTTGTGCTGCTGATCGTCTTCATCCTGCAGAACCAGGAACTGGTCCAAGTGAAGTTCTTCGGTCTGGAAGGCGCTGTGTCCCTCGGCATGGCCCTGTTCATCGCGGCAGTGGGCGGAGGGGTCCTCGTGGCCATGGCCGGCGCTGCCCGGATCATCCAACTCCGGGCCGCTGAACACCGCCGCCGGGTATCGGCCGCACGCCTGCGCTAAAAGACCGGCTGCCAGGAATCCGTGCCCGCTCCCCGAATCAGCGCACCAGGGAATCAGCGCGCCAGATAGTCCTTGAGGTTGCCGAGTATCATCTCCCACAGTTTGGCGGACTCCTCCGCCTCGGAGTCGCTCCGGTTATTGCCCTGAGTAATGGTGACCTCGGTGCCGTCGTCCTTGGGAGCCAGGCGGTACTCCACTGTGTGGTAGTTCTCGGGAATGTCAGGGAGACCGCTCAAGGGGCTGAAGTGGCTGATCCGAAGGAGCTCGTTGGGCCTGCTCTCCAGAACGGTCCCCTTGTCCTCGTAGGCCTTGCCCTTCCACTCCCCTGCAAAGGTGACGGGATCGCCTTCCTGCCAGGTGGACGTGACATTCGTGCCGAGGAAATATTCTCTGACGTCGGAGGGATCGGTGAGAGCTTTCCAGACCCGCCCGGGTCCAGCCCCCACAACGACGGATACGACGGCGTCCTTGCCCCGCTCATTCATCAGCTGCCTCCTGGTCACTTGCTCGCGAGCCTCACCCTACGCCCCGCGGACGGCACAGGTAAGGGCAGCGCGCGATGGCGCCGGCACCGTTGATCCAGTGCCGGCGCCGGCGCCATATAGTTGCGCGCCGTTAGCGGGGATTAGGCAAAGGGCAGCACCAGTTCCGCGTAGCGCTCCTTCATGGCCGCGAGGACCGTGTCGCCGTCGGCATCCCAAATCTCGCGGTTGAAGATTTCCACCTCGATGTCGCCGGTGTAACCGGCGTCCCGTACCCAGGTGCCGATGGCCGCGAAGTCGATGACGCCGTCGCCCATCATTCCCCGGGACAGCAGCGCGTCGGCTGCGATCGGCAGGTTGAAGTCGCAGACCTGGTAGGAGGCGATGCGGCCTTCACGGCCGGCCCGATTGATCTGCGCCTTTAGCTCCGGATCCCACCATACGTGGAAGGTATCGACAGCGACGCCGACCGCCTTCGCGTCGTAGGGGGCCGCCAAATCGAGGGCCTGCCCCAACGTTGAGATCAGGGCGCGGTCCGCCGCGTACATCGGGTGCAGCGGTTCCAGCACCAGGCGGATTCCGTGCTCGGCGGCGAACGGCACGAGGTCCTCGAGGCGGTCGGCCACGCGCCGGCGGGCAGCCACCACGTCCTTCTCCCCCGGCGCCAGTCCGCCGACCACGAGGAACAGTTCCTGCGTGTCCAGTGCCACCGCCTCAAGGACGGCCGCACGGTTGTCTGCGAGCGCGGCAGCCTGGCCATCGGGATCAGGGGCGGTCAGGAACCCTCCACGGCACAGCGACGATACCCGCAGTCCAGCGTCCTTGATGAGCCTGGCGGCTTTGTCGAGGCCGGCATCGGCAACGATGTCCCGCCAGGGCCCGATCGCCGGGATACCGGCCCTGACGCAGCCGTCGACCGCCTCGGCCAGGGTCCACTTCTTGGTGGTGGCACTGTTCAGTGACAACCGTGAAAAGTCGCTCATACTCCCACCCCGTTGATCCGCAGGTAATCGGACATCCGGAACGCCGCCAGTGCGGGATCCTTCAGCAGGCCCGCTTGGTCGGCCAGTTCAAACGTTGTGGCCAGGTGCACCACGGAGCGTCCGGAGTGGAGCCCTCCCACCATCTGGAATCCCGACTGCTTGCCGTTAAGCCAGGACAGGAAGGCGATGCCGGTCTTGTAGTAGAAAGTTGGCGCGCTAAAGATGTGCTTGCCGAGGTCACGGGTGGAATCGAGGATTGCGCGGCCTTTGGCGGCGTCGCCGGCCTCGTAGCGCTGCAGGGCGGCGGAGGCAGCCGGGTAGATGGCGGCGAAGATGCCGAGCAGGGCGTCCGAGTGGCTGGTGCCGTCGCCGTCGATGAGCTCCGGGTAGTTGAAGTCGTCCCCCGTGTAGAGGCGGACGCCCTCCGGCAGGGCGGCGCGCAGGGCAACCTCGTGACCGGCGTCCAGGAGGGAGACCTTGACCCCGTCCACCTTGTCTGCATGTTCCCGGATGAGCGAAAGGAATGTCTCTGTGGCACGGGGGACGTCCTCCGAACCCCAGTACCCGGCGAGCGCGGGGTCGAACATGGTGCCGAGCCAGTGCAGGATGACAGGCTGGTCCGCTTCCCGCAGGAGGGTCGAGTAAACGTGCAGGTAGTCGTCCGGCCCGCTCGCCACTTTGGCCAGCGCACGGGACGCCATCAGGATGACTTTCGGCCCTGCTTCGCTGACGACGGCAACCTGCTCGCGGTAGGCATTCAGGACTGCCTCGATGCCGGCCGCGCCGGTGGACAGCGAGGCCAGGTCCAGCTGATCGGTCCCGGCGCCGCAGGACACGAGGTCGCGCACCGACTTGCCTGCAATTGCGGCATCGCCGGCGGAGACCACGGCGGCGGCTTCCACGCCGGTCCGCTTAATGAGCTGCTGGGTGGCTTCCCAGTCCAGGCCCATGCCGCGTTGGGCGGTGTCCATGGCGTCGGCAACGCCGAGTCCATAGGACCAAAGTTCATGGCGGTAGGCGAGGGTGGCGTCCCAGTCGAGGCGCGCCGGAGCTCCCGGTGTGTTGTCCGCCGTTACTTCAGGGATGACATGCGCTGCAGCATACGCGCGCCGTGCGGTCAAAGGCGCACTCGGCTTGGCCCAGTTCGCCGCGGCTTTGAGGCGGTACTCGCGGGTGCCGCCGTCGGAGGTGGGAAGGATGAGGGATGTCATCAGAGCGTGATCTCCGGGATGTCGAGGGTGCGGCGTTCGTCGTTGGACTGCAGGCCGAGTTCGGCGAGCTGGACGCCGCGGGCGGCGGAGAGCAGACCGAAGCGGTGTTCGCGGCCGGCGACGACGTCACGCAGGAATTCTTCCCACTGCAGCTTGAAGCCGTTGTCCAGCTCTGCGTTGGCCGGGACTTCCTGCCACTGGCTGCGGAATGATTCCGTGACGGGCAGGTCCGGGTTCCAGACCGGCTTGGGCGTGTGGGCGCGCTGCTGCGCGACGCATTTGTTCAGGCCTGCGACGGCGGAACCGTGGGTGCCGTCGACCTGGAATTCGACCAGTTCGTCGCGGTACACGCGGACGGCCCAAGAGGAGTTGATCTGGCCGATCACGGGCTCCCCTGCCGGCGTCTCGAGTTCGAAGATCCCGTAGGAGGCGTCGTCGGCGGTGGCCTTGTATTCCTTGCCGGCTTCGTCCCAGCGGACGGGGATGTGGGTGGCCGTCTTGGCGTTGACGGTCCTCACCTTGCCGATGATTCCTTCCAGGACGTAGTTCCAGTGGCAGAACATGTCCGTGGTCATGCCGCCGCCGTCCTCCTTGCGGTAGTTCCAAGACGGCCGCTGGGCAGCCTGGACATCGCCTTCGAAGACCCAGTAGCCGAATTCCCCGCGGATGGAGAGGATGCGGCCGAAGAAACCTTCATCCACCAGGCGGCGGAGCTTGACCAGTCCGGGCAGGTAGAGCTTGTCGTGCACCACGCCGGCGGTGACCCCGGCCTCCTTACCGATGCGGGCCAGCTCGGTGGCTTCCTCGAGCGTTTCGGCCGTGGGCTTCTCGGTGAAGATGTGTTTGCCGGCTTCCATGGCCTTCTTCAGGGTGGCGGCACGCAGGCTGGTCATGGAGGCATCAAAGACGACGTCGACTGTGGGGTCGCTGATCACCGCGTCCAGATCAGTGGTCCATTCGGCGACCTTGTGCAGCTCGGCCAGCTCGCGGATCTTCGCTTCGTTGCGGCCCACCAGGATCGGCTCGACCTGGACCTTGGTGCCGTCCTCGAGGGTGAAGCCTCCGGCGTCGCGGATGGGAAGGAGCGACCGCAGCAGATGCTGGCGGTAGCCCATCCGGCCGGTGATGCCGTTCATGGCGATGCGGATCGTCTTTGTTTCGAAGCCCATGTTTCCTCTTCAGGTAGTCGGCGGAGCAAGAATGAATCGGGAAAGCGCATTCCCGCTGCGTCAATAATGCACATCGCAAGCGGTTATTGGCAAGCGCTTTCCCCAAATTCCTGCAACTGCCATAATGAATCCATCGCCGCAGCTGCCCGAAGCTGAGGCTGTTGAACAGGAGTTTTCTGTGGCCGCAAGCACGCTGACCGAAGTCGCCCGGCTGGCCGGGGTCTCCCCCGCCACCGCCTCCCGTGTCCTCAACGGTTCCGCCAGGACACCGGGTCCGGACATCGCGGACCGCGTCCGGAAAGCCGCCGAATCCCTCGGCTACATCCCGAATGCCCAGGCACAAGGGCTGGCCAAGTCGAGCTCTGGACTCATCGGACTGATCGTCCACGACATCGCCGATCCCTACTTTTCGGCCATCGCCCGGGGCGTCCAGGCAGCTGCACGCGACCAGCACAAGATGGTGCTGCTGGCCACCACTGCCGGAACGCCCGACGACGAGCGGGCCGCGGTCGCCGCTTTTGCCGCTCGGCGGGCCGACTCGATCGTCATTGCCGGCTCCCGCTCTATCCGTCAGCAGGACCGGGAAGGCAATGCCGTGCTGGCCGCAGAGCTGGACCGGTACTGCCGCAATGGCGGCCGGGTGGGGGTCGTGGGACATCCCGTCGTCGGCGCATCAGCTCCCGAGGGCTACCACGTCGTGGCCGTTCCGAATGAGGATCTTGCCGCGGAACTCGCCCGTGAACTTGCGGCATTCCACAACGGTGACTTCGTGGTCATCGGCGGCCCGCAGGGGCTCCTCACCTCCGATGACCGCGTCCGCGGCTTCCAGCGGGGCCTGGAATCGGCCGGGCTGCCACCGGCGGAAGTCCTGCGCAGCGGCTTTGACCGCTCCGGAGGGTACGAGGCCGGACTCGCACTCGCCAAACGGATCAAGGTTGGGCAGTCAGCGGCTTCCGGTGCTTCACGGCTCTGCATCTTCGCAGTCAACGACGTCATGGCCATCGGCGCCGCCGCGGCACTCCGCTCCGAGGGCCTGCGCATTCCGCGCGACGCTGCCATTGCAGGGTTTGACGACATTGAAACACTGCGCGACTTCCGCCCGGCGCTGTCCACCGTACGGCTTCCCCTCGAAGAAATCGGCCGCCTGGCTGTACCGGTTACTGCTACCGGAGGCCAAGCTCCCGACGGCGGCACTGTGGTTCCCGTGACAGGTCAGGTGACGCTTCGCCGCAGCACTGAGGCCGTGGCGGAGGCTGCTGCCTAGCCATGTAGCCTAGCTGTCAACGGCTGAGGGCGCGGATGGTCCAGCCGGCTTCGTGCGTGGCGCCAGGCCCCAGCTCCACGAGGTCGGTTCCCGAGTTGAATGCGTCCGGGGGGCATGTCATCGGCTCGACCGCCAGCCCCAGCCGGTCCGGGCCGATCGGCTTGTCACCGGTGTGGACCTGCACCCAGGCACAGGCCTGGTCCCACTCGAGCTCCACGCCGCTGCCTGAAGGGTCAAATACGCGCACCGCTGCGAGGCCATCCTGCGTGCGGCTGATTCCCGTGAAGGCATGGTCGATCCGGATGCTTCCCAAGAGCCGCTCGGCGCGGAAGTCGAAGGTGTGGCCCGCCACCGATTCCAGCTGGAGAGGCAACAGCCGGTCCGGGGTGACTTCCAGGAATTCACCGGCGGGGAGCTCCAGTGTCCACTCATCCAGCGGAGCAGTCCCCGCCACCAGGTAGGGGTGCGGGCAGACCCCGTAGGGTGCGGCTACGTCGCCGGTGTTGGTGGCGGCAACAGTGCAGTGCAGGCCGTCCTCGCGGAGCTCATAGGAGGCCATGATCTGCAGCCGGCCGGGGTAGGCAGGACCGGAGTCGATCCGGCAATTCAGCGTGACGGATGAATCTGTGCGCACCGCAGTGCTCCAGGGGGCATCGAGCGCCAGCCCGTGGAGAGCCGTATGGCGGTGCGGCTCGTTAATGGCGATCTGGAAGGTTCTGCCGGCGTGGCGGTAGCGGCCGTCGGCGACCCGGTTGGGCCAGGGTGCGCAGACCACGCCTCGGTAATCCGGGATGGAACCCTCGGCCCCGAAGCTGACCACCAGGTCGCGGCTGCCGTGCCGCAGTTCCCGCAGGGCTCCGCTGCGCTCCGTGATGATCGCAGAATAAGGGCCGAAGCTGATGCTGTGTTCTGTGGCCGGCATGGGACTCCTCGGGCGATTGTTAGCGCTAACCATTCCCCGTCAGGGTATCGCATCTGGAGCGAGGGTGCATTCGATCGGCCACTGGAAGCAAGAGGTGCGGACCTCCAGCCTGCCTAGGGAGCCAGGACGCTTAGCCAGTCAGCGCGTTCGATGTCATGGCAGGGTAAGAACCACCGGTCCGTCCGCGGTGATGGCGACCGTATGCTCGCTGTGTGCCGCGCGGCGGCCGTTTGCGGATCTCAGCGTCCACTCGTCGTCGTCATGGTAGTAGTCCCCCTTGCCGCCGAGGATCAGCATCGGCTCGATGGCGATGACAAGCCCTTCGGATAATTTAAGACCCCGGCCCGGGCGGCCGTCATTCGGGACAGGTGGCTCCGCGTGCATCGTGCGGCCAATGCCGTGGCCACCATGGTCTGCCAGCAATCCGTAACCTGCGCGGCGGGCGGCGCCACCGATGGCGTAGGCGAGGTCGCCCATCTTGTTTCCTACCCGTGCCGCTTCGATGCCCCGGGCCAGCGCCGCATCCGTCGCGTCGATGAGTTCCTGGTCAACGTGATCGGCAGTGCCCACGATGAAGCTGACGGCGGCGTCGCCGCACCAGCCCTCAAGGAACGCGCCGCAATCCACGCTCAGCAAATCACCGTCCTGCAGCCGGTACCCGTTCGGGATGCCGTGGACCACGGCGTCGTTCACGCTGGTGCAGATAACCCCCGGAAACGGGACAGAAGCCCAGCGCGGCCGGTAGTTGAGAAAGGCCGGCGTGGCGCCGGCGTCGGAAATGGTGGCCGCGGCAACGTCGTCCAGTTCCTTGAGGGAAACCCCGACGGCGGCTGCCTGGCGGACAGCGGCCAGCGCATTGGCCACTACGCGGCCTGCTTCGCGCATAAGCGCTATTTCATCAGGGCTCTTGATCATGGACATCTGCTGGCCTCCGGAACTATGTGGCTGTGCCGCCGGCGGGAATGCGCCGCGTACCCTGCCCACTCTAGAACGCCGGCCCACTCGGAACCACGGGAGGGCTTCGCGAATACTGGACCGTTCGGCGGGCCATCGTTCCGGCGGCTATGTTGGCTTCATGGCAAACGACGAAGTCCTGGCCGCGATCCGCGCATCATTGCTTGCTGTGGCGGATCCTGTCCGGGGCTCAGCAGCGCAGGCCTATCTGAAATCGTCCATGCCCTCCTTAGGTGTGCGGGTGCCGGAGGTGCGCAGGTTCGCCAAAGCCGCGGCGGCAAACCATCCTTTTGAATCCGCCGCGGACCTGCGCGCCACAGTGCTCGATCTCTGGCGCGGGGCGGAATACCGCGAAGAGCGCTATGCGGCCATCGACCTCACGGGGCTGCGGCTGGTTGCCGGCGACTTCCGGATGCTGCCCGTCTACGAGGAGATCATCAGCAGCGGAGCGGCGTGGGATTTAGTGGACGGGGTGGCCCACCGCATCTGCGCGCTGCTTCAGGCGCACCGGCAGGAACTCACGCCTGTGCTGCTCGCGTGGAGTGTCCATGACGACTTCTGGTTCAGGCGGGCATCCATCACCGCCCAACTCGCAGCGAAGTCCAATACCGACACAGCACTGCTCGCCCGGGTCATCGAGGCGAACATGGCCGACACGGAGTTTTTTATCAGGAAGGCGATTGGCTGGGCCCTGCGCGAATACGCCAAGACCGATCCCGCCTGGGTCATTAACTTCGTGGACCGCCACGGCCAGTCCCTCAGCCCGCTGTCCCGCAGGGAAGCGGTAAGGAATCTGCGGATCAGATGACGGGACGCGTGGTGACGGGCTGATCCGATTTGCTGAACAGAAGCTTGGTGCGCGGATCCAGAAAAATCAGATAGAGCGCGAACAGCAGGGCGATGATGGCAGCCGCGTTCCTGGCCAGGGCAAGCGCGAGTCCCAGGTCCTCGGACTGCAGATACGGGAAGACCTCAAGCTGATCCGAGATGGCGTAGACCATGAAGAATGACACGATGAAATACAGGGCCTTCACCTGCCAGTCATCCCGGATCCCTGTCACCGCAAACAGCGGGATCAGCCAGACGACGTACCAGGACTGGATCATTGGGGCGAGCACGACGATGGCAGCGAAAGCAAGCGTCAGCCGGCGCATGATGCGGTCGTGATCGCCCTTGAAGATCTGCCAGGCGACGATTCCGACGGCGAGCAGCTTGCCGGCGTCGTAAATCCATTTCGCGATCCCCCACCCGTCTAGGCTGAAGGCATTGGCGATGGAGGCGACCACGAGCCCCAGCAGTCCCACCGGGGCGTACCAGATCCACACGCTTCCGGGCGCTGAGAGGCCGTTGACCCAGCCGAAGCCGAATCCGTTGACGAGGCTCATGAGATAGAGCAAGGCAAAGCTGATGCCCGCCGTTAGGCCCCAGAAAACAAACTTCCGCGGCCAACTGGCGCCCTTGCCCGCCCAGAGCAGGCCGATGAACGGCAGGAAAACAACGGTGATGGGCTTGACCGCGATGGACGCCGTGATCAGGACAATGCCGAGGATGACCCGCCGCGTGGCGCAGTAATACAGGCCTGCGAGAGCAAGCCCGATCATGAGGGCGTCGTTGTGGACGCTGGCGATGAAGTTCGTGAGGAACAGGGGGTTTGCAGCGGTCAGCCACAGGGCACGGTGTGGATTGACGCCGTGAAGTTCCGCGAGCTTAGGGACGTAGATGATGCACAGCACCACGCCCACCAGCGCGGCCAGCCGGAAGAGCATGATGCTCGCCTCCGGGTGGACGTTGGTGGACCAGACAACAAACTGCTCGATCCACAGAAACAGCTGCCCGTACGGCACGGGAGCCTCGGTCCACATCTTGTCGGCACCGAGCTGGAAATAGTTGGACAGCGACGAAATGCCGTTCTCGTAGGGGTTGAACCCCTCGACCATCAGCCTGCCCTGTCCGATGTAGGCGTAGACGTCGCGGCTGAACAACGGGACAGTGAACATCATGGGCAGACCCCACGCAGCCACAGCCTGAAGTGTTGCCTTGCGGGCTGCCGGCCCCCAGACCCTGACGCGCTGGCCAAGCCTCAGCCATGCCCGCACCAGCAGCATGCCGCCCACCGCAATCAGCACGATGGAGAGGGCAACGCCGAATGCCTCCGTGCGCATCCAGATGAACAGCGGCATCCGCCGCAGCTCTGAGGCTGGCGCCAGCCAGCCGACGCCGAGCGAACCGATAACGAGGAAAAGCGAGCCGATGAAACCGGAGAGGATAGGCGACCAGGGCTTGTCCACCTCTGCCAGGGCTGGGTCCGTGGCAGTGCCCGGGGCGCTTTCCTCCGTCTCAGGCACAGGCGCCGTCATCTCAGGATTGTCCAATCTCTTGTGGGCGTGCTGCTACCGTCTGCTGCCGGATCCGACCGGCCAGAATGGAGTGCGGCGACTGCTCAGGGCTGCGCCACGTACCTCGAAATCTTAGCACCGGACGGCTCTGCCACCACGAAACGGTAGGCTGATCGGGTGCCTATATCTAACGAACGCATCGTCTGGATCGACTGCGAAATGACCGGCCTCGACACCGTCAACGACGCCCTGATCGAGGTCGCCGCCCTGGTGACGGATTCCGAACTTAACATCCTTGGGGACGGCGTGGACGTGGTCATCAAGCCCGATGACGCAGCCCTCGCCCAGATGAACGACTTCGTCCGGGACATGCACACCCGGTCCGGGCTCCTGAAGGAACTGCCCGCCGGGAAGACGCTGGCCGAGGCCGAGGAAGCCGTCCTGTCCTATATCCGGAAATGGGTTCCGGATGTCCGCAAGGCTCCGCTCGCCGGCAACTCGGTGGGGACGGACCGGGTCTTCCTTGCCCGGGACATGCCCTCCGTCGTCGAACACCTCCACTACCGGATCATCGATGTGAGCACCATCAAGGAACTGGCCCGGCGATGGTTTGCCCGCGCCTACTTTCAGGCGCCCGCCAAGCTGGGCGGCCACCGCGCCCTGGGGGACATCAAGGATTCCATCGACGAACTCCGTTATTACCGGGACGCGGTCTTCGTCCCTGCCCCGGGGCCGGACAGCGCGACTGCCTTGGAAATCTCCAAGCGCATCTCCGCCCAGCCGTCCGCCATTGATGAGCTGACCCGGGGGCTCGCGAAGGGAACCTTTCCAGCCGAGGCCGGACCAGGAAAGTAGGGGGCCGGAAAAGTAATCTGCGCCACGTTTAGGGGAAATTTCACCGAAACTGCCAAAAGTGGCAAAACCACCCCCGAACAGCAGGTAAACTATTTGACGTTGCCTTTCCAGCCAGCCGGTACGCCGGAAGGCCTGCGAGGCACATGGTGGGCGTAGCTCAGTTGGCAGAGCGCCTGGTTGTGGTCCAGGAGGTCGCGGGTTCAACCCCCGTCGCTCACCCCACGAGGTCGGTAGCACAAATGCCGTCCGTCACAAAGGCTGCACCGGTTATCCGGTGCAGCCTTTGTTCGTTTCACCCCTCGCCGGGCGCCCGTCCAAGCACCAAAGGAACCATCTGACATGACCGTTCTGCCGATCACTATCTGGGGTGAGCCGGTGTTGCACCGCCGGGCCGCCGAAGTTGAAGTTTTCGACGACGAGCTCCGCCAGCTGATTGCCGATATGTTTGAAACCAACGACAAAGCCAACGGCGTCGGTCTGGCCGCCCCTCAGGTCGGGGTGGGCAAGCGGATTTTCGTTTACAAGTACGCGAACGACGACGGCGCCCCGCCCACTGGAGTGCTGGTCAACCCGGTTCTCACCCTGTCGAAGGTTTCCGGCGCACTGCCGGATCCGGACGAGGAAGTGGAGGGTTGCCTCTCCTTCCCCGGCGGCCAGTACCCCCTTAAGCGGGCGGAATGGGCGCGCGTCCAAGGTTTTGACGGCTTCGGAAAGCCGGTTGAATTCGAAGCCACCGGCTGGTTCGCCCGGGTGATCCAGCACGAATATGACCACCTGGACGGAAAGCTCTACGTGAACCGTCTCATTGACCGGTATGCGCGCAAGGCAATGAAGCAGGCCAAGAAGAGCGGCTGGGGTGTTCCCGGGCTGACCTGGATGCCCGGTGTGGATCCCGACCCGTTCGGACACTGAGCCGTTCGGACACCGACCCGCTACGGCCCTCCTGTCCCGCTACGGCCCTCCTGTCCCGGCCCCTACGGCCCTTCTCTCCGGGTCCTAGTGCGCGATGACCGTCTGCTGGCGTGGGCAGGAGCCAAGGACGCGCGCCATGGCTTCCTTCTCAGCCTGCGTGACCCAGAGTCCGTAGGCGGCCTTCACCGTGATCTGCCGTGCGATGTAGTGACAGCGGATCGCCTTGTTCCCGGGGAGCCAACTGGCCGCGTCCGAAGCGCTCTTCTCCTGGTTCGCCGGACCGTCCGCCGCGATGAGGTTGATGGGATCATTGGCCAGGTTTTGACGCTCCTGCAGCGTGAGCTGCCGGGCGCCCTTCTGCCAGGCATCGGCCAGCGCAACCACGTGGTCGATCTGGACAGCCTTGCTGGACTCGGCCCCTCGGCGGAATATGGTGACCCGGCCGGAGTACGGCTCGTGAAACGTGCCGGACAGTATTTTGCACCGGGAGTCCTTGGCGAAAACGACATCGCGAAGGTCGCGCCGGAGGATGTCGTTGCGGGTGTCGCACCCGTTCCGGTCAGCGTCGAACCACGCCTGGCCGAAAGCCGTCCGGTCGTAGTCGTTTTTCGGCGCCCGCCCCTTGACCGCCAGGGATTCCAGTGCCGCGGCGGCGCTGCCTTCCGGTACCGGCCGGGGCGGCATCACCGGCTTCATCCAGGTACGGTCAAAGACCGGGGCTTCGCTGGGACCGGAGGCTGCCGGCTCTGCGGCCAGAAACTGGCCGGTAGTGAAGAACCACGTGATGCACGCGAGGACGCCGACCGCCAGAACGGCCAGCACCGTCCAGGCTTGGCGGGAACGCCGGCGGGCACTTCTGTAGGCGGCCCAGCTGACGGTCATCGGGCCCGGGCTTCCGAGACATGTTTTGTTTGCACGCCAAGAGCCTAGGCCAGCCCGCTGACATCAAAGCTGATATCCACAATGTTGAGGACGGGTGGCCTTTGGGAAGGGTGCCTATGGAGGAGGAGTGCCCTGTGGACGGCGCAGCTGCGCCCTACTGCTCCCTCATGACCCGCCGGAGATCCGTATTCGCAAGGTCCAGCAGGCGCTCCAGCTGGGCGACCCGCTCTTTGCCGATATCACCGGCGGCGTAGGCGGCTCGGGCCTCGTCCAAGAGACGCTGCGCCTCTTTCTGGTTGGCGCGTGCCACGTCGAGGGCATGTTCCAGGGTTGTCTCGTGCTCAAGAGTCGCGTCATGTTCCATGACACAAGTGTGGTCCCCTTTCCCGGCTGATTCCAGAGAACCAGCCGGGAACTTCAGGGAACCGTGTTCCAGCAGCTTCTGGCTGCGGGATGGCGGACGGCTCTGTCGCTAGACTGCCGCCGCGGCTTCCAGCACCGGCGCAGCGTCCTTGACAGAGTCCTTGGCGGGGAAGGTCGGCGGGTTCACGCCGGCCATTTCCTCCATGACGCGGACCACCTGGCAGCTGTAGCCGAACTCGTTGTCGTACCAGACGTAGAGCACAAGGTTCTTGTCGTTGGAGATGGTGGCCAGGCCATCAACAATGCCTGCCCGGCGGGAGCCGACGAAGTCCGTGGACACGACCTCCGGGGAGTCGATGTAGTCGATCTGCTTGCGCATGACCGAGTGCAGCGACATTTCCCGCAGGTAGTCGTTGACCTCGTCCTTGGTGGTGCCCCGTTCGAGGCTCAGGTTCAGGATCGCCAGGGAGACATCGGGGGTGGGGACGCGAATGGAGCTGCCGGTGAGCTTGCCCAACAGTTCCGGCAGTGCCTTGGCCACGGCCTTGGCTGCCCCGGTCTCGGTGATGACCATGTTCAGCGCGGCCGAGCGGCCGCGGCGGTCGCCCTTGTGGAAGTTGTCGATGAGGTTCTGGTCGTTGGTGAAGGAGTGGACCGTCTCCACGTGGCCGTGGACCACGCCGTACTTGTCATTGATCGCCTTCAGAACCGGCGTGATGGCGTTGGTGGTGCACGATGCCGCGGTGACGATCTTGTCCGAATCCAGGATGGTGCCGTGGTTGATGCCGTGGACGATGTTCTTCAGTTCGCCCTTGCCCGGGGCCGTCAGCAGCACGCGGGCCACGCCCTTGCTCAGGAGGTGCTGGGACAGGCCCTCGGCGTCGCGCCAGCGGCCCGTGTTATCCACGACCAGGGCGTCCTTGATGCCGTACGACGTGTAGTCGATGGTGGCCGGGTTGTCCGAGTAGATGACCTGGATCTGCACACCATTGGCGGTGATGGTGTTGGCGTCCTGGTCCACTCGGATGGTGCCTTCGAAGGAGCCGTGGACCGAGTCGCGGCGCAGGAGGCTTGCACGCTTGGACAGGTCGTTGTCGGAACCCCTGCGCACCACAATGGCGCGCAGGCGCAGGCCGTGGCCGCCGCCGGCCTTTTCAATGAGGAGGCGGGCGAGCAGGCGGCCGATCCGGCCAAATCCGTAAAGGACGACGTCGGTGCTGGTACGGTCATCGCCGCCCCGCTTCCCCACTACCTCTGCCAGTTCGGCGCGGAGGAATTCCTCCAGAGTGGCGTCGCCGCCGTCGGACTTGAACTTCTGGTTCAGGCGCGCGATGTCGATGGCCGCTGCACCGAGATCCAGCTTCGCGAGGGTCTCCAGCAGGGGTGCCGTTTCCTCGAGGAGGAGCTCGTCCTTGCTCATCCGGCGAGCAAAACGGTGTGCCTTGAGGATGTTCATGGCGGACTTGTTGATCAGGCTGCGTCCGTGGATGGAAGTCACCACGTTGTTTTCACGGTACAGCCTGCCGATCACCGGAATCATGGCCTCAGCGAGTGCCTCCCGGCCCATCCACGTATCAAGACAAGAATCTGACGTCTGGCTCACAGAACTACCTTCCTTGGTTCAACCGGATACGTCCTCGTAAACCGGATGGCGGCCGCCTGAAGTTATCAAGGGCCGCTGGCACCTGCGGGGTTTCGGTCCACCCCGGATGCCGTTGGACGTTGCAAAAGAAAAACGCCGGCTGCAAACGCAGATCCGGCGGAAGAACTTCTACGTTCATTGTCCATTCTAGGGCTGGCCGGATGCCCCGGCCGAACGTGAAGCGCGTGAATTCACTCACACCGTGAGCGACCAGTCGGCGCCGGCGGCAAAAAGGCGGGAAAAGGTGGATGGGCTGACCGATACGCCGGGTTCTGTGTTCCCGCCCCGTTACCGGTGCGGGAGTAGCGGCCATCCATCTACGGACGCCGTTGCCGACGCCCTCCAGCGGCCTACCCGGGCACTCGGGCGAGCAGCCCTCAAACGCGCCCTGTCTGGCCTTGCTCCGGGTGGGGTTTACCTAGCCTTCCCGGTCACCCGGGAAGCTGGTGGTCTCTTACACCACCGTTTCACCCTTACCTGCTTCGTGCCGCTTTCAAATCGGCGCGATGCAGGCGGTCTGTTTTCTGTGGCACTGGCCTGCGGGTTACCCCGAGTGGGCGTTACCCACCACCCTGCTCTGCGGAGCCCGGACGTTCCTCGAGCCACTTGCGTGACGCGCGGCCGCCTGGTCAACCCATCCGCTGTCCATTCTACGGTGAGCAGGCATACCTCCGGTTCCCGGGCCTATGATCGGGGCATGGACGCGTCCGTTCTGACCCGGCGACGCCTGATTCAGCTGGCAGGAATCGGCGTCGGCGCGTCTGTGGCCGCAGCGTGTACGGCCAACCTTCCCCCGGTTGACCCCTCTTCCACGGCGCCTGTGGCGGCGGGAACAACGACAGCGCCTGCTGCTCCCCTCACCGTGACCACGCGGACCGGGGAATTCGTCTCAGCCTTCCGGCCGGGAGTTACCACCCGTTGGTCTCTGGCTACGCCCGGTACGGACGGCGGACAACAGCCGTCTCTGCTGCCTATGGTGGTCTTCCTGCACGGAATGGGCGGAAGTCACAGTAACCTCCTGGACGGGCTCGCGGCCGACGAGTTCCTGCAGCGGCATTTGGACAAAGGTCGGCCACCCTTCGCGATCGCAGCCGTGGACGGCGGCGACACCTGGTGGCACGCCCGCGCCGATGGCAGCGACACCCAGACCATGCTGGTGAAGGAATTCGTGCCGTTCCTTGGCGACCAAGGCTACGACCTCGGCAGGATCGGCCTGTTCGGCATCTCGATGGGAGGCTTTGGTGCCCTGCTTCTGGCGTCCCAGGGCAAGCTGCCCGGGCTCCGCGCCGTGGCTGCCCTGAGTCCCGCGGTCTGGCGCCGCTACGACCAACGAACGGACAGCGCCTTCGATAGCCCGGCTGATTTCGCGGCTCATGACGTTTTCGCGCTCAGGCCAAGGCTCGCTGCCGTTCCCAAGCGCATCGACTGCGGCACGGAGGACGAGCTGTTCGCCACGGTTACGGATTATGTCAGCGCACTCCCGGGCAGGGTCGAGGGCGGCTTCCGGCCCGGTGGCCACGACCTTGCCTACTGGCGGTCCGTCCTGCCGGACGTGTTCGCCTTCCTGGGCCGGCACTTGGGCTGAGCCGGCGTCCTCAGGGAACAGCGTGGCGCCGGTAAGATCGTACGGTGCTGATCCTGCTTCCCCCGTCAGAAGGTAAGACCCCTGCCGTCCGCGGCGACGCCATCGACTGGACGTCCCTGAGCTTCCCTGACCTCAACACGTACCGGGCCAAGGTGCTCGACGCCCTGGGAACAGTGAGCGCCCATGAGGACGCCCTGGCCCTGCTCGGCGTCGGCGCGTCGCTGAAGGCCGACGTCGATCGCAACACCCGGCTGCTTGCCGAACCGGCGGCGCCGGCCCACCAGCTTTACTCGGGGGTGCTGTACGACGCACTCGGCTACCAGTCGATGACGGCGCCGCAGCGCCGCCGGGCGGACGAGTCCGTCCTGGTGATTTCGGCGCTGTGGGGCGCCCTCCGGTTCGCAGACTCCGTGCCCGCCTACCGGCTGTCCATGTCAACGGCACTGCCCGACGTCGGACGACTTGCCTCGTTCTGGAAGCCGCAGCTTACGGAAGCCCTCGCCGCCGCAACCGACGGCGAGCTGCTCGTGGACTGCCGCTCCAGCACCTACGCCGCGGCATGGACTCCGCCGCCGGCGGCCACCGTGGCAGTGAACGTTTTCACCGAGGCGAACGGCGTCCGGAAGGTGGTCAGCCACTTCGCCAAGCACACTCGCGGGGAGCTGGCGAGGCACCTGCTGACCCGGCGCGGAAAGGCCCCCCACACGCCGGCGCAGCTGCACAAGGCAGCCACCGAGAAGTGGAAGGCCGAACTCGTTGCGGGCACGGCCCGCAAGGCGCACGCCCTGAACATCATCCTGCCCGGTTAGTCAACGCTGCCATCACGCCCAACTGGGTCGCAGCTCGCATCGTTATCAGGCGTCCAATCGGCGTCTGCTGCTACCTGCTTGGGTTATTGGGCGTTACGTGGGTGAGCGTGCCGCTCAGGCCCACTCGGCGGAGCGCACGAGGATGCAGCCGGAGTCCGGGCAGAAAACGATGTCGTCCTCGGCAGCGGCCTTGATCTCGGCAAGGTCGCCGGGGCTCAGCTGCATGCCGGAACCCTCGGACGTGCCGTGGAAGAGCCTCGCAGCACCCACACCGCGACGGGCGAGGGTTTTCTCGTACACGGCGAGCATGCCGGAATCCAGGCCGGCAGCAAAGTCGGCCCTGCGGCCGCGCACCACCGTTTCTTCGGCCGAAATCTCGGCCAGCTGCTCGTCCAGTTCCGCCCGGATGGCGCCGAACGAGCTCTGGATGTCGTCCACGATCTTCTGCTGGGCCGCCAGCCGTTCGCGAAGGGAGTCCAGGCGCTCCATGACTTCAAGCTCAACGTCTTCAAGGTCCGATCGCCGCTTGTTCAGCGAGGCGATGTCCTTCTGCAGTGCCACCAGGTCCTTGGACAGGCCCGTTCCGCTGTTCAGCTTCGTCTCGTCGCGTTCAATCCGGCCGGCCACCTGCTCCACGTCGGCTTCGGCCCGCTTCAGTTCCATTTCAGCGTCATGAACGGCCATCTTCGCCGTGGCCAGCTCCCCTGTGGCAATACTGAGGGCCGACTGAAGGTCTTCGATCCGGGGATCGGTCTCAAGGCTGCGGCGGCGGTTGGACAGGGACTTGAGTTTGGCATCCAGCCCCTGGAGTTCGAGCAACTTCAACTGTTCCGCCGGTGCTGCCTTGGCCACGATTACCTCCGCTTGGTCCCATCCGGCCTGCGCCGGTCACCCCTGCAGGGGCTTTATAGACTCTAGTCCCCGCCGGGAGTCAGAATGAAGTCCCACGGATCGCTGTTGGTGGTGCTGACGCGGATTTCGACATCCAGTCCCTGGTCTGCGAGGACATTGCCCAGCGCCTCGGCAGCAGCCGGAAGCCACAGCCATTCACTGGCGAAGTGCGACACGTCGATGAGGTAGGGACGGCCATTGACGGCGGCCTCACGGGCTTCGGAGGCGGGGTGGTGCCGGAGATCGGCGGTGACAAACAGATCGGCGTTGCTGGCCCGGACTTCGTCAAAGAGCGAGTCGCCGGCGCCGCCACAGACTGCGATCCGGCGGACCAGGCCGTCCTTGTCGCCGGAAACCCTGACGCCGCCCGCGACGGACGGCAAAATGCCGAATACCCTCGCTGCGAAGTCGCCCAGTGTCATCCCCTCGGCAAGATCGCCGACGCGGCCGATGCCTTCCTCGGGCAGGCCGTTGGCCGCAGGAGTCAGTGGAGAGACATTTTCGAGTCCCAGGGCGTCAGCGAGGACGTCCGAGACGCCGCCGACGGCGGAGTCACCGTTCGTATGGACGGTCAGAAGCGCGGTTCCCGACTCAATCAGTCGGTGGACGGCCTTGCCTTTGGGCGTGTTGGCCGCGACCGAGGTGACGCCCTTGAGCAGCAGCGGGTGGTGGGTGATCAGGAGCTCGGCGCCCCAATCGATGGCCTCATCGATGACGTCGAGTGTGGGATCCACGGCGAACATGACCCTGCTGATTTCAGCCGACGGGTGCCCGGCAACGAGCCCAACCTCGTCCCACTCCTCAGCGAGCGATTCAGGCCAGAGTTCTTCAACGGCCAGCATGAGCTGTCCAAGCGTGGGCGCCTCAGGCGACTCCGCGGCCTGTGCCACGTCCGCGTTGTCCGCGGGTTCTGCTGCAACACCGCTGTTCACAGGTTCCATACTCATGTTTTTACCTTATAGGCGCGGCTGGCCTGCCGCAGTTGGCACGCGTAGTGTGACCAAGGGAATCATCGGCGCGCCTCAACCATTGAAGAGGACATGAAAACTTTTGTGCTTGGCGGAGGCTGCTTCTGGTGCCTGGACGCCGTCTACCAGAAAACGAAGGGTGTGCAGTCCGTCGTCTCGGGATATACCGGCGGACACGAACGAAACCCCGACTACTACTCGGTCTGCTCAGGGATCACCGGTCACGCGGAGGTCGTGGCGGTCACCTTCGACGAGGACGTCATCCCGCCGGAAGTCATCCTGGACATGTTCTTCGCACTGCACGACCCCACCACGCTCAACCGCCAGGGGTACGACGTCGGTACGCAGTACCGATCGTCCATGTTCTACCAGACGACAGAGGAAAAGATCCTCTTTGAGGACGCGATTGACCGCAACCAGGCCCTCTGGTCGCATCCGATCGTGACCGAGGTAAGCCGGCTTCCGGTTTTCTATCCGGCCGAATCCGTCCACCAGAACTACTACGCCAAGTTCCCCGAACAGGGTTACTGCCAGGTGATCATCAACCCGAAGCTGGCCAAGGCCCGGAAATATTACTCTGCATGGCTTAATGCTTAGCAGCGGTGCTTACGCCCTCGTTAGGCTGACCAAAGTATTCCCTCCTGAGAGATAGGCGTAAGTACATGGCACGGATCTACGACGATGTAACGCAGCTGGTCGGCGGCACTCCGCTGGTCAGGCTTAACCGGCTGACTGAAAGCCTCGACGCCACGGTTGCCGTCAAGCTCGAGTTCTACAACCCGGCCAACAGCGTCAAGGACCGCATCGGCGTCGCCATCATCGACGCTGCCGAGAAGTCCGGAGCGCTCAAGCCCGGCGGAACCATCGTTGAAGGTACGTCCGGCAACACCGGCATCGCCCTGGCCATGGTGGGTGCAGCACGCGGCTACAAGGTCATTCTGACCATGCCCGAAACCATGTCCACGGAACGCCGTGTCATGCTGCGCGCCTTTGGCGCCGAAATCGTGCTGACCCCGGGCTCTGAAGGCATGCGCGGCGCCGTGGAGAAGGCCCAGGAAATCGTGGCCAACACGGAAAACTCCATCTGGGCCCAGCAGTTCGCCAACGAAGCCAACCCGGAGATCCACCGCACCACCACGGCCGAGGAAATCTGGGCCGACACCGAGGGCAAGGTGGACATCTTCGTCTCCGGCATCGGGACCGGCGGAACCATCACCGGCGTGGGCCAGGTCCTGAAGGAGCGCAACCCGAACGTCCAGATCGTGGCCGTGGAACCGAAGGACTCCCCCATCCTCAATGGTGGAGCCCCGGGCCCGCACAAGATTCAGGGCCTCGGCGCCAACTTCATTCCGGAGCTCCTGGACACCAACGTCTACGACGAGGTGCTGGACGCCACCCTGGAGGAGTCGGTGGCAGTGGCACGGGATCTCGGCATCAAGGAAGGCATCCTCGGCGGCATTTCCTCCGGAGCCATCGTCTGGGGTGCGCTGGAACTCGCCAAGCGCCCGGAGAACGCCGGCAAGCTGATCGTTGCTGTCGTCTGCGACTTCGGCGAGCGTTACATCTCCACCGTCCTCTATGACGACATCCGGGGCTAGGCCTTAACCTGCCCGTCCCCGATTCCTGTAGAAAGATCTTTGTGGGCTTTTTCGCAAGACTTAAGGAAGACCTCGACGCCGCCCGGTCCCACGACCCGGCGGCTCGAGGTTCTTTTGAGAACTTTTTCGCCTATTCCGGGCTTCACGCCATCTGGGCACACCGGCTGACCCACAGACTGTGGCAGAACCCGTCACTGCGATTTCCCGCGCGTCTGATTTCGCAGCTGGCGCGGTTCCTGACCGGCATCGAAATCCATCCCGGCGCCACCATCGGCCGGCGGTTCTTCATCGACCACGGCATGGGCGTCGTCATTGGTGAAACGGCGGAGATCGGGGAAGACGTGATGATCTACCACGGCGTGACCCTCGGCGGTCGCTCGCTGGCGAAGGTGAAGCGCCATCCCACCATCGGAGACCGTGTCACGATCGGTGCCGGTGCCAAAATCCTCGGCCCCATCACCATCGGCTATGACAGCGCCGTGGGAGCGAACGCCGTTGTCGTGAAGGATGCCCCGCCTGAATCAATCGTGACCGGCGTCCCCGCAAGCTGGCGCCACCGCGACGCCCAGCGTGAGACCAAGCCCGCAGTGGACCCGGCCGAGTATTACATCGAGTACCGGATCTGAGCAGAACTGCCCTTCGTCACGCGGGTGTGCTCAGTCCACGCAGAGGCAGAACGGATGGCTAGCGGGGTCGAGGAAGATGCGGAACGTTGTGCCGGGCTGAGTGTCCGCTTTGGTGCCGCCCAGGGCGATCACCGCTTTCTCACCTTCGTCCAGGTCCTCCACCATCAGGTCGAGATGCATCTGCTGGGGAATGGTCTGACTTGGCCACTCCGGCGCCCTGTAGCTCTCGATCTGTTGAAACGAAATGCAGTCGCTGCCATCGTCAGGACGGATCTCGGCCCAAGTAGGGTCAGCTTTCACCTTCCAGCCGAGCAATGCACCGTAAAAGGCCGCGAGGGCCCCGGCGTCAGGGCAGTCAATAACGAGTCCTGGGAAGCGTGCGATAGCCATGCCGGAATCCTACAACCGGCTCCCAACGATGTCAGCGCGCGACGCGTTTGAGGACGGCCATGACCGCGGCTCGTACACCCGGTGGGGCAGGATCGCCGCCGCGCCCCTGCCCCACCGGACAGCGCGTCTTGGGGCGCGCCGAAATTGGGGACGGTGCTCGGCGGAACAGTTGGCGCCGGACAGACAAAGGCCGGCGCTTCCCCAGAGTATCGGGGAAGCGCCGGCCTTTCCCGTTAGACCGTTCCGGCCGTCAGCCGTGGCTAGTGGGTGTCCACGGCCTCGATCTCGGACTTGTCCTCGCCCCACAGGGTGTGGAACGTTCCCTCGGCGTCGACGCGGCCGTAGGTGTGGGCTCCGAACAGGTCACGCTGGCCCTGGATCACGGCGGCCGGGAGGCGCTTGCGGCGCAGTCCGTCGTAGTAGGCCAGGGAGGAGGAGAACACCGGCACCGGGATGCCCAGCTGGACAGCGGTGGAAACCACGCGGCGCCAAGCCGGCAGCACCTCGGCGATGGCCTTGGTGAATGCCGGGGCGAACAGCAGGTTGGCCGGCTTCTCATCCGCGGCGTAAGCCTTGGTGATCTCCTTAAGCAGTTCGGCACGGATGATGCAGCCGCCGCGCCACAGTGAAGCGATCTCGTCCAGCTTCAGGTCCCAGCCGTATTCAGTGGCTGCAGAGGTCAGCATGTCCAGGCCCTGGGCGTAGGAAACCAGCTTGGAGGCGTACAGCGCCTGACGGACATCCTCAACGAACGTCTCGGGAACCTCGACGTTGATTTCTTCACCGGCGAGTAGCTCCTGGGCCAGCTTGCGCTGGTCGGCTTGGGAGGACAGGGCGCGGGCGAAGACCGACTCTGCGATGCCCGACGTCGGGGATCCCAGCTCAAGGGCGGAGATGACGGTCCAGCGGCCAGTGCCCTTCTGGCCTGCCGCGTCGACCACGACGTCGACGAACGGCTTGCCCGTGCGGCCGTCGACGTGGCCCAGGACCTCGGCGGAGATTTCAATCAGGAAGGAGGCGAGTTCGCCCTTGTTCCACTCGGCGAAGATCTTGGACTGCTCGGCGGGCTCGATGCCGGCGCCTGAGCGCAGCAGGTCGAACGCTTCGCCGATGACCTGCATGTCGGCGTACTCGATGCCGTTGTGGACCATCTTGACGAAGTGGCCGGCGCCGTCGGTGCCGATCCAGGCGCAGCAGGGCTTGCCGTCGACGTGAGCTGCGATCTTCTCAAGCAGCGGGCCGAGGGCGTCGTAGGACTCCTTGGAACCGCCGGGCATGATGGACGGACCGTTCAGGGCACCTTCCTCACCGCCGGAAACACCGATGCCCACGAAGTGCAGGTCCTTCTTGGCGAGGGCTGCCTCCCGGCGGCGGGTGTCCTCGTAGTGGGAGTTGCCGGCGTCAATGATGATGTCGCCCGCCTCCAGCAGCGGCTCGAGCTGCTCGATCACGGAGTCGACCGGCTTGCCGGCCTTGACCATGATCAGGACGCGGCGCGGCTTCTCCAGTGAGTTAACCAGTTCCTCGAGGCTTTCAGTCCGGACGAAGTCGCCCTCATGGCCGTGCTTTTCCAGCAGCGTATCGGTCTTCTCAACGGACCGGTTGTGCAGGGCAACGGTGAAGCCATTCCGGGCGAGGTTGCGGGCCAAGTTGGCGCCCATTACCGCAAGGCCGGTGACACCGATGTGTGCTGACATCAAAACTCCAATTCATTTCTGTGCAATGGGTCCCGCACGTCCTGCGGAACACGCTTAAAGAAAAAGTGGGTGTGAATAAAGCATATATATTCCGAAGCCCCGGGAAAAGGGGGAGCCCACTCAGTGGAAGCAATTGCGTCACAAAGAGTCTAAGGGGCCGGGCCCACCGGCGTGCCGGCTGGGGCAGGGCCGGCCGCCCGCCCCACTATGCTTACCAATATGTCGACCAGCCTCCATCACCGCGCCGTCGAGAACCTGGGAACCAGGATCGTGAGCGGCAGCCTGCCTGCAGGGCATATCATGCTCGCGGAGCAACTGGAGGACGAGCTCAAAGTATCCCGGTCAGTGATCCGGGAAGCCGTGCGCGTGCTGCAGTCCCTGGGACTCGTGGAGACCACCAAGCGGGTGGGCATCAGGGTCCTCCCGCCCCACCGCTGGAATCCTTTCGATCCGCTGGTGATCCGCTGGCGGCTCGCCGGCGAAGGCCGCGGCGCCCAGCTGCGCTCACTCGCCGAGCTGCGCGCCGCCGTCGAACCGGTGGCGGCTGAACTTGCCGCGGTCAACGCCCCGGCCGAGCTCCGCCAGGAGCTTCTCGATGTGGCCCTCGCCATGCGCGACGCGGGCAAAGCCGGTGACGTGCACCGCTTCCTGGAACTGGACATCCACTTCCACTCCCTCCTGCTCAGCGGCTCCGGCAACGAGATGTTCGCCAACCTGGTGGGGCAGGTGGCCGAAACCCTGACCGGCCGGACTGTGCACGGGTTGATGCCGGACCGCCCCCGGGACCTCACGCTGCAGTGGCATCTTGATGTGGCCGAAGCTATTTACGTCGGCAATGCAGCGGAAGCCCGCGAGGCCGCGAACAGAATAATGCGTCGAACGATCGCCGAAATGGAGCCGGTCTGGGTCGAGCAGCCGCGGGTTTTTGTACCTGTGCAACGGCGCCAGCACTCCGCCTAGGCTTCTCCCGCGGGAATTGCGGTGGCCCGGAAATCCAGCAGCACCTTCCCTGATTCGGCCGAGTTGCGCGCCACCGCGAAGGCTTCGAGGGCCTGCTGCACCGGGTACTCATGGGTGACCACCGGTCCGATCTCCAGCGATCCGTCAGCAAGCGCCTCAATGACCTCATCGATTTCGTCATTGAACCGGAACGACCCGCGGAGCTCGAGTTCGCGGGTAATGGCCAGCGAAATCAGGACGGGTTGCGGGCCTGACGGAAGCAGTCCGACCATCACCACGATGCCGCCACGCACTGCACCCGTGATGGCGGAGGCCAGGCCTTGGTGGCTGCCGGAGGATTCGATGACCACGTCCGCCTCGACTGCGGCGATGGCGTCAGCGTCCGCGGCGGTGAGGACTTCATCCGCGCCCACGGCCGCGGCGATCTCGAGCGGCTTCGCATGCATGTCCACGGCGACAATCCGTGCTGCCCCTGCCCGTTTCAGCACGGCCACGGCGAGGGCGCCTATCGGGCCGCAGCCGATCACCAGGGCAGTCTTGCCGGCCACGTCCCCTGCGCGGGCCACGGCATGCCAGGCAACGCTGGCGGGCTCGATCAGCGCCGCCGTCCTGAGATCGACGGTCCCCGGAAGGGCCCGGAGCATTCGCGCGGGAAGGTTCACATAGCGGCTGAAGGCGCCGTTCGTGTGGGGGAACCGTGCCGCACTGCCCAGGTAAGTGCAGCTGGGCGACAGGTTGGGCCGGTCCGCCGGGTACCGGGCAGCGCCCGGCGCCGGAGTGGCCGGATGCACTGCCACCGGAGTGCCGGCCGAGGGGCCGCCCCCGTCGGCCGCCGGCCGGACCACCGTCCCTGCGACTTCGTGGCCGAGAACCATGGGTGCCTTGAGCACGGATTCACCGGCGGCGCCGTTCCGCCAGTAGTGGAGGTCAGAACCGCAGATGCCCCCGAAGGCCACTTCCACCACGGCTTCATCCGCTGCCGGGGCCGTAAGCGCCAAATTTTCCAGCCTCAGGTCGCCGGCGGCATGGGCCACGACCGCGGGTGCGGTGGGCGGCAGTTCCGCGTACTGAATTGTTGGTGCCATCAGACCACCACCGTCATGCCGCCGTCGATGAAGATGGTCTGGCCGTTCACGAAGTCCGAACCGCTGGAGGCCAGCCAGACGGCGGGTCCCGCCAGATCCTGAACCGTCCCCCAGCGGTTGGCCGGCGTCCGCCCCAGGATCCACGAGTTGAACTCTTCGTCATCCACCAGGTTCTGGGTCATTTCCGTGTGGATGTAACCCGGCGCGATGCCGTTGATCTGCAGTCCGGATGCCGCCCATTCAGCAGTCATGGCGCGGGTCAGGTTCCGGAGGCCGCCCTTGGCGGCGATGTACGGCGCAATCGTGGGACGCGCCAGGTCGGTCTGCACGGAGCAGATGTTGATGATCTTGCCGCTCCCCCGGGGGATCATGTGCCGGGCTGCTTCCCGGCCGACGAGGAAGGCGCTGGTGAGATCGGTGGAGATGACGCGCTCCCAGTCGCTGACATCAAGTTCCAGCATGGGCACGCGGTGCTGGATGCCGGCGTTGTTCACCAGGATGTCCAGCGGGCCCACGTTGGCCTCAATCCACGCAATGCCCTCGGCCGCGGCCGCGTCGCTGGTGACGTCGAATGCGCAGCTGCGGATCCGGCCCTCGGGGTAGTCCACGGCCATGGAGTCCTCTGCGGCCTTCAGCCTGGCGGGCGTGATGCCGTTCAGGACCACGGTGGCGCCGGCGTCCGCCAGGGCCCGTGCCAAGGCGTTTCCGATGCCGCGGCTGGAGCCGGTGACGAGGGCAATGCGCCCGGTCAGGTCAAAAAGTGCACTCATGCTGTGATGGTCCCTCCGTCCGCGGCAGCCGCGGTCCTGTTGCTGAGATTGGAAATGGTCTGGCGGACAACGGCCAGGTCCAGGTCGCCCAGCCCCTGCCGCGTGAGTTCCGCGTAAAGTTCGACGCCGGCCGTCGCCATGGGGATGGCGGCACCCGCCGCGGCGGCCGACTCGACGACGAACGAAAGGTCCTTGTGCATGAACTTGGCGGGACCCGTCGGCCGGTAGTCCTTCTGCACGAGCCGCGGGCCCACGAGGTCCAGCACCCTGCTGCCCGCCAGCCCGCCGGACAGGACCTCATAGAGGGCGGCTGCGTCAATGCCTGAGCGTTCGGCGAGTTCGGCCGCTTCGGCGAGTGCCGCCGTCGTGGTTCCCACGATCAACTGGTTGCAGGCCTTCGCCAGCGATCCGGCACCGAGCGGGCCCAGCCGCCGGACGGTGCCGCCCACGGCCTCGAGCAGCGGCCGCAGCCTTTGGAAATCCGCCTCGTCGTCCGCGCCTGCCATGATGGCCAGGGTCCCCTCGATGGCACCCGTGGTGCCGCCGCTGACTGGTGCATCCACCACGGATGCACGGCCGGCGCTGACCTCCCATACCCTGCGCCTGAAGTCCCGGACTCCGGCCGGCGAGACGCTGCTCATGACCGCCAGCACGGTCCCGGCGGCCGGAGGGGACTGCGTCCAGCTGGCCAGCAGCCCTGCAGACGCCTCCTCAATAAAGCCAAGGTCCGGCAGCATGAAGACGATCAGCGGCTCGTCCCGGAGCGATTCCACATCCCTGGCGCGCCCTCCCCCGAGCTGCTCAAACTCGTCCAGCGCTGCGGCCGACCGGTTCCAGGCCGTAACTGTCCAACCGCGCCTCACCAGGTTGGCGGCCATCGGTGCCCCCATGAGCCCCAGACCCACGAAGCCTGCCTTCTGTCTATTCATGCGGAGCGCCTCACTTCGTTGTGCTTAATCTTCTCTCGAGCCGTTCAGTATCCTAGCCTCCATTCAGTATGATGAACAGTATGACGACTGAAACCACTGTCGCAATCGCCGTGCCGCTCGAAGCAGAGCTGGTGGAGCGCATTCGCGCCGTAGATCCCTCCGTGACCGTTCTCTACCAACCCGAGCTGCTGCCGCCTGAGCGGTTCCCGGCAGACCACTCGGGTGATCCCGACTTCACGCGCACCGCCGAGCAGGAGGAGCGCTACTGGGACATGCTGGGTAAGGCACAGGTCATCTACGGCTTTCCGAACGAAAGTCCCGCAGGCCTGGCGAGGATTGCCCGCGGCAATCCCCACCTGCAGTGGATCCACGCGATGGCCGCAGGGGCAGGCGGGGCCGTGAAAGCGTCAGGACTGGACCCGGAAACGCTGAACAAGTTCAAGGTCACCACTTCGGCCGGCGTCCACGCCCTGCCCCTGGCCGAGTTCGCGGCCCTGGGAATCCTGAATGGCTTCAAGCGGACCGCCGAACTCGCCCAGGACCAGGCGGACAAAGCGTGGCCGGAGCTGCGGATCCCGACGCGGCTCGTCAACGGCTCGACCCTCGTGATTGCCGGACTCGGCGAGATCG
The DNA here is from genome assembly GCF_018613875.1 of Arthrobacter sp. ISL-28. Lineage (GTDB taxonomy): Bacteria > Actinomycetota > Actinomycetes > Actinomycetales > Micrococcaceae > Arthrobacter. Next base: position 7,830 of record NZ_JAGGPJ010000030.1, on the reverse strand, counting down.
GGCTCGAGACCGCACGCGTTGCCCGGGCGCTGGGCATGAAAGTCAGCGGCACCAAGCGGAACGTGGAGCCCCTCGAGGGCATTGAGGAGGTGGCAGGCAACGACGGCCTCCCGGGCCTCTTGAGCTCCGCCGACGCCGTGGTCAACACCCTGCCGGGCACACCGTATACGGAGAAGCTGTTCAACCGCGAGATCTTCTCCGCCATGAAGCCCGGCGCCGTTTTTGTCAATGTGGGCCGCGGCACCGTGGTCGACGAGGAAGCACTGCTGGAAGCACTGGACAACGGGCAGGTGTCCTACGCCTGCCTGGACGTGTTCGCCGTGGAGCCGCTCCCCCAGGACAGCCCGCTCTGGAACCACCCCAAGGTCATGGTGTCACCCCATACGTCAGCCCTCAGCGCCGCAGAGAACCGCCTCATCGCTGAGCGCTTCTGCAGCAACCTCCGCACGTTCCTCGACGGGGGCGACCTCCCCCACCTCGTGGACACGGTCCACTTCTACTAGGACACCGCTTCGCGTCCCGGCCGACCGTCCCTTGGAAGGACGGCGCGGGGCGCAGAGAACCAAGGAGCCGGGCAGCCGCAATGGTTGCCCGGCTCTTTGCTGCGCTGACTGAACGGCTGCGCTGACTGAACGGCTGTGCTGACTGAACGGCTGCGCTGGAGCGCGAACGAACATCTAAGCCCCGGCCGCGACCCACGCACACGCTATTGAATGCGGTTCACGCCATCCCATCCTCGGCGCCGCGTCTGCCGGACAGCAATCATGGACCACGCACCAAACAGCACCCCGATGACAACGGCGACAACCCCGCCGATGAACCATCCGCCCTGCCCGAAAATCATCATCACGACGCCGACGAGGCACAGTCCCTTCGCGGCGACGTCCAGATACAAAGGACCCCTCAGGTACTCCATGCATCCACCGTAAACCCGGGACCCTGCGCAGCGCATGCCGCCTGGCCGGTCTGGCGTTCCGAGAGCCTCCCAGCCCACGCATAAAGTGCGAAGGGACACGTGCGGCCCCTCCGGGAAGGGGCCGCACGTGTCCGTTCGCGCCTGGCTGTGGCGTGCTAGCTCGCGTCCTCGATCAGTACGAGGTCGCGGCCATTGGTCTCCGGAGTGAAGAAGGTGGTGACGAAGGAGATCAGCGCCAGCACCACGGAGTAGATGGCCAGGACCATCCACGAATATCCGGTTGCGGCGAGCAGGGCTGCACCGACCAGTGGCACGAGGCCTCCGGCAAGCACGGCGGACAGTTCACGGCTCATGGCAACGCCCGTGAAGCGGTATTGGGAACCGAACAGCTCGGGCAGGAGTGGGCACTGCGGGCCGAGCATCGACTGCACGCCGAGGGCGATGCCCACCACCATGACCACCCAGACCAGTGTCACGTTGCCGAGGGTGACGAGGTAGAACGCCGGGAAGGCAAGCAGGGCCTGGAAGAGTGCGCCGTACCGGTAGACGGGGACGCGTCCGAAGCGGTCGGACAGTGCGCCGAAGGTGACCACCATGACGGCGGCGAAGCCTGCGGCGATGAGCAGGCCTACGGGGCCGATGAACTTGTCCCCGGGGAATACGCCGGCGGGGGCTGCCAGGAAGGCCACCAGGAGCGCGGAGTAGATGGAGGAGTTGCCGTTTTCACCCATGCGCAGGCCGATACCCACGAGCACGTTCTTTTTGGAGTGCTTCCAGAGTTCGCCGACCGGGTTTTTCACAACATTCTTGTGCTTCTCCAGTTCCTGGAACACGGGCGTCTCCTTCAGCCGAAGGCGGATGAAGATGGCCACGGCAATCAGGATGACGCTGGCCAGAAAAGGAACCCTCCACAGCCCGCCCTCGAGGACGGCCTTGTCTGCCATCGCGATCAGCGCGAAGGTGCCGGCACCAAGGAGCGTGCCCAGCTGGATTCCCACGAAAGGAAGGGAGGCAAAGAAGCCACGACGGCGGCGCGGGGCAACTTCGGAGATCAGTGTCGTTGCGCCGGCCTGCTCAGCTCCGGCGCCAAGGCCCTGGATGATGCGGAGGATCACCAGGAGCACGGCTCCGAGCATCCCCGCCTGCTCGAACGTGGGCAGCAGGCCGATCGCAAAGCTGGCCATTCCCATGAGGCCGATGGTCAGGATCAGAACCATTTTCCGGCCGTAGCGGTCCCCGATGTAGCCGAAGACTACGCCACCGAACGGCCGTGCCGCGAAGCCGACGCCGTAGGTGGCAAACGAGGCAATGAGTGCGCCCTCTTCGCCCAGTGGCTTGAAGAACAAGGGTCCGAAGATCAGCGCCGAGGCGAGACCGTAAATATAGAAGTCGTAGTACTCCAGAGCGGAGCCTACGGAGCTGGCAAGAGTTGCCCTTCGCAGCTGTTCCGGTTCGACGACGGCGCCGTCCGCTTCAGCCAGCGGTATATCAGTACGAGTTGTCACAAGCACTCCCTCAAAAACACTCCAGGCCCCCGTTGGCCTTGGTGGGATAGCGGCAACACCCATGGTGCCGATCACTATGTTGAACACAGTACAACAAGTTGAACGACCGGCCAATAGTCACATCTTTTATGGAGAAAGCGGCGTCAATGTGACGCCGCTCTCAGCACCCTTCAGCCCATCGGGTTGCCCAGCGACCTCGCCAGTTCCTTCAGTTCCTTGACCATCTGGGCGCCCTGCTCGTCCGAATATGTGGCCTTGAGCGCCGTCACGGACAGGCCCAGGCTTGGGCCGTGGGCGCCGTGGGTGGGCACCGAGACAGCCAGGCACACTACGCCCGTGGTGGATTCCTCGTCCTCGAAGGCATGGCCCTGTTCGCGGATTTGCCGGAGCTGGGCCTTCAGCTCGGCGCCGGTGCGGATCGATTTTGGAGTGAGCACGGGCAGATCCGCATCATCAGGAAACATGGCGTCGATGTCGTGCTCGTGAAGGCGGGCAATTAGCGCCTTGCCCACGGCGCAGAGCGAAACCGGCATCTTATCCCCGATGTTGGACGTCAGCCGGACAGCCGGATGTCCTTCATAGCGCGCGAGATAGATGACATTGGCACCGTCCAGCATGGCGATGCGCACGGTCTCGCCGGAAAGCGTGGGGGCCTGCTCGCAGAAGCGGTAGAACTCCTGGACCTCATCCAGCCTGCTCAGGTAGGCCGCTCCGAGCTCAACCAGTTTGCGGCCGAGGGTGAATTCAGAGCCTTGCCGGCTGATCAGGCGGGCCTCTTCCAGAGCCAGCAGCAGGTTTGATGTTGACGACTTTGGGATGCCGAGCTCCCTGGCGAGGTCGCTAAGAGTCAGCCGGCCCGTCGCGGATGCTGCCAGTGCATCCATGACGGCGGCGGCGCGGGTGACGGCGGGAGCCGGTGAAGTGCTGCCCAATCCGTCGCTGGGGCGGGATGCGCGGGAATCGACCATGATTCTCCTTCAATCGGTATGCGCTTGGCGCGCAGGCAGCATAGATGCTCAGTCATTAGCGGGCCAATCAATCCGGGGCCCGTTCTTCAACGCCTGTTCATTCAACTGAACACTTCACATCATAATGGCTTTGCTCTTCCCGCCGTGGAAGAAATCCGGCCAGGCCCGGCTCAGCCACTCCTCGAACGCAAGAGTCGACGGGCTACGTCGTGATTATTTGCTTGTATTACGGAATGGTTTCGTTTTCCGAAAGTTCACGGTATATTCAACGTAGGCCTTCCACCGCGGCATCCCCCAATAGTCGCGGTGGAAGGCTTTTCCAATGGCCCGGGCTTTCCGGTGTCACGCCGGTCGGCAACAGTCACGCCACGTCCGCGAGGGTTCCCCGCAATCTCCAGCCGCCCCCGAGGCCGTCCCGCATGACCTCCATGGTGATCAATGCGGAGTTTTCATTCCGCCCCAGCCGCGCCTGCAATCTCCAGACCTCAACGTCCACACGGCTCCGGCCCAGCGGCATCCGTCGCTCGGCTTCCCACCAGTTGACCCGTTCAAACCAGCGGACCGGCTCTGCCCCGACGGTCCATTCGCGGCCGCCCCTAATGACCGCCGCCGGCCGGCCATCCGGAGCACTCCTCACCACCACATGTTCCATGCCCGAAGGGTATGGCCGGGCAGTGACATTCCTGGCGTGAGGACTATGAAACCGACCTCACCTGACAAACACAAAACCCCGCCTTCTCAGCCGCATTGGCTTAGAAGACGGGGTTTTTCTTTGTGGGTCCTACCGGGATCGAACCGATGACATCCACGGTGTAAACGTGGCGCTCTACCAGCTGAGCTAAAGACCCATTTTTGCCGGTTCCCGCACCGAAGCGCTCGAACCAACGAACATAGACTCTACCGGAACACAGGCTTGAAACGCCAATCCGGATCAGGCCCGCGGGATGCCAGGCAGCTCCGCGGCAAGCCAGGCAAGAGATTCGCTCACACCGGCGCCGAGCCTGATAGTGGCAAATTCATCTCCCCGCGTCGCACCGCGGTTAATGATGACCACCGGCTTGCCCTCTCTTGCGGCATGGCGGACAAACCGCAGGCCGCTCATGACGCTGAGCGAAGAACCGGCAACGAGCAGCGCCCTTGCCTCATCCACCATGGAATAGGCGCGCTCTACACGATCCTTGGGAACATTTTCCCCGAAATACACAAAGTCCGGCTTCAGGACCCCGCCACAGGCAGGGCAGCGCGCCGGGACGAAGCTGCGGATAAGCGCTGAATCCTCCACCGTCGCGTCGGCATCGGGTGCGATTTCCACCACGCCGGATTCCAGGGCACGGCCGAGGAATCCGGGATTCAGTGCCTCCAGCACGCCGGCCAGCAGCTGACGTGAGTACGTGCGGCGACAGTCCAGGCAGATGACCTGATCAAAGCGCCCATGCAGGTCCACCACATTCACGCTGCCGGCATCCTCATGGAGGCGGTCGACGTTTTGGGTGATCAGCCCCGTCAGGAGTCCCCGGCGTTCCAAAACCGCGACGGCGGCATGGCCGGCATTGGGATCAGCACGCCTGAGATGGGACCAGCCGATGTGGTTCCTGGCCCAATACCGCTGACGGTTCGCCTCGTCCCCTACGAACTCCTGGTACGTCATCGGCGACCGCGGCGGCGAATCGGGCCCTCGATAGTCGGGGATCCCGGAATCCGTACTCAGTCCCGCCCCCGTCAGGAGAGCCAGGCGCAGCCCGGACAACAGGTCCCGGATCTGCGTCAGGACTTCAAGCTCTGACGCGGACGGCTCCGCCAGCGGGGCAGCAGGCCGACTGGCAAACCCTGTTAGGCCAATGCCGGTCCGCCGCTCATCCATGTGTTCAGCCTTGGGCCAGTCCTGCCAGCACGCGGCGGTACTCGCCCAGATCGCGCGCCTGGCCGCGGGGATTGACCACGACGTACCGAACGATGCCTTCGCCGTCGATGATGAAGGTCCCCCGCGTGGCCATGCCGCTGTCCGCGTCAAAGACACCGTATTGCTCGGCCACTGCCCCATGTGGCCAGAAGTCGGCAAGCAGGCTGAAGCCATACCCTTCCTGCTCGGCATAGGCGCGGAGGGCGAACTTGCTGTCAACGGAAACTGCCAGCACCTCGGCGTCGGCGTGCTCGAAAACGGCCAGATTGTCCCTGATCTCGCACAGTTCACCGGTGCAGATGCCCGAGAAGGCGAAGGGATAGAAGACAACCACCACGTTCCGGCCGCGGAAGTCCGCCAGCCGGACAGGCTCACCGAACTGGTTGACCAGGGTGAAGTCCGGGGCGGGCTGCCCTACTTCGGGCACAGCCATGACCCCCGTGGGCGCCTCGGTGTTCGTTGCGGTCACTTGTTCTTCCTGGTCACCAGGCGGGTGGCGCTCCAGTCCTTGGACACACCTACCGACGTGGTGCAGTGCAGCCCGGCAGTGGGGGCTGCGTCCTGGATGTCCGAGGGGGAAACATAACCCGGGCGGCCGGACTTGGGTGTCAGGACCCAGACGACGCCGCCTTCAGTGAGTGTCGTGAGCGAGTCGACAAGAGTGTCAACGAGATCGCCGTCGCCGTCGCGCCACCAGAATATGACAGCGTCCACAACGTCATGATCGTCCTCGTCCAGGAGCTCGGAACCCGTCAGATCCTCAATGTCATCACGCAAGTCGAAGTCGACGTCATCGTCGTAACCGAACTCCTGAATCAGATCCCCGCCCTTGAAACCCAATTTTTCCGCCACATTTACCGAAGTGGCGGCGTCGGCCTCACTCACGTGTTCCTCCTATGCATAGTGATATCAATTACTCCAAGCCAACACCCTTTGGGCGTGCGCTTCAAGCTGCTACTGCCGCGGTGCGGCTTATTGTGCGTCACACAACCAGTATGACGGTCAAAAACGACAGAGGCGCCAGACGCGGCTACGCATCGGCAAGCCGTCACAGCTAGAGTGACTGGTGACAGCTATGCCTGCGGGGCGACCGCCCTGGACGGATAGGCAGTCGTAGACGAGATAGAACCCTGCCCGGCGCACATGACCGGGCTGTTGTAACCGATATGTCGCACACGTCGCGTTCACGCCAGGCAGCTACCCTGCCGGACCTGAGGGCGCCGATGAATGCGCGCAAAGAGAGGTTGGACGTGGCTGCAGGAGAAGATACCTCCCATATCCTCAGCGGGTTGACTAACCAGCTGCCTGATCGTGATCCGGAAGAGACCGCCGAGTGGGTTGAGTCCCTGGATTCGCTGATCAGGGAACAGGGCACCGAGCGTGCCCAATACATCATGCGCAGTCTCCTGCAGCGTGCCGGCGCGCAGAGCGTCGGGGTCCCGATGGTCACCACCACGGACTATGTGAACACGATCCCGGCGGACCAGGAAGCGGAATTCCCGGGCAACGAGGAGTACGAGCGCCGCTACCGGGCCTACATGCGCTGGAACGCCGCGGTGATGGTGCACCGCTCACAGCGGCCGAACATCGGCGTGGGCGGGCACATCTCCACCTATGCCGGCGCGGCCACCCTGTACGAGGTCGGCTTCAACCACTTCTTCCGCGGCAAGGACCACCCCGGCGGCGGGGACCAGGTCTTCTTCCAGGGCCACGCCTCCCCCGGGATGTACGCCCGGGCGTTCATGGAAGGCCGCCTGACCGAGCAGGACCTGGACGGCTTCCGGCAGGAAAAGTCCCGCGCCGGCCATGCCCTGTCCTCCTATCCGCACCCGCGGCTGATGCCCGAGTTCTGGGAATTCCCCACGGTCTCGATGGGGATCGGGCCGATGAACGCGATCTACCAGGCCCAGTCCAACCGGTACCTGCACAACCGCGGGCTGAAGGACACCTCGGACCAGCAGGTCTGGGCGTTCCTGGGCGACGGGGAAATGGACGAGCCCGAGTCCCGCGGCCTGCTCCAGCTCGCCGCGAACGAGAACCTGGACAACCTGAACTTCGTGATCAACTGCAACCTCCAGCGCCTGGACGGGCCGGTGCGCGGCAACGGCAAGATCATGCAGGAACTCGAGGCGTTCTTCCGCGGCGCGGGCTGGAACGTGATCAAGGTTGTCTGGGGCCGGGAATGGGATGAGCTGCTGACCCGGGACACCGACGGGTCCCTGGTGAAGATCATGAACGAAACCCCCGACGGCGACTACCAGACCTACAAGGCCGAATCCGGCGGGTTCGTACGGGAACACTTCTTCGGCAAGACCCCGCAGACCAAGGACATGGTCGCGGACCTCACCGATGACCAGATCTGGAACCTCAAGCGCGGCGGCCACGACTACCGCAAGGTCTACGCCGCGTACAAGGCAGCCACCGAATTCAAGGGCAAGCCCACCGTGATCCTGGCCAAAACGGTCAAGGGCTACGGCCTCGGCCCGCACTTCGAAGGCCGCAACGCCACCCACCAGATGAAGAAACTCACCCTGGACGACC
>NZ_JAGGPJ010000029.1 GCF_018613875.1 Arthrobacter sp. ISL-28 | reverse complement strand
GCTACGACATCGTAGTCGAGAAGGGCGCGGGGGAGTCATCGTCCTTCCCCGACGACGCCTACGCCGCGGCCGGCGCAATGATTGCGGGCGCCGACGAGGCGTGGGGTTGAAGTGGTGCTGAAGATCAACGCTCCCACTGCCGACGAGATCAGTCGCCTCACCGACGGCGCCACGCTGATCGGAATGCTGAGCCCGGCGCTGCGGCCCGAGCTCGTGGAGGCCCTGGCGGCGCGGCCGATCACGGCGCTGGCGTTGGATGCCGTGCCGCGGATGTTGGCGGGCGCAGTCGATGGACGTGCTGAACTCCATGGCGAACATCGCCGGCTACCGGGCGGTGATTGAGGCGGCCCGTGAGTTCGAACGGTTTTTCACGGGTCAGGTGACCGCGGCGGGCAAAGTACCGGCGAAAATCCTGGTCGCTGGTGCGGGCGTTGCGGGCCTGGCGGCCATCGGCGCGGCGAGCAGTCTCGGCGCGATCGTGCGGGCGACGGACCCGCGGCCCGAGGTGGCCGACCAAGTGAAGTCCATCGGCGGGACCTATCTCAAGGTTGAGGTCGAGGAGGAGATGAAGTCCTCCGACGGATATGCCAAGGCCACGTCCGAGGCTTACAACCGGCGCTCGGCCGAGATTTACGCTGAACAGGCCCGCGACGTGGACATCATGATCACCACAGCCCTCATAGTTTGGGCTGGGCCTTGGCTCTGTTCGATTGCTGCTGGGAAGCCCGCGATTCTATGGCTGAGCACCGAGCCGCTGCGGACCGGGGTCTAGTCTCGGGGACCACACGTACGACAAACTCGCCGCATCCCGTCCTACAGGAAGACTGAGCGTTGCTGCCTGCCGTCCGCAATTCAGATGGAAAGAAAGCGGGAGGGCCGGCTTCAGCGGCCCTCCCGCTCGCGGAGCGCTCCCTCCCCCCAAGGGACCCGCAGGAGCTCACCCAGAACCCCCGCGTCCCTACTGAGGACGCTGTCGGGGCAGCGGGCGTGATCAAAAACGTCCACCGAAGGTGTCCGTCGATCAGCTACCCAAAGGCTTGCAGGACGACCCTAGGAAAACCCAAAGCCTGTTCCAGATCCGGGGCCCCTCAAACTAGTCCCCACAACGTTCATAACTTGTCGTCGCCCGGTTGTGCGGTCTGCCAAGCTGACTTGCATTTCCGGTGCGTGCACATCACGTGGTGGTAGTTGACGCGCGCTATGCTCAAAATTCGATCAGAGACAAAGGCGCGCCAGGAGTGCGAAAACGGTTCCTGCTCCGCCGGTGGGGGTCCTTGGCTGGATTCGGTTCAACTGCCGGTTTCGCATGCGCACCCCTAAACGGGGGTGGGTTGTGCGCTGCAGACGCGGTCGGAGGTCGGGGAATCCGGGTTTTCTCCAAGTCGTATCCGCAACATTGGCGGTGTCCCGGAGTCGATGGTGCCCAGCAAGCCGTCTATCAGGAACAGGACAGCCGGGTCCGCTGGATTTCCCCGTAGCGCCGGGCCCGGCCATCCATGACGCCGGCACACCGCGGCGTAAGGGAAGATCGATCAGAGGCATCGCATCTTCCGAAGTGGCAAAAGCTCCTTTCTGCAGACAGGCCCAGGGTGCTCACGTCCTATAGTGGTCACGCGTATCCTCCGCTCGAAACCCAAGCTGAACTCTGTGCAGCCGGAACCCTGCTCAAGCTGGAGGGCGGCCGGGGAACGGCCTGGAGAGTCGGCGACCTGACGCTTAAGCCTTTGGATGCACTTCCCGAAGGGAAGCTTTGGTCGGACGAAGTGACGCGTGAATACAGCATCGGCAGTGGGTTGCGCCTGAGCCTTCCGATCAGAAACCCCGGTCAGGGAAGCCAATTGTCGACGGCTGGAATGCTTCCTCTAACCTTGACCTGGACTTCGACCTCGCCAGCGTGGCGAGCCCGGCGTGGCCAAACTGGAGGACTAAACCTAGGCTGCAGGGCCTGCGTGCCGCTGCCGAACTTCGGTTAGAACCATGGTGGGCATTGAAGCCGAGGCCGCGATCTCGGCGCCTGGCCCTTCCGCGCAGAGCGTTTTCGAAAGGAATCTGGTCCAAAGGACCATGTATACAGCCCTAAATGCTTCGCCCACGGAAATTGTGACGACCGAGAGAATAAACAAGGCAATCCAACCCGTCCAGGGTCCGACTCTAAGTCCTTTCAGGGTTCTTGGCTAACCATGTGACTGCCTTTGGAACAGCGCAGCGGTTCCTGCCCCGAGGATCAGGACGACCGACAACCACAGGCCGCCTGCTATCCCCCATGAACCATCGGACATGGCTCCCGAGATCACAGGACCAATGCCCTGGCCCACGCTGAATGCCACGGTCTGGGCGGCTATTCCTGAAGTACGTGCTTCTGGGGGCAGGCTTCGTTTGGCGAGAACAGCAGCAGCGGTCGGGCCGGCCATAAATGCGCCTCCGAAGATTACTGCGGAGACGAGCGCTGCCGCCATTCCCGACGCGATGAGGACCGGGAGCACTCCGAGAAGAACAACGAGTGAAACCAGAGCCAGTGCGCGTGCAGACGAAAGGCGGTCGATAATTTTAGCCCACAGGAACAGAGTGGACGCGGCGGAGGCCAGGCCCAGGGTGATGAAAAATGTAGTTGTCGTCCAACCTGAAAGGCCCTGAGCATCAAGGAGCGCGATGATGAAGGTCATGTACGAGACGTAGCCGGCGCCGTAGAGCAGATTCCACATGAAGGCAGGAACAAGAAAAGCGAGGGATGCCCTCCGTCCGGTTCGCTGTGGGGTCGTCTCAATTTTGCCCGAAGCAATGCCGGCTGGAACCAGAGCCAAGGCGGCTGACGCGCCCATGACGAGCCAGCCGACCCGCCAACCGGGGCTCCCTAGCCAGGCCAACACAACCGGAACCAGGATTCCGGAGACTACAATGCCTACGCCCACCCCGGACATGAAGATTCCTACCATTTTTACGGAATGTCCTGGCGAAGATGTTGGAATTCGGGATGCCAGGCCCGCTCCAACTACGAAGAGGACAGCGGTAGCGACGCCTCCAATGAACCGGACGATGGCAAGATATGTAAATTCTCCGCTGATTGCTGATGCGATAAGAGTCAGGGCACTGATGGCGATCGCCCACATATAGGCCCGACGGCTGCCGAACTTATTCGCCCACCAGGCACCGCTTGCCGACCCAAATATGTATCCCACCGCGTTGGCGGTGTTGATTCCTCCCGCAGTCGCATACGACCAGTCAAGATCAGACCTCATGGCGGGGAGTAACAACGCGTAGGCGAACCGCATAAACCCAAGAGCAATGACCGGCCCGACGGCCAGCCCGAGCGCCAACAGCGGGGCATTGAAGGGGCTTGGTAAGGCCGCCCCTGAAGACTTCCGAACGGGTAAATGGATTTGGTTTTCCACAGGGGCCTTCCAGAACTGCTTTGTTTGCTGCTGATATGGGGTCGACCAGGACTGTGGCTACTAGCGGTCTGAGTGGCTCTGCGGGAGAAACCGGCAGTCGTCGGTTTCTCCTGCCGCCGTCATCGTATTAGAGCCGCATGCCGCCACCCCCAGCCGCCATGACCGGAGGGACGTCATATCCGTCGTCTCTGAGGATCAGCCGTCTGGCCCAGTCGCAAATCAGCCACATGGCGGCTCCGTCGTCCATCGTGCCGTCGATCCTTCCCACTTTGGGAGGTAGGAGCGTGCTGATCAGGACCACTGTCACGCTGGCTGGGATTTCGGCCCAGTTTCTCGATGGTTTCTCCAAAGGAGGAGTGTGCCGAAGGTTTCGCCGACCAGAAAGTACCTGGGTTTCCTCAAAGTACCGTCAGACTGAGCTTGCGCGTTCTCCAACGGACTGCTCCGGGGAGTTCTGGTTCCATCCGGCCCAAGCCGCGTGATCAATGTCCATTACACGGCCGGCAGAGACCTCCTGCGTCGGCGCTTGCGGAAGCGACGCGGTGCCCGAGGTGAAGACGTCCATTGTCAATGCCTCCTCATTCCTGTCTTCGTAGAAGGTCGCAAAGTCCTTCACGCATTGCCGCGGGGTGGTGAACCTGTACAGCCGGTGTGATGTGTCCGCGTATCCCAGGGATAGTCCGCAGATAATCCTGTGATCGTCGGGGATGTCCAGGTGGTTTCTGATGACCGGGTAGTAATCCAGGAACGATGCCTGGGGGCAGGTGTCCAGCCCTGCCGCACGTGCAGTCAGCATCGTGGCCTGCAGGAACAGTCCGGCGTCAATGAGCGCGCTGTCGAGCTGGTGACGGCTGACGGTGAGGAAGATGCCGACAGGCGCTCCAAAGAACTCATAGTTGCGTCGGTGATGGGCGTCCCTGCCGACAAGGTCCGTGAAGTCAATTCCCAGCGTTTTGCCGTAGAGGCCCTGGCCGAATTCGCTGCGCCGCGACAGGAAGGGTTCCACCCAGTCGTCCGGCCGTGGCTGATAGTCGAACTCACACTTCTGGACGCGAGCTCCGGCGTCATGGGCCTGAAGGAGAGCTGCTGTCAGGCGATCCTTTGCGCCACCGGTAAGAACGTGGACCTGCCACGGCTGCCCATTCGAATTGCTGGCCGAGTGAGATGCCATCTCGAGCACCCTCTCAACGGTGCTTCGAGAAACCGGCCTTGGCAAGAAGGCGCGTACGCTGCGTCTGCTAAGCAGGGCCTCCTCGACACTCATCCGCTGCGCGGCTAGGGGGATCATCGCGGGGCGGATGTCGCCGCACTTGCATTCGCACATCGTTGTGACCATTAGTAGCTGGGCGTGATGTCGTAGGAGATGCGGCCGGCTGGCAGGAAGAAGAGCGCTATCAGCGCTCCGCCCTTAACCTCTGGGTAGTGGTGGCTGCCGGGCCCTGGGGCTGTCCATCCTGGTCCTGACCAGCCGTTGGGTCCGGCCAGTCTGGCCTCCGGATCGAGGGGGACCACGAGGTTCAGCTCCCCGTACGGGTGCTGGTGGTATTCGCCGCGGTAGGGTTCGACACTGTTCATGTACACGGCCGTGATACTGAAGTAGTTCAGTACATCGCTGGGATCAGCGAGGCGGCTCCGCCTGTAATTGGGACCATCAACTTCGATGTTGGCAGCCCAGCCGTCACGGACGCCTTCAGTGATCATCCGGGAGAGATCCTCAAACAGGGGGGTGCCTGGACCGTAGTTCTCGTTCAGCCAGGCTTCGAGCTCGCCACCAGCGGTACGGTTCTTGACCTCTTCAAGGAAAGGGATGCTCCGGTCGATCAGCTTCTGAGCTGCGTTCATGATGATTCTCCTGTTCGAAATGGACAGCTTTTGCTGTGGTGCAATAACGCTATCGCGAGGTTACGTTACAGTCAAGCACTGTAACGTAACCCCCTTGTTCAGATTCTTCTGATGTTCAGTATTGGGACAGCAATGGCTTGTGTTACGTTGAGAGTTCGTAACGTAACTTATTTTGGAGGTTGCAGGTGGCCGCGAATCCGGCGAATCAGACCTTGGACGAAAGTGCCGAGGCCGAGGTTTCCAAAGGCGGCAGGCCCCGAGATCCTGCCCTTGACGAGGTCATCATTAAGGCCACCCGTCGCAGGCTTGTTCTGGACGGGTACTCCAAGATGACCCTTGGCGACATCGCCGCAGATGCCGGCGTCACTCGCCCCACCCTGTACAGGCGGTGGCCGGGCAAGTTCGAACTGGTGGTCGATGCCCTGGACTACGGCTTCCGTGAGCAACGGAATACTTACCCGAACCTGAATCTGGATGAACTACCGCCCCTGGAGGCCTTTACTGAGGCTGTTCGCCGGCTGGATCCCACGTATTTCAATCCTGATGCGATGGTACTCATGGGAAACTTCATGGGCGAGACCATCCGGACGCCCGGGCTGATGGCCATTCTCTCCGAGCACGCCGTTGAGCCGCGGGTGAACCTCCTGGAGCGCACTCTGGCCAATCTTCAGGATCGGGGAGCGGTCAAGCAGGGGATCGATAAAAGCACCATTGCATCAATGTGCTTCGGAAGCTATTTTGCCGCTTTCCTTCGCGCAGATACGGATAGGGCCGGACTGGCTGAGAAGGTCGTGCAGGCCATTTGGCCAGCCATCGCCGTTGACCCGGGCTAAGGACATTCAATGCGGGTATTAGGGCAGAATTCCGGCGCCCACGATCTTCGGTGCCGCCCCTGTGTTGTCAGCGACATGGGCTGGGGCCGGTTCTCTCCTAAAGATAACCAGCCCTGCCCATGGACAGTGCCTAGCGGTGCATGCGCCCCAGAACCAGGACGCTGACTCCTGCAATCACCAGGGCCCCCGCCATTACCAGGAAGACCTGCTGAGGGGCGATTCCACCGCCGAGGGCGATACCCACGAGCAGAGGGCCGGCAACTCCCCCAAGGCGTCCCATGCCCAAGGCCCATCCGACTCCAACCGATCGCATGTGGGGCGGGTAAAGAACCGCAGCGAGTGCTATCACGCTCATTTGGCCACCGGTGACGCAGGCTCCTGTGAAGAACGCCGTCACGAGCAGCATTTCAGTTCCTGCGCCCAAAACGGCACCTAGCGCCACGACAAACACGGCACCTAGAAGGTACACGGATCCGAGCGTGGCGAAGGGGCTGATGCGGTCCATCGCCGGGCCGATAGCCGTGGCCGCGACGATTCCACCTATGGTTGTCAGCACTGTGGCGGCGATGACGATTTCCGGAGCCCGGCCGAGGGAGCCCACGATGGTGGGCAGCCAGCTTTGAATTGAATAAAACGCCGCAAGATTAGCTACGAAGGCCAGCCATAACAGGATTGTGCTGGTCACCCACTTGCGGCCGAAGAGCTCGGCAACCTGCGTCTTGGTCTTTTTTGATGCCGTGTTTTCCTCATCGTCGATGAGGTTCGCTGCGGCTGGAAGATCCGGTTGAAGTCGCTGCAGGATCTTGCGAACCCTCTTTTGTCCGTCCATTTCCCTCAAGAGGAAGCGCGGTGACTCTGGAAGGTACCGGATGAGGAACCCGACCAAAACCAGCGGCACAAGGCCTCCGACAACCAACATCATGCGCCACCCCAGAAGCGGAATGATGAAGCCCGATGCGATGCCAGCTGCCACAAATCCCAAGGCGAGCCAACAGTAGATGAACATCACAAAGCTTGAGCGACGCCGTTTAGGGGCGAACTCGCTGGTCAGGGACACAACGCTGGGAATCACCGCACCCAGGCCGGCGCCGGTTAGGAACCTTAAGGCAATAATGTGGGTCGGCTCCATGGCCAGGGCGGACGCTAACGTCAGGGAGCCAAACATGGCAGTGCACACGATGACAACCCGTCGGTGGCCGACCCGGTTCGCCAGAGGCGAGAGCACAAGATACCCAACCATGAGACCGACGATTGCGGCAGAAAGAATCGGTCCTAATGCTGCAACCGGCAGGCCCCACTCTTTGGCAATTACCGGAGCGGCAAAACTAATGGACTGGGTATCGAAACCGTCCAGGAACATGACGGCGCCGGACAAGAAGAGGATGAGGTAATGGAAGCGGCCGAGAGGCCTGCTGTCGATTACGTCCGCCAGGCGAACTTCTTCTGTCTGGACTTGAGGATGCGGGGGCGGGACATTCACGGACATCGCACGCCTTTCTTTGGGTTCTAGTCGGAGGCCCGCCCCGTCGGATCCATACCGGCGGATCCAACAGGGTGTACATCGATGTGCGCTAAGGAACACATGTGACACGGACAACACCAAATTAGGCCAGAGTTAGGTTACAGTCAATACTCGTAACTTAACTCACGTCGAGTTACAGCAAAGATCCGCCACAACCCATTGATCGAGGGACACATGAACACAGCATCCCCCTGCGGCTTGACCGCCGACCTGGCAGCCAGCTCGCACGACGTCCGCCCCATCACCTTCGCCAACCCGGCTCAGCACTCCTCCACAGGCGAGGTTCGGCCATGACCAGTGTCGACATAGCTCTTCTGGTGCTCAGGCTCAGCATCGGCATCACAATGGCAATTCACGGATATGCCAAACTCTTCCTCGGCGGCAGGATAGCCGGGACAAGCAAATGGTTCACAAGCCTGGGCATGCGCCCAGCTACCTTCCATGCGTGGCTGGCGGCGATCACTGAAATTGCCGCAGGGCTTGCCCTTGCCGCCGGCCTCTTGACACCATTCGCCTCAGCTGCGTTTGTCGCACTGATGCTGGTTGCAGCCTGGACCGTCCATCGCAAAAAGGGCTTCCTTATAACCTCCGGAGGATGGGAGTACACCTTTATCCTCGCCGTCGCCGCAATTTCCATAGCAATCATGGGGCCAGGACACCTGAGTCTGGACTGGCTGATTTTTGGCGCCCCCCATCTCGAAGGTCTGCCTGGGCTTTTCATCTCCATCGGCGTAGGCGGTGTTGCCGGCGCGGGACTCCTTACAGCCTGCTATCGGCCGCCGAAGAACATCCCCGCCTGACCCCTCATAAGATTGGAGCCTCTTCAAGACCAGTTCGCCTGTCACAGTACGTCCAGGGCCTGGTCGGGTCGTGCTGACGGCCCAGTCCCGTTGCCCCTTGCCGCCAGGCGGCTGGCGTCCAAGGCGAGGCAAGCGTAGCGTCGGTTGGAGAATTAGCCGCAACGCCAGCCTTGGTCAAAACCCCAAGCATGCTGGTGACAGTCTCTTGAAGGGGCGGGGATGGCTGGATGGAACGCTGACACTGCTGCCGGGCCGCTGGGGGCCGGGACGGTTACTTTGGTCGAGGGGTCCTCCTTCTGCATCTCCTTGCCGAACGGGGATATCCGTCCCGAGCATCCGCATGGTCTTTTTGTCCAAGACACACGCATCCTGTCCGGCTGGAGCCTGACCATCAACGGCCAGCCGCTTGAGCCGCTGGCAGCGGAAACGAAGGAACCGTACCGGGCGTTGTTCGCCGGCCGTGGTACCAGGTCGGATGGATATGCGGACAGCCCTCTGATCGTGGAGCGGCTGCGGGAAGTGGGGGGAGGCATCCAGGAGCAGGTCACCGTTCGCAACTACTCCTTGGAGCCGGCCGACTGCGTGATCTCCCTGAAGCTTGAGGCCGATTTCGCGGATCTTTTTGAGGTCAAAGAGGCGCGGATCCAGCGGCGCTGGGACGAAACCCGCCAAGTGGACGGTGAGATGCTGACCATCCGGGCGCTCTGGCAGGATGTCCGGAAGGGCATGGTCGTCCGGGCACCTGGAGCGGACGTCGCGCCGGAGACCCTCACTTACCGGGTGTCCGTCGCGCCGCACGGCCAGTGGAGCACGGTCCTTACTGTGGTGCCCGTTATCGAGGGAATCGATGCCGCGCCGCCGTTCCTCCATACTGACGGGGACGGACTGTCCCCGCGAGACCGGCGCCGACGGGAGTGGGTGGCCAAGATCCCGGTGCTGCAGATGGGAAACCGCTCCATCGAACGGACGTTGCGGCGCAGCTACGACGACCTGGGTGCCCTTCGCATCGAGGACCCGAACCACCCGGAACGTGTGGTGGTGGCCGCTGGCGCGCCCTGGTTCATGACCCTGTTCGGCCGGGACTCGCTGTGGGCGTCGCAGATGGCGCTGCCGGTGGATCCGTCTCTGGCCCTGGGCACCCTGCAGACGCTGGCGGACCGCCAGGGCAGGGTGGTGGATCCGATGAGCGAGGAGGAACCGGGAAAGATCCTTCACGAGGTCAGGCTCGATGTCTCCAGCGGGCTTGCGCTGGGCGGCAAGTCCGTCTACTACGGCAGCGTGGACGCGACGCCACTGTTTGTGGTGGTGCTGGGGGCGGTCAGCCGCTGGGGATTCGCCGCGGACACCATCGCCGCCTTACTGCCCCACGCGGACCGGGCGCTGGACTGGATCCGGGACTACGGCGACAAGGACGGCGACGGGTTCGTCGAGTATGAGCGTCTCAACGACCAAGGGCTGATCAACCAGGGCTGGAAGGACTCCTGGGACGGAATCAACTTCGCCGACGGACGCCTGGCCGAGCCGCCAATCGCGCTGTGTGAGGTGCAGGCATACGTGTACGTCGCGTATCTCTCGCGGGCTTGGATGGCGTTCGACGCCGGTGACGTGGCTCTAGGGAATGAGCTGGCGGATCTGGCGGCGCAGTTGAAGAGACGGTTCAACGAACAGTTCTGGATGCCCGAGCGTGGCTACTACGCCACCGCCTTGGATGGAAAGAAGCGGCAGGTCGATGCGTGTTCTTCCAACATGGGCCACTGCCTATGGCCCGGCATCATCGACGACGACAAGGTTCCGCTGGTGGCCGAACGGCTGATGTCCCCGGAAATGTTCAGTGGCTGGGGCGTTCGGACCCTGGCCAGTGACATGGGTGCCTACAACCCCGCCAGCTACCACAACGGATCAGTTTGGCCGCACGACAACGCGCTCATCGCGACCGGCTTGCTGCGATACGGTTTTGTCGCCGAGGCGCAGCGGATCTCCACGGCCCTGTTGGAGGCAGCAGAGCATTCCGGCGGCCGCCTGCCGGAGCTGTTCTGCGGCTTCGGCAGGGACCAGTTTGCGGAGCCTGTGCCCTATCCAACGGCCTGCTCGCCGCAGGCCTGGGCAGCGACCACACCGATCCACCTGGTGACGAGCCTGATGCGCTACGACACCCACATTTCCCGCGGTGGCCTCTGGATGGACCCGGTACTCCCGGAATCCTACGGCGACCTGCACATCACCAACGCGCCCATGGCCGGCGGCCGGATCACCATCGACATCATCGATTCGGTCCCAACCGTCCAGGGACTCCCGGAAGGAATAGTGTTCCGTCACGGGCATCGGCCGTGGATGTCGGAACTGGTGGACCAAGCCAACCGGCGCCGACAGGCATAGCGGGGCTAGTCTGCTCAATCTGGCTGGCTTATCAGTCTCTTTGTCTTTACTGTTGCTATTCCTCGATATATCCGGAAACGAAGGGACGCAGCTTCCATCCTGGACAAGCCATGGCGCTGAAGCAGCGCCGGACCGGCAGCCGTCTACGACTCATGGATCGCAGCGGAACCAAGCTCAGCACAGGATCGAGCAGAAGCCGGTTGAAGTTCAAGACTGACAACACGGGCTCTTCGATCACCAATAGCCGGAACGCGATGTAGGCGTCCTGGCGGCCGGCTGATCGTGCCTTGCTTCTCGCGTTGAGATGACCCGCCGCTCGATGCGCTCGGCCTCGGCATTCTGTGCCACCAATGCCCACTCCCGGGCGGCCCGGGTTCGGACCACATCCTCCAAGAAGGGCTACGTCATCCAGTGGCGACTTTACCGGCAGTCGTCAGGAGCAGATTCGGCCCGCTGGGCCGTTCGAGTCGGGCTTATAAGCGCGCCACTTAGCGCTGCAGAAAGGAGGCCCTTTAGAGCTGCGATTCACATGTATGGGATTTTGGGCGCTGGGGGAGTGGTGGAATGGTGTCGCAAAATGCTCTTCGGCGACGCCAAACAACGCGTCGAAGACATCCTCCGCGCGTTCTAACAGGATTCAAGGAACGGCAACCCGCAGGCCGCCATCATTCACCGCAAACTCAAGGAACGTGACGAAGAAATCGCCATACTCGAGCGGTGGCTGAATCGGGCACCGGCCGCGCTCCGGAAGGACCGCGCCATGGCCGAGCGCCTCGCCAAACTCTAGGGCTGAACAAGCAGTAACTGGACGGCCGACGGCGGGCTGGATGGGCCGCGCTGATCAGCCTCGCATGCCCTCCACCGCCGGCCTCCTCGGGCTTAGGCGGCAGCCTTTGTGGGAAGGCTATGACACCTGTACATGGACGTGAGGTCGGCACCCTCACTTCGAAGGTGCTTTGCGAGCCGCCGTCAGGTCGCCACCGTCTTATCCAACCCGCCCGATCCATGCTGGCGGTGTCGTGATAACGAAGGTAGCCGCGAACCCTCACCTCAGGAATTGTCGGGCCCGGATGCATTTGCACAGGGGGAAGGCCCTGATCCGGGGCGGGCTGCGTGCCATCCTGCTCGCGGAGCCAGACATCGAGGTGGTGGGTGAGGCGGCAGACGGTGCAGCCACTGCGAGGGTCGCAGGAACGGAAGCCGCCGATGTCGTCCTCATGGATATCCAGATGCCCGGAACTGACGGCATTGAAGGGGTGCGCAGGGTTGCTGCGGCCCGCCCGCGCGCCAAGGTGCTGGTCCTGACGATGTTCGATCTTGATGAGTATGTTTTTGCCGCGCTGCAGGCCGGGGCCAGTGGATTCCTGCTCAAGACCACCCCGCCGGAGATGCTGGCAGCAGCGATCCGGGCATGCCATGACGACTTCAAGGACAGACCGGCCCGCGATGCTGACGGCAGTGAAATTCTCTTCCGGAGCAGCAGCGACACCGTCTACGACGACCCGGTATTTCAGCCAGGAGACAGAGTCGAATTCACTGTTGACTATCCCGACCTGCCGGGTACCGAAAATATTGCGGCCGCCGGGGATGCAGCAACAGTCGTCGGGATCAACCCCACGAAGGAAGCAAACTGTTCGTTCCGCTTGGATTCACAGCCCGATGCAAAATGGCCCGTCACCGTCTCCGGGCGTTCCTTGGCACCTGAAGGCAGCGGAGTGCGTGGCCAAGCAAACAACGAGAACTGTCGTGATCCGGAACACCGGAGAGCTTCGGCGGTTCTGATGGGACAGGCAGCCGGCTACTCAAGCGTCTTCAGGTACCGGACCATAGGCGGCCCCGCGCGGGTCAGTCCCGGTGAGCCCGGGTGACGAAGTGCTCAACCCGGCGGTCTGGAATTAGCCAGATCAGGGCCACGATGGTGTAGATCGCAACCCCAAGCAGGGGCTGGACGGCGGTCAGCCCAAGGCCTGCGAGGTAAATCAGTGGCGACGTTTTGCCTTTCCAGTCCCGGCCAATTGCCTGCGCGAGGGGGCCATCCCGGCCCTGTTGGCGGATCAGTGCCTGTTCCAGGATGAAGTAGGCGATCGCGGCGCACAGCAAGTTGATCCCGTACGTCAGCACCGGGATCTGCACGAAGCCGGACTCATCCATCCAGCGGGTGGTGAACGGGATTAGTGAAAGCCAGAACAACAAGTGCAGATTGGCCCAAAGGATCGCGCCGTTGACCCTGCTTGCCAGATGGATCATATGGTGGTGATTGTTCCAGTAAATTCCGACGTAGACGAAGCTGAGCAGGTAGCTGAGGAACGTGGGCAGGACGGACCCCAAACCACGCCAGGTCGGTTCGTCCGGCACATGGAGTTCCAGCACCATGATTGTGATGATGATGGCGAGCACACCATCACTGAACGCCTCTAGACGGTTCTTGTTCACCGGCTTCCCTCCATCAAAGCAACATCCTAATTATGGATCCTCAGCCAGGGCCCGGAGAGCTCGGCCCGTGACGATCGTCGGCTCATCAAGACCTTCGCCGCTTTTAGGATCTGAAGCTCGTGCAGTGCCTGCACGGAAAACGCTAATCTATCGTTTCTACGGGAGTGGGGCGTCTCTTCCCGAATCTGGCTCCGCCGGCGCGGGCGATACCTTTCTGCCCCGTGGGGTAGGGAGCAGGGCGCGCAACGTCTGGATGGTGTCGGCCTCCGCGGCCGTCTTGTCGTCACGGTAGCGCTTGACGCGTGCGAACCGAAGGGCGATTCCACCCGGATAGCGGGGAGAGTGCTGGACGCCGTCGATGGCGATCTCGACCACGGTGACCGGCTCGGTCCACACTGTACCCGCCGTACGCCGCACCTCCAACTCCTGGAACCTTTCAGTCTGCCATTGCAGCAGCGCGTCGGTGAGGCCCTTGAAAGTCTTGCCCACCATCACGTAACCGCCGGGTTCGCCGAACTCGCCAACAGGGTCCAGGGCTCCGAGGTGCAGGTTCGAGAGCAGGCCGGTGCGCCGTCCTGACCCCCATTCGCAGGCGAGCACCACCAGGTCGTAGGTGAGCACCGGCTTCACCTTGATCCAGTTCGAACCCCGCCGCCCGGCGGCGTAGGCCGAGTCCACCGCCTTCACGACCACACCCTCATGGCCGGCGGCCAGCGCATCGCGCGACACTCTCTCGGCAACAGCCGCATCCGCAGTGATTTTCCCCGGGATGCGGTGCCCGGGGGCGATTCGTTCGAGCACGCCGATGCGTGTGGACAGGGGCTCGTCGAGCAGGTCGCGCCCGTCGATGTGCAGCACGTCGAAAAACCACGGATGCAGCAGCATGGTGCGCGCCGCGTTCGCCCCGAACCGGGACATGGTCTCCTGGAACGGCCGGGGCCCGCCGTCCTCGTCGAGGGCTAGGGTCTCGCCGTCGAGGATCACATTGCGCACGGGCAGTCCGCGCACCACCTCCACCACCTCAGGCAGCCGATGGGTCACTTCGGCCAGGGTGCGGGTGTAGATGCGCACCTCGTCGCCGGCACGGTGCACCTGGATGCGTGCGCCGTCGAGCTTGTATTCCACCGACGCTTCCCCCGTCGCCTCCAGCGCCTCGCCGGCACTGGCCGCGGTTGTGGCGAGCATGGGCTGCACGGGACGCCCGACGACGAGGCCGACCGCGTCAAGCTGAGCCGCGGTGCCCGTGATCGCCAGCAGGGCGGTCCCGCCGAGATCGCCGGAGAGCATCGCTGCGCGGCGTACGGCCTCGACCGGCCGGCCGGCGGCCCGGGCAACCGCATCCGTCAGTACGCCTTGAAGTGCACCGGTACGAAGTTCTCCGAGCAGGACGCCGGCGATGAAGGCCTGCTCTCGTTCGGTGGCTTCCGCCATCAGAGTCCGAAGGGTGGCGGCGCGTTCTACGGCGGAGCCAGCGCCAGCGGCTGCCAGCAGCCGATCCAACGCAACGTCGAGGTGGGCGATAGTGAGATTCGGTTCAGGAGCGGGCTCGCCCCTGGCCGTCCTCATGCCGCTCCAGCCGATCCCGACTCGGCCCTGGCGAGGCTTGGCCGTGAGCAAGCCGACCGCCGTCGGGATGTCCGCGGGGTCGAGCCGGAGCAGCAGGTCTGCCAGTTCGTTGACCTTGGCGAGCCGGGAGCGGGTGGCCGCGACGGCTTCCGAGGTCCGCACGAGCTCGTCGAGCAGCATGGCACCATTCTGTCACGGCCGCTGGGTATGGACAGCGGTTTGGCCCTGTTCCAGAATGGGCACGCGGCCCCGTTGGCAGCTGTCCGACCGAAGCGGGCCACGGGCCACAACCCCGCCGGGCCGCCAATAATCCAAGGCCGCAGCCCGGACCGGTGGCACGGCGATGTCTTGTTGTTGGTTCTCGGGTACGGGAACCTTGGTGGGTCAGGTCAGATCACGTTCTTACCGGGAGACCACCGTGTCATCCATTCGCACCAGGGTCGCGTTCCACGTCTCAGAGGAGGTGGCCGCAGCCGTTGTTGGAGGGCGGCCTGTCGTCGCGTTGGAATCGACCATTTTCACTCACGGCCTTCCGCGTCCGCGCAATCTCGAGGTTGCTTTGGAAGCCGAGGAACGGCTTCGCGGTCAAGGGGTCGTTCCTGCAACGATCGGTGTCCTCGCCGGCGCTCCGACGGTAGGGCTCAGCCGTGAGCAGATCACCGCGCTCTCCAATGATGGGGCAGTGAAGAAGGTCAGCCTCCGCGATCTTCCCGTGGCCGCTGCTCTTCGGTTCCACGGTGGCACCACGGTGGCGGCGACGGCGTTCTTGGCACACCGCGCCGGCATCAAAGTCTTCTCAACCGGCGGTTTGGGTGGAGTTCACCACGGTGCGGCAACGTCCTTCGATGAATCTGCCGATATGACTACCTTGGCTGCTACTCCGATCATCGTCGTCAGCGCCGGCGTGAAGTCCATCCTGGACGTCCCGGCGACCCTCGAACGGTTCGAGACGCTCAACATCCCGGTCGTTGGTTACAGGACCAACAGGTACCCTGGCTTCTTCGTTTCCGACTCGGGGTTGGCGATCGAGTACGCGGTCAACACTCCGGACGAAGTTGCGGCGATCTGCAGCGCACGCGATGACCTGCACATTGAATCGGCCATCCTGTTGGCAAACCCGATCGCAAAGGACAAGCAGCTCCCTCCGGCCGAGCTCGACGCCATTCTCTCCCGGGCGTGGGCACAGGCAGAGAAGAACGGGATTAACGGCAAGGACACCACGCCGTTCCTTTTGGACTTCATTCAGCGCGAGACGAATGGTCGCAGCGTGAATGTAAATGTCGATGTGTACCGAAGTAACGTCTCTCTCGGTGGCGAAGTCGCCATCGCGCTGACCCGCTAACCCGGGGGAATGACGATGTTAGGTGCGGTCGGGCGGCGGACTATGCGGGCCGCGCATGGTGGTCCTTTAACGGGACCCGCTGGGTCAGCTTCGACCTGTGCGACGTCAGCCGACTGACAGTAGCCGGCGACCCTGAGCCGCTGACCACGGCCAAATATGTCGTGCTGAAACCGCGGCCTTTGTCGGCCAGGACACCGAGGCGTCGTAACGCTACGGTATGAAGATTTGCGCCGGACCCGATTGGGTCTGACGGAGGCGCCACTTCTCGGCATCTGCCATCAAATGGGCAAAAAGAGGGTGTGCACAATGTGCACACCCGGGGATTCGGTTGTACCGGTTGCGGATTGAGGCGGATTGGGGATGATTTCGGGGGAGTGGCGGGTTTCCGAGGCGTGGCGCCCGGTTCGAGTCCCACCTCGGGTACAGTGTTTCCGCAGGTGAGGGCCTTTTGCGCCTCTGACCGCTTGTACACTGTACACATTTTGTCCGCCTTGAGTGCGTGTGCTGCCGCGGGCTGTATCTAGTTGTGACTGGCCGTTCGCGTGGCCGAGGGCTTCCTTTCTCTTGGGCTGGACGATACATGTTCATGGTGGCTTTCATGGACTCCAGCATGATCATTGACAAAATTTTCTGGAGTTTTCTTGAGGCGAGTTTCCTGGACAGGATTCTTGGTCACTCGGTCATTAATTCATGGCGTGGCAGGGCAGGAGCTACATGACTGGGCGCTGCCCGTGCAATTTGAACGCATAAGAGGACAGGGTCGCTCGACGCTGGCGCGGAGGTGAGCAGGCTTACGACTGTTTTGCAGAGGACCTGCCCAGCGGTCACCGAAAATCTGTTCCAGACCTGCTTCCAAAGCCAGGGTCGCCGGTTGCTCCGTCACTCTTTCAAGATGTGGCAAGTCGGAAGTTTGACTTGAGTCGCAAAGGAGTGCCGCGCCTCTGATGCTGTCCGGATGATGTGGGAGAGCATCCAGCGAGAACGGCTGAAGAGTGGCTACCGGGGGGTAGAGTTAGGTATGACACCTCACGCGCTATCGAAGGGGCATACGATGTCGTCCTCGCTGACTTGGAATGAAGAGAATAGCGGAGAGGTCCGTACTCAAAGCTACCGAGAGCAGGCGGTGCGAATCATTCGGGCGCAGATCGTATCCGGACGCCTGGAGCCAGGATCTATGCATTCCATCGGTGCCATTGCCGAGAGGTTGAACGTTTCCATTACCCCGGTCCGCGAGGCCCTCCACGACCTGGCCAAGGAGGGGCTTATTGAGATCAAGCGAAACCGTGGCTTTGTCGTTCGTAAACCGTCGAATAAAGAACTGGACGATATTGTTCAGATTCGAGCCATGCTTGAAGTCTCGTCCGTCCGTGAGATCACGGAGCGGTCACTTATTTCAGACTTTTCAGCGCTCCGGAAACTCAGCCGCAAGACCGAGGCCTTTGCAGCGGCAGGTGAATGGGAGGAGTTCGTCGCAACCGACCGTGAATTTCACCTCTCGATCCTCTCCGCACTTGGAAATGAGAAGCTCCTAGATATTATCGGCACGCTGCGGGACCAAAGCCGACTGCTCGGACTCGACAAGTTCGCCGGGACGGACTTGCTCGAGCGGTCCACGAAAGAGCACGCACTCCTGCTGGATGCTATGGAGGGCGGGGAGAGCGAGCGAGCTGCAGACATTATGACCAGCCATCTCGGCCACGTCCGCGGCATTTGGGCCGGCCGAGACGAGACTGACAGTAAGGATTCGCCGTACACCCCAGCCGGGTAGCCGGTAAGTAGCCCTCCCTGACTTCCAGCCGTTGGCCAGCCTGTCCGGCATGCAGGTACTAGGTAGCGATGCCCCAAGACTCGCGTGTGCCAGCCGCGGGACGTCATTAGGAGATAAGAGGCCGGCTTTTGAACTCTTAATGTCCCCGGGGAAGACGCAGGCCGCCAAGTCGTACTCCGTGTTGTTGCCCAAGCGCACGGCCTCGTCCTGGAGTCGAAAAGTGCTGCTAGAGGCCAGGGGCCAGAGGTTTCCTGGGACAGGATTCGGGCGGCCGCGGTGACATCTTTGAGGATGGGGTGGTAGAAGCACCCCAGCCATCAATCGAGAGGCACGCTGCGAGTGAGCCTTCGTTAAGGGCCATCTCTGACATTCACCAGAACCGCGGGATCCGGATCTTCGAGAAGCTGGGAAAGCTCGACCTGAGCACCGGCGTCGTGTCCAACGCGGCCGGAGCGTTCAGGATATCCAGTAGCTTGGCCTGGGCCGTGAAGGCGGCTTCGAAAGCGTCGAGGAATGCTTCTGTACCCATTGCATCGGAGTCGCAAATGCTACGTCGGCCACACGCAGCCCGGGTCCGGCCTCCTAGTCCTGTGACCGCAACCGGAGTACGGTATCTCCTTCAGACCGACGAGACTTAGCCGCTGCTTCTAAACCTGGCTACAGTGCCACGGGGAAAGCACCATGCCTCCTCTTAGCCTTTGAACTGAGACGGTGCAGCGCGCGCCTCCGCGCCGTAAATGCACGTCCTCCCCGCCACCGTTGGTCGAGACGACAGCAGAAGACAATCCACCACGGCAACCAGGAGCGCCGGACAGCAGCGGTGAACGGAATCCTGCAACAACCAAGGCCAACCGTGGGCCCAGGGGGTAGCAGCGAAGTGCGCGGCGGATCATGAAGCACATGGTCGTGGAATGTGGGGCAAACCGGGAGGATTCAGTGTCCCGTCTGGTATATGCAGCGGATTCACGGGAAGGCTGCCGTCCAAACTCTTCCACTGCACGGGAAGAAAGGTGTAAGGCTTCACAGGGAGCATAAGTGGCTCGGTGCCGCAGGGAGGCGTGTAAAAACAGTGCAGTTCCGCAAAAACGGCGGAAAAAATATTTGAGGAGGAGAGTGAGGTATCACACCTTTCTCTGATACAGTGTCTCCTATGAGATTCAAGTCACAGTCTCTTTCCCACTCCGAAACCCCTTCTACGGCAGGACGAATTATGGATGCTTCCCAGCGGGCGCAGCCTATGGTGAGCTTGCGCGGCGTCTCCAAGAACTACGGTGAGCGCACGATTTTCAGCGACGTCAACCTTGACGTGTCCCCAGGCGAAGTGATGGCCGTCATTGGCCCCAGTGGTGCAGGCAAGAGCACGCTGCTGCGCTGCATCAACTTCCTCGAGGAACCCACAAGCGGTCAGATCACTTTGGGTGGCCGGACTATCCGTGCCGGAGAGGGCGTATCCGGACGGGATGTGCAGGCTCTGCGCCGGAAGGCCGGAATGGTCTTTCAGCACTTCAACCTTTTCCCTCACATGTCGGTTCTGGACAATGTGTCCTTCGCCCAGATGAGGGTCCTTAAGCGCAGCCGCGAGGATGCGAACAAACGGTCTTTGGCGCTGCTTGATCGTGTCGGGCTGGCTGATTTTGCCGGCTCCTATCCGGCCCGTTGTTCCGGCGGGCAGCAGCAACGCATCGCCATTGCACGCGCCCTGGCAATGGACCCTGAGGTCATGTTGTTCGATGAACCTACTTCCGCTCTTGACCCCGAAGTGGGCCTTGAGGTCCTGGCGGTGATGAAGGAGCTTGCCTCCGACGGCATGACGATGATCATCGTCACTCACGAAATGGGATTTGCCCGGGATGTCTCTGACACTCTCGTGGTCATGGCCGACGGCAAGATTATTGAGCACGGGGATCCGCGCCAGATCCTGTCAGAACCGAACCATGACAGAACCAGGCTGTTCCTGCGTGCCGTTCTGGGGAGGTGATGATGGAAGCTCTTGAAGCAGTACTCCTGGGCGTTCCGTTGACCCTGCTGGTCACGGGGGCCTCTCTTTCCATCGGTGTAGTGTTGGGCGTACCACTTGTTATGGGTTTGCGATCCCGAAACATGCCAATCCGGTCGGCTTGCCGGTACACGGTGAACCTGCTGCGCGGCATCCCGGCGATTGTGTGGCTGTTCATTATCTACTTCGGTGTCAGCATTGGCGCCTTCCAGTTCGACGCCATCTCAGCGGCGATCATCGGTCTAGGCCTCATCTCCGCTGCCTACATGGCCGAGATTTACCGTGGCGGCATCTCAGCTGTCCACGCAGGTCAGTGGGAGGCAGGCCATGCGCTGGGAGTGAGTGACTGGACGACATTTTCCCGCATTGTCGGTCCGCAGGCCCTGCGGGTTTCGATTCCTTCCATGACCTCCTATGCCATCAGCCTGATTAAGGATTCCTCGATCGCCTCCACGATCGGAGTGACGGAGATCGTCTTCTTCACCACCCAGGACGCACGCTCCGGCGGCGGTGGGCTGACGGTCTACCTCCTGGCCGCGGCAGTCTATGTCGCGATGTGCATTCCCCTGGGTCTGCTGTCCAGGAAGCTCGATTCCTCACTACGGAAGAAGGTGTCCCGATGAGTTTCATCACCGACTGGCTGGACTGGTTTCCCACCCTGTTTGACGGGCTTCTGCTGAGCCTGCAAATTACCGGTCTCAGTCTCCTGTTGGGCCTTCCCGTGGGCCTGCTGCTGGCGGTTTTCGCTTCCTCACGCAATGCCCTTGTCCGGGGAATCTGCGTGGGAGTCGTCGAGATTTCCCGCGGTGCCCCTGCCCTGGTGGTCCTGCAGTTGTTCTACTTCGGGCTGCCGAGCACCGGAATTACCCTGTCGTCATTTACCGCCGGGTTTGCCGCCCTCGCATTGACCACCGCCGCCTTTACCAGCGAGATTCTCAGGGCCGGTCTGCAAGCGGTACCCGCCGGCGAGATCGAGGCCTGCCAGACCCTGGGCGTCTCCCGCCTGGACACCCTCCGCTTCGTGGTGATTCCTCAAGGGCTGCGGATCGCCTTGCCCGCCTTGATGGGCTTCGCAATCCTAATCTTCCAGGCCACCTCATTGTGCTTCACCATCGCCGTTCCTGAACTGCTTAGCCAGGCCTACTCCATCGGGTCCTCAACCTTCAAATACTTCAGCGTCCTTGCCTTGGCCGGACTGCTCTACGCGGCCGTCACCATACCGGCAACCTGGCTCGTCGGAGTGACTGAGAAGAGGATGTCCAGGCACCTCACACTGGCTCACTGATTCGCACCCCGCCCTTGCCTCCCCTTCCCCCTCCTTTCCCGTTCTCACTTTCCAGGAGAATCCCATGAAACTCATGTCCCGTCCCGTGGCCGCCGCAACACTGGCCGCCGCCCTGGCAATGACCGCCACCGCCTGCAGCCGCAACGCCGAGAGCACGGTAGCCGCCGACTGCAAACCCGCCCATACCTTTTCCACCATCAACAAAGGCGTTCTCACGGTCGGCCTGACTGAAATCCCTCCCTTCAGCTATACCAAGGACGGCAAGCCCACCGGGGTCGATGTAGATATTGCCTCTGATTTCGCAAAGGCGAACTGCCTTAACGTCAAGTACGAACCGGTCGCTTATTCCTCCGCCGTTCCTTCGGTGCAAAACAACCGCATCGACCTGACTATCGGGGACTGGTACCGCACCAAGGCCCGCAGCGAAGTCGTCAACCTGTCCGCACCTCTATACCTCGACGAACTGGGTGTTATTTCCACTGACGGAATCACCTCCATCCAACAGCTCAAAGGCAAGAAGGTCGGCACCATCGACGGCTACCTGTGGGTCGAGGACCTGCGGAAGCTGCTCGGCGCAGACTTGAAGGTCTACCCCTCCAGCGTCGAACTGAAGCAGGACGTTGAAGTAGGCCGCGTTGACGTGGGCATCGACGCCTATGGAACCGCCCTTTACAACTTCAAGGACTCCAAATTCAAGGTCACCACAGTCACGCCGGACCCTGCTGTGACAGCCACCGTGGAACCGGCACAGACGACCCTGCCATACGGCAAGAACAACACCGAGCTGGGCAAGGCCCTGGATGAGACGATTTCCGAGCTTCACAGCTCGGGACGGATCGTCGAGATCCTCAAAAACCACGGACTGCCGGATTCCGCCGCCGAAGTCGGCGAACCCCGCCTGATCAACTGACTGTTCCTTACACGTCCCAGGAGAGATATACATGCCCCTCATGCAATCCGATGACATTGCGGTGGTCTCCGCAGAACAGGTCTTCGAGCACCTAACCATGGAAAGAGCGATCTCCGCACTGGAGCGGGCCCTGAAATCCGGATTGAAACCCGAAGATTCCCTGGCCCGAAGCAACGTCCCCCTGGCCAAAGGCAGCTTTCTGCTGATGCCGGGGGAGCACGGCGGGTATGCAGGGGTCAAAATCGTCACCGTCGCGCCCGAAAACCACAAGCAGCAGCTTCCCAAGATTCAAGGCAATTATCTGCTCTTCAACTCGGACACGCTTCACCCGCTCATGCTCCTGGACGGTGTCTCACTCACCGCCATTCGCACCTCAGCGCTCTCAGCCCTGGCAATCAGGCATCTGGCCGCAACGGATGCCGCCTCACTCCTTGTCTTCGGCACCGGACCGCAGGCGCTGTATCACGTGAAGGCTGTGGCTGCTGTTCGACACCTCACCAAGGTGACGGTGGTGGGACGGTCAGTAAGAGGAACCGAGGCTCTCCTCGCACAGTTGAGGAACCAAGGGTTCAACGCACATCAAGGGACTGCTGCGGACGTGGCCGAAGCCGACATCATCACGTGCTGCACCAGCGCCAGGGAGCCTCTCTTTGACGGTTCGCTCGTACGCGACGACGCCGTCGTCGTCGCCATGGGCTCCCACGAACCCGACGCCCGGGAGGTAGACGACGCACTGCTGAAACGCAGCACAATCTATGTGGAGGACACCGATACCGCCCTCCGTGAGGCCGGCGACATCATCATCGGCATCCACAACGGAACCATCACCGGCGAAGAACTGCACCAGCTCTCACCCCTGGTCCGGGTTGGTGCAGTACCTCGCCGTGGTCCGGCCTTCTTCAAGAGCGTAGGGATGGGATGGCAGGACCTTGTCACGGCCTCTGCCATCTACGAAGACATCATCGCCCGCCCCTCTGACGCCGCCTCAGGCTAAGGACGTCCGCACGAGGACCGTTACGGCACCTCACACCATGGAGAACGTATGAGAACAATTGTCATCGGCGCAGGAGCCATCGGGCTGTCCGCCGCCTACTATCTCCGCAAGAGCGGAGCCGACGTGACAGTCGTGGACGCGGTGCAGCCAGGCTCCAAAGCCTCCAGCCACAACGCAGGATGGGTGGTGCCGAGTATGTCCACACCGGTCCCTGCGCCCGGAGTGCTGCCCCAGGCCTTGCGATGGATGCTCCGCCGGGACAGCCCGCTCTACGTCCAACCCAACCTGAGTCCGCAGTTCATCCGGTTCATGCTGACGATGCTGCGACACTGCACCACGGCCCGCTTCGAAGCCGGACTCAAGGTTCTCGCCGACTTGGGGGCCGAGACGGTGCAGATGTTCGACGACCTCAGGGCCGATGGCGTGCGGTTCGAAAGCCATGCGGACCCTTTCACAATGTTGTTCAAGGACGGCCGGAAGCTCGAACACCATGCACACGAGCTGGATGCCATGAAATCGGTTATCCCTGGCTTTTCCTGGCGGGCACTGGAAGGTGAAGCGCTTGTCAGAGAGTGCCCGTCCGTCGCCGCCGGACTCGCAGGTGGGCTGCAGACCTTCGGGGATCGTTCCCTTGACCCCGCGTCGTTTACGAACGGCCTTGCGGCCGCATGTACCCGTGACGGCGTGGAATTCCTGCTGGGCAAGGCGGCCTCCCTCCGTCAGGAAACGGATGGTTCAGCGTCCGTCGTGGTGGGGGAGAAGGCTCTACGTGCTGACCGCATCGTCGTTGCGGCCGGAGCCTGGACGAATCAGGTGTTGGCTGGCATCGGTGAGCGGATCGCCCTGCAGGCAGGCAAAGGCTATGGCTATGATCTGCCCCTCGAGGATGACGGCCCAACCCGTCCCCTGTACCTGGCGGAGGCCAAGGTGGCCATCACTCCTTTGGCCACGAAGGTGCGGATCGCCGGCACGATGGGCTTCGGCGGCATCAATGAACGAATCGATGTGGTCCGCGCCGGCGGCCTCCTGAGCAGCCTGCCCTCATACTTCAGCCGCTGGCCTGACCTGACCCGGAAACCTCAACCCTGGACGGGGCTGCGGCCTATGACCCCCGACGGCCTGCCCATCATTGGGCCCTTGCCGCGAAAACCCCGCGTTCTCGTCGCCACCGGCCACGCGATGCTCGGAATCAGTCTGGCCCCACCAACAGGCCAGCTAATTGCCGAGCTGGCCACGGGGCAGACCTCCGCCGCCAGCAGGGCCAGCCTCGCCGCTGACCGATTTTAGGTTTCATTAGGACGGCCGCAGGTCAAAGCCGTCGTGGTTAGTTGATGCCCCTCGGTCACATCCAAGGGGCATCGACCAAAGTCAACGACCCTCAGCGGAATGTTCAGTAGGTTTTCAGAAAGGAGCACAGCAATGCAAAAAACGTCAACCGCTCAAACAAATGCGCCCGGTGGTCACACGTTCAGCGCTGCAAAAACGATGAGGCAAGACGCTTCTGTTTCCTACACCGACTGTGAGGGCCCCAACTGCTTCTATTGCCCGTGCCCCGAAACCGATTGAGAAAAGAGGCGCCAGCCCGCGAGCCGTCGAGCGGCTGCGTCGCCGTCTTGCAACGACACCATAGGTCTCCAGGAGCGGAACCCAAGGACCCGTCGAATATGCCGCGAAGTTCCTGCGGGGGCTGAGATCGCGCTTAGCGGGACCTGGGCTTCCCAAGAATCACCCACCAGAAAAAAGAACTCACCGAAGGTTCGCTCATGCCGACTCAACGGAAAATCGGTCATCTGGACCTTCGTCTGCCCTTAGGACGAACATTCCACCTGTCGCGGGACTGATACAGCCACCCAGCTACCTCGCGGCACTGTGGGGTAGGCGTCCGTTAGGCGCTCTCTCCCTGACCCTTCAGAGGTTTCATGAGCCACATCTATTTCGCCAGCACACTGCTGTTGGTGGCCGCGGGTATCTTTTGCACAGTTGCCGCAACGACCACACTCCGTTTCGGTTTGGGGCTGGCGCTGCTTACCGTCGGGGCAGGTGGATTCTCGGCTGGAATAGTGGCACGCCGCCTGTAGACGGTATACCCCTGCTGAAAATGCGCTGTCCCTCAAGACTCCAAGGCCACCTCTCGCAACGATGGGTGGCCTTGGCCTATGAACATCGCACAGGGCGAGGACATCGAGGCTGTGGTGGGCTCGGATCATAGACTGCTGCCGCCGCGTGCCCTATGAGATTCCGTTGGCAGGGAATTGGGCCGGATCACCGACGGTGAAGCGGATGTTTAGGGCGCTGGTTTTTGTCCCGTGGTTTTCAGGCGGGAAGGGTGATCCGGACGGTGAGTCCGTTGGATTGGTCGGATTCGTGTGTTGTGGCACTACTCTTGGATCGGCCAGCAGCTGAACCCTACCGGTGTCGTGCTCCACAAGTTGGCGCACGATGGGCCGCCCAAGGCCTGAACCGCCAGGAGCAATGCTCTAAAAACGGTCAAACACGCGCTCAAGCTCGTCGTCGGTCAGGCCTGGACCTTGGGTCTGCAAACATCCAGGATCACCTGCCCGTCACTTGGCGGACAGTAATCGTCGCAGTGGTGCCTGGAGGCGATGATTGCACGGGTTCGCCAGCAACTGTCCAGCACCTGCTCAAGGTGACCTGGCGTTATCCAGGCGGGGACGGGCTGTTGACCATCGTGTGGGACTGCGGCCGGGGAGCTCACTAGTTCGACGGCGGCCTGTCGGAAGCATCGCTCCAAGGTCCAGTCCGGGGGCAACAACGACCGCGACGTCGATTGTTTCGGGGCGCCTGATGGGGGACTGAAGCGGGCAAGGGCCAGAGAAGGCTGTTGACCAGCCGTGCCAGTCGCCCGGCCTTCGCCAGTGCATTGTCCACGGACGATCTCTCTTCGCGGGCTTTCAAGCCGGTCACGCAGACTGTTCAGGTTCAAGCGAAGGGCCGCCAGTGGTGTTCGCAACTGGTGAGACGCATAGGCCGTGAAGTCACCAGTCGATACTTGGACGGCCATTGCGTCGAGAAGGCACAGGGGCCGGATGAGGGCTTCGCAGACAGGGCCGCCAGGATCCCGGCGGGCACGAGGACGGCGACACTGCAACAAGCCAAAAGGTCCATGCTTCGCTGGGCAATGCGGATTTAACACAAGAGGGACTGTTTGGAAACATTAATTTGACTACTGTGGTTCAACAGCGTTTCACTGTAGTAACTGATCACGGACAGGACCGTTTCCATGACAAGTCTCGTTACACCCGAGCTGAACTCTGCTCCCGTTGAAGTACAGACCCCTCAGGACAGGATCACCCTGGCCGATCTGGCAGGCGCCCACGATGTCCGCTTCATCCTCGCTACCTTCGTGGACATGACCGGCAAGCCATGCGCAAAGCTGGTGCCCGTTGAAGCCGCGGACGAGCTGGAAGGGGGCGGAATGGGGTTCGCCGGTTACGCCGCAGGGCTCATCGGCCAGAATCCCCAGGACGGTGACCTTATAGCCGTTCCTGATCTCCAGTCCTTCACCCCGGTCCCTTTCATCAAGGACGGCCTCGCCGTTGTGCACTGTGATCCATATGTGAACGGCAAACCGTGGCCGTACGCCCCTCGCGTGATCCTCAAGAACGCACTGTCCCGGCTTGCCGATGCCGGGATGCAGGCAAAGGTCGGCGCGGAAGTGGAGTACTTCCTCGTCAGGAAGAACGACGACGGCACGCTCGCCACCGCCGACGCCAGGGACGATTCGCCACGCCCCTGCTACGACGCACGCGGCGTCACCAGAATGTATGACCATCTCGCTGAGATTAGTTCGGCCATGAACACCCTGGGCTGGGGCAACTACGCCAACGACCACGAGGACGCGGCCGGCCAATTCGAGCAGAACTTCAACTTTGCGGATGCGCTGACGACGGCGGACCGGGTCGTCACCTTGCGCTACATCCTGAACATCCTCGCCGAACAGCGGGGCATGACCGCTACTTTCATGCCCAAGCCGTTTACGGACCGGACGGGCAGCGGGCTGCACCTGCACCTGTCCCTGTGGTCCGGGTCCGACCCGTTGTTTCCAAGCGACGACGACGCCGAGGGCCTGGGACTCTCGGAGCTCGCTTATTCCTTTATTGGCGGCCTTCTGGAGCATGCACCGGCGCTACAGGCGTTCCTCGCGCCAACCGTGAACTCGTATAAGCGAACCGGAGCGACCACCAGTTCCTCGGGCGCCACCTGGTCTCCCCGGAAGGCCTCCTACGGGGGCAACGACCGGACGCACATGATCCGCGTCCCGGACGACAAGAGGATAGAACTGCGCTCCGGGGACGGCTCCGCCAACCCCTACCTCGCCATCGCAGCCGTCATCGCTGCCGGCCTGGACGGAATCCAGCAGCGCAGGGATCCCGGCACGCCGTCGGGCCCTGGCGAGTCCAAGCCGGCCGCCCATGCCCTCCCGGCCACCCTCCTGCATGCGGTCGAGGCGCTCCGCAACGACCCCGTGATGCTGGCCAGCCTCAGTGGAGACCAGGCTATCGGCGCTTACTATGCCGATGCCAAGGAAGAGGAATTCCTCGTCTGGCACAACCAGGTCAGCGACTGGGAAATCCGCAGCTACCTCACGGCCATCTGACAAACCAACAACCAACAGCAAAGGATCCACTATGTGCGGAATCGCTGCACTGCAGCTGCGCAATCCCGGGCTGCACGCCCACATGGGCAGCCTTCTGTCCTCGATGATGTGCCAGATCGTTGATCGCGGACCGGACTCTGCCGGTCTCGCCGTCTACAACACGCCCGGCCTGGTCTCGCCGGGTCAGGCGACCCTCAGCCTCCTAGGCAAAGAGCAGGGCGCGGCCCTCGCCGACATCGAAACCTCCCTGGCACGCCTGCTCCCCGACGCCGCAAGTACCAGGGTCCAGGTGGTGGGCGACACAACTCTGGTGAGCTCCGCCGTCGAGACCCCGCTCCTGATGAAGGCGGTCAAGGAGGCCCTGCCGAAGTCCACCATCATCGGACGCGGCGAACACGTGGCCGTGATGAAGAGCGTCGGCCATCCCATGGAGATCGCCGCCGAACACGGCCTGGAAAACATGGCCGGCAGCCAGGGCCTTTCCCACACCCGGATGGCCACCGAATCCGCCGTCACCGCCGGCGGCTCGCACCCCTTCTCCGTGGCTGACGACCTCTGCCTGGTGCACAACGGCTCCTTCTCCAACCACGCCACCATCCGACGGGAGCTCAAGCGCCGGGGAGTGGTGTTCGATTCGGACAACGACACCGAGGTGGGCGCCCGCTTCATCGCCTCACGCCTGGAGCAGGGCGACGACCTCGAAACAGCCCTGATCAACCTCGGTAAGGTCTTCGACGGTTTCTACACCCTGGTGGTCACCACGGCCGACAGCATGGCCGTGGTCCGCGACCCCATCGCCTGCAAGCCCGCCATCATCGCCGAAACGGACGACTACGTGGCCATGGCCTCCGAATACCGTGCCCTGGCCTCCCTGCCCCGCATCGACAACGCCCGAATCTTTGAACCCGAACCCGGAAAGGTCTACACATGGTCACTCTGATCGGAACCGAAACCCCCGCCTACGTCCCAGCCGCTTCCGGGGCCACAGCCACGCTGGTGGACCTGGCCGAGTCCACTGTCCGGGACCTGAACCAGGCACTGCACGAACCCCACGTGCAGGGGGAGTGGACCGTCACCAACTCGGACGGAAAGCACAGCATCGCGGTCGGCATCGACGCTCCCGTCAGCGTGACGATCGAAGGCCATGTGGGCTACTACGCCGCCGGGATGCACCAGAAGGGTGACGTCATCATCCGCGGCAATGCCGGCGTCGGACTTGCAGAGAACATCATGTCCGGAACGGTGCACGTTACCGGTGATGCCTCCCAGTCCGCGGCCGCTACCGGCCACGGCGGCCTGGTGGTCATCGACGGCAACGCCGGCGCCCGCTGCGGCATCTCCATGAAGGGCGTGGACATCGTAGTCGGAGGCAGCATCGGGCACATGTCAGCCTTCATGGCCCAGGCCGGGCGACTTGTGGTCTGCGGCGACGCCGGAGACGCGCTTGGCGACTCCATCTACGAGGCCCGCATCTACGTCAAAGGCACCGTCGCGTCCCTGGGCGCTGACTGCGTGGAGAAGCCCATGGGGGGCGAACACCTCGAAGAACTCGGCCAGCTGCTCGCCGCGGCCGGGCGCACGGAGCAGCCCTCCGAGTTCAAGCGCTACGGCTCCGCCCGCAACCTGTACCACTTCCACGTCGACAACTCCACCGCCTACTAGGAGGACAGCATGACCGTCACTTCACTGCCCCACGACGCAGCCCTCTCCGCCCGGCATCCCGGCGAACTCGGCCTGCGCGAATCGGCCACCTTCGACCGCGCCACCATCGCCGACATCCAGCGCGCCGCCGCTACCGGCGTTTACGACATCCGCGGCTGGGGCGCGAAGCGCAGCGTCCCGCATTTCGACGACCTGCTCTTCCTCGGCGCTTCCATGTCCCGCTACCCGCTGGAGGGCTACCGCGAAAGGTGCGATACCGACATCGTCCTTGGCGACCGGCATGCCAGCAAGCCGCTGCACCTGCAGACCCCCGTGACTATCGCCGGGATGAGTTTCGGCGCCCTCTCGGCCAACGCCAAGGAAGCCCTGGGCCGCGGCGCCAGTGAGGTTGGGACTTCCACAACAACGGGCGACGGCGGCATGACACCCGAGGAGCGCGGACAGTCCAAACACCTGGTCTACCAATACCTGCCCTCCCGCTACGGGATGAACCCTGATGACCTTCGCAAGGCGGACGCCATCGAGATCGTCCTGGGCCAGGGCGCCAAGCCGGGCGGGGGAGGGATGCTGCTGGGCCAGAAGATCACCGAACGCGTTGCGGGGATGCGCACCCTCCCGGTGGGGATCGACCAGCGCTCAGCCAGCCGCCATCCCGACTGGACCGGGCCGGACGACCTGGAAATCAAGATCGGCGAACTGCGCGAGATCACCGACTGGAAGAAGCCGATCTACGTCAAGGTGGGCGCGTCCCGTCCCTACTACGACACCGCCCTGGCCGTAAAGTCCGGCGCCGACGTTATCGTGGTGGACGGAATGCAGGGCGGCACGGCGGCAACCCAGCAGGTCTTCATCGAAAACGTAGGCATCCCCACCCTTGCCGCCATCCCGCAAGCTGTCCAGGCCCTCCAGGAACTTGGCGTCCATCGCAAGGTCCAGCTCATCGTTTCCGGCGGGATCCGCACGGGCGCCGACGTCGCCAAAGCCATGGCCTTGGGTGCCGATGCGGTGGCTATCGGGACTGCGGCGCTGATCGCCCTCGGCGACAATGATCCCCGTTACGCCGCGGAGTACGCCGCCCTGGGCTCTGCCGCCGGCTACTATGACGACTTCCAGGACGGCCGCGATCCGGCCGGAATCAGCACCCAAGATCCGGAACTGTCCTCCCGCCTGGATCCCGTTGCCGGAGGCCGTCGCATCGCGAACTACCTGCGTGTCCTGACGATGGAGGCCCAGACCATCGCCCGGGCCTGCGGGAAGTCGCACCTGCGCAACCTGGAACCGGAGGACCTGGTGGCACTGACCATCGAGGCCGCTGCTATGGCCCGGGTGCCCCTTGCCGGAACCAGCTGGATTCCCGGGGCCCGGTAATGTCCGGGTCTTCAATGCGGGGGTCTTCCGAGTACGTGGTGGTGGGTGCCGGTTGGGCGTGCCTCTCCGGACTGCTGAAGGAGCAGCGTGCCATTGGCTGGTGCAATCGGCTAGTGCAATCGTCCCCGCCTAGGATGGCCCTATGACCAATCACGCCGACGACGCCTCCAGCGAGGACCCACAGTCCGGACAGCCGCAGTCCGGGGACCCCCAGCCCGAGGGCCCGCGGTCAGGGGAACCTCAGCCGGGAGAACAGGTCGGCACTCTGGAACAGATCATCGCCCGGCAGGTGCGGCATTACCGCTCGGTGAACAAGCTCTCCGCAGCGGAACTGGCACTTCGGACGGGCTTGTCCAAGGCCATGATTTCCAAGATCGAAACTGCGAGCACGTCCTGCTCCCTGACGACGCTGCAGCGGCTGGCCGACGGGCTGAAAATCCCGGTCACGGCATTGTTCCGTGGTGCCGACACGGACCGGGACGCCACCTTCACCAAGAGCGGTCAAGGGAGTCTGACCGTCAGGAGCGGGACGCAACACGGCCACGAATACCGCGTGCTCGGGACTCTCAAGGGGCGAACTGATGCCCTGGAACCCACGCTGGTCACGCTCACGGACGCCTCGGACGTGTTCCCGTTGTTCCAGCATCCGGGCACGGAATTTATCTACATGCTCTCCGGCAAGATGGTCTACGGGCACGGCGCCTATGAATACACGATGGAGGCCGGCGACTCCCTCCTGCTCGACGGGGAGGGGCCGCACGGTCCGCTGGAGCTACTCGACTTGCCCATTCGATTCCTGGCCATATCGGCCAGATGACCAATAAGGGTGCAATGCCGCACAGGCGCATCCGGATGTGCACTGCAGGCTGTAGTCGGTTTGGTGAGTCATCACCGGCCTACGTCAAGCCTGCAGTGCACCGGAACTTGTCCTGGCTCAGCCACCAGTTGACATCAACGTGCCGCGGATGCGGGCTGCTCCTGGAAGGCCGGCACGACGTGCTCGATGAAGAGCTCGAGCGAGCGTTTCTTCTCCTCATGGGTCAGGCTGTTGTCGGACCAGAGGCTGAACTCGTCCACGCCGAGTGCCTCGTAGTGGCGGAGCCGCTCGATCACCTCATCAGGTGTGCCGATCATCGCCGTCTGGTGGAGGGACTCTGGCGTGAACTCCGGGCGGTCTGCGAACTTCTCGGCAGGGCTGGGTTCGAGGAAGCCGTTTTTCGGAGTGGTCTTGTTGCCGAACCAGGCATCAAAGGTCCTGTAGAACTTCTGGATGCCCTCGGCCGGACGCCGCCATCCCTCGGGTTCGTCTGCGGGGTGGACGTGGGTGTGGCGGAGCACCATGAGGTCCGGGCGGGGGACTCCGGGGTTGTTGCCTACAGCGGTGTCGAATTTGCGTGCGAGGTCTTCGACCTCTTCGTCGCCCTTCATGAGCGGTGTCACCATTACGTTGCAGCCGTTGGCGACGGCGAACTCATGTGAGGAGATGTCGCGGGCGGCGATCCACATGGGCGGCGTCGGTTTCTGCAGGGGCTTGGGTACGCTGGTGGAGGTGGGGAACTGCCAGATCTCGCCGTCGTGTGCGTAGTCACCTTCCCAAAGTGCGCGTACGGCCGGGACCATTTCGCGCAGATGCTTGCCGCCGTCGACTGCGGACATGCCGCCCATGAGGCGGTCGAACTCGAACTGGTAGGCACCGCGTGCCAGTCCCACTTCCATCCGGCCGTTGCTGATGACGTCCAGGAGCGCCGTCTCGCCCGCTACGCGGAGCGGGTTCCAGAAGGGCGCGATGATCGTTCCGGCACCCAGGCGGATGCGCGAGGTGCGCGCTGCCAGGTAGGCGAGCTGGGGCATGGGACTGGGGGAGATGGTGTACTCCATCGAGTGGTGCTCACCGATCCAGACGGTGCTGAAGCCTCCGGCCTCGGCGATGAGGGCAAGTTCCGTGAGGTTCTCGAAGCATTCGCGGTGTGAGACGGTCTCGTCCCAGCGCTCCATGTGGACGAAGAGGGAAAAGCGCATTACTGACTCCTTCGTTCTGCGCTGACGTTGGCAGACGCTTGATGGGTGCCCGCAGCTGCCTGGGCGGCGGTGTTGCGTTCGGCGATGGTCCGGTCGCCGCGGGACCAGTGTTCGTGTTCAATTTCGCGGATGATGACGGTGGTGTTTTCCGGTACGGCGCCGACAGACGTCTCGGCGGCGCGGTGAAGTGCGCCGATGAGCGAGCGGAGCTGCTCAGGGGTCCGGCCCCGGGCGATCGAAACTTCGATAAGAGGCAAGGTGTTCAGCTCCGCATGATGAAGGGGTCGGCGATGGGGGATTCGTCGGTGTTGATCCAGATGCTCTTGAGCCTGGTGTATTCGCGGATGCTCTCCACCCCGTGTTCGACACCGACGCCGCTGGTCTTGAAACCTTCGCGCGGGGACGCCGGAGACATGGCACGGTAGGTGTTGACCCACACCGTTCCTGCTTCCAGGCGGCTGGCCATCCTGTGCGCCCGGGCCAGGTTGGTGGTCCAGACGCCGGCGGCGAGGCCGTACGTGGTGTCGTTGGCGAGCCGAAGCACCTCTTCCTCCGTCTCGAAGGGCATGATCGCGGCGACGGGGCCGAAGATCTCTTCCCTGACGACGCGCATGGAATTGTCGACGTCGGTCAGCACGGTGGGTTCGAAGAAGTAGCCGCCGAGGGGGATGTTGGGGCGTCCTCCACCAGTAAGGACCGTAGCGCCTTCTGACACGCCGAGGTCAACGTAGCTGGCGACTTTGTCACGCTGGTCCTGGAAAGCGAGCGGACCCAGTTCCGTTGCGTCGAGCAGGGGATCGCCGATCACGATGCTGCGGGCACGGTTGGCGACACGTTCGAGCAGTTCGTCGTAGATGGATTTGTGGGCGAAGACGCGGCTTCCGGCGATGCAGGTCTGGCCGGCGGCGGCAAATATGCCGGCGACTACGCCCATGGAGGCGTTCGCTACATTCGCGTCGGCGAAGACGATGTTCGGTGACTTGCCGCCCAGTTCCAGGGTGGAGCCTATGAAGCGGGATGCGGTCGTCGAGGCGATGCGCGCACCTGTGGAGGTGCTGCCGGTAAACGAAATCTTCGCCAAACGAGCGTCATCCACGAGAGCTGCACCGGCTTCTGCGCCGAATCCCGTGACGACGTTGATCACGCCGGCGGGGAACCCTGCTTCATCGGCCAGCGCCGCCAGGCGGAGGACGGTGGCCGAAGTGTACTCGGATGGTTTGATGACGATGGTGTTGCCTGCGGCGAGTGCCGGCGCGAGCTTGCTCGTGGTCAGAGTAAGCGGAGAGTTCCACGGCGTGATGGCACCGACTACGCCCAGAGGTTCCCTCAGTGTGTAGTTGAGGATTGCCGGCGTGGAACCGGGGATGGTATCGCCCTGGATCTTGTCGGCCAGTCCGGCGTAGTAGTAGTAGTACTCCGGCATGGCCGCCAGTTGGGCACGCATCTCCCTGAGCAGCTTGCCGTTGTCCTGGCTTTCCATGCGGGCGAGTTCGTCGGCGTGCTCTCCCACCAGATCCCCCAGACGGCGGAGCAGGTGCCCGCGTTTGGTCTGGCTGAGGTTTCTCCAGTTGGGATTTTCGAAGGCTGCGGCCGCCGCTGAGACGGCGCGGGCCACGTCAGCTTCGTTTCCGCGCGCGGCCTGGTAGAGCACGTCGAGGGTGGCCGGGTTCGTGCTGTCAAAGTAGTCCCCGCTGGACGGCGGGACCCACTCCCCATTAATGAAGTGGTTGTAGCGGCGTTCAACGGACATTTGAATGCTCCTTGATGAAGGCGGTGAGGGTGTTGGCGAGCTCTTGGGGACGTTCAACCGGCATCATGTGTCGGGCGCCGCTGATGATGGAATAGGTGCAGCCAGGGATGGCTGCTGCCAGCCGGACGCTCATCTCGGGTGTCGACCCCGGGTCCAGCTCACCGGTCACGGCATGGGAAGGAACGGTGATCAGGGGTAGTTCGGGGGCGATTTCCGCGTCGGCGGTTGCGAATATGCGGTAACAGGCCAGGAAGGACTGCGGGTCGTTCTTGAGCAGGACTTCCCTGGTCGACTCGATCAGCTCCCTCGGGACGGAGGTCCCTTCCGGGTACCACCGGCGGATTGATGCTTCAACTGTTGCCGGAAAATCGGATTCCGCTGCCGCCAGGCGCAGCATGACTGCCGCGTGTTCATCGGCGGTACGCGCGCATACTGAGCCCACCGAGACCAGGCTGGCAACGAGGTCTGGCCTGAACCTGGCCAGATGCTGCGCCACGAGGGCGCCAAGTGAGAACCCCACCAGATGCGTATCCGGTTCGAGTTTTTCGGCAATGTCCGCCGCCAGCTCGGCAAGTGTGACCCCTTCAGGAGCGGCTTGCTCGCGGCGTCCGTGCCCCAGGAGTTCAAGGATTTGAACGTCGTACTCCGGTTCGAGGAAATCGAGGAGGGGCCTCCACATCGACCCGTCGAGGCCGACGCCGTGGATGAGTGCTATGCGGTCGCGGCTCACGACGGTTGTCACCTACTTCGCTTCGGTGGAGAACGCTGCCAGGCGTTGCTGGGGCCGTCCCTGGGCCGCAGCGGCGAGGGCGATCACGATTTCATCGGCGTGCGGTGCGTCGTTGATCCTCACCTCGATGCTCTGGTGGTGGGAGCGGATGGTTGCGTCGGTGATGTGCTTGAGCGGGATGTCGAAGACAACACCGGCCGGGCCGCGCTTTTCCACCGCCGGCAAGAGCGTGGTGGCATTGGCGGCGTCCCGGAAGTGATTGCCAAAGGCCAGCGTGTGGATCAGTCCGGAACCATGCTCGATTTCGCCGTTCAGACCGACGATGGCGGCCTTGCCGTACGCTTCGGCCGGGGCGCCGAGGGCTTCGAGCACGCGGGGGGCGAGCAGCGCGCCGATGTCGGATGCGTTGCCGTCAATGCCGGCAGAGAGGTCCTCGACGAAGCCTTGCCCGGCCCATGGGTTTTTGATGATGGCGGCGACCACGGCCACACGGGCCGATGGCGTTACCTCACGGCCGCCTTCTGTCAGGACGTCTTCTGTCAGTGTGACGATTTTGCGGATGGTCATGAAATCAGTTCTCCTACTGTGTCTGCTTTAACGATGGGATCGGTGAGGCGGTCGCCGATGCGCGAGTGCGGGCGGGGCCCGGTTGATGCGCCGAGGACGACGACGATCTCTCCGGCCCGTGGTGCGTC
This sequence comes from Arthrobacter sp. ISL-28, assembly GCF_018613875.1. Classification (GTDB taxonomy): domain Bacteria; phylum Actinomycetota; class Actinomycetes; order Actinomycetales; family Micrococcaceae; genus Arthrobacter. The sequence continues at coordinate 89,489 of NZ_JAGGPJ010000029.1, read as the reverse complement.
GCCGATTCGTGTGGTGATGGTCTGGTAATGCGTTCGTGTTGCTGCGGAATTCTTGTGCCAGAGGGGTACGACGAGCGAGGCGCCGGCGTCGGCCCGGTCATCGGCGAAGCAGATGATCGATTCCCCTTCGAAGTATTCGCGGACGAGGTTGCCGAAGAAGGGTGTGTGTATGAGGGCGGCGCCGTGTTCGATTTCGCCGTCCGTGCCCACTATCGCTGCCTTGCCGAAGGCCTGGATTGCCTCCACGCCGCCGAGGTTGGACGCAAGTACGTCGGTAAGTTTCCGGGCCAGTACCGGGGCGAGCTGTACTACTTCCTCACTGAGATCGTCGGTCGCCTTTCCGCCTACCCAAGGGTTGGCGACGACGGCGGCTGCCGTCGCGCGCACGGCCGGGACAGCGGGGGAAAGCCCGTTTTCGAGGAGGATCTCCTCGGCGTAGTAGACGATCTTGCGGATGCCGAGCCTTTGGTCGTTCATCATTAACTAGCTCCTTGACGTTGTTGGAAGTAGACCCGGCATTTCAGCCGTCAGCATTTGTGTGTTCTGTCGAGACCTCGCGGGCCGAGGTAACAACGTGGTCGCGCATCGCCCACTCAGCGCCCATGGCATCCTTGGCACGGATCATGGCAACCACCTTGCGGTGCTCTGCAACCGAGCGCGGCATCCGTCCCGGGTGGGCGATCGAGGTGGTCACCAGGCGGTGGTAGGCAAGTTGGTTCATGAGGGTCCGGTAGTGTTCCCCAAGCTTGAGATGGTCGCTGCCGTCGACGATGAGCTGGTGGAATTCATGCACCAGGCGCGCATAAGTCTCGGAATCGCCGTTCTGTGCGGCCATCTCTGACGCTTCGATATTCTCCTCGAGTAGCTCCAGTTGGGGCACCGCGCCGCGGCGGGCCATCAAGCCTGCCGCCAGTCCCTCCAGGATCTCCTTGACCTGAAACATCTCGACGACTTCGCGGCGGCTGGGTTCCCGCACGAACGTGCCCACCTTTGGGCGGATCTCCACGAGGCCCTCGGCCTGCAACTGCTTCAGCGCCTCACGAATCGGCGTGCGGCTGACATTGAATTCCTGGGCGAGGAGCGTCTCACTCACAGCGGCGCCGGCAGGGTAGTCGCCGCTGAGCACCAGTTCGCGCAGCCGGTCCAGAAGCGGAGCGACCGGAAGCTGAAGAACCTCGGCTGAAGCGGCCGTTCCTAAACTCTCTTGCATGGTAGATAACGCTACACGCACACTTTCAACAGCGTCAAGCAACGGCGGCAAGTTGGCGATCTTCTTCCGGTGACTGTTTAGATTACCTTGGAAAATAAGGGCTACAGGAGGGGATTTATGATCCAAGCCACATATTTAATCCGGAATCTCTTGACGGACCCGCAGCGGGCGCCTAGCGTTTTGTTGTATGGAACAGACATCCACCAGCGTTCCGCCAGCGCCCGTTGAGGCCATGAGCGACGCTCCCTCTCCCGTTTCCCGCCCCCAGCGCCTCGGATCCGTCTTCTGGATCTCCATAGGGCTCATCGCAGCCTTCGTCATCTGGGCCACGGTATTCACCGAAAACCTCAACGCCACCATGACCGGCGCCCTGAACTGGATCACCGGATCTGTCGGCTGGGGTTACCTGGTGGTCACCCTGGGGCTCGTTGGCCTGCTCGTGTACATCATGTTCAGCCGCTTCGGCGCCCTCCGGCTCGGGCCTTCCACCTCACGCCCGGATTACCCCACCTACGCTTGGCTGGCCATGATCCTCTCCGCGGTGATGGGCGTCGGCCTCATCAGCTACGGTGTCGCCGAACCGATCTCCCATTTCGTCACCCCGCCCCACGGGCTCGCGGAAGCAGGAACCCGTGAGGCTGCCGTACGTGCAATGCAGTTCAGCTTCTTCGACTGGGGCATTCACGCCTGGGCAGTGTTCGCAGTGTTCGGCCTGGCCATCGGCTACTCCACCCACAGGCTGAACCGCGGAGCGCTCGTCTCCACGATGCTTCGTCCGATCCTGGGCAAAGCTGCCGACGGCTGGGGCGGCAAAGCCATCGACATCCTCGTGATCATCGCCACCCTCTTTGGTACGACGACCTCCCTCGGCCTAGGCGCCGCACAGATAGACAACGGGACCCAGAGCCTCTGGGGACTGCCCGGCGGAACCTGGATGCAGATCGGCATCATCGCCGTTATCACCGTCATGTTCACTGCCTCGGCCCTGAGCGGAGTCCACCGCGGAATCCGCTACATCAGCCAGACCACCATGGTCCTGGCCGTCGGTCTCCTGCTTTTCGTCCTCTTCGTTGGTCCCACCAATTTCATTAGCAACCTGTTTTTCGAATCCATCGGCCGCTACCTCAATGACTTCATCTCCATGAGCCTCATCACGCCGCAGTCCGGAACCGAGCTGCAGTGGATGCAGTGGTGGACATACTTCATGCTCGCCTGGTGGATCGCCTGGGGCGCCTTCGTCGGTGTCTTCCTGGCGAAGATCTCCCGTGGACGCACCATCCGACAGTTCATCGTAGGCGTTCTGGGCGTCCCGAGCCTCGTCTTCTTCATCTGGTTCACGGTCTTCGGTGGCACCGCGATCCACAGCGACATGACCGGTGACGGAGCTATCGGTAAAGCGGCTTCCAGCGACGTGAACTCGGCATTCTTTGCCATGCTTGGCCAACTGCCCCTGCCGGCCATCACCTCAGCCGTCACAATCATCCTCGTCGTGCTCTTCTTCGTATCCGGCGCCGACGCCAACACCTATGTTCTCAGCATGCTCTCCACGAAGGGTGTACTGACCCCGCGCCGCCCTGTGCTCGTTGTGTGGGGCGCAATTACCGGCATCACGGCCATCGTGCTCCTGCTCGCAGGAGGTCTAGCCGCCCTGCAGCAGGCTGTCATTCTGTCGGCTGCGCCATTCACAATCATCGTGGTGATGCTGGCAGTCTCCCTGATGATCGAGCTCCGCCGCGACCCGGAAATCCTAGCTATGAAGTCACTGGAGATCCTCGCCACGACGCCGACATCGCCACGCAAGGATGAGGACGGATGAGCACGGTGACCACCAGCGGTGAACCGACGGCCATTACCCTCTCCGCCAAGACCGCAGCCGTCACCCGGGCCTGGGCAGCGGCCTGGAACGAAGGAGATACATCGCTCCTGGAAGCCCTGCTCGACCCCGGATACCGCCGCCGCTCGGCCGGGTCGGGACGTAGCGAGTCCGCTACGGAGCTTCTCGTGGCCATCAGGTCCGCACGCGCAGCTTTCCCGGACCTGACCACCATAATCGACGCAATCGTCGAAGAGGGTGACCAGATGGCTATCTTCTGGCACAGCACCGGTACCCATCAGAATGAATTCCTTGGGGTCCCGCCCACCCGGCGTTCCGTCGAAACGTTCGGGTCCAACCACTGCATTTTCCGCAATGGGAGCCTGGTCGAAGAAAACGTCACCTGGGATCCGCGGCAGCTCCTCTCCGCGCTCGGCATCATTTCACTGGAGTCCGAATGAACCAGACAATCACCCCCGCCACCTCCGACGTTGACCCGACGCTCGTCCGTGCTTTCAACAAGCAGTTCGTCACCGGCGTCACTGTCGTCACCACCATGGATGGCGGCCAGCCACGGGGGCTGTGCGTCAACGCCTACGCCTCCATCTCTTATGATCCACCGGTCGTCATGGTCTGTGTCCAGCACAGTTCATCGACCCACCCTTCCCTCTTCGCTGCCACGCATTTGGGTATCAACATCATGGCGAATGACCAGAAGGACATCGTGGGAATCTTCGCAGGAAAGGGAGAGGACAAGTTCGCTCAGGTGGTGTGGACTCCCGCTCCTCATGGTTCGCCACTGATCGAGGGAGCATCAGCATCCCTGGAGGCTGAAATCCGTGAACGGTTCCAAGCCAAGACCCACACAGTCTTCATCGGCCGAGTCCGTCACGTTGTAGTGGGGGAGAAGGAGCCGATCGTGTATCGGGCAGCCCGCTTTTACGATGGCGGTGCCCTCACCGAACTGCCGTAATACGCAGACCCTCCGTTACTACGCCCGGGCAACCCGTCGGTTGCCCGGGCTTAGTCTTTGCTAGGCGACCCGAACGCTCCAACGCGGACACCCGGACAGATTCCTCCATGCCAGATTGGCCGTAAACCTTTGTCAGCTTCGAAACGAAAGCCCGAAGAAAACCGCGTTCACAGCCTGGAGAACGTGTTTCCGCCCTCTGTCCCGACGGATCTTCCGGTCAGAGCGCAATCCCGGTCCCAGAACACGGAAACCCCTGGATGTGGAAGTCGGTCTCGCATTCTTAGACCAGCAGCGACGGACCCTGCTCGCTCGGCGGCCTTTTACGAGGGGGTCTTTGGTTTCGAGACGAGCGCCGGCTTCCATACCTGTTTCCGGGCGAGGAACGTTGAGGGCGGATTTGCGACCTTGAACGCGGTTTTGCACCCGTGATCGGCGTGCTGAAACAGGGGACATCGTCCTCTATTTCGAACTCGATAATCTTGATGACACCCTTACAAAGGTCGCGGAATCTTGATGAGGCCCTTAAAAAGGTCGTGGAATCTTGATGAGGCCCTTAAAAAGGTCGTGGAATTGGGCGGCAAAGTCCATCTTGAACCTGTTGAAAGCGCACCCGTCACTGTGTGGCGATCGTCGCTGGTCGTTCCGGAGCCAAGATTGCACTGACAAGTATCGAGCGCTAAGCGCGGCTCCAGCCGGACTGCCACAGACGCGGTCCGCCAGCGCCTCACGCGCGACCAATTATATAACCGTCGGTCTGCTCACGCCCTGTCGATTTTGCATCTCAGGGCTGTTAGCTGCCTTTGCCGGGGAACACGAAGCGGACCGGCCCAAAGGCCGGTCCGTTTCGGGCTTAATTCCCGTCCCGTGCGAGTGAGGGTCCTGTGTCAGGCCCAGGGGTGCTCGACGCCGATGTACTGGGTAGTGGTGTATTCGGCGATGCCTTCGGCTCCGCCCTCGCGGCCCAAGCCGGACTGCTTCACGCCGCCGAAAGGGGCGGCAGCGTTGGAGATTACCCCGACGTTGAGGCCCATGAGCCCGAACTCGATGCGGTCGCCGATGCGCAGGCCGCGGGAGATGTTCTCGGTGAACACGTAGGAGGCAAGCCCATACTCGGTGGAGTTGGCCAGCTGAACGGCCTCGTCCTCGTCTGCGAAGGTCATCACTGGGGCGACCGGGCCGAAGATCTCCTCGCGTACCACTCGTGCATGGCCGGGAACATTTGCCAGGAGCGTGGGCTGGAAGAAGTATCCGGGCCCGTCGATTCGCCTACCTCCGACGACGATCCTCGCGCCTCGTTTCACGGCGTCGTTCACGAGCTCCTCGACGGAGTCCCGCGCCTTGGCCTCTACCATCGGACCGACGTTCACCCCCTCCTCGACGCCGTTGCCAACAGTGAGGGCGGCCATCTTCGCGGCGAGCTTTTCGATGAACTCGTCGGCCACTGACTCATGGACGATCAGTCGGTTGGCGGCGGTGCAGGCCTCGCCCATGTTGCGCATCTTCGCGGCCATCGCCCCGGCGACGGCCTTATCGACGTCGGCATCCTCGAAGACGATCAAGGGTCCGTTGCCGCCCAACTCCATGGAGGTGCGCAGCACATTATCGGTGGCGGCCCGCATCAGCTGTTTCCCCACAGGGGTGGAGCCGGTGAAGGAGACCTTGCGAAGTCGCGGGTCGGCCATGATGGGCTCTGACACCGCCGAAGCTGACGCCGAAGGAACCAGGTTGAGTACGCCGGCCGGAATCCCCGCGTCGATCATGATCTGGGCGAAGTACTGGGATGTCAGCGGGGTCAGCCGGGCCGGCTTGAGGATCATGGTGCACCCTGCAGCTACTGCGGGAGCGACCTTGCGGGTGGCCATCGCCAGGGGGAAGTTCCACGGGGTAATCAGCAGACACGGACCCACCGGCTTGCGGGACACCAGCATCCGCAGGTTGCCCTCAGGGGTGTCCGCATAACGACCGTAATCACGCACAGCCTCCTCGGAGAACCACCGCAGGAATTCACCCCCGTACTTAACCTCGCCCAGGGCCTCGGCGAAAGGCTTGCCCATCTCCAAGGTCATAAGCAGCGCCAGGTCGTCCCTGCGCTCCTGAACAAGGTCGAAGGCGCTATGCAGGATCTGTGACCGGCTCCGGGCAGGGGTTCGGGCCCACGCCTCCTGCGCGTTTGCGGCGGCATCCATCGCCGCTTGGGCGTCCTGCCGGGTCGCCGAAGCCAGCGTCGCGATGATCTCACCGGTGGCCGGGTTCTCGACGTCGAACATGCCTCCGTCGGACGCCGCTCGCCACTGCCCGTTAATCAGCAGCCCTTTCGGGGTCTTCTCCAGGACCTCGGCGATCCTGTCCTTAATACCGGTGGACGCGGGTGCCTGTTCCGTGATGCTCATATAACTGCCTCTCTAGTCGATGTGGGGCATAAAGGGGTTGAACCCGGGGTGGTTGAAGGGGGCGAGTGGTAGCGGCGACAACACTGGGCCGCCCATCCGTGGGTGGATGTGGCCATAGTTTTGCCCTGTGGTGGAATCAGCCGCCGGGGGTGCCAAATTCCTTCTGTGATCGTCGGTCTAGCATTCCCGGGCGGTCGTGTCGGACGTGTGAGGAGGGGGCACGCTGAGACGCGCCAGGCATCGACGGGCCAAGTGTACGTTCAGGCCGGTTCGTCGTACGACTTCCATTGAACTGATCCTCGGCTTGCCAGCCTCACGTTCGACCTGGGGCAGCGCACTGACCCGTCGCACTGCCCATCTGGGTAGACCCTGCTGACTCATCTCAGCGATTAGAGTTCGGCGAGGCCGGCGCCATCGTAGAACCCACCGGCCTTATAGACCATCGGGGCCGTATCGCCGACTTCGGCGTGCCGGACTCGACAGATGAAGACGGTATGGGTCTTCGCCTGGAACCTTTCCTGAATCTCGGCTTCGATGGAAGCTGCCGAACCGTCCAGAAGGGGACTTCCGTTTGGTCCCTCATGCCAATCCAGCTCGGCGAACTTATCCGTAGACTTCGAGGCGAAAACGCCTACCGTGGAGCGCTGTGATGCTCCGAGGATGTTGATGCCGAGATGGCTGGAGGAGAACAATGCAGGGTAGGTGCTTGAGCTTTTCTGGACGCAAACGAGGACGATTGGAGGCTCAAGGGACACGGAGCAATATGCGTTGACGGCCAGGCCCCTGGCTTTATCGCCGTCCTTAGTGGTCACCACAGTGACGCCCGTGACGAACTGCCGGTTGAACGCCTTCATGATCTCCATGTCAGGTTCAGCGCCTTCGCTCTGCGTCTCGGGGATCTGGGGTGTCGCGATTCCCCGCAAGGGGAGAATTCCAAGGCCGGCAAGCAGTTCGCTGCCGTCCCAGGTCACTGACTCCTTCAGGATCTTTCCGTCCTGGAGCGACACGATGTTCGAACCGCGTGTGGTCACGGTAAGACCGGTGGCCGGAACCCCCAGGTATTCGTGGCTGTGGGTGCCAGCAGATGTCCAAAAAAGGGCGACGGTGTCTTCGCCTTCGACGACGTCATCAATCGTGGTGTGCAGATCGGGAAAGGCTTGCCGAACGCCATCAATTTCCGCCTTGAGGCCGGCCAAGTCCACCACAGCTCCGGTCGCCTTGCTGGTACGGGTGTAATCGTCGGCCATCAGGCTATCGAGCGCGCTCAGGTCACCATCGTTCCAAGCAGCGAGCCAATCCGATGTTTTAAGTTTTTGAGAAGTCTGTTGCATGCTAACGACGGTAAGCCAGCTCACACGTGTACGTCAATACGGTTTGGCAAAACCGCAAAAACCCTAGGAATTACTGTGATTTGACGATGAGTCCCATTTTGCCTTTGACGTGCTCTTGTATACAACGTAGGCTTGTTGCATGCAAGATCTTCTCAGCCCAGAAAAAGGCGACCAGGCCGCGCTGCTGGATCGGATCCGCAACCTCGTCCTGAGCGGCGAGTTTCCCCCCGGTGCCAACCTTCCCGAGGCGTACCTTGCCCAGGAGTTCGACGTTAGCCGGACCCCGGTGCGCGAAGCCCTCAAGCAGTTGCAGCACGAAGGCCTCGTTGAGATCCGGCCCAAGGTGGGAAGCTTCGTCCGGGAACCAACGCGCAGGGAGATCATCGAGCTTTTCCAGTTAAAGGAATCCCTTGAGGGTTTGGCCGCGTCGCTGCTGGCCCGGCGAGGGGAAGTTCGTGAGCTGGGAATTCTTCGCCGGAACCTGGACGATTCAGAGGCCGCGGCTCAGTCCCGCGATAAGGAAGCTTATGCTCGTCTGGTGCATGAGTTCCATTGGGCCATCGTGCGAGGCTCGGACAATTTCAAGCTTGTCGAGCACTATGAGCGCCTCATGAACCAGTTGGCTTATCAGCGGCTGGTCCTCCGCACGGTAGAACATCCGGGCAGGATTGCCGCCTCTACCCAGGAACACCGCGCGGTCCTGAAGATGATCGAGCACAAGGACCCCTTCGGCGCTGAATCCGCAATGAGGAATCACGTCTTTGCCTCCTCCCGTGAGGCTCTCGCCACCGATTCAACCTCCGAGTCGAAGAGCACCTGATTCTCTCCCGTCATTTCGTTTAGTACCTCAGTCCCGATTATTGGTGCAGCCACCGGGCCCAATCATCACGCAGCCGATGCGGGGCCGGTGGGCCGTCTGCACTCCAGCGAGTGACGAGTCAGGCGAAAACACGTGCAGTTAGGACACCCATGAAGTTTGGAAAGCAGCCGGCGCCGATAGCAGACATCAATGAGGACGACCTGGCGGTCCATAAGCCGAAGACGGAGGCTGCCGGGGTCAAGGCCGTGATGGTGGCTTTGGAGCGGGCGGTGGCGCAGGCCGGGGTGACCCGGACGGCACAGTCCCTGATGAGGTTGAACCAGCGCGGTGGTTTTGATTGCCCGGGCTGTGCGTGGCCGGAGTCGGATAAGAAGCGCAAGGTTGCCGAATTCTGCGAGAACGGCGCGAAGGCTGTGGCCGAGGAGAACACGCTGCGCACAGTCGGCGCCGAGTTCTGGGCGCAGCATTCCATCGCTGAACTGTCGGAGAAAACGGAGTACTGGTTGGGGAACCAGGGCCGGTTGAGTGAGCCGGTGGTGATCCGGGAGGGGGAGACGCATTATTCGCCGATTTCCTGGGCTGATGCGTTCGAACTGATCGGAGAGCATGTCCGGGCTTCCTCCCCGGACCGTTGTGTCTTCTATACGTCCGGGCGGACGGCGAACGAGACAGCGTTTATGTATCAGTTGTTCGCCCGGTCGCTGGGCACGAACAACCTGCCGGATTGTTCGAACATGTGCCATGAGTCCTCGGGGTCGGCGTTGAATCCGACGATCGGGATCGGCAAGGGCACGGTGTCTTTGGATGACATCCATGACGCGGAGCTGATTCTTGTGGTGGGGCAGAACCCGGGGACGAATCATCCGCGGATGCTCTCGGCGTTGAAGGAGTGCAAGGACAAGGGCGGCAAGGTGGTGGCGGTGAACCCGCTGCCGGAGGCCGGTTTGTTCAACTTCCGGGACCCTCAGACCGTGTCCGGTATGGTCGGCGGGGGCACGCCGCTGGCTGATGAGTATCTGCAGATCAAGGTCGGCGGGGACCTGGCCTTGTTCCAGGCACTGGGCCACCTGCTGCTCGCCGAGGAAGACCGCAACCCCGGATCCGTCGTCGACCGTTCCTTCATCGACGCCCAGACCGACGGGTTCGACGCCTATCGTGAGGCGCGCAGGGAGCTGGACTGGGCGGAGACCGAGCAGGCCACCGGCCTGTCCCGGGCCGAGATCGAGTCCGTGGCGTCCATGCTGGTGGCATCCAAGGCGACCATTTTCTGTTGGGCGCTGGGCGTGACGCAGCAGCCGCATTCAGTGGACACGATCAAGGAAATGGTCAACGTCCTGCTCCTGCAGGGCAATTTCGGCAAGCCCGGCGCCGGAGCCTGCCCGGTGCGGGGCCACTCGAATGTGCAGGGCGACCGGACCATGGGGATCTGGGAGAAGCCCAAGGAATGGCTGCTGGAAGCCCTCGATGCCGAGTTCGGGATCGTGTCCCCGCGCGGACACGGTGTTGACGCTGTCGAGGCGATGGAGGCGTTCGAGCGCGACGAGGTGGACGTGTTCATCTCGATGGGCGGGAACTTCTCCCTGGCCTGCTCGGACACCGAGGCCCTGGAAGCCGGGATGCAGCGGATCGGGTTGACGGTGCATGTGTCCACGAAGCCCAACCGGTCCCACATTGTGCATGGCCGGACTTCGCTGATCCTGCCCGCGCTGGGCCGCACGGACAAGGACGACAAGCACCCCAAGGGTGCCCAGTTCCTCTCCGTGGAGGACTCGATGTCCGTGGTGCACTCCACCCAGGGCAGGCTGCAGCCGGTCTCCGAGCACCTGCTCGCCGAGCCGGTGATCATCGCGCGGATGGCCGAAGCCACCTTCGGCCCTGAGCATCCGGTGGACTGGAAAGCGATGGCCGAGGACTACGACGTGATCCGGGACCACATCTCCCGGGTCATCCCGGGGTTCCAGGAGTTCAATACCCGGGTCCGGACCAGGAACGGTTTCGTGCTGCCCAACCCGCCCCGCGACACCCGCTCCTTTGCCACGGACATCGGCCGCGGCCGGTTCACCGTGTCCCCGCTGGAGTACCTCACCCCGCCCCAAGGCCACCTGGTGCTGCAGACCATCCGCAGCCACGACCAGTACAACACCACGTTCTATGGCGTGGATGATCGGTACCGGGGCATTTCCGACGGCCGCCGGGTCATCCTGGTCCACCCCGAAGACCTCGCCGAGCAGGGCTTCCGGGACCGCGACCTCGTGGACGTGATCAGCACCTTCCAGGGAGTCGACAGGCACGCTGCGAAATTCCGGCTCGTCGCCTACCCCACCGCGAAGGGCTGCGCCGCGGCGTACTTCCCCGAAGCCAACGCCCTGGTCCACAAGGAAAACGTCGCGCGCGAATCCAACACCCCGGGCTTCAAAGCCATGTTCGTACGGTTCACACCGCACCAATAACGATCAGGTCCATGGTTTGCCTGGTCTGCCCGGAGGGGGGTACTTGTCTGCGATCGTTGGTCCTGCGGGTCGTTCGGATAGGGGACCAGCCGCTGGGCTCAGCGGGCCGGAGTGCAACTTGGGGGACCGGTCCTGATCAAAAAGTTCGCGAGGAGCGCCGAGGGCAGTTTTTGATCAGGACCGGCGCGGGAGCGCCCTGGTTGCGCGGAGGACTGCCCAGCGATGATGGGGACATCAGAATGACAAAGCCGCCTGATCACTCACGAGCTAATTGGCCTACGCACCCTGGCAGATTGCGACGGCGGTGGTCATCCCCAGGGGCTCGTGCTACCTGTAGTTTGCTCATGTAAGTTCCCGGCCTTGGCCTAGAGCAGCTGGAACCGGCTAAGCATCGATCACCAAGTCGGTCTGCGCGGTGGAGCAGCATGGCAGGAACTTGCCTGCGTCGATTTCCCGTGCCCGGATACCGCCCTGATGGTTCATCTCGACCTCCCCTGAAAGCTTGACGACCTTGCAGGAGCCGCACATGCCTTCCTTGCAGTTCGCACCGATCCTGACGCCCGCACGCTGCGCCGCCCCGAGGATGTGTTCGGTGGGGTCGATCCGCACATTGATGCCGGTGCGCATGAAGGACAAGGTGAGGCTTCCCGTTCCCACCGTGTCGAAGCTCGAGGCATCGGGGGAGCCGGCCTCGGGCCCCACGTCCGAACTGCCGTCGGGGGCTTCGGGAGAGGGCGCGTCCGGGTCGACGGTTTCCAGGGGCAGCCCCGCGGCCTTCAGGGTACCGTCGGCGTCGTAGCCGGGCTCGTAGAGCCCGAACGCGGTGGGCTGGCTTTCATAGTAGCCCGCGGCGGAATCGGCGATTTCCTCCGCGATTTCCTCGGCAATGTCCCCTGCAAACGCGAGCTCGGCCTGGTACTCAAGGAGCGTCTGGCGATCTCCCGAGAAGAATTCCATGTAGATGGAGGTGTCGTCGACGCCGACCTTTTTGAGGAGCTCGGTGGCGGTGTTCAGGTAACCCTCGGGGCCGCAGGCATAGACCTGCCGCCCGTTGGCATCAGGGGCCACCTCGTCGATCATGGCCGCCGTCAGCCTTCCGCTGAGCCCTTCCCACTCCTCGGGTTTGCCGCGGTCGCCCAGGGCGTAGAAGACCTTGACGCGCGAGTCCACGGAGGCGATGTAGGCCAACTCCCGATGGAAGGCAAAGCCTCCGGCCTCCGCTCCGTGGTAGAGCACCACCACGTCGGCTTGTCCGGGCAGGGAGTGGATAGTCCGCACCATCGACATGATGGGGGTGATGCCTGCGCCGGCGGCCAGCATAAGGTACCGTGCCCGCCGGTCGGCATCGGGCAGATGGAACGCTCCGACCGGTCCGAGCATATCGAGGACGGTGCCCGGTCGGACGTTCTCGTGCACCCACGGTGAGACCAGTCCGGTGGGGTCGCATTTGACTGTGATGTTGAAGGTCCATGGCTCCGTGGGCGAACTGGACAGCGAGTAGCTGCGGTCCACCGGATCCTGCTCCTCGCCGTTCAGGGGAAAGGCGACGTTCACGTACTGGCCAGCACGGAACGCCAGGGGCGCACCGTCGCAACGGCGGAACACGAAGGTCATCATGCCGCCCGCCTCGGGGACGGTCTCGACACATTCGGCCATGAACTCCTGCGGATGCCAGGGGCCCAATGCGCGGGCGGCGCTGGCGGGTCCTTCGATGCTGGCCATTACCCTGTTCCACGGCATCTCAAGACCGCGAATGCGCTGTGGTTCCTGGATTGCCGTCTCAGTGAGGACTTCAATCATGCCAGGTGCTCCTGCACGCGCTGAACGTACCAGTTGATGAACGCCTCCACCTGGTATTCGCTCTTCATGTACGGGCCGGGCTCGTAGGCGGGGCTGCCGGCGCCCTTCTGGCACAGCTCCACGAACGCCTTGTCCTGCAGATTTGTCTGCTTCCAGGTGTAGGTGAGTTTCTCCAGGTCGTAATCGACGCCTTCCTCGGCGTCGTCAGCCACCAGCCAGGTGGTGCGTACCAGCGTCTGGTGTTCGTTGATGGGGAAGACGCCGAACGTGATGACGTGGTCCCCGAGGAAATGGAACCAGCTGTTGGGCTGCAGGTGCATCGAACAGCGGCCAAGGCGGAAGTCCCGCAAGTCACCGAGGAGCTTCTTGGAGAGCCTGCGCCCATCGGGCGAGAACGATTCGCCCTCTCCGTCGAGCGATTCCCGTGAGATTCGGATGCCCGCAATGCGCGTGTCAAGCTCCTCAACGACCTCATAGGGAAGGCCGTAGCGGCGGCAGCGCTCCTCGAGGGAGGACTGTGCTTCCTTGTTGCGGTCCCACACTTCCTCAAGATGGGCGGGGATCAGGCCCTCCGTGAGGCCCCACGTGGGAAAGAGGGAGCAGGCGAGCTCAGGGTGGCCGTCGCAGTGGTAGCACTCACGGTTGTTCTCCATGACGAGCTTCCAGTTGCCCTCCTCGACGATGTTCTGCTGGTAGGCGATTTTCGTCTTCGACAGATCGTGGGGCGTCAGGTAAGGCTCGAAGATCTTTGAGGTTTCGTCGAAGTCCGTCGGCGGTTCGTCTGCAATGCAGACGAAGATGAGTCCGGCGACCACGCGGCTGTGGGCGCGCTTGAGGCCGAAGCAGCTCTTGTCGAACTTCGTCTCACCTGGCGCCGAGGCATGGATCAAATCGCCGCTGGGCGAGTAGGTCCAGGAATGATAGCCGCATACCAGGTTTCCGGTTGACCCCGCCGATTCGGTCAGGACGCGGGCGCCGCGGTGGCGGCACACATTGTGCAGGACGTTCACGCCGCCGTCATCGTTGCGCAGCACGATCAGGGAATAGGGGCCGTAGTCGACGGTCACGTAGTCGCCCGGCTCCGGCAGTTCCGCGATGCTGGCTGCAAAGATCCAGTGCTGGCCAAAAATGGCTTCCATGTCGATGTTGAAAATCGTCGGGTCTGTGTAGAAGGGGGCATCGAGGGAGTATCCAGCGCGACGGAACTCGAACAACTCCGCAATTTCCGCCAGCTGCTCGGCAGGCAAGGATGAAGCGAGTTTCCGGCGTGAATGGAGGGGCAGGTGGACTGGAGCAGTCATGAGTTTTCTCCCGGGAGGCGTGGGTGAGCGTGCGATTGGTGAAGACCACGGGTGCATGCAGCCGTTGTCAAAAGTCGTTGTAGTCACATTAGGACTGACCGGGCTGCAGTAAAAGCGCAAGATTCCGAAGATAACCGTGCACAATAGATGCATGATCGATCCAAGGCTCATAACACTTCGGGTGTTTGCCCGATGCGGCACCGTGAGCGCAACCGCTGAGCTCACTGGTTATTCTCCCTCCGCAGTCTCCGCGCAATTGCGTGAGCTCCAGCGCGTGCTTGGTTTGCAACTGCTGACGAAGGACGGTCGGGGCGTACGGCTGACCGCCACGGGCCGCTTTCTCGTAGCCGGCTCGGACACCCTCATTGCGGACTGGGAGAGCCTGCGCGCCGCGGCCATGGAGGCCGGCGACCAGGTGCAGTCACGTTTCGGCCTCGGTGGATTCTCCACGGCGGCCGCCCAGTTGCTCGCGCCGCTGGCCGCCACCCTCCGCTCAACGCGCCCCCTGCTGGAGGTGCAGGTACTCGAGGCCAACCCGGCCCGCTGCTTCGACTTGTTGGTTGCCGAGCGAATCGATCTTGCGGTCATAGTCGCCATGCAGTCCAACACCTATGGTGAGGATGATCCGCGCTTCGAGCAGACCGTTCTGCTCGACGATCCCTTGGACGTGATCATCCCCGCCGACCATCCGTTGGCATCGCGGGAAACAGTGACTCTCGAAGAGTTGGCATCAGAACCCTGGATCACCGAGGCCGCCGGTTCCACCTACCATTCCCTCTTCACCGCAGCGTTCACGGCAGTCGGAGTGACACCGCGGATTGCCCATGAGGCTGTTGAATGGGAAACCCAAATCGCCTTCGTGGGTGCGGGGCTTGGCGTGGGCCTGCTGCCGCGACTCGCGCCCCTACATAGTGCCGAAAACGTGGTTCGGCTGCGCATAACTGGCAAAGGGAAACCCGCGCGCCGCATTGTCGCTGCGGTGCGCAGGGGCAGCATCACATCGCCCCTGATCCAGGAGTCGCTCGGCATCCTGCAGATGCGCGCCAATAAAATCGTCAGTGCCCGGCCCGAAGACGATCTTTGAAATCGCATGGTCGCGATTCGTTACCGACGGGCCAGCAGGTCCAGAAGGTGGCGACACGTCCGCGCGGCGCCCTTCTTCGCGGCACTAGACGGGCCGCCCAGGATTGGCTCCTCGGAGCCTCCCCCGGTCAATCTTTGAACGCAGATAATCCACGCGCCGATAAATCCACATTCCGTCAAGCTGGTCCGATTCTGGTTCCCGAATCATCCCCGGGGTACTCCCAGACCCAGCCCCCAATGCCGTTCGGTACGAACGCAACCTCGCCGGTCGGCGTCGTCACATCAAGGATGACCAGCCCGTTCAGCTTTCGGTCTTTACCAAAATAATCGGGCAGAAGCTTTGTTCTGTCGGCAAGGCAGCCGTGCTCGATGGAAGACTCAACGGTGTTCATCTGAGTGCCGTTGGAGGCATAGCCCTTCCAGTAATGCGGGCGGAAACTGATCATCCCTGGCTGGCCATTGACTACCAGTGGTCCCGAAAACGTTGGGGAGGTGACGATCTCAAGGGCCACTGCGATGGCAATTCCATGTGGCCGGGGTGCGTCAGGTGCGTCGCATTTGACCGGCTCAATGGACGTCACCTTGAAGGTCATCGTAGGAGGGGCGTCATATCCGTCGGTAACGAGTACGGCCGTTTCACCGATCTCCTGGACCACCTGGCCGCGTTCGTTTTCATTACCGGCAGCGGCCGCATTGGGGGTGGGTCTTGCGCTCGGCGCCGATGCGGGCGCAACTGAGACTGTCGGTGCTGCCTGGGGTTGCGGGCCGGAGCATGCCGTGAGCATTAGCGCCAAGAGCGCGATTCCGGCGACGACCCGAGAAGTATTCATTGCTCCCCATAGATAAATGGACAGACGTGATGTCGTCATAGTAGCCCCAAGGGTTATCACCTGAATACATGCGGCTGCTTGCAGGACCAACTGGTTTTGCCTGACTGCCGACCAAGCCTTCCCACGTCGGATGTTCTGCAGGCAACCGATAGCGTTCTCGCCCTAGTTAGGGCACTATTTCGGAGAAGGGGTCGATCTTGCAGCAGATGCAATAATCGCGGTTCTGCTGGTGAGCCGACGTATTCGGAACCGGCGAATTCATGTGGTCTTGCGCCTCTGTGCTCCCGATGCGGGCCTTGGTTGGTTTCCCAGCTCAGTGCCAGCTCCTCGGGCACGTGTGTTCATGGTGTGACCGGCCGGGAGGTACATGACTATCCTGCCCACAGCACCGCCGAAACGGACTGGCCCGTGCGTTGGTCCACACTGTGTGGGACTTCGCACGGGCCGACCCCAAAACCCGGGTTCTTTGCCTTCACACCAACGCACGCGTACCCTCGGGCAGCGTCTCAGTGAACTCGACAACCGGCACCGTCGCCGTCTCTGCCGCCTTGCGGACCGACTCAGTCTGAGGCGTCGACGTCTGATCGTTAAAGGCAAGGAAACGCACGGACTTGGATGAGACAACGTCGATGGTTTCCTTCAGTGCCCCTGCCGGTACGTCGTTGCCCTCCTCGGCGGCTTCCAGGAAGTCCTCGGGTGTCCGGTTCTCCAGGCCCGCTTCCTCCGGCATGTACGCCGGCAGCGGCTCAGTAAGCGCCACGCTCTCCCCGTTGTGCTTTGACTTGATGGAAGCCAGCCTGTCCGAGATTGCTGCCGTTTCGGCCTTGAATCTTTCCGCGTTGGCGGCGAAGCCAGAAGCTCCGGCAGGGTCGATCGTGCCGAGTCGTGCGGCGGTTTCCTAGGCGATCTTCGACGCTGCGGCCATGTTGTACCAAGCATGCTCGTTGACCTCGCCATGGTCGTGGCCGTCGGTCTCCGCAGCATTGGCCCCACCGTGGGCGGGGGATTCCCCACCGCCATCCAGCTCGGCGACGTCGAAGCCTTGGATGGTGCGGTCCGGGCTGAGGCCTGACTCCTTCGTAATCGTGTCAAAGAACGGGTCATAGCCTCCACCGTTCCCGATGGCCAATCCGGCCTTGGACAAGGCCAATTTGTCCTGCGGTTTGGGCTCGTAGGAATGCGGGTCCTGGCTGGTCTTGCTGATGATCGAGGTCACCTGAACCTTCCCCCCACCGATTGAATTCGCAATATCTCCATAGACGTTCGTGGTGGTCACCACACTGATGGGCGCCTGTGCCTGTTCGGAGGCCGTTGCAGCCGATGAAGCGTTGGAGGCCTGGCCACAGCCTCATCGTCCTGGCTCTTCTCTTCCTCGTGGCAACGGTCCGGTCTGTCAATATGGGCGTGCTGGCTTTCGTAGCCGCCTTCGCGGTGGGTGTTCCGGTCGCAGGCATGACCACCAAGGAAGTTATCGCCGGGTTCCCCGGCGAGCTGTTCCTGGTCCTGATGGGCCTGACCTTTCTGTTCGGCTACTGCCGCTACTGTCTCGAGGAGTCCCTCGCGAGGCCCCTGACCGATCCGGCTGGTCACCAGTCCGCATCGAACCGACAATATTGCCCTGTCCAGCGGAAGAACGGATCACGCCATTTGGACGGTTGAGGCTTCGGCCTGTTGAAGCGCGGCGCATATGCCGTCCGGGAGTTCCCCGTGCCGGCTCATGCCTTCGCGTGCGGATCGAGCCGATTGAGGGTCGCCACGACGTGGTCGTAGTCGCCGCGGGCTTCGCCGTAGCGCAAGAACTTGACGTTTTCGACCTGGACCTCGGTGGCGTGCGGCTGCTCGGCCAGGATCATCATGACCTCGTCGACGAACTCGTCTAGTGGCATTGCGAAAGTGCTGTCCTCTTGGCCGGGGAGCAGTCCCGTACGTACGGCCGGGGGCTGGAGTTCGATCACGCGCACGGTCGTGTCGGCGAGCTGCAGCCGGATGGACTCGCTGAGCATGTGCACGGCGGCCTTGGTCGCGTTGTAGGTGGGTGTAATCCGCAGGGGTGCGAACGCGAGGCCGGACGAGACTGTCATGATAGTCGCGTCGGGTTGAGCGCGCAGGTGTTCGATGAAGGCGCCGATAAGCCGGATGGGGCCGAGGAGGTTCGTTGTGACGATCTCCTCCGCGGTCCCGAGGAACCCTGTGGGGCTTGTCCAGTCCTCGAAGCGCATGATGCCCGCCATGGTCACGAGGACGTTGAGATCCGGGTGCCGGGCGATGACCTGCTGGGCTGCGGATGCGATGCTTGCGGCGTCCGCCGTGTCGACTTGGACGGTGTCAATGCCGGGATTGAGTTCGGCGACCTCGTCGAGCAGCCGGGCCCGTCGCCCGCCCACGATGACTGTATTGCCTGCACCGTGCAGGCGCTTTGCGAGGGCGAGTCCAATGCCGCTGGTCGCTCCGGGGATGAAAATGGTGTTTCCGTTGATTCGCATATCTCAAGTCTTCGGCCTGTGTCCTGTGGCTTCCAGAGACTGCTTGTCGGGGGACCGGGAGTCCTATGGTTACCTCCAGGGCAGACGTGGAAGGATAAAGAAGTGAATCGGCAAGCCCTTTCAGAGTTCCTGCGCAGACGGCGCGAAGCGCTACGGCCGTCCGACGTCGGCCTGCCTATGGGCCCGCGGCGCAGGGCGATCGGGCTGCGCCGTGAGGAAGTCGCGCAGCTCGCGTTGATGTCGACCGACTACTACACCCGCCTTGAACAGCAGCGCGGGCCGCAGCCGAGCACGCAGATGCTCGCGTCGTTGAGCCGCGCGCTGCGCCTCACCGCGGACGAGCGCGACTACCTCTACAGGTCGGCCGGCCACGCAGTTCCGGATCGGCTCAGCGCGTCGGAGCACGTCGCACCTGCCCTGCAGCGGGTGTTCGACCGGCTCGCAGACACCCCGGCGCTCGTGATATCTAACCTCGGGCAAACCCTCCTACAGAACTCGCTCGCTTCGGCACTCCTCGGGGATCACTCCGGCGCGACCGGGTGGGAACGCTACGAAAGCTACCGGTGGTTCATCCATCCCGAGACGGAACGTCTGCACTACCCGGAGCACGACCGGCCGCGGCAGAGCCGAGCGCTCGTCGCCGGACTGCGCTCGGCCTATGGATCGATGGGGGCCCGATCACGTGCCGCCGAACTCGTGGCCGAGCTCGCCAAAGGCAGCGAAGAGTTCCGCGAGCTATGGGAGCAACACGAAGTGGCCCAACGCTTCACCGACCACAAGGTGCTCATCCATCCCGACATCGGGCCCATCGAACTCGACTGCCAGGTGCTGTTCACCGACGACCGATCACAGGCGCTCCTCGTGCTCACTACCGAGCCCCGGAGCGACGCGGACGAGAAGCTGAGGCTGCTCGCGGTACTGGGGACACAGCGGTTCAACATCGCGCCAACGGGAGACATCGGGCGCGAGTAGGACATTCATCCACAGCTGATAGGGCCAGTTCGTGGCGTCTCCAGGGCATGCGGCGCCGCCAGTCCTGGGACCGGGTTTAGTTTCGGCTGGTGCCCTTGCGGTGCCGAGGGCAAATCCGGCCGATCTCGGTCGTCACCGGCCCTCTCCCCGGAGCTAGAACTCCACGCTAGGAAGGGGAGTTACGTGGCGGGTGTCAGCAGAAGTTGCGCGGCCTTCCTGGCTTGGCGGGCGGGTGCTGGTGTGGTCTTTGAAACGCCGATATCCATATTATGGACGAGATGCGTCTCCGCAATTCCCCCCGGCCCGTCGGGTGCTGTAACGGGGTACGACGCCTGCTACTGGCCCCGGCGCCATCAGCGGGCTACGTTGGGGGTAAAGCGGCATGCCCCCGGAGGCCTGTTACTTACCTGACAGGTCTGGGGGCAGCCGGATCGAGTAAGGACGCTCACCATGGCTCATAACGTCGCCCAGAAGCTCATCGCATCACATTTGGTTGCGGGGGAGATGATTCCCGGGTCGGAGATCGGTTTGCATGTTGACCAGACCCTCACCCAGGACGCGACCGGAACCTTGGTCATGCTTGAGCTGGAGGCGCTGGGGCTGGACCGCGCCCTGACGGAAGTGTCCGTGCAATACGTTGACCACAATCTCTTGCAGGCCGACAGCAAGAACGCGGAGGATCATGATTTTCTCCGTTCCGCGTGCCTGCGGTTCGGTCTGTGGTTCTCCAAGGCCGGCAACGGGGTATCTCACCCGACCCATATGCAGCGGTTCGGGATTCCAGGCAAGACCATGGTCGGCTCCGACAGCCACACCCCGGCCGCAGGTTCGCTCGGGATGCTGGCCATCGGCGTCGGGGGCACCGAGGTGGCCCTGGCCATCGCGGGAGAACCGCTCTTTCTGAAGATGCCGGAGATCTGGGGCGTGCGGCTTTATGGAGCGTTGCCGCCGTGGACCAGCGCCAAGGACGTCATTCTGGAAATGCTGCGTCGGCACGGCGTCGATGGCGGACTGAACCGGATCATCGAGTACCACGGCCCCGGCCTTGCGACATTGACGGCGATGGACCGGCATGTGATCGCCAATATGGGCGCTGAATTGGGGGCAACGACCACTGTTTTCCCGGCGGACGAGAAGGTTCGGACCTTCCTGCGCTCCGAGCACCGCGAGGGCGACTTCACCGAACTTCTCGCCGACACCGATGCCGCGTATGACGTGCGTGAGGAGATCGACCTTTCTGCGATTGAGCCGCTCATCGCGCTTCCGGGTTCACCTGGGAATGTCGTGCCGGTGCGGGAGGTCGCCGGCAGGTCCGTGGGGCAGGTTGTGATCGGGTCATCGGCGAATCCGGGATTGCGGGACTTCGCGATAGTCGCCGCAATCACCAAGGGGCGGCAGTCCCGCCCCGGCCTGTCCTTCGACGTCAATCCCAGCACCCGGCAGATCCTGCAGGACCTAACGAAAATGGGCGCCACTTTCGATCTGATCAGCGCCGGAGCCCGGTTGCATCAGTCCGGATGCCTTGGCTGCATCGGCATGGGCCAGGCTCCCGCGAGCGGAAGCAACAGCCTGCGCACCATGCCGCGAAACTTCCCGGGCCGTTCGGGCACGCGGGAAGACTCGGTCTACCTGTGCTCGCCGGAGACGGCCGCGGCGGCCGCACTCACCGGAACGATCACTGACCCGCGGGACCTGGTAGAACTCTTCGACCTGGAGTATCCCGCGATCGAACTGCCCGCGGTGGCGAGTGTGAACCTGACGATGCTGGAGAAGCCGTTGCCGCCGGAAGAGGCCTCCACAGTGACACTGATCAAGGGCGAAAACATCTCATCGCTCCCGGTCTTCGGCCCACTCGCCGACCGGATCGAGGCACCGGTCGCCCTGGTCCTTGGCGACGATATCTCCACCGATGAGATCCTGCCGGCCGGCGCACGTGCTTTGCCCTACCGCAGCAACATCCCCAAGCTCGCCGAATTCACCTTCGCCCAGGTCGATGAAACCTACGCTGCCCGTGCCGCCGAAACCCGAGACACGTCCGGGCACATAGTGGTTGCCGGCGCGAACTATGGCCAGGGATCCTCGCGGGAGCACGCGGCAATCACCCCGCGTTATCTCGGACTGCGCGCCGTAGTGGCCATCTCGTTCGCGCGAATCCACTGGCAGAACCTGGCCAACTTCGGCGTCCTCGCACTCGAATTCACGAATGCCGCCGACCACGATCGTATCCAGCAAGACGATGTGCTCCTGCTGACAGGCACACGCGAGGCGCTCGTAACTGGCACGGCGATCCTCGTGCACAACAAGACCCGGGATGAGGCCTACCCTGTGCGGCACAGTCTCTCGACCCGTCAGATCGAAATGCTCCTCGCCGGTGGTCTCATCCCTTGGCTGCGTGAGCGTAGGGCGCGGGACGCCCACGAACCCTAAGAACGTTGGTCTACGGGTAACTGGGGCGGCGGATGCGGCTTCCTTTGGGCTGGTTTATGGTCGGTGCCGCGCATCCGCGCGGCGACGAGGCCTCGCCATCTACCACGCACTCCGGTGGAATCATCTCGGTCGCTGCTACTACGAGCTCGGGGTCCTTCCCACGGCGTGACCACCGACCCGTCTGGCCTTCGCGCCGAAAAATCAGGACCTCACGCGTTGACTGCCCCAAATTCCGGACTTCCGGCCTAAGGTTAGGCGTGCAGAACCGTCGACGGGAGTACCACCATGATTACCCTGCAAATCGAACATCAGGTCCGGGACTTCGGCATGTGGAGGAGAGCTTTCGACAGTGACCCTCTGGACCGCGCTACGTCGGGGGTGCGGTCCTACCGGATCTCGCGTCCGCTCGACCAGGAGGACTACGTAATGCTGGAGATGGATTTCGATACGGAGGAGGCCGCCGTGGACTTCCTGGCCCGGCTGCAGAACGACACGTGGAAAACCGGTGTGACGGCTCCTGCTCTGGTCGGCGAGCCTTCCACCAGAATCATCGAGACGGTTGCCATCGAGAAGGTGGCCGCCCCTAGGCCTTGATCCACCGATCGGCGGTTGGTCGCGGTTGTTCTATGCGGCCGGCTGCGGGTTGGTTTTCGGGCAGGGCGGAGTCTCCGGCCTCGCTGCCAGTGGTGTTCCACGCCTGGGTTCCTGGTCGCGCCGGCAGCTGGCTGGAGGGTCTGGATGCTGGCGTCGCGGCGTTGCTCGCGCTAGCCATCCTCCAGCTACTCATTGGTCCCATCGGCATTGCCGCGCAGTCCTCGCTTGGGCTCGCCGTCCACATAGACTTGCCCCTGCAGTGGGGGCGCTCGACTGGGATCGAGTGCGTGCGACTACGCTGGTTCGTCGTCACCCTCGCGGCCATCCGGGTCGTCTCCCCGACGGTGCCGTACCGTGCGTCACGGTGTAGGGCTGGGCGGCGCGACGCCCCACCGGGAGCGATACGACGCGGCTCGCGTGGTCGACGAATTCGGTGAGCCTCTGCGGGTCGGCATCGACCCCGAGTCGACAGGTGGCGCCCCTCGTCACGGTCATGTAGCGGTCCCTGCAGCCTCCCAGTCGGCCCGTGGACAAGGGGGAGGCAGGCGACGACGGGGAAGGCGAAGCGCCGCGCGATCATCGGCGCCGGCATCGGTGGGCTCAGCACAGCTGTCGCGCCCCCTGGTTCAGGAGTGCGGCAGCTGCTTTGGGTTGCACAAAATCTGTCAGAAAGGCGGTGTTGCCAATGTCACGGATTTGGCTCCGGACTGGGTCGTACACCTGCCGGAGTGGCTTGGATTGGCGATGTTTTCTGGAGTTCCCAGTGTTTGCAGGGATTGGAATGTGGTTCGAGTCCCACCTCTGGAACAGTGTTTCCGCAGTCAGAGGCCCTTTTCGGGCCTCTGACTGCGCGCACAATGTACACACCCTGTCCGGGAGCTCGCTTTGGGTGTCGGTCACGCCGTGTTTGTCGGTAGCTTTTCTTGTGGCCGGTTCCTTCCTTCTTTGAGCGTCGAGGCTTTCTGCTGTCTTAGTGCTTCATGCGAGCGCCCCGATATGGATGAACGGCGTGGGATGGCTGACCCGTGCGCGAACGTTCTAGGGTTCGTGGGCGTATCCTGCGCCCTTCGCTCGCGCAGCCAAGGGATGAGACCACCGGCGAGGAGCATGTCGATCTGACGGGTCGAGAGACTGTGCCGCACAGGGTAGGCCTCATCCCGGGTCTTGTTGTGCACGAGGATCGCCGTGCCAGTTACGAGCGCCTCGCGTGTGCCTGTCAGCAGGAGCACATCGTCTTGCTGGATACGATCGTGGTCGGCGGCATTTGTGAATTCGAGTGCGAGGACGCCGAAGTTGGCCAGGTTCTGCCAGTGGATTCGCGCGAACGAGATGGCCACTACGGCGCGCAGTCCAAGATAACGCGGGGTGATTGCCGCGTGCTCCCGCGAGGATCCCTGGCCGTAGTTCGCGCCGGCAACCACTATGTGCCCGGACGTGTCGCGAGGTTTGGGCCGCGCGGGCAGGGGGCTTTTCTGCCCCCCGCTGTTTCCTATGGGGTGAATGCCACCGGGAGTGTGCCGCGTTCTTCTGCCGCGCGTTCGATGGTGTCGACGATTTCTGCGACTTTGTAGCCGTCTTCAAAGGTTGTCGCGACGGATTCGGTCTGCTGGTCGTGGTCGTCGGTTGTTCGACGTATTGCCGTCGCGGATCGAGATGGAGATCGTTCGGGTGATCGACACCCCGAAGGCCACCCATATCCGCTACCGCGTCCGTCGCTGGGCCGGTCTCAGGACCGGATCGGTGGCTCACGAGGGTGCCGTCGGTCAACCCGATGGCTTACGTGGCGTCGAAACCGGACGCCTCCCGCCGCGGGCCGGACCGCTCGCGCAAGGCGGCAAACCTTTATACCTTGCCCCACGGTTTGAAGACCGACACGATAGCTGAACCGAAAACCCCGCCGCACCTAAGGTGCCCAGGGTGGCTCGGGGTCGCCGCGCCGGGGGAGGAGCGGTTTTCAAGAAGCCCGACCGCCCACGGGTGCCGCTTGAGGGCTGCACGTACCTCATATCGGCTAGTCGGGTCTGCCGACAATCACCTGCGACGGGCTGTGCGTGACGTAGCCATTAGCCCAGGAAAAGAGGGCACGGAGCT
Source organism: Arthrobacter sp. ISL-28 (assembly GCF_018613875.1). Lineage (GTDB taxonomy): Bacteria > Actinomycetota > Actinomycetes > Actinomycetales > Micrococcaceae > Arthrobacter. The sequence goes on along the minus strand of NZ_JAGGPJ010000029.1, from coordinate 64,921 downwards.
TCTGCTGGAAACCGGGCAGCAAGGCGAGGTGAACCCCCAACCAGGAGACGAACGCCAGCGGGCCTTGCAGTTGGATACGCTTGCGGCCGAGTTCGGCGACTGCGGCTCCGCGGCCGACCATTGCCATGTAGCCCTTGTCCCGATAGACGAACGGCTGGCGCGTGCCGCCGGTGAGGTCAGCGTAGATGTTGCGGGCGGCCCATTTGCCGGACTGCTGGGCGACGGAACCGAGCTGGGGAAGTTTGGCGCCTGCGGCATCGGTGATGTTGGCTGCATCGCCCAGCACGTAGACGCCCTCGGCCGCGGGCGCGGTCAGATCGGTCAGTACGTCGATGCGTCCGCCTTTCCCCTGCGGCAGGCCGGACTCGGCGATGATTTGTCCGGCCTGCAAGCCCCCGGCCCACACAACGATCCGGGCTGGAATGACGGTCCCGTCCGCGAGCGTGACGCCGTCGGGACGGACATCGGTCACGCCCTGGCCCATGTGCAGCTGTACCCCGAGTTTCACCAGCCGGTCACGGGTATACGCCTGTGACTTGGCGGAGAACGCCATCAGCACGTTCGGCACCATATCCACCAGATGGATGCGACACCGGCCAGCAAGGCCCGGCGAAAAATACTTCGGCACAATGTACTTGACGTTCTCCGCCAGGGCACCAGCGGTCTCCACTCCGGTGGGGCCGCCGCCGACCACGACGACGTCCGCGCTGCCCGCATGCTCACGGTCCGCCTCATCCAGGGCGCGGGTGAGGGCAGCGCTCAGTCGGGTGGCATCGGCCACTGAATACAGCGGATAGGCATGTTCTTCGGCGCCCGGAGTGTTGAAGAAGTTCGGGACGGCGCCTGCGGCAATGACGAGGATCCGTGCCTGGTAAGGGGAGCCGTCGGCCGTGGTAACGGTGCGGGTGGCGGGATCGATCGCCGTCACCTTCGCCGTGAGGACACGCACGCCTTTGATGCCGCGGAACACGGAACGAAGAGGCCGAGCCACCGCAGACACGCCGATCTGCGACGCCGCCACCTGGTACAGAAGGGGCTGGAACTGGTGGTAATTGTTCACGTCGATCAGGAGTGCCCGAATACCCTTGCGGCCGAGCTCCTCGGCCGCGGTCATGCCGGCAAACCCGCCGCCAACCACGATGACCTGATATGTATCGTCCATTCGAGCAACATACCGTGCGCGTCAGCTCCGCAACAGGGCGCGTTGAGGCTACGGGAAGCTCCAGCTTCCCCGGTCAGGTAAGAGGGTATGGGGTTACTGGGGACCGAGCGAGGATCCGTCATGGCCAATCCGGGACAAATGCGGAGGAAGGAAGTTGCGGGCGGGGAAAGAAGTCCTGCAAGTCCGGAGCGGTGGCGCGGTACTTCTTGCCGGCGTTTGGCTCAGCGGACGTTGTAACTCAGCCGGTATCTGGCGCCGTCTTTCGTGAACGCCATGATGCCGTCCTTGTTCCCTGGGGTCCCAGGTGGCGGCAGGTGGCGGTGTTGTTGCCGTTGACCCCTCCCGCTGTCTGCACCGTTCTGGCCGCGGACGGGTCCTGCGCGCCGGCGGCGGTCACGTTGGATGTTCCGGTCTCGTCCGCTGCGGCCGGGGTCTAGGTGGCGGCGGAGGCCGGGATCACGGTTTCAGTGTCGGCACCGGTGAAAGGAGTGAGGGAGACTGTGGCGCTCCAGCCTTGAGTGTCCGCGCGGGTGTCGACCACCTGCCCGTCGAGGACGTTGCATCATCCTGCGCCGGGGCTGCGCAAAATCATGGGTTCTTGCGGAAAACCTACAGGAACCATCGAACCGGCCACAACGACCCGCTGCTGATCCTGCGCGCCCTCGACGTCGGCGCCACAGGCGTGGTCCTTCCCCACATTTCCACAGCCGCCGAAGCCGCTGCCGCCCACTATCCGCCCTTCAGGACCCAAGGCCTGGCCGTGAATACCCTCGCCGGCAGACACAGCACGGTGCCGCTGCAGGCGCACCTCGAGGCCGCCAGGGCGAACACCCTCGTCATTGCCCAGGCAGAAGACAAGGCCGTACGCAGCAAACAGCGCCGGGATCGCCGCAGTCCAAGGACTCGACGCCATATGGATCGGACCCAGCGACCTCTCCCTATCCCTCGGGCTACCCGGTCAGTCCTCCCGCCCTGACGTCGACCAGCCATCGACCGGATAACAACCAACGTCACAACCTCTGCCAGTTGCGCACTCTGCATCATCGCGGACTCTGCGGGCGACGCCGCGAACGGGGCCGAACGCGGCGCCCAAGCATCTTGTTCAACTCCACCAAACTCGGAAACGACGCCTTCCCTGGCGCCGTCAACAGCGCCAGGGAGGCCGTCAAGGCAATAGCGGAAGCTCCCGATTTGACCCGGGCAAGGCTCGAAAACGTGCGGTGATGATGGAACTGTCAGGATTCGCCGCCGCTGAGAGGGAGCACTATCTCCCCGGCCGGGACTATCTCATAAAGGGTGTATCCGGCGATTTCTTTAGTAGTCTTTCAGCTGCCGGGAAGCGGTCGCTGAAGGTGAGGCTTCATTCCGACCTCGACGTAGCTGCCTTTTAGGACCTCTGCCCTGCGGCCAGGGCGGCCGCGTCGTCTTTGAGGGAATGCCGGCTGACCGCATCGCCTCCCGCTCAACTCTCACCGGCCAGCACCTCGCAAGCTACGTCGGCGCGTGAGATCCGCAGCGGAGCCACGTAAGACTTCCGGCTCCGCTGCTTTCTCGTGCTACGAGGACTATCGGGGCTGGGTTTTTGGGCCGTCGAGTGGAGTGTTAGTGGTGTGTCATCGCGGGGCTTCGCATTCCACTGTAGGCTGTCACGACTCCGACGAGGAAAATGAGGACGGCGAGGTAGATCAGGCCGAGGTGTCCAAGTGTTGCCAGACCCCACGGGTAGTGCGCGGGGAGTGCCACGGCGAGTCCGACGACCGGGACGGTGACGGCCGTGGCGAAGGCCCAGCGTTCTCCGCGCCGCACCCCATACCAGGACAGGCCCGCGACGGCCAGCCCGGTCGCAGCGATGAAGCCGCTGACCGCGATATGAAGATGGCTGATGTAGTGGTACAGCTGCGGGCTGAAGGCCTCGATCTCCGCTTTTCCCTTGCCCACTTGATCGGGGCCGATACCCAGCTCGAGGAAGGCGTCCGTGAAGTTGAGGACGAAGAAGATCACGGCGTACCCCACGAAAGCCAGACCGGCCAGCGTCATGAGAGCGGCTCCTGTCCGGAGGCGGGACTGCTGTCCGTGAGGAGTTTGGATGGTGGACATGGCCACCACCCCCTTTCTTATTTAAATGGGTACTTGAATAAGAATCCCAGGACGGTGCTCTTGTCAAGAGAACTCTTGAATAGGGCGCGGGAGTGGGAGCCACCATGAAAAGGACGCGCTCTTCGACGCCGTCGTGGAAGCCGCCATGGCGTTGGAGAACAGCAAGAGCGCGTAGCTGATCGATGTCTTTGCGTCCGCCGCGTGGCAAGGAGGCATCGATGTTTCCTTACGGCGCTTGCTTTATGGCGTGCGGCCCTCGATGGGGAGCCGGGCGGCCACCCATTCCGGGAAGCCGTCCTCGAGGCGGGCTGCATCGAGGCCGTTCCTGGTCATAAGTCGGACCGCGTCGTCGGCGTAAACGCAGTACGGCCCGCGGCAGTAGGCCACGACCTCGGCACCGGCCGGTATCTCGCCGAGACGCGACTTCAGGTCGCTGATAGGGATGGTGATGGCGCCGCGGATGTGGCCGGCGGTGTACTCGGGTTCGGGTCTTACGTCGAGCACGACCACGTCGCCATCGCTGAGCCGCGCTTGGAGAGCGTCGCGGGTGATGGTGCGGAGCTTGCTCCGGTCGCCCAGGTAGTCGTTTGCGAGCTGCTGCAATCCCGCGACGTGTTCTTCGGCGGTCTGCCGCATGGTCCGCCACAGGGCGTGCACGACTGGGCTGGAAAGCGAGTAGTAGATGCGCGTCCCGTCGCGGCGTGTCTTGACCAGGCCGGACCGCAGCAGCCGCTGCAGGTGCTGGGACGTGTTGGCTATGGTCTGGCCGATCTCGTCTGCGAGTTCCTCGACCGGTCGTTCGCCTTGGGCGAGAACGTCGACCAACTCGGCGCGTCTGCCGTTCGATAGCGCCTTGGCTGCTTGGGTCAGTGCGTCATACAGGGTTGCCTTCGCTACATGATCTGACATGCTACCGCCTCCACCGGCCCTTGTATTCAAGTCTTCTCTTGACAATACCCTCGCTAGGGTGTCCTATTCAAGAAAACCATTGAATTGGTTCATCGTTCTCGTACATTGGTACCACCCAGGAGGACCAAGATGAGTAATAAAGCAGTTATCAGCCTGACGACGGGGCTGGAGGATTCCGGGAAGGTGATGGTTGCGTTTCTCGTTGCGGTGGGAGTAGCCGAGACGGGCCGCCCTACCCTTATGTTCCTCACTAAGGAGGCGGTCCGGCTAGCGGTCCATCATGCCGTTGCGTGCGTGGGACTGGATCGGTGATGACGGCGCGACCACCTTCAGCTACTGACACCGTCCATATTGAGACCACATCACGGCAATCGATGATGGATTGCGGCCAGATCAGAAGAAAGAAGTTGAGACAAATGGGAAGTGGGACGATGTCGCATATTAACGGAATCAGCGTCGCGGGGTGGGAAGCGTTTCGCGACGAGGTACGAAAGGACGCCTCGTTGGCCGACAGGCGGCCTACAGTCCTAGCACGCTGGGTGGGTGGATCGCGGTCGCGTGTGGAATTTGAAGAAAAGACCTTGCACATCGGCGGCGACGGCGAGTTCAACGCCATGCAGGCGCTCCTTGGGGCGCTGGCGGCGTGCGACGTCGATCTCATCACACTGCATGCGGCATTGCTCGGGCTAGAGGTGAAGGACCTGCGCGTCGAAGCTACCGGCCATTTCAACGTTCGGGCGTATCTGGGCCTTGAGGCGCCGGGTTCGGGCTATACCGGCATTTCCTACAAAATCATTCTTAACGCCCCGGGCGCCGACGACGAACAGATCCGCTCATTACGCGAACGTGTCGAACGCTCCTCTCCCGTCGGTGACTCCCTCGCCCGGTCTATCCCGCTCACGATCGAGTTCAGCACCGACTAGCAGTGGTGACATTTGGAGCGGGACGTTCACCAGGTGCGGGCGGAACCGCGGGACGCACAGACCTTGTGAGCCCCGAAATGACGGTGCCCTTGGCCCGGGCCCACTATCACTCGCTGCAGCTGCTGATGGAGCTGCCCGATGAGACCCTGGTTTGGCCCGCCCACGGTGCCGGGTCTTTCTGCTCGGCCGCCTCAACAGGGGAGAGGACCACAACGATCGGCAGGGAACGGGCCACGAATTCGCTCCTGCAGGTCGAGGTCGACGGCGAAGACTTCTTCGTCGACGCCCTGCTCGGCTCGCTTGGCAAATTCCCGGATTACTTCCTCCGGCCGGGAGACGTCAACTTGCGTGGACCCGCCGTGCTCGCAGCCGCGCCGACTCTCTCCGCACTCTCACTTGAGAAGGTAGTCGAGTTCCAGGACGAAGTCGCTCAAATCGTGGATACCCACCGGGCCTCGGACTTTGCCGCCGGCCACATCCCCGGCTCTCTGTCGATCGCGCTCCGCCCGGTGTTCGCTACCTGGCTTGGCTGGCTGGCCGATCCCCGGCGGCCCGTGGTTATCGTGTGCAGTTCGGACCAGGATCCCGACGACATTGTCTGGGCGACAGCCAAGGTCGGCTTCGACACTCTTGCCGGAGAACTCGACGGCGGCCTTCCTGCCTGGGGCGACACCACCACAGCAATGGCATCGTCTTTGATTGCGGCCGGACGCCTTGTCAGGGGCGCGGAAGCCTCGGCATCCGTTATCGACGTTCGCCAGGGTACAGAGTTCAGTGCAGGTCACATCGCCGATGCCCGGAATGTCGAACTGGCGGGACTAGGGGGCACCTTTCCGAATTGCCGAGCGGCCCCCTTGTCCTCATGTGCGGACACGGAGAACGCGCCATGACGGCAGCAAGTATCCTCGAGCGCACCGGCCGAACCGACATTGCCGTCCTGGACGGCGGTGCGGACTGGGCGCAGGCAACCCACCTCCCCTTGGAAAGGGGAGGATGACGAGCGGGTCAAGCTCCGCAGCGGAGAGCAAAGGCTCCGACCGCAAAATCGCGCTGGGGCTTCGGCAGAACCTCGCTCAATTCGTGCTGCTCGTTGCGGTCAACGCACTGGTGGGCGGAACCCTCGGTCAGGAACGAACCGTGCTGCCGCTGCTGGCAGACCAGGTGTTCCACCTTGACCTTTACACCAGCGCCCTGACCTACATCCTGGCCTTCGGCCTAGCCAAGGCTGCAGCCAACTACTTTGCCGGCACTCTCTCAGATCGATACGGCCGTAAACCCGTGCTGGTCGCCGGCTGGCTGATCGCAATCCCCGTGCCGCTGCTTCTCATCCTGGGCCCCACGTGGTGGTGGATCGTTGCGGCAAACGGCATCCTTGGAGTCAACCAGGGCCTTACTTGGTCCAGCACCGTGATCATGAAAATGGACCTCGTCGGCCCGGACCGGCGCGGGCTCGCCATGGGCCTCAACGAGGCGGCCGGCTACCTCGGTGTCGCCGCCACGGCGCTTGCCACCGGATACATTGCGGCCAACTACGGGCTACGCCCGGGTCCGTTCCTGCTCGGTGCCGCCTACATAGCGCTAGGTCTGGGTCTCTCTGTACTCAAAGTGCAGGAAACGCACCAATACGCAAAAACAGAAGCTGCCAACCAGCTCTCCGCCCAGGAGAGCGCTGTGGCCACACTCAGCAGCCGTGAAGTGTTCATACTCACAAGCTTCCGGGACAAGTCGCTCTCCTCGCTCAGCCAGGCCGGCATGGTCAACAACCTCAACGACGGCCTGGCGTGGGGCCTCTTTCCGGTACTGTTCGCCGCCGAAGGGCTGAGCATCGAGCGCATCGGCATCCTGGCCGCCCTCTACCCGGCTGTCTGGGGAGCCGGCCAGCTCATTACCGGCGCACTCTCCGACCGGATCGGACGCAAAGTGCTGATCGTCGGAGGGATGATCGTGCAATCAGGGGCCCTAATGATGATCGCCTACGGGCACACGTTCACGGTCTGGATTGCCGCTGCCATTTTGCTGGGCGCGGGTACGGCCATGGTCTATCCCACGTTGCTCGCCGCCATCGGCGACGCTGCCCGCCCCGAATGGCGTGCCCGCTCCGTTGGTGTCTACCGGCTGTGGCGCGACGGTGGTTTCGCCGTTGGCGCCCTTCTATCCGGGCTGCTCGCGGACGCCTATGGCATTCCCGTGGCGGTCGCCGTCGTGTCCGTCGTGACCGCGGCGTCTGGACTCGTCGTTGCAATGAGGATGCGCGGAACGGACCGCATGGCGTCGCGTTGAGAGCCTATGCCTCGGTCGTGCCCTAAGAGGAAGGCGCGGGCCGGGTCAGGTCGGTGCAGGTACTGCCTGACCTGCTCAATAGGATCGAGGGCATGGCAGCCCCCAGAGATCTTGCGCCCCCGCAGGCCACACGGACCTGCTCGGCGAGCTCAAGAATCGGGTCCGGGCCGCGCGCACCACGGCGCTGCGGACAGTCAACACCCAGCTCATCGAGCTGCACCGGTCCATCGGCCGGACCATCCTGGAACGTCAGGAGGTTGAGAGCTGGGGGAGTGGGGTCATGGGCAGGCTGGCGCGGGTTTGCTGCAGCCTGGCCGGAACCAATTGTGCAACAGCCTGTTGCACAATTGCCCCGGGGCCACATCACAGTGCTGTTATACAAGGCGGAGACAGACCAGCGATCCTGGTACGCCGCCGCGGCGGTTGAGTGCGGCCGGTCGCGCTTGTCGATGACATGCTCCGCCGGGACCACTACAACGAAACCATCGGCATCCTGATCTGCGGCACCAAGAACGACCGCAGCGTCATGTACAGCCTGGGACGATCCACCTCACCCATGGCAGTCGCGGCCTACACCTACGACAAACTTCCTGCGGCTGAACAGAAGGGTCTTCCCGACGAAGGACATCTGGTCGCGGCACTGGAATGGGCCGAACCTGATACAACTATCGCCGCCGATCCTGCAGCCGACTAAGGCTTGACTCTCTGTGGCTTCGCGCGCTGTCGGCCGGGGTCGTTATTACGCTCCAGAACATGGCCGAGGCGTGTGGCTGCTTGCCCCGAAAGCTCACTCGGGTGCGCGCGGGGAATTCGTAACTTGTCACTTATCTGGTCATCCAGTCATCGATAGCTGGAAAGACCCCAGTCTCCGCAAAGTTGGTTGGCAGGAAAGGGGCTGTCGGGACGACGTTCTGGCTGATAGCGTCTCTGCGGCCGCGACACTAAACGAGGAGGTGAGACCCATGAACGCTGTACACACGTGGGTGCTCTCTCCCGTTGTCACGGTCGGCGATTGACGTAGGAGTCACAACACCGTGGCCACCTGGGGTTTCACAGTGGTCGCCATCGATGCACCCGGACACGGCGACCGCACGCGCACGACAGAGGACGAGCAGGCCCGCGCCGATCTCCGGCAGGCGCAAGCTGCGGGCGACGCCGGCCTCTTCAAGTCGGTCAGCCTTCGCTACACCGCGTCACTGGCAGAGCGTGCAGTACCGGAGTGGCAGGCAACGCTGGACGCCCTTCAGGAACTTTCCGAGATTGGTGCTAAGGCGCCGATCGGCTACGGCGGCGGCGTATCACTGGGAACCGCGATCGGGGTGCCGCTGACGGCTATCGAACCTCGGAGCACCGCTGCCATCTTCGGCGGCGGATTCTTCGTGCATGAGGCGCTGATCGAGGCTGCAGCACGGTTCACCGTCCCGATCCAGTTCCTGCTCCCCTGGGACGAAGAGCACGTCGTTCGCCAATCGGCTCTCGCATTGTTCGATGCCTTCGCCTCTGAAGAAAAGACCCGGGCGACCATCGCACCGTCCGTTGGGTCGGCGTCGACGACGAGTTCCTCGCCCGGCATCTTGGCCAGGCCGGTACTTCCCTAGCCTGACCCGACCGGTATCGGCGTCCGGTACGTTCCGGATGCCGATACCTCCGTTGTCTGAACCGGCAACAGGGACCTCATGTGTCGCCGCCGATCCGGCCGCCGCTAGTACCCAATTTTCTGTCGTGATGCGGCTACAGCCACATCGTCCGGGCCGGAGCCGCTGTTACGCTCCAGAACATGGCGGACAGGAAGATGACCAGGAACGCAGGAGAGCACTGGGTGTGCTCGGTGCTGGCCCCGGTACGACTGGGCGGCGGCGCTTACCCGGGACGGCTGGAGCGGATCGACATCCTCGCGGTCCAGACCGGAGGACCCGAGTGGTTCGCCCTGGTCATGCTCGATCCCGATGATCGGACCAAGGCACCCCGGACCTTCATCGCCGTGGTGTCGCGAACTGGCCGCCGATCCGAGAGTGGGCCTGCCGCCGGGGCACGCTTGGAAGAAGGAACTGCCTAAGTTCGACGCCGGCCTTGGGGTCAGCCCTGGTCGGGCTTAGGGCCATCAAGTCGGCGGACCGAAGGTCCCTCACCGTTGACGCCGACAGACCATCCCTTCGCGAAGAAAGCGTTGGCGATTTCACTGAGCTCCCGGTTGCTCTTCTCTTGATAGGTCAGCCGGATCCACTCGTAGTCCCACTCCTGCATCGCCCGCACGTGGCGGACATGCTTGGTGGCGCGCATCTGGGCCGCGAGGTCCTCGCTGACGAGGGCCTTGGGCTCAGGAGTCCGGACCGGCTTGGGCGGCCGTGCCGTGGCTGGAGGGGCGGGGCTCCTGGCGTAACGGACCAGTGCCACGGTCAGCGTGATCACGCCAAGGGCGATCAAGAGAGCCCACCAATAATGGACGATAAACCAGACCGCAGCGACGGCGAGGAAGAAACCGAAGGGGCCGGGCGCATTGGCACCTGCTGCGCTGCTGGATCGACGACGCTTGCTAGCCATGCTTCAGAATCCCACCAGGCGCTGACAATTTGTACAGGGCTGAGGCAACGTCTGGGACGAGAACGCCAAGAGGATGCTGGTCGTCGAGGAGATCAGCATCGGCAGCCGGAAAGCCGGCCACGAGCCCTGCAACCTTGGGACCCAGCCTCTACTTTTCCGCCTGGTCGGGGTCCCATTCGGCCAGGCGGGTCGCGCCTTTCCAGTGTCTCGATCAGATCGTTAAAGCCTGGGTTTCCGGCCCTGCGTAGCTGCTCGGCAACCTCCCGCCAGCAACCCTGGGTCCACATGTAGGGGTTGGTGCCGTATTCGGCCAGGAAGGCGTCAGGGCAGACTTGCCGTAGACGAGGCGGCTGCCGCGCTTCTCGACAACCGGACCCCTGTCCAGATAGCGGAGACCCCGGACAAGCTTGGCGCTGAGGGTGAAGCCAATAGGCCCGCTCAGGTAGGCGGCAGCATCGGTCCATTTCTCGTAGAGAATGAGCACAGCTGCCAGTTTGAAAAGAACTGCGTTCCCCTGGCCGTATCACCTTCTTTGAGTGCATCCGTTCAATTAAGCTAGGCGGTCACCCTGGTCTTTTTCAGACCTCGCTTCGCAGCGTCGTCGGCCAATGCCGCGGCCCAAGCCCTGTTGTCAGCCGCCCCTTGAGTAGCGCTTGCGCGCACCTTGGCGGGCGTTGCCACGTTTCTTGAGAGCTGGTCATAAAGCTTTGCTGGCGTTGGAGTACGAATCATGAGCAACCCGGAGTGACCTTTCCGGTCTCCCAGAAGGCTCTTGCTCCGTCAATCCCCACGTACCCAGGCACGCAAGCTCAATTGCCCTCACACCAAGGTCGGAACGCCAAGCGGGACGCCGGTCCATTCGGCCGCGCTGACCGCTCCGGGACCGCACGGTTCGCCGTATATCGGTCAGAAAACGGCGCCCGTTCCCGGCGCATTCGAGCGTGACAACACAGGTTTCGAAGTGCAACCGGTCCAGATCCGGCAGGCTCAGCAACAGAGTGACGCTCCACGAGGCCCGTGACCTCGAGGTCGGAAGTGGTTGCGCACGTAGAAGTGTGCATTGGGCATCACCACACCGCCGATGTGCGCCGGGACAGACGTCTTGCCGTTGAGCGGTCCGCGCGCTGGACGACCATGCTTCCCCGCCGCGCCAGGCGGTGCGCCGCCACAGGGTCCACTTCGGCATGCGACAGGCTAGCCGGAGCAGGCTGGTTCAGGATCATGTCAGTGTCCACTCTCATGCGCGATCACACCGGCTGCCGCACGATCCGAATGTACGGCTTGGGCTCCTTCCAATCGCCAAAGATCTCGCGAGCCTCGCTGTTCGGGACGGCGCCGGCGATGATGACGTCCTCGCCTTGCTTCCAATTCACCGGCGTTGCCACCCGATGCTTCGCAGTGAGCTGAAGCGAGTCGACGACGCGAAGCACTTCGTCGAAGTTGCGTCCAGTCGTCATGGGGTAGACGAGGATCAGCTTGATCTTCTTGTCCGGCCCAATTACGAACACGTTGCGGACGGTCTGGTTGTCCGCGGGCGTGCGGCTCTTGGCGTCCCCGGACGTGGCTGCCGGGAGCATGCCGTAAAGCTTCGTCACGGTGTAGTCGTCGTCACCGATCACGGGGTAATTCGGGCGAGCCCCCTGCGTCTCTTCGATATCGGCGGCCCACCGCTCGTGATCAGTTGTCGAGTCTACGGACAAGCCGATGATCTTGACTCCGCGTCGGTCGAACTCGGGCTTGATCTTGGCCATGTAGCCGAGCTCGGTCGTGCAGACCGGCGTGAAGTCCTTCGGGTGCGAGAACAACACTCCCCATGAGTCTCCGAGCCAGTCGTGGAAGCGGATGTCGCCGGCGGTCGTCTTGGCGGAGAAATCGGGTGCGATCTCACCGAGTTGCAGTCCCATCATGTCCTCCTGGGCTTTGTGATGTGATGACGGAGCCAATTGGCTCGCCGTCACTTCTGACGATACGGCGACCCTGTTCCCCGACCGTTCCCCCAGCTACCATGGGGGCGTGGAGACGTGCGCCATTGTCATGCTGGGCGCGTTCCGTGTCGTGGTTGACGGCCGGACGGTTCCGGCCGACGCATGGAAACGGACCAAAGCGGCCGGACTCGTCAAGATCCTCGCCCTCGCGGAAGGGCACCGGCTGCACAGGGACGTTGTCGCCGATCTGCTCTGGCCCGACCTCAGCGCGCAAGCTGCCGCTTCGAACCTACGCAAGGCAATGCATTTCGCGCGCGCCGCCCTCGGCTCGTCAGATGCCGTGCAGGCGCGCGGCGACCTGCTGGTGCTGCTGCCCGACGCCGAGGTCTCCATCGACGCGGAACGGTTCGAAGCGGACGGGCGTGCCGCACTCGCCTCATCGGCAGGGGCGGCCGAGGCGCTCGCCCTTTACCGAGGCGACCTGCTTCCTGATGATCGATTCGCCGTGTGGGCCGAGGACCCCCGCGATCGGCTCCGTGCGCTGTACCTGCGTCTGCTCAAGGCCGCGGCCCGGTGGGACGACGTGGTCAAGGCCGAGCCAACGGACGAGGACGCCCACCGCGCGATCATGATTCGCGCGCTCGACGCGGGCGATCGCCAGGGCGCGATCCGCCAGTTCGAGCGACTCCGTCGGCGGTTGCGGGCCGACTTGGGCATCGGCCCAGGGGCGGCGACGGTCGCGGTCTACGAGGAGGCCATCGCCGAGGACAGCCGGCGCGCGGAGAATCGCACGCGGGCCACATTGGCGCGAGCACTCATCGCACTCAACAGCGGCGACCTCATCGAAGCCACGTCATACGCCCGACGTGCACGCGAGCTGGCCATGCAAGCGAACCTGGGCCGAGAGATCGGCGAGGCCAGCGCGGTGTTGGCGATCGCGGCGAACATGCAGGACCGCTGGCCCGAGGTGTTCGAGGCCGAGTTCGTGGAGTTCACCCGCCACGACTCCGAGCGCTCCGGCTACATTCTCGAAGCACAGTTGTGCCTCGCCGAGTTCTGCCTGTGCGGGCCGGACGGGCACCGGAACATTGCGCGGCGAGTAGCGCGTCTGCGCACGATCGCTGAGCGAGCAGGCTCGGTGCGTGGCCTGGCCATCGCCGACCTGTTGCTGGGGGAGGCGGCACTGTTCTCCGGTGAGCTCGGCGACGCGCGCAGTCTGCTCCAGTCCGCGCTCGAGCTGCACCGGCGGGCCGGGGCCCCGGCCGGCGAGATCGTGACACTGCAACGAATGGCTGAGGTTGACCTCGCGCAGGATCGGCCCGAGGAGGCTGCTCGGGCAGCCAGTCGCGCCTTGGCTGCCGCAGCGTCAACGTGGCTTGAGCCGCACCTCGTTGTACGGCTTTACGGGGTGCTCGCTGAGGCAGCCAGATCTCCGGCGCAAGCGGTCCGCATCATCGAGCGAGCCGACGCCGCTCTGGCCGGTAGGAGCGTCTGTCCGCCGTGCTCGATGGGTTATCAAGTCGCCGCAGCGACGAATTACGCACTGGCAGGGAAGCTGGACGCCGCCCGCCGCCGGCTCGCCAACGCCGAACAGCTCGCTGGTATGTGGCCTGGCGGACCATGGCACGCCGCCCTCTGGGAAGCACGAGCCGTCCTGCGCCGCGCAGAGGGTCACGAGGATCAAGCCATCGCCCTGTTTCGGGAGGCGGCAGCTAGTTTTGCCGAGCTCGGCAGGCGCCAAGACGAGCAACGCTGCCTAGCCCGAGCAGCATAAACATCGCTAATGACGAGCGGAAAGTCTCTTGCCGGCCAGGCGGTAGTCTGTGCAAAGTTTGCAGCTCTCAGGCGAGGTCCTTCGCCTCCAACAGGTGGTTCGGGCGACGCTTGAATCCTGCGATTATCGCACCAAAAGATTTCAGTGCCGGTCAACCCGTCATGACGTCGGGGATGAGGTCGAAGGACCGTATCCGGGCTGCAGAACAGGCGATGGTCGTACTCCGCGGCTGCCTTTATGGGGTGGAACAGCAGGAATCTCTTGCGGCCCTAGTAGCCGCACATCCAAGGAGGGGGCACCAGCAGCGAGCTGAGTAAAAGGCTGAATGGCCTGGTGCCTGCGATGGCTCAGGGACCAGTTCCTGAGGCCCCCGAACCATCGCCTGCGTCCTTGCCCCATTCTCATGGGGCGGCGTGCCGGGCAGCCCCCCCCAACGCGTTGCTGCCCGGTTTCGTGGTTCCAGTAAACAGCCAAAGGTTTACGGGGACACGCGTAACGAGTACTCGTTTTTTGTCGTTCCCGACTCTTGCTGCAGCCGACCACCAGCCCCGGACGAATATCCCAGATGCTTGAAGGCCGGGCCAGTATGAGCATCATGTCTGTTCGCGGCGGACGGCCCTCATGGGCCTTCCCCACTCCTGCTGCTGGAAAACGCCCTGGTGCCGTTGTGGGCCTATCTGTGGGCTGCGGTGGTCCCTAGGGCGGTTTTCGCTACTGCGGTGGCCAGGGCGACAGACGATGCATCCGATGTGCTGCACCTGCGTGTGCGCCGGGCGCTGCCACTCCAGAGGTGGCAGCCTCTTAGGTGTCGGTGCCCTTCTTCGTCGTTCCTGCCGAGCGGCGCGGATCCCGGAGTCGCGGGCGCATCATCGTGCGTGCGACCTGGCTGGGCTTCATCGGCGGTTCGGTGAGGGGTGTCGCTCTGTCTGGCCGGATGCCGTCGAGGAAGAGCTCGACATTGCGCCGCCACGCGCCGGGGGCCACATCTCTGGTGGCCTCTGCGATGCGACTGTTGGCGAGCATGATGAAGACGAGATCTTCTGCCCTGAAATCGGAACGAACCGCGCCGGCGTCACGTGCTTGGCGAACGAGTTCTTCGATGAGTGCCTGAATCCGCCGGCGGAGCGCCGCCAATGTGTCCGATCCATCGAGTCGGGTCGTCATGAGGTTGAGATAGCCGCGGCTGTCAGCCTCGAGCCCGCAACTGGCCATGATATAGCCGGAGAGGCCCGCCCATTTGTCTTCGTCCCGCAGGGCCTCTTCGACAAGGCGCAACTGCTCGTTCAAGGGTTCGACCAGGACCACGCCCCACAAATCCGATCGGCTAGGAAAGTGCCTATAGAGGGTTCCGACGCCAACTCCGGCCGATGTCGCGATAGCGTCCAGCGATGCATTGAGGCCTTCCGCCGCGAATGCGAGCCGCGCTGCTTCGATGAGCGCTTCCCTGTTGCGGAGACTGTCCCGACGCGGCGTACGAGCCCGTACGGACTTACTCCCTCGATCCTCGCTCGGCATGACACAACCCCTCATTTTTTTTCGTTCTCGGGAATACGGAGATGGGTCTACGCATTACACTTACCGGAGACAATCCTCCGGAACACTAGGAATGGGAGATTATCATGGAGTTGGGCGTTTATTCCTTTGCAGAGGCCGTTGCTGACCCGAATACCGGGCGCCGGATTAGTCCTCAGGAACGCCTGAAGGATCTCGTCGAGGAGATCGAGCTGGCCGATCAGGTTGGCCTCGACGTGTATGGGCTCGGGGAGCATCATCGTGAAGACTTTGCTGCTGCGAGTCCGGCTGTTGTTCTTGCGGCTGCCGCCGCACGAACCGGGAAGATCCGGCTGACCAGTGCCGTGACCGTGCTCAGCTCGTCAGATCCGGTGCGGGTGCATCAGGACTTCGCGACGCTCGACCTGCTCTCCGGCGGACGTGCGGAAATCATGGCCGGCCGCGGCTCCTTCACGGAGTCGTTCCCTTTGTTCGGATACGACCTGTCGGACTACGACACTCTCTTCGAGGAGAAGCTGGACCTTCTGCTGAAGATCCGCGCTAACGAGAGGGTGACCTGGTCGGGCCGCCACCGTGCTCCTCTGTCGGGCCAGGGTGTTTACCCCCGCCCGGCACAGGATCAGCTGCCCCTATGGGTAGGGGTGGGTGGATCACCGTCGTCGGCCATCCGTGCCGGCAAGCTTGGGCTGCCCCTGTCTCTGGGCATCATCGCCGGTGACGTCCGGCGCTTGGCTCCTTTGGTGGACCTGTACCGGTCAAGCGCCCTCGAGGCCGGCCACCCGGAGAGCGCTGTCAAGATCAGCATCAACGCCCACGGGTATGTCGCTGACAGCAAAGAGCAGGCCATCGATCTGAGCTACCCGTACTTCCAGTCCGGGATGAGCGCCTTCCTCAATGCCCCCTTCTCGGCCCTGCCGACGAAGCAGCACTACGGGCTGGGGACCTCCCTGCAGGGAGCCCTCGTCGCAGGGTCCCCCGAGGACGTCGCCGAGAAGATCCTGTTCCAGCAGAGTGTCTTCGGCAACGAGCGCTTCCTCATGCAGATCAGCGTCGGAACCATGCCGCACAGAGAGGTCATGCGATCCATCGAACTCCTCGGCACCCGTGTAGCCCCGATCGTCCGCGCCGAATCGCTCGCCTCCGCAGCCTGATAACCGCGAGCCCTCTTCACGGCCGCTAACTCGGCCGTGAAGCTGGCCTCGGTCCTGTCAGGGCACCTCACCGAATACGGCGAATCCGTGCGCCTTCATCACCACGGAAACCATCCACTCATCATCGTCAGAATGGGATACCTCCACTCGTGTTTATTGCAGCATCCATCCTTAGCGTCCTTTTCTCGGCCCTGCTCGTGTTCTCCGCCGTCGGAAAGCTTCGCAAAGACCCTAAACAGATGGCCGTTCTGGAGCTTGTGAAAGCAACCAAAGCGGCGCCAGTGCTCGCCACCCTTGAAATGGCCGCTGCAGCCGGTCTGCTCGTCGGTTTGGCCTGGTGGCCCGTCGGCATCGCAGCTGGAATTGGTGCAGTTCTTTACTTCGCTGGGGCGATCGTTACGCACTTGCGCGTCGGGCATCGCGCCGTGACCAGTGCTGCCGTCCTGCTCGGAGTCAGCGTCGCCGTGGTCCTTCTCAGGGCTATGGCGCTCTGACCTCGCTGCGCGCGAGGAACCCCTCCTCATCCCGGACAGCCGGGAAGGGGAGGGGTTTGTCCTGTCCGGAGGCCTGACCCCACATCCTCTTTTCGGATGCCGCGCATCATCTGCACCGCACCGGTCTCGCGGCTTAGGCGTCATTGCTCCGACGGCTTGGGTCGCCCCACTCATCTGATATGAGTGATCGTGTAAACCAGCCCAGCATGAGGTCCGAGAACGCGCCGCATCTTACTGACGCGCAATGGGAGCGGCTCCTCGCTCTGGCTCAACCTGCGGATGTCCAAGCCGGCGACTGCATATTCCGGGCCACCGACCTGCTCGCCCATTTCCCCGCTCCCTCGGCTTCCAGCCCCGCGAATGCATCGGATTCCTCACCCTCCGCGGCCCCGACTCGGCGGTGCACGTGCTCCTGATAGATGGCATACAGCGGAGTAGGGGCGCTGCACGGTCGCCCCTTCCCGGCTCAGCGCACGACACGGAAGCTAGTGGCGGATCTCCAGCCTGCTGCCCTTCGACTGCGAGATGTGCGCCTCGTCGAAGAGCGGTGAGCCGCTCAAGGATGCCTCGGAGAACGATCCCGAGCTGGTGGAGACATACTGGTAGACGCCTGGCTCGACGATCCTCGTGCTGAATCCCTGCTGGGTCGGCGCGCCGACGGCGTTCCACCGCAGATCGACGGCGAGCATCGTCCCATCCGTGAGCGGCACGCTTGCCTTCGCGTGGACGGCGTTGCGGTTGAAGTCGAAGGCTTCCGCAGGGGCAGTGCCGTACACGTCGCGCAGGACCTCCATGGTGCACTCGTTGACCATGAAGTCGTAGTACGCGACCGTAGGGCCGAACCCCTTGTCAAAGGCGAGCAGATCCCTCTGGGCGACGATGCACCCGTCGGGGCTCCTCGTTTGAGAGGTCGCGTAGGCGAACTCCCCGCTGTACTTGTCGCTGACGACTTGGTTCGCTGCAGAAGCCGAGGGCGCCACGAGGAGAGTGACTCCCATGGCCGCGACCAGTGACGAAGCGAAGGAACGGACGGAAGTGCGCATGCTACACCTGACTTTCGAGAGTTTGCTGCCGGTGAAAATGATGGTCGCATCGCATTCATCCCCAGCACAAGGGATTAATCCAATCGTTAGCGTTTTGTCTCCTCGGGCGATCAAAGCTGGCGCGCCTTGGGAGCGCAGCGACGGCCGGGCGCTCGAGCCCTCTCACGACGATCAAGTTGGGCTGCCGGTCTGGCGAGCTCCGTCCGGTTTTTAGATGACGGCTTCTTGCACCAGATGGCGCTATCACCGAACGCCGATAATGGAGATTCCATCAAGCTGGTCCGATTCTGGTTCCCGAATCATCCCCGGGGTACTCCCAGACCCAGCCCCCAATGCCGTTCGGAACGAAGGCAACCTCGCCGGTCGGCGTCGTCACATCAAGGATGACCAACCCGTTCAGCTTTCGGTCTTTATCAAAATAATCGGGCAGAAGCTTTGTTCCGTCGGCAAGGCAGCCGTGCTCCCGGAAGGATCGTCGGCTACTCGATGGACGCGCGGATGAAGTCCTTGCTGGCCGTGGCCGCGTGGGCAAACATTCATGGGTCGGCCAACATCGATTCGACCTTAGCGCCAGCACTTGACGCTGCCACTCGGCACGGGCACCATTCATGCACCGGCGCCTTTCCAATGGACGCCTCGACCGCTCAGCATGGAAGGCACTCTCATGTCCCGTCTCCGTTTCCTGGCATCCGCAGCCGTCGCGGGAATGCTGTTCGCTACCGCCGTCCCAGCAGTGGCCGCTGCCCCGGAACGCTCCGGCCCATTCGCCACGTCGGGCTTCTTCGTAGTGGACTGCGGCGAGTTCGCTGCCTCTGTCAGCTATAACGTGACGACTCGCTACACACGTTTCTCGAACTCGAGGGGAGAGGTGACAAAGGTCCAGCAGTTCAGCTCCGACCCGGCCGATGTCTGGATGAACCTCGAGACGCAAGAGGCCATCGTTGTGAGGACACGTCTGGTTGAAACCTGGGACGCAAAAACGGGCCAGCTCACGGTCGTGGGCTTCCGCTACATTGCAAACGAATCAGGCGACGGCACTACCTTGCAGGAGGTGGGGCGGATTGTCTACAGCGACCAGACGGAACGGGACGTAGTCAGCAAAGCAGGCCAGCACCAGGTCTTCACCGAGGACCTGTTCGGCCCCGCCCTGTGCGACGCCCTGGGATAGGTCTTTGCCCATTACTCCGCGATCGCTTCCAGCGGTTACCGCTCACTTGAAGAGAACCAGAAGGTTCAGTTCGAGGTAGCCCAGGGCCCGAAGGGTCCTCAGGCGGAGAACATCCGCCGATCGGTCCACCGAGGATCTTCAGTCCGTACTGGTTGATGACGCCATAAGCTCCTACCAGCGCGACGGGCAACCCATAAATATAGGTCAGGTAAGGGATGAAGGTATTCTCGCGGACAAGGTGTTCAAGGGTGCGAGCTGGTTCATCCGACTCGCCCGTAGACAATAAAAGCGAACATCCCGGGGCATATCCGACCGGGCATGCGATTCCGAAGGCGGTGCTCGATGCGGTGCACATATTAAGGTGTGCCCTTCGACATCAAGGGCGAACAGCACCCGGTAGTCGCCACGGCATCCGGCGCTCAGGGCCAGAAGTCATTTGCAGGGTATTGCGCCGTCGAAGATCGCGGCTCCCTGCAGCGTTCCTGTCGCTACGGTCCGATATCACCTGCAGATCCCTTACCGGCTTGAACGCATCGCCCCGCAAGGACGGGGCCCTGGTCGAACCCGAGTTCTCTGGGTTTCCTAGGAGGGGTCCGGTGGTGCGCAGCACGGGAGGTGCCGCCTTCAATGGCTGCTTCTGCCGCGTGGGGCCGGGCGTTTTCAGCTAGTCCGGCCCCGCGCGGCGGCGTCATCAGTAGGTGCGGGCGGGCTCGTTTTGGACGTCGGCGGTTCGCCGGTCAAACATGAGCGCTCCGACTTCCTGTTTGGCCTGATTCCGGATGGAAAGGTCCATGCCTGAGCGGTCCCGCACTAAGGAAACGGCCGCAAGGGAGACAAGTGTCATCCCGACCAGATACAGGGAAACGGCCTCGGTTCCGCCAGTGGCCTGCACCAGGGCTGTGGCGATTGTCGGGGCAAAGGCGCCGCCGAGGATCGCACCTAGAGCGTACGAGATAGAGACGCCGGAGAAACGCACCGAGGCGGGGAACATTTCCGAGTACAGGGCAGCCTGCGGCCCGTACGCCAGTCCCAGTCCGAAGCTAAAGATGGTCAGCGCCACGTAGAGCATCGCCAGGGATCCGGTGTTAATCAGCCAAAAGAGCGGGAAGCAAGCCAACAGCTGAGCGCCGAATCCTATGAGATATGTCTGTTTGCGGCCAATCCTGTCCGAGAGGTACCCGGCGAGGTAGGTGAAGGCGAGCCAGACGGCAGAACCATAAGCGATTGCGACGAGCACGTCGGTGCGTCCGTGACCGACAGCGGGGGTGGACGCGTAGCTTGGGATGAAGCCCCCGGTTGCCATGTACCCTGCAGCATTGTTGCCTGCGAAGATTAGGGCGGCGATGATCACGAGCAGTCCGTGGCGCCGGAACAGCTCCACGATCGGTATCTTGGGCTGTGTCTTGGCTGCGGCGATTTCCTGGAAAACCGGGGATTCGTCCACTGCGCGTCGCACGAAGTAGCCCACGGCAATAAGCACGATGCTCAGCAGGAACGGCACACGCCAACCCCACTGAAGGAAGGCTGCCCCCGGGGAGATCACACCGGTCATGAGCGCCGTGACGCCGGAGGCCAGGAGCAGCCCCAGCGGAACGCCCAGCTGGGGGAATGCCCCGGCCCGGCCGCGGCGGTCGCGGGGGGCGTGCTCAACTGCCATCAGGACGGCCCCTCCCCATTCCCCGCCCGCGGAGATGCCTTGCAGGATCCTCAGCAGCAGGAGCATGACCGGGGCGATAACACCGGCGGTCGCGTAGGTCGGCAGGAAGCCTATCAAGGTGGTTGCCGCGCCCATGAGGACCAGTGTCAGCACGAGCATGGCCCGGCGGCCGATCCTATCGCCGTAGTGGCCGGCCAGGAAGGCGCCGAGAGGCCGGAAGAGGAAGCTGATCCCGACGGAGGCGAACGACAGCAGCAGACCGATGGAGGCGCCGGCCGGTTCGAAGAACAACTGTGCGAAGACCAGGCCGGCGGCCGTGGCGTAAATGAAGAAGTCGTACCATTCGACGGTGGTGCCGATGACGGTGGCGAAGGCGACGCGACGTTGGTTCGCCTTCGAACTGTGGGTGGACATGCTCATGGTTCTCCAGTGGGTGTGAGCGGTGTAGCCCCAGGGGAAACCCGGGGATCGAACTGTGGTGCAGATTTGCGGGTGCAGCCTGAAGAGGCCTTGTCGGGCGGAAACCCGAATTACCGGAAGTGCCGGCGGTGGTGCCGTTCGTGGTTCCGCCAACCGCCCTGCGGTCCGCTTGTTGGACGCCCTGGCGCCGTGGGTGCGCATGCGTGGTCTGGGAAGGTGACCTCGACACGCCGGAGTATTAGCGGTTGACCAGGGCTGAGGGTGTGGTGGCGGAGTGGGCGATGGGCCCCTCAGGCAGCACGGAGGATGAAAGCTCCTTCTGCCGCCGTGGCTGCAGGAGGGGTGCAAAGTACGCTGCGAGCTCGGCCGTTGCCGTGAGCGGCAGGACGTTTGCTACGTACTGGTCCGGGCGGACGATCACGACGACGCCGCCGCGGTCCAGGCCGCGCAGGTCGAAGATGTCCGCCGTCGGGTCGGTAGCGTAGACCTTCTCGTAATCCGTCAGCTTAAACGGCCCCACCTCCGGCTTGAAGACTTCGGGCACGGCACCAAGGTCGATGTTGTGATGGCTCTGCTGGTAGATCACCTTCAGGTCGAACCATGCATCCGCGTCGGCTCCTTCCGGGGTTGCGGCAAGTGGGGATTCCGGCGAGACAGCAACCCATTCGGCCAGCTTGTCCGTTGCCGAACCCGTTCCCGGCAGGGCCGGGTCTGCGAAGACATAGATCCGCCAGCGGCCGTCAGCTGTGGCATGGTGGCCAAGATGCAGCGGGTTGCTGTCAGCCACCCGCACCACAGGCGCCGACTTGAAGCGCTTGCCGACAGGGAAGCCGGCAGCCAGGTTTTGGTATCCGGCAGTGCTCACTAACATGGATGGTGCGTACTGGGTCATGAACCCGGCCGGGAACTCGGCCGTGCGGACGTAGAAATCCTCCAGCGCTGAGGGGTCCTCGAATTCCTCGGGCTTCTTCGCCATGAGCGTGGACCACTCTTTGTCGAAGTCGATGAGGTTCTTCGCGACTACCTGACGCTCTTCAGAGTAGGTGTCCAGCAGGGACTGCGGGCTGCGGCCCTCAAGGACGTGGCCGAGCTTCCAGGCCAGGTTGAAGCCGTCCTGCATGGAGACGTTCATGCCCTGGCCGGCCTTGGCGCTGTGCGTGTGGCATGCGTCGCCGGTGATAAAGACCCGCGGTGTGCGGGTGCCGCGCTGCTCCGGCAGGACGTCGTCGAACCTGTCCGTGAGCCGGTGGCCCACCTCATACACGCTGTGCCAGGCGATGTTGCGGACATCGAGGGTGTAGGGGTGGAGGATCTCGTTGGCCTTGGCGATGATGTCCTCGATGGAAGTGCTGCGCACTGCGCCCTTGTTGTTTGGGTCCACCTCGCCTAAGTCAACGTACATGCGGAAGAGGTGGCCGCCTTCGCGCGGGATCAGCAGGATGCTGCCGCCTGTACCGGACTGGATGGCGCACTTGATGCGGATATCTGGGAAGTCCGTGACCGCCAGGATGTCCATGACGCCCCAGGCGTGGTTGGCCTGGCCACCGGCGAGGGTACAGCCGATCGCTTGGCGCACCTTGCTGCGTGCGCCGTCGGCACCGACAACGTATTTGGCCCGGACGATGCGCTCCTGCCCCTCGTGGGGGCCGGAGGTGTGGAGCAGGGTCACGGTGACGGGGTACTCCTCCCCGTCCGCGACGCTGAGGGAACGGAACTCAAAGCCGTAGTCGGGTGACATGCGTGTGGGAGAGTTGGCCATGAACTCCGCGAAGTAGTCCAGCACACGGGCTTGGTTAACGACGAGGTGGGGGAACTCGCTGATTTCGGCGGGGTCATCCGGGGTGCGGGCCGTGCGGATGATGCGGGAGGGGTCCGCGGGGTCCGGTTTCCAGAACGCCGTCTCGGTGATCCGGTACGCCTCGGCGATGATCCGCTCGGCGAAGCCGAAGGCCTGGAAGGTCTCGACCGTGCGGGCCTGGATGCCGTCGGCCTGGCCGATGGCGAGCCTCCCGGCGCGGCGCTCCACGATGCGCGTGGTGACACCTGGGAACTGGGACAATTGCGCGGCGGCAAGCATGCCGGCTGGCCCGGTGCCGACAATCAGCACATCGACCTCGTCCGGAAGCTCTGCGGGACGATCGATGCCGACGCCGGCTGCTGGCTGGACCCGAGGGTCTCCGGATACGTAACCGTGATGGTGAAACTGCACGGATTCCTCACTTCGTTGTAAGCGGTCAGCGCCGAAGCTCCTCAGAGCTGGACGCTTTATCTGAAATTTGACTGTCCGCACGTGCCAAGGCTGGGCGGGCTCTCCAGGGATCCGTCCCCGGTACTACAGCTTGTTGCGTGGCTTCACCGGGCGCCCTGAACTGAAAAACGTCGGGCGGCGGGCATGGAACCCGCGAACCTGGGAACGAACATCATGGCGACGCCCCGGTTCAATGCCTGTGGTCGAGCGCCGTACTCGTCCAGTTGCCAGTGGACCAGCTGGATGTTCGGGAGTGTGCGTGGGGAAAATCAGGGGCTGTCCGGATTCAAGGCGCACTGAAGTTTCCTAGGAACGAGGCGGGTGGTGTTGCAGAAGCTTCCGCAACAGTTCAGCAAGGATGGTTGCCTCGGTGCGGGTGAGGCCATCTGCCCAATCGCTTTCACGCAGACTGTTCTTGCGCGCAAGCTCTGTTACGCGTGCCTCCCCGAGCGGAGTGAGCCGAACAAGCGTTTTGCGCTTATCTGAGGTGTCTGCCTCCCGGGTCACCAGCCCATACTTCTCCAGGGTGTTGAGCAAACTCGACATGGAAGCGGTTGAAACGCTCGACAGCCTTGCCAGCTCGTTGGGATAGCCTGCTCCAACAGCCCGAATTGCGAATAGAAGCCTGAAAGCAGAGAAACTGAGGCCTTCTGGGCGGTGGACGCTGACTTCGAGGTCGTTTGTGATCCTGTTAGCCAGACGTATCAGGTTGAAGCAAAGGGCCATCGCGGCGTCGTCGTAATCTGGAAACATCTCTTTCGTAGCGTCGTTCGCGAGCTTTTCGAACGCCACACCACTAAGTTTCAGATTCTGCTGGCTTGTCAACTCGCTCATTGTTTGGATCTAAGCTCCTTTAGTGGATTCATGCTCGCCCTACATGGTCCCGAGTGCCCGCATCTCTGCAACCCGGCGTTCCTCATAGTCTCTCCCTCGGTAGCGTTCCCGATGTTGTTCAGCCCGCACCGTCATACCTGGGCGAGAGAAATCCTTTGAAGTCCGGAACGCCTTGCTTCCTGCACCACTTTATTAGAAGTCTAATGAATTGGCAAGGCTCTGCTGCCATCCTCTTCGACCTGCCAATCGGCCCTACGCGTGGAGAAAGCTTTGACGACTCGGGCCGATCTCGGCCAAAATGCCGGAAAGGAGGCAGTATATGGGCGTCAGAAATAGATAGACATCTAGCTATCGATGGACCCATAGGATGCAATCGGGGGCTGGGCCAGGGTCCCGTCCGCGAAATTGATGCCGTCCCAGGCGTCCTTCCAAACCCTGGTTGATCAGGCCCTGGGGATTGAGTCGCTCGTACTCGACGAACCCGTCACCGTCCTTGTCCCCGTAATCCCGGATCCACTCCAGCACACGGTCCGTGTGGGGAAGCAGCACGGTAATGGTGTCCTTGGCGAACCTCCAGCGGCTGACGGATCCAAGTACCGCCACGAACAGCGGCGTGGCGTCGACGCTGCCGTAATATGTCGGCTCCAGAAGCAGGGCGATGACCAGAAGCAGGGTGATTAAACGGGAAGGCAGATGGCCATTCTGGGAGCAATTGTCAGAAGGAGATTCGTTCGGAGAGCCGCACGGGCATTCTCCCACTTGCCCCCGCTATGGCATGACAGAAACAACGCCCCCGAGCCACCATGGTGCCGGTGCGGACGTCAAGGGACTATGCCGGTTCGGCCGGCTTCCCGACTTATTCAGAGACCTCCAAATAGCAAGTAAATCCGGCGGAATGCAGCCCGGGAGAGACCGGGGCAGGCTCTCACGGTGGCAGCCTGAGGGGCGAACCGGCGGGCTTGAATTGCGGGACGAGGCGCCGCTTGCGGGGTCTTCTAGCCGGTGGCTTTGGGGCTTCCTGCTCCAATGCTGGCGAGGTCGTGGCGGAAAAGTTCGGGTTCATTGCCGACAGGGAGGTTGACAACGTCTTTCGCTGCGTCGAGAGATTCACCAGAGTCAAGCGTGAGTGAGGCGAAGACGGCGGTGAGGTCGTCTTGTTCGGGTCCACGGTCGGCGACGAGTTCCAGGGTTTTGTGGTCTGCGGCGTCGATGCGAAGGCTGTCGATGAGGACCCGTGCAATCTGGTCCCGTGCAATCACTCCGTCGGCGGGTGACCCCGACTGTCGTCTGTCGCCTTGGAGCATGACGATGCTGCGCTGGTCGGGTTGGTTGTCGTCGAACCAACCTGGCCGCACGATCGTGTAAGGGTTCCCGCTGGCCCTCACCAGTCGTTCGCTGCGCAGCTTCCACTGTGCGTAGGCGAAGCCCGGGCGGGTGGCTCCGATAGCGGTCATCAAGACGATGCTGACCCGCCGCCCGACCAGCGCCTTGAGGACGTTGGCCACACCGGTGTAGTCGTTGTCCCGCACGTCGCGTTCACTGGTGGTGGATCCATGGGTGAAAACGACCGCGTCGACGTCCTCGAGGGCAAGGCCGAGGGTTTCGGGACGGGTCAGGTCGCCGACCACGAGGTGGACGCCATCGGGAAGAATACCGGCGGCGCGTTCCCTGTCGCGGACCAGCGCCCGGACGGCGTACCCCTGGCCCAGAGCTGCCGCCACCGCGTAGCGGCCGATGCTGCCGGTAGCGCCGGCGACTAATACGGTGGCAGGTCGATTCACTTCTTCTCCTTGAGGGAAAGCTCGGTCGTGTTCTGGGTTGCGGCCCAGCTGGCGAGGACTTTCAGTGCGTCCTCGTCTGGGGTCCCCGGTTCAGCGGTGTACACATTGATCCGCAGTCCCGGTTCGGCGGGCAATTCCAGGGCTTCGAAAGTCAGGTCCAAGTTCCCCACGACGGGATGGTGGAGCCGTTTACGGCCGGTGCGGTGGTACTTCACATCGTGCCGTGCCCACCGGGTCCGGAATTCCTCGCTGCGCGTTGAGAGCTCACCGACCAGGTCCGTAAGGTCCTTGTCGTACGGATTCTTCCCGGCGGCGGACCTCAGGACAGCGACGACGTCATCCGCCGAGCGCTCCCAATCGACGAAGAACTCCCGGGCCTTAGGGTTCAGGAAGGTAAACCGTGCCGTGTTCGGCGGGGTGGTTTGCTCAGCCATCAGGTCCAGGTAAAGTGCTCGGCCGAGCTCATTGGCGGCCAGGACATCCCCGCGGTCGTTGCGGACCCAGGCAGGCGCCGTCGTAATCGCGTCAATGACGCGCTGAACGCTGGGCCGCACCGTCAGCGGACTCCGCTTACGCCGCACGCGCGGAGCCGTCGTAGCCGCCCGGGCAAGATCAAAAAGGTGGGCCGTCTCGGCCTCGTCAAGCTTAAGGGCCCGTCCGAGAGCCTCCAGGACGCCGTCCGAGGCGCCGGAAAGGTTTCCGCGCTCCAGGCGGATGTAGTAATCGATGCTCATCCCGGCAAGCATCGCGACCTCCTCGCGGCGCAGCCCTGCGACCCGCCGGTTCCCGCCATAGATCGGCAGCCCCGCTTCTTCCGGCGTGATCCTGGCACGGCGGGAAGACAGGAACTTCCGCACGTCGTCGCTGTGTGTCATGGCAACCACGCTACGCCGGGCGCAGCGAGCGAGGGAGGCACTGGCATTACCCGGAACGCCCGTGACTCCCGGCCCGAAAGATATGACGGTTGCATGGAAAGCATGAAACCTGCTCCTGCACCCACGGCACACCCGGCAGCGGTACTGGCGAGCGCTAACCCACCCGACCAAACGGGGTACTGATGTGGCCTCCCACAACCTCGTACCTCTACATACTGTGAAAGGCATGGTCATGGAACTTACCCTCAACAACGGCGTCACAATGCCCGCCCTCGGCCTGGGCGTCTTCCAAAGCCCGCCGGAACAGACCACGGCGTCCGTCGCGGCTGCCCTCGCGGCCGGGTACCGGCACATCGACACCGCCGCGGCGTACGGCAACGAGCGGGAGGTCGGCGAAGGCATCCGCCTTTCCGACGTCGATCGTTCGGAAGTATTCATCGAAACGAAGGTCTGGGTCAGTGATTACGGCTACGACGCGACGCTGCACGCGTGGGACAAGGCTGTTGGCAAACTCGGCGTCGACTACCTGGACCTGCTCATCCTGCACCAGCCCGCGCCCGACCGCTTCGGGAAGACTATCGCCGCGTACAGGGCCCTGGAAACCCTGCTCGTCGGTGGGCGAGTGCGCGCGATCGGCGTCAGCAATTTCATGCCGCACCACCTCAAGCAGCTGCTCGCCGAGACCGACATTATCCCGGCCGTGAACCAGATCGAACTGCACCCCTACTTCACTCAACCGGACGTACAGGCAGCAGACGCCGAACACGGCATCCTCACACAGGCTTGGTCGCCGATCGGCGGCATCACCTTCTACCCCGGTTGGGGCGAGAACCGCCGGAACGTCATGCAGGACTCGACCATCGCCGCGATTGCCAAGACGCGCGGCAAAACACCCGCCCAGGTGATGCTGCGCTGGCACCTGCAGCAGGGCCGCTCCGCCATCCCGAAATCGACCAACCCCGTCCGGATCGCCGAAAACTTCGATGTCTTCGACTTCGATCTCAATGCCGACGAACTTGCGGCCATTGGCGCACTCGACACCGGCGTGCGTAACGGCCCGGATCCGGACGAAGCCCGGATGGAGCGTTTCTCACTGATCATCCCCGAAGCCTAAAACGAGAGCAGGAACCCAATGGAGTACCGTCCCCTAGGCCGCACCGGCGTGCAGGTCAGTCCCCTTTGCCTGGGCGCCATGATGTTCGGGCCCTGGGGCAACGACGACCGCGCCGATGCCACCCGGATCATTCACCGCGCGCTTAACGCGGGCATCAACTTCATCGACACCGCAGACGTCTACTCCGGCGGCGTCTCCGAGGAAATCGTCGGCAAGGCACTGGCCGGGCGCCGTGATGACGTCTTCCTCGCCACCAAGTTCTTCATGCCGATGAGCGATGACCCCAACCAACGAGGCGGATCCCGCCGCTGGATCATCCGCGAGGTGGAAAACTCGCTCCGCCGGCTGAACACGGACTACATCGACCTCTACCAGGTCCACCGGCCGGGCCCGGACACCGACGTCGAGGAAACCCTCGGTGCGCTCACCGACCTCGTCCGGCAGGGCAAGGTCCGGTACATCGGCTCCTCGTCGTACTCCGGGTCCCAAATCGTGGAAGCCCAGTGGTCGTCACGTGAACGCAACCTGGAGCGGTTCGTCACCGAACAGCCGCCCTACTCAATCCTGGCCCGCGGCGTCGAAGAGGACGTTCTCCCCACCGCCCAGCGGCACGGCATGGGGACGCTGACCTACAGCCCGCTGGCTGGCGGATGGCTTTCCGGGCGGTGGCGGAAAGACTCTGCGTCCGCACCCACCTCCAGTGCCCGCCCAAGCGCGCGCTTCGACATGTCCGAACCGGCCAACCAGCGCAAGCTCGACACCGTCGAAGAACTCGCCCAACTCGCCGATCAGGCGGGAATGACGCTCATCGAGCTGGCCATCGCGTTCGTGATCAACCACCCCGGAGTCACTGCTGCCATCGTCGGTCCGCGCACCACGGAGCAGCTGGAGTCCTACCTTCCCGCCGCCGAGGTCACCCTGTCCACAGATCTGCTGGACCGCATCGACAAGCTCGTTGCCCCCGGCGTCACCCTCAACCCCGACGACAACAGCTACGGCGCGCACGAACTCACGCCGCAGGCACGACGACGGAAGCAACCATGACCAACGTATCGATGCAAGGTCTGACCCCTCGTCAAAGGCGAAAGTCCCCAAAGTCGGCGTTCTCCCTCGTGCAGCTGCCGCTCACTGATGTTCCTCCCTCGCCGACCAAGACGCGTAGCCCCGAAACCAACTGACCACTACAGATTCCAAAGGGAAAGAAGGATCATCATGACTGACCAACCCAAGCAGCTCGGAGCCGGCCGAAAGATGTTCGGCGACTTCGCCCGGAAGCTTGCCCAGCTCACCGACGACATGCTGTTCGACGACATCTGGAACCGCCCCGAACTGAGCGTCCGCGATCGCAGCCTCATCACCGTAGCCGTGCTCACCGCCGGAGGAAACACCGAGCAATTGGGTCCCACCTTGGCCGCGCCGTTCAGAACGGTGTGACCCAGGAGGAGCTCATCGAAGCCATCACCCATGTCACGCTCTACGCCGGCTGGCCGAAAGGCATGTCAGCGATTGGCGTCGCCAAAAAAGTCTTCACAGACAACAAGTAAGGAAACCCCATGAATATCGAACCCACGGCTCCGACCACCAAGAACCCGCCCGCCCAGTTCGCCGGCGATGTGTGGCTTGACCCGATCGCCCTTCCCCACGAGAGCGACCAGACGATGGTCGTCGCGACCGTCCGCTTCGCGCCCGGAGCACGCACCGCCTGGCACTCTCACCAGCACGGCCAATACCTGCGCGTCACCCAAGGTGTCGGCCGCTTCGGTACCCGGGACGGAAAGATCATCGAAGTCCACCCAGGCTAGACGCTCTACACCCCACCCGGCGAGGAGCACTGGCACGCAGCTGCTCCCGGTTGCTTCATGGAACACATCGCCATGCTCCAGAACGGCGAGGACCCGTCCAAGACCACCACCTGGGGCGAGCACATCACAGACGACGAGTACAACGGCGGGTAACCGCGAGTTCCGGACAGCGATGCACGACGTCGGGCGTGCACGCCGTCGGTGCCGCCATCCAAACGCGGGCAAGCAGCCCGGGCAACTGAAGGCCGTCAGCCATCGGGCAACGATGGTAGCCGCAAAGTAATCAACCTGACAGGATGCCAAATGCGTGGCCACCAACACTTTTGTTGGGGCCTGGGCGACAACGGACGCCTGTGACTCCTGAGTTGTTGATGTCATTGTTTCCTGTCTCAGATTGCTTGGCGGATTGCCAGCGAGGGAAGCTCGTTTAGCCCTGTCCGCTCTAGCAGTTCCGGGATGCTTTGGGGACGGCGGAGGGTGGTGAACTCCACGCTTCCATCGGCGTCGATATTCGCTCCGTATACGCCTGGCTCGAGCAATGAGTTGTAGCTGAAGGGTGTAGAGAAGTAGTAGGCGCCGGTATCAAGCAGGGTGATGATGTCGCCTTGTTCGAGCGGTGGTAGGAGTCGATTCCGGGCGATCAGGTCGCCGGCGAAACAGCAGGGTCCTGCAATGTCCTGCGCGACGGGTTCCCCCGGTTTCCTCCGTCCGAGCGGGTCGTGCGCGTCGACGCGAATGGGCCATGACTCCGGCATGAATACGGTTCGGGTGGCTACTTGGGCCCCGGCGTGGGTGATGGCGATCCGGCGGCCGCCGGTGGTTTTGGTGTATTCAACGTGCGCGGCGATGAATCCGAACTTCGCGAGTATGGTCCGGCCGAATTCCGTGATGATGTCGTATTTGCCGTTGAATAGACTTGGTGTTCCTTTTCGCAGCTCTCGGACGTAGGGATCAAAGCCCGATTCCATCGTGTCGCTCTCGAAATCGACCGGCAGTCCGCCTCCGATGTCTATTGCTCTGATCTGCTGGCGACCCAGTCTGTCGTTTACTTCATCGGCGAAATCCACAACCCGTGCTATTCCATCTGCGATAAGCGCCAGTGGGCATCCCTGGGATCCAACGTGGGCATGCACGCGACTCAGCCAAGGATATTTCCGGTAGGCCTCGAACAGGCGGGCCCTGCTGCTGGGGTCCGTCAACGCGATTCCGAACTTCGACGTCGCGCCTGCCGTGCTCATGGCTTCTATGCCGCCCAGGCCGACTTGTGGATTAATCCGGATGCCGATTGTGGAGAGCGAAGGCGACTGGCCCAGGAACTGATCAATGCGCTCAAGTTCCTGAAAGTTGTCAGCATTTATCGCCACGCCCAGTGAGAGCGCCTGCCGCAGTTCTCCTCGCGTCTTCGCGGGTGAATCGAAGACGATCCTATCGGGGGGAAACCCGGCAGCGACAGCCTGAGCAAGTTCGCCCTCACTGGCTACTTCACAGCCCATGCCCAGGTCCTTGAGCACAGACAGAACCGGGACGAGGCAATTGGCTTTGGCCGCAAATGCATGTAGTGTGCCGGGGTTGCTGATGAAGGCCGCATGCAGGGCCTTCACGTTCTCTTCGACCCCATCCAGGTCGATGAAACCCGCGACCAGTGCTTCCTCCGGGTGCAGCAGCCCTTGCCGGACGGCCGACTCAAGGATCAGCTCCCGCCGCTGGGGGGCCTCTAGATTTTTCACTCTACGCCTTTCTCAAGCTTCGCTAGTTGTTCATGAGCAATCACGACTGCGCATGCCGCCAAAAGCATTAATCTGCTGGGCGCGCAAAACAGTTGTTTCCTCCAGCGGGGACTGACTCGTGGGTTTGCGCTCTGGCCACAAACTCCTCGAAAAGAGGGTCATGGCCATCGGCGCGCAGCCATTCCGGGTGGTACTGCACGCCGACAATCCAATGCGAAGCATCGATTGACTCGATTGCCTCAATAACTCCGTCTTCGGAGCGTCCAACGACACGAAGCGGTGGTCCAACGCGCCCTATCGCCTGATGGTGGAGGCTATTAATTCTCAACTTAGTCTGTGGGTGGAGCCGTCCTAGCCGTGACTCTGGGTCGAGGTTGAGATCGTGGGTTGTGATATCGAGTTGAGCCTCTTGCTTGTGTTGGATTGGTCCAGGTTCTAGATGTTGGATAAGGCTGCCACCGAGGGCGACGTTGAGGATTTGGCTGCCGCGGCAGATTCCGAGAATCGGCATCCTGCGACGCATCGCCTCGGCAATGACCATGATTTCCAGCTCGTCGAGCTCCTCATCGATATTGGTCGTCGGATGGGGCGTTTCGCCAAATAGACGGGGGTGCGGATCGATTCCCCCTGGCAGCAGCAATCCATCGACCATATCGAGAACGCTCTGAACTGCTGTGTGATCGAGCCCAGGCGCGATGGCGACTGGAACAGCTCCGGCATCTAAAAGAGCGCTGTTATAGGCTTCGGCGATCCTGTAGTCGTTGGGGTTGTCGGGCAGGTCACGGCCAAGTGTGAGCGCAATGGTCGGGCGCTTGCTCATGATGTCCTTTCGCGTGTTGCGTGCCAGGTAGTAGGCGAGGAGTAGGGTCCGCTGCACAAGCGGGCAGGGCATTTGCGGCAGTTCGGAGGAACTGGCATCGGGAGGACGGCGTCATCTCCGATCGTTTCTATTCGGGAGGGCGTTGCCCCGATAAATATCAGGACTCTCACCTAGAGCACGCTGTGTAAGAAGGCGCGGGTCCGCTGATTGCGGGGGTTCTCCAGGACGTCTCGGGGAGCGCCCGACTCCACGACGACGCCTCCGTCCATGAAAACAACCTGATCCCCAACCTCGCGAGCGAAACCGATCTCGTGAGTGACCACAATCATGGTCATGCCCGTGCGAGCGAGATCGCGCATAACGCCGAGGACGTCGCCTACTAGCTCGGGATCGAGCGCCGACGTTGGCTCGTCGAAGAGCATGAGCTTGGGTGACATTGCCAGAGCGCGGGCAATGGCAACTCGTTGTTGCTGGCCGCCGGAAAGCTGGGCGGGATAGGAGGATGCCTTGTCGGCAAGTCCCACGCGGTCGAGTAGTTCCAGTGCGGTGACGCGCGCCTCCTGGCGGGGCGTGCGACGCACCCCTATCGGCGCCTCAGTGATGTTTTCCAAGACGCTGAGATGTGGAAACAAATTGAACCGCTGGAAGACCATGCCAATGTGGCGGCGTTGTTTGGCAATCTCGGCGGCCTTCATCTCCCGCAAGCTGCCGCGATGGGGTCGGTAGCCCATAAGTTCCCCGTCCACGTAGATGCTTCCGCCATCGAGGCGTTCAAGGTGGTTGACGCAGCGCAGCAATGTTGACTTGCCCGATCCCGATGGGCCGAGCAAGCATAGGACCTCGCCTCGGCGAACGGACAGTGTAATGTCATCCAGCACGCGAAGGCTGCCGAAGGCCTTGCGGATGCCTCGGACGTCCACCAGGACGTCGTTCGTGTTTTCAGCGGACATGTTTGTCCTCCTTCACCGCTATTTCGTGGTGGATATGGGACGGATTAGGAGCCCGTTTCATCTGCATCTCCTGGAACTTGCCACTGAGCTGACGTAGCCGTTGCCATGGAGTATTGACGCCCCGGCCTACAGCGCGTCCATAGCGGCGCTCGAGATAGTACTGCGGCACCGAAAGTACCGTTGTGAGGAACAGGTACCAGATGCTGACTACGACCAGCAGTTCGACCTGGCGTAGATTTTGCGCGGAAATGTCGCTGGCACGGGTGTAGAGCTCCTGGACCGCGATCAATTGCAGGAGGGCGCTGTTCTTCAGCATTGAGATCGTCTCATTGCCCATCGGGGGAATAATGATCCGCATTGCCTGCGGAAGGACTATGCGCCGCAAGGTGTAGCGGGGCGACATGCCCAGGGAGTGCGCCGCTTCCACATGTCCTGGATCAACGGAGAGCAAACCGGCTCGCACGATTTCCGACGCGTACGCCGCCTCGTTCAGTGCAAGTGCGAGCAGGCCGGCAACAAAGGGGGCTACCACTGTAGGGGTTGGTGCGTTGAAGATGGTGAGGTCCGTCATCGGAATCCCAACAGTAATGTTCGTATACAACAAACCGAGATAGCCCCAAAAGACGATCTGTACGAGGAGCGGAGTGCCCCGAAAGAACCAGGTAGGCCCACGCGACTGTAGCTATAACGGGGTTCGAAGATAGCCGCATGACCGCGAGGACGGTGGCCAGGACAGTGGCCAGCAGCATGCTAGAGGCAGTGAGAACAATGGTCATGAGCACGCCATTGAGGATGCGAGGATCGAACAGGAACTGTGCGATGACGTCATGCTCAATGTTTTTGTTATTCCAGACCGAAATAGCTCCCAATGAGGTGACAGCAGCGATCAGGGCGGCAGCGACCCACCGCCATGGGTGCCGCAACGGTCGGGCAACGACGTCGTGGGATGTGAACGTGTTGCCGTCGTTGGCCAGTTTCATTTCCACGGCAGGCATCAGGCGCCGCCGTTAAGTTGGGCTGTCTCCACGGCGTACTTCGAGAGATGGTGTTTGTCCAACAGCTCTTGATAGCTGCCATCGTCGATGAGGGACTGCAGCGCCTTTTGCAGCGCTTTGGTGAGATCGGCGTTCGCCTTCAACACACCAATGCCGGTTGGCACCGCACCAAACCCTTTTGGATTATGCGGATCGCTGATGATCTCGAAAAGCTTGCCATTCCCTGATGTTTCTGTGGCGTGCACTGCGGGAGCGGCGTCCAAAACGTCGGCAACAGCCTGCCCGGAACGGACGGCCAGCAGCGCCTCTCCTTCCGTCGGCAATTCGAGCGGGACGATGGGGTCGGCGCCCGCTTTTGCGCAGTCATCCGCCTGGTCCCTGATGAACTGAGCTTGGGTGGTGCCCTTGGCCACTGCGACGGTCTGACCGCACAAGTCGAGCAGTCCGTTAATTCCTTGGGGGTTGCCCTTCTTTACAACGATGGCAAGCCCGGCGTGGAAATAGTCGACGAAGTCAAGCGCTTTTTGACGCTCGGCGGTGTCATTCATTCCGAACATGATGATGTCGTGTTTGCCGGCTTGAAGGGACGGAATGATGCTTGTGAAGTCCTGGGTCGCGAAAGTGAACTTGGTGCCAAGCCGTTCGCCAAGAGCCTGGCCTAGATCGTAATCGAACCCGCCAAAATTGCCCGTTTCATCGCGGGTCGTCATGGGCGGATAGATCCCGCTGGCGATACTTATGCCATCGGCATATCGCTCGGGAAGAAACGAGGCGAGCTTAGCGTCCGCCGTCGTTGGCGGATTCGAAGAGGTGCTGCACGCCGTCAGGCCTGTGAGAGTGAGCGCACCGCACAACGCGGTGGCCAGCAGATGTTTTCGGGTCAGGGACATGGGAAATCCTTAATGCCGGGTGCTGCGGACGGTCAGAGTTGGGGGAACTAGTTACCGGATTGAGCGGTTCCCTTAGCGTAGGTGCCCTAAATCCTTCAGTTCATCGTCCGATCGGCCTATAGTTGCGGCATGCCTTTGTCCGATCACTCAAGATTTCCGGCCAGTAAAGGGAATGTGGCCACGATCAAGGAGGTGCTCGCCAGGATTGGCGAGCCAATCGTGCGGGTTCTCGCTGCTCCGCGCGGACTTGATCACGAGATCCGGGGCACGTTTTTGCATGACCCGGCAGACCCCCTTCCTGAAGCGGTTGACGCGTTGCTGTTAGTGCCCGGACTTACCCCAGACTCCGCTGCTGCCACCGAACTGCTGAGCGCATCGCGCCTGCGAGGTTACTGCGGCATCGTCATTAAGCAACGCGGTGTAGATGCGACAGACCTCGCCGCGGCGGCAGTCTCAGCGGGGGTAACAGTCCTGACGGCCGATGATGATGTGCCCTGGCGCCATCTGGACTCACTCTTGCTCTCGCTGTTGGGCTCTCAGGGTGCGGGCGTGGGGGAGACGGCCGCGGGCGATGACCTCTTCGCACTGGCCAACGCGCTTGCGGCCGTTGTCGGTGGCGCGGTGTCGATTGAGGACCTTGACCGCAAGGTGCTCGCTTACTCATCATTGCCCGACCAACCCATCGATGAACTGCGACGGGAAGGAATATTGAACCGACGTGTCCCCGAGATCAACCACAACCTCGGCCGGTACCGAGTCCTGTTGGAAGCGGCGGACGTCGTCCGCTTCCCCGAGGAACTCGGGACACAGCCGCGTTCAGCCATCACGATGCGTGCGGGCCGGCAACCTCTTGGAAGCATTTGGGCGATCGAGCCACCGAATGGTCTGTCAGCCGATGGAGAGCGTGCGCTGATAGACGGTGCTTCGCTGGCGGTAATGCACCTCCTTCGCCGCCGCAATGCCGATGAACTGGAGTGGCACATGCGAGAAAGCGCAATACTTGGCGCCCTCAACGGATCATGGCCAGCTCACGACATCGCGTTCCGGCTCTCGTTGCCACCAAATGCCGAACTCATACTGTGCGGGCTCGCTTTGCTCCCCGACCAAACAGGTACCGGACCGCTGATGGCACATCTAGGTAGCGCG
Organism: Arthrobacter sp. ISL-28; assembly: GCF_018613875.1. Lineage (GTDB taxonomy): Bacteria > Actinomycetota > Actinomycetes > Actinomycetales > Micrococcaceae > Arthrobacter. The sequence continues at coordinate 28,683 of NZ_JAGGPJ010000029.1, read as the reverse complement.
GTCTCGCGTTACGTATTTGCGCTTCGACCAGATGCAGGGGTTGCTACGACATCACGGGCTGTCTACGTACTGCTTCCGTCAGGAGGGCTGGATGCCGCGCTTCGACTGGCTCGGGGCGCCCTGAGCGCAATGTCGCCTACATTCAACCATCGCGTCCGAGTAGCGGTCGGTCAGGCAACAACGGATGCAGCAAAGTTGCCTACAATTCGGCAGGAAGTCGATGACGTCTTGCGGGTAACGTTGGCCGACGCATCACTCCCTAACGTTGCACGGCTATCCGACGTACACACGAGAGTGTTGCTTAACCATGTCGGTGACGAACTGACGCGCGAGCCGCGGTTGCAGCACCCTGGAATCGCTGCCATGGTGGCATACGATCGGCGCAGGAATACGGACTTTGCCGCATCAATTAGCGCCTGGCTCGAGGCGGCAGGAGACGTATCGACCGCTGCGTCTGCGCTTCACATCCACGCAAACACTCTGCGCTATCGACTGCGGCGGGTCTCCGAACTGTTCGGCCTGGACTTGAACCACCCTGATGACCGGCTGGGCATCTGGATACAATTGCGCCACCTCGACCGTGTCCGGGCGACCGAACCGTGAACAGGGTGTGGTGGGGGAGCACTGCGGTGAGCAGGCCGGCCAGCCTCACGGAGTGAGGCCTCGTGGAGCCGTCCCCATGTCGAGATCCCCGCGACTCCAAGCTCCTCGAATGTGCAGTTGATAAGGTCCGGTCCTCAACCATTGCAGCTACCAGCAACTGCGAAGCGCCTGCGGCCCGAGCTCGTGGACTGGCCCGCGGTTTGTTGCGTTCTTATTCGGCTATTCGACCATTCGGCTGTTCGTGGCCTTGACTGCGAACACCGGCTGTCCCTCAGGTTCTTGCGAGGCGGTGGTGATCTCGCCCGCGAGGTCGGTCAGGAGCCGCCTCTCGGTCTACTTGAGTTCATGCAGCCACGAGACTTGAACGACATGATTTCTGGCTGTTCGCAGGTTACCAGCGTGGATTCCGTCGCGTGAGTTAGTGCAGTCTTGGTCGGGATCTTGAGACGGGCGGCAACTTCCTGTGGCCACCCCTGCATTTGGACAGCCAAAAGGGCGGAGGTACCGGTCACGACTGGTTGGCAGTCGACGACGCCGCCCGTGAGGCGCCACGTAGGTCCATGCCACACGCAGAAGGTGCAGCCGTTTGAATGCAATGAGTGGGTGGTTCAGGTCAAATGGTCGAAGTCTCCTCGCGCCCAAGCAGCGTGCCTTTGGGCCGAATCGTGCAGCACGGCCTTGGCTCCTGACGCGATGACATTGTTGAAGTTGCCGTAGATCCGGTCGAACTTGAGCTCGCCCAGTTGCGCGGCGATACGCAATGCCACTGCACCGGATAGTGGAAGATGATTCGGGTAGCTGCGCATGAAGGCGATGGAGCGGCGGTCTGGATTGGGAAACACGCTGTCACCGGTCAGCAGGACCCCTCTGCCGTCCGCTCCTGCAGCCCAGTGCGCCACCGCGCTGCCTGGGAAGTGCCCACCGGTCTGGTGGAGTGCCAGTCCTTCGGCGATGGTTTTGCTGCCGGACCAGGTGGTGATGTTCGGATCGTCGCGTCCCAGCCATCGCTGGTCTGCTTCTGCCACAAGTACTGGGACGCCACCGAGCCGACGCGACCATTCGACCTGCACACCAAACATGTGTGGATGGCTAGCGGCGATTGCCAGGACTGGACCTTGCTCGAGCACGGCCTTCACAGCGCTGTCGTCGACATATCCGACCGGATCCCACAGCAGCGAACCGGCGGGTGTCACCAGAAGCTTGGCGGTCTGGCCGATTCCGACTTTAGGCTCAGTTCTGATTCCGATAAGTCCCTGCTCGTTCTCCTTCAACGAGATCTGCTGGCCCGCCTGCGTCAGCTCGTCCAGTGTGAGCCACCGTTGTCCGTCCTCGGGCACATACTGTCGCTCGTCGGTGCAGATCGGACAGAGACCCGGCGTAGGTTCGTCGCGTTCGACCGCGCAGGTTGCGCAGATCAGCATGGGTGATTCCTTCCAAGCGTCTTCTGTCCTGCTTCCGCCTTCTTTGCCTTGGGCCGCAGGCCGGTGGCCTCAGACTATGGCACGCGAAAGTCTCCTAGGAAGGGAGGGCCTCGCATGCGTTCGCACCTCTGGTAGCGGTCGCGCGTTCCAGCGTCCGGAGGTCCCGGGACTGCTTCCCGGGCTGCCGCACTGGCGGCGGCGTGCTCCGCGTGCTGTCGGGTTGTCCTGCGTGCAGGACGTCTTTCCGGTTGCCGTTGATCGGGCCATGCGTCGCTCTGCTGACGTCGCCTGGCCAGCCAGCGGATCGTGGAACAAAGCGAGTGGTTCCTGCCGCATAAGGGTCCCTTCTAACGACTACGGTCGTGTGGTCTCTTCTTCGTTTCGTGCATTCCTGGGTGGGGGAGGAGGGCGTGCGCTGCGGGTAGCCCACGTGGTGGGTGATTGGTGGATTAACCTTTGAGGGCCACGATCGGGGTCGCAGTGTACGCGGTCACTGGTGTGGGTTGAACGTGTACTTGAACTCAAGGATTCATCGATACCGCGCACACCACCCTCACGTCCGATTCTGGACGCCTTCACGCCTCCCAGAGGGACGGCGACGTCGGAGATGATGTCGGAGTTGATGCCTACCATCCCCACCTCCATCCGCCGTGCTCGACGCTGGCGTCGTCAATGGGCCGATCTCCGTGCCCTCTCCAGGCCGTTGCCGGCCCATGTTGCGCATCTTGGCAGCGGTGATCTTTTCGACGGCACGGTCAAGGTTGACATCGTCGAAGACTATAAGGGCGCGTTAGCGCCACGCTCGAGCGAACTACGCCCATCTCCGCGGTCATATTTGCCGCGAGCTCCTCCTTCGAGTCCAGCAGCAACTTATGCGTGGCCGAGCAGGATGTCGGGCTCACAGGTTTCGCGACACGGAAATTGTGATGGCGGGCCATGCCTGCGTAGCCGGGCGGCCGGCTTTTCGGTCCGTCTCTGTCCCGCTGGCGTACCGGGGGGATAGGCCCTGGTCATCGGTATACGCGGACCCAGTCGACCTGCATCCAACTTGGTTTGGTGGGTTTTCCGGTGGGGACCCAGTCGAGTTGGAGGGTCTGGTGCATTCCGACCCTCGGTAGGTGTGCCGGGTCGGTGTCGGTGAACCACACGGCGCCATCGATGTATCCGGTGATCCCGGCCGAGTTCCACTGCACGGCGTAGTTGTGCCATTTGGTGGTGTCGATTTTGCGTGCCGCCTGGGACTGGTAGCGGCCTGGTCCGGGGCAGGCGTAGTGCAGGAAGAACTTGATCAGGGTGGTGTCCGCGAGTGATTCGGCATAGTCGACTTCAGCACAGTTCGAGGAGGTGTTGTCGTTGGGCCACAGAAGCAGGACGGGGTGGTATTTCGGGTCCCGCACACTGGTTCTCATCCGCACTTCCCATCGGCCATATTTTTGCCGGGCGAATCTTGCCGACATCCCGCCCGTGGTGCCGTAAGCATCCCCACTAACAGTGGCCACCCCCTTGCCCACTTTCCACGCCTTCGGGCTGCGGACCCCTTTGCCCGCGTGGCCGGGGCCGTCGTAGACCTTCCACTTTCGGGGGTCGGGCGCCCCGGTATAGGAAAACTCGTCACCCGCCACGACCGGCCCCCATCCTCGCAGGACTGCGGCCTGGAGGCCATTGGGGGCCGCGGTCACGGCGAGTTCCGAGGGTAGCGCCGGAATCTGCGGGCGTTCGGTTGTGCGTCCGGTGAGGTTTCCTACGGCCAGGGTCAACACTGCTGCGGCAATGGCTGCCGCGTGCAGTTTTCGCTTCAACAGCATGAGCTCTCCTCTGCCCTGTATTTTCCTCCTCCGTCCGGATGTTGTCACCGGAAGGTGGGACCGGAGCCGTGCTCAGCAACCTCAAAAAACTCCTGCACGGAGTGAGTTCATGGGCCTTGAGGTTCATGGGTTAGTCGCCGGGGATGAGGCCTGCGGGGGAAGAACAGTTGTTGTGGGATAAGTTGTCGGGGCGTGCGCGGTTGACGCTCCTGGCCGACCCAGGGGCAAGGTCCCCGGCGTGGTGATCAGGGAGGTTGTGGCTGCCGGTGGGCTTGTGATCGGCGCCTCCTGTGTCGGGGTCGAACGGACCGTGGAGGTGTTCGGGCTACCGGACAGCTACCGGACATTTATCGAGCGCCTGGCTCTTGGGATTCCGGGACTGCACAGTTCCGTCAGGGCCGTTCAGTCTGTTCCCGGCACCTGCCCAGAGCTTTCGGGTCGGCTGGTCGCCTCAGCAGGATGGCTTTCGACGGAGGGCCCATGGGATATGTCGAGTAACGACTAGCCGGTGTGCAAAAGAATGGTTGGCGAAGCTGCATCAAGGTGAGGTTCCAGTGCCGTGACGTGGAGTCTCTGCAACCTCAACCGCCACTCCGGCATCCCGGAACTTCTGCACCTCCGCCGGATCGGCGCCGTCGTCCGTCACCAGAGTCCAAGGGAGCGCCAACCGTACCCACGCATGGAATGGCCGCTGGCCAAGCTTGGACGAGTCCGCCAGTACATAGACGCTATTGCCACGGCGGGCCATGAGCTCCTTGAGCCGGGTTTGGGCGTGGTCGGCCTCGCAGATGCCGTTTTCCGCGGTGACGGCGTCGGCGCCGAGGAATACGCTGTCGAAGCTCATCCGCTCGAGCGCCGCCTCGGCCAGAGGTCCCAGGAAACTCTGGCTGACGTTCCGGAGGCGGCCACCCAGGCAGTCCACGTCGATGCCCTCCGAATCGGCCAGCTCCTGCATGGTGTTGATGCCGGGGGTGGTGACGGACAGCTTCCCGAAGCCCCGCAGCTCGTGGGCCAATGCACCAACTGTGGAGCCGGCGTCGAGCAGGATGTTCTCGCCGGGTCGGATTATCGAAGCGGCCCAACGGGCAATGGCGTGCTTCTGCTCAAAGGCCTCGCCGGTGCGCTGCCGCAATGACGCTTCAGGATGCGCACCCAAGGCCATGGCGCCCCCGTAGGTACGGGCCAGTCTGCCTTGCGCGTTCAGGAGTGCGAGGTCACGGCGGATGGTAGAGGCAGTGACCTCGAACCGGGCGGAGAGTTCCTCCACGGAGGCCAGGCCGGTGGTGACGGCGAGGTGGTAGATCTCCTCGCGTCGAGCATTTGCCGACAGCATTCCCGGCCTCCTTCCCGTGGCAGTGGTAACCATGCTAGTTCCCGCCCCCGGTAACTCCCCGCAGCACCACCCGCACGCCTACACGGCCACGCCGGGCCGGGTGGCCATCTCCGCCGCCTGGTGCAGCGCCTCCACCATGCTGCGGGAATCCGCGATTGCTTTCCCTGCAATGTCAAAAGCGGTGCCATGGTCCACGGATGTGCGGATCACCGGCAGCCCCACTGTGATGTTCACGCCGGCCTCGATGCCCAGCACCTTCACCGGGCCGTGCCCCTGGTCGTGGTACATGGCCACCACCAGGTCGTAATCTCCCCGGCCAGCCAGGAAGAACAACGTGTCCGCCGGCAGCGGGCCGGTGGCGTCGATGCCATCAGCCTGCGCTGCCTTCACGCCTGGCTCGATCTTCTCGGCTTCCTCGCCCTGGCCAAACAGCCCGTTTTCGCCGGCGTGCGGGTTGATGGCGCAGACACCGATCTTCGGGTTCGGGATGCCCGCGCGGACCAGGGCCTCGTGGCCGCGGCGGATCGTGCGCTCCACGAGGTCAGGATTGATCTTGCGGATGGCGTCCACCAGTCCGATGTGCGTGGTCACGTGGATTACTCGGATCTTGGGGGTGGAGAGCATCATTGACACTTCCTCCGTGCCTGTCAGCTGCGCCAGCAGCTCGGTGTGCCCGGGGAAGATGTGCCCGGCGGCGTGCAGGGCCTCCTTGTTCAGCGGCGCCGTGCAGATGGCCTGCACCGTCCCGGCCATCGCCAGCTCGCTGGCCACCCGGATGTACTCGTAGGCCGCGTGCCCGGCCACGGGGGAGAGTCGCCCCCATGGTAAGTCCTCCGGCAGCAGCGCCAGATCGATCACGTTCACCCGACCCGGCGTGAACACAGCGTCCTCCACCGAATCGATAGCCTGGATGTCCGCCTCGATGCCCAGGATGTCCGCAGCTTGGCGGAGGCGCAGCGCGTCTCCGATCACCACGGGCCGGCATTCGGCGTTGCTCTGCGGATCCAGCACGGCGGCCACCACCACCTCTGGCCCCACTCCGGCGCCATCGCCCATGGTGACGGCCACGATGGGAAGGGCGTTCTGCTTGGTCCTGCTTGTTGCGGCGGTTGTCATCTTTGCTCCAGATCTTTCGGAAGTCTTGCTGGGAAGGGTGCTGGCGGGAGCGTGGGCGGATTGCCCGCGGCGCTCCCGGATTATGTCGTAAAGCTGTACAAGGGCGAGGTCATCGCCGAAGCTGCCGGGCTTGGTGCCCACCAGCGTTCCGTCGTCGGCGCGGCTAAGCACCGCCCCGTGCTGCACGGCCGTGAGTGGCACCAGTATGTGGAGGCCCACGGCGTCCAGGACTTCCCGGGCCGTCTCGCCGCCGGTAAGGATTAGGTCTGCGCCCGATCCCTTTGCCATCTGGGCTGCGAACTGCGACAGTGCGTGGACGAAGCTGGCGGCGCGTGCCGGATCCACTTGGCCTGCCAGCAGGGAGACGGCCACGTTGGTCCCCGAGACCAGCGCCTGCCGGGCTTCTGCGAGTCGCTGGGCATACGTTCCGGAGGCGCCGATGTGCTGAGGGTCGAGCGGGATCATGGTGAAGCCGTGCGCTTCCAGCTGGGCTAGCTGAGCCTGTGCGGTTCCGGAAGCGGAGCCGACGACGGCGAGCACGGGTTTCGTGGTTCCCTCCGGTTCCGAGCTGGCTGCTTCAGCCTGTGCCCCATTTTGCGCGTTTCGCGCAAGTTGTGCAGCTAGTCGCTGCGCAAGGACGTCCGCGATTCCGCCGCTTCCCACCAGCACTATGCGGCGGCCCCCGGCGGTGAAGCCGAGCTCCAGCAGGGCTTCCACCACGTGTTCCAGGTCCTGGACGGTTTCACCGTCAGCCACCATCAGTGCCGGCTGATGGGATGTGAGCTGCCTGTCCAGCTGTGCCGGCAGCGAGCCGGACCGCACCTCGGTGAGATCCAGGGTCTGCACTGAGGCAGGGTCCTCCGGACGGAGGAGGGAAGGAATGTCAGCCGGCGGCCCCGACAGTTCGGCCTGCCACAAGTCTGTTTGCATCAGGGGAGTCCCGGCAACGAATGGCTTACCGCTCTGGACCGAACGCCGCAACTGGGGGAGTGCCCCGGCAACAACGGCATGGAAGCCCAATCCAGTCAGAGCCGCTATCTCGGCGCGGACGTTACCTCGCCACAGCGAGTCGATCTTCTTGAACGCCACCTGCGCACCCGAACCTGCCGGACTGGAGAACGCTTCAACCACCAGCGCTTCGGCGGCGGATTCAGGAAGTCCACGGGAGTGGGTGTCAGCGACGACAACGTCGGTGACGCGCTCCCGGAAGGAGCCATCGCCGTCTGTTCCCAGCAGGACCTCCGCAGACAGACCCCGCTGCTCAAAGCAGCAGCCAACTTCAGCGGCACCGGAGAAATCGTCGGCTTGCACAAACACGAAAGCCACATTGCTCCTTTCCAGGTCATGGTCGGCTGGGACCCCCGCCGAGTGCGGGGATGCTTTTCATTATCATGACATGGTTGCGCGAATCGCGCTAGAAGGGTTGCGCAATTCACGCAGGAGTGACAAAGTGATGGAAACAACATCGGCGCAGCCACCCGGCCGGACGCCGTCCCCGTTCTACCGAGAGGTCAACGATGACCGTTCTTCCTCAAGGAAGTGAGATTTCCCGTCGCCGCCTGCTGCAGTTCGGCGCAGCGGCCGGGTTTCTGCTGGGCACAGGTAGCCTCGCCGGCTGCGCTGGCCCCACCGGGCTGCCAGGACCCAGCACCCTGACTCTGGCCCTTAACCGGTCACTGGTCAGCCTGGACAACAAACTCAACCAGTTCGACGCCGCCGTCACCGTCCAGCGCGCGGTCCGGCAGGGCCTCACCGCCATCGGCCCCGAGACCAAGCCCGTGCTGGTCCTCGCCGAACGCTTCGAAATGACAGGCCCCGCCGAGTGGACCGTCCGGCTCCGCGAAGGCATCCGCTACTCGGACGGCAGCCCAGTGCAGGTGGAGGACGTTGCCACCGCCCTGAAGATGTACCAGCAGGTGCAGGGCTCCTTCGTGGCCGGCTTCTTCCCGGAATTCCCGGCCGTGGTTCCCGTGGATGACCGCACCTTCAAGATGGTGTCCAAAAAGCCCATCCCCATCCTGGACTCGCTCATGAGCATGATCCTGATTACCCCTGCCGCGCAGAACAAGCCGGAGGAACTGCAGGAAGGCCTCGGCACTGGCCCATACGTGGTCACCAAGTTCAACCGGGGCGCAGGTACCTACAGCCTGGCGCGCAACGAGAACTACTGGGGCCCTGCACCCGAGGTGGACAACGTGGAAGTCCGGTTCCTCCCCGAAGAGTCCAGCCGCGTCATAGCCCTGCGCAGCGGCGAGGTTGACGTCATCGACTCCATCACGCCCGACTCCCGTGAGCAGCTCGCCGGACTTCCCGGCGTCGAACTCCAAGAGGCTTCCAGCCTCCGGCTGAACCAGATCTTCTTCAACTTCCGCAAGCCCGCCGGTCACCCGCTGGCCGACCCGCGCGTCCGCCAGGCACTCAGCATGGCGATCGACGGCGAGGCGCTGGTGCGGGACGTCCTGGTGGACTCCGTCACCCAGGCTGCAGGCGTGACGCCGTCCAGCCTCACCGGCTACCACAAGACCGGCACGTACACCTATGATCCGGAAAAGGCGAAGGCCACCCTGGCGGAGTTGGGCGTCAAGGACCTCACGCTGAAGATCATTTGGGAAACGGGCGAGTTCGCCAGCGACACCTCCGTGATGGAGGCCCTGGTGGAAATGTTCGGCGCCATCGGCGTGAAGGCGGAGCTGCAGCAGTTCGAACCCGGCGGCAACATCCTGGCTTGGCGCCAGGGCAAGCAAGGCGACTGGGACCTGCTGGGCAACGGCTACCCCAGCCCCACCGGCCTGGCCATCACCATGCTGCAAGGCATGTATGCAGGCACGTCGGAGAAGGAAAAGACCCGGGACACTTACCAGGGCTACGTGATCCCCGAAGTCACCGCCAAGATCCAGGCCGCCTCCGCCGAAGCGGATCCGGCCCGGCGGCGGAAACTGCTGGAAGAAGCTCAGCAGGCTGTCTGGGACACGTGGCCCTGCGCCTGGGCGTTCGTGCCCAAGTCCGTCCTCGCCCACCGGGAGCGGGTGTCCAACATCAATCTGGCACCCACCAACTCCTACCCACTCGTTGATGTCCGGCTGGAGGCCTAAGCCATGACGAACTACATCCTCAAGCGCCTGGGACAGGGCCTACTCACAGTGTTCCTCACGGTGTCCACCGTGTTCATCCTGATCCGCATGGCACCTGGAGACCCGGCCGTCTCCTACGCCGGACCGCTGGCCACCTCCGAGCAGCTCGCCAAAGTGCGCGAACAGTTCGGCCTGGACCGGCCGGTGCTGGAGCAGTACTGGATCTTCCTGCAGCAGCTGCTCAGCGGCAACCTCGGAACGTCCTACTCCTTTCAGGCCCCTGCCATGCAGGTGGTTGCCGAACGGATGCCCTACACGCTCACGCTCGCCACCGCCGCGATCCTGCTGACCGCCGTCGTGGCCATCCCGCTGGGTGTTTGGATGTCCCGCCGGCCGGACACCGGCCGCGAACTCGGCGTGAACGTGCTGACCATCGCCGGGCAGTCCATGCCGGACTTCTGGACCGGCATCATGCTCCTCACCGGTTTCGCCATCCTCATCCCCATCTTCCCGGCCTCCGGGTTCGCCACTTGGGGCGGGCTGGTACTGCCCACCATCACGATCGCTATCTTGCAGATCGCCCTGATATCCCGGATGGTCCGGCGGGAAATGACCGCCAACTTCGCGGCCCCGTTCCTCACGGTGGCCCGCTCCCGCGGCGTCCGGAACTCGGTGCTCACCTGGCGTTATGCCATGGGCAACTCCGCCATCCCGGTGTTCACCGCCCTCGGGACCCGCTTCGCCGCCATGCTCAACGGCGTGGTCGTCGTCGAAGTGGTGTTCGCCTGGCCCGGAGTCGGCTCGCTGATTGTGCGGGCCCTTGAAACCCGCGACTATCCCCTCATCCAGGCAACGGTCCTCCTCACCGCGCTGCTGGCGGTGGCTGTCCAGCTACTCATCGACCTCGCCTACCCGCTACTTGACCCCCGCGTTCGTCTTGGAAAGGCGGCAACAGCATGAGCCTCAGCGACACCGCAACGCCTACCGCCGCCGGGCTGCCCGCCCGCCAGCCCAGCCCCAGCGCCGTCACCAAGGCGGACATCGCCAAGGCAGGTGCCACCCGCCGTCGGAACGCCGCCAAGTGGAAGCTCATCGTGGGCACCGTCTGCACCCTGCTGGTCATCATCCCCATTCTGCTGGCCCAGGTACTTCCCCTGCCGGACGCCAACTTCCAGGACCTCGCCGCCCGGCGCCTGCCGCCGTTCACCGACGGCCACCTGTTCGGCACGGACCAGCTGGGCCGCGACCTCCTATCCCGCGTGCTGCACGGCGGCCAGGTCTCCCTGACCATCGGCCTGCTCGCAGTACTGGTCTCCGGCGCCATCGGCATTATCCTCGGGGCGGCAGCTGGCTACTTCGGCGGCTGGGTGGACACGATCGTCTCGCGCCTCCTCGAGGCGCAGATGTCCCTGCCGCTGCTGATGATGCTGCTGCTGGTGGTGGCCCTGTTCGGCCCCTCCATCCCGGTGATCACCTTCGTGATCGCCATCGCCCAATGGCCGGAAGTGGCGAGGCTGACCCGCTCCATGGTGCTGGTGGAACGCGAAAAACCCTACGTCTCCGCCGCCAGGATCCTCGGCCTGCACCGGATCCAGATCCTCATCCAGCACATCATCCCGAACGTGATCAAGCAGGCGACGCTGGTGGTCCTGCTCCTGCTGGCCCAGGCCGTGCTGCTCGAAAGCGCGCTCAGCTTCCTCGGTGCCGGCCCGCAGCGCCCCTTCGCCACCTGGGGCCGCATCATCTCCGACGGCCAGGACTACATCACCACCTCCTGGTGGATGGTCACCCTGCCCGGCCTCGTGATCGTGCTCATGGTGGTGGGCGTAAACCTGCTGGGCGATGGCCTCCGCGACCGTCCCCGCCGCAAGAAGAAGGGTGCCTGACATGACCGCACTACCCCAAACCAAGCCTCAGGAACAGCCGTTCCTCGAGGTCCGCGACTTCCAGGTGGAACTGATCACCGACGCCGGCATCATCCGGGCCGTTGACTCCGTCAGCTTCAGCATCCATCGCGGTGAGACGGTCACCATCATCGGCGAGTCCGGTTCCGGCAAATCGACGACGGCGATGGGCATCCTCCGCCTTCTGCCCGAGGACCTGGCAGTGCTTTCCGGCACCGTGCTGATCGACGGCGTCGACGTCACCGCCGACCCCAAGGCCATCGACAAGGTGCGCGGCAAGACGCTGGCGCTGATCCCGCAGGATCCGATGACGGCGCTGAGCCCGGTCCACTCGGTCGGCAGCCAGCTCTTCGAGGCCATCCGCATTGCCGGTGCCGCCTCTGCCAAGGATAAGGGTGCCCTGCAGGCCCGGGCCGTCCGACTCCTGGAGCAGGTGCACATCCCAACCCCGGAAAAGCAGCTGAAGAAGTACCCGCACCAGCTTTCCGGCGGCATGCTGCAGCGCGTGCTGATTGCCATCGCCCTGGCCAGCGAGCCGCAGCTGCTGGTGGCCGACGAGCCGACATCGGCCCTGGACGTCACTGTCCAGGGCGGCATCCTGGACCTGCTCCTGGAACTGCAGGAGCAGCGCGGCATCGGCATCCTGATGATCACCCACGACCTGGGCGTGGCCCGGCTCATCTCGGACCGCATCCACGTGATGAAGGACGGCTCGTTCGTGGAGTCCGGCGAGGTCCAGCAGATCGTGGACCACCCCGCCACCGAATACACCCGGAACCTCCTGGCCGCCGTGCCCGTCCTCGGACCGTGGGACGAAACACCTGCTGCCGCCCCGGCTGCTGCCCGCGGCTCGCACGCCTACCCGGCCACCGCTGACCCGGCCACCGATTCCGCCCTCACCCAGACCGGAGCAAGCCATGACTAAGCCGTTCCTCGCCGTCGAAAACCTCGTGGTGGACTACCACGTTCCCGGCGGCACCTTCCGCGCCGTGGACGACGTCTCGTTCTCCGTGGACAAGGGCAAGACGATCGCCGTCGTGGGCGAATCCGGCTGCGGCAAGTCCACGGTGGCCAAGGCACTCATGCGGCTGGTTACCCCCACCAGCGGGAGCATCGAGCTGGACGGGACCGACATCGCTGGCATGAGCGAGGCGAAGCTGCGGCCGCTCCGTTCCAAGTTCCAGATGGTGTTCCAGGACCCGTACGGCTCACTGGACCCACACATGACCGCGCAGGAGATCGTAGCCGAGCCGCTGAAGCTGCAGGGCGTCCGCTCCAAAGCGGAACGGCACAAGGCTGCCGCCGAGCTGATCGACCAGGTGGGCTTGCCCGTCCGGTCCCTGGACAAGCACCCGTCCGAGTTCTCGGGTGGCCAGCGCCAGCGCATCGGGATTGCCCGGGCGCTCGCGTCCAAGCCCGAACTGCTGGTCTGTGACGAGGCCACCAGCGCCCTGGACGTGTCCGTGCAGGCGCAGGTGCTGCGGCTGCTGAAGTCCATCCAGGATGAAACTGGAATCACGTACGTGTTCATCTCGCACAACCTTGGCGTGGTGCAGGAAATCAGCGATAGCGTCATGGTGATGCAGCGCGGCAAGCTGGTGGAACACGGCTCCACCGCGTCCGTCCTGACCGCCCCCAAGGAGGACTACACGCGCAAACTCCGCCGCGCGGCCCTGGACCCCTCCACTATGCAGGGCCTCAAGCCCCGGCACCTTGTCCGCTCTCTGGCGCTCGCCAACCAGCCAGGCTAGGCCCAGCCACGTTAGAGGCACCCGCCCCTTACTAACACAACAACGACGAGGAATTAACGCATGAGCAAGCAGCCCGACGGCGCCCACGTGGACGGCCTGAAACTCCCCATCTCCCGGCTTGTCCTGGGAACCATGACGTTCGGCGACACAGTCGACGAGGCCACCGCGGGGCGGATGGTGGAGGAAGCGCTCGACGCTGGCATCACCACCATCGACACCGCCAACGCCTACGCGGGGGGCACCACCGAGGAGATGCTTTCCCGCCTCCTGAAGGAGCGTCGCCACGACGTCATCCTCGCCTCCAAGGCCGGAATGCCGCACCCGGACCACGGCCAAAACTCCCCGCTGTCCGCCGCCGGGCTGCGTAACAGCGTGGAAGGAAGCCTTCGTCGGCTCGGAGTGGACAGCATCGACCTGTTCTACCTGCACCAGCCGGACCGCGCCACGCCACTGCATGAGACGCTGCGCACCGTGACCGAGCTCGCCGCAGAAGGGAAGATCGGCGCCCTGGGCGTCTCCAACTTCGCCGCCTGGCAGATCGCCGACGTCATCCATGTGGCGCGTGAAGTGGGGGCGCCGCAGCCCGTCGTCGCACAGCAGCTGTACAACCTGGTGGCTCGCCGGCTGGAAGAGGAGTACCTCGAGTTTGCCGCCACCCACAACGTCCACACCATGGTCTACAACCCGCTGGGCGGCGGGCTGCTCACCGGCAAGCACAGCTTCGACGCCAAGCCCACCGAGGGCCGCTACGGCGACTCCAAACTCGCAGCGATGTACACGCAGCGGTACTGGGACCGACAGCTGTTCGACGCCATCGAGGAGCTTTCCCGGATCGCGCAGGACGCCGGCATGACGCTGGCCGAAATGTCACTCCGCTGGCTCGCCTACCGTGACGGCGTGGGGTCCATGCTGCTGGGCGGGTCCAAGGTGGAACAGCTTCGTTCCAACATCGCCGCCGTGGCCAACGGGCCGCTGCCGGCCGACGTCGTGGAAGCCTGCGACGCCGTCGGTGCCGGGCTCCGCGGCCCCATGCCCGCTTACAACCGCTGACGCTTCCCGGAAAGCCTCCTCGAACATCGGCCAAAGAACACCCGGCCCACGCCGTCCATCCGAACAGCAGAACTGAAGGTAGAAGATCCGCATGACATCCGAACTGGCCCTCGAATTCGCCCGCAAGATCCGTGCCCGGGAGGAGGCTGTCGGCTACTGGACGGTGCTGGACGCGCCCGTGGCCACCGAACGCATCAGCCGGCTCGGCTATGACTATGTGGCCCTGGACGCCCAGCACGGACTGCTCGGCTACTCGGGCGTGCTGAACGGGCTGATGGCCGTCGATGCCGGGCACACCGCCGTCGGCATGGTCCGGGTGGAGGACAACAACCTCACCGCCATCGGCAAGGCCCTCGACGCCGGCGCAGTCGGGGTCATCGTGCCCCTCATCAACACAGCAGCGGACGCGGCCGCCGCAGTTGCCGCCGCCAAGTACCCACCCATGGGCGGCCGCTCCTATGGACCCATGCGCTCGGCCTTGCGCATCGGGCCGAAGCCTGCCGACGCCAACGCCGCCACGCTGGTGTTCGCCATGATCGAGACGCCGGACGGGCTGGCCAACGTCAAGGAGATCTGCGCGACGCCCGGCCTTGACGGCATCTACGTGGGACCGTCGGACCTATCCATCGCCGTCGGCGGTGCGTTCCCGGCTGACCCCGCCGTTGAAGCCGAGTTCAACGCCGCGCTCGAAAGCATCGCCGAAGCGGCCGCGTCCGCCGGCATCGCCGCCGGCATCCACACGCCTGCAGGGACAGTGGCCGCGCAACGGCTAAGCCAGGGCTATACCTTCGCCACCGTCGCTTCCGATCTGACCCATCTGGAACAGATCGCGAAATCCCACCTCGACGCTGCCCACCTCGACGCCGCACCCACCAAGGACTGAACCATGCAGAACACCGCCACCGACGCCTACAGCATCATCACCCCGGACGGGGTCGTCAAGAGGGCGGACGGCGCCGACTTCGCCTACCTGCCCGCCCCCACTGTGCAGAGCCACGCCGCGAACCTCCTCACCCTGCCGGACGGCAGGCTGGGCTGCGTATGGTTCGGCGGGACCCAGGAAGGAGTGCCGGACATCTCCATTTGGTTCTCCACCCTGGAGTCGGGCAGCAGCCAGTGGTCCGAAGCCCGGCAGCTCTCCGACGACTCCGCCCGCTCCGAGCAAAATCCCATCCTGTTTACCGCTCCCGATGGAGCACTGTGGCTTCTGTATACCGCGCAGAAGGCGGGTAACCAGGACACCGCCGAGGTCCGCCGTCGTATTTCCCCGGACAGCGGCCGCACCTGGGGAGAGGTAGAAACGCTGTTCCCCGCGAACGGAACGGGCGGCGTGTTCGTCCGTCAACTTCCGGTGGTGCTGCCGTCCGGCCGCCTGATTGTGCCGATCTTCCGCTGCATCACCACCCCGGGCGAAAAGTGGGTGGGCAACAGCGACGACAGCGCCGTGATGATTTCCGATGACGGCGGCGCGACCTGGACCGAAACCGTCCTGCCGGGCAGCCTGGGCTGCGTCCACATGAACATCCAGCCGCTGGCCGACGGGTCACTGCTGGCCCTGTTCCGCAGCCGCTGGGCCGACTCAATCTACGAATCCCGCTCCACCGACGACGGCACCACCTGGAGCGAGCCCGTTCCCACCGAGCTGCCCAACAACAACTCCTCCATCCAGTTCACCGCGCTCTCCGACGGACGACTGGCCCTTGTCTATAACCACAGCCGGGCAGAGGAAAAAACCGAGCGCCGGCTGTCCCTTTACGACGAAATTGACGACGACGGCCTGGCCGAGGAGCAGGGCCAGCTCGCCGAGCCCGCTCTCGGCGGTGCGGCGTCCGACGGCGACAGGCGCCGCGCCTTCTGGGGAACGCCGCGCTCTCCCATGACGCTGGCTATCTCCGAGGATTCGGGACGTTCTTGGCCGATCCGCCGGAACCTGGATGTGGGGGATGGCTACTGCCTTTCCAACAACTCCCGGGACGGGCTCAACCGCGAGTACTCCTACCCGTCCATCCACCAGGGCCCCGACGGTTCCCTGAACATTGCCTACACCTACTTCCGGCAGGCCATCAAGTTCGTCCGGGTTGACCCCCAGTGGGCCTACGACGGCACCGAGACCCCGGGAGAAGCCGAAGCGAGCCGCGCCAATGCCGGCTGAGCAGCGCGCGGTAGTAACAGGGTGCAGCTCGGGAATCGGCAACGCCATCACTCGCAGGCTGCTGGCCGACGGATGGGCCGTGACCGGGCTGAGCAGGAGCGAAACGTCCCTGGACGGAAAGTTCGAGTGGCTGCGCGCCGACCTCGCCGACCCCCGATCCCTGGCAGACTCGGTGGCGGGACTCGACCCCGTCAATGCGCTGGTCCACGCTGCAGGGTTCCAGCGGACGGCGGCACTAGGTGACCTTGACCCTTCCGCGCTTGAGGGCATGTTCGCCGTTCACGTGGGTGCCGCCAGTGTGCTGGCCAACGCCCTGGTGCCCTCCATGCCCGACGGCGGCCGCGTGGTGCTGCTGGGCAGCCGCACCTCCACGGGGTCGCCGGGCAAGAGCCAGTACGCCGCAACCAAAGCCGCGTTGATGGGGTTGGGACGGACCTGGGCTCAGGAACTCGCGCCGCGAAGGATCACCGTCAATGTGCTGTCCCCGGGCCCGACGGACACCCCGATGCTGAACGACCCGGGGCGGGCTGCTACCCCTGTCCGGATGCCGGCCCTTGGCGCCCTGGTTGATCCTGAGGACGTCGCTGCGCTCGCCGCATTCCTTCTCGGGGCCCAGGGCAAATCCATCACCGGCCAAAACTACGTCATCTGCGGAGGGGCGTCGCTCTGACCGTTGATGCCGTAGGTGCAGGGTGTGTCCCAACATGACTTGTTTCGAGTTGGGCGAGTGGCTCTGTGGCGGCTTCTTGGTCGCTCGTTGCTCATGACAGTTCATGGCAGCTGTCATGAGCAACTGCATGATTTGGCCTGGTTCTAGCGCCGCGGCCCGGGGGCGGTGCTTTGGCGGAGGACGAGTTGAGTGGGAACGAGGGTGATGCCGGGTTCGGTGGTGTTGGTGCGGATTTGCTGGAGGACGTTGTCGACGCATTTGTTGCCGATATCGGTGTAGTTCTGGTGGACCGTGGTGAGCGGGGGTGTGTAGGAGGAGGCTTCCGGGACGTCGTCGAAGCCAACGAGGCTGATGTCTTCAGGGACGGATTTTCCCTTTTCTCGGAAGGCACGGAGCACGCCCAGGGCCATGTGGTCGTTGGCGGCGAAGACGGCGGTGCAGCCGGCCTCGTCGGCGAGCCGGAGACCGGCGGCGTAGCCTGAGTCGGCGGACCAGTCGCCCCGGATCACGGGCGGGACGGTCCTGCCGTTGCCGGTGAGGGTGGCCCGCCAGGCGGCGGCGCGGCGTTCACTGGCGAAGGATTCTTCGGGGCCGGCGACATGCCAGACGGTGTGGTGGCCCAGGTCCAGGAGGTGCTGGACTGCCTTGTGGGCGCCGTCGGCCTGGTCGGCGTCCACCACGCTGTACCGCTGGCCCGCATCGGAGTCGACGACGACGACCTTGACCCCAGGGGGAATGGTGACGGCGGCGGCGTCGAGGAGGTGGATTTCCATGATGGCGATGACGGCGTCGACGGCGAGTTCGCCCATGCGGGAGAACGCACCCTGGATGCCGGCTTGGGTGCGGGCGGTGACCGGGATGAGTGTGATGGCGAAGTCCTGCCGCGCGGCATGCAGGGCGATGGCCTCCAGGGTGCGCATGTTGCCGATCGAGGAGAGGGAGAAGGTGATGACGCCAATGGTCCGGAAGCTGCCGCGCTTCAGCGCCCGGGCGGCACTGTTGGGCCGGTATCCCAACTCGTTCATCGCAGCCACAACCTGATCCCTGGTACTTCCCCGGACGTCGGGGCTCCCGTTTGTAACGCGGGACACAGTCTGGGTCGAGACTCCTGCCAGCACCGCGACGTCCACTATCGATACACGGTTGATGGTTGTCTCAGCAGCGCTGGTGACAGCGTTTTTCGTTCCGGCGTCCTTGGGGAATCGGCCGCTTGACGTCGTTTCAGGTCGCCCGGGTTGCTCCCACAACCGATTCTGGCCAATCAGATCTGAGCACATGTGTCCTGCCTTGGTGCCGGTGCCGTTTCGACGGCATGCGCGAGAAGAAGGTTTCCTCCGAGTTAGCGATAATTCAGCAGGCTTACTATGTCGCCGAGGTTAGGCGCTGTCGGATAGTTCCCTTTATTCTCGGCTTTTGAGAGATGAAACGCCAGCATGAATCCAATCTTCAACATATTTTCATCAGGGTCTTGATAGTGCGCTAACTCAGCCTGTAACGTTGTTGCTCAGTGAGCCCCACAGGTGGGGCGGAAACGAACACAAGGGAGTGTTTTTCATGCAGAGAACTACAACTGGAATCGGTCGGAACAGAAGGCGCGCCACAGCGGCCCTGTGCGCCTCGATCCTGACGGTCGCCGCGCTCGGGGTGGCTGGCTGCAAGGGTGGCGCTGCCGCGGACGACGCGGGGGAGAAGGCAACCGGCAAAGGGCTGGTCATCGGCTGGAGCCAGCGCGGCATCAGCGGCAGTGACTGGTGGAAGACTCTCGTCGAGGGTGGCCAGGCCGAGGCAAGCAAGGTCGGGGCTCGCCTCGAGTTGCTTGATGCCAATGGTGACACTGTGCGGCAGAACGCTGACGTGCAGACCCTCATCACGAAGGGCGTGGACGTCGTCGTCATGAACCCGAACGATCCAATCGGCGTCGGCCCCTCGGTTCAGGCGCTGAAGGATGCGGGCATCCCGGTCGTCACCGTCAACTCAAGCGTGGACAAGTCTCTGGTTCCCGACATGTTCTGCTATGTCGCAGAGGATCAGGAGCACACCGGTTCGCTTGCGGGCGAGGTGGCTGCACAGCGGGCACTTGAGAAGTACGGGAACAAGGGGAAGATCAAGATCGTCGGCATCGGAGGCTTTCCGGGAGATGTGCTGAGCGACCTTCGGTTCAATGGCTTTATGGCGGGCTGGAACAGTGTCATGCAGAAGCACCCCGGCGTCACCACTGTGAAGCTCGATACCAAGTACGGGGAGTGGAAACCAGACAAGGCTCTGGCTCCGATCCGTGACGTCGCGACCGCCAATCCCGACCTCAAGGTCGTCTACAGCATGAGCGACGTCATGCATGGTGGCATTGTCCAGGGCCTGCAGCAGGCCGGCCTCTGGGGCGACGGGATCATCATGGCCAGCTACGACGGCGGCATGGGAGCTATCAAGGAAATGGTGGATAACCCGAAGGGCCCACTCCAGGCCGATGCATCCAACCAGCCGTGGGATCAGGGAGCTGCCGCAGTGCGCATGGCAATCGCGGCCTTCAAGGGCGACCAGACTCAGTGCCCGGACAAGACGAACTACATCGACACGACGGTGGTCACGCCCGCCGAAGCGGTCAAGTACTACGTCCCCGAAGACACGTACGTCCGCGCCAAAGACTAAGACCCGCCGGCCATGACGAGCAGTCTGCAGCCGGCCCGCTCAGCCCGAAAGTCCTAGTTAAGGAACAGCTATGCTCGCCAACAACCCGGCACCCGTGGCGTCAGCCCCCGGGACCGCAGAGGAATCCCTCTCAAATGCCCCAGAGCTCGAACTCGACGGCATCACCAAATCCTACCCTGGCGTGAAGGCGCTCAAGGGCGTCAGCTTCAGCGTCGGCCGCGGATCGATCCATGCGCTGGCCGGGCAGAACGGGGCCGGCAAGTCCACCCTCGTCAAGATCCTTTCCGGGGCCGAATCCCCGGACTCCGGAAGCATTCGCCTGGGAGGCGATGTCCAGCGTTTCCGCGATCCGATGGATGCCCAGCGGGCCGGAATCCACACCATCTATCAAGAGCTCTCACTCGTGCCGTCCCTGTCCGTGGCCGAGAACATCTTCTTGGGCCAGTTGCCACTGCGCAGCGGTGCCGTGGACTGGCAGCGGATGCAGGCTGAGGCACGCACCGCCCTGGACAGGGTGGGGTTTGACTTGGACGTGCGCCGTCCCGTCGGCAGCTATTCCACTGCAGAGCAGCAGGCGGTGGAACTGGCAAAGGCGCTGCACAAGGACGCCCGGGTCCTTCTGCTCGACGAGCCCACATCGACGTTGCCGATGCCCGATGTCGAACGGCTCTTCACCGTCCTCCGGTCCCTGTCCGAGCAAGGCGTGACGCTCCTGTACATCTCCCACCGCATGGATGAGCTCTTCTCGCTCTGTGATGCGGTAACCGTGCTGCGCGACGGCGTGAACGCCGCGGATTTGAAGACGGCAGATTCAACTCCGGCTAACGTCGTAACGGCGATGGTCGGGAAGAGCCTCGAAGGGTCCATTGCCGACGCGGCACTGCGCGGAGAACGCTCGCCGCGCCTCGGCCCCGGCCCTCGCGAAAACGTCATCCTCTCCACCCGCGACCTCTCCGAGCAGGGATACGTGGACGAGGTGTCGTTCGAACTGCGCGAGGGCGAGGTACTCGGCCTCTCCGGGCTCATCGGCAGCGGCCAGTCCGAACTCGCAGGCCTCATAGCGGGAGCGCGGAAGCGCACATCCGGAGAGATAAGCGTCGACGGGCAGACGGTGGAATTCCGTGCGCCACGAGACGCGATCAGCCGCGGCATCGGCCTGCTGCCGCAGGACCGGAAGGCCGCAGGCTTCATCCCTGACATGGGTGTTGCCGGCAACATCACCTTGGCCAGTCTGCCGCAGTTCAGCCGGCTGAGCGTGATCCAGTCGCGGCTGGAGCGCAGCACCGCCGCCGAGATGGTCGACCGCCTCGGCATGAAGGTCTCCGGGGTGACCCAGCCCCTGAAGACTTTGAGCGGCGGGACCCAGCAGAAGGCCATCCTGGCCCGGTGGCTAGTCCGCCAGTCACGCATCCTCGTGTGCGACGAACCGACCCGTGGAGTGGACGTCGGGGCGAAGGAAGACATGTATGAGCTCATCCGCGAGTTCGCGCAGGCCGGAGGAACGGTCGTGGTGGCGAGCTCGGAGATCACGGAGGCGATGATGTGCGACCGCGTCCTCGTGATGGCACGCGGCCGTGTCGTCGCAGAACTCGATCACGACGACATCGACCCCTCCGGCAACGCCATCCTCGAACGATTCGCCTGACGCCCCTCCACCAAATTTCTATCCAGGAGAACAACCATGTCCCGGACCCTGTCGCCTCTGCCCCAGCGCAGTGGCACCATGTCCCCATCCATCAGCATAGGCTCGCGTCTGCGGGGCAGCGCCCTCCGCGCCCTGCCGAAGAGTTACCTTATCCTCGTGCTCCTCGCGATCATCGCTGTGGGCTATTACGTCTCCGACGACTTCCTGACGTTCCGCAACGCTGAAAACGTGATCACAGCCGCCTCGATTGTCGTCGTCCTAGCGATCGGCCAATACTTCGTCATCCTGACGGGCGGCATCGACCTCTCCGTAGGGTCAATCCTGGCCATGTCTACAGTACTTACGGCACTGACTTTGCAGGCCGGAATGCCCGCTGGCGCGTCGGTCGGGTTCGTGCTTGCCTGCTGTGCTGTCGCGGGACTGATCAACGGCGTCCTCGTCGTTTGGTTGAACATCCCCCCGTTCATCGCGACGCTCGCCATGATGAGCGCCGTGAAGGGCTTTAGCTACATCATCCAGTCGACCAGCCTGATCGAGATCCGCGATCAGGGGTTCATCCAGGCCTTCTCCCGCGGCAGCTTCCTTGGCATCCGCAACCCTGTCCTGATCTTCATCATCGTTGCGGTGGTCGCGGCGCTCGTGGCCAAATACACGACGTTCGGCCGCTCGCTCTATGCGATCGGCGGCAACCCAGAGGCCTCGCGGCTTTCGGGTCTGCCGGTCGCACGGAACCTGATCGTTACGTACACCATTTCCGGCGTGCTCGCGGGCCTGGCAGGCCTTGTCGCCGCGGCACAGCTGCGGCAGGGAAGCTCGCTGATCGGCGTAGGTTACGAACTCGACGCTATCGCAGCCGTCGTTGTGGGCGGCGCCTCCCTCATGGGCGGCAAAGGCGATCCGCTGAACGCGGTGATCGGCGTATTCATCCTGACGACCATCATCAACATCATGAACCTCGTCGGCATCTCCTCCGAGCCGCAGCTGGTGATCAAGGGCGCAGTGATCATCCTCGCCGTCTTCCTCTCCAGCGCAGGCGGCGTCCAGAGGATTTCAGGATTCTTCTCCAAACAGTTCCGGCGCACACAAGCCCCTTAACCGGATACCCATCGTCAACCCATTCAGCATCAGAAAGCAGGAAATCATGTCCATTCGTCCCTTCGGTCGCACCGATCTGACCGTCTCCGATATCTGTGTCGGCACGAGTGCACTCGGGAGCTTTCCCGCCCAGTACGGCTACGAAGTCGAAGAGGACACCGCCGTCGCCACGATCCACCGTGTCTTTGACGGGCCCTTCACCTTCATCGACACGTCCAATGAGTACGGCGGGGGTGCCAGTGAAGAACGGATTGGCCGGGCGATCGCCGAGCGCGGCGGCATCCCCGAGGGATACGTCGTCGCCACGAAGGCCGACCCGGTTCCCGGCAGCACCGACTTCTCAGGGGACCGCGTCCGCCGGTCCGTCGAGGAAAGCTTGGGACGCCTCGGCCTTGACCAGCTCCAGCTCGTCTACCTGCATGACCCGGAGAAGATCTCGTTCGAGGAGGGAGTGGCCAAGGGAGGCCCGCTCGAAGCCCTCATCGATCTCCGGGACCAGGGCGTTATCCAGTACCTGGGCGTCGCCGGGGGCCCGATCGATCTGGAGCTGCAGTACCTTGCGACGGAGGCGTTCGACGCCGTTATCAGCCACAACCGCTACACCCTGGTTGAACAGACTGCCGAGCCGCTCCTGGAGGACGCGGCACGGCGGGGAGTCGCCTTCGTCAATGCCGCGCCGTTCGGCGGCGGAATGCTCGTCAAGGGACCGCGGGCCGTTCCCCGGTACTGCTACGCACCTGTGGACCAGGCGACGATCGATCGCGTCCTGCGCATGGAAGCGCTGTGCGAGCGGCACGGCGTCCCCCTCGCTGCAGCTGCCCTGCAGTTCTCGGTCCGCGATGAGCGCGTGGCGTCCACGATCGTTGGAATGTCCCGGCCGAGCCGAGTCGAAGAAACCGCCGGCCTGCTGAACCACGACATCCCGCAGGAACTCTGGGACAAGCTCCTGCCGCTTGCAAGCGCGGGCCGGAACGGCATCGAAGCCGTGACAGTCTGACCGCCGGGAGCGAAGCAGGAATTTACGAAAGGAAATGAAGCAATGACCAGGAAGAAGCAGCCTGAGCCGGTAGATGTCGTGATCGTCGGCGCAGGCGCCGGCGGGGCAACCGCAGCAAAGGTGCTGTCCGAGGCTGGACTGAAGGTGGTGGGCCTCGAGCGCGGGCCCTGGCTAAAGCCGGAACACGCCTCCGGAGACGAGCTTAAGTTCCTCAACCGGAACTTTATCTGGCAGGACCCGAAGGTAAAGCCGCGGACCTACCGCCCCACCGACAAGGTCGAGGCGGAAATCACCAACTTCTCCGCGACGCCCCAGGTCGTCGGGGGAGGCACCACCCACTGGGGCGGCATGGTGCCCCGCATGGCCGAAAGCGATTTCAAGCTACGCAGCCTCCATGGCGACGTTCCGGGCGCGAGCCTCGTCGATTGGCCAATCTCCTATGACGAGCTGGAGCCGTACTACACCCGCGTCGAGTGGGAGTTCGGCACGTCAGGCCTGGCAGGTGCGAACAAGTGGGAGGCGTGGCGAAGCCGCGGCTACCCAACCAAGCCGTCACCGCTAAGCCAGATCGGCCGGACCTTCGCCACCGCGATGTCCAAGCTCGGTCACGGCACGTTCCCCATGCCGCAGGGCATGGTGACCGAGCCCTACCGCGGCCGTCAGCCATTCAGTGAGAACGGCTTCTGGCAGCAGTACCCGGATCCGGGCAGCGGCAAGTCATCGACGCTCATCAGCTTCATTCCGGACGCGATTGCAACCGGGCGCTACGACCTCCGCCCCGACTCCTACGTCAGCGAGATACTCGTCGGCAAGGACGGCCGCGCCACCGGAGTCCGATACCAAGACGAGGACGGCGACGAGTTCGTCCAGCACGCGAAGGCCGTGATCGTCTGCGGCGGCGGCATCGAAACCCCGCGCCTGCTGCTCATGTCCAAGTCCGGGCTCTTCCCGGACGGCCTTGGCAACGGCAGCGGCATGGTCGGCAAGAACGCCACCTTCCACCAGTACTCATTCTCGGTCGGCCTGTTTGACCGTGAGGTGAGCGATCCGCTGTACGGGTGGGCGGGCCACTACATGAGCCTGTGTTCGTTCGACTTCTATGAGACGGACGAGAGCCGGGGCCACATCCTCGGGTCGCTCATCTTCCCCTCAATGATCGGCCACCCTGTGAACTGGAGCTTCCCCGGCCGGCCCACCTGGGGCCAGGCGGCGAAAGACGCCGACCGCGAGTTTTTCAACCACAGCATGAAGATCGGAGTCCTGCTACACGATCTGCCGGTTGAGGACAACCGCGTCGACCTCGACCCGAACGTCAAGGACGCGTGGGGCCTTCCGGTAGCCCGTATAACGCATACGCCCCACTCCAACGACTTCGCCCAGGAACGCTGGCAGGTCGCCAAAAACGGGGAAATCCTCGAGGCAGCAGGGGCGAAAAAGGTCATTCCAGTCAACATGGAACGGATCACAGGAAACACCTCGCACGAGCTGGGCACCGCGCGCATGGGCAACGACCCGGCAACCTCGGTCGTCGACCGCTGGTGCCGCTCCCATGAGGTACCAAACCTCTACGTCTTCGACGCAAGCTTTTTCCCGACCGCGACCGGCATCAACCCGGCCCTGACAATCATGGCGAACGCCTGGCGGTGCTCTGACCGTATCCTCCACGTTGACCGCCATGGCTGGTCCGAAAACTGATCCGCACTTCACACATCACACGAAAGGACAGATGTCACATGGGACAGGCGGAGTGGGCTACGGTGCCCATCTCAACACGGGACGTCGACGGCCCGATCTTCTTCACCGAGCACGAGTGGAATACGATCGAGGCGGCATCGGCCCGGATCATCCCCACCGACCACCACCCGGGCGCGCGCGAGGCCAAGGTCGTACGCTTCATTGACCGGATGCTCGCGGGAACACAGTTCATCTTCCCGGCGGCCGACGGCAATGGGTTCCTGCGGATGGAGGGGCGCGACGAGGCTGCGTGGCAGGAACGCATCAAGCAGCGCCGCGAGTTTTACCGCGAGGGCATCGTGGAGCTGGACCGCCTGGCGAAAGAGCGCGCTGACGTCGAGTTCCTCGAGCTTTCCGAAGAGGACCAGGACGCGGTGCTCGAGACGCTTTCGGGCGCTGCGAAGCCGAACACCTTCTCACTCGCGCACTCCGGGGTTGGGCTTGGGGGAGCCCCGGCAGGCAACCAACCGGTCAACGAGGACTTCCTGGAGTTCTTCCCGTTGCTCGTGCTCAACACCCGTCAGGGGTTTTACGGCGACCCTGTGTACGGCGGCAACGAGAACCGGATAGGTTGGGGCGTTATCGGCTTCGACGGACCTCCGTCCCTGGCGTCAACCATGGACGGCAGCTACACGACCCGCAAGTACATGGTGGAGGGAGCAGAGTGGCCGTACGATCAGCATCCCGAAGTCCTGCGGTACCGGCGCCCGTGACAACAACTGGCGCGCCGACCGGAGCCGTAATCCGGAGTCCGTCGAGGATAGCCGGGGATAATAGAGTGGTGTCCACGATCCCCGCGCCCTCAGAACCCCGAAACTCCAACGGGCGCGGAGAGCGGCTGGCCTCCAGGTCCAAGGCGCCGCGGATGTCGGACGTTGCCCGGCTCGCCGGGGTGTCCCAGCAGACGGTGTCACGGGTTGTCAGGGGAGCGTCCAATGTGGACCCGGATATCCGTCAACGGGTCGAGCACGCAATCGCACAACTGCGGTACCGGCGAAATCCCGCAGCTGCGGCCCTGGCCAGCAACCGAACCATGACGATCGGCGTCGTCAGCTTCGAACTGTCGGTCCTGGGACCAACCGTTGCCTTGTACGGTATTTCC
Organism: Arthrobacter sp. ISL-28; assembly: GCF_018613875.1. Taxonomy (GTDB): domain Bacteria; phylum Actinomycetota; class Actinomycetes; order Actinomycetales; family Micrococcaceae; genus Arthrobacter. The sequence goes on along the minus strand of NZ_JAGGPJ010000029.1, from coordinate 2,588 downwards.
GAGGAAGCGCGGCAACACGGCTACGCGACGCGATTAGTCACCCTGGCAAGCCTTCGACGGGACGACATCAGGGCTGCTTTCGAGTCCATCAATTCAGACACGGTCGACGGCGTGATCGTGCTCGCGCCCCTCCTGGATGCAATCACAGTCCTCGAGGGCCTCGACATCGGGGTTCCCGTGGTGACGTTCCAGCAAGGATCGCAGCCGAGCCCGACGAGCGTGTCCGTTGACGAAGTGAACGGCGCCCGGATGATGGTCCGCCACTTGCTAGACCTCGGGCACGAAACCGTGTGGCACGTACAAGGCCCCCCGGGGTGGATGGCAACATCGGCCCGGGTCCAGGGGTGGGCAGCGGAACTCGGTGCGGCTGGACGCTTCGTGCCGCCACCCTTGGCAACGTCCGATTGGTCCGCGGCGGAGGGATACCGCGTCGGCCGCGAACTCGCCGCACGGAAGGACGTCACGGCGGTCTTTGCCGCCAACGACCCCTTCGCGCTGGGAGTGATCAAGGCCCTGGACGAGGCCGGGCGCGACGTACCCGGCGATGTCAGCGTAGCGGGATTCGACGACGTCAAAGAAGCGCCGTTCTTCCGGCCGGCACTAACGACCGTAAAGCTTGATTTCGAAGCCATCGGTCACATCGCTGTTGGTCGCATCTTGGCAATGATCAAAGAGGAGGCTGAGGGAGATATCCCTTTGCTGGAACCGCGTCTGATACTCCGCGACACGACAGCTCCACCGCGGAGCAAGCGCTAGCAGTAGACAGCGCTTGCTAGCTACACCCATGGCTGGGGTGAAGTCCCTGGCTAATGGTCGCTAAGGGCTATAGGCCCATTTCCTGAATGCGAAGACCCAAAGGTCTTGCAATTCCCTACCTAAACGGAATACCGTGAGTTAGCGCTAACTCAGGTACTCGGAGAAGAGAAAAGAGAGAAAGCAATGGTCGATCCATTTGTCGTCGTGGCAGTTTCGCCGAGGACAATCAATGTGAAGAATCCCGGCGATGGCGTTGCCAACGTCAAGCGAATCAATGAATTCATTGACACAGCAGTCATGGTCGGGGCGTGGGAGGGCTCTCCGGTCAAGCTGGTTGTCCTGCCGGAGATGGCGATTCAAGGCATGATCGCCAACGTGCCGGGGAACCGCGAGAAGGAGCGCCACTTTGCCGTGACAATTCCTGGTCCGGAGACCGACGAGCTGGCGAAGAAGGCTGTGGAACTCAACACTTACATAGCCGCCGAGCTGTACATGGTGAAGGACGAGGACTTCCCGGACCGCCACTTCAATGTCGCCTTTATCATCGATCCCCAAGGCGAGATTATCTACAAGCGCTACAAGGCCACCAGTGATGCGTATGAAGGGGGAATGCTCGGCAATATGAATCCGCACGATGTGTGGGACGAGTGGATTGAAAAGAAGGGAAATGGCAATGCAATGGACGCCATTTTCCCGGTGGCAAAGACCGACATCGGCAATATCGGCATCGCAATCTGCCACGAAGGCGTCTACCCGGAAGTCGTGCGGGGACTGGCGATGAACGGTGCCGAGATCATCATTCGTCCGACGCTGATCGAGCCGGCCGTCCAGAACGGCATGTGGGAGCTGCAGAACCGTGCACACGCCATGTTCAATTCGGCGTACGTCGTTGCTCCGAACCTGGGGCCTGAGGTCCGCGACGATGGGGGAATGCAGGACCTGTTCGGCGGCCAGTCCATGATCGTCGGTCCGCGGGGGCAGATTCTCACCAAGCAGCAGGGATGGACATCGGGCGACTCGTTCGTCTGCACCACGATCGACATCGAGGCGCTCCGCCGGGCCCGAGTGTCGAACGGCCTGTATAACCAGTTCAAGGACCTGCGCACAGAGCAGTATCGGGTTATTTACGACAACCCGATCTACCCGAAGAACCAGTACCTGGATGCGCCCCCTAGTGAGGGTTGGTTGGCCCGGGAAGACTCGACGCGGGCCGCCAATATTGAAAGGCTCATCGAGCGCGGCGTGCTCACGCCGCCCTCGGGCTACAAGGTCTAGGTTGGGGGACTGGCCGGGGTGTCCGCCTAAGCGCACCCCGGCCAACTCCACTTCGTGGTTTTTTCTTCAAAGCCATGGCATGCCACGGAGTCGTCGGCGTCGCCAGGGTGGAGTCAGGACACTTGACGGCACTCTTGTTAGCGCTCACAATAATTTCAGCCCGCGACATGGTCGGGTGCTTTACTTGGAGGATTCATGGACGTCACAGCAGACGGCAGCGAAAATTACGTGATTGGGGTGGATTACGGCACTCTGTCAGGGCGGGCTGTGGTGGTCCGGGTCCGGGACGGGAAGGAACTTGGCAGTGGGGTGTTCGATTACCCGCATGCTGTGGTCACCGAAGCGCTTCCGGCGGATGTGGCGGGCGCGGCTGATGGAACGGTCATCGGACTTCCGGGGGATTGGGCGCTTCAGGTGCCGGATGATTACCGGGATGTGCTCCGGAACGCTGTGCCGGCGGCGATTGCGGATGCGGGGATTGATCCGTCTGCCGTCGTCGGGATCGCGACCGACTTCACGGCCTGCACGATGGTGCCGGTCAAGGCGGACGGCACCCC
>NZ_JAGGPJ010000002.1:86954-210387 GCF_018613875.1 Arthrobacter sp. ISL-28 | reverse complement strand
GCATCCCGCCGCCCTTGCCGGCTTTCGTTGCGGACTGCTTCGCTTCGGCCTTGGCGAGTTCCATTTCCTGGCGCATCAGGGTGGAAAGATCCCGGGTGACGTCTCCCAGGAGCTCCCCGAGGGAATTGGTGTCCGCCTTGGCGTGCGCGGCTGTCGGAGGAGTCTCCGGTATCTGACTGCTCACAGCTGACGACCTTCACCCTCGGCATAAGGATTATTGGGATCGCGCAGCGGTGCGCCTGCCGAGCCCGGACCCGCATATTCTGGCCTCGCGGGTTCGCCGTACACGGTTTCGCCGTAGATCGGCGGCTCGCCGACGGCCGACTCCTCATAGAACGGCTCGCCTACGCCTGATGTGATGGTGCTTTCGGTGGCTGCCGAGTGCGCGGGAGCGGCGGTGCGGGTCCCGCTCGTGGCGGCCGGGGCGCCGGCCTGAAGGCTGCGTCCGAGTCTGCCCGCGAGCATGCCGGCCCCGGCGGCCAGGAGCAGGAACGTGCCGGGGCGCTGCCGTGCGAAGGACTTGACCTCGTCAAGCAGGGAACCCGGATTTCTGTTTTCCAGCCACGACGCCATGGACTCAGAGCGGTCCGCGGCTTCGCGGATCAGGCCGGAAGCGACGCCCTGCTGTTCGGGCGCGTCCGCCATGGTGCGCAGCTGTGAGGAGATGGTGCGGATCCCTTCGGCTGCCTTCTGCTGCTGGGCGCCTGCCTGGTCGGTCAGATCCGACTTCGCCTGGTAGAGGAGATCCTTGGCATTGGTCTTTACCTCGGAAGCCACATTTGCGGCCTCGGCCTTAGCCGTGCCTGCCACGTTCTGGGCTGCACCGGCGGCCTGATGAGCCACGGTGGAGGCCTCGTCTTTTGCCACGTCCTTTTTGGTTGCGGAACCTTCAGACCCTAGGGACGAAGCCGGAGTTGTGGTGGCCGGGTACTGATCGGTAGCCGCATCTGCCGCCTGCGGCCATTGGCTCTCTGTCATCATTGCTCCCTTTCCTTGATGGGACAGCTGCTGTGATGATCCAGCACGTCGATTAATAGTAAGCATGTTTAGCATCAGATAGTAAGTACGCTTGCTAGTTTGCCTGCAACGCCTCGTCGAGCGGCGTCAGGCTGGACCGGGGCCAGCCTCGGGGAGCAAAAATTTCTAAAAACCCCTTGCGGACTGTTAACGCCGGTGTTATAAAAAATCTATACCAGCTGATATAGATCGGCTGGGAACTGGGAAGAGGAATGATGGACCGTCTCACCTTTGAGGAGGGAAAGCCATGTTGATGCGGACCGATCCGTTCCGCGAGCTGGACAGGCTCGCCCAGCAAGTCCTAGGCACAGCAGCGCGTCCGGCCGCCATGCCCATGGATGCGTGGCAGGAGGACAAGGAATTCGTTGTGGCCTTCGATCTGCCCGGCGTGAACCCGGACTCCGTGGATCTGGACATCGAACGGAATGTCCTGACGGTGAAGGCTGAACGACCCGATCCCGCAGGCAAGGACACCGAGATGATTGTCTCTGAACGTCCCCGTGGCGTGTTCAGTCGGCAGCTGATCCTGGAAGACACGCTGGAAACGGAAAGCATCAAGGCAAGTTACGACGCCGGCGTGCTGACTCTGCGGATTCCGGTCGCCGAGAAGGCCCAGCCGCGCAAGATTGAAATCGAAACCAAGGGGGGCAAGCAGGAGATCGCAGCTTAGCCTCCGCACCAGACAGGGAGGGTCCGGCGAACGTGTTGTCTGCCTTTTGGGGCGGTTAGCCCGGGAGCACGCCACAGCGTTGTATAGCGCACGGCAGAACTGTCCGGATTCCTCCCGTGAGGGTGGCCCCGTGGCCGTCTCGGCCCGGGGTCAGCCTTCGTTCTACTCCAGACAGCGCCTCCAGACAGCGCCTGATTTTTGCTACAGACAACGGCCCCGCATGTGGATACGCTGGAGGAACAAGTCCCCGACTGTAACTCCGGTTGCAGGCAGCGGCTTTCGCCCACAGTACTGCGGGCACATGGCAGGAGCGCCGAGGTGAACAGAACCAGAGGCCGGAACAGCGTGACTTTCGCGGCTGCGGTTTCCCTGGCAGCAGGACTCCTCACGGCCTGCACACCGACTGCGGGAGGCCCGGGTGGTCCGGCGGTCGATGGTTCCGATCCTCATGGCCTCACGGTGTGGACCGCGGACACCCTTCCGGACCGCGTGGCCAAGATCGAGGTGATCCTCGATAAGTTTGCGATCGCCACTGGTTTGAGTGTGGACCTCGTGAGCGTACCCGCCCACCGGTTCAACCAAGTCCTGGCATCCTCAGCGGCATCGGGGGACCTGCCCGATGTCATTGGTGGGATTACGCTGGCTGATGTCCGCACGGTCGAGGCCAACGGCTTTGCCAACACCGAGGCAAACGCTGAAGTCGTCCGCAAACTGGGTGAAAAGACTTGGTCCCAGCGTTCGCTGGAGCTGACCCGTGACGGTGGCCAGCAATTGTCCGTACCGGATTCAACATGGCAGGAGCTCCTGTACTACCGAAAGGACCTGTTCGCCAAGGCGGGCCTGAGAACACCCGATACCTATGGTGCCATCAAGGCTGCAGCAGAGAAGCTGCATAGTCCGCAGATGGCAGGCTTCGCCGCTGCCAACAAGGCCGGACAGGCATTTACACAGCAGTCCTTCGAGCATGTCGCGCACGGCAACGGGTGCGAAATGGTCAACGCGGAGGGAAGCGTCGCGTTTGACAGCCCGCAGTGTGTGGGTGCGCTCGGCTTCTACCGCGACATGCTGAAGAATTACTCGCAGCCGGGGCCCCAGGATCTGGATACTGTCCGGGCCGCCTACTTCGCCGGCAAAGCCGCCATGGCTGTCTGGCCATCGTCAATGCTGGACGAGTTGGCGGGCCTGCGCAGCGATATCCGGCCCGGCTGCCCTGAGTGCAAGGCGGACCCGGCGTACCTCGCCAAAAATACCGGTGTGGTGACGGGAATCCTTGGAGCGGGCGAAGCACATGCACACTTCGGCGAGGTCACGTCCTGGACGATCACGAACGACTCGGACACAGACCTGGCGCGCCAGTTCGTGGAATACATGATGACCGACGGCTATGCCGACTGGCTTGCCATTGCCCCTGAGGAACGGCTTCCGGTCCGCGCGGGCACCGAGGCCAACCCGGCTGAGTACTCGGACGCCTGGAAGGCCTTACCTCTTGGCACCGGCAGGCAGCAGCCCCTGCACAAGCTCTACGCGCCGGGTGTCCTCGACGTTCTGCTGAACGGCGTCAACGAAGTCAAGCACTGGGGCATTGTTGAGGGGCACGGTGAACTCACCAGTGCCGCACTCCGTGAGCTGCCCATCGCCAAAGCCGTCAGCGATGCCACCATCGGTAAAGTGGAGCCTGCTGCAGCGGTCACGGCGGCAGCCGATTCGCTCCGAGCCATCCATACTTCCCAACACTGAGCAGTTCCCGCAACACTGAGCAGTTCCCTGCACTGGCGTCTCCCCGCGCTGAACCCGTTACGCTTTCAGCTCCATCATCAGCGGCGGCAATTCGTCGGCGAGTTCCCGCGCCAGGAATCCCAGGCTTCCGAGCCGGCTGGCGAGCCTGTCCGCGGCGGCGGCGTGAAGGTGGGTGCCCCAGCAGGCGGCCTGGGCGTCGGTGGTACCGCGGGCGCGCAGCCCGGCAATGGCACCGGCCAGGATGTCGCCGCTTCCCGAGGTTCCGAGTCCGCCGTAGCCGGTGGTGATCTCCCAGCGGTCAGCGGCTTCGGGGGCGTCACCGCCGGCCGGGCGGGCTATCAGGCCCTGGCAGCTCACCACCGCCCGGTACTTCTCCGCAATTTCGACGACGGCGGCAGCCAGGCCGCCGTCGTCGCCGCCCAAGTCCACGTCCCGGCCCAGCAGAATGGCCGCTTCGGTGGGGTTTGGAGTGAGGATCAGGCGTCCGGCCCAGGGCTCCAGCTCGTCCAGCAGTTTGGGGAGGCAGCCGAGTGCATACGCGTCGAGAATCACGGTGGCGCTGGACTCGCCGTTGGAATCATCGCCGTTGGAATCGCCGCCATTCTGGGGCTGCCGCTCAGCCGTTCGCTCCGCCTCGTGCCGCAGCAGCTCCCGGAGAAGCGCCTCAGTCCCGTCGATGTCGTCCAGCCCCGGACCGATCAGCACGGCATCAGCCGCGTCCAGATCTTCAAACAGGGCATCGAGCCCCTCCGGGCCCAGGGACCCGCCCGCCGATTCCCGGAGACCGATCACGCCGGCTTCCGGCAGCATGACGGCCAGCTGCACAGCCACGGACTCCGCCACAGCCAGCGTCAGCCTGCCCGCGCCGGCCCGGAGTGCCGCGGTTCCGGCCAGCAGCACAGCGCCCGGCGTCCGCCGCGCACCGCCGATCACCAGCACCGCACCCCGCGAATACTTGTCCGCTCCGGCAGCGGGGAGAGGCCAGCCGCGCAGCAGCGACGGTGTGACCTGCGCGGCGGATGAACCGGCCGATGCACTGGAAGCGGAGGCACTGGAAGCAGCAGACTCACCGCGGGTGGACACTGGTGTCTCCTGCATGCTCGGTGACCTGGACGCCCTGCTCCATGAGATGGTCGGCCACGTTGAAGCTCTCGAGCGTCCACGGTCCCACTCCGTCCGGCCGGACATAGCGGGTGACTGACGCATTCAGGACGGAGGTGCTCGCGGCAAGATCCAGCAGTTCCCGCTCAGACATCCCCTCGAGGACGTAGCGGAACAGCATGACCACGGCATCGTGGCACACCAGCATTACCCGGTGCCCGCTGCCCAGCGCGTTCAGTTCGCCGAGTACGGAACGCAGCCGCAGCGCCACATCCGCCCAGGATTCCCCGCCCGGCGGGCGGTAGTAGAACTTCCCCAGCCACCGCCGTCGCTCTGCCTCTTCGGGGAGCCGGTTTTCCACGCCGAGGCTGGTGAGCATGTCCAGAATTCCGAGCTCGCGGTCGCGGAGCCTCTCGTCCGTCCGGACCGTCACGGGCCAGCCCGCCGTCTCCGCGGCGATTTCCGCGGTCTGGAAAGCGCGCAGGTAGGGGGAGGAGATTATGACGTCGGGACGCAGTTCCTCGGGGATCGGCGCCAATGCGCGGCCCAGCGCCCGGACCTGTTCACGGCCGGTGGCGGAGAGTTCGACGTCGGCGTCGCGGGCGGGGACGTCGATCACGTCCGCACCGGATTCCTGGGCGACGGTGGCGGCAACGTTTCCCTGGCTTTCGCCGTGGCGGACCAGGATGAGCTCCACTGCCCCCGCGGTCCAGCCTGCCGGGACTGTCCCGTCGTTGCTCTGGGTGTCATTGCGCTTTCCGTTACTGCCCACGATTCCCCTCCCGTTCGCCCTTGGCCTGCGAATGCTTTACGTTACTAGCGCCGTACCCGGACTGCTACCCAACTAAGTCGCAGCTGACGTCGTTTTCAAGCCTCAAACCGGCGATAACTGCGACTCAGTTGGGGACCACAGCGGCCGCGAACCAATCCTTGGGGTCAGGCCCGGGTCCGGGCAGCGGGAAGAGGGACGCCGTCGGTCGGAGTTTCTTCGACCCGCCCGTCGCTCCTTGCAGGGGCGGGCAGCGTCAGAACGAACAGGCTGCCTGCCACAAGGGCGGCACCGGCCCAACCGATCGCCGGAAGTCGTTCACCCACTACCACCACCGCAAGGAGGGCAGCCACCACCGTCTCAGCGAGGGATATCGTCGTCGCCGTGCTGGCGCGGACACGGGCGAGTCCCAGGCCGAACAGAACGTAGCCTGCAAGCATCGGGACAAGGGCCATGTACACGCCCACCGCCAGGTTCTGCCAGGAAGCCACGAGTGGGGCTCCGGTGACCGCCAGGACGGGCATGAGCAGCAGCCCGCCTATGCCAAAAACGGCCCCCATGACTGTTGTTGACGGTACACCGGTGTTGATCAGTCGGTGCGCGGCCCAGGAGTAGAGCGCATACGTGAGCCCGGCAATCAGCCCCAGGCCGATGCCGGCAGGCGTGGACCATCCCGCATCCGTTGCCGGATTACCGTGGCCGCCTCCCGCGAAACACAGCAGCACGGCACCAGTCACACCGAGCACCGCTCCCACTGCCCAGCGGCCGGTAAATCGTCTCTTGTCCACAATCCGTTCTATGACGGCGGAGGCGAGCGGAGCTGAACCGATGGAGACAACTGTCCCCACCGCCACGCCCGCCAGGTGCATTGACGAGTAAAAGGCCAGCGGGTACGCCGCGACGGCCAGGGATCCCACGGCCACCAAGGGCCACTGGCTGCGCAGGGAAGCCGCCAGCGTCATGATCGACCTTGCGGCAATTGCCGCCTGGAGCAGGCCGCCGAAACCCATTGCCACCGCTCCGATGGCCAATGGGCTTACGTCGGGCGCGAATGTGGCTGCCGTTCCCGTTGTGCCCCACAGCACCGAGGCGGCCAGCACAAACAGCGAACCCCACGAGGTCCCCTTGAAGCGTGCGCCCTTCACGGGGTGCCGATCAGGGCGGCCGCGATCCGGCGGGCTTCCTTAATGCAGCGGTCGTTGCCTTCAAGGCCGGAACGGGCCATCGCCCCTTCAAGCAGGAACGCCAAATGCCGGGCCGTTGAAGCCGCCTGCCCAGGGAAGCGGGGGAGGAGTTCGGACACATGCTCCGACAGCAGCGCTTCAACCTCCTCCTTGTGGCGCCGGACCACCGTCCTTCCGGGATCCCCGGCTGGCAGTTCGGCTGCAGCATTCAGCAGGCCACAGCCGCGGAAGCCCTTCTCGTATGCCAGATCAGCGTGGTCCGCGTAAGCATCGAAGACCGCGAGCACGCGCTCCCGGGCACTGAACGCCCTGTCCAGCCGCATCCGATACAGCCCCATCCATTCCTCGTGGCGGGCATTGAGGTACGCCGTCACCAGGTCGGCCTTCGAGGCGAAGTTGTTGTAGAGGCTCTTCTTGGCGACGCCCGCCTCGGCTGTAATGGCGTCGATTCCCGTTCCGGCCAGGCCGTCCGCGTAGAAGCGCCTCGATGCCGCTTCAAGCAGTGCATCACGGGCACGCCGTCTGGGTTTTCCCGGTGTCATCTGCTTCTCGGTCATGAGTCCTCGCCGGCATAAAAGGTAAAGTAGGTAGACCAGTATACCTACTCTGACGGAAGCTGACCTCCTCACGGTAGAGTTTTATACGAGCGGTGAGACCCTTAAGGGCAGTTTCCCCTCTTCCCGGCGCGGCGTTGCGCCCTTTCATTCTTTAGTAAGCGAAGCGCTGCCGTGCGCCTTCCTGACCATGAACGGAGCCAGCGATGGCCGTCAAAACCGCCGGGGATGCCCCTGAGAATACCCCTGAGCAGCTGCAATCCGTCCGGGGAACCCTTACGTCCCCGCGCCGGCTCAAGACCGAGGTCCTCGCCGGACTCGTCGTAGCCTTGGCACTGATCCCGGAAGCCATCGCGTTTTCAATCATCGCCGGCGTTGATCCCCGGCTGGGACTCTTTGCGTCCTTCACGATGGCGGTCACCATTGCCTTCGTCGGCGGCCGTCCCGCCATGATTTCGGCAGCGACCGGCGCGGTTGCCCTCGTTATTGCACCGCTGGTGAAGTCCCACGGCGTGGACTACCTCATCGCCGCCGTTATCCTGGCCGGGGTTTTCCAGGTGGTCCTGGGACTGTCCGGCGTCGCCAAACTCATGCGGTTCATTCCACGCTCCGTGATGGTCGGCTTCGTCAACGCCCTCGCCATCCTGATCTTCATGTCCCAGGTCCCCGAGCTTCTTGGCGTGCCGTGGCTGGTCTACCCCCTCGTCGCCCTCGGCCTGGCCATTGTCTTCGGCCTGCCGAAGCTGACCCGGGCAGTCCCGGCCCCGCTCGTCGCCATCGTGGTCCTGACCCTCATCACCGTCCTGGCTTCCGTGGCGGTGCCGACCGTGGGCGACAAGGGTGACCTGCCGGATTCCCTGCCGTCGCTGTTCATCCCGAACGTTCCGTTCACCATGGAGACGCTGCAGATCATCTTCCCGTTCGCGCTGGCCATGGCCATCGTCGGGCTCCTGGAGTCACTCATGACCGCGAAGCTGGTGGACGATGTCACCGACACCCGTTCCCACAAAAGCCGTGAATCGTGGGGCCAGGGCGTGGCCAACATCGCCACCGGATTTTTCGGCGGCATGGGCGGCTGCGCGATGATCGGACAGACCATGATCAACGTCAAGGCCTCCGGAGCCCGCACCCGGATTTCCACGTTCCTGGCCGGCGTGTTCCTGCTCATCCTCGTGGTGGCGCTGGGCGACGTCGTCTCCGTGATCCCGATGGCGGCACTGGTAGCCGTGATGATCTTCGTCTCCTGGGCCACCTTCGACTGGCACAGCATCCATCCCCGGACCCTGCAGCTGATGCCCAAGAGCGAAACCATTGTCATGGTCGCCACCGTCATCGTCGTCGTCGCCACCCATAACCTTGCCATCGGCGTCGGTGCGGGCGTGCTTGTGGCCATGGTGCTGTTCGCCCGCAGGGTTGCCCACTTCGTCACCGTCGAACGGACCGTGACAACAACCAACGGGCAGGAGACTGCCACCTATGTGGTGGACGGCGAGCTCTTCTTCGCGTCCTCCAACGATCTCTACACACAGTTCGAATACGCGCTGGACCCGGAGCATGTGGTGATCGACATGCACGCCTCCCACCTCTGGGACGCCTCCACCATCGCAACGCTGGACGCCATCACGGAGAAGTACCGCCGCCACGGCAAGGATGTGAAAATCGTCGGCCTCAACGACGCCAGCATCCTGATGCGCGAGCGCCTCGGCGGCCAGCTCGGCGCCGGACACTAGGCCGTAGGAGCCCCCGTCCTGCGGGAAAGCGTCGGGGTCTGGATCGAGCCGGGACACGGGTCTAGATTGCAAAGGGGTCCGCTGCCGCGGGCCCTGCAACCAGCGATGTCCAGGAGGAGATCATGAGTCCGACACCCAAACAGCCGCTGACCGATGACAGCATCAAGGTGCGTCAGGTCAATCACTACCAATTCAGCTGGGTCGCCGGTCAGCCGGGTAAGCCCGGCACCTGGACTCTCCAGCTGGTCCTTGACCAGGGGGCATGGGAAGAGGTGCTGACGCTCGATGCGCAGGACACCGACAATCTCCAGCACCTCCTCTCGACCGCAGCAACCGTGTTTTATGACGTGTCGCGGCGGACCCTCATGTTCGGGACAACCGGAGCCGGCCAGACCTGACCGGCCGCCGTCGGCTGACCGTCCGGTTGCACGGGGTGCTGCAGAAGGCAGCACCAGAACAGGTCCTGGGGCCGTACTAGCCCGGTATCTCAGGGCCTGTTCTGCGTGTCATAGACGTCGGGGATGCCGTTGTGGTCGGAGTCGACCTTTTCTGCTTCCTCGGCGAGGCGGTACTGGCGGTTCCTGATGCGCAGCACCACCGTGGCCAGAGCCGCTGCCAGCAGGGAGGCCGCCAGGATGCCCACCTTGGCGTGGTCATCCTGCAGGCTTCCCTGGCCAAAGCTCAGCTCGGCCACCAGCAGGGACACCGTGAAGCCGATCCCCGCCAGGAGCGCGACGCCGAAAACGTCAATCCACTTGAACGAGTCGTCCAGCCGTGCCCTGGAGGCTTTGGTGAGAACCCAGGTGGTTCCCATGATCCCGATCGGCTTGCCCAGGACGAGCGCCAGGATGATGCCAAGGGCTACAGGATCCGCCAGGGCCGAGCCCAGCCCGTCCCAGCCTCCCACGGCCACGCCGGCGGAAAAGAATGCGAAGATCGGGACAGCCACCCCGGCCGAAATGGGCCGGAACCGGTGCTCGAAGATTTCGGCCAGTCCGGGTCCGGCCGCGGGCCCGCCGCTCGCTTGGGATCGGATCACGGGAATGGCGAAGCCCAGCAGGACGCCGGCGACCGTGGCGTGGATGCCGGAAGCATGGACCAGCGCCCACGTAGCGGCGCCCAAGGGGAGCAGGATGATCCAGGCGGCTGCAGTTTTCGTGCCGAAGAAGCGCCGGTATTTCTGCGCCAAGAACGTGTACAGCGCCAGGGGAATCAGGGCCAGCAGCAGCGGGCCGGGCTGGATGTCGCTGGAGTAGAAGATTGCGATGATGCTGATCGCCAGCAGATCGTCCACCACGGCCAGCGTGAGCAGGAAAATGCGCAGGGCGCTGGGAAGGTGTGAGCCGATGATCGCCAGCACGGCTACCGCGAAGGCAATGTCGGTGGCCGTGGGGATGGCCCATCCGCGCAGGGTCTCCGGACTGGTGAGGTTGACCGCAGCGTAGATGAGCGCCGGAACAACAACCCCGCCTGCTGCCGCGGCGACGGGAACGACCGACTTGTTCAGCTGCCGCAGGTCGCCTGCAACGAACTCCCTCTTGAGCTCGAGGCCGACCAGGAAAAAGAAGATGGCGAGCAGCCCGTCGGCGGCCCATGTCCCCAGACTGAGGTCCAGATGCCAGGGTTCGTAACCGATCTGGAAGTCACGGAGTGCGAAGTAGCTCTCCGATGCCGGGGAGTTGGCCCAGATGAGCGCGACGACCGCCGCCGCAACCAGCAGGGCGCCGCCGACTGTTTCCTTCCGGAGGATTTCCCCGATGCGCAATGACTCGGCGTAACTGCCGCGCCCGAAGACCGTGAAGCGTGGGGGGATGGCGGGCGGCGTTTGGCTCATGATGGAGTCCTAAAAGTCGGGTCAACAAAATCATGCCGACCAGACTTCCCGGCGCACCTTCGACCATTCTACGGGACAGGGTCAGGCCCGCCCCGCAATGGGGCCGGGCGCGCCTGCACGATCTAGTTTCCCGTGAGCTCCGCATACAGCTTCCGGACCCGGTCCTGGATATCGTCCCGGACCAGGCGCATGCGTTCCATGCCTTCGATGCCGCGCTCGGACGGCTCGTCCGTTTCCCAGACCTCGAAGCGCGTGCCTTCGTGCGGCTCGAGCTTCGCTTCGGTGCCGAGGACGATGACGGCGTCCACACTGTCCAGGACGTTGTCTGCGACCGGCTTGGGGTGTTCCGCTGTGATGTCGATGCCGAGTTCGGACAGCGACTCCACAGCCTGGGGGTTGAGCGAGTTGCCCGGCTTGGTGCCTGCGGAGTAGACGGCGACAGTTCCTGCGGCCAGTTGGTTCATCAGCCCGGCAGCGAGCTGGGATTTTCCGCCGTTCTTGCTGCAAACGAACAGGACGCTGGGTCTTTTCGTGGACTCGGTCATGGGGTTTATTCTTCCTTGTTGAGGAGCGGTGTGGACGACGACAGGCATGGATGAACGGGTTTGGACGAACGGTGCGGCCAGGGGTTTTAGCCCTGGTCTACTCGCCGGAGCGGCCGTGGGACAGCCCGGTGGGGAAACCGACGAGCACCGGTTCCGGAGTGCCGCAGCAGGCCGGTTCAAGCTCGACGACGTCCGCCGCACCTGCCGCTGTTCTACCGGTGGCTGCTCCAGCGCCGGCTGTTTCCCGGGAGGGCACCGGGACGTCGCAGCTGGTGCCGGCGTCGGTGGAGCAGACCCCGGTCTCGGGCAGCTCGAGCTGGACCGTGTCGGCGGCGGCGCGGTCTCCGGCCAGGGCAGCGGCGACGGAACGGACCTGCTCATAGCCGGTGGCCAGCAGGAAGGTCGGCGCCCGGCCGTAGGACTTCATCCCCACAATGTAGAAGTCTCTGTCCGGGTGGGCGAGGAGCGCGGCACCGTGCGGCGGGACGGTGCCGCAGGAGTGGAATTCGGGGTCGATCAGAGGGCCCAGAGCGGTGGGGGCTTCAACGGCGGGGTCGAGGTTGAGGCGTAGTTCCCGAAGGATGTTCAGATCGGGGCGGAAACCGGTGCAGGGCACCACGACGTCGGCCTGCAGGGTGCGGCCGTCGACGGCGGTGACGGTCACCGAAGGGCCGTCGACTGCGGCGGGTGAGGTTCCGCCGTCGTCAGCTGGAGCGCGGGCCGCCGCCAGCGCAGCCACCCCGAAACCGGTGTGCAGCTCGATGGTTCCGGCTTCGACCAGGCGGCGGACGCGTGCGCCGAGCTGGCCTCGGGCGGGCAGGCCGTCGAGGTCCCCGCCGCCGTAGACCTTCGCCGCGGACGGACCTCGGACGGCCCAGAGGATCCGGGTTCCGGGTTCGGCCTTGGCCAGTTCCGACAGGCTGATGAGCGTGTTGGCTGCCGAGTGGCCGGCGCCGACCACGAGGACGCGGCGGCCGGCGAAAGAGGGTCCGGTCCCGGTCCAGCACGTCCGGCAGTGGCGAGGAAATGGCGGAGGCAAGTGCGGCTTCGCCCAGGGCAGGAAGTCCGGAGGTGCCCAGCGGATTGCGCACAGACCAGGTGCCGGAAGCATCGATGACCCCGGCGGCGCTGTAGTCGCGGAGCTCGCCGCCCTCATGCTCGACGCGGACCACGAACGGCGTGGCGTCCCGGTCCCGGACATGGGTCTTGTCCAGCCCGCTGCGGGTCAGCGCCACCACGCGGGCGCCGGTGAGCAGCCGGGAGCTGATGGCCGGCAGCGCGGCCAGCGGAGCGAGGTAATTATCGATGAGTTCCCCGCCGTAGGGCAGGGCCGTGGGCCGGGGCGATTCCCAGCCGGAGGGCTCGAGCAGGCGGACGGCGGCGGCGTCGATATTGAACCGCCACGGTGAGAACAGCCGGATGTGGCGCCACTGTTCAATGGCGGCGCCCGCCGTCGGGCCTGCCTCGAAGATCAGCGGCTCCAGGCCGCGTTCGAGGAGGTGTGCAGCGGCGGCAAGGCCCACGGGACCTGCGCCGATGACGGCGACGGGAAGGTTCTTCGCTGAATCCACAGTGTCCTCTGTTCTGTCGAGCGGCGTGGCGGGCGGCGAGCCAACTAGGGCGGCACGCAACCAGGTAGCAGCATGCCTCGTTCTGAGCGCTCAAAACGACGCCCCGCTGCTACCTGGTTGGGCGGAAGCGTGGGCGTCAGCAGCAGTCCTGATCGTCGTCGCAGCAGCCATCGCCGCAGCATCCGGTGTTCATTCAGCTCACCCCCTCTCCCGTCCTTGGTTAGGCGTGGGTGGGTTCCTCCACCAGCGCGGTGGCGATGCTGTCGGCATCCTCGAGCGCGGCGAGGTAGCGTTCGGCGTCGAGGGCCGCAGCGCAGCCGGTGCCGGCGGCGGTAATGGCCTGGCGGTAGCGGTGGTCCACGGCGTCGCCGCACGCAAACACGCCCGAGAGGTTGGTGACGGTGGTGGGGGAGTCCACCTTGATGTAGCCCTCGGCGTCGAGCTCCACCTGCCCGGCCACGAGTTCGGTGCGCGGCACATGCCCGATCGCCACGAAAATGCCGGTGGCGGCCTGTTCGCGTGTTTCGCCGGTGCGGGTGTCCTTCAGCGTCACACCGGTGACCTTGCCGTCGCCATGGATGGCGGTGACGGCCGAGTGCCACGCGAAGCGGATCTTCGGGTTGTCCTTGGCGCGCTGGGCCATGATCCGGGAAGCGCGCAGCTCGCCCTTGCGGACCACGATGGTGACGGACTTTCCGAAGCGGGTCAGGAAGGTGGCTTCCTCCATGGCGGAGTCACCGCCGCCGACCACGATGATGTCCTGGTCACGGAAGAAGAACCCGTCGCAGGTGGCGCACCAGGAGACCCCGTGCCCGCTGAACTTCTTCTCCTCCGGCAGGCCGAGCTCCTTGTAGGCGGAGCCCGTGGCGAGGATGACGGCGGGGGACTGGTGGATCTCTCCGGCGCCCGTGACCACACGCTTGAGGTGCCCGGCCAGCGTGACGTGGGTGACGTCGTCGAACACCACCTGCGCGCCGAACCTTTCGGCCTGCTGCTGCAGCCCGTCCATGAGCTCGGGGCCCTGGATGCCGTCCGGGAAGCCGGGAAAGTTTTCGACGTCGGTGGTGTTCATCAGGGCGCCGCCGGCGGTGACGGAGCCGGCCAGGACGAGGGGCTTGAGGCCGGCGCGGGCGGCATAGATCGCAGCGGTATAGCCGGCGGGGCCGGACCCGATGATGATCAGCTGCTGGGTGGTCACGTTGTCAGGGTTTGCGTTGGGTGTGCTCACGGCTGGCTCCTTTTTGAGGCGGGTAGGTCCGGCAGTTTACTGGGCGTCCGTGTGCCGGGCGGGCACCAGTTCGCTGATGAGGCCCTCGACGCGGCCGCGGATCTCGTCGCGGATGGGGCGGACGGAGTCGACGCCCTTGCCCGCGGGATCCTCGAGGACCCAGTCCTCGTAGCGCTTGCCGGGGAAGTAGGGGCATTCGTCGCCGCAGCCCATGGTGATGACGACGTCGGAATCCTTGACGGCCTCGGTGGTGAGGACCTTGGGGATCTCGGCGGACATGTCGATGCCGACCTCGGACATTGCCTCGACGGCTGACGGGTTGATCTTGTCGGCCGGCTGGGAACCCGCGGAGCGGACCTCGATCTGCCCTTCAGAAAGGGAAGTGAGGAAGGCGGCGGCCATCTGGGAGCGGCCGGCGTTGTGCACGCAGACGAACAGGACGGACGGCTTCTTGGCGGTTTCGGTAGTCAAGGGTTTTCTCCTGAAATCATTTAGGTGACGGGCAGATCGGTCTTTTTGAGTCTTCACGCCCGCATGTCCTGCGTCCCTCCATGAATATTGATGGTTGTCGATGTATGGAGTATCGGGCGATAGATTGATGATTGTCAATGTGTTGAGCGAGGTCGGGCTGATTGTCTCTCTGGGCGGCTGGGGGCGCTAGTCCTCCGGAATCGTCGGGTTAGGCGGCGTGCACCCGGGGTGCAAGGTCGTGGACGCGGTGGGAGATGTCGGAGAAGGCGTTTTCGAAGGCTTCCTCGGTATTGATCCGCAGAGGATCCGGCACAGACCAGTGGATGCCGCTGAGGCTGGTGAGTTCCTCGTGGGCGTTGTCGCATACGGTTATGACGAAGTCCCCGTCATCAGCTACCTGGTCCAGCCTCTGCGGGGGAAGGTTTGCAAGGTCCAGCCCGTGCCGGCGGGCGACTTTGATGGCTCCCGGTGCAATGCGGTCTGCGGGGTGTGTTCCTGCCGAGGCTGAGGAGATCTCACTGACCTGGGTCCAGAGTGCGGCGGCCAGCTGGGACCGGGCACTGTTTCGCGTGCAGACGAACAGAACACGCTTGGCGCCATGCTCGGCCCCTGGCGGGAGGCCTTCCAGCGCGCCGGCGGCGAGCCGGATATAGCTGCGGCGCCTGTCGGCTTCGGAGCGGTGGCGGGTGGCCAGGCCTGCTGCTTCCAGGGTGCGCAGGTGGTGGGACAGCAGGTTTGAGGGCATTCCCAGCTCGGCCTGCAGTTCCGTGGGGGAGAAATCCCCGAGAGTGAGCAGATCGACAATACGCAGCCGCGCAGGATCGGCGAGGGCTGCATGCTTGGCGACCCGCGCTTGGAAGGCGTCCCTCGACTCAGTTTTCATTGACTCAATTTTGACTGAGTTAATTTCATCGGTCAAGCTGGTTCCATGACTTCTAACCAGCCACCGTTGTGGCGCCGGGCCGTTGCTGAACTTCTTGGCACCAGCTTGCTCGTGATGATCGTTGTGGGGTCGGGGATTGCCGCACAGCAACTCTCCCCCAACGACGTCGGACTGCAGCTCCTGCAGAACAGCACGGCCACGGTGCTGGGCCTGACGGTACTGATCCTTGTATTCGGCCCGGTCAGCGGCGCGCACTTCAACCCGGTGGTCTCCCTGGTCGACTGGGTACTGGGCCGGCACGGCGGTACGGGGCTGACGCTGCCGGAGCTTGGCACTTATGTGGCCGCGCAGACGCTGGGCGCGATCAGCGGCAGCATTGTCGCGAATGCCATGTTTGAGGTGGGGACTTCCATCTCCGGCAAGGACCGCGCCACTCCTGGTCATCTGCTGGGGGAGGTCGTTGCGACCGCCGGGCTCATCCTGCTGATCTTCACCCTCGCCGCCACCAAGCGGGGCGTCCTTGCCGCACCGGCGGTGGGTGCCTACATCGGAGCCGCGTACTGGTTTACGTCCTCGACGTCCTTCGCAAACCCCGCCGTGACAGTCGGCCGTATCTTCAGCGACACCTTCGCGGGCATTGCCCTGGCCTCCGTACCCGGGTTCGTCATTGCGCAGCTTGTTGGCGCCGCGGCCGGCCTGGGCCTCCTCCTCATCCTGTTCCCCTTGGCGGCCCGCGCCGCCGACGACGTCGTGCTCCCGCACGACTCGGAAAAGACCAGCTCTTAAACCTGGCCTGGCGGGTCTTTGGCGATACATTGATGCTCGTCAATATTGGCGCATAATGGGTACATGAACTTGCTGCCCATCCTCGAGCCGGCCATGGAGGAAGCCTGCTGCCCGCCGGCGGGGGCGCCCGCTCTGGACGCCGAGGAGGCGAAGCAGCAGGCCCTGGTCTTCAAGGCGCTGGCCGATCCGAACCGGCTCCGGCTGCTCTCCATCATCAAGGCCGCGTCCTCCGGGGCGATCTGCGTGTGTGATCTGACCGAGCCGCTGGATCTGAGCCAGCCCACGGTCTCCCACCACCTGAAAATCCTGGTCGAAGCGGGGCTGCTGCACCGCGAAAAGCGAGGTACGTGGGCCTACTTCTCCCTGGCCCCTGGCGCTTTGGACGACGTCGCGGGCATGCTCGCGAGGATCTAAGATCAACCCGCATTCCGCGGCGCGTACATGATGATGGCGACACCCGCCAGGCACACAACGGAACCAATGGCATCCCACCGATCGGGGCGGAATCCGTCGAAAACCATGCCCCAGGCCAGCGACCCCGCCACGAACACTCCACCGTAAGCCGCCAGGATTCGGCCGAAGTGCGCGTCTGGCTGGAGCGTGGCGATAAATCCATAAATGCCGAGGGCTATGACTCCGAGTCCTGCCCACCACCATGACTTGTCCTCCCGGACAGCCTGCCAGACCAGCCACGCACCTCCGATCTCGGCAACGGCCGCAAGGATGAACAGGACGACGGATTTCGCAATGGTCATGGACCCATCATCGTCTTTCGGTCCACATGCCAGGAAACCGGCATTGATCTTGCAGCGCACGGGTGCCGGACGGTTGGAGAAGACGACGGCTGGGCTCCTCGCCACGCTCTGAGCGTTCCGTCCGGGGGCCGGCACCCGTCAGGCGATTGCCGTAACTGCCTCCCGGGGAGTTACTGTCCCCCTCGGTGCTTCCTCGGGGGTGAGTGCGAGCTGGCGGTCTGCGACAGCGCCGGCGAGCGTTTTGTCGTGGGTGACCAGCAGCAATGCACAGTCCTGGCGGCCAACCTGGTCCATGAGGCACCGGATGGTTTCCTCCTGGGTGATGAGGTCCAGGCGCGAGGTGGGTTCATCGGCGAAGACCAGAGCCGGCTCGAGCAGCATCGTCCGGATGATCGCGAGCCGTTGCAGTTCCCCTCCTGAGACCTGCCCTGGCTGTCTTGTGAGGAGCGCCGGGGCGAGGCGCAGGGCGTCCATCAGCTCGTCGAGGCGGGAAGGGGGCACCTGGTGACGGCGGATGACGTCGCCGAAGCTGTCGCGGAGCGGAACGCTGGCAGGGAAGGACAGGGCCGGATCCTGATAGAGCTTTTGTAGCCGGCCTCCTCCCAGCGTTTCGGCGTGGTGCACCTGTCCGCTGCCTGGCCGTGCGAGGCGGAGCAGCACGTTGCCCAGGGTGGTCTTGCCGCAGCCGCTGGGGCCGCTGATGGCCACCCGCTCCCCGGCGCGGACGGTCAGGGAGAGATCTGCGAAAAGCGTCTTGCCGTCGAAGGCCTTCGTGAGCCCTTCTGCCGTGATGAGCGCAGGCTTTGTCTCGTCGCCGGCGGGCCGCCGCATCCAGGAGTGGGCCCAGTGCGCCGGTTCGGCGGCGATCAGCCGCCGGGTGTAGGGGTGTGCGGGTGTTTCGAGCACGCGCCGTGCGGGGCCCTGTTCGATGATTTCGGCCTCTTTCATCACCAGCACGTCGCCTCCGAGCTCGCGGGCGAGGTCGAGGTCATGGGTGATGGTCAGCAGGATGCCTCCGCCGTGGAGGTGCCGTTTCAGCAGTTCCGCAAGGTCTGCCCTCGCGGCTTCATCGAGGCCCTTGGAGGGCTCGTCGGCGATGAGCATGGGCGCGTCCGCGATCGTGGCGGCGGCGAAGGCGACGCGCTGGGCCATGCCCCCGGAGAGCGTGTGCGGAAACGAGCGGGCAGCGCCGCCCAGGCCGAGGGCCGCCAGCATGCCACGCGCTCGGCCGCGTGCGCTTCCCGGGTCCGTTCCGAACGTGGCCGCGCCTTCGGCGACCTGTTCCTGGGCCCGCATGGTGGGGTCGAGGGCGAGCATGGGTTCCTGCGGCAGCAGGGACATCACCCGGCCCCAGAGCCTGCGCCTGTTGGACGGGTCGGCCAGGTCGTAGGTCGTGCCGTCCGCCGTCAGGCTCCCTCGCGCCGTGAGGCTGCCGGGCAGGGTGCCCATGATGGCGTGGGCGAGCAGGGACTTGCCGGACCCGCTCTCACCGACGATGGTCAGGGGCCGGCCGGGTTCCAGCTGCAGTTCGGAGACGTTGACCAGAGTCTGGCCGGAGTGGCTGACGATGAGGTGTTGTAGGTGCATGCTCACGCGCGGGACTCCTTGTTCCGCAGGCCCAGGAGCCCGATCAGGGTGGTGGTGAGAACCAGGACGGGTGCCAGGGACATCCAGGGGGCCTCGTTGTAGTAGGGGAACGCTTCAGTGATCATGAGTCCGAGTTCGGGGGTGGGCGGGCGGATTCCGATGCCGACGAATCCCAGGGTGGACAGGGCGAGGATGGAGGAGCCGATCCCGAAGGTTGCCATGGTGGCCAGCAGCGGCCGGAGCTCCGGCCAGAGGTGGCGGCGGAGGATGTGCGCGCGGCCGAGCTTGAGCAGGCCCGCGGCTTCGACGGCCGGGCCGGCGAGCACCAGGCTGCTGCGGGCCCGCACCATGCGGAAGTATTCCACCCACTGGGCCAGGGCCAGCCCCGCATAGAGCGTCCACAGTTCACCGTTTGCCATCGCCGAGAAGAGCAGGACGACGAGAATCGCCGGGAGGGCAATGAGTGCCTCTGACATCGCGTTCAGGGAAGCGTCCACCCAGCCGCCGCGCCATGCGGCGACAATACCGGCGAGTGTCCCCGCGGCCAGCGCGGTGACCACGCCCAGAACGGCCAGCAGCAGTGACAGCCGCGTGGCGTGGGCGAGCCGGGCAACAACGCTTCGGCCGAGGTGGTCCCGGCCGAGGGGATCCGCCAGGCTCGGCGGTTCGAGGAACCGTGACAAGTCCTGGACGGCGTGCTCCGTCCACAGCAGCGGCCCGAGGAGGGCGAAGAGCACCAACAGGGCCAAGCCTGACATGGCCAGCAGCTGGCCCGTGCTGCGTCCGGAGTACCAGCGGTTCGCAGGAGGCGCATCGTTCTGGAGCGCGGGGGACGGCAAAGTGGTGTCGGGTGTACCGCCGGGTGTTGGGGTAATGGTCTGGGTCATCAGCTGGCCGCCTGACTGGTGCGGGGACGGGGATCGATGGCGAGTACCGCCAGATCAGTGGCCGTGTTGAGGAGCACGACCAGGAGGGCGAGTGCGAGGGCTGTGGCCTGGATCATGGGAACATCGCGCCAGAAGATCGCATGCACCAGCGCGTGGCCCAGCCCTGGCCAGGCGAAGAGGCTCTCAATGACCACCACGCCTTCGATCAGGATGATCGCCTGCACGCCGATGTAGGGGACCAGGGTCACGCCGGTGTTCCGCAGCACGTGGCGGATGAAGATCAGGCGGCCGCCCAGACCCTTGGTTGCGGCGAACCGGACGTAGTCCGATTGCCGGATCCGGATAACGGCGTCACGGCTGACGCGTGCGAACAGGCCGGAGAGGCCCGTTGCGAGCGTGAGGGCCGGGAGCACGATGTTGGTCGATTCTCCGTGGCCCGTGGCAGGCAGCACCCCGAGGTGCACAGAGAAGACGAGGATCAGGACCAGCCCGAGGAGGAACGGAGGCAGTGCCCGCGCGGCCGAAACCCAGAACGTCAGGGCGCGGTCCAGCGTCCCTCCGGGCCGGAACGCGGCCAGGGTACCGGCCGCCGTGCCAGCGAGGAAGGCCAGCACCAGCGCCGCGGCGGCGAGCTGCAGGCTGCCGGACAGATGCAGGGCCAATTCCCCTGCGACGTTGCCGCCTGTCACCAGGGAGGTCCCGAGGTCGAACCGGGCGAGGCTGGCCAGCCAATCGAGCAGTTGCAGCCAGGCCGGGCGGTCCAGTCCCAGATCGGCCCGGACGGCCTCGGCCGACGCGGCGGTGACCTGGTCGTAGCCGTAACGGCCGGCTGCGATCCGGAAAGCGATGTCGCCGGGAAGGCTCTGCACAATTGCGAAGCACGCGGCAGAGACGAACAGCGCCACCGCGACCGCCTGGATGACGCGCTGGCGGAGCACAAGGGCGGCAGGCACGAGGAAGGACTCGTGCCGAACTAGCTGGTTCATGGAGGTCCGCATCGCCCTAGCTGGCCCAGTTGAGGTCGGTCAGGCGCAGGGAACGTTCCAGCGGGTCCAAAGCCAGTCCTTCGACCCGCTTGCTCACCACGGCGCTCTGGCGGTACCACGCAACAGGAATGACGGGCAGTTCCTCCTGCAGGATCTGCGATACCTTCTTGCGTCCGGCTTCCGCGCCGGCGGAGTCGGTACCTTTCGCCATGTCCTGCAGGGTGGCGGTCAGTTCCGTACTGTTCCAGCCCATCGCGCCGTACTCCGCGCCCTTGGGGCCGTAGTCGTCCGCCAGGGTGGCCAGTGCGTCGGGAACGAGGGCGAAGTTCCGTGAGTACAGGCCGAGCTCGAGGGTGCCGTCCTTGTGTCCGGCCGGGATCTCGCTGGAGTTGCCGACCTTCACATCCAGCATGAGGCCAAGCTCCTTGAGCTTGGCCTGGATTGCGGTGGCGAGGAGCGGCAGTTCCGGCCGGTCCGGGAAGGTGCGCAGGCTAACCACGAATGTCCGTCCGTTCCGGGCGAGGACGCCATCGGGTCCCGGGGTCCAGCCGGCCTCGGCGAGGAGGGCGCGGGCCGCGGCCTCGTCCTGTTGCACCGGTGCGACGGAGGGCTGGTGCCATCCCGGCAGGGACGGCGGGAACAGCTGCCCGGCGGCCATCTCGGGGTCGCGGAGCAGGGCTTTGGCCATGCCCTCGCGGTCAAGGGCCAGGCTCAGTGCCCGACGCACCCGAACGTCTGAGAGGATTTCGTGGCCGGCATTGACCTTCAGCAGGATTGTCCTGGGCAGTGTGACTGAACTGATGTCCAGGCTGCCCGCCTGCTTGAGCCTTTGAAGGCTGGTCGGATCCATGCCGAAGGTGACGTCGGCCTGGCCGCTTTCGGCCATCAGCGCCCGGCTCTCGGACCGGCCGACGGCCTGATAGCTCACCTCTTTGATGGCGGGCTTCTTGCCCTGCCATTGCTCAAAGGCCGCAACTTCGACGCTGGAGGGCTGTTCCAACCGGGTCACGCGGTAGGGACCCGAGCCCACGATCTTGGTGACGGATTGGCCATGTCCATACGACGAGGGGGCCAGGATCTGCGTGCTCGTGTGTGCCAGCACCGCAGGGAGCGGGCCGTACGGTTCTGTCAGGTCCAGGCGCACGGTCTGCCCGTCCGCGCGGATGGACTTTACCGGGACCGTCGAGAGCGGGGTTCCAGCTTTGCTGTCCGCGACCTTGAGCGCGGCAGCGACCGTTTCAGCCGTGACGGGGGTGCCGTCGTGGAACTGTGCGCCAGTGCGGATCGTGAACCGCCAGGTCTTCCTGTCCGGTGCGACGTCCCAGGCGGTAGCTAGCCCGGGTTCCAGTTCGCCACGGTTGTCCGCCTCGACCAGGGTCTCTGCGACCTGAAGCCGGGTGAAGATCCCACCGCTGGTGGACGGGTCCAAGCTATGCACTTCGAACGGCCCGACGACTTTCAGCGGCTGCGCCGATGCCGGACCGCCCGCTGCGCTCTCCCCGGCGCAGGCCGCCAACATCACTACCGTGACGGCCGAAACTCCGGCCGCCTTAATCCTTTTCCAGGACATGCTTAATTCCTTCAATTCTTCCCTCAGCCCTGTCTGGCCTTCATGCGTGGATTTTTCTTGTTGATGACGAAGGTCCGGCCGCGGCGGCGGACGATCTGGGCTCCCGGGATCTTCTTCAGGGCACGCAGTGAGTTTCTTACTTTCATGAATTGCTCCTTGGGTGTGTTTCATGGGTGTTGTTCAGTCCGAAGGGGTCCTCCAGGCCGCTGGTTCCGGAGGCCATCTCGGCCTCCGTAAGCTCGCAGGCGGCGAACAGCCTGGCGATGTCGGCAGGATCGATGTCATCGCCGGTAACGGCCACGACTGTTCGTCGGTCGCCGAAGTCGGGATGCCAGTCCAGTGCCGCGTCTGGGCATGCGCCTTGGGTTCGTGGTGGCTGCGGGCTGCGGTCGGCGAGCCACGGCCCCGTGTTTTCCAGCCAGATCCGCGGCCCGATGCCCTGGAGCGCAATCTTGCAGCCGGGAGCTGACGCCACCCAGAGCCGGCCGCGCAGCCAGCAGCATCCTTCGGCAAGGGTGGCCAGGGTGTGGCGGAAGCGTGTCGGATGCAGAGGCCGCTCGATCCGCTGCACCACAGTGGTGAATGGCGAGGAGGACTCAGCCGGTACCCGGATAGTCCCGGGCCTTGTCCGGGCGATTGCTTCCTGCAGGTTGTGGCGCCCGGGCCGGACGCCGTCGGCACCGTCCGTCACGTCTGCATGCGGGGCCAGTTCCCTGATCAAGTGCACACCCCTCGCACGGCCTGCCGGTTCGACCGGGACCAGGGCCGGATCCGCCAGCAGGACGCTGTCGTTGAACGAGAGTTCCCCGATGAGGAATTCCCCCGGTGTCCGGTCATCTTCCGGGACCGGCGTGAAGCGGGACTCGAACAGGCTGTGGTGATCCCAGATCTGGTCCTCCAGCGCATCGGGAGCGCAGGCCAGGATGACCGAATCAATGGTGAACGGGCGGGCAAGTCCCTTCACGAGGGCGTGCACGGCGGCCGATGAGGCCACCGCCGGGGGGAGCCCGACAATGATGTGGGACTCGCCGCGGGCGAGCAACCGGTCCACTGTGGGCACGACGTCGAGGCGGACGGTGCAGCTAAGGCAGCCGTGCTCAAGCCTGGATTCCTCACGTTCCATGAGCACGCCGTCGGCAAAGATCCGGCGAACGACGAGCCCCTCTTCGAGCAAATCATGGAAAATGACAACGGCTCCGGGCAGCTTCCCGGCCAAGTCCGCACATGCGGCTTGCCGGCAAAACACATCAAGGGAACTGACAACAGTAATGGGCATGCCCAGAACCTTATATGAGAATTATTCTCATTCGCAAAGATAGTCGACTGCACGACCCGGCATTCCTCGAAATTGACACTCATTCTCATTTGCGGCGACAATGGAGGGCATGAAACCCCTGACGCGCCTTTCCCTTGCCGTGCCCCTCCTGTCCGCCCTCATGCTGGCGGCTTGCGCGCCTGCCGGCCCGGCGGGAACCGGGGCAACCGCGGCCGGCGGTGACGCCGGGCCCCTGAAGGTGATGGCTTCGTTCTACCCCCTGCAGTACATTACGGAGCAGGTCGGAGGGGACAAGGTGGAGGTCGAATCGCTCACGCCCCCGGGCACCGAGCCGCACGACCTTGAGCTGTCGCCGGCCTCAGTTGCTTCCCTGGAAAGCGCGGGAGCCGTGGTGTACCTCTCCGGTTTCCAGCCCGCCGTGGATGACGCCATTAAGCAGGCCTCGCCCGCCCACGCCCTGGATGTCTCGGAGGAAGCAACCCTGCCGGCCGGACACTCCGAGGAAGAACACGCCGCAGAGGCCGGCGGGGCCAGCGCGGAGGCCGGACACTCTGCGGAGGCCGGACACGCCGAGGGCGAAGCCCACGACCCGCACTTCTGGCTTGAGCCCGAACGCCTGGCCCACGCGGCCCAAGCCGTTGCCGGAGAATTGGGCAAAGCCGACCCTGGGAACGCCGCTGCCTACGAGGCCAACGCCAAAGCACTCTCTGAAAAGCTGACGGCACTGGACAAGGAGTTCAGCAAGGGCCTGGCGACCTGCAAGACGCGCACCATGGTGGTCTCTCATGAAGCCTACGGATACCTCGCGGAAAAGTACCGCCTGAAGCAGACCGGCATTTCCGGCCTGGACCCAAACAGCGAACCCTCCCCGGCCCGTCTGGCAGAAATCGGTAAGGTGGTCAAGGATGAAGGGGTGAACACCATCTTCACTGAATCCCTGGTCAATCCCAAGGTCGCCGAGACGCTCGCCGGAGACCTGAAGATCAAGACCGCCGTCCTGGACCCGCTCGAGGGTCTGACCGACGCAAGCTCCGACTATGAGAAGGTCATGCACAACAACCTCACCGCCCTGCGCACGGCCTTGAACTGCGCCTAGCCAGTGCCGGACGCCTCCCAGCCCCCGATCCGGACACAGAAACTGTCTGTCTCGGTCGAGACCGGCACCATCCTGCACGGCATCGACCTGACCGTCACTGACGGTGAGGCCGTGGCGCTGCTTGGTGCCAACGGATCAGGCAAATCCACGCTGATCAAGGCGATGGTGGGGATTGTTCCGATCACCTCGGGCAGCGCCGAGATCTTTGGCGCTGACATCACGGCTGCCCGCCGCTCCGTGCCCTGGTCGCGGATCGGCTACGTGCCCCAGCGGTTGGGGCCCAGTTCCGGCGTTCCGGCCACGGCTGTGGAAGTCGTGGCGTCCGGGCTGCTGCACAATAGGCGCCTGCGGACCGGGCGGGCCACACGGAAGAAGGCGCTCGAAGCCCTGGACCAGGTTGGCTTGGCGGACCGGGCCCATGACAGCGTCCAGGTGTTCTCCGGTGGCCAGCAACAGCGCGTCCTCATCGCCCGCGCCCTGGTGCGGGATCCTGACCTGATCATCCTGGATGAACCGCTGGCCGGGATTGACCGCGCATCAAAAGAGGCGCTGGCCCGCACCCTTGCCCGCATGCGCGGCAACGGCACAACGGTTCTTGTGGTGCTTCACGAGCTCGGCGAACTGGCCGGCATGCTGGAGCGGGCCGTGGTGCTCCGCCACGGACGGGTGATCTTCGACGGTCTGCCGCCTTCCGCGGCGCCCGGGCATGACCATCCGGACCATGACCACGTGCACGCCCACGCGGACACGGCCCCACCCGGACACACTGTCCCTGATCTGCGTTCGGAGTGGTGATGGCTTTCCTTGACGCCCTGATGGCGATGCTCGCCAGCCCGCTGATGCAGCGCGGGCTGCTGGTCGCGGTGCTGGTCGGCGTATCGGCACCCGTGATGGGAACCTATCTGGTCCAGCGCAGACTGGCACTGCTCGGCGACGGCATCGGCCACGTGGCACTGACAGGTGTGGCCATGGGATGGCTTGCCGGCAGCGCCGCAGGACTCACCCCCCACGACGTGCTCGCCGTCCCTGGAGCGGTGGTCGCCGCCGTCATCGGAGCGGTGCTCATCGAACTTGTACGGGAAAAAGGCAAAACCAGCGGAGACGTCGCCCTGGCCCTGCTGTTCTACGGCGGAATCGCCGGCGGCGTGCTCCTCATCGGCATTGCCGGCGGCACTGCAGCCAACCTGACCGGCTACCTCTTCGGCTCCATTTCCACGGTCACTTCCCTGGACGTCTGGCTCACGGCCGGACTCGCCGCCCTGATCCTGGGCATCGGGCTGGGCCTTCGCCCCGCGCTCTTCGCCCTCAGCCACGACGAGGAATTCGCCCGCGCCACCGGCCTGCCGATCCGGGCCCTGAACATCCTCGTCGCCGTCTTGGCTGCCCTGACGGTTTCCGTCTCCATGCGGGTGGTCGGCGTGCTCCTCGTCTCGGCCCTCATGATCGTTCCGGTGGCGATCGCACAGCTGACCGCACGGTCGTTCCGCGCCACGATGACGACGGCGATGGTCATCGGCGCTGCGGTCTGTATCACGGGGCTCTCCATCACCTACTTCTACCGCCTCTCACCGGGCGCCACGATCGTAGTGCTCGCCATCGGCGTCTACGCCGTGGTCGCGTTAGCCCGGCCGCTGTTTGCCCGGCCGGCCCGGGCAAAGGACCCGCACCTGGATGCGGAGGACGACGTCAGGCTCCAGGAGGGCACCTAGCGTGGAACGGATGACCCGGCAGCGCGTGGCGCTCAACGACCTGCTGGAACAGACGGCGGGATTCCGCAGCGCCCAACAGCTGCACCACCTGCTGCATGAACACGGGGAACGGGTCTCCCTCGCCACGGTCTACCGTACGCTGCAGGCCATGGCCCCGCGAGGGTGAAATTGACGTCCTGAGGACCGCTGACAGCGAGGCCCGGTACCGGCGCTGCGACCGACAGGAACACCACCATCACCTGGTTTGCCGCCGGTGCGGCCACACAGTGGAAGTCACGGCAACGACGGTCGAACGCTGGGCAGACCGGACAGCCCGCGACCACGGCTTTGCCGCCGTCTCCCACACCGTCGAACTCCTGGGCCTGTGTGGTGACTGCGGTCGGTCCCGCTCACAGGAATAACGCCTGAAGACGAGCCTGCCGGCGACGCAGAAGCTCGGTGACGTCGGCTATGACAGCCGCAGGTGGCAGTCGGGCGTTTCACAGTGGACGCCGCCTCGCTAGCTAGTTCCCGTTCGGCAGCGGTCCGCATCAGCCTGAGATGGCGTCTCGCCCTGGCAGGGTTTGATCGCCGCGGCCGCCCTGGTCGGCATCCTGATCGGCTCACCGCTCGGCGGCTGGGCCGCAAGGCAAGAACCGAATAGGCGGTGAAAACCAGCCGAATCGGGAGCTCCAAAGCTGACGCAGTGTCAGGGGATGCGGTGGCCGCCGGAGCGGCTGAGGAAGAACAGCAACACGGCCACAATCAACAGGACGGGCGCCAGCCAGAGCAGGAATTCGAGTGCGTCCACCGTGCCGCCAACGATCAGAAAAACCACGGCCGCAGCGGCAACGGCCCACATAATCTTCTTCATCGCCGTTAGTCCTGACCGTAGCGGGCGGATCCCGTTTCAGGGATGAGCGACTATACATCCGGCCCGGAACGGCACGCAAGGAAGCGGTTCGCGCGGAACTTAGGCGGGTGCGTTCAGCCTGGCAAAGCGGAGGATGGAGATGATGGCCGGGGCCAGTTCGTCTTCCATCTGGCGATAATAGTCGGCGCTCCGGCGGTAGGGGTCGATGACGTCATTGTCGGTTGCCTCGGGAGCCAGGGACAGGTGCCGCACCGACGCAGCCCGGGCGGGAAGACTGCGCCACAGCTCGGTGTTTGCGTTGATCCGGTCGCCGATGACCTTGACGCCAGGGCCCGCCTGGGCTCCCGGGCCCTTACGGTCCTCGAGCATATCGAGCATCCGGGCGAACTCCCGGATGGTGAACGTGCGCTTGAGCAGCGAGGCATCGAGCTGCAACACCTCGCCGCGGTGCGCCGAGCTCATCGCCAGGACAAGGTCCACCTTGCGCAGGACTTTGCCCGTGAGCTGCCGCGCCGCGAAGCCGTCCGCCGTGCCGCCGAAGGTGTGGATGATGTCGGCGGACAAGGGCTGCACAGGATCGCCCACCAGGGCGCGGGTGCCGGCGCTGCGGACCTCGAAGCCGCCGGGCAGCACCTGGTCCAGCCCGGCCTGGAGGAGCCGCTCAGCAACGGGGGAGCGGCAGACGTTCCCCGTGCAGACGGTCAGGATCCGGACAGGTGCAGGCGATTCCACGGTTGTTGCTCTTTCCGGTGGTGTGGAGCGGAAAAATCTTCAATCTCGAACCTAACACCCATGAGTGCACGGGGTGACCCAATTTGGGGGTGCGCTCCCGGGAATCAGGAAGGTTCCCCAAGGTTTTCCGGAGCCGCCGGTCTCACGATGGTGCGGAGTAACACCTTGAACCACAAGGACGCCTACCCGGCAGAAACCTGGCAGTCCCATGCACCGTCCATTCAAGAAGTACGACGCCGGATCGGTCACCTCCTCCGGTGACCGAACCGCCGTCGTGCGTTCTTCGCTTCCGCACGCGGGCAGGGTGGCGGAGGAAGGGGGCATGAGCGCCTCCGGCTCGCGCGTTGATGCCCGCGACTACGTTGAGGGACTGGCTGCGCCGCATCCGTGGAGCAGATACGTGGCGCTCGGGGATTCGTTCACCGAAGGCGTGGGGGATCCGGAGCCGCGGAGCCCGGGCGGACTGCGGGGCTGGGCGGACCGGGTGGCTGAGGAACTGAGCGTGGGCCATGAGGATTTCGCCTACGCAAACCTCGCGGTGCGGGGCCTGCTGCTGGAACAGATCCTGGACCAGCAGACGGGGCCGGCCCTGGCCCTGAAACCGGACCTGATTACCCTCTCGGGCGGCGGCAATGACCTTGTTTTCCGCGGCAGCGATCCTGACAAGCTGGCTGCCAAACTGGATGCCGGCGTCGAGTTGCTAAGTTCCACGGGAGCGACGATTGTGCTGTTCGGTGGGCCGGACTGGGGCGGGACGCCGGTGCTGGGACACAGCCGGGGCAAGGTGGCGATCTTCAATGAGAACATCCGGATCGTGGCCAGCCGGCATGACGCGGTGATCGCCGATTTGTGGTCTCTGCGGGAGCTGACCGATCCGCGGATGTGGGACCCGGACCGGCTGCATTTTTCCCCGCTGGGCTACCACACCATCGCCATGATGGTGCTGGACACCCTTAATGTTCCGCACACGCTGCAGCCCCATGAGCCCCGGCCCCTCCCGGAGAACAGCTGGCGCCATGCCCGTGCCGAGGACCTCGTCTGGGCGCGGAAGTACCTGTTCCCTTGGGTGCTGCGGCGCATCCGTCACCAGACGGAGGAAGAGCTGAAAGCGAAGCGGCCGGCGGCTGGCCCGGTTTTCGGAGCAGGCATGCCGCCGGGGACGTTTATCGGGACCAGGCAGGATTCGTGACTATGGGATTCCTGATCTTTTTCTTGACCCGATCTTTAGGTGTCGCTGCTCTGGTCTTGAGTTTCTGGCATCAGACTGATTACAGGCGGCCGTGCAGAGGGGTCGCGGCCAGCAGCCGGGCAGTGTTCTTGAGGAAGGAAATCTGTGATGGCCCAAACGAATGTCGAGACGTTCTATGAAGACATGCTGTGGAAGACCCGGCGCGAAGGAAGCGCCCAGTCCATCGTCGTCAGCACGAAACGTTCTGAAGCCCTGAAAGCCGGCAGGTTGTGTGCGGTCCGCGACTGCGTCGACCACGTCATACGGGATATGGACGGCAGATTCCTGTACCAGAACAGCTACCGCGACCTTCCTGAAACTTACTGATCGGGGAATGTGGGCGGTACGCCTGATCCTTATTTGAGGCCCGCTCGCGCAGGAATTTCCACGTGATCTTGGAATGCACGAGAAAACAAAAGTGTTTCTGTAGTAAGCCCCTTCTTGCTGGGGAGCCTGTGGGCGGCGAAGGAAAGGATGAGGTGATGGACGCCGTCGGCCGCTTTGAACTCAGCGGTGCTGCCAGCAACAGAACAACTCCGCATCCCTGGAGCCGTTATGTGGCCCTGGGAGATTCGTTCACGGAGGGGGTCGGTGACCCCGAAGAGCGCAGCCCGGGCGGCTTGCGGGGATGGGCAGACCGCGTCGCGGAGGAGCTGAGCGTGGGGCATGAGGATTTTGCCTACGCGAACCTGGCCGTCCGCGGCCTGCTGCTGCAGGAAATCCTGGACCGACAGACGGAGCCGGCGCTGGCGCTGAAGCCGGACCTCATCACGCTCTCCGGAGGCGGGAATGACATCATCTTCCGCAACGGCAATCCGGACAAGCTCGCCGGCAGGCTGGATGCAGGTGTTGAACGGCTGAGCACCACAGGGGCGACCATGGTGCTGTTCACCGGGCCCGACTGGTGGCACACTCCGGTACTTGGGCGGAACCGGGCCAAAGTGGCCATTTTCAACGAAAATATCCATGCGATCGCCGCCCGGCACCATTGCATCGTGGCTGATCTGTGGGCTTTGCGGGAACTCCGGGATCCGCGGATGTGGGACCCTGACCGGGTGCACTTCTCACCGCTTGGGCACCACACGATTGCCATCTGTGTGCTCAATGCGCTGAACGTCCCGCACACGCTTGAGCCTCTTGTGCCGCGTGAGCTGCCCGAGCGGAGCTGGCGGCAGGCCGGAGCCGGGGACCTGGTCTGGGCCCGGAACTACTTCCTCCCGTGGGTGCTGCGCCGCATCCGGCGCCAGTCGGAGGAGGGGCTGAGGGCGAAGCGGCCTGCAGCTGGCCGCGTTTTCGGCCCCGGGATGCCTGCCGGAATGCAGCCGCAAATGCACCTGAAGCCGTCGGCCGAGGTGTCCGCCGGCCCCGATGCGGAGTACGAGGACGGGCTCAAACAGGCCTAGCCCGTCCGTGATTCACTGCTGCACGGCAAACTCCAACACCGGTGGGGTTTGCCGTGCAGCAGTGTTTTTCCAAGGTTTAAGAGCATTTTCTCCAAGATTTTCAGAATGTGGCCGATGCACGATGAATTGCAATCGCAGTTCCCGTGGGCCCGGCCATGAGGTGGATGGGGCCTTCGCTTATCCCGGATCGGGTGCCGCCCGATCCGGATGAAGAGACTCTCACCGCCGAACTGAAATGCTGATCACGATGAAGAAGATCCTCCGCCGGCTGAGCCAACTGGTCGTCCTGTCCGTCGTCGTCGCTGGAGGTTTGTTGGGCGTCAACAGCGCCGCCCAGGCGGCAACTGTGGGAACCCCCAGCATCACCTATTCGGGGATCAGCAACCCGCCGACCGCGGACAAACCGCAGAGCAAGCTGTGGTGGAATGACGGTTCCTGGTGGGCAAACATGTGGAAGACCGGCAGCGGATGGAGCATCTACCGCCTGAACCGGGCCACGGCCACCTGGGTGGACACCGGGGTCCGGAGCGACAGCCGCGGCACTGCCTCTTCCGACACGCTCTGGGATGGCACCCACCTGTACATCGCCTCCAACGTCGTGGCTGCGGGGAGTTCTGTGTCCGGGCAGCAGGCCCGGTTGTACCGCTACAGCTATTCGGCCGGGAAGTACACGCTGGACACCGGTTTTCCTGCCACAATTTCGAACAACAGCAGCGAGTCGCTGACCATCGCCAGGGATTCCACGGGGGTCATCTGGGCCACGTGGACCCAGGCTGCCGGCACTACCAGCACCGTTTACGTCAACAACTCCCTGCCTGGTGGCAGGGGCTGGGGGACGCCCTTCGTGGTGCCGGGAGCCGTGGATCCTAGGCCGACGCCCGATGACCTCTCAACCATCGTGGCTTTTGACGGCGACGAGATCGGGATCATGTGGACCGACCAGGCTACCGGGACGGCGTGGTGGGCCACGCACGACGACGGGGAAAGTCCGCGGAGCGCTTCGTCGTGGAAGGTGAGGGAAGCCATCAAGGGGAACAAACAGGTCGATGACCACATGAATATCAAGACGCTGCAGGCCGACCCCAGCGGCCGGGTCTATGCGGCCGTGAAGACCAGCCTCGACGACGGCTCGTCCGACCCGAATCTGGCCCAGCTGGTGCTGGTCGTGTTCAAACCCGCCACGGGCTCCTTTAGCCAGACCACGATTGCCAGGACCGGTGATTGTGTTACCCGTCCACAGATCATGCTCGATACCGCGAACAACCTGGTCCGCGCGTTCCACACCGCACCCTCGACCTCCGTCAGCGGCTGCGCCTTCTCCGGCGTGGCCGGCAGCATCTACGAAAAAACCGCGTCCATGGACAACCCGGTCTTTGGGTCCGGCCGCGGCAAGGTAGTCATTGAAGACGCGAACTCGGCGAATATGAACAACGTGACCAGCACCAAGCAGAGCGTGAACGCCACGACCGGGATCGTCGTCATGGCCAGCAACCAC
Source organism: Arthrobacter sp. ISL-28 (assembly GCF_018613875.1). Lineage (GTDB taxonomy): Bacteria > Actinomycetota > Actinomycetes > Actinomycetales > Micrococcaceae > Arthrobacter. The sequence goes on along the minus strand of NZ_JAGGPJ010000002.1, from coordinate 178,730 downwards.
ATCACCAAACGCTACTGGTTCTCCGACCGCCGACTCGGCACGACGACCCCGGCCGCCCCGGTGGCCTCCTTCTCCGCCACCCCCACGTCTGGCAGGGTTCCCCTGACGGTAAACTTCTCCGACACCTCCACCGGTTCGCCCACTTCCTGGGCCTGGAATTTCGGGGACGGCGCCACCTCAACCACACGGAACCCGTCCCATACGTACACCGCGGCCGGGACCTATACGGTACGCCTGACCGCGCGCAACGCGGCCGGTTCGGATTCCAGCGCCAGGACCATCACCGTCAACTCGGCTCTGGACAGCCCTTCCCCAACATCGCCGACTGCACACTCCATCAGTGGACCGGCAGATATCGTAGCCGCAGGATCTGACGGGGTGCTCTGGAACTACCGGGCCGACGGCGGCGGCGGATTGCGGCCCCGCGTCGCAATCGGCGCTGGCTGGGGCGGGCTGAAAAAAGGATTCGTCATCGACTGGAACCAGGACGGCGTGTTTGACGTGATCGCCCAATGGAAAGACGGCCGCATGAGCTATTACCAGGGAAAAGCCACAGGAGGGTTCGTTCCGGGACAGACCATCGGCTCCGGCTGGAACAACTACCAGGTGAGCGTGGGCCGCTGGCGCAAATCTGACAAATACCCTGGCGTGGTGGCCTCTGACGCCGCGGGTGTTCTCTGGCACTATCCCCACACCACCGGAACAGCGTTCGGAGGCCGCGTCAAAATCGGTGGCGGCTGGAGCGGGCTATACCTCACCATGGCCGATTTCGACCAGGACGGTGCCCAGGACATCCTGGCCACACGCAGCGACGGCAGCCTGGTGCTGTACCGCTCAACCGGCGCCGGAAGTTTCCAGTCCGGCACGCGTCCTGTTATCGGCAACGGCTGGAACAGCATCAACAGCATCACCAGAATCCGAGGCTACCAGGGCGCTGGCAGCAACGGGCTGATGGCTCGGCTCACTGACGGCAGGCTCGCCTACTACCCCATCCTGAATGGAACCTGGGGGACCCGCACCATGGAGGGCAGCGGGTGGGGCTCCTACAACATCTTCCGGTAGGCATCGGGCGCCAGTCGGGGGAGGGGCTGAGAGCGAAGCGGCCTGCAGTTGGGCGCGTTTTCGGCCCCGGCAGACCCCCAACACCGGTGGGGCATTTACCGGTGCCGCAGTATTTCTCCAAGGTTTTTAGAACCTCGCCGATGCACGATGAATTGCAATCGCAGTTCTCGTGGGCCCGGCCATGAGGTGGACGGGGCCTTCGCTTATCCCGGATCGGGCGCCGCCCGATCCGGATGAAGAGACTCTCACCGCCGAACTGAAATGCTGATCACGATGAAGAAGAGCCTCCGCCGGCTGAGCCAACTGGTCGTCCTGTCCGTCGTCGTCGTCGCGGGGGGCCTGGTGGCTATCTCCACCACCGCCCAGGCGGCCACCACCGGTACCCCGAGCATCACTTATTCGGGCGTCAGCAACCCGCCGACCGCGGACAAACCGCAGAGCAAGCTGTGGTGGAATGACGGTTCCTGGTGGGCAAACATGTGGAAGACCGGAAGCGGATGGAGCATCTACCGCCTGGACCGGGGCACAGCCACCTGGGTGGACACCGGGGTCCGGAGCGACAGCCGGGGCACTGCCTCGTCCGACACGTTGTGGGACGGCACCCACCTGTACATCGCCTCCAACGCAGTGACCTCCGGCAATTCCACGGCCGGGCAGCGGGCCCTGTTGTACCGCTACAGCTATTCGGCCGGGAAGTACACGCTGGACACTGGTTTTCCTGCCACAATTTCGAACAACAGCAGCGAGTCGCTGACCATCGCCAGGGATTCCACGGGGGTTATCTGGGCCACGTGGACGCAAGTCTCCGGCAGCACCAGCACTGTCTTCGTCAATAGCTCCGACCCCGGCGGGACCGGGTGGGGGACGCCGTTCGTCGTACCAGGGGCGGTGGATCCGAATCCGACGCCGGATGACCTGTCCGCCATCGTCGCCTTTGACGGCGACGAGATCGGGATCATGTGGACCGACCAGGCTACCGGGACGGCGTACTGGGCGACCCATACCGACGGGGACGATCCCAGGGCCGCGTCGTCCTGGCGGCACCGGGAAGCCATCCGCGGGGACCGGCAGGTCGATGACCACATGAATATCAAGACGCTGCAGGCCGATCCCAGCGGCCGGGTCTATGCCGCGGTGAAGACCAGTCTCGACGACGGCTCGTCCGATCCGAATCTGGCCCAGCTGGTGCTGGTGGTGTTCAAACCCGGCACGGGTTCCTTTGAGCAGACCACGATCGCCAGGACCGGTGATTGTGTCACCCGTCCACAGATCATGCTCGATACCGCGAACAACCGGATCCGCGTCTTCCACACGGCGCCCTCGACCTCGGTCAGCGGCTGTGCCTTCTCCGGGGTGGCCGGCAGCATCTATGAAAAAACCGCGTCCATGGACAACCCGGTCTTCGGGACCGGCCGCGGCACCGTCGTCATCGAAGACGCCAACTCTCCCAACATGAACAACGTGACCAGCAGCAAGCAGAGCGTAAACGCCGCGACCGGGATCGTCGTCATGGCCACCGACCACATCGCCAAGCGCTACTGGTTCTCGGACCGCAGCCTCGGCACTTCGGTAGCCCCGCCCCCGGGCCCGAACCCCCCACCGGCCCCGACCGCCCCGGTGGCGTCCTTCTCCGCCTCCCCCACGTCCGGCAGGGCTCCCCTGACGGTTAACTTCTCCGACACCTCCACCGGTTCGCCCGCCTCCTGGGCTTGGAATTTCGGAGACGGCGGCACCTCAACCACACGGAACCCGTCCCACACCTACACCGCGGCCGGGACCTACACGGTACGCCTGACCGCCAGCAACGCGGCAGGTTCGGATTCCAGCGCCAGGACCATCACCGTCAAGCGGGCCGTCGGCAAACCTTCCCTAGCGTCGACGAGTGCACATTCCATCAGCGGACCGGCTGACATCGTGGCTGCAGGATCTGACGGGGTGCTCTGGAACTACCGGGCCGACGGCGGCGGCGGATTGCAGCCCCCGGTTAGTATCGGCTCCGGCTGGAGCGGGCTGAAGAACGGATTCGTCACTGACTGGAACCAGGACGGCGTGTTTGACCTGATCGCCCAATGGACAGACGGCCGCATGAGCTATTACGAAGGACTGGCAGCAGGAGGCCTGGCCGCAGGAGAGACCATCGGCTCGGGCTGGAGCAACTTCCAGGTGACCGTGGGTCACTGGCGTACGACTGACGAGTACCCCAGCGTGGTGGCGTATGACGCCGCGGGTACCCTCTGGCACTATCCCCACACCACCGGAACAACGTTCGGAAGCCGTGCCAAGATCGGTACCGGCTGGAGCGGGCTGTACACCACGATGGCTGATTACGATCAGGACGGTGCCCAGGACATCCTGGCCAAACGCAGCGACGGCAGCCTGGTGCTGTACCGCTCAACCGGCGCCGGAAGTTTCCAGCCGGGCACGCCTCCTGTTATCGGTAACGGCTGGAACAGCATCAACAGCATCACCAAACTCGAAGGCTACCAAGGCCCCGGCAGCTACGGGCTGATGGGCCGGTTCACCGACGGCAGGCTCGCCTACTATCCCATCCTGAATGGAACCTGGGGGACCCGCACCATGGAGGGCAGCGGGTGGGGGCCCTACAACATCTTCCGGTAAGGAGCATCGGGCGCCAGCCGGGGAGGGGGTGGGGCATTCCCGTGCAGCAGTATTTCTCGAAGGTTATCAAGAGTTTGCCGGTGTACCATGAACTTCCATCGCAGTTCACGTCGGCCCGGCCATGAGGTGGATGGGGCCTTCGCTTATCCCGGATCGGGTGCCGCCCTATCCGGATGAAGAGACTCTCACCGCCGAACTGAAATGCTGATCAAGATGGAGAAGACCTTCCGCCGGCTGAGCCAACTGGTCGTCCTGTCCGTCGTCGTCGCGGGGGCCCTGGTGGGTATCTCCACCGCCGCCCAGGCGGACACGGTCGGTACCCCCAGCATCACCTATTCGGGGGTCAGCAACCCTCCGACGGCAGATAAACCGCAGAGCAAGCTGTGGTGGAATGACGGTTCCTGGTGGGCAAACATGTGGAAGACCGGCAGCGGATGGAGCATCTACCGCCTGAACCGGGCCACGGCCACCTGGGTGGACACCGGGGTCCGGAGCGACAGCCGCGGCACTGCCTCTTCCGACACGCTCTGGGATGGCACGCACCTGTACATCGCCTCCAACGTCGTGGCTGCGGGGAGTTCTGTGTCCGGGCAGCAGGCCCGGTTGTACCGCTACAGCTATTCGGCCGGGAAGTACACGCTGGACACTGGTTTTCCTGCCACAATTTCGAACAACAGCAGCGAGTCGCTGACCATCGCCAAGGATTCCACGGGGGTTATCTGGGCCACGTGGACGCAAGTCTCCGGCAGCACCAGCACTGTCTTCGTCAATAGCTCCGACCCCGGCGGGACCGGGTGGGGGACGCCGTTCGTCGTACCAGGGGCGGTGGATCCGAATCCGACGCCGGACGACCTCTCGGCCATCGTCGCCTTCAAAGGCGACGAAATCGGGGTTATGTGGACCGACCAGGCCACCGGAACGGCGTACTGGGCCAGTCACATGGACGGCGCGGAGCCAGAGGCGGCCTCGTCGTGGAAGGTGAGGGAAGCCATCACGGGAGACAACCAGGTCGATGACCATCTGAACATCAAGACGCTACAGGCCGATCCCAGCGGCCGGGTCTATGCCGCGGTGAAGACCAGTCTCGACGATGGCTCGTCCGATCCGAATCTGGCCCAGTTGGTGCTGGTGGTGTTCAAGCCCGGCACGGGTTCCTTTGAGCAGACCACGATCGCCAGGACCGGTGATTGTGTTAGCCGCCCGCAGATCATGCTCGATACCACCAATAACCTGGTTCGCGCCTTCTTCACGGCGCCCTCGACCTCGGTCAGCGGCTGCGCTTTCGCCGGGGTGGCTGGCAGCATCTATGAAAAGACCGCCCCGATAAACAACCCCGTCTTCGGGAGCGGCCGCGGCACCCCGATTATCGAAGACGCCAATTCGGCCAACATGAACGATGTGACCAGCACCAAGCAGAGCGTGAACGCTGCGACCGGGCTGGTCGTCATGGCCAGCGACCACGTGGCCAAACGTTACTGGTTCGGGGAACGCAGACTCGGCATGGCGCCCCCGGCAGATCCGACCCCCCCAGCGCCGTCCTTCACGGCCTCGCCCACGTCGGGCAAGGCGCCCCTGACGGTGAGCTTCACCGATACCTCGACCGGTTTTCCATGGTCGTGGGCGTGGGACTTCGGGGACGGCGGCACCTCAACCGAACAGAACCCGTCCCACACCTACACCGCGGCCGGGATCTACACGGTGCAGCTGACCGCCACCAACGAGGCCGGTTCTAACTCGAGAACCATGACGATCACTGTCGACCCGGCCGGCGGTGCCCCCTCCATCAGAGGACCGGCCGACATCGTGGCCGCAGGACCCGACGGGGTGCTCTGGAACTACCCAGCCGACGGCAACGGCGGATTGCAGCCCCGGGTTAAGATCGGCTCCGGCTGGAGCGGGCTGAAGAACGGATTCGTCACCGACTGGAACCAGGATGGCGTGTTTGACGTGATCGCCCAATGGACAGACGGCCGCATGAGCTATTACGAAGGAGTGGCAGCGGGAGGCCTGGCCGCAGGAGAGACCATCGGCTCGGGCTGGAGCAACTTCCAGGTGACCGTGGGCCGCTGGCGTAAGGCTGACGAGTACCCCAGCGTGGTGGCGTATGACGCCGCGGGTACCCTCTGGCACTATCCCCATACCACCGGAACAACGTTCGGAAGCCGTGCCAAGATCGGTACCGGCTGGAGCGGGCTGTACACCACGATGGCTGATTACGATCAGGACGGTGCCCAGGACATCCTGGCCAAACGCAGCGACGGCAGCCTGGTGCTGTACCGCTCAACCGGCGCCGGAAGTTTCCAGCCGGGCACGCGTCCTGTTATCGGTAACGGCTGGAACAGCATCAACAGCATCACCAAACTCGAAGGCTACCAAGGCCCCGGCAGCTACGGGCTGATGGGCCGGTTCACTGACGGCAGGCTCGCCTATTATCCCATCCTGAATGGAACCTGGGGGACCCGCACCATGGAGGGCAGCGGGTGGGGGCCCTACAACATCTTCCGGTAGGCATCGGGCGCCAGCCGGGGGAGGGGCTGAGGGCGAAGATGCCTGCAGCTGGCCGGTTTTCGGCCCCGGCAAGCCCCCAAAACCGGGGGAAATTCCCGTGCGGCAGTAGTTTCTCCAAGGTTTTCAGAACGTTGCGGATGCACGATAAATTGCCATCGCAGTTCCCGTGGGCCCGCGGATGGGGCCCTCGTTGATCCTGGATCGGACGCTGCCCGATCCGGCTGAAGAGACTTTCCCCGCCCAAGTGAAATGCTGATCACGATGAAGAAGAGCCTCCGCCGGCTGAGCCAACTGGTCGTCCTGTCCCTCGCCGTCGCGGGAGGCCTGGTGGGTACCTCCACCAGCGCCCAGGCGGCCACTGTCGGTACCCCGAGCATTACGTATTCGGGGGTGAGCAACCCGCCGACGGCGGACAAGCCGCAGAGCAAGCTGTGGTGGAATGACGGTTCCTGGTGGGCGAACATGTGGAAGACCGGCAGCGGATGGTCCATCTACCGCCTGGACCGGGGTACAGCCACGTGGGTTGACACGGGGGGCCGGAGCGACAGCCGGGGCACTACATCGTCCGACACGTTGTGGGACGGCATCCACCTGTACATTGCGTCCAACGTTGTGACTGCAGGCGATTCCGGGGCCGGACAGCAGGCCCTGTTGTACCGCTACAGCTACTCGGCCGGGACTTACACGCTGGACAGCGGGTTCCCCGAAACCATCTCGAACAATAGCAGCGAGTCCCTGACCATCGCCCAGGACTCCACCGACGCAATCTGGGCCACCTGGACCCAGGCCTCCGGCACCACCAGCACCGTCTTCGTCAACAGCTCCCTGCCCGGCGGCACCGGGTGGGGGGAACCGTTCGTGGTGCCGGGGGCGGCGGACCCGAACCCGATGCCCGATGACCTCTCGGCCATCGTCGCCTTCAAAGGCGATGAAATCGGGATCATGTGGACCGACCAGGCCACCGGGTCCGCGTACTGGTCGACCCACACCGACGGCGACGATCCCAGGGCCGCGTCGTCATGGCGGCACCGGGAAGCCATCCGCGGCAGTCGGCTGGTCGATGACCACCTGAACATCAAGGCGCTGCAGGCCGACGCCAGCGGCCGGGTCTACGCCGTGGTGAAGACCGGCCACAGTTCCGCCTCGACGAACCCGGATTTGCCCCAGGAGGTGCTGGTGGTGTTCAAACCGGGCACCGGTGTCTTTGAACAGACCACGATTGCCCGGACCGGTGATTGCGTGACGCGTCCGCAGATCATGCTCGATACCGCGAACAACCTGGTCCGCGCGTTCCACACCGCGCCCTCGACCTCCGTCAGCGGCTGCGCCTTCGACGGCGTGGCCGGCAGCATCTACGAAAAGACCGCGTCCATGGACAACCCGGTCTTCGGGACCGGTCGCGGCACCGTCGTCATCGAAGACGCAAACTCGGCGAACATGAACAACGTGACCAGCACCAAGCAGAGCGTGAACGCCGCGACCGGGATCGTCGTCATGTCCACCGACCACGTCGCCAAGCGCTACTGGTTCTCGGACCGGAGCATCGGCACTCCGCCGGCCGCTTCATTTACTGCGACACCGACGGCCGGCAGGGCCCCCCTGACGGTTAACTTCACGGACACCTCCATGGGAGATACGAGGTCGTGGGCCTGGGATTTCGGGGACGGTGCGACTGCAACCGCCCAGAACCCGTCTCACACCTACACCGCGGCCGGGACGTACACGGCGACGCTGACCGCCGCCAACGAAGCAGGCTCGACGTCGAGCACGACGACGATCACGGTCGACCCGGGCGCCACCCCCTCCATCAGTGGGCCGGCTGACATTGTGGCCGCAGGACCCGACGGGGTGCTCTGGAACTACCCAGCCGACGGCAACGGCGGCTTGCAGCCGCCCGTTAAGATCGGCGCCGGCTGGAGCGGGCTGAAGAACGGATTCGTCACCGACTGGAACCAGGACGGCGTGTTTGACGTGATCGCCCAATGGAAAGACGGCCGCATGAGCTATTACCAAGGAGTGGCAGCGGGAGGCCTGGCCGCAGGACAGACCATCGGCTCGGGCTGGAGCAACTTCCACGTGACCGTGGGCCGCTGGCGTAAGGCTGACACGTACCCCAGCGTGGTGGCGTATGATGCCGCCGGTACTCTCTGGCACTATCCCCACACCACCGGAACGATCTTCGGAAGCCGTACCAAGATCGGTACCGGCTGGAACGGGCTGTACCTCACCATGGCCGACTACAACCGAGACAGCGCCCAGGACATCCTAGCCAAACGCAGCGACGGCAGCCTGGTGCTGTACCGCTCGACCGGCGCCGGAAGTTTCCAGCCGGGCACGCGTCCTGTTATCGGCAGTGGCTGGAACAGCATCAACAGCATCACCAAACTCGAAGGCTACCAAGGCCCCGGCAGCTACGGGTTGATGGGCCGGTTCACCGACGGCAGGCTCGCCTACTACCCCATCCTGAATGGGACCTGGGGGACCCGCACCATGGAGGGCAGCGGGTGGGGGCCGTACAACATCTTCCGGTAGGAGCCGACAGCGCCAGTTGAGGGACCGCTGGTCCCGGTCCGGGAGAGCACGACGTCGGTCCTTTAGTTCCAGCGACACGGCACCGTTCAAGGTCGGCTCCCGGCGGTCAGGGAGCCATGTATGCGATTACCCAAGCATCGTGGAGCGTCAGAACGTTCATGCCGATGTCGTCTGCCGGAACAAGGCTTCTGAAGCTGTCTCGTTCGAAGCCCGACAGAAGTAAAGTGGCCGAACTCTCCTACCTGCACGCAGACTCGATCGTCTGCCGCCTTACCTGCCCAACTAGCGGAGTGAAAGTTCGAGGCGTTCCGTGGGAAGATCTGTAGCGCTTTCGGCGATGAGGTCCAGCAGGTAGCGACCGTAGCCACTCTTGGCCAGCGGCTCGGCCCGTTCCTGCAGTTCGTCGTCGCTCAGGAAACCGAGGCGCCAGGCAATTTCTTCTGGGCAACCGATGGAAAGTCCCTGTCGTTTCTGAACGGTTCGGACAAATTCCGAGGCTTCGTTGAGAGAGTCAAAGGTACCGGTGTCCAGCCAGGCGGTTCCGCGCGGGAGGATCTCCACTTGGAGTTTGCCACGTTCGAGGTACTCGAGGTTGACGTCGGTGATCTCGAGTTCTCCGCGCGGTGAGGGCTTGAGATTCCGAGCGATTTCGACAACGTCGTTGTCGTAGAAGTAGAGGCCCGGTACTGCATAGTGACTTTTCGGCTTTTCCGGCTTTTCCTCTAGGGAGATGGCCTTGCCTGATTCATCGAATTCCACTACGCCGTAGGCCGTGGGGTCTGCGACGTGGTAGCCGAAGACAGCGCCTCCATCGATGTTCGAGAAGCGCCGGAGTTGGGTGCCCATGCCATGGCCGTAGAAAATGTTGTCGCCAAGAACCAGTGCTACTGGGCCATCGCCGATATGCTCTGCGCCTAGAACGAAGGCTTGGGCAAGTCCGTCGGGAGAGGGCTGCTGGGTGTAAGTGATGTTGACACCGAACTGGCTGCCGTCACCGAGCAGCCGCTGAAACTGGTCAGCGTCGTGAGGTGTGGTGATGATCAGGATGTCCTGAATGCCGGCGAGCATCAGGGTAGACAGAGGGTAGTAAATCATCGGTTTGTCATAAACCGGAACCAGCTGCTTGCTGATGCCCAATGTAATCGGATGAAGTCTTGAACCGGTCCCCCCGGCGAGGATAATTCCGCGCATAAATCCAAGTTTCCGGATCATTCGGAGTTCAACCAAATCGCGGCGTTATGGAACTATGGAAAACATGCAGAAACTCCTCGTGACCGGTGGCGCAGGCTTCATTGGTTCCAACTTCGTCCACTATGTTCTGGGGCACACGGACAACCATGTCACGGTCCTAGATAAGCTCACTTACGCCGGAAATCGGGCCTCTCTGGCAGGCCTGCCTGCTGATCGCTTCCAGCTGGTCGAGGGGGATATTGCAGATGCAGCGTTCGTTGACGGCATGGTGGCTAATTGCGATGTTGTGGTCCATTACGCAGCTGAGTCACATAACGACAATTCCCTCCATGATCCGCGCCCGTTTCTGGATACGAACATCATCGGGACTTACTCGCTGATCGAGGCGGCACGGAAGCATGACAAGCGCTTCCATCACATCTCTACGGATGAGGTCTATGGGGACCTGGAGCTGGATGATTTGGAGCGTTTCACGGAGAACACTCCCTACAACCCGTCCAGTCCGTACTCCTCGACCAAAGCCGGCTCGGATTTGCTGGTCCGAGCTTGGGTTCGGTCCTTCGACCTACAGGCAACCATCAGCAACTGCTCGAACAACTACGGTCCGTACCAGCACGTGGAAAAGTTCATCCCGCGTCAGATCACCAATGTAATCGATGGCATCCGCCCCAAGCTTTACGGCAAGGGCGAAAATGTCCGTGACTGGATCCACGCAAATGACCATTCGTCGGCGGTCCTGGCCATCATCGCCAACGGCAGGATCGGCGAGACCTATCTGATCGGCGCCGACGGTGAGAAGAACAACAAGGACGTTGTGGAACTCATCCTGAAGCACATGGGGGAGTCCCCAGACTCCTATGACCATGTAGTGGACCGGGCCGGGCATGATCTGCGGTATGCCATCGATTCTTCGAAGCTGCGCAACGAGCTGGGCTGGCGACCTGAATTCTCTGACTTCGATTCAGGCATTGAGAACACCATCGCCTGGTATCGGGAAAACGAAGACTGGTGGCGTCCACAGAAAGCCGCTACGGAAGCAAAGTACAAGGAACAGGGCCAATAAGGCATGACAATCGAATTCTCGAAGCAGCTCAGCTCCCGCGGGACACCTATCCCTGGCGTGGTGCTCTACGACCTTCCCGTGCATGGCGACAATCGGGGTTGGTTCAAGGAGAACTGGCAGCGCGAGAAAATGATCGGGCTAGGCTTGCTGGACTTCCGGCCCGTCCAAAACAACATCTCCTTCAATGAAAGAGCCGGGACAACCCGTGGCATCCACGCCGAGCCTTGGGATAAGTTCATCTCTGTCGCCACGGGCAGGATCTTCGGTGCCTGGGTGGATCTGCGCGAAGGGCCGTCCTTTGGGGCTGTATTTACTGCCGAACTGGATGCCAGTCAGGCCATTTTCATCCCGCGGGGAGTGGGCAACGCGTTCCAAACACTTGAGGACAATACGGCGTACACGTACCTCGTGAACGACCACTGGTCCGCCGACGCCCAGGAGCAGTACACATTCCTGAACCTGGCCGACGAAACCGTCGCAATCCCCTGGCCGATTCCCCTGGACGAGGCAGAGCTGTCGGACAAGGACAAAGCTCATCCGCAGCTGGGTGAGGTTGTCCCGATGGCACCCAGGAAGACGTTCGTGCTCGGAGCCGACGGACAGCTCGGTAAGGCCCTCCGTGCGCTTTACGAAGGGGACACTTCCGTCGAGTTTGCTGGACGGGGGGAGTTCGATTTGTCCAGCGATGCGGCGTTTAGCAGCAGGAACTGGAAAAACTACAGCACCATCATTAACGCTGCCGCCTATACGGCTGTAGACGCCGCGGAAACTCCCGAAGGCCGGGCAGCCGCCTGGGAGGTCAACGTCACTGCTGTGGCGCGGTTGGCTCGTGTAGCAGTGGAGCATGACCTGACCCTCGTTCACGTGTCGTCGGACTACGTCTTCGACGGTACACGTGACATACACGACGAAAACGAATTGTTTAGTCCGCTGGGCGTCTACGGTCAGACCAAGGCCGCAGGAGACGCAGTGGTTAGCGTGGTGCGGAGGCACTATATCGTGCGAACCAGTTGGGTGATTGGTGCGGGAAATAACTTCGTCCGCACCATGCAGACCCTGGCGCAGCGGGGCATTAATCCTTCCGTGGTCAATGACCAGGTTGGGCGTCTTAGCTTCGCCAAGGACATTGCGGCCGGCCTTGTGCACCTGCTCGAGTCAAAGGCTCCATACGGTACCTACAACCTCAGCAATGACGGCGTGCCACAGTCGTGGGCAGACATCGCCGCCGACGTATACGAGCTTGTAGGTTCCTCAAGGAATGAAGTAACAGGCGTCAGCACCGCGGAGTACTTCAAGGATAAGGCGGCAGCTCCGAGGCCGATGAACAGCGCACTCGATCTGAAAAAGATCCGCGCCGCAGGATTCACTCCCCGCCTAGTGGCGGACGCCTTGGAGGACTATCTCAAGTAGCGGACATCCCTGCCACATTGCGGCCTGAAAAGTTGCTGTGGCTAGGGAAGACCATGCCCTCGGGGCCGTACGGCAGGGTTGCCGCCGGCGAAGGTGGATCCCGGAACATCCGTCCGCCCATCTGCAGGGAGGTTGCGATCATGCCGAAGAACAGGCCCAATGCGACCAGCGGTACGTCGATAGGCGGCATGGGGACGTCCACCACTTCCCTCGTCTCGATCTGGTCCGGACCAGGCAAGCCGAGAGACTCGGCGGAAATGATGGTTGCCACTGACTCAAACATGCCCGGAAGCACGGCTGTGGCGACAAATACGGCGCCCACTACTGCAAGGGCAATCGCGCTGGATTTGGCGAAGGGCCGGTATTGGAGGATGCGGCGGCAGACAAGGGCCATGGCAGCACAAACGGCCACCACCACAAGGTGCCTCATCACAACCGCCGCCGACAGCAGACATCTGGCAGCGGCAGGCATGCCCTCAACCGTGAGCCAGGCCGTCTCATACGAGCCTGACAGCACGCGGGGATTATCCTCGGCCAACTCGGGGAAGTAGCTGTTTGCCACGTTGACGGACATCGAAGCCTCGCCCTGCCAGATGCTATAGATCTCGAACCCGGTGGAGACGACCGCGATAAGCAGCCCGGCAACTGAAGCCCACAGGAGGACCGCCAGTGTCCCGCGCCCCGGCCCTGACAGTTTGACCGGTGCCAACAGTCCACCCACGGCTTTCCCCAAGGTTTGTGTGGCCTGTTTTCGGGCGGGCCAAGGACCCCACAGAGAAGCCTATCGTCGTGGGGAGCGATCCCGAGAAACAACGCCCCGCAGCTGCGCCTCGTGCTTGACGCCCATCACGGCTTCCGCATATCCTGAACGAACGGTCGGTAAATAATTTCCAAGTACGCACGTGAATGCATAGGAGCAACCATGGCAGCGCAGAATCTGCAGTCAGTGCCTGACGCACTATCGCCCGAAGGGTTGAAGGGAGAACAGGAGCGGGCGGCACAGCTTGAGGCGGAGGGGCAGGCGTACTTTGACCGCGTCATGTCTGAGGATTCCCGGATCGAGCCCAAGGACTGGATGCCCGCGGCATACCGAAAGACCCTCCTGCGCCAGATTTCGCAGCACGCGCACTCCGAGATCATCGGCATGCAGCCGGAAGCCAACTGGATTTCCCGCGCCCCGAGCCTGAAGCGCAAGGCCATCCTCATGGCCAAGGTCCAGGACGAGGCCGGCCATGGCCTGTACCTCTACTCCGCCGCCGAGACGCTCGGCCAGTCGCGCGACAAGATGATGGACGACCTCATCGCCGGCAAGGCCCGCTACTCCTCAATCTTCAACTACCCGGCCCTCACCTGGGCGGACATGGGCGCGATCGGCTGGCTGGTTGACGGCGCCGCCATCTGCAACCAGGTGCCGCTCTGCCGTGCGTCCTACGGCCCCTATGGCCGGGCGATGGTCCGCATCTGCAAGGAAGAGTCCTTCCACCAGCGCCAGGGCTTCGAGATCCTGCTGGAACTCTCCAACGGAACGCCCGCGCAGAAGCAGATGGCCCAGGACGCCGTGAACCGCTGGTACGCGCCGGCGCTGATGATGTTCGGCCCGCCGGATGACGATTCACCCAACTCCAAGCAGTCCATGGCATGGAACATCAAGCGCTTCAGCAACGACGAACTGCGCAGCCGCTTCGTCGGGATGATGGTGGAGCAGGTCCGGGTTCTGGGCCTCACCCTCCCGGACAGTGAAGTCCGTTTCAACGAAGAGACCAAGAAATGGGAGCACGGCCCGCTGGACTGGGAGGAGTTCAAGGAAGTCCTCGCCGGACGCGGCCCCTGCAACGCCCAGCGGCTGGAACGCCGCCGGGAAGCGCACGACGACGGCGCCTGGGTTCGGGAAGCAGCCGCGGCTTATGCGGCAAAACAGGCACGTAAAAACGCACAGAAGGAATTTGCAGCATGAGCCCTCACGGCAACCCGGAGTTCCCGGCAGGTTCGGCCAGCGAGGGAGAACGGTCCGCAGCCCGGGTCCCGGCAGGCCCGGACTCGGTTTCGGCAAGCTCAACCAGCAGCAACGGTGAGGAAATCTCCGTGCTGACTAGCTCCGCGGCCGAGGTTTCAGTTTCGACCAGCCCAACCAGCGGATATCCGGTTTCGGCGGTTTCGACAGGCTCAACCAGCGATCGCAGCATTTGGCCGCTGTGGGAGGTCTTTGTCCGGTCCAGCCGGGGGCTCTCGCACGTCCACGCGGGCAGCCTGCACGCCCCGGACGCCCCCATGGCCCTGCGCAATGCCCGCGACCTCTACACCCGCCGCAACGAGGGCGTGTCCATCTGGGTTGTCCCGGCCGACGCCATCGCCGCCAGCGACCCCGACGCCAAGGGTTCGTTCTTCGAATCCCCGCAGGGCAAGGACTACCGGCATGCCACGTACTACACCAAGAGCGAAGGAGTGAAGCACCTGTGACCGCTCCGGAACAGACAGAGACAACAGGCCACGGCGACATCTCCGTCGGCGTCGCAGGCAGCGGCGACTCGTCCGCCAGCGCCACGCGCATCACGCCCGGCAATGCGCTCCGCCCCGAGGACATCGCCCTCGAGGTGCGCACCGGCCTGGCCAAGCCCACCGAGGACGTGGCCGAATACGCCCTGCGCCTCGGCGACGACGCCCTGATCCTCGCCCAGCGCCTGGGCCACTGGATCTCCCGCGCCCCCGAGCTGGAGGAGGACGTGGCGCTGGGCAACATCGCCCTGGACCAGCTGGGCCACGCCCGGTCGTTCCTCAGCTACGCCGGGGGAGCCTGGGAGAAGAGCGAGGACGATCTCGCCTACTTCCGCCGCGAGCACGAGTTCCGGTCCGCCCACCTGTTTGAGCAGCCGAACGGGGACTTCGCCGTCACCATCGCGCGCCAGTTCGTGGTGAGCTACTACCAGTTCGAGCTGTACCGCCGGCTGACCCAGTCCAGCGATGCCACGCTGGCCGCCATCGCCGCCAAGGCCGTGAAGGAGGTGGACTACCACCGCGACCACAGCGCGCAGTGGATCCTCCGCCTGGCCCTCGGCACGGAGGAATCCCGCCGCCGCATCATCCACGGCCTGCGGCTGATCTGGCCGTACGTCCAGGAACTCTTCGAAGACGACGAGCTGACCCACCGCCTGGCTGAAGCCGGTGCCGCCGTCGAACCGTCCAGCATCAAAGAGGACTTTGACCGCCTCACCGGCGAGGTTCTCGCCGAAGCGGGGCTGGAGGTCCCGGACGTTCCGGCAGCTCCGGGCGGCGGCCGCCGCGGCCGGCACTCCGAACACCTGGGCTACATCCTCGCCGAAATGCAGGTGCTGGCCCGCGAGCATCCCGGAGCGAGCTGGTGACTGCCGTGTACGTCCAGGAACCGGGCACCCGGCACGCGGAGGCCACCGCCGGGCAGAAGGCCTGGGCCATCGCGGCCACCGTCTGCGACCCGGAGATCCCCGTCCTCACCATCGAGGACCTTGGCATTCTTCGCGAAGTCCGGCTGTTCGACGACGGCGGGATGGTGCCCGCTGTCCAGGTCACCATCACGCCGACCTACTCGGGCTGCCCCGCGATGGACGCGATCCGCGACGACCTCAAGGCCGCCTTCCATAAAGAGGGCTACCCGAGCGTCCACGTGGAACTGGTGCTCGCCCCGGCCTGGACCACGGACTGGATGACCGACGCCGGCAAGGCCAAGCTGCAGGAGTACGGCATCGCCCCGCCCAGCGGCCGCGCCGCAGCCGGCGGACTGGGTCACCCCTCCCGGGGAACGGTCCGCCTTACCCTCGCCGTGAAATGCCCGCAGTGCTCGTCGCTGAACACCAAGGAACTCACCCGCTTCGGTTCCACGTCCTGCAAGGCGCTGTACGTCTGCCAGGACTGCAAGGAACCGTTCGACTACTTCAAAGTTTTGTAAGGAACAGGTGCTCCCATGCCCGTTGTCCGCCAGACTGCCGCCGAATCGGCGCAGGCCACCGGCCGCCGTCGTCCGTCCTTCCACACCCTCACCGTCAAGGAGGTGCGCCGGTTGACCGAGGACGCGATTGAGGTGACGTTCGCGGTGCCGGCCGAACTGGCCGGCCACTTCGACTACCTGCCGGGGCAGTACGTGGCCCTGCGCACCACGCTGCCGGATGAGAACGGCGAGCCGAAGGAAATCCGCCGCAGCTACTCCATCTGCGCCGAACCGCGGAGCTTCGCGGACGGCACCAGCGAGATCCGCGTGGCCATCAAGAAGGACCTGGGCGGGCTGTTCTCCACGTGGGCGAACGCCGAGCTGAAGGCCGGGGACACCCTCGAGGTGATGAGCCCGATGGGCGCGTTCGTCTCCAAGCACGGCCGGGACGGCAAAGCCGTGGACCAGAACGTCATGAACTCCATGAACCGCCCCCAGGAAATGGCAGGCGAGCTGGCGGGGCAGCCGGGCAATTTCGTGGCGATCGCCGCGGGCTCGGGCATCACCCCGGTGATCGCGATCGCCCGCACGCTGCTGGCCGCGAACCCGGACACTCGCTTCGACCTGATCTACGCCAACAAGGCCGCCATGGACGTGATGTTCCTGGAGGAGCTCGCTGACCTGAAGGACAGGTACCCGTCGCGCCTGGCGCTGCACCACGTGCTGTCCCGGGAGCAGCGGATCGCGCCGCTGCTGAGCGGACGGATCGACGCCGAGAAGCTCCGGGCGCTGCTGGGCACCGCCATCCACGCGGACGATGTGGACGAGTGGTTCCTGTGCGGGCCGTTCGAGCTGGTGCAGCTGTGCCGCGACACCCTGGCCGAGCGCGGGGTGAAGCCGGAGCACATCCGCTTCGAGCTGTTCACCTCCGGCAAGCCGGACCGCCCGGAGGGCAACGCCGGCCGTCCCGTCATCGAGGACGAATCCAAGGAGACCTACAAGATCACGTTCAAGCTGGACGGCCTGCAGGGCGAGGTGGCCAGCCCCACGCACGCCCGCGAGTCGATCCTGAACGCGGCCCTGCGGGTCCGCCCGGACGTGCCGTTCGCGTGCGCCGGGGGAGTGTGCGGCACCTGCCGGGCCAAGGTGGTCACCGGCAGCGTGACCATGGACGAAAACTACGCACTGGAGCAGGATGAGCTGGACAAGGGCTATGTCCTGACCTGCCAGTCGCACCCCACGAGCAAGGAAGTCACAGTCGACTTCGACGTCTAGTCACCGCCGGTCGAGCTTGTCGAGACCAAGGCCGCCGAACCCTGAAAGAAGGAACCAATGATCTCCCTCTCCATCGCCGACGGCATCGCCGAAGTCGTCCTTAACGCCCCCTCCAAGCTGAACTCCCTCGATGAGCAGGCCCTCAGGGATTTGTCACAGGCGTATGACGACGCCGCTGCCGCCGCCTCGCGCGGTGAAGTCCGGGCGCTGCTGCTCAGGGGAGAGGGCCGCGCCTTCTGCGCGGGCCGGGACATCGCGGGGGTGACGCCGGAGAACGACGACGCCGAGGCCTACCTGGGTGGGCTGGTGCAGCCGCTGCTGCAGAAGATGGCTTCTTTCCCGGCGCCGACGTTCGCTGCGGCACAGGGCGCGTGCCTGGGTGTTGGCTTGGGACTGCTGTTGGCCACGGACGTCGTGTACGTGGCGGAGAACGCGAAGTTCGGCTCGCCGTTCGCCAAGCTGGGGGCCACGCTGGATTCGGGCGGGCACTGGTACTTCACGGAGCGGCTGGGCATGCACCGGACGTTGGACCTGATCTACACGGCCGAGCTGATGAGCGGTGCCGAAGCAGTGGCCCAGGGGATGTTCAGTCGCGCGATGCCCGGGGATGAGCTGCTGGAGTCGACGCGGTTGATCGTCTCCCGAGTGGCGACTGGGGCCACCGGTGCCTTCAAAGCGAGCAAGGAACTGGTGGCGCACATCCGCGACCAGCGCCTGGGCCTGTGGGCCTCCATGAAGGAGGAGAACGCCGAGCAGGCGCGGCTCTGCAAGAGCGAGGACTACGCCGAAGGCTTCCGGGCGTTCCAGGAGAAGCGCGAGCCCAACTTCAAGGGCTGATTGAGCCTGTCGAAATCACCGCTGGTTGAGCTTGCGAAACCAGCAAGCCTGCGGAAACCTACAGCAGCTTGCCCTCGTCATTGAACCGGCGATTTACCAGTGCTCTCTGAAAGATGCTGGCAAGATGAATTCCAATGAGCGTGCCGGACACATTTGTGACAACATCCAGCAAGCTGGGAAATCGCCTGTCAAGAAATATTAACTGCCCTGCCTCCATTGACATGGAGGCGCAAACTCCAAGTACCGCGATGTGCCATCGTTTTTTTGACACGAATGCCAAGGTGCCTGCCAGGCCTACGGGAACGAATAGCAGTACATTCGCTGCGGCTTCCACAAATTGGTAGTTGAACCAGAACGGTGCACCGTGGTTGTGAAGGAAAGTGAGAAACCGGTCGAGTGTCCCTTGCGCCGGCTGGTCTACCGGGGTTGGCCAGAAACCGACCAGGGCGAGGGCAACGAAATATACTCCCAGGATCCAATGCCAGATTGAAGTGTACTTGGCCAAGGTTTCCCTATGCTTTAGACGGTTAACGACGAGCAGAGGGTGGGTGGCTCCGGTTTCCCGGTGCCACCCACCCTCTATTGTTCTATGCAGGGCCTGCGACTAGACGGTGTCTGCCTTGGCCCGACGGCGGACAACAACCACCGAGGTGACGCCGGCGGCCACTGCCCCTGCGCCAACCAAGGACCAAAGAACAAGACTCTGGTCGGCGCCGGTGTTTGCCAGCGGAGCGCCGGTTCCGGAGTTGCCACCCGTGGTTGCAAGATCCGTGTCTCCGGCTGCGCCAGCAACTGTGACAGTCGCAGTCACAGTATGGCCGGAGGCACCTTCAGCGGTGAGGAGGTACGTGCCCGGTTCGCTGATCGTAAGAGGGAAGGCGAACGCGCCGCTGCTGTCGGCAGTGGTGCTGAACGTTTGGGGGGCAAGCGGCAGCACGATCTTGACGGGCACTGCCAGGCTGGCACTACCAGAGCCGATGCCACCGCTCGCTTGCGGCGTGGACGTAAGGGTTACAGTGATGGTGATGGCTTCGCCTGGTTCAAAACCAGTTCCAGAGAAGGTGAAAACTTCGCCCGGTGCTACCGTTCCGTCAGATACTGTGCCCTGGGTGGTCCCGCCTGGGTAAGCTGGCGCCTCGTGATCTGCCAGCGCCGGAACTGCACCTGCCAGTGTGATGGAGCCTGCAAGAGCAATTACTGCAAAAGACTTCTTCATTTATCCCCCTGAGACCTAAAATTCTTCGTCACGTAGCGCGCAGATTTCCGATCCCTAAGAGACCACAGGGTGAAATCTTTTGCCTCCCGCCCGTGTAGACGCTACCACTAAACAGTGGGCCGCACAAAGCCTGTCAAGTTAATTTACATAGCCTTAACCGGATCTACTACTTTCCCCCACACTGCACGGACTTTGTAGGCAGAGCGACATCTTTCACGGTTTGAACGGTCGGTGTGACAACGAGTTCCGGTTCCGAATGCTGAATGATTCTGCTGAAGGTCAGTTCAACTATGCTGCTCTTTCCTGGCGCGAGGCTTGTAGTAACGGTTCCCACTGGACGCCCCGCATGTCGCTGCGCACCGAATGGGATCTTCGCTCCGTCCTGCACTACTGATTCCACATTTGCTTGCATCGGGCCATATGCTGACACGTTGCTTTGTACTGTGCCTGGAGGGATGCCGAACGCTCCACCGCCGGTGACGTATTTTGGCAAGGAGGTAGCAGCATCGACCGGTGCAGTATTCTTGCTGGTAACGCGGACTTTGACGCGGCCATATTCGTTGCTGGAGCATTCCTTCACCAACTGCACGGTGCGCTTCATGTAGTAATCCATCTTCGCGCCTGTGCCGTCATTAAAATACACCCCGAATTGAGCAGGCGAGACGCTGGGACCATCGATTGATCCGCTCAGCGGGTGGGCGGCGAGTATTGATTGCTCCCTGCTGTCTTCTGACCACAAAAGGATCCTTCCCTCTTGAGTTCCGCGCGTAATGCCATCTATAAGCCTCTTAGAGTCAGCTTTGCCCGTTGACAGGGCGCCAAATATGTCGGCAGCAACGGTAGCAAAATACTCGTCCTGCATGGCTGGTTCGGGGATAGCCGCGTACACATCTGATAGAAGTGTCGAAACCAGGTTTTTGGCATTCAGCTCGACGGGTAGCCTAGGGTACTGCGCCTTTGGATTGGTCAGCTGTACCGGACCTGTTGCCTCCAGAATGTAGCTCAAGGAGACCGGGTCGATCGATACCACTCCGTGAACCCTTTGGCCCGTCTTCCGCTCCCACATATCCTGGGCGAGGCCCGCGGTTGTTGGAAAATCTGGTGTGAGATTGACGTCCTGAATGAACCGGCCCATTCGTTCCGAGTAAATGACCTCCTGCTCAGCCGGGACAGGGAGGGGCGGAACAAACACGCCGAGTTCGGAGGCACTCGATTGGGATTCCAGGCCGATCTTTCCCTTATCGATGGTGAGTACAGCAAGAGCACCGGAAATTCCGCCGGAAGCTCTGACCTCTGCATTGTTCTGAATCAACAGGAGATAATGCCTCGGTGCTTCTGAGCCCATCATCTGAGGGAGCAGCGCGGCGGCGCTGGCAGCTGCGTCCAGGCTGCTGCTCGCGGAATTCAACTGCTCCCTGACTTCGTCCAATGGTTCTGATATTTGAGGAATCAGGGCACTTCCGTTGATTCGATTGATTCGCTGGGCCGATGCGCGAACAGCGTGCGCTGCCGAGGCGATTTTCGGTTCGGCCGCTTCGAGCGGCTCAAGGTCTACGCCCGTGCTCTTGGGAGCGAGCGAATCCCAGTCAAGTGAATGGAATTCCGTCACCAATGGTTCTGCTCCTAAACGAACCACGTCATCTGCCGACGCTGTAATTTCACTGGCTGCCTGAAAGTTCGCGCCCAGCCAAGGGACGATGCTAGCGGCGGCCCAAAGCGGACCGGATGACTGTTGGCGTGCGGAAGAAGTGTGCTGCTTGAGCCGATTCACCGTCTGCAGTGCAGCTTTCGGCTCATTCCTCGCAATGTCCGTTTTCAGTTGTGTGAGCAGGTGCTTCGCCGACTCCAGTTCCGTCCGGATCGTAGAGGCCTTCGCTGCCAGAGAGGCAGCCGCAGCCAGGGCTAGCGCGACCAGCAGAACGCTGGCAGTTGCCGCGGCAATAAGACGACGCCTGCGCTTTCGCTTGTGGCCGGTGGACTTACTGCCCTTTCCCTCGCGGCCTCGTGATTCTTTAGATTCGTCCATGAAATGATTTGCCTTTTGATTGATGCGAACGGCTCGAGCGCTTGGTCGGTCGAGGAGCTAAAACGCTCCGGTAGTTTTCAGAACTGCCTTGAAGGTTTTGAACAAAATCACGATGTCGCCCATGAGTGACCAATTCTCGACGTAGTACAGGTCCAGCCGGATGCTCTCCTCCCAACTGAGCTTCGAGCGACCGCTGACCTGCCACAGCCCACTCATGCCCGGACTCACGTAGAGCCGTCGGTGCGCCGCGTCATCGTACAGGGCCACCTCGCCTTCCCGCTGGGGACGAGGGCCGACCAAGCTCATGCTGCCGCCTATAACGTTGAAGAGTTGCGGCAGCTCGTCCAACGAGTATTTACGGAGTAAACGTCCGATCCGCGTGACCCGAGGGTCATTCACTACCTTGAACAGCGGGGTGTCACTCGACCCCTGTGCTCGAAGCAGTGTAAGGAGCTCGGCGTCGGCGTCCTCCTTCATGGATCGGAACTTAAGCATCTTGAACGTCGTGCCACGTAGGCCAACCCTCTCCTGTCTATAGAAGATCGGGCCGCGGCTACTTGCCTTCACCAACGCCGCCAACACAAGCATCAGTGGCAGGAGACATATGCAGAGAAGGCTCGCAAAAGCGAGGTCGAACGCCCGCTTGGCCACCCTTTTTCCGCCAGTGAGCTTCGGGGTTGACACGTGGATGAGCGGCAGACCGGCAACGGGCTGAGTGTGGATTCTTGGTCCGGCAACATCAGTCAGGGCAGGTGCCAGAATCATGCCTACATCGCGCGCAGCAAGTTCCCATCCAAGCCGCCGTAGATCCTGCGGTGTCATGTGGACCCCAGCGGACACCGCCACCGCATCGACCTTTAAGGAGTCAATGACTTCCAGTATGGAACCTATGTCTGATTGAATGCCAGTGATCGGCACGCCCTTTTCCTCCAGCCGGGCCATGGAGGAACTGGCCCCAGGTAAATGGGCTGCGACCGGCAGGTACCCTGCGGCCGGCACGCTCCGCAGCGACCGAATAAGGTGGTCCGTCGATGGGGGACTTCCTACTATCAGGACGCGTGCGCTGCTGCTGCCCCTTTTCCGCTCGACCGTGAGGTGTTGGCGCACGAGCCATCGGCCGATAAGCAGACCCATGGCACCGGCTGGAAAAGCCAAGCCGACGAAGCCCCTCGCCGTATCGATCCGGAGGGCGTAGGAGAAGATCGCAAGAAATCCGAAGAGCCAGGCGGATGCTGCAAAAACGCGCTTGTATTCCTCTGAACCAGCGCCCAGTATCGTAGCGTCCCGCGCACCCCAGAGACCCATAACGGCCCACCAAACCGCTGCAAGTACGAGGGACAGGGCTACGTATTCGCCTTCTTGCACCTGTCCTTTGGCCAAGTCAGCTAAGCCAAAGCGGACCGCAAAGGCACCGGCAACTGCCCAACTGACAACGCAGGCGTCGACAACCTGAAGCCGCCGTGCGTAACGCCGACGCCATGGGTCCGGCTGCCGGAAAGTCCCCACATCTGTTCCTTGCTGGTCGATCATATACGCCGCTTGATGATGCTATAAGCTTCCCCAGCTTTGGGAGCTCGTTGGGCGGCTGACCTGTTCTGAAAGATGACGTTCACTATGGTCATCATTGAGCCACCGCAGGCAGCATGCATCAGCTGACCTTTCTACACCAAGCAAAGAACCCATCAGAATCGGTGACCGGGTCCTTGCTGTATCCGTTGGTGTCGAATAGGCGGTTGGACGCGTAGTTGTCCGCCCTGACAACGGCTCTTGAAACGAACGGGGCTTTCAGCATCTGGCCCAGAAGAGCTTCGGCCTGGGCCAGCAGCGGGGTGCCCAGCCCCCTCCCACGGTGCGCGGGATTGAGAGCGATTGATATCTCCCAGCTGCTTGGGTCCGCCTTGGACTGGTCATAACGGACAGTGCCAACCAGTTCCGGCCCAATATGACCGACAAATACCTCTCGTTGCGGGTTGTCGAGCGAGGAACGAAGCCACGCTACATGCCCATCCCAACTCACCGTTCCATTGTCTCTGGACACGGCACGGACCTGCTCATCGTTCCGCCAATCGAAGAGAACGCTGGCATCGCTCATGCGTGCTTCGCGTATCGAAATCCGATTCCTGGGACCAGCCTGGGCATTCCATTCGGAGATAATTCTTTGTGACCCCTCTAGGTCGACCATCGCATTGGGTACAGAACTGTCGTGAGGCGACCATCCAGCCCGAAGGCGTTTCATGATCAGTTGGATGTCAGCAGACCTCTCCCGCAGGTCCTCCACATCACCCATTCCCAACATAGCGTTGTGTCCGACCAAGTAGTCGTAGTTGTTCGTCTGATTTGTGGCCTGTGTGACTAAAGCTGTGGGAACCCCGGCGGCTGCCAGCTCCCAAGCGGTGGTTCCGGCAGCAGCGACCGCGGCATCTACTTCGGAGAACAGTGAGACAACGTTTTCCGAAGAAGGGAGCCACTCGATTTGACAGGATCCGGTCTGTTCGATGAATCGCTCCTCCAGGGTAGGAAGGATGGCGTGACAGACCGAATCAGGGACCGCGTGCGCCCATAACTCAGCCATTTTTTGAGTGGAGCCGGTAGCGTCAGTTCCCCCAAGAATCAGCAGAACCCGAAAGGGAGTCCCGATTGGCCGGCTCCTAGAAAAATTAATCGTTCGGGCCTTGGCCGCAGCACATACGCTGGCACGCAGAGGGACGTACTCGTGCCCCCTCAAATGGGTCGCGGAGGCTGCGCTTGATCGGTACAGGCGCTCGGCCCCCGCTGACGGATCCAGGATGAAGTCTGCAGCCCGTGCGCCGAAAGTTCCGTCTTCCATATTGGAAAGAAGTATTCCTCGCGATGAGAGAAAGGCGTGGAGGTCCTCATCCGCGTCGTAATCGTCACAATGGACCAAGTCAGCAGACATTGCGGCGGCCAAGTCTGCGAGAGCCTCCGAACGCCCATTGAATGGTCTCATGTCAAAACCTCGAAGGGCCAGCACTTTCTGTGCGAATTCAGTCTCAAAGCGTCCGCAGAAGACGACTTCATGTCCCGATGTTCGAGCCTGCTCGGCCAAGGCGATCGAACGTATCAAATGACCCGCCCCACCGGCCTTGGTGACATTGCATGTAAAGAGAACCTTCATTGGCTAACCCTCAACTATTTCCTTCTGCCTCACGCTGCCGTTTATCGCGGGGATGCCCGGACGATCACCAAGAATTTGAATGAGTTCGCGCCATGGAACGATCCGATCCCCCGTTTGGTCCGTTATCGCGCGGAGGGCCTCCAGATCCAAAGGAGTATCGACGGTTACCCGATAGTGCGAGCAATCCGGCTGGGTTACCAGGCCGAGACGAGAGAATCTGGACTCCGCAGCGTACAGAAGGCTCGTAACGTGAGTGCGGTGATAGCCGCGGGCTACGGCATCCACGGATCTCAGAGCACCTGCCCTGACACATTCAACGTCCAGGCCACGGGGAAGCGAACGCTGCAAGGTAGTAGATACATAATCCGTGCTCATATTGCGGCGCCAGAGGCCGGCGACGGAGTCGATCAGTGCCGGATCCAGCAAAGGACAATCAGCCGTCAGCCTAACCACAGCATCTGCATTCACCGCATCGGCAGCGAGCAGAAATCGCCCGAGAACATCGTCAAGGGCCCCTCGCACACAGGTGATGCCCCGGCTGGAAGCAAAACGTTCAAGCACATCGTCACTGGCATCCACAGACGTGGCCAAGACAACTTCATCGATTTCCGAGCTGCTCTGTCCAGCACGGAATACCCAGTCCAGGATGGGTCTGCCTGCCAGCGGCATGAGGACCTTGCCAGGCAATCGTGTGGACGTCATTCGGGCCTGGACAATGGCCACTACCCGGCGACTCACAAAGCCCCCAAATTTACCGTCGGTCCGACGCTATGCATATCGGACAGCTTTCCGAACCGCCTCAGTAATCATCTCCAGCTCGCTGTGCTTGAGGTCCGTATGCATCGGCAACGAAATTTCCTCAGTGTAGAACCGCTCTGCTTCGGGGCACAAGCCGCGCTTATAGCCCAAGTCTTCGAAAACAGGGTGCCAATAGACCGGGATGTAGTTTACCTGGACGCCGATTCCCGATGCCCGCAGCCGCTCAAATATCGCGCGACGGCGAGAAGCGGGCACGCGGATGGGATACAGGTGCCACATGGGTTCTGTTCCTGGAATGTGCGATGGCAGTTTGAGTCCATCGATCCCCTGCATCGACTCCGTGTAGAAATCGAAGACCCGCTGCCTTTTAGCCTTGAAGTCCTCGAGCCGCTGAAGTTGGCTGAACCCGAGCGCCGCCAGCACGTCGGGCAATCTGTAATTAAGCCCGAAGTTGTGAACTTCCTGGTGCCAGGGGCCGATGTCATGCTCGCGTAGGCTGTCAAGATCCCGGACGAGTCCGTGATTTTTAAAGCGCCGACAATTTCTGGCCAGGTCGTCGTCGTTGGTAACAACCGCCCCGCCCTCTGCCGTAGTGAGGTTTTTGGTCGGGAAGAATGAAAACGTAGTCAAGTCGGCCTGTGACCCTACAGGTTTGCCGCTATGGAGGGATCCAATGGAATGGGCAGCGTCCTGGATGAGGAGAACGTGCCGATTACGACTCGTGATTGACCTGAAGTCGCTGATCTTGGTTGGAAGTCCAGCGTAATCGACGGCGGTGATGGCACGTGTTCGACTGTTTATCTCGGATTCCGCAGCGGCCGGGTCCAGATTACCGGTATCGGGATCGATGTCAGCAAAACGTACCCTTGCACCTAGGAGTATGGCTGTTGAAGCGGTAGCCACGAAAGTTAAGGGAGACGTGACAATCTCGTCGCCTTGAGCCAGACCGAGCGCGCTGTAGGCAACGTGAAGAGCAGCCGTTCCGGACGTAACCGATACCGAGTATTTGGCTTGCGCCGTTCGCGCTATAGCGACTTCGAAGGCTTCAACGGCCGGTCCGGTTGTCAGCCAGTCGCTTTTGAGGGCTTGGACAACAGCTTCGATATCTTCGTCGCTGATGGATTGCCGCCCGTAGGGAATCAACGGCCGGCCATCTCTTCGTCAGCGATGAGATCCCGCAACTGGTCCACATCAAGCCACTCATCGTTGGTATGCGACTGGAAGCAAAACTCCTCGGGCATCTGAATACCTTCAAGGGGTGGTATGAATCCCCAGCCGCTGACGTGCGGCATGACAACATAGCGTGTGTCGAGGAGGAGCGTGCGCCGGGCATCATCAAGGGCAATCATTTCTTCATGAAGTTTTTCCCCCGGGCGGATGCCGATTTCATGGGTGGCCGATCCGGGAGCGATTGCCTCAGCAAGGTCAGCGACGCGCATGGAGGGGATTTTTGGGACGTAGAGCTCGCCACCATGCATCATGTCGAATGAGTCGAGCACGAAATCCACCGCTTGCGGGAGGGTGATCCAGAAGCGCGTCATGCGGGAATCCGTGATTGGAAGGGAACGGCCTTCGGACGCCAGTTGCTTCCAAATCGGGACAATGCTGCCCCTAGAACCCATGACATTGCCGTAGCGCACCACAGAAAACCGGGTCTCGTAAGAAGCCGCGTAATGGTTGGCTGAAATGAACATCCGATCAGCGCACAACTTGGTTGCGCCGTACAGATTGATGGGGCTGGATGCCTTGTCGGTGGATAGAGCAACGACTTTCTTCACGCCGGCGTCTATCGAGGCATCGATGACGTTTTGCGAACCTCGGACATTGGTTTCCACATATTCGAAAGGGTTGTACTCTGCGGTATCTACCTGCTTCAACGCAGCTGCGTGGATGACGTAGTCGATTCCGTGAAGCGCGCGATCCAAACGTTTACGGTCCCGGATGTCGCCTATAAACCAGCGCAGCCGCGGATCATCGTCGAACATCCTGCGGACCTCTAACTGCTTTAGCTCATCTCTGCTGAAAACCACCAGCCGAGCCACCTGGTCGCTGTCCAGCAGTTCGCGGATGAGGGCCTTCCCCAGCGAGCCGGTGCCTCCGGTGATAAGCACGGAAGCATCTTTAAGCGCGTTCAAGGCATCCCCCTGTTGACTCAGGCAGCGGCATCTATGCAATGTCCTGCGATATATCTGTTTGGCCTGCGGCACATCATGCAGTAACCGGCAGAATTTTAACGGCAAGCCTACATGAGCCGCTATCAGAGATTTGCACGTGTGCTTCACTATCGGACGGAGAAGTCCTTGCCTGCTAACCTTGTTCGATGGCGCGTAGTGGGCGTTAAGCGTGTGGTCTGCATGGGAGGGGTGGGGGATTTCTTGGGTATCGGCAGTATGTGCAGTCGAACGGCATGCCGTTGCCTATATAGCGGGTTTGATTGGCAGTGAATAACCGTTTCCTTGGTCAAGGATTGGTCTACGCGTCGGTTTCGATTGCGCCCATCTTGATGAATTTTGTGGCTACGCCGTTCGTAACCCGCATCTTGGGACCTGAGTCCTACGGCGCCGTCGCTGTCTCCATATCCCTGTTCCAATTCGGGATAGTGATCCTTACTTTAGGATTGGCTGCTTCCATAACACGCCAGGCCATCCTGGAAGAATCTGGCAGCTCCGGTGCAACCGCGACTGTCCTGGCGGGCGCTGGTTGCGCCATTGGATTATTTGGTTTTGCGCTGCTGCTGTTGCCGCTGTGGGGTCCTGCCATCCTGCATGGGGCAAGTCCGGGCGTCCTGATATACCCACTCATATCGTGCCTTGGCTTGGCATTTCTTCAGAATGCTCAGTCCTTTTTCCGCGCTGAGCAGCAAGTGGCCAGTTTTGTGTTGCTGGGGGTGGCAGCTTCGGTGCTGGGGCCATCAGCGGGACTCGTACTGATGCTAAATATCGAGCGGACTGCGCAAACGTACCTAAGCGGCTTATCCGCAATTCACTTCGGCGTGGGGGCCGTCGCGCTCGCACTGTGCTTGGCGCGGCAGCGCCCGCAATTCAACCGGCTGGAGTTTGTAAAGAGCCTCGGTATTGGGTTACCCACAATTCCGCATCAAATGGCCCTAAGCTTTCTGGCCCTACTGCTCGTGGCTGGGACTTCCCGCCTCGCCGGCCTTGAGGCTGCAGGCGGCCTCCAGCTCGGTTTACTCATCGGTTCAGCTCCTATGATGCTGCTGGGTGCGGTCAACAACGCGTGGGCTCCCATGATCTACCGGACGCCAACAGAATCTCGTGGCGATGTGTTGTGGTCGTCATACAGGACCATGATGCTGATGGTGGTGGTTGTAGTATGCGGTTTCGCTGCTCTTGCTCCCGTCGTCGTTCCTTTCGTAGCTGGCCCACTCGCCGTTGGATTCCCAGTCACTCAGGTTGCGCTTATCGTGGCGTTGGGCACCCCGTTCATGACGGCCTACCTTGCCAATATTCACCTTGTTTTCATTTCCGGGAGAACATCTGTCCTCGCCGTAACGACCCCCATTTCCGCAAGCGTCGCATTGTTGCTAGTGATCATTTCAGTACTTGCCGGTTTGCCCCGAGACATCAGGATTCTGGCCCTAGCGGTACCCTTGTTCCACGTCTTCCAACTGTTTATGAGCATATGGATCCGGCGCGGGCGCAGTGAGATCGAGATCCCGGTGCTGAAGCTTCTTCCGGAGTTTGCCGTGGTAGTGACTCTTACCCTGACCGGACTTTTGTTGGCAGACAACGCCGGGCCACTGATGCTCCTGTCCCTGGGGCTCCTCGTTGCACTCACCTGTTTGCGCCGAAGGCAGGTTGCCGGTTATCTCCGGCGGGCGGCGGTGCTTCGTGCAGGATAAGAATGGCGCCATTTGCCTGGCAGTGTACAAACCTGACCTTGCCCTGCTGGAGAAACAAATAGCCTCCATTGCAGGCCAGACCGTTGCGGATTGGACCTGCATCATAGGAATAGACGGCACTGACACTGCCACCGCCGAGCACATTCGAAGGTTGGCCGAGCACGACTCTAGGTTCGTTGTCCACGAATTCGGAAATCGGGTTGGTTTCTATCGGAACTTCGAACGCATACTTTGTCTGGTGCCTCCTGCTGCCCAGTGGGTGGCCCTGTCCGACCAGGATGACTTCTGGTACGAGGAAAAGCTGAATGTCTTGCTTGACCACCTCGACAACGCGTCCCTCGTATCAGGCCAGGCGCGGATCGTGGGTACGCGGTTAGCCGGCGAGGACCAGAAAGTGCTGGGGGAGACCAGTCGCGGCTTTTTCAACGTCGAAGAACTGCTTCTGGATAATGTCATCAGTGGCGCCCTGGCCGTGTTCCGCTCTGATCTTCTCCAAATAGCCCTGCCTTTTCCGGCGGCTACCGATGTGGCGTACCACGATCACTGGCTGGGGCTGTGTGCAGCCCTTGATAAGGGAATCCTGACTGTTCCGGACGTCGTTCAGGATTACCACCAGCATGGAGCGAACGTCATTGGCGAGGAAATGGACCGGAATCCCCTGCTTCGTGCGGTCAAGCTCTGGCGGCGATCCGCTGGGATCACTGCGGCGGCTCATTATGTGGTCAATCACAGGTGGCAGTGGCGGGTGAACATGTGCAGGCTGGCACTGGAACGCCTTGACGCTGTGCCGCCCCGCGAGGGTGAGGTGCTGGAGGCATTCGCGTCCGGCCGTTCTACACCTCGTTTGGCCCTTCTTTGCGCGCGCGCCTTCGTCCGCGGACGTTGTTCACGAATGCGCGTCGCAGCCATCCTTGTCGCCTCTGTCCTGGCCCCTGCCCTAAAGGAGTTCACGGTTGAAGCATGACGCGTCCGCATGGACCTTGATCACCGTCACCTACAACAACCGCGAGGAGCTGCGTACGTGGTGGGAGGGGACAGAAAAGCACGGCGCACAGTGGATCGTCGTCGACAACAACTCCTCCGACGGTGGGCCAGAATTCGCAGAAGGACTGGGTGCCGAAGTTATCCGCCTTGGCCAAAATGTAGGTTTCAGCCGGGCCAACAACATCGGGCTGAAGGCAGCGCGAAGCGCGTACGTTGCTTTCGTCAATCCAGACGTAAAAGTTGATGCCTCGTCGTTCGAGGTTCTGGAACGCATCATCAGTGAGCGTGACGCCATTGTATGTCCCCAACTGAGGAATCCTGACGGGACGATCCAGCCAAACGGACGAGGGTTGCCCTTTTTCGTGGATAAGCTGGCGCATCGCGGCATAACACTGCCTGGCAGTTCAGTGGAGGGCTACCTTCCTGACACTTCACATGGACCTACGTACGTTGCGTGGGCTATGGGCGCCGCCGTGTGCGGTGAAACGGAACGGATCCGAAGCGCCGGCGGATGGGACGAAAGGTATTTCCTTTATTACGAGGATCACGCATTTGGACTGGACGCCTGGACTCGCGGGCAAGAGGTTATCGTGGTCCCCGGCGTTTCATGGGTCCATGCCTGGAAGCGGGAGACCAAAGCGTTTCGAATTCAGCCTTGGATCAGGGAAATAGCCTCGGCGTCCCGCTTCTACTTTCGCTACCCGGAATTGCTGCTGGCGCCCATTCCCACCGTACGTCGCAGATGGCGGGGACAGGCCCATAATTTCGGGACGCCAGTAAAGCAACGTGGTGCCTCGTGAGTTTGCCCTCCGAGTCCCACGGAACGGAAGGCGTCAACCGGACCCTACGGCTTCGCCCTAGGATTTTGCCGCTCGCTGCGACCATCATTGTGGTGGGATGGCTTTCATCATCCGCCACCTATGGTCTCCTGAACGGATTCACATGGCCGCAAGCCGTTATTGCTAAAGCCGTGGCATTGGCTGTTCTTCCTGGCTTGATCTTGGTGTTTTTGGTTGCCAAGAAAACATGGAGTCTTGCATGGGCCATATTCTGGACCTGGACATATATTTTCATGGGCCTGGCTCCGGCATTCCAGCTTGCAAAGGGCACATTTCCTTGGGGCGGACTCTTCGGCGCTGATATCGTTGACTCTGCTCAATGGAGCGTTATTTTCGGATGTGTGGCCGCTTTCGCGGGGTATACGCTACGCCGTAAGAACGATGCATCAACGCCTTGGGCTCTCGACGAGCCAGCTGAGAAAACAAAATCGGTCCTGCTTAGCCGGCTGAAAATCCTAATCCTCGTGCAGTCAGCGGCCACCGTTGTTTTCGTTGCCACAATGGGGACGGCTATGTTCTCAGGCCGTTCGGCTTTTAGTAGCCAACTAATTAACCTTGCAGACATTCCGGCAATAGGCACCTTATATTTCATCTCCACCGCGGGAGCGATATTTGTACCTGCATTTGCGATTTACGCCCGTCGAGTGGGTTACGAAGTTCCTCGCTTACTCATCGCCATAGCCTTTGTAGCCGGGTTCGTGGCCTCCAACCCCCTCATCGGCTCGAGGTTTCTGACCGGCAGCTTTCTCGTTGCAGTCGTCGGTGCCTGGCTGGTCCAGCGTCCATCGACCAGGTGGATTCCGGTAGGTGCAGTGGTGCTGATGGTTACGGTGTTCCCCACGCTTGATTTACTCAGAGGGGACGGAACAGGAGCGGCGGCGATTGAAGCTGGCGCGCCAGAGGCAACGCTTGCCTCGTTCGATTTTGACTCCTTCGAGATGCTTAGCCGTGAGACTTCGCTGTGGGGCGAGATCCCGGATAGCTATCCGACCGCCGCGGAACTAATCGTTGCCCCTTTATTAAGGTGGGTACCGTTCCTCTCGGCACAAGTGACAGGTGACGCCGGGGGGCCGGTAGTAGCCCACATCACGGGAATGAGCTACACCAACGTTTCGATGCCGCTGTGGGGAGAGGCCCATCTGATTGGTTCGTCGCCGGGAGTCGTCGTGGCGTTTTTTGCCTTAGGATACGGACTCCGTGGAGTTGGGAGCCGTATGACGGGACGTACAGGGCATACACCGGGACATCACTACGATATTTCGGGTATTACCGATGCACCAGTCGCGGCCCTCCTTTTCATTGTTTTGAGAGGGTCACTGTATGAAGTGCTCGGTTATCTGCTTCTGGCCATGGTGGCCGGCCACTTCGTGAAAGCCAACACGCTTTCCCGGACCACAATCCGCAAGAGTTATCCACTTACCCCTTCGGAGGTTTAGTTTGCCCAGCCTGTCGCGCATTGCGTCGTCCTTGACCGTCGCTTACTACCTTCCTCAGTTCCATCAAATTCCTGAGAATGACGAATGGTGGGGGGCGGGATTTACGGAATGGACCAATGTCAGGAAAGCAAGGCCTCAGTATGACGGGCATGACCATCCGAGACGCGTCGAAACGCTTGGACAGTACGACCTGCGGAGTGTTGAAGTCATGCACCGGCAGGCGGACCTCGCCAAACGGCACGATGTCGACGCCTTCTGCTTCTACTTTTACTGGTTCGACGGCCATCGCCTCCTAGAGCGGCCGGTCGACAACTATCTCCAAGCCGGACCAAACTTTCCCTTCTGCCTATCTTGGGCCAACGAAAACTGGACGCGGCGCTGGGACGGCAAGGAACATGAGGTCCTGATGGGTCAGAACTACTCTGGCACCACAGCCGAGGAAATCTTTGACGATTTTCTTCCATACTTCAGGGATGAGCGTTACCTGCGCGTCGACGGCGCCTTGGTCCTCGTCATCCATAGGGTCGATCACGTTCCCGACGCTGCCGAGCTGATGTCTAGTTGGCGCCGGTTGGCGAAGGAATATGGACTGGGCGAGCTCCACATCATTGCGGCTGAAACAAAGTTCGGCATAGAACCGACCTGGTATGGCGTCGATGCAATCTCAGAGTTTCCCCCGGTAGGTTCAAACACTTTGGCATCAGCGCAGCTGCTTCCGGTCAAAGGGCTTCGGTCTGATTTCTCAGGCAGGATCATGTCCTACGAACGAATGGCCAAACGATTCATGCGAAGAAGACCTCCCTCATTCACCAGGTACCGCGGCGTTGTCCCCGGGTGGGACAACACGGCACGCAGGGGGAACAGGGCCACAATTTATGTGGGCCACAATCCGCGGAGTTATGGGGAGTGGCTGACCCACGCCCGAAGAGCCGAGGATGACCGCCAGGGGACGGGGCTCGTTTTCATCAACGCATGGAACGAATGGGCCGAGGGAGCATATCTTGAGCCCGACGCTACCTGGGGGACCGCTTTTCTCGAGGCCACACAACGAAACGCGGGTCCTCTCCAGGCTTCCCCGAAACCGAAGCTGGGCGCTCCGTCGCTGGCATGGCTACGGTCAGTCTCGTTTGCCGTCATGGGAAGCGCAGTGTCCCTGGTGCGGAGAGTAAGGCCCTCGAGGCCGTGAGAGTTCGCCACCCTAACCTGAGCAGTCTTGCCGATGAAGTTGCCGACTCATTGAAGCAAGGGGATCACCTGCGCCACAGTCATCAAACCTTAAGGGCCTTTGCAACTGCCGCAATACTGCTGGTTCTGCTGCTCTTTCCCGCCCGGCGCGGTATAGTCCTGGCGCCGGCAAAACTTACGCTGGTCCTTGCGAATCCTGTAGCTCATGGAGCCAGCTTGGGGAGGGCCGTCTTGACGTCTCTTGAGGGGACGGCAACAAACCTCGTCGGGGACCGGAGGCTTGCCGAATGTGACGTTTTGCAGGGGATGCAGCATTTCCCGAGCCTCGCGGTACTGTCATTCCGCGGCAGCACTCATTGGACCAGGGTCGGGCGGGCCCTCAAATTACGCAGGTACACGGTCCTAAAGGGCATAGGTCACCCGCACCTGTCGCGGGTCTACCTTGAGGTCCTGTTTCTTCTGCAGGCCATCCGTTACGACCTTGCGCAGGCGTGGGTGGAAAGCCTGCCGAAAGAGCATGTGTGGCTTTCCGATTTCGACCGGAGCGCATATTGTCGGCCGCTGATTTGGCAGGCAAAAAAGCTTGCACGGACGACCGCCACGATGGTTCACGGCACTCCGAATCAAAACTATCTGCCTCCTGTAGCCGAAAACGTGCTGGTATGGGGTGAAGCTCAACTGCAGTGGTTTCGGGCAGTCAACCAAGATTGCACTCTTCATGTTGTCGGCAGACCTGACATCTGCAAGTTCATCGCCCCAGGACCGCCTAAACGACTAAGGGTTGTGCACTCGATGGAAAGCTTGATGGAAACGGAAAAGGAGGCTCTTGCCCGTCTTTGCTCGATGGCGAGGAGCTGGGGCCTGGATGTTTCTCTGCGGCTGCATCCAAGCGTGACGCGCAGTGACCTCGATGAAAACTGGAAGACAGCGGCTGCGGCGTTAGCATTCGAGAACAAGTCGGAGAATTTTCTTGCGTCACTTGCTCCCGGGGACGTTGTCGTCGGAATCAACTCGACTGCAATCATCGATGCACTGATCATCGGGGTTCCGGCCTGGACGCTGGCAGATGCCATGAGAGAGCTCCCGTGCGATTTGAGTAAGCTCCGGGACGCCTCGGGTCCACTGCTGGTCGTCCTGTCTCAGCCCGAGCAAGGCGCCGCTGTGAGACTTGCCGGACCGGACATGCTTCGGTACTCCCGGTCGCTGGGCTTGGGGCCGGCCTTAGTGGCGGCTACAGGTGCTGAATCTGAAGAGCTCTTACGCCGGGCTGTCGGCAACATGTTGCGCGACTGATCCAGACCCTTAAAACGAAATGGCGGGAACAATGGATGAAAGATTCAAATTGGTGAATAAGATGACGGAAAATTTGTGGCTGCGCGAGGATGTACCGCCGCTGATAGTGGCGGAAATGTCCGGGAACCACAACGGTGACCTGCAACGTGCGCTGGATATTATTGATGCGGTGGCTGACTCAGGGGCAGGGGCCATAAAGTTCCAAACGTATACTGCGGACACGATCACCCTTGATTGTGACCTTCCGCGTTTTAGAATTTCAGCCAGTCATCCACTGTGGGGCGGGAAGAACCTGCATGCCTTATATGAGGAGGCACACACGCCTTGGTCTTGGCATGAACGATTA
This sequence comes from Arthrobacter sp. ISL-28, assembly GCF_018613875.1. Lineage (GTDB taxonomy): Bacteria > Actinomycetota > Actinomycetes > Actinomycetales > Micrococcaceae > Arthrobacter. Next base: position 143,253 of record NZ_JAGGPJ010000002.1, on the reverse strand, counting down.
TTTTCCAGGGCGAGGGATCGAGGTCTTATTCCTTTTTCGAGCCCCTTTGACCGCACTGCCGTGGACTTGCTTGAGGGACTCGGCGCTCCGATGTACAAGATTGCGTCATTGGAAATTGGCGACGTGGACCTGTTGCGGAGGGTGGCACAGACGGGAAAGCCCGTTATTCTCTCGAACGGTGCTGCCACCCTTGAAGACTTGGACCTGGCTGTCCGAACGATTAGGGATGAAGGAAACAACGATATCGTCATTCTTTGTTGCACTTCTTCGTACCCCGCAGACCCGAGTGAATCGAATCTGCGAGGACTGCCGGTGTTGGCTGACTTGTTTGGTGTTCGCGCTGGACTTTCCGACCACACGCAGGGAATCGGTGCGGCTATCGCGGCATCGGCCCTGGGTGCCCGCCTTATCGAAAAGCATGTGACGCTCAGTCGGGCAGACGGAGGTGTAGACGCCGAGTTCTCACTTGAGCCCCATGAGCTCCGGCAGCTAGTGCTTGAGACCCAGCGGGCTTGGACCTCACTGGGCAGTCCGACATTCACGCCGACTGCCAGTGAAGCTGAAAGCCTAAGGCTCAGGCGATCACTGTGCATCGTGAAGGATGTGAGGGAAGGCGAAGAACTGACGCGGCAGAACGTTCGCAGTATCCGTCCTGCCGGGGGCCTGGAACCCAAGCTTCTTGACGTCGTCATCGGCAGGAAGTTTCGGACTGACGTAAGCCGTGGGACGGCACTTACTTGGGACCTTATCTAACAGCGGAGGGCCCTAGGGGCGCTAATCGGCGATGCCCTCGGTCAGGACCGCTCCGTCACCCGCTGTCCGGGAACGTCGCGCGCATGCTCTGACGGCTGAATCATCCTCCGGGAGCCATCTCCGTCTGCCGGCAGCGACTTTGCTGGTGCTTGCTCCGTCCGAGACCGGCGGAACTTCTTAGACACCATCCCGGGACCAGAGTTGGAGCGTCTCTCCTGTGTGTAGTAACCGTAGTCATAGGCGTCTGCACCTTTGGCCGGTACCCGGTTGAGCACAACTCCTAGGAGGTTTGCTTCGACCAAGCGAAGACTGGAGAGTGACTTTTCGAGATCGTGCCGCTTTATTTTCTGGACACCCGCCACAAGCACAACCCCTCCAACATGCTGGGAGAGAACTGCGGCGTCGGTGACGGGCAACAGTGGTGGCGCATCGATGATCACTGTGTCAAAGGCATCTCCCAGTCGCAGGATCAGATGCTGCATCTCTGTGGATCCAAGCAGTTCGCTGGGGTTTGGGGGGATTTGCCCGGAAGTTAGGACGTAGAGGTTGTTCTCACCCCATGGCTGCAGCAAGTCATTGACATCTGCCGCTCCGACGAGGGCTGTAGTAAGCCCGGCATTGCGCTCAAGACCCAAGTATTCATTCACCATTGGACGGCGCAGGTCGGCATCGACGAGGCAGACCGTGCGTCCCGCCTGTGCGAGGGCGATGGCCAGGTTTGCGGCAGTTGTGCTCTTGCCCTCTCCTGGAAGGGACGACGTGATGAGTACGGTGTTGGCCGTCCCAGTGACGTTGGCAAACTGCAGATTCGTTCGTAGCTGCCTGAATGCTTCGGCTCTCGGGCTTTGGGGCGCACTTTGGGTCACCAAGGGTTGTTTCTCAGCGTCCTGATCAAAGGAGATGGCGCCAAGGAGGGGGCTATCTGTGACCTGGCGGAGGTCGTCCTCATTCCGTATCCGAGCGTCCAGAGTGGTCCGCAGCAGGGCAACACCGAGTCCGAGCACAGTCCCCATCAATGTGCCGAGAATGAGGTCGAGACGGGTATTTGGAGCAGAAGGGTAGAGAGGAGCGATGGCTGGCTTTATGACCGAAAGGCTTACCGGCGAAGTGCCCCCGGCTTTTGGCTTTTCAAGCATGTCCACTGCTTTTATAAGGCTGTTCGCGACTGCTTCGGCGATAGCGGAAGCTTGAACAGGGGAGCTATCATCGACGGCAATGCTTATCAGGACAGTATTGACATCAGTGCCGGCCGTCACCTTGCCTGCCAACTCGTCGGCTGTGACGTCTAACCCCAGTGCGTCAATAACAGGCTGCAGAACCACAGGCGAATCGACGGTCTTGACATAGGACTGGACGCGCGCCTGAGTGAAAGTGTTTCCTTGCTGCAATTCCTGGATCGTACCCGAGCCTTGAATTGCAACGAACAACTGCGTTTCTGCTGTGTATGTAGGTTTCGAGAGAAGAGATGCTGCACCCCCCACGAGCAGACCTGCAAGTGCCAACGCAACAATGACCATCCAGTTGCGGCGCAAGATCCGCAAGTAGTCGCGCAAGTCCAAGCCTAATTCCCCCTGAATAGATGACCGTCGGCTCTGCCAGCCATCCAGGCAGCCCTTTCGCGGATTTCTCGATTATACCTGCAGTACAGAGGTCAAGATGAGGGTGCCAAAGGGCCAGCCACTATGCTTCGAGTTTGGCGCGGCGTGTAGCAGCTGCGACGCTTCCTGCACCCAGAGCCATAGCTCCGATGCCGGCTGCACCCCACAGGAGCATCAGGGTGGTGACTCCCGTGTTCCCGGAATCGATGTTGGCCGGCCCTGCATTAGTGGACGCGCCTGCCGCCTTCGAGCGATGTCCAGGATCCTGGATTGCCTGGGCGGTGGTCATGCCGGCAAAGCTAAGTGAGCCGGCAAGGATGAGCGCTGAGACGACTTCCTTCAACTGTGTTTCCCCCAAAAAAGCGTGCTGCGGATGCCTTGGTCCAGCCCAGGTGTCGACTCCCGATTGCGGCTGCTGTCGGCGTCAGAGAGCGTTTGGTGCTGAGACCTTTGCTACATTATTGAATTCGTTATTAATCATATCGATCCGCCGCGCAGCGAATTCACATGAGATGCAGCTTCTGCGCAGGATCAGCACAAATTTGAGACAAGAGCACCATGAGGTTTGGCGGCCCAGGATTTACTGCGACGGTGAACTGGGTATTGGCAGAGGTTTACCCCGGAAGCACTCTGGCCGTTTAGTAGGCGCCGTGGCGGGAAATGACGGCACGGAAAGTCTGGAATAAAATTGAAATATCCACCAGTAAGGACCAGTTTTCCACGTAGAAGAGGTCCAGTCGGACCGCTTCTTCCCAGGTCAGCAGCGATCTGCCGCTGACCTGCCACAAGCCCGTCAGTCCGGGGCGAACCAGCAGCCTCCTGTGCACATGGGCTTCGTAAAGGGCCACTTCGCTGGCAAGTGGCGGACGAGGACCGACCAGGCTCATGGATCCTCCCACAACGTTGAAGAGCTGCGGCAGCTCATCCAGGCTGTAGCGCCGAATGAAGCGCCCTAACCGCGTCACCCGGGGGTCTTCTTTCAGTTTAAAGAGCACAGTATTACCCTCATTTCGGCTGCGGAGAAGCTCCAGTTGGTGCTCGGCGTCGACCACCATGGAGCGAAACTTGAGCATGCGAAACGGTTCTCCGCACGTGCCGATCCGCTCCTGCCGAAAAAGTACCGGCCCTTCACTGTCGAGCTTTACCAGTACGGCAAGTACGACAAGAAGTGGGGAAAGAATCAGAATCAATGTGGTTCCCGCGACGAGATCGAACGTTCGCTTGAGGAGACGCTGCCCGGCTTCGAGATTCGGGGTGGATACATGGATGAGCGGCAATCCCGCTACAGGCTGTGTGTGGATGCGCGGACCTGCCACGTCCGTCAGGGCGGGTGCCATGATCATTCGCAGATTAAGGTCGGCGACAGCCCACCCGAGGGCCCGGATTGTGCCGGGCGGCAGATGGATGCCGCTGGAAAGAGCGACGGCGTCGGGTTCGCACGCTGCAATGGCTTCGAGGATTGCATCCAGGCTTGGATCGTTCCCAAGGACGGGCAGGCCCAGGCCTTCAGGAACTTTATCGTCCACCTGGAAACCGGGCAGGTAAGCGGCTACCGGAAGATAGCCGGCTGTCGGCTGGCTCAATAACGTCTGCGTCAGATGCTTCACGCTCTCGGCATCTCCCAGGATAAGGACCCTCGATGCGCTCTTGCCGGTCAGCCGTTCAACATGCAGCAGCTTGCGCACTAGATACCGGCAGATCACCAGGCTCAGCACGCCCACAGGGAATGCCAGCCCTACATAACCGCGCGCAGTATCAAACTGGAATGAATAGGAGAGGATTGCAACAATGCCGAATAACCACAGGGAAGCGGTAACCACCCGTTTATACTCTTCGACTCCATAGCCGAGGATTTTCGTGTCCCGGCTTCCCCAGAGGGAGAGCATGCTCCACCAGGCAGCAGCAAGGGCGAGGGACAGAAGCATATAGGGCTGGCCGGGACCGCTGATCAGTGCGTCACCTTCAGGAGATCCGAAGCGCAGCAAAAGGGCTCCCGCCGTTGCCCATACCACGATACAGCCGTCAACGACCGCAAGGCGGCGGGCGTAACGGCTCCGCCATTCATTCGCTCCTTCTTCCACCATGGACCCCCCAATATCCCCAATGGCTGCCAGCGGGTATCCGTTCCCGCCTTAGAGTGCCCGGCTCTGCAAGCGCTCTTCAACCTCGATATCGCCTGCCTTTTGGCGGCGCCTGTTGCGGGAAGCACTGGAGGAGCGACTGTTTCCCTTCACCGTTGCAGGTTCATAGCTGTAGTAGTTGTAGGCGTAGGCGTCTGGCCCCTTGGCCGGCAGGAAGTTCAACACGACTCCGAGCAAATCGGCCTCAACCATTTCGAGGGAGCTCAGTGATTTCTGCAGGTCCGGAAGTTTGACTTTAGAGGAGCCAACCATCAGGATCACTCCACCGACCTGTTGGGCAAGAACTGCGGCGTCAGTAACGGGAAGGAGGGGCGGAGCGTCGATAATGACCGTGTCGAAGTCTTCCTCAAGCCTGGTTATGAGTTCTTTCATCGCGTTGGAACCCAAAAGTTCACTCGGATTGTGAGGCACCCTTCCGGACGTCAGAACGTACAGTTCATGCTCCCCCCAGTGCTGAAGCAAATCATCAACATCCGTTTCGCCGAGTAGTGCCGTGGTCAATCCGGCGTTCCGTTCAAGCCCCAGATACTCGTCCACCCGCGGTCTCCGGAGATCCGCATCCACCAGGGCAACGCGCTGCCCCGACTGGGCTATAGCGAGAGCCAAGTTGGCCGCCGTCGTGCTTTTTCCTTCGCCCGGCCGGGAGGAAGTCACCAAAACTGCTTTCGAATGGTGACTGACATGGGCGAACCTGAGGTTCGTGCGAAGCTGCCGGAAAGACTCGGCCCGCGGCCCTTGCGCTGATCCCTGCGTGAGCAGCGGTTTCCTCACTGCATCCGAGTCGAAGGTGATTCCGCCAAGAACCGGGGCGTCGGTTATCTTGCGCACGTCCGATTCCCCCCTGACCTTTGTGTCTGCGAAATTTCGCAGCAAGGCGAGGCCTGCCCCCAGCGCCAGCCCTATAACGGTGCCCAACGCAATGTTTAGCCGGTTATTCGGTGCGGAGGGGGACATGGGCACGGTGGCGGGCATGACTACGGACAGCTTGACCTGGGAGGAACCTCCTTGGACGGGGCTTTCGAGCTCGTCAATGACCTTGATCAGGCTTTCTCCCACCGCTCGAGCAATGGCGGAAGCCCGGGCCGGAGAGGTATCCGTGGCGGTTATGGAAAGTATGACTGTATTGGCGCCCGCGGTCGCTGTGACCTTGCTGCTGAGCTCAGCCACTGTGACGCCGTCGCCCAGCCCCCCTGCTGCGGGCTCCAGCACAGCAGGGGTTGTGGCCGTCTCCACGTAGGATGCCACCCGCGCTTGAATGAAGCTGTTGCTCTGCTGCAGATCTTGCACGGAGCCGGAATTCTGGGTGGCGACAAAAAGTTTGGTTTGCGAGGTATAGGTGGGTTTGATGCTCAGGGAAACGGCAGCCGCCACGATGGCTCCGAGGAGGGTGAAGGCTGCAATCAGGATCCAGTTGCGGCGTACAATGCGGATATAGTCGCTGAATTCCACGTGAGGACCTTTCTTACCGCATTTCAAATGCCCGCCACACATCGACAGGTTACTCCGTTGATTCTATCGTTTGGGCTTGATGTCGCTAGTGTGACGTATGGTGCGGGGCTAGACTCAGTTAAATACGGTGTCGACCGGGCGTTTCGCTTCGATGTGGACTGCTAATAACGGAATTGAGCGCCCTTGGGGGGACAGAAATGATCGTAAGTTGTGATTGGCGTCTTATTGCCAGGCGGCCGCGTCCGTGACGGATAGATTTGCGGACCCCGCGGTCACTGTCGTAATTCCCCATTATGGGGATGCCGAACCGACACAGGCCTTGGTAAAAGCTCTTCTTAACCAAGAAGGCGCTGGAGTGTTGCAACTTGTTGTTGTTGACGACTGCTCCCCTCTGCCCTTTCCGGAAACGGAAGGCGTGACCCTAGTGCGACGGCAGGTTAACGGCGGATTCGGGACAGCTGTTAATTCCGGGGCCGCGCTGGCAGATCACTCTCTAATCCTCATTCTGAACAGCGATCTCGAGATCGGACCCGGTTTTGTTTCAGACCTTGTACACGCCGCTGCTCCATGGCAGCCCGCCGTCGTGAGTCCGCAGGTGGTGGGCCACAACGGTAAGCCGCAATGGGTAGGGAGGCACTTTCCAACCATCCGGCATCAGGTAACAGAGTGGCTCACACCCCTTGCCCGATGGCGCCACCTTCCGCTGCTGCACGAAGCCGTGGGGCACGACACCCGGTGCAGGGACGGTGCCATGGTTCCGGTGGATTGGGTCGTGGGCGCAGCCATGCTGATTCCCAGGGATGAATTCCGGGTTGTGGGTGGATTCGATGAGGGTTTCTTCATGAACTCGGAGGAAGTGGACCTGCAGCGCCGGCTCCGGGAGCACGGAATTCCGTCTGTATTTGCCGGCACTGTGTGCGTCAGGCACGAGGGTGGGGGCTCGTCTGACCCTGACCGGCGACGGCAGTGGCTGGTCAAGTCACGAATGAGGTATGCGGAAAAATGGGGAAACCCGCAGGTACTTCGCTTGGCTCTGAGGATGGCCTCAGCCATTAATTTTGGTTTCAATCTAGTTAGGCAAGCGGCCGGGCGTGATGTGAATGCGTTGAAGAACTTCCGGCGAGAGCTGTCCTACCTACGGGTGGAAGGCTGATGGGCCCGGCCAGGACCCTGACGGAGGGCCCGCCGTCCCTTCGCTGGAAAATTGCGAAACTGATCACGAACGTCATTTACCGAAGGGCCTTCTGGGCCATAGGCGATGGTACTGTCATCGTGCGGCCCCTGGTGCTACGGGGTGTTGAGCGGATTTCTTTGGGTTCCCGCTGTGCTGTTTATGAAGGCGCCTGGCTGGCGGCGGAGGGTGGAGGCGCTCTCAGCGTCGGTGATGATGTGTATCTCGGACATGACGTACACCTGCATGCAGTCGATGACATAACCATCGGTTCAAAGAGCATGATCGCTGACGGGTCCTATGTAGGATCCGGCATGCACCCAAGCCACGATTTGGGCACGGTCTATGGCACAGGACCCATCAGCATCGGACGCAACTGCTTCATTGGCCAGCGGGCTGTCGTTCTGGGTGGGGTGACTATTGGTGACGGGGCCGTCGTTGGCGCAGGGTCGGTGGTAACCCGGGACATTCCTGCTGGCGCCACGGCAGCCGGCGTGCCTGCAAGAATCCTGCCGAAAACTCCAACAGGGCAGTCCGCGAGGTCAGGAGAAGCTACATCATGAGGATACTGATCACGGGTGGGGCCGGGTTCATTGGCCAGCACCTGGCCGCCAAGCTTGTGTCACAGGGCCACTCTGTTACCGCCCTGGACACGTTGGACGACCAGGTACACCAGAACGCGAAGCAAGCTCAGCAGCGTTTCCCCGGGGAGGTCGTTCGCGCCGACGTGGCGAATAGCGCAACTTGGGTTGGGCTGTGTCCCCACGACGCTGTCATCCACCTCGCCGCGGAAACGGGAACGGCCCAGTCAATGTATGAGCAGGACCATTACTGGCGGGTCAATGTCGATGGCACCCAGTTTGCTGCCGAAGCCGCTGTCCGCTGGAGTGTTCCGATCATCTCTCTAAGCTCCCGGGCAGTGTATGGGGAAGGACGCCGGCTGGCGGACGGCGAGGAACTGCCGGCCGGGATTGATGGCGGCGTTGACGGCACCCTGGTTCCATCGGCGGAAGACGACGAGCACCGCCCGGTCTCGGTCTATGGAGAGACGAAATCCCAAGCGGAAAATGTCCTGGCTGCAACAGCTGCAGATAAGATCCCGGTGACTATCATCAGGCCTCAGAACGTCATCGGACGCGGCCAAGCGTTGCATAATCCGTACACGGGCGTACTGGCGGCTTTCCTTGCCCGCCTCAAGGACAAATTGCCGCTGATCGTGTACGGCGACGGCACACAGACCCGTGATTTTGTGCACGTTGAGGACCTCGTGTCGCTCATCGCTTGGAGCCTCGAGTACCCGGCTTCCGTGCAGGAGGGACCCCGTATCCTCAACTGCGGATCCGGGCGCCGAACGACCCTGAAGGAGCTCGCTCTGTTTGCCATCCAGGCGTCTCCGGTTGATGTTCCGCTCGAGCACGCCGAGATCAGACGTGCCGGGGACATTGACCATGCATGCGCAGATCTGCGGCGCCTCAAGTCAATCGGCGCGCCGATGCCCCGCTGGTCGACCAAGGAGGCAGTCGCAGACTTCATTAGGTCCTCATGGGACAAGGGCGGGGCCAGCTCGGAAGCGTGGGACGCCGCGTTGCAGGAACTCAAGGCCCGGGGCCTGACGGAATGACTGCACAACGAATCCTCTTGGTGAGCCCTGGATTTCATGGCTACTGGGCAGCTATTAGCCGGGCGCTCGAATCCAAGGGTCATGAAGTGACTGTCCACTGTTACGACCAGCCCGGACCCTTCGTTGAGCGTCTTGGAAACAAGATTCTCCACGAAATGCCCGAAAGGTTGAGACCACAGCGGGCCGAGGATCATATGACCAGGCGCGCTGTGGCTGCATTGAAAGAAGTCCGGCCGAGCGTCGTTGTCGTTGTGAAAGGTGACCAGCTCGGTGCGGACTGGTGGCAAATGTTGGATGAGGAGCGCCTCCCGCGCGTGACCTGGCTGTATGACGAGCTTCGACGCATGCGCTACACGCCAGAGCAAGTGCAGTCAATCGGGCCCATCGCCAGCTACAGCTCTCAGGATACAAAGGAACTGGCCCGGCTCGGCGTCAATGTCCAGCATCTGCCCTTGGCTTACGACAGCACCGTATCGGTTCCGCGAATGGCTGAGGAGCATGTGTCGTTTATCGGCGCCAGGTATGGGTCGCGTGAGCGGCTGCTTCGGCGACTGGCGGCATCCGGAGTTCCCGTCCGGGCCTACGGCCGTACTTGGTCGCGCCATCCGTATGACGTTCTGCGCACCCACCAATTTTCCAACCCTGGCATTCCCGCCGGTCGGGACCTTGCGCGCAGCCGCGCCTACGGGGTCATGAAAGCATCGCCGGCTACGCTCAATATCCACGGCGACCAGGACGGCTTTACCATGCGAACTTTTGAAGCGGCGGGCGTCGGCGCACTGCAGATTCTTGATCGCAGGGATGTAGATGCTTTCTATGAGATCGGCAGCGAGGTGCTGGTCTTCGATTCAGACGATGAATTGGTGGACCTTTGCAAGCGCGCGATGAGGGACCCTAAGTGGTCCGAGGCAATTCGAAGCGGCGGATGGCGGCGGACCCAGGCCGAACATACCTTCGTTCACCGAATCGCAGCCTTGGAGGCCCAATGGGGTTGAACCATCCACGCGACTTGGAAGCTTGGAAGGATTGGCAGCGACGGAGGAGCCTCATTCAGCAACTTCGGTTCCGCAGAGCCGGGGGCTCGGAATTCGTGCCAGTGCTGGCCGTGCGCGGATCGAAGCCGCTGCTCTTGGTGGCGCTGGATGCTGCTAAACCGACGTCTATTGCATCACTGGTGCGGCCCCTCGAATTCATGGACACATCCTCCGTCGCGGTTCTGGCACCGTCCGATGTCCGGAGTCAGCTTCCCGGTGGTCCATGGGCCGATGTCCCAGTCAACGATGATGTGCTCTACGAACAACTTGCCGAGGTGGGCGCTGTCCTAGCCACGGGGCATTTCCTGCCGATCGGGTCCTTGGCTCATAGATGGTCGCGGCAGCTAAGGGCGACCTTCTTTGTGGCGCAGCACGGTCTGATGACGCCGCACGCGCCACCGTTGCCTGAAAATGGGCGCCTGCTGGCCTTTTCGAAAGCCGACGCCGACTTCTGGCGGTCCGGCCGCACGGACGTCTCCGCCGAGGTGGTGGGTTCCCAACTACTCTGGCAGGCGCAGAACCAGCCAGTTGGCGGTGTCGACCCGGACTCGGAACCCGTGTACTTGGGACAGCTTCACGGTGCAGAATTGCCCCGGCGGGGACTTGCACGCGCAGCGATTCAGTTCTGTAAATCAACGGGGGCCGTTTACCGCCCCCACCCCTCGGAAACTGATAAGTTGTCGCGTTTTCAACACGCACTGTGGGAACGCCGAGGCGTGCGGATCGATCATTCTGGTGTGCCGCTTACACACTTGACCGCTCCGGTTGCTTCTGCGTTTTCCACCGGTGTGCTGGAGGCAGCGGCTCGGGGAATTCCCGCTTGGGTCAGCTATCCCTCGCCACCTGCCTGGCTGGAGGAATTCTGGGAGCGGTACGGCCTGTCCCGATGGGGTAGCGCCCCTACGCCGCCCCCTCCGCAGCCCAAAAAAGAACCCGCTCAGGCCATCGCCCGCATCATCGACAACTTCCTAGGAGTTCCCTCGTGACCATCCTCTGTGTGATCCCTGTGCGCGGCGGATCAAAAGGCGTGCCGCGCAAAAACATCCGCTCAGTGGCAGGCAAGCCGCTGGTCAATTGGACCATCGAACAGGCGCTGGCAGCTAGGAGCGGGCTGGACGTCCTGGTTTCCACTGACGATCCGGAAATTGCTGAGATCGCGCGCACAGCTGGCGCGGATGTGCCCTTTCTGAGGCCAGCCGAGCTGGCGCAGGACGAAACGGCGACAGAGCCAGTGGTGCAGCACGCCATTGAATACCGCACTGCGGAAGGGCGCCGGCCGGATGCTGTACTGCTCCTGCAGGCGACATCGCCGGTGAGGCTCCCGGACACCCTGGACCGTGCTGTTGCCCAGTTCAGTGAAACCGGAGTTGATTCCCTTGTGGGTGTGGTGCCCCAGACGCCGTTCTTGTGGACGATGGGCGAACACCCCCAGGCCCAGTATGACGTTGCGAACAGGCCGCGGCGCCAGGACCTGAGAGATGACGATTACCGTTACCGCGAAACAGGGTCCCTTTATCTGACCAAAACCGAGATTTATGAGCGGCATTCCAACCGGCTTGGAGGCCGGATCGGTCTCTTCATCATGGACGAGGACGAAGGCGTGGACGTTGACACCGAGCTGGACCTTTCGGTAGCCGAACATCAGTTACTCCGCGCGGCGGCGTCTCGCGTCGTAGAACAGGATGCCCGCCGATGATCATCGAACGGAATACTCTGCCCTACATCGTCTTCTCGGAGGATCCTGTCCTCACGGGACTGCAGAAGATCACAGCCAATCAGGAACGCATCGTTTTCTGTGTCGATGAGCACGGCGTACTACAGGGATCATTTTCCGACGGCGATTTCCGGCGTTGGATCGTCGAAAACCCTGGCGCTGACCTCAACGTGTCGTGCCTGACCGTTGCCAACAAACTGGTCAAGTCCGCGGCGTATGGCTCCAGCCCTGCCGACCTGTCCGCGCTGATGCCTCATAATATTACCCATCTGCCACTCCTTGATGCCCGAGGGCACCTGCGGGCAATCGCTGTGGATCGCAGTGACGTGTTGCGGATCGGGCGCCATGAAATCGGTCCCGAACACCCCGCCTTTCTGATTGCGGAAATCGGCAACAACCATAACGGGTCTGTTGACTTGGCCAAGCGGCTCGTTGACCTGGCCAGTGATGCGGGTGCGGATGCCGTGAAGTTCCAGCTGCGGAATATGGAGGCCTTGTACCGGCAGGCGGGCAGCAGTTCGCTTGGTGAGGATCTCGGTACCCAATACACACTGGACCTCCTTTCGAGGTTTTCCCTTCCGGCTGAGGAGTTGTTCACCGTCTTCGACCATTGCCTCGAGCGTGGCATCGATGTCCTCTGCACACCCTGGGACTCTTCCAGCATCCAGTCACTTGTGGACTATGGGCTGCCGGCACTGAAGATCGCCTCAGCCGACCTGACCAACCATGAACTGCTTCAGGACGCGGCCAGCCGTGGTGTCCCACTGATCGCCAGCACCGGAATGTCCCGTGAGGACGAGATCCGGGAGAGCGCCCAGCTGCTTCGCTCAGCTGGTGCGGCCTTTGCACTGCTGCACACACAGTCCACTTACCCCGCCCCCTTCAAGGACGTCAACCTGGCGTATATGGACCGCTTGGCCGAAATTGGACAGTGCGTGGTGGGCTACTCCGGGCACGAGCGCGGCTACCACATCCCGGTTGCCGCCGTTGCGCGCGGGGCCAAGATCATCGAAAAGCACTTCACGGTGGACACCACCATGGAAGGCAACGACCATACTGTCTCACTGCTGCCGGAGGAGTTCGCGCAGATGGTCAGGCGCGTCCGGGAAGTCGAAGAGTCCATCGGGGACAAGGTGCCGCGGACTGTGTCCACCGGCGAAATGATGAACCGCATCAACCTCGCGAAGTCCCTTGTTGCCGCGCGACCGGTAGCCAAGGGACAGGTCATAGTCGCCGAGGATGTCGCCGTGAAAAGTCCGGGGCGGGGGCTGCAGCCGAATGCCCTGCCTCTTCTCTTAGGACGGACGTCTCCCCGGGACATAGTGAAGGGAGACTTTTTTTACGAAGGAGACCTGCGCGACAAGGCACCGAGGGGCCGGGACTTTAGCTTCCGGCGTCCTTGGGGGCTGCCTGTCCGCTATCACGACTACCAGGCCCTGATTCAGGATGGCACTCCGGATTTCCTCGAGTTCCACTTCTCCTACAAGGATCTGGAGATCGATCCGGAAGCGGTATTCATGAAGCCGCTGGACATGGGGTTCACCACCCACTTGCCGGATCTTTTCTCCGGCGATTTCCTCGTTGACCTTGCCGCAGAGGACAAAGATCACTGGGAACGGTCCATCGCCGAGGTGCAAAGGACTATTGACATTTCACGATCCCTTACCAAGTGGTTCACCCGCGAGGAGGAACCGGTGGTGGTGGTGACCATGGGGGGGTTTACCAAGGACCGGCACCTGATCGCGGTGGAGCGTCCGCCCAAATACGAGCGGATTGCGCAAGCCCTCAAGAGGCTCGATACCGGAGGTGTGCGCATTGCAGCCCAGACCCTGCCCCCGTACCCCTGGCTGATGGGAGGGCAGCAGTTCCATAACCTGTTCCTGGATCCCACGGACACCGCTGAATTTGCTGAGGAAACCGGCATAAGGCTCTGTCTTGACGTGTCCCACACCAAGCTCGCGGCGAACTTCCTCGGCATTCCCTTCTCGGAGGCCGTGGACGCCCTGGCGCCGCACACCATACACCTGCACATGGTTGACGCCACCGGAGTGGACGGCGAAGGTGTGCAGGTGGGTGAAGGTGAGGTCGACTTTGCAGCGCTGGCGCAGCAACTTGACCGGCTCTGCCCGGATGCGGGCTTTATCCCGGAGATATGGCAGGGGCACGTCAACGACGGGGCTGGTTTCTGGACAGCGCTTGAACGGCTCGAGGCATGGTACTGAGCAACGGGGGAACGACAGCGCCGCCGACTGCTTTGTGGGTGGTTCCTGTCGCTAATCTGGGCGGCGTAGCCCGCCACGTCCTTGATGTGGCCGCAGCCGGCTTGAACGGCTGGCGGCTGGTTGTCCTATGCCCGGAAGGTCCGCTCGCCGTACGCCTCAGGGAGCTGGAGACGGCAGTGACCACAGGTCCCTTTGGCCCGGACGCAGGCTTCCGCGCCTCTTTCGGAACGCTTCAGCGGACCATCCAAGCGCTGAACCCAGTGGTTGTCCATAGCCACCTCTCCTACGCCGATGTGATCTGTGCCACCGTGCTGGCGGCAAACTCGCGGGTGCGACTGATTACTACGGAACACGGCGTTGCTGCTGATGACCTCGTATACCACGGCTCACGCTTTAAGTCCCGGATCAAAGCGGCGTTGCATAGGGCCAGGCTTAAACGCGCGGACGCCGTTATTGCCGTGTCTCAGGCTACCAAGTCCGCCATGACAGAAAAGTGGCAGCCCAGCAAAACCGTCACGGTCGTCCCGAACGGAGTGGACCAAAAGTCTGCAGCCGGCAGCCGCAGGACAGAAGTTATTTCCTCGGACGCCTGGCCAAGAATTTTGTCCTTCTCTCGGCTGGCACCGGAAAAACGCATCCCCGACCTGCTCCGTGCTTTCGCACTCTTGCGGGCCAACCATCCGTCCGCCACCCTCACGGTGGCAGGGGAGGGGCCGGACCTGGCCGAGCTGCAGGAGCTCACCGAACAGCTGGGCTTGGACGGGCCGGTGAGTTTTCCCGGATTTTTGGACCCGGACCAGGCCATGGCCTCGGCTGATGTCCTCGTTCAGTTGTCGGTATGGGAGAACTGCTCTTACACCCTGCTCGACGCCATTAATGTGGGTCTTGGGGTCGTAGCCACACCGGTAGGCGGAAACCCGGAAATCCTGCCGGAGCGATGCCTCGTGTTTGTGGACGATCCGGCAGCCGTAGCGGCGAGGATTGAACGCCAGGCTTCGGACCCTTTCGAGCGTCCCCGGCTTCCGGAGGCGTGGCCGACAGTCACGGCCATGGTTGAACGCACTCTGGAACTGTATGCGGAGGTGACGAGGTGACGGCGCTAGCGCAGACAGGGCTGATTGTCCTGGCCACGAACAACGGGGACATGGGAGGTGGGGAGATCATGCTCCTCGCGCTGGCCCGCGAGATCCAGCGCCTGGGGCTCCGTGTAGTGTTGATCGGGCCCTCGGAGCCGTCGGCCCTAGTGGATGCGGCCCGGAAGGCCGGGCATGAAACTGTGGTGCTGCCTGCTTCCGGCCGCCGCGCGTACATGCTTGCACTCCGCCGCTGGCGTCGGCGAAACCGGCAGGGAATCCTGTGGTGCAACGGACTGGTTCCGGCCACGGCTACTGCCTTGATGTCTGACCGCATTGTACATCTGCATCAGGTGCCACTCGGCGTACAAGCTATTCTGGCTCGCGTAGCGAAGGTGCGCGCTTGCGCCACAGTCGTCCCCTCCCAGTTCATGGCTGCCCAGCTTGCCGGTACCCATGTTCTCGAGAACTGGGTTGAGGAGGTCCACCCAGTTCCAACCAGTAACGGGAAGGCCAGCGGTGACGTGGTACGGCTTGGGTTCTTAGGACGCCTTTCTTTGGACAAAGGCGTCCACGTGTTGGCTGACGCTCTTCATGAACTTGATGCGCAAGCGCCAGGGCGCTACCGCTTGGTTTTGGCGGGAGAACCGCGTTTTGTAGACGAGACGTCCCAGCGGGCAGTTCACGACGCCTTGGCGCCCGTGGAACACCTCGTTGACCGCCGAGGCTGGATGACCCGGGAATCTTTTTTCGGTCTTGTCGACGTCATGGTCTGCCCGTCGGTGTGGGCCGAGCCTTTCGGCCTCGTGATTGCCGAGGCCATGTCCGCTCGTACGCCCTTTGTAATTAGCGATACAGGTGCATTGCGAGAAGTGGCCGGACCAAACCACCCTTGGTTAGCGCCTCCCGGCGACGTTCTACGTCTTGCCGACGCGGTGCAAAAGGCGGCTAGGGATTCGTCTCCGGAGCTTCTTGAAGAGGCATACAACCGGTGGCACTCGCGATTCTCGCCTACAGCGGGGCGTAAACGACTTCATTCCTTGTTTGCTGACCTTGGATTGCTTCAGTCGCAAGCCACCGAGGCTGACGGCCTATGACCGGCATCGCCACGGCAGCACCGAGGCCGCCAGCACGGGCCGTAGACGCTGTTCTCTTTGGTTTTTTCGTTTGTGACGGAGTCAACGTCCCCGGACTTCCGCTGGCGATTCCTGCGAGTGATGTAGCAGCCATCATCATGATCGGATTCGCCGCATTCCGACGACCACAGCGCAGCCTGGGATCGGCTGCATGGTTTGCGCCCCTGTTTATTATTCTGCTCGTGTACTTGGCCTTCGGTTCCATGTATAACGAGGTCGATTGGACACGCCGAGCTTTTCGACTTGCTGTTATGGCCGTCCTCGTTGTGTGGATCGTCACCGGTCGAATTGACATTGCAGCGGGGCTCAAGGGATTGGGCGCGGGGCTGGTCATAAATGCTGGGCTCTTCTACATAGGCGCAGCACCGAACAATTATGGAGGTGTGCTTACGGGTTACTTGGGCGACAAGAATGTGGCCGGGCTGTATTACAGTTTGATCCCAATGTTGACTCTAGTTTGGCTGCGACGCAGGAAGTATCAGGTTCTCTGCCTTTCTCTTGCAGCCTTCGCGGTTTTTCTGACCGGCTCGAGAACGGCCATGGCAGCGTTCGCTTGTGGAATCTTGTGGCTGGTATTGAGTCGCCATTTCAAGAGTCTGCCTCGGCTCGTCCTAGTTATCATCGTCTTTTTAACCCTGCAGTTCGTCGAGAGCAACTTCGCCCAGGTCGGTATTTTCAGCAACCGGGAAGGCTCGGACATTTTACGGGAGCGGATCGAGAATGCTGCGGTGGAGAAGTCTGCCCTCGCACCTTGGTATGGACTAGGGCTGGGAGAGTCCTATGTAGTAATGGAGAGTGACAGGTGGTTTTTTCATGATTCTTACCTGGCTCTGTATGTTGAGGGTGGCTGGATCATGCTTTTTAGCGTCCTTGGGCTCTACTTGAGGACGGGGTTGCGTGGATTTCTAGCGAACTCCCGGTCCCAATCGACAATAATTATCCAGGCGGCAACGCTTGTACTTTTGGTCTGCGCTTCCAAGCTCGGTGAGGTGTTCCTTTCATTGCCCGGATTTATCTTGATTGCGTGCGCTATTATCAACACTGTGGCACCAGTTACCAGTCGGGCCGCACGAAAAGTTGTGGGCCTGAGTACTGGGCAAAGAAGCAATGATAAAGCCATTTAGTAAGCTGGATGGGCTTCGAGGTATAGCTGCGCTGGCGGTGGTCGTTTATCATTTCACAGAAGCCTACAACTCAGGTTATACTGAGGACCCTCAGCCGGCATTTCTGTTTCCGCAGGTGGCTTTTGGTATTCAACTCTTCTTCTTGATCAGTGAGTTTGTCATCTTGATGTCTGCCGCGCGCGTTACGAAGTCGAGCGATTTTGTCATTTCTCGTGTCTCTCGACTCTATCCGGCACATTGGTTTTCGCTGATTTTAGCGATTGTGATCATCCATTTTTCTGGGCTCCCGAATGGTGAAATCACCGCATGGGAAACGATGCTCAACTTTTTCATTGGTGCAGCGCTGGCTCTTGGTCCCAAATGTTGTCGACGTTTACTGGACTCTTGCTGTCGAAATGCTATTTTACGTCTTGGTTCTGCTACTTCTATGGATCAGGCGGTGCCGAATAACTGCGCGCACCAGTTACTGTGAGAGTAATGCCATGAAGCGTTTTCTTGTTAGGCACAGTAAAATACGGCGGGTTGACGAAAGGAGAATCGGTGAGTCATGAGCTTGGTGCATCCATAATTGTTCCTTCCCGCGGGGGGGCAGGCCGGTTGCCTGTCCTTTTGTCGGCACTCTCACGTCAAGACACTGACGACTTCGAAGTCATCGTAGTTCTCGATGGCGATACTGATAACAGCGAAACAATACTCGATCGATTTGCTGCCAACATTGAAGTTGCTTTGAGGAAGGTGACCTTACCTGAGAACAGAGGGCGGGCTGCCGCTCTGAATGCTGGAGCGGAAATTGCTCGGGGGAGGGTACTCATCCGGTGCGACGATGATCTCGAGCCCCAGCCCGACTACGTCTCCAAGCACATCGCGGCGCATAGTAAGTCCGTGGTGGGTGTGGTGGGTCTTTGCCGGAACGTCTTTCCTGAAACTACTTACGCTCGCGTTTACGGACGTGCTGCTGATGAGAGGTTTCGGAAGGAAGCTGTTGCGTGCAGTTCGGAGGAGCAATGGCGCTACTGGGCCGGCAATGTTTCGGTACTTCGTTCCGTGCACCAAGAGATCGGTGGCTACGATGAGAGGTTCCGAAGATACGGCTGGGAGGACGTTGACTATGGATACCGTCTCCTGGTTTCAGGCGTGCCCGTACGAATCGAACCATCACTGACTACACCTCATTACGTTGCCGCAACCACTACGTCTGTCCGCGCCCACCGGGCGTTGCACTCAGGTGCGGCACGAGAGACGTTTATTGGCAAGCATGGACCCGATGCCTTAGGCGTGCCAACGCCAGATAGAGGTGTTTGGTCAGCACTGGTAACGGTTGCAAGCACTTTGGCCACAGAAACGACTCTGAGACGAGCTGGAGCGACGGTCGATGCCGCCGCCGCAGTCTTGCCTGTGTGGATGTCAGAAAAACTTGTGGCCTTGGTGGTGGAATCTGCTGGACGGGCGGGCATCCGCTACCCCCATCGTGCCCGTGCTCGCTTTTAATGAGGTTGTAAATACATGAATTCTTTGCGAGAGCGAAGCGGACAGCCCGTGGTATCGATCGCACACGACTATCTCACCCAGCGAGGGGGTGCTGAGCGGGTTGTTCTTGCCATGCACAGGGCCTTTCCTAATGCAACGATTTATACAACGCTCTATAATCCAGATGGAACTTACCCGGAATTTCGCAATGCCAACATCGTTGTTTCTCCCCTGAACCGTGTTTCTGTTTTCCGGCGCAACCACCGGCTCGCTTTGCCGTTTCTACCTTTCGCTGCATCGGCACTCAAGGTTCCGGGTGATGTCGTTGTGGCGTCCAGTACTGGCTGGGCACACGGCTTCAGTATGGAGGGGCTTGTAGTTGTGTATTGCCATTCACCCGCACGATGGTTGTATCTAAGCGAGCAATATTTGGGAAGTGAAACCTGGCGCTCCCCTGCTGGTTTTGCTCTATCGATGCTTAAACCGTACTTGACCCGCTGGGATACCAAAGCGGCTCGTCGTGCCGGAAAGTATTTGGCGAATTCGAGTGTTGTCCAGCAGCGAATTAAAGACGTATATGATATTCAGGCGAAGCTCTTCTATCCCCCTCACAGCGTTGATACCACCGGGGACTTGGATCCTATTCCAGGTCTCGAAGACTTTATTGGTCTAGGTAGACATTTCTTGGTCGTATCCCGCCTGCTGCCGTACAAGAATGTCGATAAGGTGATTGAAGCGTTCCGAGGGCTTAGCCATACGCTGCTGGTAGTCGGAGCCGGTCCTTTGGCCGCCCGATTCCGGCACAACCAACCCCACAATATAAGGCTCGTGTCCGACCTGTCCGAAGCCCAATTGCGTTGGGCCTACTCACTATGTCAGGCAGTTATAGCACCGGCGCACGAGGATTTCGGCATTACGCCGCTTGAAGGTGCGGCTTGGGGAAAGCCGACCATAGCGTTGCGCTCCGGAGGATACTTGGACACCGTCGTGGAAGGAGTGACGGGACAGTTTATAGAGGCGCCGACGGTTGCGCAAATTCGCGGAGCAGTCTGTGGTTTTAGGGCCGCGGACTGGGATCCGGAAGTAATACGTTCGCATGCTGGGAGCTTCTCGGAAGAGAAGTTCCGGGTACGCCTTCGTCAGGAGGTATCCGAGATGATGGAGCAGTAGGCGGCCTGGCAATAGCTAGTGAGATGCTTGCGGCCAGTTTTGGCATGACAACAAGGGGGAGTTTCGATGCAGGAGAGGGCTGGCACAACTGTCGGGCTCGGGCGAACAGCTGCGAGGAGCGGGGCGCAAACCCTCTTGGGGCAGGCCGGAAGGTTCGTGTTACAACTGGCCTCGGTGGTTGTTCTTGCGCGCCTTCTTTCCGAATCGGATTATGGACTGGTGGGGATGGCTCTCGCAATTGTCGGCGTCGGGCATATCATCAAGGATATAGGCCTTGCATCCGCTTCTGTTCAGACGCATTCGCTGACGCGCGGACAACGTGACAACTTATTTTGGATCAACTCTGCTGCTGGGCTATCTGTAGCTGTAATAGCGGCAACTTCTGCACCATTCATTGCCTCTTTCTACAACCGTGCCGAGCTCACCGAGATCGTTCTTTGGCTGGCACCATCCTTGTTGTTAGCGGGAATGACCACGCAATATCGAGCCGATCTGACTCGTAGACTCAAGCTGGGGCGGGTGGCCATTGCCGAGCTAGCGTCTACGGCCATCGGTTTCACCGCGGGAGTCTTGACTGCGCTAGGGGGATGGGGTCCTGTGGCCCTTGTTGCCCAGCAACTCGTCGGAGGTTTGGCTGCGGTTATTTTTTTCTGCATGCTTTCAGGGTGGCTGCCTGCGTTGTACCGCCGGCAGGAAAACATGAGTCACCTTTTTGGAATGGGCCTACCGCTATTTGCAACGCAGATATTTACCTACGTGGTGAACAACGCTGATGCGATTCTCATCGGCCGACTCTTCGGACCGGTTCCGGTCGGTCTCTACAACCGTGGACTTCAGCTCGTGCGGGTCCCTATGAACCAGATGCGGGGTCCGCTCGACACCCTTTCATTGTCGGTCCTTGCCAAACTCCATGACGAAAACGACCGCTTCCTCCAGTTCGTCCGGCGGGGACAGTTGGTGATGATTTATCCCTTGCTGGCAGCAGCGGGGGCCCTGATCGTGGCCGCCCCGGCTGTAGTGGACGTGGCCCTAGGGCCCGGATGGGGTGAAGCTGTTGTGTATGTTCAACTAATTGCCCTCGGTGAGGCGATGAACTCCCTGGCATCCGCCGGAGGGTGGATTTATATGAGCCGCGGTCTGGCCTCGCAGCTACTACGTTTCACGATATTCTCAGGTGTAGTTCGGCTGGTTGCTCTTCTCGTAGGGAGTAGTTTTGGGCCAGTTGGTGTAGCAGTAGGTTTCGCTGCCGCTCACCTGTTCGTGTGGCCCGTCTCACTCTGGTGGGTGGGGCGAGTTTCGCAATTGGCGACGGGGGCGATGATTTTGGCTGCCCTCCGCGCTATCACTGTGTGCGCAGCGGGCACCTTCGCGACGTGGATAGTGGTACTACTTGTGAACGGACTACCATCTACGCTGGTCGTGCTTTTCGCGGCAGCGGCCCAAGTCATAGGCTTGGCGATTTTGGCACTCGTGCCGGCTGTCCGCCGAGACTACGGGGAGATCTTCGAAACCATAAGGATGTCGCGTGGTGCGAAGAGTCCGTAGACAGGCTCACAGTTTTTGAAGGAAGCGTAGGTTTCCGCCGGATGAATGAAGCAGTGGTAGACAGAGCCGAGCACGTCGTTCCATGCGCTCAGGAAGGCGGATTATAAATGTTGTAGCTCCAACTCGACGGTCATTGTCGCTCGATCCAATTCCTGACCGCAATTCGAAACTGCGCTTTATCAAACTTTTTTGCTTGTCTCTGACAATTGCTGGCGCTTAACGACGTCAATGAATCGGCAGCAGTCCTCATCTCCGACGGTGAGAAAGCCTCCAATAGGACGCCAGACACACCTTGAGCTACTGTTTCGGCGGCGCCTCCTGCGGCGCTTGCCACCACAGGCGTGCCGCTCGCGTTGGCTTCGACAGGCATGATGCCGAAGTCTTCTATTGCAGGGAAGACATAAGCGAACGCTTTCGCATACAGTTCCCGGAGCAGGGCGTGTGAGGGCTTCAGCACGAAGGTGACCGGCACCAGCGTGGTTCGCGCCAGCTCCCTCAGGGCACTTTCTTCAGGCCCTGATCCTGCCAGTACAACGGGGAGCCGGTTTGCGGCCCCGAATGCGAT
The DNA here is from genome assembly GCF_018613875.1 of Arthrobacter sp. ISL-28. Lineage (GTDB taxonomy): Bacteria > Actinomycetota > Actinomycetes > Actinomycetales > Micrococcaceae > Arthrobacter. Next base: position 121,470 of record NZ_JAGGPJ010000002.1, on the reverse strand, counting down.
TACCAGGTCCAGCCGTTTGTATGGGATGAAGCGGGATGCGCCCACAAGGAACGGTTCCGACAGTGAGCCCAGCAGATCATGTTCTGCGGGCGTCAGTTCGTGAAGTTTGCTGACAGAAAAGTATTCAACGTCGACCGGCGGATGGATGACAGAACAGTCGCGCATCCAGGTATTTTCAATCCTGTGGCGGACATAGCTGCTCACTGCCGCGATGGCCTTGGCTTCCTGGGCCCGCGACCGATCTATTTTCTGTAGAGGCTTTGCCATCAGCCGGGTCAGCCGGGAGTCCCCTCGGCGGTCGAGCCCCGGAGCCCAGATGTAACGTGCAGGGGTATACGCATAGACGTACTTTGGAACCTTGGCGACGCGTTTTATTTGGGCGTGGTGGGCAAAGAGATGGGAAGTGCAGAGCATCCAGTCAGGGACATCGGAAACCTCCAGGTGCCTCCACGCGGGAAGCATGAAGAGGGCTGCCAGCCCTTTGTGCCTTCTCAGCGGGGTTTTGGACAGCCAGGTTTCCTGCACCACCCGGTTCCCAAAATTTTGCGGATAATCGTTCCAAAGGCATGCCGTTGCTGCATCCGGGAAAACGGCGGCCAACTCCTGGGCCACCTTCTCCGCCCCGCCGTACTGTTCCAACCATTCGTGGACTATGAGGCCCGGCATCTGATTCCCGCCGCCGACTCCAGTAAGGTACAGCGCAACGGTTCTTTTCTCACAGTCTGGCTCCCTGTTCTTTTAAATCGTGCGCAACCATCATCTGAACAAGACTTCGAAAGTCCATCTGAGGCTTCCAGCCCAGGACAGATCGGGCCTTGCTGGAATCACCCACGAGCATTTCCACATCGGCAGGGCGAAGGAACTTGGGATCCATTTTTACGTATCCTGACCAGTCGTCGATGCCAACCGCGGAGAAAGCGAAATCGAGGAGATCCCGCACCGAGTGGCTTTTTCCTGTGGCGATAACGTAATCGTCGGGCTGCGGCTGCTGAAGCATGCGCCACATAGCGTCCACATAATCTCCGGCGAATCCCCAGTCCCTGGACGCTTCTAAATTACCCAAAGCCAAATCGCGCTGGAGTCCAAGCTTAATCCTGGCCACTGCGAGAGAGATCTTGCGAGTCACGAATTCCGGACCTCTTCGAGGGGATTCATGGTTGAACAGGATGCCGCTGGAGGCATGCATCGCATATGATTCCCTGTAATTGATCGTCATATAGTGGCCGTAAACTTTCGCCACACCGTAGGGCGAGCGTGGCCATGGCAAGGTTGTCTCCTTTTGGGGAACTTCCTGCGCCTTGCCGAACATTTCGGAGGAGGACGCCTGGTAGAACCGGACTTTGCTCACGTCCCTGCCAGCGTAAAGCCTGGTCGCTTCCAACATGTTCAGGACACCCAAAGCGGTTACGTCGCTCGTGAGTGCGGCGTTCTCCCATGAATAAGCTACTAAGGAAACCGCGCCCAAGTTATAGACTTCGTCGGGTTGGGCTATTCCCATGACGCGGATGAGGCTGGAGACGTCGGTCAAATCGCCCGTTAGAATATGCACCTGGGGAATAATTCGGTGGAGCAACTCCCGCTTCGGATTGTTCTGGCCCCGCACCAGTCCAAAAACTTCATACCCTTTGCCGACCAACAACTCTGCTAGGTACAGGCCATCCTGGCCGGTTATACCGGTAATTAATGCCCGTGGCAAAATGCTCCCCCAACGTTTTCTAGCAGACCCTCTGTGTGTCCCAGCCTACTGGTCCTCGGCCTGCCAAGGTGGATTCAATGCGAGAACAATTGATCGCCGGAATGAGCAGCTATCGCGTATCAACATCCTCAAACACCAGAAACGTCTGCGTGTCCAGGACCCCGGGCATGGACTGCAGCTGGTCGAAAATCACCCGTCGCAGATCAACGTTGTCCACGGCCCGCACCAGCAGGATGACATCGAAGTCCCCACCCACCAGGGCGATGTGGTGCACCTCAGGAATCGCACGCAGCTGTTCTCTGAGCTCGCGCCAGGAATGCTGCCGCACTTTCAACGTCACATACGCGGATGACTTCAGCCCCGCCTTAATCGGATCCACCAGCGCCGTGAACTTCGTCAGAACGCCCTCGCCGGTCAGCCGGGCAATCCGTGTGTAGGCATGCGCCCGGGAGATGTGGACGTTCTCGGCCACCTGCGTCACGGACATCCGTCCATCCCGCGTTAGCTCCGCGATGATGTCCCGGTCCACGTCGTCCAGTGGCACCGCAACCTGGTCCGGCTCTGCTCCAGCCATTTGTCTACTATTCCTGTCGGTAATCCAGATCACACTTACGATTCGTCTTTCAGATTAGGGCAGTCCTTCGAACTTCTCCACGATTTGCGCTGGGACTGGATACGAAACATCGTGCGGGCTGATACTGAGAATGAATAGTGGCTACAGAAGGACGGACCAATGACGATCTCCGCGGACCACACTGCCCGGGACAGGGCAGCACAGGACCGGCGGCTGCCGGACCAAGATGAGGACCTTCACGTTGAAGGCCCTGTTGCCGAGGCCGTGCGCAAGTTCGGCATCACTGTAGAGGACTACTTGCTCCCGGCCCGCCATCAGATCCAGATGGTGGACCAGGACGGCAACCTCAAACCGCACTCCGAACAGGGCACCGAGCCGGGGCACGAGTACCCGCTGCCCGGCGACGAGGAACTGCTGGCTGCCTACGAGCAGCTCGTCGTCGGCCGCCGCGTCAACGACCAGAACTCTGCCCTGGTCCGCCAGGGCCGCATGGCCGTCTACCCGTCCAGCCACGGCCAGGAGGCCTGCCAGGTCGCAGCTGCCCTCTGCCTGTCCGAAGGCGACTGGATGTTCCCCACCTACCGCGACTCCGTAGCAGTCATGGCCCGCGGCGTTGATCCGGTGCAGACGATGACCCTTTTCCGCGGCGACTGGCACAGCGGCTACAACCCCGCCGAGCACAAGGTCGGCATCCAGTGCACGCCGCTCACCACCCAGCTGCTCCACGCCGTCGGTGTTGCCCATGCGGCGAAGCTGCGCGGCGAGGACACCGTGGTCCTGGCCATGTGCGGCGACGGCGCCACGAGCGAAGGAGACTTTCACGAGGCCCTGAACTTCGCCGCCGTCTTCCACCTGCCCGTGGTGTTCTTCGTGCAGAACAACCAGTACGCCATCTCGGTGCCGCTCGCCCACCAGTCCGTCGCTCCGTCGCTCGCCCACAAGGCAGTCGGCTATGGCATGGCCGGTGAGCGGGTGGACGGAAACGACGTCGTCGCCCTTCTCGCTGTGCTGGACCGGGCGGTCAAGCTGGCCCGCGAGGGTTCCGGTCCGCTGCTGGTAGAGGCGCACACCTACCGCATGCAGGCCCATACCAATGCGGATGATGCGACCCGCTACCGCCAGGACAGCGAAGTCGCCCAGTGGGTGGCCCGCGATCCGCTGACACGGATGAGGACATACCTCGCCGGCAAGGGGCTGCTGGACGACGACGCCGAATCCCGAATCTCTGAGAAAGCGGAAGCAGTTGCCGCTCAGCTCCGCAACGGCCTCAGCGAGGACGTCCCGGTGGATCCGCAGGACCTCTTCAAATACGTCTATTCCACGCCCACTCCGCAGCTCAAAGAACAGTCCGCCCTGCTCGCCGACGAACTCGAACGTGAAGCCAGCGCTGGTGGCTCAACCAACACAGGGGCCGCAAAATGAGCCCCACAGTTACCACTTCCTCCGAGGCCAACGGCAACGTCAGCTCCGCAACCGCCCGTGCGGCTGCTTCGGCGGCCGCCACCGCGGCGGCCACGGGGCCACAAGCCGTCACCATGGCCAAGGCACTCAACACAGCCATGGTTGACGCCATGCACGCGGACAAGTCCGTCCTGGTGTTCGGCGAGGACGTCGGCACGTTGGGCGGCGTCTTCCGCATCACCGACGGCCTCACCAAGACCTTCGGTGAGCAGCGCTGCTTCGACACGCCGCTGGCAGAGTCCGGCATCGTCGGCATGGCGGTCGGGATGGCAATTAACGGCATGCGTCCCGTCGTCGAGATGCAGTTCGACGCCTTCGCCTACCCGGCCTTCGAGCAGATCGTCAGCCATGTGGCCAAGATGCACAACCGCACGAAGGGCGCCCTCAAGCTGCCCATGGTCATCCGTGTTCCGTATGCCGGCGGGATCGGGGGAGTGGAGCACCACTGCGACTCCTCTGAGTCTTACTACGCCCACACGGCGGGACTGAAGGTCTTTACCCCGGCTACCGTGGCCGACGGCTACCGGATGCTCCGGGAGGCGATCGACTCGGACGACCCCGTGATGTTCATGGAGCCCAAGAAGCTCTACTGGTCCAAAGACCTGGTGGACCTCGAGGCTCTCCGTAACGAGCACGAAGCCAACATCGAGCGCGGCACGTCCACCGAAGGCCGCGCAGCCGTCGCCCGCACGGGAACCGACGCAACGCTCATTGCCTATGGGCCGTCCGTTCCGACCGCCCTTGCCGCCGCTGCCGCGGCCGAAGAGGAAGGCCGATCGCTGGAAGTCATTGACGTCCGTTCGATTGTCCCCTTCGACGACGAAACCGTTTGCGCCTCCGTCCGCAAGACCGGCCGCGCTGTCGTGATCGCCGAGGCACATGGCTTCGCCTCGGTGTCCTCAGAGATCGTGGCCAGAGTCCAGGAGCGCTGCTTCCATTACCTGGCCGCGCCTATCCGCCGCGTGACGGGCTTCGACGTCCCGTATCCGGCACCGAAACTCGAACACTATTACCTGCCCGGCGTGGACCGTATCCTCGACGCCGTAGACGACCTCCAATGGGAAGACTGATCAGATGAGCGAAACGAAAGTATTCCTGCTCCCGGACCTGGGCGAAGGCCTCACCGAAGCCGAACTCGTGAACTGGCTCGTCTCTGTAGGCGACGAAATCCACGTGGACCAGCCCATCGCCGAAGTGGAGACGGCCAAGTCGATGGTCGAGGTCCCCTCTCCGTACGCCGGCAGAGTCGCCGAGCTGCACGGCGAACCAGGCCAGACCCTGGACGTCGGCAAGCCCCTGATCTCGGTAACACCACTGGATACGCTTGGCGAAACGAGGATCCCACCGGTTGAGCCTGCCGTAAACGAGACCCGGCTGGTTGAGCCTGTCGAAGCCCCTGTCGAGACCAAGCGCGTCGAAGCCAAAGCAGCAGCGGAAACCTACCGCGAGGAAGAAAAAGCCGGCTCCGGCAACGTCCTCATCGGGTACGGCACCCCAGGCGGCCACGGCCAAGCCCGCCGAACCAGGCCCCGCCGCTCAACATTCCCCTCGCTGGGTGGACCCGCCCCGCTGGTTGAGCCTGCCGAAACCAAAGGCCCCGAAGCGAAGTTCACCACTGCCGCCGACGATCGCCTTCTCTCTCGCACCCGCGTGCCTGGAAAACTGGGAGCAGTCATCTCGCCGCTCGTCCGTCGAATGGCCAAGGAGCATGGCGTCGACCTCGGTCATCTTCAGGGCTCTGGCGAGAGTGGTTTGATTATGCGCCGTGACGTGGAGGCGGCCATCAACCCGCTGGTTGAACCCGTCGAAACCAAGCCTAGCTGGGCGGATGAGCCTGTCGAAGCGGCCATCAAACCGCTGGTTGAGCCCGTCGAAACCGCATCGGGCCCGCAAGTTGAGCCTGTCGAAACCAGCGGCCGCCCGATCGATCCCCGCACAGGCCTCAGCATTGCTAGCCGCACACCGGTCCGAGGCGTTCGCAAAGCCGTCGCTGCGAACATGACCCGCAGCCGGACAGAGATCCCGGAAGCAACAGTCTGGGTGGATGTGGACGCGACCGCGCTCGTAGAAATGCGGTCCGCCCTCAAAAAGGCGCAACCTCACGACACTCCAGGCCTTTTGGCCTTCATTGCTCGTTTTGTCACAGCTGGGTTAAAAAAGTATCCGGAACTGAATACAAGGATCGTTACCGCGGAGGATACCTCAGGCGGCGAGCAGCAGGAGATCGTCGCATTCGACGGCGTAAACGTCGGGTTCGCCGCCCAGACTGACCGGGGACTGGTGGTTCCGTCGGTCCGCAGGGCGGACAAGCTCAGCGCGCGGGAACTAGACTCAGAGATCAAACGGCTGACTTCCGTCGCACGTGAGGGCAAAGCGACACCCGCTGAGCTGGGCGGCGGCACTTTCACGCTGAACAACTACGGCGTGTTCGGTGTGGATGGCTCCGCTGCGATCATCAACTATCCGGAGGTTGCGATCCTGGGCGTTGGCAGGATCATCGACAAGCCCTGGGTAGTGAACGGGGAGCTCGCAGTCCGCAAGGTCACCGAATTGACCCTGACCTTTGACCACCGTGTCTGTGATGGGGGTACGGCTGCCGGATTCCTCCGCTATGTTGCCGACGCCATAGAGAACCCTGGCTCCGTACTGGCCGACATGTGAATCGTCGACCGGGTGGGGTCGAGCTAGAGACAGATCTGTTTTCCTGGTCGTAGGCTGAGAAGCAAGCGGTGCTTTCCCGCCTGTTGGGCAGCGGATAAGGGCCGTTTCTCGCGCTCAGTTGGAACGGGAATTTCTCGCGCTCAGTTGGAACGGGAATTTCTCGCGCTCAGTTGGAACGGGAAGAGGGATAGCGGATGTCTGGGGATGATGCTTATTTCCTAGCTGGAGGGCGCCCGCAGGGCCTGCCGCCGCCCACGGATGCTGACACGTCACTGCTGCGGGAACAGGCCTACGAGATCATAGACGCCGTTCTTTCAGAAACCGACCCGGAGGGCGTTGACATCAGAAAACGTCTCCGCGAGCACGTGGCCGCCTATCCGGGACGTCCTGAGCGTTGCAGGAGCACTTGATCTACACTAGGTCATTGGCCCGGGTAGATGCGGGTTCCCACCCGGGTCCCGCTGACGCGTCAGGGCAGCATGGGACCTTGGAAGCGACGTCAGGGAAAGCGTCTGTGAGTCGCAGCCCGTCCAGCATTGAGAGAGTTATTAGCAACGGAATGCTGGTCACCGCCTTGCAACCCGTTTTCGAGTTAGCCAGCCGGAAGGTAGTAGGTGCGGAAGCTCTGACACGCTTCGTCAGTGAAGACGGGGACAGTGCGCATGTGTGGTTCGACGGGGCGGCTGCTGCCGGGCTCGGTGTTTCACTCGAAATTGCCGCCTTGGAATCTGCGGTCCGATCCATGCAGAAGCTTCCCGGCATCTCTACATTGTGCTGAACCTTTCCCCGCCAACATGTCTCGACTCGCGGTTGCCCAACCTGTTGAAGCAGTCCATCCGCGCTGCAAACCGCGTGGTGCTGGAACTGACGAGAAATTTCGCCTCGTCCGAGCTGGAACCCTTGCTTGCAGCATAAAAACCTCTCCGCCAGTCCGGCATACGGCTGACCGTCAACGATGCCGGCTCCGACGCGGCATCGATGAGACATGTCCGCAGCCTGCGGCCTGACTTCATCAAGCTGGACAGGAGCCTGATCGCGGGAATTGAGCGGGAGTGCCGCCTCCAGGATCTCGTCGCGGACATGGTGGAATTTGGCAGGCTCACCGGCGCTGGGCTGATTGCTGTGGGAATCGAAACTGAAGCCGAACTTGCCACAGCCACCCGCTTGGGCGTGAAGGCTGGCCAAGGATATCACCTGGGCAGGCCCACCATTCATCCGCGTGATTGGTCGAAGTGGACCGCACGCGCCACGCAGACTGTGAGCCCACTGTAGCTCCCCTATTGTGTCTGCCGCCATTAGCTCAAATGGGGGCGGTCTGTCATGCATAGAATCGAAGCCTGAAGATCGTAGATGCTACCCAGTGGTAAGGAGAACGAATGTCAGAATGGGTCGAAGTCGGCACGGACAACTACGTGCTGACCACGGTTGGTGCAAAGCTCAACACCGGCCTGATCGTAGGAACAGAACGAGCCATGGTCATCGACACAGGATGCGGGCCGCGACAGGGTCGCGAAATTCTCGACGCGGTGCGCGAAAAGACTCGACTGCCACTGGTCGTCGTGAACACGCATGCGCACTACGACCACTTCTTTGGCAACACAGTGTTTGCGGAAGACGGCGCCATCGAGTTCTGGGCCCACGAGAACTGCGCCGAGGAGATCGGTGAAAACGGAGACGCGCAGCGGAGCGCCGTGGCCGATCTGGAGCCCGAGATGGCTGCCGGCGAGGGCGACAATGTGGAACTGGTAGTTCCCAACGCCCTCGTCCGGGACCAGCCCGTCCTAGTTGATCTCGGCGGACAGACCACCACGTTGTTCTACCTCGGCCGCGGACACACGGACGGTGACCTGCTGGTCGGCACAGCCACCACCCTATTCGCCGGAGATCTGGTGGAGCAGGGGGCGCACCCCTCCTTCGAGGACGCGTATCCAGAGAAATGGGCCGACTCTCTGCGCCACCTCTCGGCGCTGCGGCACCGCTACGAATTCCTCATCCCTGGCCACGGCGAGCCGTGCAGCGACCGGTTTGTCAAGACCATGGCCGACACCATGACCACGGCCGTGCGGCAGGCCCGGCAATCAATCCGGGACACTCCCTCCGACGCTACCAAGGCCATTCCCGTGCTGCCGTACGGGCCGGAGCAGTCGCGCTGGTTCATCAAGCGCCTGCAGGAGACGCGGCCCCAGCATTGAAGCTGAGTACTCAGATGCTGCGTGGCACACAGTAGCCACTGCGCCTGAAAAACAGGTACAGGCTACTCTGGGGCGTGGTCTTCCGGCACTCTAGGTTGAGTGCATGAATACCGGAATCCGAGGTGCTATCCGTAAGTTTGTCGAGCGGAACATCATTGCTGATGACCCTCTGCCCCAGCCGTCCTGGCTCGACCAGCAGGACATGCCCGGCCAGGAAATTGGCGCCCATTCTCCCGTTTCCGGGTTGCCCGTGGCTCCGTTGCCCCCGCTTACGGGCAGGCACAGCGGTCTGCCGCATCTGCAGTCCCTTGGCCGTTTGAAGGGACGGCGCGCTGCCCGTGTCCACGGTGCCCCTGGCTCGCCGAGTGTCAACGAAAAGATCTGACAGGCGTCCCGTACCTGTTCTCTGCAATGCGGGGACGTGGCCTTTCTTGAGCGTGTCTATTGGACAGCGACGTTAACTGCTAAGTAGTCTGACCACAGATCTATGGGGGATCTATCTGTCAGTTACTGTCGCCGCCGCCAAAAACTGTGCGGCTGTATCCAAGGTCTCAACGTCCCGGAGGTTACCGTGGCACTTCCCGACTACGTCTTCGCGCTCTGCGCCCTGCTGGGCAGCCTCCTGCTTCCATTCGCCGGCCTTTATGCGTTGCTGTGGCTGAAGCGCCGGGCGGTAGCCACTGCTGTGTCCCGTTCCTTCCCTGCCCGGGTGGAGTAGTCCTGCCGTACATCGACATCAATCCCCACCGAAGGCGCCCCAAGTGGTGGAGCTACATTGCCTTGGGAATCCTCCTGGTTCTGACCGCTGCCGTCGTTGGAGCTGCCCTCGTCCGCGCCTGATGACAGCGGCACATGCGCCAACGCCTAGAATGGCTATTTGAACCACGCCGATCGACAAGCGCAGCGGGACGCCGCTGTGAGTCCGGGGGGACTGAACATGCCCAAAGCAGCGGATAACCAGATGGCCGAAGTAGACATCAATACAGAACAGCCCGAGCTGCGACGCCGCCGTGCCCGCCGCCGCGATGGCAGCGACTCCGACGACTGGACAGGATCTTTCGACGCCGTGACACCCAACACCAGTTCCGCTCCTGCACTTCCGGTCCGCAGCTCATCTTGGGCGGAGGCCGCGGCTGTGGCGGACGCCATTGCCGACACGTCCTCGCCTGAAGCGCCGCCAGCGCCGTCCCGGAGGCCGGCGGCAGCACCGCCGCCGTATGCTCCTGGGACGGAGGCTGAAGTGCCGGTGTCCGACGCCACCGCGCTGCCGACGTCGTTCGTCCGTGAGCAGAAGCCGCGCCCGAAGCGCGGTTTCCGCGGCTTCCTGTACCGGGTAACCGGCGGCTCCTGGAACATGGGCCCCAGCGCGCTGGAGCGCGAGGAGGAGGAATTGGCCCGCCGCATCTCCCGCCAGCTGCATGGCAGCTTCAACACCGCTGTGCTGAGCCTCAAGGGCGGCATCGGCAAGACCTCCAGCACGGTGGGCGTGGGCCTGACCCTCGCCGAGTTCCGCGGTGACCCGCCATGCGCCATCGACGCGAACCCGGACTCCGGCGACCTCGTGGAGCGCGCCCTGGGCGAGGGTATCTACCAGCAGGCCACACCGCGTACCATCACCGACCTGCTCAAGAATCTCGACTCCATCAACTCGCTGACCGAGTTGTCCCGCTACATGCACCACTCCGGCCGGCTGCACCTCATCGCCGGCGAGCAGGACCCGGAGGTTTCGGACTCGCTCACCGCCGAGGAATATCTGCGGATCCGGAAGCTGATCGGCAGCTACTACTCCGTGGCGCTGACCGACTGCGGCACCGGAGTGACCCACAACGCGATGAGCGGGATCCTGCAGTCAGCGGACAACCTGATCATCGCCGCTGGCTATGCGGTCAGCGGGGCCAAGCGCGCCCGCAGCACCCTGCAGTGGCTCGCCAGCCACGGGTACGAGGAGCTTGCCCGCAACGCGATCGTGGTGATCACCGACAAGGACGAGGTCTCCTCCCGTGTGGACAAGGACGCCATCGAAGAGCACCTCGCCGGGATGTGCCGCGAGCTTATCGCCGTGCCGCACGACAGGGGAGTGGCCGACGGGGACCTGGTGACTCTGGACGTGCTGAAGCCGGAGACGCGGCGGGCTTACAAGGAGATTGCTGCCGCGATCGTGGATGGGTACAGGTAGTTTCTGGGGACGGCGATTTCGCCTTGCAGATTGGGGCTGAACATGTTGCTGTCAGATCGAGCTGATTGCCAGATATCGCATGGACTCTACTTACTGCCCGGCAGGCGAGCACCGATTGCTCATTCTCCGGAAACACGCCCCGCGTTGCTGCTAAGCGGGCCACTGTGCCCGGGGCGAACCTTACTTACCGGCCGCTCTCACTGATGAAGCCGTACGCGTTCAGCGCGGGCCTTTTCCTGGGATGTTTCTCGATGGGGAGCCAGCGAAGGCCACGAGCGCGGCGCCCGTGGATAACGTCATCTATTGCTTCTGGACGGGCACGAGGCAACCTTGGCGACATCATGCAACTCCTGTGCCTGAAGTACCGGGAACGCCTGATCCTTGACGACCTGATCAAGCCGTCGGTCAACGACCACAAATAGCCCTAGGCGAGGGACGTGGCAGCCGGTCATGTGCCGGGCCACTATGACCGGCACGAGAACGGGGGCGCGCCTATCCGGTCTTTTTGTTTCCTACTGCATGGCGACTGACACTCCGCGCTTGGCGAGGCCGGATGAACCGCCGCCATTTGCCGCCGTCACCGTGACGCCAACCCTAGACGGGTATTTGGACGTGAGGATGATGCTGATGGCATTGCTGGAGAACATTGAGAGCGTGAGGCCCATCCCTGCCGATGCAATGTCCGTTCCGATCGGGACGAAAATGGGAGCGCCGCGGTTGTTCTTCACATAGCGAGTGGCGAACAGGTATGAGTCCGGGGTCGCGTCGTCGAGTCCTGTTACTTTTACCTCCAGCAAGTATGCGACGTTGGCGACATCGACAGTGACGATGGCCACGCGGTAGGGGGTCGCGGCGGGCAGCGCATACCACTGCCGCCCTGTATCTTCGATCTTCCCGAAGCGCCCCTCAAGCGTGGAGTTCAGACCTTCCGTGGTGACGTTCTGGAGCGTGTTCGAGTTGATATTGCCCAGTGCGTTGGTGGCCCACTTGCCGCCGGAAAGGCTTGACATGGTGGGTGAGCCGTTGAGGCCGTATCCGGTGGCCGATTCCACGTATGGGGAATCGATCATGATGTTGGTGCTGGCGGAATCAATGTTGATTCCGTCGTATGGCCCGCCGGACGGGTTGAGGCCCGTGACCTTGATGCGCGGCTGCCGGATCCGGACACCCGTAGAGTTAGTGATCTTGATCCCGTGGTTCCCGATCTGCAGGATGTTCGGGCTAATGATATCCACGTTGTTGGCGTTGTCCAGTAGGATCCCGGAGCCGTAGGAAGTGGACGTGGTGTCGCCCGCGATATGGCGGGCATCAATCACGGAATTCCACAGGTAAGTGCCCGTGATGACATCTGCCGAACACTCAGTGTTCTTGACTGGCCGAACAGTTACCCCCTTGCAGGGGTTGGCGGACGTGCCAGTGAGGACGATGTGCTTGCCGAACCCATTGGAGTCCATGTGCCTGGGCGCCAGTACGGCGTGGAGCATCTTCGCGGCGGGGAGCACCTCGATTCCCGCCGTGGTGTTATCCGCGCCAAGGTTGTGGAAGCGTGCGCCGATATAGTGGCCCCGGCACTGGTCAGCATTGGGGCCCGTGTGGTAGGCGGCATCCCTCCCATCGATCAGGACGCCGCGAAGGGAGGAGGTGATGATGACTGAATCGTCCACCACGACATTCCGGCCGCGCACGCGAAGGGCCGTGTTCAAGAACAGCAGCGCCGTTTCGCCACGGAAGGTCGCGTCAACGTTGCCGTCAACGTCCCCGAACAGTTCGAAGCCGTTCACGGTCGCCCCTGCGCCGTTGAGGCTGCCGTTGCCCACGACAGTTACACCGTCCACGATGAAGCCGGCTTCCTTGACGCTGAACATGGTCACGCCTGGGGTGGTGCATTTGATCTGCGTGGCGTAGGCCCGCCCAACGGACATAAGCGTGATGTTGGGTTTGGTGACGTTGATCGTCCCTGTGATCTTGTACGACGCTCTCGAGCTCGTCGGCGGCAGCCAAACCGTAGAACCAGGCGGGGCGGCATCGAATACAGCTTGGAGCGCAGCGGTGTCATCCGCAACACCATCGCCCACCGCCCCATAAGCGGTGTCTTTGGCGTTGTAGATCCCACGACCGGCGAGGCCATAAATGGCTGAAAGATCGGGCAGTTGGGCGTGCGGGACCTTCGAGTCGGCGCCCAGTGTCGCTACACCCGACGCCGCACCCTTTTCCGCAACGGGTACGTACGTGCCGCCAGATGGGGTCTTATCCCCTGGGGCGGCTAGCGTGCTCTGCGCTCCCATGGCTGAAATTGCCGACGCGCCACCGAATGCGGCTGCTAATGTTCCAAACCGGAGGACCCGGCGGCGTCTGACGCCTTTTCCAGTCTCACTAGCCATGACGGCACCGTGACCAGACACAAAGAATTGTTGTTCTAAGAGACAACATTTTGAGGGCCTCCAGCAACTCATAAACTATCGTCTTTAGAAGCTATTTCCTTGCAATTGCCTAAACCAGCGTGGTGACTACTCGACTTATTAGCTTGGGGCACTTGCGTTCAAGCATTGGTACTCGGCCCAACAAGGTATTACTTGTCTAAGCGGCGGACGCACAGGCTTGGAGGGTAGTGACCGTTCAAAACGGACTTGGGTTTGTTGAGTCCTAGCCTCGCTCGGCGTTTGACTTTTGCGAAGACTAGCCCTAACGCGGCGGCGAGAAGCAAGTACCCGAGCTCGGTAGATCCGATGAACGGATTCGTGGCCAGAAAGGAGACGATCACCGAGAGGAAGATGACGAGCTTGGGGATGTCCAGGCCGGCCTTGCGGAGGACGATGGCCATCGCTGGGATGATGATTGCCCCTGCATTGGAGATTAAATACATACTCCCGAAGCCAAGGATGTCTTCCATTCCGGCAACGCGGGTCTGGAAAGCGAGGCGACCGCTGAACAGGAATGGACCCATCAGTGAGCAGAGGCAACGGCTATGAGGATGTGGGCGCTCATGACAAGCACGACCTCTTTCTTGAGCCCTGAGCGTTACGGCCTTTTAATGGATTGAAGCAGACGGGCCAGGACAGCCGTTGTTATTGCTCCTCGAGCTGTAATCCGAGCATTTTTTCGGGCTGCTCCCGTAGCGCCCGCACGCGGAAGGGTTGGTCATGATGGCGCTGGCGCCCGCGGTTGTCAGGCTCTCGGCCAGCTCCCCGTGACCGGTGAGCATGAGAATGTGCATCATGCTGAAGGTCCTGATCTGTCGGGTTACTTCCAGGCTGTGATATCGGGAAGACCACAGTCCAGGACTACGAGTTCGGGGGGAGTGCTTCAGGACCGCGGCGACGCCGCCGCCGGTCCCTGTTTCGGCCAACCGGACCTTGATTCCGGCTGTGGACAGAACTGATTTGAACGAGCCCTCTGATACCCGCGTCATCTTCAATCACTACAGCCGTGCGCATACCCGGCATTGCACTCCCCCTTAGGCTGCTCCAGCAAAAGCCTTAGAGCCCACTTTATCAACACCGGATCCGGTGCTTTGCCAAGGAGTGCTGGTCCTGGTCAGCTGACACGGTTGCAGACCATGCCCTAATACCTTCGGCGCCAATCGGTACTTCTGGCTTGGTCCGGCCGGAACAAATGACGCCAGCCGTTCTTCCGGCAACAGATCCACCTTACGCGGGAGCCGCTAGTCGTCCCCAGCCCGCTGCGTGAGTCGGCGGAAATCCCTGGAGAGGTACAGGGCAAGGGCGGGGGCGTTACCGCTGTGCACGGTGACGGCAACGGTCTTGTGTCCCAGTGTGTGCAGGACATTCATCGCGCGGCGCAGGAGGTCTTCGGCGAGGCCCTGCCTGCGGTGGTCAGGATGGGTGAAAAGCTCAGCAATGAAGGCCGTTCCCGGGCCGGTGCTGCCGACATTGCGGTCCGTGACGAGGATGGCTGCCGTGATCTGTCCCATCGCATTGAGCATCGCAAGGGAGGCTTGGGGGATGGGAGTTCCGTGCGTTCCCCCGAAGATCCGGCTGATCCTGCCGGCTGCCTTTTCCGCGTCCAGTCGGTCCGCTTCGGGGGCGTAGGACCGAAGATACAGGTCAGTCAATTCGGCCAGATCCGCGGGTTGCACGGGCCGGTGGATGCTTGTGCCGGGCGTGAGTTCCTGCGGGCGGACGAGAGCCGCCAAGGAGATGAGATGGACCATGGTTGATCTGCCTTCCGCCGGTGTGGGGGGAATGACTCCTGCGCCTAGTGTGGGGCATTCCGGCCTGCGGGGGAAGACCCTCGGCGGCCAGCGGGCGTGCCCATTCCGGCAGCATTTTCCTCTTGTGCTCGAACAAGCTTCGGCGCCTACTAATGGAAGGAGCCACACCGCCCCGGTAACGCTTGCTGGCCAAGCCGTGTTCCGCCCGGCAGCAGCCCGACCCCAACGGTGAAGGCTGAAGCGGCAGGCGGGCTCCCGCTAGGGAATATTGGAGGAAAATCGATGTTCGCGCGAGTCAGCACCTACAGAACAAGCCCGGAGTCAAGCACCGAGGGCCCGTCGGAGGACATCCTCAAGCAATTGTTTGAAATCCCTGGATGCAAGGGGGCCTATTTCTTGAACGGAACCGGATCCGACAAGGCCCTGTCCATCACGTTGTGGGACAGCGAGGAAACTCTTACCGCCAGCCAGCAGGCAGCCAATAAGCTCCGCTCCGCGACCAGCGAAGAGCAGAAAATCGAGATCCTTGAGGTGGAAGAGTTCAAAGTGACCGCCAGCAGACTCCCCGACTGAATCCCTACAGAACCAAGGAAGACACCATGGCCATCTGTGACACCTGCGGCAACGACTACGACAAGACCTTCACCATCACCCGAGGTGAACGAACCGGCACCTATGACAGCTTCGAGTGCGCCATCCATGCCATGGCGCCGGCCTGTTCCCACTGCGGCTGCCGCATCATCGGACACGGGATCGAGAGCGGGGGCGCAATGTACTGCTGCGCCAACTGTGCACGCGAGGCCGGTGATACCGGAGCCGTTGACCGAAGCTAGACCGGATTCTCACCCAGGCCCTGGAGGATTGTCTCCAGGGCCTTTTTCGGGCTTATCGGAAGATGTTGTAGCCGCCCCAGCCTAAGCCGACGATGGTGGGCGTACCCCAGGTCCCCCTGCTGAACGGGTAGTGGGCGAGCCTGCCGTCGGCGAGCCGGCTGACGAGTCCGTGGCTTCCGATCTGGAATCCCGCCACGCTGGTGATGCTGTTGATGGTGTTCCAGCCGCTGCCAACCCGGGGCCGGGATTCGGATTTGAAGCCGCCGGCCCCGTTGGAGCGGTACAGGAGGAGGCCGCCGTCGCTGCGTTTACCGAGGAGGTCTTGCGCCCCGTCCTGGTCGAAGTCCGCCATGGTGAGGTACAGGCCGCCCCAGCCGCTTCCGATCCTGGTGCGCGGTGCCAGCGTGGATCCGGTGCTGTTGCCGTAGTGCCAGAGCGTTCCGGCGGCGTCGTAGCCAACAATGCTGGGATACCTGTCCGCGGTGCGCCAGCGGCCGACTGTCACGTGGTAACTGCCCCAGCCTGAGCCGATCGCCTGGACAGGGCCGAATCCTCCGCCGGGCTTCCCGGGGTAGACGCTCAGCCGTCCGTCCTTCCACTGGGCGACCAGGTCGAAGACGCCGTCGGTGTTCCAGTCGGCCACAAACCCCTTGGACAGCCCGGCCCAGCCGGCGCCGATCTTCTTCCGCGGCTGGAAACTGCCTTGGCCGGTTGCACCGTAGTTCCAGAGCAGGCCGTCCGATCCTGCGGCGACGACATCCGCCCCGCTTCCGATGGATGGGCCGGAAGACGCGGGCGCTGGGGGTGCGGGGGCCACGGGAGCCGGTTCCTGGGCAGCGGGTTGCTGGGAAGGAACGGCAGCCTCGGTGTTGAGCAGGCGGTTGGGCGTGCCGACGCCCGGGGCCGCGATCACGCCCTGGCTGGTGTCCGCCAGGAGCTTCGCGGCGACGTCGGCCGGACTCAGTGCAGGGTTCTGGGAAAGGAGCAGGGCTGCGGCACCGGCCACATGCGGGGAAGCCATCGAGGTCCCGCTCATGGTGGCCGTCGCCGTCGCCGAGGAGATGCCGGCCGATGCGATTCCCACGCCCGGCGCGTATAGGTCAACGCAGCTGCCGAAGTTGGAGAAGGACGCCTGCCGGTCCGAAGAATCGCTCGCGGCGACCGTCAGGGCGGCGGGCAGCCGTGCTGGCGAGCTGTTGCAGGCGTCGCTGGCGGAGTTTCCGGCAGCGACGGCGACCGTGACGCCGTCGCTGATGACTCCCTGCACCGCGGCGTCCACGATGGCGCTGGCGGGGCTGCCGATGCTCAGGTTGGCGACGGCGGGCGTCCCGGCCTGGTGGTGTGACGCCACCCAGTCAAGTCCCGCAACCACGTCCGAGTTGTACCCGGCGCCCTTGCAGTCCAGGACACGCACCGGAATCACCGTGGCGGCCTTGGCCACCCCGTACGTCTTGCCTGCGATGGTCCCGGCCACGTGTGTTCCGTGGCCGCTGCAGTCGCCCGTCCCGAGGCCGTCCTTAACCGCGCTCCAGCCGGCCGCGACCCGGCCGCCAAAGTCGATGTGCGAGGCGAGAACCCCGCTGTCGATCACGTACGCGCTCACCCCGCTGCCGGAGACGGCTGACGTGTACGAAGCGGACAGGGGCAGGGTGCGCTGGTCGCTGCGGTCCAGTCCCCAGGGTGCCGGCTGCTGGGTTTCGGCGGCCGTCACGGGCGCATCGATTTCGATCGCGGCCACCTCGCCGGAGCGCTTCAGCTCGGCAGCCTGGGCGGGGGTAGCTGTGACAACGGCGCCGCGGACTGCCTGGGAAAAGCTGCGTCCGACGGCGATGTTCCGGGACCGCATGGTCCTCGCCTTCGCTGCGACGTCCGTCCCGGGGGCGTAGCGCACGAGGTAACGGGCTGTTCCGGACTCAGGGGCCGGCGTCGGGGTTTCCGCAGCGGTCGGCGCCGCCGTTCCGGCGGGCACTCCTACGAAAGGTGCGGACAGCGCTGTCAGCAGCAGTGCTGCCAGGGCAGGACGGAGACAGGACGGAGAACGAATTTGAGGGCCCCTCAGACGATGGGGCGGCCACCGGGCCGCAGCTGCTATCTATTTGCTTCAAGGGTAGCGGCGGTTCCGGCGAGCGGTCTTCGAACTGCTTCGATCCTGTGGCAATCCTTGGTGACCTGAAGAGTTTGCTGCGCGAATCCTTCGGGTTTGCTGCGCAGCCCCTCAGTCTTCAGCGTGCTGGAGGAACTCCTCCAGTGCCAGCTGCAGCCTCACGCTGTCCCTGACGACCGCGTCGGCGGCCCGTGCCGCTGCGGCGATATCGCCGTCGCGCAGGCTTTGTTCCAGGAGGCGGCAGGACCGTTCCAACGCCAGCCCGCCGACCATGTGCGACCGGACCTTCAGGCTGAGCACGACGTCCATGGCCGCACGCATGTCACCAGCGCGAAGCGTGGATAGGAGTTGGTCCACCTTGCCGGGAAGCATCTTTAGGTACATGGCGGCATAGCTGATGGCGATGTCATTGCTTTCGAGGTCCTCGGCGAGGCGAAGCAGCCGGGAGACGGAAAATACGGCTTCGTTTCCTTGAAGTGCCATTGTCTTCTTCCGAACGGTGCCGGTCATATGCGGTGAGTAGCAATAACCATGCCGTGCACGGCTCAGGAAACGATCTGCTTCGGGTCAACAACGCATCAGCACTTGATCAAGACGTGATCAAGACGAAACCCGCAGTCCCGGGGCGCTCGATCTTGACTCAGTCTTGAGTAAAACCGGGCACTTTCCTTGATCCTCGGACCGGAGAGTACGAGGACAGAAAACAGCAGGCTTGCTATTGCAAAATTTGGAACTGTTTCACGCAAACAGGCCGCGACATTCCGAGTTTTACCCTAGGTCCTATTTCTAGGGTCACGGCACAGCGGAACATTTTCTGTTGCGTTCAGAGCAGACGGCAGGTCTTGGTTGGGTTTGTGCTGATCGCGGTCTATTCGGTCTCACCAATGTTATAAAAGGGGTCTCGTAATGCTTTCAGACGCTAGCGCCACAGAAGTGTCAAAATCCGCTGGGCGGCGTGGGAAAACCCGTGCACTCCTGGCCTCCGGGCTGGTCCTGGGTGTGGGGGCCGCCTTCACGCTCGCGGCGTGGACGGACAACGAATGGGTGTTCGGCGGTGCCGGGCCCGGCAGCGACACGCCAGGGACAAAGATCTACGCCATGGAACAGAACACGGTTGCACCCTTCGCTGAGGCATCGTGGACCGATGAACCGGAGGCAAACGGCGGCCGCCTCGATTTCACCATCAAGGCTGCCAGTCTGTTGCCTGGAGACACTGTCTACGCCCCGTTCCAGGTACGCGCCAAGGCGGGCTCGGAAGCCCTGACAGTGTCGCTCGCCGAGGCCGTGCAGGCGACCAACCCCGCCCGCGGAGACGACAACAGCACCGCCCTCTACGACGCCCTGCGCTACCGGGCCTGGGTCGGCCTGGACGCCGCAGACTGCAGCGCCGCCGGTGACAAGACGGCCGGGACCGTCCTGGTTTCGGCCAATTCCCCGCTGGATACCCTCGGAGCGGATCCCTTCGCGCTCGCCGCCGGCGCGTCCGGGGCAGCCGGGGCACCCGTGAACCTCTGCTTCGCCATGACCCTGCCGGCAGGAACAACCGACACCGACCTCCAGGGCAAGAACGTGGTGCCGCTGTGGCGCTTCACCAGCGTGACCGGGCAATAGTCCGTCCGTCACAGACCCCGTGCAAACCCCAATACAGCAACGCCCCCGGTTCGCCGGCCCGCCCCTGAAACGCCTCGTCGGACGGGCCGGTTCCTGGGGCCTGACGCTCCTGGCTGTCCTCGGTGTCGCCTGCATTGCCAGCGTCATCGCCTCGGCCCTGTTCAGCATCAGCTTCGTGGTGTTTCGTACCGGCTCCATGGAACCCGCTTATCCGGTAGGTGCCCTGGCTGCGGTCCGGGACGTCCCGGCGTCGTCCCTGAAACCGGGCGACGTTGCGACAGTACAACGGACCGCCGCGTCCGTCCCGGTCACGCACCGCGTGGTCTCCGTTAAGCCCGACCCCGCCTCGGCGGGCGGCGCCGTCCTGATCCTGAAGGGCGACGCGAACAGCGCCGAGGATCCGGTTGAGTACCGGGTCCAGTCAGCACGGAAGATGCTTGTTGCCGTCCCGGCCGCCGGATCTGTGGTCATGGGGCTGCGCTCACCCACGGTGCTGGGGACCAGCAGCGTACTGCTGGCGGGATTGGTGGGCTGGGTCTTTTGGCCCCGCCGGCAGCAGGTAGCGCCCGACGCCGGCTGGCCGGCCGAGGATCAAGCGGCACCGGCAGGGGAGGTGCCTTGTGGGACGAGTACACTTCCGTAGCCCCGCGCTCGCGGCCGCTGTTCTGCTCCTGCTCTTATCAGGCGCTGGCACCGCCGCAGCAGCTGATCCGGTGCTGCCCCTGCCCGAAACCGGAGGGGAGGCCATGCTGCGGCTGACGTCTTCGGTCTATCCGCTGGACATACCGCACCTCGCCGCCGGGCAGTCCTTCAGCTGGCAGGTCGGCGTGGTGCTGGACGGCCCGGAGAACGCTTCGGCGACCGTCGAGGTCCAAGCGACGGGCTCCCTTGCTGCCGGGCCGGATGCCTACCGGATCACCGCCCGTTCCTGCCCCGTTCAATGGCAGGGCACAAGCGGAAAGGACGCCGCCATGAGCTGCCCCGCCGAAGAACGCCGGATCCTCGCCGCCGAAAGCTTCTCTGCCGCCGGCACCCTCAGCTATCCCCTCGGCAGCTTTACCGCCGCAGACGAACCCTGGGTGCTGTTCAGCCTGGAAGGCTCCCGCTCCGCCAGCCCTGACGCCGGAAGCTTGAAGTTCGGCATCGGTGTTGTGGCCGGTGGTGACGAGTCGTCCCATAATCCTCTCGCCCGAACCGGAGCCGAGCTCCTTGGCTACGTCGCGGCAGGTATTGCGCTCGTTGCCGCGGGCGCAGCCCTACTGCTGGCCCGCCGTCGGAGGTCCTTGTGAGAACCTCCGACGCACGGCTCCGTACCCTGGCGCCATTGGCCGCGCTCACCGTGGCGTCCATGGCGTTGCTGACCGCGACCTCAGGAACCCTTGCCGCCTGGACTGATGACGAGTACGTCAGTGCCGCAGCCGGCGTCATGGTGGCAGGCGACTGCACCACAACGACGCTCTTCCAGACAGAATCAGCAGGGCGGCAGCTGTCCGGATCCCTGGGCGGAGCGGAGTTGGACACTTTGGCAGCCGTCCAGGGTGTCCAGGTAGGAAACGCCAACGGCACCGTGACCGTGGCGCCGGGAACAGCCACCCAAGTGGACCCCGTGACGCACACCTCGGCCTTGGAGGCCGGCGCCCTCGGCATGCCATTGCTCTCCACGGCGGTGGGGCTGAACCAACCGGCAGGAAACGCCGGCGCCTACACCCAATGGGCGCAGGCAAAGGCGAGCGGCCAGGCCGCCGGAGCCGCAGGCCTGGTCAGCGACCAGTCGGGCGCCATTGACGGGACCGGAACCGCGGCAGGATCCACCACCGCGCCCACCGCAGCCAGCGTGAACCTGGAATCATTCGTCCCGTCATCAGAGGTGGCCGTGACCCTTGATGTGGGCGCTGTTGCCAGCTCAGCTGCAGTGGATGCGTGCACCCTGACCAACGGCTGGCCCACGCTCGACCCAAGCCCTGCAGTGGACCGACGCTACGGCATCGCCGGGCTCGGACTGAACCTGTCCGCGGGATTGATCCACACCATGACGGGCAGCGTTTCCGGGACGATTGATCGGGTCAGCCAGGAGCTTGCTGCAGCCGCCACCACCGGCTCCCTCAGGGCCGCCGTGAAAGCCGGCGTGACAGATCTGGTTTCGCAGTCAAGCGACGAGCTGGCCGCCGGATCCGTGACCACGGAGATCACCTTCGGCGCTCCCAACTTGTCCGCTGCGCGTCAGCTGCTCACAACACCGCTGACGGATGGCGTGGTGAGCATTGACCTGGTGAATGCCACGATCTCCTTTGACCTGGCCAAGCTCGCCTATGGGTCGGCTGGACTGAACGGGCTGCCTGCCAACACCCGGGTGGCCTTTGGTGCTGGGGCGGTTCAGAATCTTACCCAGCGGACCTCCGCGCTGCTGGAAGCCTGGGGCGAGGCGATCTCCGCCGAGATCGAGAAGGCGCTCGCGGCAACATCTTT
This sequence comes from Arthrobacter sp. ISL-28, assembly GCF_018613875.1. Classification (GTDB taxonomy): domain Bacteria; phylum Actinomycetota; class Actinomycetes; order Actinomycetales; family Micrococcaceae; genus Arthrobacter. The sequence goes on along the minus strand of NZ_JAGGPJ010000002.1, from coordinate 99,525 downwards.
CACGATGGATACAACGGTGGTGCTGCAGGCGGACGATCCCCTTCTCGGGAAAATCGATGTGACAGAAGTGTCACTTGGCTACGCCACGACAGTGGGAGCCTTCCTGCCCCAGACGCCACCCGCACCCCTGCCCGCGCCGACCGTGTCCACTAAAGTCCTGGGCCTCGGGCTTCCGGGACTGGAGGCTCTTCTTGAGCCCATCACCGCGGCCTTGGCTTCGGGAACGGGGGAAATCGTGGCCGGCGCCTTCGACGACACGCTGTTTGGTCCGGGCGCCCTGGTTCCTATGACTGCAGCGGCAATCCAGTCCGCTGTTCTCCCTGTAGTCGATGCAGCGGACTCGGCACTGTCGCCGCTGGCGGACACCCTGACCTTGACCGTCAACGTCCAGCCGGACCAGCCGGGGGCGCCGGTGAGTGCTGCTGTCGCTGGCAACGCGGCCGACGGGCAATACAAAGTTTCCGCGCTGCGGATCGCCGCCGTGGGCAGCACCGCCGAACTCTACCTCGCGACCGCCGCCGCCGGACCGGTAGTCTTCCAGCGCGGCGCCGGCTGACCTCAACCGGCTGCGCGGGGACTGGTGTGGATGCCCCCACTGGATTCAATCGGCGGCTGCCGGATTCTTCCGTGCCTGGAAGGTGAGGTCCAAACTCCAGTCTTGGAGAGCTGAGGGACCCAGCTGCCAAACGTACTCGTTCTTGAGCTTCGCGCCATCAGACCTGAAGGGGCCTGTGCGCAGCGGATAGAAGGCAACCGTGGGCAGGCCTGGTGTCAGGTGATGTGAGGATTGCGTTGTTGAAAGATGCGTTCGAGCCGAATTCCTTGAGCACGGCGTTGAGGTGGCGCATGCGCAGCACGTGCCCGCGGTCATGAATGTCGTATCGGATCCGCGGATTGACGTTCTCTTTTCGTACGATCGTGACGACGAGTTCTCCGCCCCCGTTTGTTTCCATGAGGTAGTCATAGGGGTTGAACTGGAAGATCATCGGCAGCACCGGACTCTGCCTGCTTGGTTAGCCGCGCCGACAGCGCAGGGTTGGCCGCGATGGCCTGCCGGAGCTCCACTGTGTAATCCGTCTCGATAGCCAGATTGATCCCAAGGTCGGAGGCCCCGTAGGAGCCGAAAGCGCTGTGGGCGTACTTTGTGATGTGCGCGCGCAAGTTCTCACTGATGCCCTCGCCGCCGAACGCCGCCACGATGTCGTAAGGCTTTCCAATCGATGCGGTCATCGTCGAACAATGCCTGACAGGCCCTCATCCTGCAACAGGACCCGGGCTACGAAAGAGGTAACGAGGGGTCAGTCTTCGGCGTGCTGGAGGAACTCCTCCAGTGCCAGCTGCAGCTTCACGCTGTCCCTGACGATCGCGTCGGCGGCCCGTGCCGCTGCGGCGATATCGCCGTCGCGCAGGTTTTGTTCCAGGAGGCGGCAGGACCGTTCCAACGCCAGCCCGCCGACCATGTGCGACCGGACCTTTAGGCTGAGCACGACGTCCATGGCGGCACGCATGTCACCAGCGCGAAGCGTGGACAGGAGTTGGTCCACCCTGCCGGGAAGCATCTTTAGGTACATGGCGGCATAGCTGATGGCGATGTCATTGCTTTCTAGGTCCTCGGCGAGGCGAAGCAGCCGGGAGACGGAGAAGACGGCTTCGTTGCCGTGAGATTCCATGGTCTCATTCCGTTCGATAGGGGTTTTGTAATGAGCCCCTTCGAATGTCTGGGACTCGGTCCGGTCTGCGGTTCAGCTTCCGGTCGTGCTCGCCATCCGAACTTGCGTACGGTCCACTGAAACTCCCACCGTCACGGTCAAATTCAGTTGCAGGAGAGAGGTTCTACGGGCGCGTAGACGGACTGCGGACCCGGCGGTCGGAAGAGGGGCGGCGAACGATGTGGGCCCAACCCCTGTAGTGGTAACCGTCGTAATGGTCCCTGAGGGGCAGCTGCCGGTGGATTCGTTCCATGTTGTGCTGCACGCTTCGATGGCGGCGGAGCCCGTGGTTGTTGTGGCTGTGAACGTCTCGCGGATGAGAGGGAGGGTTCCCGTGTTGACGACGCTGAAGTACTGGCGGTCCGTTCCTAATGCCGTGAAAGTCAGTGCCAGAGGGGCCGTACCGTAAGGCGCTGCCCCTCTGGTGGTCGCGACGGCTCCCCAGCTACCGCTGCTGACGGCTCTCGTCGCCGACGCGGCCTGGGCGGTACCGGCCGCGTCCGCTGTTGCCAGTGAGGTGCACAGCAGCAGAGCGGTGACCGCCACAGCGGCCCCCGCTCTGATGCTTGGGGAGTGCACACTCACTGGAACTAGCTTCCGGTGGTGGTGGCGGTGCGCTGGGTTTCGCCGAAGGTCCAGGTCAGGGAGGAGGACAGGCCCTGGATAGTGCCGGCAGGGGCGTCTCCGTTGACAGTGGTTTCCGCCTGGTCCGGCAGGGTCAGGGCGATCTGCAGTTTCAGTGTGGTGCCGGCCGCGTTGGTTCCGGCCTTGACCGATGCCGGGGTGGCGGTGAGTGTGCTCAATGCGGCGTTGTTGAGCAGGACGGTGGTGGTCCCGTCGCACGAGCCGGCTCCAGTTCCGGGGGTCCACGTTCCGTCGCACTGGGTGACCTTGACGCGGAGTCCCTTTGTGGCGTCTGTCGTGAGGAGCGTGGGCGTGGCGTCGGCCACAGCCAGGGTTAGGTCTTTGCCGTCGAGGCCGGCACCCTGGGTGAGGTTGACGTACCGGTTCACGACGTCCCCGGGGGCGAGATTGGAAACCGCCTGGCTGAAGCCGGTCCCGACGTTGACCATGGTCAGGCTCAGGATGCCGCTGCTGGCGTTCTGCGCCGTGGTGTTGGAGGCGGTGGCGTTCAGCGCGGCGTAGACGCCGCCGCCGGTGATGGCCAGGCCGGCAGCGCCGATGGCGAAGGCTGCGAGCAGGCGGCGGTTGGGGCGGGTGGCGGAACGGGTTTCCTGAGTAGACATTGGAGATCCTTACTTTGAGGTGTTGGAGAGGTGAGAGACCTTGGGAGACGGACTGGTTTGCCCGGAGACTGCTGATGGAGTGTCGAGGATCCAGCGGACGCTGACCCCTGTTACGGCCAGGCCGAACAAAGCGATGAAGATTGCCCGTTGGACCGGGTTTTGTGCCCAAAGGACCGCGTTGCCCACATACGGGACGACGGCGACGACCACCGGCACCTGGTCCTCGTTCAGCTTTGCCCGCCAGCGGTCCGGAGCAGGATTGGCGTCACCTTTCGTGGTGAGTACCGGGTGCGCCGGGTCGCCCGCCACGGCGGTGATGCGGTGGGCGTACTGGGCACTTTCGCCTGGCGGCGTGAACACGGCGACCTGCCCCGGTTCCAGCCCGCCCACGGCTACGGGGACGGTGATTAGAAGGTCGCCGGGGACAAAGGCTGGACGCATGCTGCCCGTTAGCACGGGGGAGAACCCGACGTGAAGCAACGGCGCTGCGACAACCGCTGCCAGGAAAAGGATCGTGACGCCCGTGCCGACGATCATGCCGAGTACCCGCCGGACTCCGGCAAACCGAACCCCGGCTGCTGTGGAGCCGGAGGCTGTACCTGAACTGACTGACGTGCCCATGCGGACGATTCCGTTTCTTGAGACCGATTATCCTGACACCCGCTACGATGCCGGAGCCGCCTCAGGAAACAGTCTGCTTCGAATCAATTCACGGTCAGCACTTGCTCAAGACTTGATCAAGGAGAATGATTGGGCCCCCGCTGGCTCCGCCAACCAGGGCACTGAGGAGAATGGGCCAGTCGGCAGGACTCGTGCTCAGGCCGTTTCGAAGGCCTCCCACTCGCGTGTCGAATAAGCAATGGGCGTTCTCGCAATCTCCTCAGCCGGGTGCAGTAGTGGCGGATGATCAACCAGCAACAGTTCTGGGACGACGAGGCCGCGAAACAGTACACACGCCCGGAGAGGGAATGTTCTCCCCCGAGGTATTGGCCCCCACGGTAGAGGTCCTGTCAAAGCTTGCGGGCGACGGGCCGGCCATTGAGTTCGCCATTGGCACGGGTCGTGTCGCCATCCCCCTCTCAGAGGCAGGGGTCCAGGTCAGCGGCATCGAACTGTCTCACGCGATGATCTCCCGTCTCCGTGAGAAGGTCGGAGAAGACCACATTCCCGTCGTTCAGGGCAACATGACTGAGGCAACGGCGGGCGACAACTTCTCGCTTGCATTCCTGGTGTTCAACACCATCGCCAACCTCTTGACACAGGACGAACAGGTCCGGTGTTTCCAGAACGCCGCCCGCCATCTTGCATCTGGCGGGCGCTTCGTCATTGAACTCTGGGTGCCACAACTGCGTTCGCTGCCACCCGGACACGGCGGCACAGTCGAGGTGAGTGACCCCGGGTATCTCCTGGTCGATACCTACGACGTGCTGCACCAGCACGTCATCTCGCACCACGTGCGATTCGGCCCAGAACTATCGGATGGCCGGGGGGCCCGGATCGGACGGACACCACACCGATATATCTGGCCCAGCGAGCTCGATCTCATGGCGCGGCTGGCCGGGTTTGAGCTGGAGTCCAGGTGGGCGGACTGGGACCGAAGGGAATTCTCCGCGGAATCTCGCAGTCATGTGTCGGTGTACCGGCTCACGCTGAGGGATCCCGATCGAGCCGCAGAAGACGAGCAGGCCAAATAGCGTTGCGAAAACCCAGCCAGATAAGTCTGCGATTCACACAAGATGGTTAGAAACCGCCTAGAAACCGCCAGCCACAAACAGCGGTCCCCCGGCCCAAAGGGCCGGGGGACCGTCCACTACGTTTGCGATGTCAGCAGCGCTAGTGCCGCCGGAAGGCATCCTTGATCTTTTCGCCGGCCTGCTTCAGGTCGGCCTTCATATGGCGTGCACGGCCTTCGGACCTGAGGCGCTCGTCGCCGCTGGCACGTCCGGCCGCTTCTTTACTCTTGCCATGGAGTTTCTCGGCGGCATTGTGGATCTTGTCACCCAAACCCATCGTGGACCTCCTTTTCCAAATGGCCAATGAGGCGGGACTGCCACTGCGGCCACGGCTTAATTTTACGGGCCGACTCCCGGAAAGGCGCGGGTCCTTGGCACCTCAGTTGCACGTGGGGCCAGTGGGAGAGACGGAAGTCACACCCAGCGGTTACACTCATTCTGGGCGCGACGGGGGGTCGCGCCTTAACTTTCGCGGCGTAGCCATTTTGACGCCGACGCCAGCTGCACAGGATGGTCTTCATGCCTCACACGCGCCGAGCCAGTTTCCACTCATCACTGACTCTGGCGGGCGTTGCCGCGCTGGTTGCTGCGGTGCTGATCCCTTCGCCTGTGTCCGCGGCCGACGATCCGCCGGCGCCACTGCCTGCAGTGCCGCCGGCGGCCTCGATTGCCCGGACCACGCCCGGGGCCCCAGCGCCGACGGACCAGTTCATCGTCAAGTTCAAGAACCCGGCTGCAGCCGTGCCCGCTGAACGCGCGAAGGCGTTTGGGCGGGCCGCGGCCAAGGTTGGCATGCAGGTCAAGGACGTCCGCGCCACGTCCGGCGGGGCACGCGTGCTGCGAGCCTCCAAGAAGCTCGGCGCCGCAGACGCCGGAAAGCTCCTCGCATCCCTGCGGGCTGACCCCGCCGTCGCCTCTGCCGAGGCGGACGCCATCATGCAGGCGAAGGCCGCCCCTCCCAACGATCCCCATGTCCCATTCCAGTGGAACCTCTTCCAGGAACCGGCGGGCCTGCGCGTGGCGGGGGCTTGGGGCGTCACCCGCGGCGCTGGCGAGGTCGTGGCGGTGGTGGACACCGGGATCACCAGCCATATCGACCTGAACGCGAACGTGCTGCCGGGCTACGACATGATTTCCGATCCCGCCGAGGCCCGCGACGGCGACAAGGTCCGCGATCCGGACCCCACGGATGAAGGGGACTGGGCATCCTCGGGCCAATGCGGAATAGGATCGCCGCCCTGGGATTCATCCTGGCACGGCACCCATGTTGCGGGCGTCATTGCGGCCGTCACCGGCAACGCTGAAGGCATCGCAGGAGTGGCCCCGCAGGCGAAAGTCCTGCCGGTACGGGCGTTGGGGCCCTGCGGGGGCTACACCTCCGACATCATGGACGCCGTTCTCTGGGCTGCCGGTGCCGCGGTGCGCGGAGTGCCAGCTAACCCCAACCCGGCCAGGGTCATCAACCTGAGCCTGGGCGGAGCAGAGCCCTGCTTGCGAGAATTCCAGCAGACCATCGACACCGTCAACAGCCTGGGAGCGGTGGTTGTGGTGGCGGCCGGAAACGAGAGCCAGCCGGCGTCCAACTCCAACCCGGCGAACTGCGAGGGCGTGATCAGCGTTGCGGCCAGCGGACGCACCGGCGCCCTGGCGCCGTATTCGAACTTCGGGCCGGCCGTGGATGTTACGGCCCCCGGAGGGGACATGGAAGCAAGCGCCCAGGACGGCATCCTGTCAACGTTGAATGATGGAGCGACCTTCGCTGAGACGGAGGCGTACTACTTCGCGCAGGGCACGTCCATGGCCGCTCCGCACGTTGCAGGAGCAGCCGCACTGCTCATGGCCAAAATGGGTTCGGCGGCAACGCCCGCCGCCGTCGAGGCCCGGCTCAAAGCCACGGCGCGTCCCATGCCCGGCGGCTGCCAGCTGGGCTGCGGCGCCGGCCTCGTCGATGCAGCCGCCGCCGTGCTCCCGGACCGCTCCCACATCACCATGATCGTGGCAGCTGGCGACTTGAACTCCGACCGGAAACCCGATGTGCTCGCGCGTGATACCGCCGGGGTGCTGTGGCTTTATCCGGGCAATGGCCGCGGAGGCCTGCTGACCCGGATCATGGTGGGCGGGGGCTGGAACGGGATGACCGCCGTCGTGGGTCCCGGTGACATGAACCGTGACGGAAAGGCCGATGTGCTGGCGCGGGACACCGGCGGGACGCTGTGGATGTATCCCGGCAACGGTGGCGGCCGCCTGCTGACCCGGGTCATGGTGGGCGGGGGCTGGAACGTGATGACCGCCGTCGTGGGTCCCGGCGACATGAACGGTGACGGAAAGGCCGATGTGCTGGCCCGCGACTTCGACGGCACGCTGTGGCTGTACCCGGGCAGCGGCAGCAACGGGTTGCTGCGGCGGGTGCAGGCAGGCGCCGGCTGGAACGTGATGACGGCGATGGTGGGTCCCGGCGACATGAACGGCGACAGGAAAACTGACGTTCTGGCGCGAGACAGCCGCGGGAACCTGTGGCTCTACCCCGGGAATGGCGGCGGCGGTTTGCTGCGAGCGAAGCAGGCAGGTGTGGGCTGGAACGGCATGACAGCCATCGTCGGACGCGGTGACTTCAACGGGGATTTGAGGAACGACCTCTTGGCGGTGGACACCGCCGGTATCCTCTGGCTCTTCAGGGGCAACGGGACCGGCGGCTGGCTGGGCAAGCAGCAGGCAGGAACAGGCTGGAACTGACCGGAGTCGGACTCGGTCGGGGCCAGTGGCCTCGGCCGGCCCGGGGCCAGGCCTAGAGCTCAATCCTTCGCGCCGTGAGACTCAGTCCGCGGCGCGGACCACGCGGTTCCGGCCTTGGGCCTTCGCCTGGTAGAGCGCAGCGTCGGCGGCCGCTATCGTCTTCCCCAGATCAGCTGTGCCGGTGCCTGTCACCGCGATGCCAAAGCTTGCCGTGGGAAGCCGCGGGATGTCCGGTGAATCCATGATTTTCAGGCGGAGCCCGATTTCCTTGGCGATTGCCTCGGCCAGGTCCGGGCTGGCTCCCGGCAGGAGAATGACGAACTCTTCGCCGCCGTAGCGGGCGACAATGTCGGTGGAACGGACGCAACCGGTGCATGCTGCCGCAAATGCCTGGAGCGCCGAATCACCGGCCGAGTGGCCATGCTCGTCGTTGACCGCCTTGAAATGGTCAAGGTCGGCCAGTATCAGGGAAGCGGAACGCCCGGAACGCTCTATCCGGCGCAGTTCATCACCGGCCAGTTCCAGGAATCCTGACCGGTTCAGCAGTCCGGTGAGCCCGTCCCGGCTGGCGCGCAGGCTGAGGTCCTTGGTCAGCTGCTCGGTGCTCATGGCAGCCATGCCGAAGGACACGAACATCAGGAGCGCCATCGTGACGAGGGTGGTGACCTCGGACCCGAAGAATGTCAGGAACGTGGGCCCTCTGGGGCCGTCGACCAGGAAGACAAGCCACCTGCCGAAGTAGAACAGTGCAAGGAGACCCGATGCCGCGGTAAGCGGTCCCTGCACATGGGAGTAATCCGGCGGCAGGGCCCTCATCTCCGCGTAGGAGAAGGAAAACATCACGCACATCATGGCAAGAAAAACCGGCCCGCCTGACCAGTCGTTGACGGCCGGGTTGTCCAAGGCGGACGCGACGGCGGTGAGTGCCGGTGCGGCGAGGAGCTGCCAGGTATTGATGGGTTGTTGCCGCAGGGAGCGTGCCGCAGCCCACACACCGACGGAACCTGCGACCAACAGGGAATTGGCGAGCGGGTTCGCCCAGACCTGATGCGGTGTCCCGTCCAGAAGGTAGCCGGCTGCTCCCGTGAGGAACAGGACAAGGGCAGCGCACCACCACCCGCTGTAGGCCGAGCGGGTGGATCGGTACGTCACGGCGTAGAAAAGGACAAACAGGGTCAGCGCGACTACCGCGAACGCGACACGCAAAGTCCCTACGTCAAGCACCACTCGATCGGCTCCCCAGTCTGTGTCCCCCAGGCTGTTTCCCCTAAGTATGGCACCGGCAGGGTTCCAGGACCGGATCATTTGGCCGTCCTCCCGGGCCATTTGGCTCCTATGAAGCGTCCTGTCGGCGAGGGTGTTGAAGCGTAAACGAACGTGCAGATCTGCATGGTGCGGTTTTCCAACCGACCGGAAATGCCGCGGACACACAGCAGGGACTATTTCGAAACGCTGCAGAAAACTTCATCGGGCAGGCTGGGTCTGTGGAACCGGATCGATGAAAGGAGCCTGTGATGGCTGCAGATGAGGAGCTCGAAGTGCGTTCATGCGTGGAGCTCAACGTGGGGGACGACATCGAGGCCTGGCACCGGGGGCGACTCGTCCACAGGGGGACAGTGAGCAGCACGTTCGAGCAGATTGACCTGTTCTGGATCATCGATGCCCGGACCGGCGCGCGGAGACTGCTGGATCTTGAGCAGCTCAGCGTCAGGCGCGTGCCGGCAGGGAAGCCGGGTGGCGCCGTCGGGCAGTCGTCTGCCGCCGGGCAGCTGAAACCTGCCGCCGTCGGGAAAACGGAACCCGCCGTCGGGATGCCGGCTGACGTCGTCGGGAAAACCGAACGTGCCGCCGTCGGGATGCCGAAGCCTGCCCCAAGTTTGAGGCACATCGTCTTCGTGGAGGCGCCGACGCCCGTCAGGTGAGGTTGCTGAAGCGCTCGGCCTGGGTCTTGCTTCCCTGGACGATCACCTGGTCCTCCTCATAAAGGACGGTCTGGGCCGTGGTGTGTCCCCAGGTGCCGCCCGGGCGCTTGACGGCGACGATCGTGATCCCGTACTTGTCCCGCAGCCCTAGCACGCCGAGCGGCCGGTCCTGTGCTTCCGCCGGCGGGCTGGTGCGGATCATGACGAAATCGTCCTCGAACTCCACGTAGTCGAGCAGGGAGCCGCGGACCAGGTGCGCCACGCGTTTGCCCATGTCGTGCTCGGGCCGGATCACGTGGTCAACGCCGAGCTGGTTCAGGATCTCGGCATGGGGATCGCTGATGGCCTTGGCCCAGATCTGCGGCTTGTGGAACTTGAGGAGGCGCGACGTCGTCAGGATGCTGGCCTCGATGTCCGTGCCGATGCCCACCACGGCGCGGTCGAACTCGTGGACCGAGAGCTGGCGCAGCACCTCCTCCTTGGTGGAGTCCGCGCGCACCACGTGGGTCAGGCGGCCGTTGTAGGACTGCACGGTCTCCTCGCTCGAGTCGATGCCGAGCACTTCGGTGCCCTGAGCCTCAAGTTCCAGCGCGAGCGCGCCGCCGAAACGGCCCAGGCCGATGACGACGACGGAGTCCGCCTGCTCTGGATGGTCGGTGGACCGGGTGAAGATGTTCTTAGCCAATGAGGGGCCTTTCCTTCGGGTATTCGTAGAGGATCGGGCGTTCCCGCAAGGCCAGGGCAACACCCAGCGTCGCCGGGCCAAGGCGCCCGACGAACATCAGCAGGATCAGGACGAGCTGCCCTGCGGGCGGCAGCGACGCCGTGATCCCGGTGGAAAGCCCCACCGTGGCGAACGCCGACACGACCTCGAACAGGATCCGTTCCTGGCCGAAATCGGTGATGAGCATCAGGAACATGGTGGAGCCCACCACGAGCGCGATGCCCAGCAGCACCACCGTGATGGCCTGGCGGTGCACGGCGCGTGACAGCTGCTTGCCAAAGATGTTGACGGCCGTTCCGCCTCTCAGCTCGGTGGCGAGGATGAAGAACAGCACAGCGACCGTGGTGATTTTCAGGCCGCCGGTGGTGCTTGCCGGGCCGCCGCCGATGAACATCAAGATGTCCATGCCCAGCCAGGACACGGGATGCATCTGGCCGATGTCGATGCTGTTGAAGCCGGCCGTGCGGGTGGTTACCGACTGGAAGAAGCCCGCAAGGACGCGCTCGCCGGGTTTGAGCCCTCCCAGCGTCGCCGGGTTGGACCACTCGACGGCGGTCAGGAAGGCAGAGCCGATGACCAGCAGGACGGTGGTGCCCGTCAGGACCAGCTTGGTGTTCATGCTCCAGTGGATCGGCCGGTGGTACTGCCGGCGAAGTTCGAACAGCACCGGGAACCCGAGGCCGCCGGTGATCACGGCGGCGGCGATGGGCAGGCAGATCCAGGGGTCGCCCGCGAACCCGATCAGGTTATCCGAGTGCAGGGCGAAGCCGGCGTTGTTGAAGGACGACACCGAGTGGAAGATGCCGTGCCAGAGGCCGCGGTCGGGGGAGTACCCGTAGGCCGTCACGTAGCGTGCTGCCAGGAACCCGGCTGTCAGCGTCTCGACGATCAGGGTGACGGCAAGGACGCCCAGCAGCACCCGGCGGACTTCACCGAGGCCGGTCGCTTTGGATTCCGCGGCCCCCGAGATGCGGGAACGGAGGCCCAGCCTGCGGGCCAGGAGTACGCCCAGCAGTGTGCCGAATGACATCATCCCGAACCCGCCGATCTGGATCAGGGCCAGGATCACCACCTTGCCGAACCCGCTCCAGTACACGGGGGTGTCAACGGTGGCCAGCCCCGTCACGCACACCGAGGACGTCGACGTGAACAGCGCCTCCAGGAACGGTGCGCCCTCCGGACCGTTCCGGGATATCGGCAGCATCAGGAGCAGGGTTCCCACTGCAATGGCGGCCGCGAATCCGAGGACGATCACCTGGGCCGGATGCTGCGGCGCCAGGACGTTCAGGATCCGCGGGAAGGCCTTCGACGGCCGAAAGCCCCGGCCTGTCCTGCCGGAACCCGTCCCGCCGGAGCCCGTGCCGGAAGCGGCCCTGCCGGAACCCGTCCTGCCGGAGCCCGCCCTGCCGGAAGCGGCCCTGCCGGAACCCGTGAACCGCGCTTTGGAACCGGGAACGTCGTCCATACGCGTCACGCTACCACCGAGCCCCAACGCTCCCTCACATCCTGCCGTCGTTGGCTTGATGCTCCCTCACATCCTGCCGTCGTTGGCTTGATGCTCCCTCACATCCTGCCGTCGTTGGCTTGACGCTCCTGCGGTTCCCGCCGTCGTTCTCGGTTTCAGAAGTGGTCTTCACGGAATGTCCTGATTCTGGAACCAACGAGCCGGTGTCAGAGTGTAAATCAAGGACAAAAGTCCCTACGCCAACTGCACGCAGCTCCCCAAAGTGGCGCAACGCTAATCAAAGCTGCGCTTAACTGACCAATTTCGAAGGCTTGCCGGTGTAGGCGAGAAACGGGGTTTTGAAGCGTTATTTAGTGCAGGGCCAGCCGTTCCGCATTGTTGGTCATGCGTTCAAGGACACTCACGGCCATGGCATACTCATCCACGCCGATGCCTGCCGTTAGCTCACGGCGGCTGGCTTCAACCATCCTGGACGCCTCGGTGTGCAGGGCCCAGCCGGCGTCGGTGAGGGTGAGTCGGCCGTCCAGCAGGAACACAAGTTCCCGCCGAACTAGGGCGGCCATGTCCTTCTGCTGCGCGGCACCGCCATTGGCTGGGGTGAACGGGCGCAGGACGTCCGCCAGTTCGACGGGTGTCACGGGGCCGGAGCTCAACATATTGAGGACCCGCCACTGTCTTCTGCTCAGGCGGAGGCGCGCGAGGGTGGAATCAAGGTGTGTCTCCAGTGCCGCATCCAGCCGTTTGACCCAGTATCCGATAGGCCTGTTCACCATGCCATGGTCGCAGGGGCCGACAGCCTGGGCAAGATGCCCGGCAACCTCAACACTCCCGCATTTCCGCGGTCGTTCCCTCAACGCTCCCGCACATTTCGCCGTCGTTCCCTCAACGCTCCTGCAAATGGGTCTGTTCACCGGAGCGCCACCGCACCGGTGGGCCGACGTTTCCTCGCGCTGGGCAATGTGGTGCGGCACGCCGTCGTCCATTCCCTATCCCGAGCATTGGGGGGCGGGATGTGACGGAGGGTGTGGGTTTGGGGGG
>NZ_JAGGPJ010000002.1:0-86902 GCF_018613875.1 Arthrobacter sp. ISL-28 | reverse complement strand
GGGGCGGGATGTGAGGGAGGGTATGGGTTTGTGGATACGGCGCGGTCTCATCCGATGATCGGCCTTTCCTCAGGCAGCCGGTAGAGCCGAGGGCGTGCGGAGAGGGCGAGTGCAGAGGCGACAGTCACGGTGCCGATGCGGCCGGTGAACATGAGTGCCATCAGCACCCATTCCGCAGCCGGGGGCAGGTTGTAGGTGATGCCTGTGCTCATGCCGACGGTGGCGAAAGCTGAGATGGATTCGAACAGTACCTTCTCGAGGCTGTAGTCCGTGAACATGAGCAGCAGCATGGTGCCCCCGACGACGGCGGCTACGCCAAGCAGGGCAACGGACAGCGCCTGGCGCTGCGAGGAGGAACTGATGGAGCGGTGGGCCACGGTAACTTGATCACGGCCGCGGACCTCGTTCCAGATGGAAAATGCCAGTACGAGGAACGTCGTGATCTTGATGCCTCCTGCCGTCCCGGCACTTCCTCCGCCGATGAACATCAGGATGTTGGTCACCATGAGCGTTTCCGGCGCCGCGGCGCCGTAGTCGATGCTGTTGAACCCCGCAGTACGGGGAAAGACGGCGCCGGCGAGGGACCCCAGCAGCTTGCCCGGGAAGGAGAGCTGCCCGAGAGTCTCGTTCCTGTTCCACTCGAAGGCTGCGAAGAGCGCGATGCCGGCAGCCAGCAGTACCAAAGTGCCGTAGATGGTTAGTCGGAGGTGGACGTTCCATTGCCTGACCTTGATGTCACCGCGCATCAGCTGGATGATCACCGGGAACCCGAGTCCTCCGGCGATAATCGCAGCACAGATGGGGATGATGATCCAGGGGTCTTCGGCGAGGCCGATGAGGTTGTCGCTGTAGAGGGAAAAGCCGGCGTTGTTGAAGCCTGAGACGGCATGGAAGGTGCCGTGCCACAAGGCCGTGGCCGGGTTCTCGTCGTAGGCGATCCAGAAGCGTGCGGTCAACACAATGGCCGCGGCCGTTTCAAACATGACCATGATTTTTGCGACCCGGAACAGCACTGCCCGGACATCTCCGAGGTTCAGGGTGTGCGTTTCTGACTGCGCTACGAGCTGGCCACGAAGTCCGATGCTCTTGCGTACCAGCAGAGCCAGCAGGGTAGCGAGGGTCATGATGCCGAACCCGCCGGCCTGGATGAGCCCCAGAATCACGCCTTGGCCGAAGGGCGTCCAGTACGTGGCGGTGTCCACGGTGATCAGACCCGTGACGCAGACGGCGGAAACCGAGGTGAACAGTGCGGCCATAAGAGCGTCGGGGTCACTGCCGGTCCGGGATATGGGCAGAACCAGGAGCCCGGCGCCGACGATGATGACGGAGAGGAATGCCAGGGGAACAGAACGGACCGGATGGGAGAGGGCGCGCCGGATCGCGCTCTCTTTCCTGGCCTGTCCGTCCTTCCCGTTCCGAAGAACGACCTGCAGCGCATCTTTGAGCGTATGGGCTGTGTCAGTGCCCGCGGTCTTGGGCCTCACCCGGGTCGCCTCCCGGCTCATCCTACGTGGATGCCCGGCCTGCGGTCCGGGGCCGGTTCGTTCTCGCGGATGATTTCGCGGACCACCGGCGCCGTGTCGCCACGGCCGAGCAGCAAGTAGCGCATGAGGTGGGCCAGGGGGTTGCCTTCGGACCATTCAAAGTAGGCGTGGGGGCGGACTCCGGTGGCGTCGCGGAGGGCCAGGAGGATGGCTGCGATGGCGTTCGGCGCGGCCGGGCTTTCCGCGCGCAGGACGCGGTGTCCGTCCACTTCAACGCCCCGCACCTCCAGCACTTCGCTGAATTCGGAGGGGTCGGTGATGTCAATTTCCAGAAAGATGACGTCGGCGGTTCCTGGGACGGGGTTGTTTTCGCGTTGCACGGCTTCCTTGCCGGCGTATTCGGCCGCATCCCGGGCCTGGGGGCGGTTGGCGATGAGATTGATCCGCCCGTCGTAGTCGAGTGTGTCGGTGATGAAGCGGCGGGCGGTCTCGTCGAATTCGATCCGGTCCACGCGGAGCTCGGTAGTCCGGCTCACCCGTGAGACCAGGGAGACCGCCACGATGCCGAGGATGAAGAACGCCGAGATGGCGATGCCGTCGGGTTTTTCGATGACGTTCGCGGCCAGGGCATAGAGCATCACCACCGTCAGGACAGTGAATCCGACGGCGGGAACGCGCTGTTTCTTCCGGATGGCGGAGATGGTGACGGCAATGGCCCCGGAGACCATCATGGCTAGGATTCCGGTGGCGTATGCCCCGGCCTGGGCATTGACATCGGCGTTGAAGCCGATGGTGATGAGGATGCTGATGGCGGTGTAGACGAGGACGACGGGCCGCACTGCGCGCGACCAGTCCGGGGCCATGCCGTAGGACGGCAGGTAGCGCGGGACGATGTTGATCAGTCCGGCCATCGCGGACGCACCAGCGAACCAGAGGATAAGGATGCTGCTGACGTCGTAGACGGAGCCGAAGCCGTTGCCGAGGCGCTCATGGGCCAGGTAGGCCAAGGCCCGGCCGTTGGCCTCGCCGCCCTCCTGGAATGCTTCTGCCGGGATCAGGACCGTGGTGACGAAGCTGCTGCCGATCAGGTAGATGCTCATGATCACGGCGGCTGTGGTGAGGAGCCTGCGGGTGTTCCGGATCCTGCACGCCAGCTGTTCCTCGGGTGTGGCGCCCTTGGCTGCTACCAAGGGCATCATGCTGACACCCGTTTCGAAGCCGGAGAGCCCGAGGACCAGCAGCGGGAACGCCACGAGGGCGGGGCCCGCGATGTCACCGAACCCTCCGCCGAACGAGGTGAGTGCAGCGGTCCAGTCAGCCAAGGCACCCGGCTGCGTGACGGCGTCGTAAATTCCTGCTCCGATGATGACGGCGTTCAGCACGAGGAAAACCCCCACCAGCGGGATGGCTACGGCAACGGCCTCGGTGAAACCGAGCAGGAAGACCCCGCCAAGGATCAGGAGGAGCACCACCGTAACGGCGACGGCCTGGCCTTCCAGGAACGGAGGCAGATAAGGATTCTCCAGCAGGTGGACGGTGGCGTCGGCAGCGGACAGGGTGATGGTGATAATCCAGGACGTTGCTACGAAGCCGAGCAGGACCAGCACAAAGACTTTGCCCCGCCAGAAGGGCAGCAGGTTTTCCAGCATCGCCACGGAACCCTGCCCATGCGGGCTTTCCTTGGCCACCCGCCGGTACATCGGCAGCATGCCGAGCAGGGTCAGCGCCACGATCAGCAGGGTGGCCAGCGGAGACAGGGCGCCGGCGGCGAGGGCTGCGATGCCTGGCAGGTACGACAGGGTCGAGAAGTAGTCCACGCCCGTCAGGCACATGACCTTCCACCAGCTCTGCTGCGGTGCATGCTCTTCGGCTGTTTCGGGCCCGACTGGCCGGTGGACCTGGTGTTCCAGCAGCCACCTGACCAGGGAAGTGCCGGGCTCAGTTTCCGGTGCGGGTTTTGGAACGGTCGCTGGAATCGAGAACTGGGCGGATGCCGTCAATGACGTGTCTTTCTGTACTGCGGGAACAGGCCTGATAACCACCGGAGCGTAGCACCGGCCCGGACAGCATCCTTGGGTGATTCGGGGGATATTAACGCTTTCTTAATGCCCCTCCGCCGTCGTGACGGTAACGCCGGCGGCTCATTCCTGAAAGCGCGTCATTCCTGAAAGCGGTAGCCGAGCCCTGTCTCGGTTAGCAGGTGGCGGGGATTGGCCGGATCGGGCTCAAGCTTCCTTCTGAGCTGCGCGAGGTAGACCCGCAGATATCCGGTCTCGCCCGAGTAGGCGGGTCCCCACACATGGGTCAGCAACTCGTCATGCGTGACGAGGGCACCGCTGTTCCGGGCCAGCAGTTCCAGGATGTTCCACTCGGTCGGGGTCAGCCGGACGGCAATGCCCCGTTGGGTGACCCGTCTCGCCGCAAGATCCACGACAAAATCCTCGGTTTCCACAACGGGAGCGTCCCCTGACGTTCCGCGGCGCAGCGCGGCACGGAGTCTCGCCAGGAGTTCATCCATGCCGAACGGCTTGGTCACGTAGTCGTCCGCGCCCGCATCCAGGGCCTGGATCTTGTCATCCGAGCCGTGTCTGGCGGAAAGGACGACGACGGGCACGTCACTCCAGCGCCGCAGCCGGCGAATCACCTCTACGCCGTCGAGATCCGGCAGCCCGAGGTCCAGCACGACGACGTCCACGGGATGCCGCGCGGCCTGCTCCAGGGCACCCTGCCCGGTGAACGCGGTGACGGTGGAGTACCCCCGCGCGTTCAGGTTGATTTGCAATGCGCGGAGGATCTGGACTTCGTCATCGACTATCAGCACTGCCTGCATGGTGTCCTCTCGGGCTCGTCGCGGGCGCTGCTCCGTGCGGTGCTCCGGGCGCCGCTCCGGGCGCTGCCGCGGGCGTTGGTCCGGGCGCCGCTCCCGGCGCCGCTCCGGGCACTGCTCCCGTGGACAGCGGCAGGCGGACCACCATGGTCAGGCCGCCGCCCGGCGTCGGTTCAGCCAACAGGACTCCGCCCATTGCCTCGGTGAAGCCTTTCGCCACGGCCAGCCCCAGCCCGATCCCTGTCCCGGGATTGGTGTCGTCGGCCCTCTGGAACGGACGGAACATAGCCAGGACCTCCTCGGCAGGAATACCCAGGCCGTGATCGACCACGGTAAGTTCACTGGCCGGGATAGTGCCAATTCTCGCACTGCCGGAACCGCCCACCGCTCCTGCGATAACAACGTCGGATTCCGGCGCATACTTCAGGGCGTTTTCCACGAGGTTGGCGATCACCCGCTCAAGCATGCCGGGGTCCGCATCGACCGGGGGCATATTGTCCGGAAGGAGCACCCGCAGCCGTTCCGATGCCGTTCCCCGGAGGGCCTCCCCGACGACGTCCGCCCAGTACACCGGACCGATGTGCGGCGCGACTGAATCGGCCGTGATTCTGGACATGTCCAGGAGGTTGCTGACGAGGCCGTCCAGGCGGTCCGCTCCGGACTCAATGGTGGCCAGAAGTTCTTCCTGCTCCTCCTGCCTTAGCGTGATGGTTTTGTCGCGGAGGCTGCTGGAGGCAAGTTTGATACCCGCCAGGGGTGTGCGGAGGTCGTGGGATACGGCCCGCAGAATGGAGGTTCGCATCTTGTTGCCCTCCGCCAGGCGCAGGTTCTCACGCTGGCTGGCGGTGAGTTCCTCGCGCTGGAGCATGGCCAGCAGGTGCGCTCCGAACGCGGTCAGCAACCGCCGATCGTCCTGCGAGAGTTCCCGGCCTGTCAGCGACAGGATCCGGTCCTCATCCAGCTGTTCGATGCTGTCCGCATCGGACAGCGTGTCCGGCCGGGAAGCCCCGGAATATTCCAGAAGAGTCCAGCCGCCAGTATCACGGGGACCGGATCGACGGCGGACCCACAGCCCGGTTCCGGCCGCCTGGAAATGTTCGCGGACCTGATCCAGGAACGCCGGGATGCTGCTTCCCTCAGCAACGGCCCGCCGGCTCAACTCGCCTAGGATGGACGCCTCTGCCCCAGCACGACGAGCCTCTTTGCTGCGCTTGGCCGATCTGTCCACCACCAGGGACACGGATACGGCGACGAGGAGGAAAATCAGCAACGCGAGAACGTTTTCCGGGTCGAGCACCGAGAGCGAACCGACCGGCCTGACGCTGAAGTAATTGACGATCAGCCCAGCGAGAACCGCGGCTGCCACAGCTGGCCAAAGACCTCCGACCAGTGCAACCGCGACAATGCCGGTCAGTTGGACCAGCATGTCCGTGGAAAGCTGCTGATGCGGGAGAAGGTCCAATGCGAGTTGCAGGAGCGGCGGCAAACCGGCTGCAAGGACGAACGCCGGAATCTCCCTGCGGCGGCCCAGCCTCGAGGGGGCCCGCCGGACGTTCCCCCTTGTCGGAACATCCTGCGCGACGAGGTGAATGTCGATGTCGCCTGCGTTCCGCAGGACTTTTGCCACGCTTCCGCGTCCGAAACGGACCAGCGAGTGCTGCCGGGATGCCCCCAGAATGATCTGGCTGGCGTTGATGCTCCGCGCAAATTCCAGCAGCGTTACGGCAACGTCCTCTCCGCCGACAGCATGGAAAACGCCGCCGACGTCCCGCGTGAGCTTGCGCTGCAGTTCCAACTCCTTCCCGGAAAACAACTCGCTCTCGTCGGTGTTCGTACGGACATGGACCGCGTGGAGCTCCCCGCCTGCAGCGCCGGCCAACATCCGTGCCGCGCGCCGGATCAGGGCCTGGTCCTCCGGCTTTCCGGTCAGGCCGACAACGATCTTCTCCCGCGTCTGCCAGCTGCCTCTGATGTTGTTCAGGGTCCGATAGTCGGACAGCCCGGCATCGACCCGCTCGGCCAGCCACAGCAGCGCAAGTTCCCGGAGAGCGGTAAGGGTGCCCGTCCGGAAATCGCCGGCCAGTGCCAGATCCGCTTCTTCCTGGCTGGGGTAGATCTTGCCTTCCCCCAGCCGCTGGCGGAGCAGTTCGGGGGAGGCATCGACCAATTCGATCTGGTCGGCGCTCCGCACCGCAGTGTCCGGAACCGTGTTCTGCTCCCGGACTCCAGTGATGTTGCGGACGACGTCGGACAGAGACTCAAGGTTGCGGATGTCCAGAGTGGAGATCACGTCAATGCCCGCATCCAGCAGGGCGGCTACCTCTTCCCAGCGGGAACCGCCTGAACGGCTGCTGCCGGCATAGTCATCTACGAGGACGACTCCGGGCGCCCGCTCCAGAATGGCGGTGACATCCAGTTCTGTTTGCTCCATTGACCCCGACGGCGGCGGCGGGCACTGCTCCATGCCCTGCAGGAGTGCTTCCGTTTCCGCCCTGCCGCGAACGGAGACGGCGCCAACGACGACGTCCGACCCCTCGAACCGCAGCCGGCGGCCTTCTTCCAGCATGGCGAACGTCTTGCCCGCCCCGGGCGCAGCTCCCAGGAAAATGCGCAAATTGCCTCGTGCCATGGTTCCATTGTTCACTCATCCGCCCTGAGACCGAGCAAAAGCATCAGCAGAAGCTCGGACGGTACCCGCTCCAGCGCTGGTGGTCTCTTTGATTGGCTGACCGTTCCCGCAACATTGGGAACAGATGGTCATGGTTACAGCCGCATCCTCAGCGCGAGCAGATCGCACCAGCCGTCGATGCCGATGGGGGTGAGGTGGACGCCGTCCTTGAGCCAGGTGGCCACGAGGGATTCGTTGTAGCCCTGAGACAGCCTGGCGTGCCAATCAACAACGACCAGGTTGGGGTAGCTGCGTGCCATCGAGTAGAGCTGGTCGTTGATCCACGCGCTGTTGCGCATGTCCGCCACCCGGCGATCGGCGGTGCCGCTCCAGCGATCCACATGGACGGTGATCCAGTAGACCGGCTTGCCGTTTGCGGCGGCCATGACGCGTTTCACCTGCTGCCACCAGCCGGCGGGGTTGAAGATGTCGTTGGCTCCGGTGGCCATGACGACCCCGCGCGCGGGGATCAAGTCGGCGTGAGCCACGAGCCAGTCGACGGCGGGCTTGGTCGGGCGACCGGGCCACTGGTTGACGGCGGTGGGCAGTCCGTGGGCGGCAAAGACGCGAGAGGCGTACATGTAGTCCGCCTGGTTGGCGA
Source organism: Arthrobacter sp. ISL-28 (assembly GCF_018613875.1). Classification (GTDB taxonomy): domain Bacteria; phylum Actinomycetota; class Actinomycetes; order Actinomycetales; family Micrococcaceae; genus Arthrobacter. The sequence continues at coordinate 79,322 of NZ_JAGGPJ010000002.1, read as the reverse complement.
TTGAGTCACCGACCATCAGCACGCCGTTGCGGGCCACGGTGTTCTTGAACTGCGTTGGCGTGGAGATGGTGTTGGTGTTGGCCTGCCACGCACCCAACTGACCGGAGCCGTAGGGCGCCCGTGCGGGATCGAGCGTAGATCCTTGGGTTGCCATGACGGACGACGATACGTCGGTGGCCTCAGGCTGGGTGGCGGTGGTCTTGGGCTGGGCCCCGGTGGCCTGAGGCTGGGCGTCGATGATCTGGGGCTGGGCCCCCGTGGTCTGAGGCTGGGCATCGATGATCTGGGGCTGGGCCCCCGTGGTCTGAGGCTGGGCGTCGATGATCTGGGGCTGGGCCCCCGTGGTCTGAGGCTGGGCGTCGCCGACGCCCGTGCTGATCACGAACAGCGTGAGCAGACCGATGATGATATCTCGGGTGCAAACGAGCATGATCAGATTCCTTCGGGGTGGTGAAGCCGTGGCCAGCTTGGTGACTGCCGCATAGACTCCCTGGCCCGGAAAGTGCGAGGAACCCATAGTGCATTGGCGAACTTTTGAAAACCTTGGACGCATACCCCCCACCTGTAATGGGGGCAGCCCTGCCTGTGCCGCTTATCGCCCAAGTACCGGCAGCCGAAGGAGCGAAGGTTGGCGGGATGTGAGGGAGGGTTGGGGTTTGGGCGGCGGGATGCGAGGGAGGGTTGGGGTTTGGGCGGCGGGATGTGAGGGAGGGTTGGGGTTTGGGCGGCGGGATGTGAGGGAGGGCTGGGGAGGGTTGCGTCAAAGGTGTCGCAGGGGCGGATTCACCGTTTCCGATGTACGCTAAGGTCAGAATTAGTAAGGAGCCTTAGCATATGCGCTTCAGAATGACGGGACCGGCCCAACTAATGCCGGTGGCGGCGCTGGCATCCATGGTTCTTGCAGTCGCCGGTTGCTCTGGTTCTAATCCGGGGGCCGATGCTGCTGCCCAAGTCGCCGTCGAATTCCACGAAATGGTGTCCTCGGGGGATCCTTCGGCCGGCTGCGAGCTCCTGGCGCCGGCCGTTGTGGAGAAGCTCGAGAACGGCTCCGCCGGCACCTGCGGCGAGAAGCTCTCAGCCCTGGACTTGCCGCCCGCAACCCGGGCGAACGAGAGCAAGGCCTTCGGCTCAAGCGCGCAGGTTTTCCTGGATGAAGACACTGTGTTCCTGACCAAAACCGGGGGCCACTGGAAGATCACGGCAGCCGGATGCACTTCCCGGGGTGAACGTCCCTACGACTGTGAACTGGAGGGTGGCTGACATGCGCTGGGCTTTCTGGATCTGTCTGGGCGTCATCGCCGTCGGGCTGGCATACATGTTCTTCATCGGGGTGATGGGCCGATGAAGCACAACCCGTTGCTCACGAATGGCCTGAGCATTACGTTCGCTGCGCTGTTCTTTGGCTCCTTGGCGGGCCAGGCGTTCAGCGGACTCGCCTATTTCAATGAACAGCAGACGGCAGAGAATCTGGAAGGCATCAGCTTCTGGCAATACGTGACGTCGTCGAGCTTTGTCGTGGACGTGGCCGAAAACTGGCAGTCCGAGTACCTTCAGTTCCTGCTCTTTATCGTCCTGACCGTGTGGCTGGTCCAGAAAGGTTCGCCTGAATCCAAAGCGATCGAGGACCGCGGCCACGGGTCCGAAGAGGATCAGCTGATTGGAAAGTTCGCCAAGCCTGAATCCCCGAAATGGGCGAAGACCGGGGGCGTGAAGACTTGGATTTTCGCCAATTCACTGGGGCTGGTCATGGCCACGGTCTTCATCCTGTCCTGGCTGGTCCAGTCCGTTGCGGGCTTCAGCGCATTTGCCGAGGACCAGATCTCCAACCTGCAGGACCCCGGCACCTGGAGTGAATATGTGGCTTCCGCCGAATTCTGGAACCGCACCCTGCAGAACTGGCAGTCGGAGTTCCTGGCCGTGTGGTCCATGGTCATCCTCAGCGTCTACCTGCGCCAGCGGGGTTCGCCTGAATCCAAACCTGTGGGTGAAGCACATGACGCCACAGGGGTCAGCAACTAGGACTGGGGAGCAGGCTGCCTATTCGTCGAAGTACGTCGTCGGCGGCTGGCCTTCGGCGACTGAGGCTACGATCCCCGTTGCGACTTCCCGCAGCTTTACGTTCCTCGTGTTGGAAGCGCTCCTGAGGATTTTGAAGGCCGATTCCTGGCTGCACCGGTTCTGCGCCATGATAACGCCGGTGGCCACGTCGATCGTGGTCCGGGATTCCATCGCCGCTGCGAGGTTGTTCCGGGCGTCAGTCAGTTGCGCGATCCGGAGGGCAAGCCGGAGAGTTTTCGAAGCGTTTTCGGCGTAGCCTTCGGCGTCGTCAATGTCCTGGCTCGAGAAGGCATGCGGCCGGCTGGCAAACAGGTTGATCGCGGCTCTGGTTTCTCCCTCCACCGCCAGCGGGACGGCAAGGATGGAATGGATCCCATGCCCAGAGGCTGCGGCAACGTATTCGGGCCAGCGATGTTCCTGCCGCAGGTCCGGGACCAGGACGGTTTCCATTCGTTCCATGGCTGTCAGGCAGGGGCCCTCCCTAAAGGCCAACTGGATCTCGTCCAACTCGTGGGCCTGGGCATCGCTGCTGGCGACGGTGGCGGACTTCTTTCGCCGCAGCAGGGTGATTCCGCAGTGGACCATCCGGCCGGGCGCTGAGAACCATGAGCTGGACAACGCAGCGAGCTCATTGAGGAAATCCTCGACGTCACTGCTGTAGAGCACCAGGTCCTGCAAACGGACTGCAATGTCCATTGAAGATTCCGGGCCGGCTTCTGCAACCATCGGGTTCCTCGCTTAGAAGGGTGAATAAAGAATTTTCCGCCCACTTCAGAACTAACTCCCAGATTACATCTTCCCGCGCCCCCAATGTCCCGTCCCGCGACTATGCTGAAACTATCGGCGGGAACTATGTGACCTGACCTAAGGCCTAGCAGAGGGCCTCCAGTAGTGGCAGCGATGCCCTGCAACTTCTAAGAAGGCCTCCATGTCCAGCCAACTGCCACTCGATGAACTGTCCCTGGTTTTTGCGCGCCTCAAGGGACTGCTCCTCACGGAGGAAAAGGTGGACCGCGCCGTGCAGCTTCTCGCCGAAGCGGCCAAGGACGCCATTCCTGGAACAAGCGGTGCCGGCGTCTCGCTTCTCAATGATCAGGGACGCAGGACCAGTCGAGGGGCAACCGACGCAATCGTGGAACAGGCCGACGTTGTACAGTATGAACTTGGCGAAGGTCCGTGCCTGACCGCTTGGGCATCTGATGAGACCGTCGTCGTCGAGGACGTCGCCAGTGACGGCCGTTGGCCGCTCTGGAGCCAGGCCGTGGCTTCGCTGCCCGTCAGGTCGGTGGTGAGCACACCGTTGCGGACTGAAACAGGGAGCCTCGGCGCCCTGAAGATCTATGCGGCCGTTCCATCGGTTTACGACGCCGGTACGGGCCTGTTGCTGGAAAAGTTCGCCATGCCCGCGGCCACCTTGCTCGCCAACATCCAAGGACGTGAGACGCCGCAACGGATCAGTGAGGCACTTATTGCCGCCTTGGCCGGCAGGGACTCCATCAACCGCGCCTGCGGGGTCCTTATGGAGCGGGAAAATCTGGGCGCGGAAGAAGCGATGCAGGAACTTCTCCGGCTCGCCCGCACGCAGAAATCACCGCTACATCAGCTGTCTGCTGATCTTGTCCAAGCCGCATCAGCCGGCGGGAAGCCCGGACCGGGGTGAGGGAGGCAGGATGCAGTTCGGCAATCCGGAGAAGCAACAGGCCGAGTTCCTTCACGCGGCCATGCATCAAGCCGGCATCAGCACTGGCGATCTTTGGCTGCGTTATTTCAGCCTCGGAGGGTCAGCGAGCGAGTATGAAACCGACGCCTACGTCCAGGGCATTTTTCGGCTTCCGGAGGTGCAGCGCGACCTGCTCGCGCAGGCCGCGAACGAGCTCATCGATGAACTGCCGCCACCGCCACGGGCGCCGTACTCGGAGGATTTCCTTCCCGGCGGCGCCCGTGACCCCTTACAGTCCGATAGACGCAACTACCCGCCTGCCTAGCCGGACTTCGCAGGGTGCGTGTGGCGCAGCCCCTATTCCGGCAGCTCCATCTGAAAGCCGCAGGCGCACCTGATCACACGGGTGGACAAGTACACGTCCAATGCTTCACCGTCCGGGCGGCTGGTGCTCGCGGGCGCGTGAAGCCTACGGAGTTCGTGCCCGGCCCTTTCCATCGGCCGTCCGCAGTGGATGTAGTGTCCGCCGAAGACCAAGACGTCCGACACGTTTCCCTGCCGGTTCAGGATGAACGCCACATCGGCGACGTCGGCCACGTGGGCGTGGTGCCGTCCACAGGAGGCACAGGTGTAGGACACGTCCACTAGTGCATCCGCCGGCCCCTGGTGGGATTCAATGGCCCTGATGACCAGATGGGTGTCGTTCCGGCACGTCCTGCACCGCAGCGGCCTTCCGCCCGGGAAGTGCGTGCCGCCTGGAACATGCGCGTTTGAACTGATGGACACGATCAGACCAGGGCGGGGTAGCTGGACAGGATGTAGTCAGCTGCAGCCGGCCCCTTCATTCTGAGGCGCGTGTTGCCCAGGTCGATCCCGCACCGGCGCATGGCCGCCCAGAAGGCAGTGTCCGATTGGGGATCATGGCCGTGAAGCAGGCACCAGCTGGTGTAAAGACCGTAGAGACAGTCGCGTCCCAGGGGACAGTCTGTATCAGGGTCAAAGGAAGTGGCTTGGTCAAGAAACTGCTCGAAGTGCGAGACGCCCATCGTAGGCTCTTTCCGCCTGTGCATCATGTGCCGCCATGAGGCTACAGCAGCTACTCTTCCCGGCCGTGCACGCAACCGGAAAGGGGGTTCGGTCCCGCATCAACGGTGCCGATTCCTCTCTCGAATTTACGTAGTTCCGGTCATTCTGTCCAGAGTCGGGCCAGCGGTCAGTGGCCGGCTTCCGGGGAGGTCCAGCCCTACACCGTCTGCGCCGGGGCCGTCACCGCCGCGGTCTCCGGATTGTGGTTCTGCGACAGCACCGCCAGCGACGGCGCGATGGACAGGTTCGGCTCGGGCTGTGACAGGGCGCGGGCGCGGAGCACTGTCATGGATTTCGCGCACACCTTCAGCACGGAGCCGGCGTCAACCGGTCCGCGGTCCACTCCTGTTCCGGCGGTGTTGATCACCATGTCCCAGGCGGCCGCAAACTCACCGGACGGGAGCGTGAACTTGACGTCGTCGTCGTGCGCGTTGAAGTAGAGCAGGAAGTTCACGTCGCTGATCCGCCGGCCGCGGTCATCCTGGCCCTGGATGCCGTCCCCGTTGAGGAACACACCGATGGTGCGGCCGAAGCCGCGGCCCCAGTCCTCCGGAAGCATTTCCATGCCGTCCTCGTTCAGCCACACAATGTCCGGCAGCTTCTCGCCCTTTCCGCGCCGCACCGGGCGGCCGTCGAAGAAGGTGCTGCGCCGGAAGGTGGGGTGCTCGGCGCGCAGGCGGTTGACCGCCGCCGTGAACTCCATGAGCGGGTGATCCACGGTGTCCCAGTTGATCCAGCTCAGCGCCGAATCCTGGCAGTACACGTTGTTGTTGCCCTGCTGCGTGCGGCCCAGCTCGTCGCCATGCAGGATCATCGGCACGCCCTGCGACAGCAGCATCGTGGCCACGAAATTGCGCTGCTGCCTCGCCCGCAGCTTCAGGATTTCCGGGTCCGCGGTGGGGCCTTCCGCCCCGCAGTTCCAGGAACGGTTGTGCGATTCGCCGTCCCGGTTGCCCTCGCCGTTGGCCTCGTTGTGCTTCTCGTTGTAGGACACGAGGTCCCGCAGGGTGAAGCCGTCGTGCGCGGTGACGAAGTTGATGGAGGCCACCGGCCGCCGCCCGGACCGCTCGTACAGGTCGGCCGATCCTGTGAGCCGCGACGCGAACTCGCCGAGCGTGGCCGGCTCGCCCCGCCAGAAATCCCGCACGGTGTCCCGGTACTTGCCGTTCCATTCCGTCCACTGCGGCGGGAAGTTGCCCACCTGGTAGCCGCCCGGCCCCACATCCCAGGGCTCGGCGATCAGCTTGACCTGCGACACGATGGGGTCCTGCTGCACCAGTTCGAAGAACGTGGAGAGCCGGTCGACGTCGTAAAACTCCCTGGCCAGCGCCGAGGCGAGGTCGAAGCGGAACCCGTCCACATGCATCTCCGTGACCCAGTACCGCAGCGAATCCATGATCAGCTGCAGGGAGTGCGGGTGCCGCACATTCAGCGTGTTGCCGGTGCCGGTGTAATCCATGTAGTGCTGCTTGTCGCTGTCCACCAGCCGGTAATAGGCGGAGTTGTCGATGCCCTTGAAGCTCAGGGTCGGCCCCAGATGGTTCCCTTCCGCCGTGTGGTTATAGACGACGTCGAGAATCACCTCGATGCCCGCACGGTGCAGTGAGCGGACCATCGCCTTGAAGTCCTGGACCTGCTGGCCCATCTCGCCGATGGAGCTGTACGTGTTCTGCGGCGCGAAGAAACCGATGGTGTTGTAGCCCCAGTAGTTGCTCAGCCCCTTCTCCTGCAGCGTGCCGTCGTTGACGAACTGGTGGCAGGGCATCAGCTCGATGGCGGTGACGCCCAGTCGCTGCAGGTGCGCGATGACGGCGGGATGCGCGACGGCGGCAAAGGTGCCGCGCTGCTCTTCGGGCACCTCAGGATGGAGCTGGGTGAGCCCCTTGACATGGGCCTCGTAGATCACGGAGCGGTGGTACGGGATCTTGGGTGGACGGTCCCCGGCCCAGTCGAAGAACGGGTTGATCACCACGCCCAGCATGGTGTGTGCGGCGGAGTCCTGGTCATTCCGGGAGGCCGGGTCGCCGAAGTTGTAGGAGAACAGGGACGGGTGCCAGTCCACCTGCCTGGCAATGGCCTTGGCGTAGGGATCCAGGAGCAGCTTGTTCGGGTTGCACCGCTGCCCCTTGGCCGGATCGTAGGGCCCGTGCACGCGGTACCCGTACTTCTGCCCCGGCTGGATCTGCGGCAGGTAGCAGTGCCAGACGTAACCGTCCACTTCGATGAGGTCCACGCGCGTCTCGGTGCCGTCGTCGGCGAACAGGCACAGCTGGACGGCCCTGGCCGCCTCGCTGAACACCGCAAAGTTCGTCCCCGCCCCGTCGAAGGTTGCACCCAGCGGATACGCGTTGCCCGGCCAGACTTCCATGACTACTCCTGGTGCTGAATGTTCTGTTGTTTGATGTTCTGTTATTCAGGGCCCGCGTGCCACTTGTACGGGCAATACTAAGCACACTTACTAGATTCTCCAAGAACGGCCTCTTCCGCGGAGTGGCTGGCTCACCCGCGGGCTTCTTCCTGGCAGCGGGCGGGCATCCTGCTGCTTTCGGCGCGGCGGGCGTCACGGCAGGGGGTGATGGCCACAGGCACACCGGGGTTCGCGGCGGAAGCCGCGAAGGCCCACAGGCTGTTCAATGTCCGGCCCGCACCTTCTTGGCGGTGAGCAGCAAATACTCCCAGTCCATCTGCGAGGGTGCGTCACCGTGGGCGTCGCTATAGGTCGCTGCGAGCTCACTGAGGGCCTCATCCAGGGCCTTCACCTTGTCCTCGTCCCCGGCAAGGTACTTGTAGACAGAGATGGTGGGGCCGTCATGGGACTTGAAGTAGTGCAGGAAATCGTCGGGCTTGTGGAAGCTGGTGATTGTGACCCGCTGCTTGTGAGCCTCGATGTCGGTGACGCGGTCACCGAGTAACTTACGCACGTGGGCCTCGCTGCCCCACAGCGGCGGTGGCTGTGTTCCCGGCGGCGGTGGGGGAGCGAACGGCTTGATGGCGGCGAACATCTGCCCGATGAACCCCTCGGGTGTCCAGTTCAGCAGGCCGATGGTCCCGCCCGGCTTGCACACCCGCACCAGTTCGTCGGCGCTCGCCTGATGGTGCGGGGCGAACATGACCCCTACACAGGACATCACGACGTCGAACTCGCCGTCCGGAAACGGCAGGGCCTCGGCGTCCGCTTCCACCCATTCCAGCTCCACGCCGCGGTCGGCAGCCTGGCGCCGGCCGGCGTCGAACAGCTCCGGCGTGAGGTCGGCGGCCACCACCTCGGCGGCCATCATGGCGGCGGGAATGGCGGCGTTGCCGGCCCCGGCGGCCACATCCAGGACCCGCTGGCGCGGTTTGACCCCGCAGGCCTCCACCAGGATGGCGCCGAGGTCCGGGATGAGTTCGGTCGCGAGTGCGGGGTAGTCGCCCTGCGCCCACATTGCCCGGTGCTTTTCCTTCAGGGCCCGGTCAGCTACAGCTTTATCGGCTTGGTCAGTCATGTCGGCGCCCCTCTGCTCATGCAGGAATTGGTCAGCGCGCTGGAATGCCAGTGGAGGCTGTGGTGCGACTTATTCTGGGCTTCGGCGCCGGGGTTGTAAAGGAAGTGTTCGCTACCTGGTTGGGTGGGGAGGCGGGAGGCTCGGCTAACGCCTTGGTGCGTCCCGCCGTCGGGCCGCGTAGGCGAACAGCGACGTCGTGGCCACTGTGGCCAGGTACCCGGCGATCACGATCAGCGAAATCCCCGCCCAGAAGTAACTGGTGGTGCTGTCCTCCCGGCCCGGCAGCGGCGCGATCCTGACCAGCGAATAAACCGCCACAGCCGCCGACACCAGCCCCAGCACGACCGGCAGCCCGATCCACAGCCGCGCGGATGCCCAGTGCCCGTTGAAACCGTCCCAGACATTCCACTCCTGGCTGCCCGAACGGATGATCAGCCAGCCCGCAGGAATCATGAAACAGCCCACCAGCAGGAACGCGGCCACCACATCGGCAGGCCGGTGCCACTGGTTCACCAGCGTGGACATCCCCGACGCGATCGCGAAACTGCCGCCCACAAACCCTGCCAGCGGCCGCCAGCGCGGCGACGCCATCAGGAATACAGCCGCAGCGGCAGAGGCAGCCAGCGTCGTGTGCCCGGACGGGAGCGAGTTCAGCTCCAGCGTCTCCACCCCCAGGGCCGGCCGCGCCGGCAACAGCGCCTTGAGCACCTGCGCGGCGAGGTTCGCCCCCAGGCACGCCAGGAGCGCAATGCCCGCGGCCCGCCAGCGGCGGTGAATCACCGTGACCAGAAGAACGACGACGGCGGCCATCACCAGAGAGATGGTGGGCAGCCAGTCCAGGAACCGGGTAGTGACCTTGCCCGCGGGCCCATGGATGGCCACGGCCTCCACCAGGGCTGACTCGTCGATGAACTGGCCGGTGGTGGTGCGGACAAAGTAGTAGTAGGTGGCCGCCAGCCCGGTCACACAGGCCAGGGTGGCCACGGCAAAGAGGAAGCCGGTGCCCCTGGCGAGGCGCATCCGGCCCGGGGGCTGCTTGCGTCGGGGGTTCCTGAGCTGGAGAGTCATCAACAACAAGGGTGTCACAGAATGCTGGGAGTCGGCTGTCTGCCGGGTGTGAATCCTCGACACCGCACCAGGCGCGGATTACGTTGGGCACATGACTGAAAACTCAGACGAAACCCGCAGCGGCCGGAACGAGGACGGCACGGACCGCGACAAGGATGCGGCCCCCAGCACCTCGCCGGCCGGCGACTTGAGCAGCAAGCTCGACCCCGATTTCATCCCCCAGCAGGGGGACAGCCCCGAGGTGGAACGGACCCGGGAAAACCCGGAGGAAACCGGCAGCTGAGGGGTTTCACGCGCAGAGCGGGGTTTTCACGCGCAGGACTTATCGGTCTCGAGCATGCCGACCGGCAGATAGAGTTTGAGCATGGCCGGACCAGTGGATGTTTTGGGCCCCATCCTGGAAATGATGACGTGGGTGGGGTTCATTCCCGGCGTGCCCCTCCTGGTGTGGGGACTGGTTATTCAGCGGCGCCGCTGTGTCTGGACCGCCACCACGGGCGAGGTTTACACCGCGGGCGGCTTCACCGGATTCCGCTGGACCGACCAGGAGAATGTCCCGCGGCAGACCCTCGTGGACGCCGAGGTCGCGAAGGGACTGGTGGCAGGAAACGAAGTGAAACTCCACTACGACATCTGCCACCCCTCCCGTTGGGGCCTGAGGCCGCCGAAGCACGACAACATTGTCCTGATCCTCGGCTGGATCCTCACCTCGGTCGGCATCCTGTGCACCGTCGGAGGATTCGTGCTCCTGCTCTTCTAAATCCTGGCGCTGGCGGAGCTGCTCCCGCTGTTAACGCAGCTGCCCGCTGTTAGCGGTGCTGCTCCTGGTGCTAACGGTGCGGATCAAGCCGGGAGCCGCGCCCACCTGCCGGCTGCGGAGGACCGCCGCGCCGGTTCCTTTCCCGCAGGTGGTCCAGCAGGGCCTGCTCCGGATGCCCCGGGTTCTCCGCCAGGTGCCGGAGCAGCCGCCGCCGCACGTCCGACCGCGGGTCGGCGGTGGACAGCACGTTTTGGATGATGTCCAGGACCTGTTGGTGCAGTTCCGAATCGTCAACGGTGACGGTGGAGGGCTGGGCGTTCGGCCCTCCGGCGGTATATCCCCATCGCTCCGGCGGGATGGGTTCATGCAGGTCGCGATATTTTGTGTGCATCTTGTGCTCCTTCGTCTCGGAAATTTCTGGGCTGCCGGCGCGCTGGGGATTAGTCATCGCTGCTGCCCCCGCTGCCGCCGTTGTCGTCGAGTTCCACGTGTGATACGCCGCCGTCGGAGGCCACAGCGGGAGACGTGATCTGCGTCGGTTGGACGTGCTGGACATCGCCCGGATCCCCGCCGGCGTAGCCCTCATCCGGTGCGGACTCGGTGGACGCGGGACTGAGCGGTGCAGACTTGAGGAAAGGAGCCGTGGGCTTGGCCGTCGCAAGGGGTGTAGCCATCGGACCCGCGCCCTGAGACGCGGCGGCATCACTGGATGTGGCGTCGGTGGAGGTGGGGACAAGCGCCTGCTGGACGGGCTCGTGAATGACGACGCCGGCGTGGTCGGCCGGCGCATCGGCAGGGGCCTGTGCCACCCATACCGCCAAGCCGGCAAGGGCGAGCAGCGGGACGCTCAGCAACGACCACTTTTTCACCCCTCCGCCTTCCCTCGCTGGTGCCTCCACTGTGAGGCGCGAAGGTGAGGCAAGGATGAGACGTGGATGAGAATCCTCTCATCCGGCACAGCGAGGGCTGTGCCCGGATCGGCGAACCTGGCTTCGGGGCCGCGGGGTGGCTAAACCGGGGCGGGCTCCTGGCCGTCCGGGTCCCCGTTCGGGTCGCCGTTCAAGTCCCCGATGACGGTGCCGTTCGCGGTGCCGCCGGCCACGGTGCCGCGGGCAGCGGGCAGGCAGACGAGGCGGTAACCCACGCCCCTGACGGTCTGGATGCGCTCAGGGCCGAGTTTGTGCCGCAGGTACCGCACGTAGACGTCCACCACGTTCGAGGACCCCTCGAAGTGGTAGCCCCACACCCGGCTCAGCAACTGTTCGCGGCTCAGCACGCGGTTCGCGTTCTCCATGAGCGTCCGCGCCATGACGAACTCCCGGGCGGAAAGCTCAATGACACGCCCACGGATCTCCGCAGTCCGCTGGTTGACGTCCAGTGTCAGGTCGCCACAGACCAGCGTGGGCGCTGCCGTGACGGGCGAACTGCCGCGCAGCCGCAGCTTCACGCGCGAGAGCAGCTCTTCGAAGCGGAAGGGCTTGGTCATGTAGTCGTCCGCCCCGCCCTCAAGCGCGGAGACTGTGCTCTCCAGGCTGTCCGCAGCCGTGAGGACAATGACCGGGAGGGTGGAGTGCATGGCGCGGAGGTTTTGGAGGACTGCCAGCCCGTCCATGCGCGGCATCCCGATGTCGAGGATGAGGAGGTCGAATTCGCCGGACGAGGCATAGTCCAGTGCCTTCACGCCGTCCGAGACCTGCGTGGTGGTGTATCCCGCTGCTGTGAGGCCCTTTTCGAGGAAGGCCGCGATGCGGGGCTCGTCGTCGGCGATGAGGATGCGGGTCACGGAGTGCCTCCGGCACTCGAGAGGGAGGCAGCACCCGAGGACGGACCTGTCACCCGGGGTTTCGCGTTCGGTGCATGTGCTCTTTTCGGGGGCTGAGCTCTCGTCGTCTCGACGGTTATTTCTTCTGACGGCCCGTCGCCGCCCCCTGAGGGGATGCGCAGCACAAACCGGCTTCCCTTGCCCACATCCGATTCCAGTCGGACAGTTCCGCCGTGCGCCACCACGATGGCCTTGACGATGGAAAGCCCCAGCCCGGAACCCTCGGAACCGGAATTGCGGCCCTTTCCGAAGCGTTCGAAGATGCGCTCATGGTCTTCGGCCGGAATGCCGCTGCCCGTGTCCGACACCCAAATTTCCAAGTCAGTCGAAGGGCGCGGCCGGGCACCCAAAGGTGCGCCGCCGTCGTCGTTCATTGCCCAGGCCGCCCCAAAGGAGATCCTGTCCTCCTCGGTCGTGTACTTGAGCGCGTTCGCCGCGAGCTGTTCCAGCGCCTGCGTTAACCGGTGCCGGTCCGCCCGGATCAGGCCGCCCGGCTTGGTGTCCAGCTGCCACTGGCGCGGACCAAGGACCTTGACACGGTTCAGGACGTTCTCGAGGAAGATGTCCGCCTCGATCCACTCCGGGGATACGAAATCGGGTCGGTCGCTGCGCGCTAGGATCAGCAGGTCCTCCACCAGCACCTGCATCCGGTCCAGCTCATCCAGGAGCAGGACGCGGGTCTGGTTTACATCGTCGGGATCCCCCGCGCGGAGCAATTCCAGATAGCCGCGAATGACCGTCATGGGCGTGCGCAGTTCATGGCTGGCATCATGGACGAAGCGGCGCTGATTGTCGAAGCCGGACTCCAGCCGCTCCAGCATATGGTTGAAGTTCATTGCCAACAGAGCGACGTCATCCGTGGTCTCCGGGACCTCCACGCGTTTGGTCAGGTCTTCGAAAGTGGTGTTCTGGGTTGCTTCGCGCAACCGCCGGATCGGGCCGAGCAGCTGTCCTGTGACCATGTACCCGGCAACGCCCGCCGCCGCCAGGGTTGCCAGGGCCGCGGCGGCGTTGATCCACATGGAATTCACGACCTCGTCGCGCTGCCGCCCGATCTCGCTGGACACCACCAGGAGCCCTTCGCCTGGCCGGCCCGCCAACGTCACCGAGGTTATGGAGAGCCGGACCGCCCGGCCATCGATCTCAGTGTCGCGGACCACCGTCTCACCGGAACGGCTCCAAGCCCAGATTTGGTCCCTGACCTCCTGCTCCTGCAGGTTAGTCGGCTGGCTGACCGGAAGGATCGTATTGCCATCCCGGACCATGGTCATCAGGGACTCGTGGCCGCCCGGCGTTTCCGCCCTCAGGAACAGGGTGAACAGTTCGTCCAGCGAGTCAAATCCTGGACTCCCCCTGGCAGGCTTGACCAGATTGCTCAGGTTCTTCCGTGGCTGCGCGAGCTCCTCATTCACGCGGTCATCGAGGCTGGCCAGCTGCGCAACGTGCGTGACTGCGCCGGAGACCAAAAGGCCTACCGCCATAAATACCAGGAGTGTTGCCAGCACCCGGAAGCGGACGGATTGGATTTCCGACCGCAGCTCCGCCAGCAGGGAACTGGGGGAAGTCATTGTCGGTCCCTTGGCAGGGGCCGTGGCAGGGGTCGGCCGGATGGCCGGCGCAGCTGTGGCGGCCGGGCCGCATCAGACGGGCGGCGCAGCTGTGGCGGCCGGGCCGCATCAGACGGGCGGCGCAGCTGTGGTGGCCAGGATTGTTCGCAAAACGGTGTGCAGATTTCCCCGGCGGCCGCAGAAATTTTTTCATCCCCGGAGGCGACGCGGGCAGTACCCACAGTCCGGCGTGCGGAGTACTTGGTTGCACCCGGTACTGCGACGGTCCGCGTCATTGGTTCACTCATTCCATGCCTATCTGGCGGTCCTCCGGGGAGCAAGGATCGCGTGAAGCCGCTCGGAACTGCGGTAATACCAAAGTACCCCCGCATTCTTGGGAAAAACTTGGCAAAGTGAAGGCCTCCCGCACGTCCCGTCCCCACAGTTGCAGGGGGAGCGGTGGGCTGCTGCCGGTCCTGCAAGTTAAGGGACGGCTCCTGGCCGACGACGCATCCAAGTAGTCCTTCCCCAAAAAATCGAGTACTCGCTACTCGTGCCTGTACTTGCCTCATTGGCAAACATGAGGTTCACGCCATTCATTGGGGAATGCAGTACATGGGGATAGTAGGTGCACACATGGTTCAGACAGTTGCAGAGGATACTCGCTGGTCACGGAGAGCCCACGACGACGAGTTCCTCACGACAACCGTAAAGGGGGCAGGCGGAGCGCCGGCGCGGCTGTCCATCAACATCCTGGGTCCGCTCAAGGTCCGCCGCGGAAACGTGGTCATCGGGTCTCACGAGCTTGGCGGCCCGAAGCCCCGGCAGGTACTCGAGATTCTGTTGCTCAAGCTGGGCACACCCGTCTCGAAGAATCACCTGATCGACGTCCTGTGGAACGGGCAGCCTCCCGCTGAGGCACTCTCCACCCTCGAAAGCTACGTCAGCGTCCTGCGGCGCCACCTGCAGCCGGGTTCCGGCAAGGGCGGAGCGCTCAGGACCGTCACCGGCGGTTACATGATTGACCGCTCGATGGTTGACCTGGACCTTGACCGGTTCGACGAACTCCTGAAGCAGGCGGGACACGCCAGCCCGGATGAATCCTACACGATGCTCGAAAAGGCACTCGAGATCGCCTCCGTGCCGCTGCTCGGCGACGAGCTCCTGGCCGGCTGGGCCGAAGAGGAACGGTCACTCCATGCAGCCCGCGTGGCCAGCATTAAGGCACGCGCTGCAGAGGCTGCCGTCACGGTAGGGCAGTCGGAACGAGCCGTGGCACTGGCCAGCGAACTGCTGCTGGATGATCCCATCAACGAACGGGCCTGGACAGCGCTGGTGCTGGGGCTCGAGGAATCCGGCCAGTACATGGAAGCGCTCCGGGCGTACGGACGCTGCCGGCGGGTCATGGACCAGGAGATCGGCTGCCTCCCCGGACGGGCACTCCGGGACGCGCACGCCCGGCTGCTTCAGGCCACCGCCGCGAGCGACGATGACGCCTCTGACATGTCCGAGGACGATACCCCCCTTCCTCCCGTTTCATCGCAGAGCACGCGGGAGATCAGCATCCTGACCATCGACGACCACAACACCTTCACGGAACTGCTCACCGCAGCCCTGGACCGGGAGCCCGACCTCCGCAGCGTGGCCTCGGCCACCACCGCCAAGAGCGGCGTGGAACAGAGCATGGCGCTTAAGCCCGACGTCGTCATCATGGACTACCACCTGCCCGACGGCGACGGCCTCACCGCTGCTGCCCGCATCCTTGCGGATGCCCCGCAGACGCGGATCGTGATGCTGACCGGCGACCCGACCCCGGAAGCCTTGCGCACCGCGGCTTCGATGGGAATTTGCGCTTTCCTGCCCAAGGGCGGCTCCCTGTCCACGCTGCTGGATACCCTCCGCTATGCACGGGCAGGGAACATGGTGGTTCACCCGTCACTGGTGGCGCAGCTGGGCATGAGCACTCCGAAGCCGGCCCCTGTCGTGCGCGAAGTGGAGCCGGGCGCTCCTGTGCTGACGCCCCGGGAACTGGATGTGCTCCGGCTGATGGCCGGAGGTCATGGGTCCAAGGAGGTGGCCAGCAAGCTGGACATCTCGCTGAACACCTGCCGGGGCTACGTCAAGGCGATCTTCGCCAAGCTGGGAACTCATTCACAGCTGGAATCGGTTATGGAAGCTTCACGGCGCGGCATGCTCGAGCAGCCGTCTGATGGCTAGGCCGTCCTTCCTGAAGCCCGTGCTGTTCCACCCGATAGAGTCGCCGCAGGCTGAACGCTCCGAGGTTTTCAATGCGGTGCGGCAGTTCCTGGTCATGGGTCTAGTTGCCCTGGTGGTGGTCACCACGCCGGTAGGGTTCTGGATCTGGTCCGAAGCGGAAGGCCACGCATTGGAGAACTCGCAGCAGGCCACGGAGAATTTGGCCCAGAACATCGTGGCGCCGCTCCTTGATGAGGCCTTGCTGGCGGGGGACCCTGCAGCCATCGCCCGGCTGGACGAGCGCCTGCGTCCGTGGGTGGTGGAGCGGTCCGTATTCGAAATCAGGCTCTGGGACTCGGAGGGCCGCATGGTGTACTCCGACGACGAGAAACTCATCGGGCAGAAATTTGACCTGCCGCATGAAGCCACCGACGTCCTGGCCGGCAGGGAGATCAAAGCAACGCTGGAAGTGCAGGCGGACGAGGTGCAGGCGGGTGGAGTGGACACCGGCGAGCTGGTGGAAGTGTACGTGCCCGTGACGGCGCCCAACGGTGAGCGCCTGGCTTTTGAGGCCTATTACGACGACGATGCTGTCCGCCAGGAACAGGTTGCGGTCCTCGTGGACATGGCTCCGGCGTTCCTGCTGGGGCTGGGCGTCTTGCAATTGGCGCAGCTCCTCCCGGCAGTGCGGCTGGCCCGGAGGATCCAAGCCTATGAAGCGGGCCGAACCCGTCTCCTCCGCCGGGCCATCGAGGCCTCGGAGCTGGAACGCCAGCGGATTGCCCGTGACCTGCACGACGAAGTCATCCAAGACCTCTCGGGCCTTTCTTACATGCTGGAATCCGAGGAAATGCACCGTCCGGTGGGCCAGCGCCAGCTCTTCGCCGATGCCCGCCGGATCCTGCAGGACAATGTGCGGAACCTGCGTGCCATGACGAGCGAGCTGTACCCGCCAGACCTGAACCGGCTCGGCCTGCGCGGCGCCCTTGCACGGCTCGGCGATCCGCTCGAGGAACGCGGCATCAGCCTCACGCTGGAGCTTCCGCCCAGGTGCGAGCTGGACCGCGACCGTGCCACCCTGTTCTATCGTGTGGCACGCGAAGCCCTGGCGAACACTGCCAAGCACTCCAAGGCGACCACGGTGGAACTTCGGCTCAGGCAGGAAGGGCCCAGCTCCGAAATACGGATCCACGACGATGGGTGCGGCTTCGACCAGAGTCTGGGATCGCCTGATGGACACTTCGGCTTGCGGATCATGAGGGACACCATCGGTGAAGCCGGAGGCAGCCTGCAGGTGATGTCCGGTCCCGGACAGGGAACCACTGTGATCGCCCGGTTCGGGCCGCGGATCGGAACGGAGGGCATGGAAGGTGTCCCGCGTGCTGTTTCCGGCCCGGTAAGCGACGGAGTTACGGATGAGGCGGGGATCCCGCAGCCGGTGCCTTAGCTGGTGCCGGCGAACTGGTGGCCAGCGTGCGGTCGTGGCCTCGCGTGCGGGACTCGCGGGCCGGCCGGCTCCCAGTCCCTTAGCCTGTAACAGCGGTATCTGTAATCCGTTACAGCGGTCCGAAGGAGACCGCCCCACAAGCCGCCGGCTCCTCCAATGACGTAGGGGCCGGCGTCGTTCCGAGAGAAAGCAGCCCCTTGATGCCATCGCAGAGCCCGCAGGAACCCGCTGCACTGCAGCACCCGCGATTCGCCCGCGCTTACGCAAGGGCCGTGGTCGGAATGAACCGCCGGGGCGGCGCGGAACATCGCCGCCGCCTGCTGTCCGGCCTGCAGGGAAGCGTCATCGAAGTGGGTGCCGGCGAGGGATCGTCCTTCGGGCTGTACCCCTCCACCGTGACTGATGTTCTGGCGGTCGAGCCGGATGATTATCTGCGCGGACTGGCCGGACACCGTGCCGCCTCAGCCCCCGTACCGGTCGTGGTGGTCGCGGGATCGGCGGAACATATCCCGGCTCCCGACGCCGGCGCGCATGCGGTGGTCTGCAGCCTCGTCCTCTGCAGTGTTGCTGACCAGGGCAAGGCGCTCGCCGAGATCTTTCGCGTGCTGCGTCCCGGCGGAACGCTTGCGTACTACGAGCACGTCCGTTCCGACATCCGGCTGGTTGCCGCGGCAGAGGACGTGCTGACTCCTGCCTGGCAGCGGATGGCGGGCGGCTGCCACCCCAACCGGGATACACTGCAGGCCATCACGGCCGCAGGATTCCAGCCGAAGGACAATGAGCGCTTCCGCTTCGCACCGCATCCGCTGGCCCCGCCACTGGCCCACATTCTGGGGCACGCCACGCGTCCCGGTGAGTGAAAAGCTTCATGTGGCGGAGTTGTCCACATAGCCGCATTGGCACTGAAAGCGGCGCCTGCGGCACCGGTACAGTGACTTTATGCCTGCCGAATCGCCTCCCGGGGCTCCCCGGATCCCGATGCCTCCACGGGCGCCATCACTGAGCGGCGTTCCGCCCGTGGAGGGGCTGCTCGAGGCGGCCCGCGTGGTGACGCTGCCGATGCGGGTGAAATTCCGCGGCATCCTGGAACGCGAAACGCTGCTGCTGCGGGGACCGGCGGGCTGGGGCGAGTTCGGCGCCTTCCCGGAATACGGCGACGCCGAAGCGTCCCGCTGGCTCGCCTCCGCAATCGAGGCCGGCTGGCATGGATTCCCGGAGCCGCTGCGGACCAGCATCCCTGTCAACGCCACCGTGCCGGCGGTTCCCGCCGTGCAGGTGCCGGAGATCCTGGCCCGGTTCGGCCGTGTGGATGCCGTCAAGATCAAGGTCGCCGAGCGCGGGCAATCCCTCGACGACGACGCCGCCAGGGTCGCCGCCGTCCGCGCCGCACTGCCCGGCGCCGCCATCCGCGTGGATGCCAACGGAGGCTGGAATGTTTCCGAGGCAGTGGAGGCACTCACGCGGTTGGCCGGCGTCGAACTGGAATACGCGGAGCAGCCCGTGCCGGATATTGACGGCTTGGCCGAAGTGCGCCGGCAGTTGCGCAGCCGCGGCGTTCCGGTGCTGATTGCGGCTGACGAAAGCGTCCGCAAGGAAGACGACCCCCTCAAAGTGGCCCGCGCCGGCGCCGCCGATCTGATCGTGGTGAAGGTGGCCCCGCTTGGGGGAGTGCGGCGTGCGCTGGACATCGTTGCCCAAGCGGGGATGCCCGCCGTCGTAAGCTCCGCGCTGGACACGTCCGTGGGGATCCGCGCCGGGCTGGCGCTCGCCGCCGCGCTCCCGGAACTGCCGTATGCGTGCGGCCTTGGGACGGTGTCGCTGCTCGCCGCGGACGTCACCATGGATCCGCTGGTGGCCGACGACGGCGCCATCCGACTCCGCGATGTCGTCGCCGATGAGGGGCTGCTTGAGCAGTACGCCGCTTCTTCCGAACGGAAGGAGTGGTGGCTCGCCAGACTGCGCCGTGCCCGCGCCGAGCTACTTACAGTCCTGTAAGTTCACCGCGTCTTAACCGGAGTGATCTCTCAATTTCAGTTGCCGCTGACAGGGTGAGCGGGACCGAAACTCACCCCTTGGAAGGTCTCTTCATGTCTGAAATTCCCGGGCGCAAGTTTGCCCTGCTGCGCATGCTCGGCCACACCAAAGGCAAGCGCAGCCCCGTCACCTGTGCCCTCAAGTGTGACAACGCCTGCTCGGGCGACGTCTGCAACACCAGCTCCAACAGCTACTTCCGCGACATCGCATCCACCACTCTGTCCCGCCGCGCCGCGCTCGGCTTTGGCGCCGCCGGTGCCCTCGCCGTCATACTCGGTGGTTCCGTGGCCTCTTCCGAAACCGCCGTTGCCGACGGCGGGACCGGCCTTTCGGGTGCCGCAAAGGACGGCTACGGCCGGGCCGGCGCGTCCAAGCTGCAGTTCACGGCTATTCCCTCCGTCGCGGCCGACGTCGATGCCGTGACGGTGCCGGCGGGCTTCACGTGGCGGCCGGTCATCCGCTGGGGTGACCCGATCTTCAACAATGCCCCGGCGTTCGACCTCAATGCGCAGACTGCCGCCGCCCAGGAGCGCCAGTTCGGCTACAACAACGACTACTCGGACATCCTCGAGATCCCCGGCAGCAAGGGCCGCCGCGCCGTGCTCTTCGCCAACCACGAGTACACCAACGACGCCATCATGTTCCCGCCGTCGATGCCCGCTGCGGACGTCCGCGCGGTCAGCCAGGCAGCCCATGGCCTCTCGGTTGTCGAGCTCGAGCGCGCCAACAAGAGCACACCGTGGAGCTACGTCAAGGGCGCCGGCCTGAACCGCCGCTACCTGAACAGCACGCGCTATGAACTGACCGGTCCCGCGGCCGGCTCCGCGCTGGTCAAGACCGTGGCCGATCCCGCAGGCCGCTGGATCAACGGCACACTGGGCAACTGCGCCGGCGGCACCACGCCCTGGGGCACCATCCTGTCGGGTGAGGAGAACTTCAACGGCTACTTTGTGGCTCCCGGGACCTCCCCCTCGGACAAGCGCTACGGCCTCACCAACAAGCCCACCGCCCGCCAGTGGGAACTGGACGATCCACGCTTCAACACCAACAACCCCGGCTACGAGAACGAGGCCAACCGCTTCGGCTGGATCGTCGAGGTTGACCCGTTCGATCCCACGTCCACCCCGAAGAAGCACTCCTCGCTGGGACGCTTCAAGCACGAAGGCGCCAACGTGATCGTGGCAAAGTCCGGGCACGTCGTGGCATATTCCGGCGACGACGAGCGCTTCGACTACCTGTACAAGTTCGTCTCGAAGGCCAAGTACCGCGAGGGCTACCGAAAGCACAACATGACGCTCCTGTCCGAGGGTGACCTGTACGTTGCCAAGTTCACGGGCGACTCTCCGGCGGCCGAGATTGACGGGACTGGCAAACTCCCCGGCGACGGCTCCTTCGACGGCAAGGGCGAATGGCTGCCCTTGGTCGTGGGCGGCCAGTCCAAGGTCGCCGGCATGTCTGTCGAGGAAGTGCTCGTCTACACCCGCCTGGCCGCGGACAAGGTGGGGCCCACCAAGATGGACCGCTGCGAGGATGTCCAGCCGAGCCTGCACACGGGCAAGGTCTACGTGGCCTGCACCAACAACTCGGACCGCGGCAAAGTGGGCAAGGAAGGCGCCACGGAGGTCAACCCGCGCAACGAAAACCGCGACGGCCACATCGTCGAAATCACCGAGACCGGGGACCAGACTTCGACGAAGTTCACCTGGAACCTCCTGATGGTCTGCGGCGATCCGGCGCAGGGAGACGTCACCTACTTCTCCGGCTTCCCGGCGGACCAGGTTTCGCCCATCTCCTGCCCGGACAACCTGGCGTTCGACTCCGTCGGCAACCTCTGGATCTCCACCGACGGCGCCCCCTCGGGCATCGGCCGGGCGGACGGCCTCTTCAAAGTCACCCTCGAAGGTGCCGAGCGCGGCCGCGTGGAGCAGTTCCTCGCCGTCCCGCGCGACGCCGAAACCTGCGGACCGATCGTCCACGACACCGAAGGCCACGTGTTCGTCTCCATCCAGCACCCGGGCGAGGACGGCACCTTCGAGGCGCCAAACTCGTACTTCCCGGACTACGTGCGTGCCGGTGCATCGGTGAAGCCCGGCCAGGCACGTGCCCCGCGCCCGTCTGTGATTCAGGTGTTCTGCACGGACGCCTAGGGTCCCCGCGTCCCCGATTCCGCCCTCCACTCTCCCGCAGGTTTTGTCGGGTCCTGCTTGACCCTCCCGCATATCTTGTCGGGTCCTGCTCGACCCTCCCGCATATCTTGTGGGGTCCTGCTTGACCCTCCCGCACATCTTGTCGGGTCCTGCTTGACCCTCCCGCAGATCTTGTCGGGTCCTGCTTGACCCTCCCGCACATCTTGTCGGGTCCTGCTTGACCCTCCCGCAGGTTTCGTCGAGTCCTGCTCCACCCTCCCGCACCTTTGGCTGCTGGGCGGCGGGATGTGCGGGAGGGTTTGGGCTGGGGCGGCTGGATGTGCGGGAGGGTTTGGGCTGGGCGGCGGGATGTGCGGGAGGGTTTGGGCTGGGGCAGCGGGATGTGCGGGAGGGTGTGGGCTGGGGCGGCGGGATGTGCGGGAGGGTGTGGGCTTGGATGGCAGGAACTGCGGGAGCGTTTGGATGGTGGCAGACTGGTTCGGTGACCTCCGAGGACCCAACCAAGCCTTCCGTCCCTGCGCCCCAGACGCCGGCCACCCCGGTCCATGGGGGCAGGGTCAGCATTCCCGCGCACGCGATTACGCCCGCGCACACAACCCCGCACACAACTCCGCCCGCAGACTACTACGGCCACGCGGACTCCGACAGCCACGCAGGCTCCGAGAGCCAGGTGCGTGCCACCGCAAACGCCGAACCCGCAAGCCAGCTGACGTCGATGGCTGCGGCCCGGATCGCAACCGCGGCCCTGCTCGACGGCGGTGTCCGGTACGTGGCGGTGTCCCCCGGATCCCGGTCGGCTCCCATGGCGTATGCGCTGGCCGAAGCGTCGGCAGCGGGTCGGGTGGAACTGCTGGTCCGGATTGATGAACGTTCCGCCGGCTTCACCGCCCTGGGCCTGGCGCTGGTGACGGGCGCTCCGGTGGCCGTCCTGACAACCTCGGGGACCGCCGTCGGCAATCTTCTGCCGGCGGTCATGGAAGCCAACCATGCCGCAGTCCCGCTCGTGGTGGTGTCGGCCGACCGTCCCGAAGAGCTGCGCGGCACCGGCGCGAACCAGACCACCGTCCAACTGGACCTTTTCGGCGAACACGTCCGCTTCGCCGTGGACGTTCCCGCCGGCGACAGCCCGCAGCGCGCCGTGGATACGGCGCTCGCCGCCGCCACGGGGGCGTTCCAGGACACGCCGCCCGGGCCGGTCCAGCTCAACCTCGCGTTCCGCGACCCGCTGGTTCCCGAGCCGGGGGAGCGGCTGCCGGAGCAGCGCGGCCACGGCGGGTTCCGTATCGGCACCGAGCCGCTCACGATGACCCTGACGCACACCACGGCCGACCTTCCGGAGCGGCGCACCGTGGTTCTTGCCGGCCATGATGCCGGTCCGGTCGCCGAGGCGTTCGCCCAAGCGCACGGCCTGCCCCTGCTGGCCGAGCCGTCGTCCAACTCGAGGTTCGGCCCGAACGCCGTAGGCCCGTACCGGCTTCTGCTGGATCACTTCGGCCCGGACTCCGCGCTGCCGATTGAGCGCGCCGTGGTGTTCGGACGTCCCACGCTTTCGCGGCCGGTCTCGGCGCTACTGGCCCGCACCGACGTTCCCGCCGCCCTCTACGAGCCCGTCCCTGTGGCCTGGCACGAGCCTGGCCGCCGCCGCGAAACGCCTCTGGCCAGTCTCACAGAACTTGCCGAATTCGCGGGCCGGGGCTCCTCGGCCTGGCTCGACGCATGGCTGCTGGCCAGTTCCGCGGCGCAGCACGCTCTAGACAGTGTGCTCACCGACGTCGAAGCGGCAACGGGGCCGTCCGTGGGTGCACTCGTCTGGCAGTACTCGCGCGGCCAACTCGTGCTGGGCTCATCCAACGGCATCCGCGACGTCGACCTCGCCGGGCAGCCCGCGACCGAACCGTCCGCCACTGTCTTCGCCAACCGCGGCCTCGCCGGGATCGACGGAACCATCTCCACCGCCAGCGGCATCGCCGTCGGAGGCCATCAGGAAACCACGCTGCTGCTCGGCGACGTCACCTTCCTGCACGACGCGGGCGGCCTGCTCCTCGGCGCCGGCGAAGCCCAGCCGCAGCTGCGAATCGTGGTTCTGAACGACTCCGGCGGAGCCATCTTCAGCCTCCTCGAGCACGGCGCGGTGGCCCAGGCGGGCGGCTACGGAGACGCCGTCGAACGCCTCTTCGGCACGCCCCACTCAGTGGACATCGCGGCACTCGCCGCAGCGTACAGCGTCGGGCACTGCACGGTAAGTACGACGGCGGGACTCGCCGAAGCGCTTGCCGCACCTTTCGCTGGCCGCACCATCATTGAGGTGCGCACGGACCGGCACCACCTCCGGGCCCTGCACAGGCGAATCAAGGCGGCGGTAAGCGCGGCCGTGTCGGGCGTGCTCGCCGGGTAGCCTGCGGACTTCGACAGGACGAGGTGCTACTCGGACTTCTATTGGCCGGAGAGCCGGAACGTCATGAGATGGGTCTGGGCCGATCTCTGGAAGCCAGCTGAACTCGAGCGCAAGCTCACGGCCGCAGGGGTGCCGCGCCGTCGTCAGGACTCGCGAAAGGTGCCAGCACGCAGAAATGGTCCGGGGACCCCCCCGAATATGAGGGGCCCCGGACCGTTTGCGCGTCCCCGGCGCTGGGCCGGCCGAGCTACTCCGTGATGTCGATGTGCGTCGGGTCCAGCACGCGCTTGAGGAACTCCTTGGTGCGGTCCTGGTTGGGGGAGCTGATGACCTGTTCGGCTCCGCCTTCCTCCACCACCACGCCGCCGTCCATGAAGACCACGCGGTCGGCCACTTCACGGGCGAAGCCCATCTCGTGCGTGACCACCAACATGGTCATGCCCTCCTTGGCCAGGTTCCGCATGACGGAGAGGACGTCGCCGACTGTCTCGGGGTCCAGCGCGGACGTGGGCTCATCGAACAGCATCAGCTCCGGGTCCATGCTCAGCGCCCGGGCAATGGCCACGCGCTGCTGCTGGCCGCCGGACAGCTGGTCCGGATAGCGGTCGGCGAGGTGCCCCAGCCCCACGCGCTCAAGGTTGGCGTGTGCCACCTTGTCCGCCTCGGACTGGGAGCGCTTGAGCACCTTGGTCTGCGCCACCGTGCAGTTCCGGAGCGCGTTCAGGTGCGGGAACAGGTTGAACTGCTGGAAGACCATGCCGACCTTGCGGCGCATCCTGTCGATGTCCACATCGGGGTCAGTGGCGTCGAAACCGCCGACGTGGATGGTGCCTTCGTTGGGCTGCTCCAGGAGATTCACGCAGCGCAGGAGGGTGGATTTGCCGGAGCCGGACGGGCCGATCAGGCAGACGACCTCTCCCGGCGCCACGTCCAGGCTGATGCCCTTCAGGACCTCGTTGGCCCCGTAGGACTTGCGCAGGTTCTGGATGGAAACACCGGCGGCGTTGAGGGAACCGGTGTGATTGCGGGAGTTGGTTACGACGTCGTTCATTGACTTCTCTGCCTATCGCTTGGTCCGCGCGGAGCGGCTTTCGAACTTCCGGGCCAGGAGGCTCAGCGGGATGGTGATCACCAGGTAGAACGCCCCGGCCACAAGAAGCGGCGTAAGCCCCGCGCCCAGGCTGGAGATGCCGTCCCGGCCGAACTTCGTGAGCTCGTACTGCGAGGCGGTCAGGCCGAGCACGTAGATCAGCGAGGAGTCCTTGGTCAGCAGGATGACCTCGTTGGTCAGCGGCGGGAGGACAATCCTGAACGCCTGCGGGATCACGATTGTGACCATGGCCTGCCACTGGGGCATGCCCAGGGAACGCGCGGCCTCCATCTGGCCCCTCGGTACTGCCTGCAGGCCGGCGCGGAGGGTTTCGGCGATGTAGGCCGCGGCGACCATGCCGAGGGAAACCATCACCACAGCGGTCACGTCCCACGAAACGCCGAAGGCCAGCGGAACGCCGTATCCGAAGGCAATGAACACCAGCAGGGCCGGGATTCCGCGGAAGAATTCGATGTAGCCGGTGGCAATCCAACGGTACAGGGGGAAGCTGGAGAGCTTCATAAGGGCCAGCAGCAGGCCGCCGGACAGGCCCACGATGAAGCCGAGGAAGGTATAGATCAGGGTGTTCCTCAGGCCAGCGACGAAGATATCCGGGAACATCGGCCCGATCTTGCCGAAGTTGAAGACGCTGTTGCCGATGGTCTTCCAGTCGGTGGCCAGGATCAGCGCGGCCATCGCCACAACAAAGATCCCGGCTTGGACGTACAGGCTTACTCTGGCTCGCTGACGCGCGGTCATTGTCATTGCCATGGTCTACTACTCACAATCGTTTTGCGCAGTTGAGGCCCCGTACGGACTGCTGAACAGATCCTGAACGGGGCCCCTGCTGCGTAGGTCTCAGGCGCGTTGGCTACTTGGTGGGTTCGCCGAACCAGGTGGTCTCGAACTTTTTGAGAGTTCCGTCATCGGTCAGTCGCTTGAGCGTGGAGTTGACGTGGTCAAGCATGGCCGTGTTGCCCTTCTTGATCGCGATACCCAGCTTTTCACCTGTGGCGAAGTCCTCCACGCGCTTGTACTTGGGATCGTCCTTGATGGCGTAGCCCAGGACAGACTGGTTGCCCAGGGCGGCATCGATGGTGCCGGCCTTGAGTGCCTGGACCAGAAGTCCCGTGTCTTCGAACTGCTGCGCGTCGAGGCCCTGGTCCTTCGCGTACTTGGCGCCGGTGGTGGCCTGCTGCACGCCGACCTTCTTGCCCTTGGCGCTGATGACGTCCGTGATGCCGGAGCCTTCGGAAGCCACGAGGGTGAGGTCGTCATCCAAGTACGGCTCGGAGAAGTCCATGACAGCCTTCCGCGGTTCCGTGATCGAGATCGAGGAGATGGAAACGTCGCACTGGGTCAGGGCGGTGCCGGTCTCGATGGCCTCAAAGGAGCTGTCGACCACGCTGAGCTCAGCGTTCATGTCTTTGGCAACCTCGGCTGCGATATCCATGTCGAAGCCGACAATTTTGCCGTCCTTCTGGAACTCGAAGGGCTCGTAGGGAACGTCGGAGCAGACGGTCAGTTTGCCGGGGTTGATGAGCTGCACGCCGCCTTCGCTGCTTGTGGCTGCGGGGGTCGCGCCGCCGCCGCCGCACGCGGTGAGGCTGAGTGCCCCGGCGGCGAGGAGTGCGACTGCCTTGGCGCTGAATTTGGCCGTGGCAAGGGACTTAAACATGTTTCTTACCTTTTGTTGCAGGAGTATGCGGGACTAACGCGGCTTATAGTGTAACGCTCAAAGAAGAGATGTGCATCACAGAAAACTAACTTTGACTATTGGATAACTAAACGAGGGGATTTGGCAAGGCGTTCACAGCAGGGGGTGTCTGTCATCCCAGACTGTGCGGGCTGGGCGGTCAGAACAAAGCGGATGTGCCAGTGCCTCAGCTGCTGATGCCGAGGGATTCCAGCATCGGCCGGAATTTGGCCCACGTCTCAGCCAGCTCCGCCTCAGGTTGTGAGCCTTCAACTATGCCGCAGCCGGCATATAACCGGACGACGGTAGGCGACTCGATGACGGCACCGCGCAGGGCAATGCCCCATTCGCCGTTCCCGGCGGCATCGAGCCAGCCAACCGGCCCCGCGTACGGGCCGCGGTCCATGTGCTCAAGCTTGCGGATCAGGGCGCCGGCCACCGTGGTGGGAGTGCCGCAGACCGCCGCCGTGGGATGAAGGGCGTTTATCAGGGCAAGGCAGGTGGGCACATGCCCCTCCACCTCGGTGAGCTCCGCCTTGACGTCCGACGCGAGGTGCCAGACGTTCGGCAGTTCCAGAATGAACGGTTCACTGTGCGCGTTCATGGCCTCCGAGAACGGCGCCAGCTGCGTGGTCAGCGACTGGATCGCGATCTCGTGCTCGTGCCGCTGCTTCTCCGAGCCGGCGAGCACGCGTTCGGCATAGTCCAGCGGCAGCCCCGCCTCGCCCACCGCGTCCCGGCGGTCGAGCGTGCCCGCAAGCACCCGGGCCTGGGCAGTGCGCCCCTCCACCTGGATCAGCATTTCGGGCGTGGCACCCACGAGTCCGTCCACCCCGTATGTCCAGCACTCGCGGTACCGGATCGCAAGCTGCCGCAGCACCTCGGCGGCATTGACGCCCTCGGGCACCGTGGCCACGACGTCGCGCGCCAGGACCAGCTTCTCCAGCCGGCCGGTGCGGATTTCGGCAACCCCTTCGGCGACGGCGGCCATCCAGTCCTCTTCGCTGAGCGAGCCGGTTTTCAGGGTGGCAGTTCCGGAAGGCCCGACGGCGGAACCCGCGTGCGCGGACACGTCACCGGGAGTGCCGGGCAACAGGGCGCCCGCGGGAGCGGGATCGGCAGGCGCAGCCTCCAGCCAGCCCCGAAGGGCGGCGAGGGCGCTCTCCTCGGTGAGTTCGGCGTCGTCGGTCCTTATCTGGGTGAGCCAGGCGCGGCCGTCCCGGACCCCCACCACGATCTCGGGCACAATCAGCCGTGATTCATGGGCGGAAACCTTGGAGAACGCGAACGAGCCGAAGGCTACCGGGCCGGTGCCCGGGCACTCGACGTGGTCGGTGATGTCCGCCTCGATGACGAGGTGCCGCCACCAGATGTCGGCCTCGAGAAAGCGCTCCGGGCCGGTGGCCGTGAACCGGGCCGCCTCGCCGAAACCGACGAGTCCGGCCTCGCGGCGGGTCCAGCAGAGGACGTCATCCCGCACCAGATACGACGGCAGCCCCCCGGGAGCCGTTTCTCCATCCAAAGGGACTGTCAAGGTGCGGATCGTTCTGGTCATGATGGGTCAACACTACTCCGCGCGGTACATTCCGATAGAAAAGCGTAGGTTCAGCGGCTGTCTTGCTCGACTTGTACCTTTGTTCACTGGGGGAGGCCAGTACAAAACAGTGGCAAACGGCAGATTCAGGTAGATTGACAGGGTGAACCGAGCATCCTTGGATAAGCGTCCTGACGAAGTAGCCACGATGTTTGACGACGTCGCCCCTAAGTACGACGTCGTCAACGATGTCCTCTCGATGGGGCAGACCCGCCGCTGGCGCAAGGTCGTGGTGGAAGCCATGGATGTGCGGCCGGGCCAGCGTGTCCTGGATCTTGCCGCCGGGACGGGCACCTCCAGCGAGCCATATGCCGATGCAGGCATAGATGTGGTGGCGTGCGATTTCTCCCTCGGAATGCTCAAGGTGGGCAAGCGCCGCCGCCCGGACATCGACTTCATCGCCGGCGATGCCACCAACCTTCCGTTCGCGGACAACACGTTCGACGCCAGCACCATCTCCTTCGGTCTCCGCAACGTCAACGAACCCAAAAAGGCGCTGGCCGAATTGCTCCGCGTGACCAAGCCGGGCGGGAAACTGGTCATCGCCGAATTCTCCCAGCCCGTGGTCCCGCTGTGGCGCACCATGTATACCGAATACCTCATGCGCGCCCTGCCGGCCATCGCCACCAAGGTCTCCTCAAACCCCGACGCCTACGTCTACCTCGCCGAATCCATCCGCGCCTGGCCGGACCAGGACCACCTCGCGGCCTGGCTGCAGGAAGCCGGCTGGCAGGACGTCACTTACCGCAACCTCAGCGGCGGCATCGTAGCCGTCCACCGCGCCCACAAACCGCTGACCGGCAACGGCTCGGCCGCCGCAATCGCCTCCCACACAGGCCCGGTGGCCAAGCTGCGCCGGAACATCCCGCGCACCGCCCGTTGACGCTGTGAGAGTACTGATTGTTGGCGCGGGTCCGGCCGGATCCACGGCCGCGTATTACCTCGCTAGGGCCGGCATAGATGTCACGGTTCTGGAAAAGACCAGTTTTCCGCGCGAGAAGGTGTGCGGGGACGGCCTCACTCCCCGCGCTGTCGGGGAGATCCAGAAGCTCGGCCTGCCGCATCATGAGGCGGACGGCTGGCGCCGGAACAAGGGCCTGCGCCTCCTCGCCGGTGGCCGCTCCATCGAACTGCCCTGGCCTGAGGTGTCCAACTTTCCGCAGTACGGACTGATCCGCACGCGCCTTGGTTTTGACGAGGAACTGGCCCGCCACGCACAGGCCGCGGGCGCCGTCGTGCTTGAACGCCACAGCGTCAACGAAGCGCTCCGCGACGACGGCCGGGTGACCGGGGTGCGCGCCGCGATCCTGGACGAGTCCGGACGCAAGACGGCGGAGACGCGCGACTTTGGCGCCGACGTCGTGCTCGCCGCGGACGGAAACTCGACCCGCACGGCCGTCTCCCTCGGCATCCAGAAGCGCGACGACCGCCCGCTCGGCGTCGCGGTGCGGACCTACTTCACCTCCCCCCGGCACGACGACGACTGGATGGAAGGCTGGCTGGAGCTTCCTGGCCGCGACGGCAAGCTGCTGCCCGGCTACGGCTGGGTGTTCGGCGTGGGCGACGGCACCTCCAACGTGGGGCTCGGCATCCTGAACTCGTCCAAGGAATTCGGCAGGCTCGACTACAAGCAGGTGCTCCGCGAATGGACCGCCGGCATGCCAGCCGAGTGGGGTTTCACGCCCGAGAACCAGGTGGGGGAGATCCGCGGGGCCGCGCTGCCCATGGGCTTCAACCGCACCCCGCATTACTCGCCCGGCCTGCTGCTGCTGGGCGACGCCGGCGGCATGGTGTCACCGTTCAACGGCGAGGGCATTTCCTACGCCATGGAGTCCGCCCGCTTCGCGGCCGAGTTCATCGTCGATGCCTCCCGTTCCAGCCGGGCCGCTTCGGGTGCCTTCTCCGCGTACGACGCCGACACCCGCCTGGAGGGGTACGCGGACTATGTGCGGGAACAGTGGGGATCGCACTTCACGCTGGGGCGCGCATTTGCCGCGCTGATCGGCAAGCCCGCGGTGATGAAGCTCGCGCTGCGGACCGGAATGCCCGTGCCCGTGCTGATGCGCTTCGTGGTCCGCCTGCTCGCCAACCTGACAGATCCGTCCGCCAAGGGCTTCGAGGACCGCGCCATCCGGCTCTTGGAACTGCTGGTGCCGGCCACGTCCAACACGTCCACCCAGTCGCCGTCCGGCCTCAAATCAGCGGTTTCCGCAACAAAAAGTTAGGGTTAACCCGTGACCAACTCCGCGAACCACAGCTGGACGCACGCCGGGCATGGCCTGCCGACCTCCGAACCCAGCCTCAACACCACCGCCATCGCCACCGGACTGCAGCTGCCGGCGGGCTTCGCGGCCATTGCGGAGGACCCCGAAGTCGGGCCTGCGATTACGAACAACCTGGCACGCGTGGAGAAAAAACTCCGCGAGGCCATTGCCAACTCGGATCCGCTGGCTGACGCGACGTCGCGCCACCTCGTGGAAGCCGGCGGCAAGCGCATCCGCCCGTTGCTGACCCTGCTCTGTGCCCACCTCGGTGACGCGTCGCTGCCCGCCGTGGTGCAGGCCGCCGTCGTCGTAGAGCTGACCCACCTGGCCACGCTGTACCACGACGACGTCATGGACTCGGCTCCCTTCCGCCGCGGCGCCCCCACCGCGCACGAGGTCTGGGGCAACTCCGTGGCCGTCCTGACCGGCGACCTCATCTTTGCCCGGGCCTCGATCCTGGTGTCCGAGCTTGGCTCCCGCGCCCTGGGCATCCAGGCACGCACCTTCGAACGCCTCTGTCTGGGCCAGCTGCACGAAACGGTCGGCCCGCGCCCGGATGAGGACCCGGTGGAGCACTACCTCTCGGTCATTGCGGACAAGACGGGCTCCCTCGTGGCAGCCTCCGGGCAGCTGGGTGCCATCTTCGCAGGCGCCGATGAATCCTACGAGGACCTCCTGGTGGAGTACGGCGAAAAGGTGGGCGTTGCCTTCCAACTGGCCGACGACGTCATCGACGTCACGGGCGTCAAGGTCAAGTCCGGCAAGTCCCCGGGAACCGACCTGCGGGAAGGCGTCCCCACGCTGCCCGTGCTGCTGCTGCGCAACGCCGCGAGCCAAGGTGACCAGTCCGCCGTCGAACTTCTCAAGCTGATCGACGGCGACCTTTCGTCGGACGAGGCGCTGGCCAAAGCCGTGGCCGGACTGCGCGAGCACCCTGTAACTGCTGCATCATGGGTTGTTGCCCGGGCCTGGGCAGACGAAGCGATCGCGGCGCTCGACCCGCTGCCCGAGGGCGTGGTGAAGGCGTCGCTGACCAGCTTCGCGCACGCCGTGGTGGACCGCGCCAGCTAGATCCCAAGGCTCAAGTCGGGCTTAACCGGAACGGCCCCGGTCCCTTACAGCGCCACACTGTAGGGAACCGGGGCCGTTTCTCCGTTCGCATCAGATCCACCGGAGGCATTTAGTGGACCGTGAATAAGTCTATGACAGGTTTGTCACAAAATTCAAATGCATTGTTAATCGGCGTGTCACAGCGTTCTTGTTAGCGGTGCGCCTTCCGCCCGTCCGTCGTGGGGCATTTTGGGGCGGGAACAGGGCATTCCGCACTCTAAGCCCGGCGTTTCCGTGTCGAAGTGCCCCGATTCTGCCGGCTTTTCCACATGGAGCGACCCGGCCCTGCCCTGAGCGGCAGGTTGCGGGCACCTTGAATCCATGGACATTGAGAATTTCCTGCGTCCGCGCGGCGGGGCGGCAAGGGCGGCGACGCTCCGGGGCGCGGGTTTTTCGCGGACGTACCTGGATAAAGCTCTGGCCTCGCGGCGGATCATCAGGCTCCGGCGAGGTGTGTACAGCCTGCCTGAGGAGGCCGGGATATTCGGCGTCGCGCTGCGCCACAATGCGGTGCTGACCTGCCTCTCGGCCGCGCCCGTCTACCGGCTGTGGACACTCAACGACCCGGGGGCTGTGCACCTGAGCCCAGGCCATCATGCCGGGCCGCCGGGGACACTCATCCACGGCAAATGCCGCCACCCACGCCATCCCTGGCTCCCGGTTGCGGGCCTGGCCGACGTGCTCATCCACTCCCTGCGCTGCCTGCCCGCCGTGGACTCGCTGGTTATGGTGCAGTCTGCGGCTGGCCGCGGTGACATCTCGCTGGACTTTCTCCGCCACAAGCTACCCGGAAACCGCAATGCCGGGTCAAGGGCAATCTTGGACAACGTCATTCCGCGGGCGGACTCGGTGCTGGAGGTCCTGGCCAACTTCCACTTCAGGAAGGCCGGCCTGCAGGTCCGCCGGCACGTTGAAATCGAGGGCGTGGGCGAGGTGGACTTCCTCATCGAGGAGTGCCTCATCGTGGAGATCGACGGCGGATCGCACCTGGAGGCTCGGCAGGTAAAAAAAGGACCGGAGGCGAAACAACGCGTCAGTGGTCGGAGGCCACCTCGTCCTGAGGTTCGGCTACGACGACGTCGTCCATCACCCCGAGCGGACGGTGGCGGACGTGCTGGCGGTACTTGAGCTCCGCAACAGGGGAGCCTTCAGCGCCAGATGACTCCCGCCGTCGTGGGCCACATTGAAGACCCAAGGCGCGGGAACGGGCCTGCCACCCGGCGTGTCCGTGTCAAAGTGCCCCAGTTCGGCGGGGCCGCACACAGCCGGCAAACCTTAGTCCTCGTCGTTGAACGCCCAGTCGAACATGTCAAAGACGAACTCGGAGAAGGTGCCCTCTTCGCTCTTCCACTGGCCGCGGGCATTGTTGCGGCGGTACACGATGGGGTCCGGAACGCTGAGATCGCCCACACGGAAGCCCCAGGTGAAGTTTTCTTCCTCATCCTCGAGGAACATGAGGAAACCTTCGTCGTCCACCTCGAGTTCCTCGGGGTCCCAAAAGTAGTGGTAGGCCTCCATGAGGTCTTCGCAGCCGCCGAGGGCCAGGTAGAACTCCCGCAGCACCAGCGGGATGGTGAACTGGTGATCGGCGAGGGCCTTGTCGAGCTCTTCCTCGGGCAGCCCGTCCTCTTCCTGCCATTCGTCTTCGAGATACTTCGGAACGAGCGCACGGAACTTCTCGAGGAACATGTCAGTCATGGCTCTTATCCTAGCTAATCCCGGCCCCTGTACTCGGACGTGTCCAGCCCCAGCCGGTGCCAGCCGCGGACAGCCAGCGGAACATGCCAGGAACGCCGCCAGGCAACCACGCGGAACGCAAACACCACGGCGGCGACGGCACCCGCGGTGGCAGGGCTAAAGGCTCCGGAATGCCAGAGGGCAGACGTCAGCGCCGCGCCTACGAAAGCCGGAAGCGCGTAGAGATCCCTGGCATCGAACAGTTGGGGCACCTCGTTCGCAGTGATGTCGCGGAGCAGGCCCCCGCCCACCGCCGTCGTGACGCCCATCAGGATGGCCGCGACCGGATTCATCCCGAAGGAAAGCGCCTTGAGCGTGCCGGTGATGCAGAACAGGGCCAGTCCGCCGGCGTCGAACAGCGTCAGCAGCGAGGTGAAGCGCTGGACGCTGGAGAACAGGAAATACACCAGCACCGTGGCCAGCAGCGGAGGCGCCAGGTATGCGGGGTTGCTGAAGGCCGCGGGCGGGCCGGCGTCGAGGATGATGTCGCGAATCATGCCGCCGCCCAGTGAAACAAGGGACGCGAGGAGGAGGGAGCCGATGATGTCGAACTGTTTCCGCGCCGCAAGCAGCGATCCGGAGACCGCGAAGAAAAAGACGCCGGCCAAATCCAGCCACACCAGAGCGATGTCAAAAGAGAATGTCATGGAGCGTCCCGGCTAATTTCATGGGGCGGACAGTGCGGCTCCAACGTTACGCTAGCCCCTATGAATAGCCCGATCATGATCGCCTGTGCCCACGGGACCTCCAACGCGCAGGGAGCCGCCGAGGTCAACGCACTGCGCGCCAATATCGCCGCGCTTCGCCCCGGACTCGACGTCCGCGAGGCCTACGTGGACGTCCAGCAGCCCGATCTGGTGGACGTGGTGGCCGGGCTCCCGGAAGATCCCGACGGCGGATCGGCCGGCGCCTCCGCCGTGGTGGTCCCGCTCCTGCTCAGCGTGGGCTATCACGTGAAAGTGGACATCGCACGGGCCGTCAAGAGCCGCCCGGGCAGCGTTGCCGCGGCGCCGCTGGGTCCGGATCCGCGCCTGGCCGCACTGCTGGACCAGCGCCTCCGCGAGGCCGGTGTGACAGACAACGACGCCGTGGTCCTCGCTGCCGCCGGCTCGTCAAACCCCAACGCCGCAGTCAGCGTGGAGGAGCTTGCCGATCAGCTTCGCGCCCTCCGCTCCAACCGCATCCTCCCCGCGTACGGCGCGTCCGCCAAGCCTTCGGTGCCCGAGGCCGTCGCCATCCTCCGGGAGGAAGCCGCAGGCGGCGCGGGCGCGGGGGAGTCCGCGGGGGGAGTGGATCTGGGTGGCCGGGTGGTCATCGCCTCCTACCTCCTCGCCCCGGGCTTCTTCCACGACCAGCTCGCCAAGGCTGGTGCCGATCTGGTGACCGCGCCGCTGCTGCCGTCACCGGTGCTCGCCGAGATCGCGCTGGAGCGTTACGACGCCGCGCTGGCTGCGCACGCCGCCCGGGCCTGAGCGGCCCGGGCCTGGCACGCCGCCCGGGCCTGAGCCGCGCGGGGCTGAGCCGCGCCGGCCTGAGCGGCGCCGGCCGCAGGCCCGCGGGGATGCGGTCGGGAAGGACCTGCGGAAGCACAGCCGGGAAGCCCGTTCAAGGCCCCTCGGCGATTCATGACGAAATATTTCCCTAGGTGACTTAGCGTTTCCGGGCCTTTGTGACGGGTTTCCGGACGGCTCTACAGTCGATGCATGACTGATACAGCTCTAGCCGGAGCGGCCACCGAAAAGCCCGCGGAAAAGCCCGCGCGCCCAGCCCGTGCCTCGCGCCCCGCCGCCAAGCCTCATGGCCAGTGGAAGGTGGACGGAACCACCCCGCTGAATGCCAACGAAACCTGGAAGCAGGAAGACGACGGCCTCAACGTCCGCGAGCGTATCGAGTCCATCTACTCCAAGGACGGTTTCGACTCCATTCCGGGGCAGGACCTGCACGGGCGCTTCCGCTGGTGGGGCCTCTACACCCAGCGCAAGCCCGGGATCGACGGCGGCAAGACCGCCACGCTTGAGCCGCATGAGCTTGAGGACAAGTACTTCATGCTCCGCGTGAGGATCGACGGCGGCGCGCTCACCACTGAGCAGCTGCGCGTCATCGGCAACATCTCGGTCGAGTTCGCCCGCGATTCCGCGGACCTCACCGACCGCCAGAACATCCAGCTGCACTGGATCCGCGTCGAAGATATCCCGGAGATCTGGCGTCGTCTCGAAGGCATCGGCCTGTCCACCACGGAAGCCTGCGGCGACGTGCCGCGCGTCATCCTGGGATCGCCGGTGGCCGGCATTGCCAAGGACGAGATCATCGACCCCACCCCGCTCATCGCCGAGCTGGGGGAGCGGTTCATCGGCAACCCGCTGCTGTCCAACCTGCCGCGCAAGTACAAGACCGCGATCACCGGCCACCCCAGCCAGGACGTGGTGCACGAGATCAACGACTTCGCGCTCGTTGGCGTCAAGCACCCCGAACTCGGCGTCGGCTACGACCTCTGGGCCGGCGGCGCACTGTCCACCAACCCCATGCTCGGCAAGCGCCTCGGCGCATTCGTCACGCCGGAGCAGGCCGCCGACGTGTGGCTCGGCGTCACCAGCATCTTCCGCGACTACGGCTACCGCCGCATGCGCACCAAGGCCCGCCTGAAGTTCCTCATGGCTGACTGGGGTCCGGAGAAGTTCCGCCAGATCCTCGAGGATGAATACCTCGGCTACAAGCTGGCTGACGGCCCCGCCGCACCCAAGCCGTCCACCCCGGGCGACCACGTGGGCGTGCACGAGCAGAAGGACGGCAAGTTCTTCATCGGTGCCACCCCCATTGCCGGCCGGCTCTCCGGCTCGCAGCTCGTGAAGCTCGCGGACACCCTTGAGGCCCGCGGCTCCTACCGCCTGCGCACCACCCCGCACCAGAAGCTGGTGGTCCTCGACGTTCCCAAGGACGAGGTGGAACCGCTGGTCGCCGAACTCGACGCCCTGGGCCTGTCCGCCCGCCCGTCGGTCTTCCGCCGCGGCACCATCGCCTGCACCGGCATCGAGTACTGCAAGCTGGCCATCGTGGAAACGAAGGTCACCGCAGCCACGGCCGTTGCCGAGCTGGAGCGCCGCCTCGCTGACCTGGCCGACAGCGGCCAACTGCCGCAGGCACTTTCCCTGCACATCAACGGCTGCCCCAACTCCTGCGCCCGCATCCAGACCGCGGACATCGGCCTCAAGGGCATGATGCTGCCAACGCCCGACGGCGACCCCACCCCGGGTTTCCAGGTCCACCTCGGCGGCGGGCTGGCTTCCGCCGACCGCGAAGAGGCCGGCCTCGGACGTACCGTCCGCGGGCTGAAGGTCTACGTTGCGGACCTGCCCGACTACGTGGAGCGGGTTGTCCGCCGGTTCGTGGCCGAGCGGGCCGAAGGCCAGACCTTCGCAGAGTGGGCCCACGCAGCTGACGAGGAGGCACTCCAGTGAATCCAGTCGAGACCAAGCGCTCCAACGAGGAGCTCAAGGCATTGGCCGAAGCCGGCGCCGCCGAGCTCGGCTGGGACGCGCCCGCCCGCGACGTGATCGCCTGGGTGGAGCGCAACTTCGAGATGCCTGCGGTGGCCGTCGCCTGCTCCATGGCCGACGCTGTGCTGCCGGCGCTCGTCGCGGACCAGCTTCCCGGCGTCGACGTCCTGTTCCTCGAGACCGGCTACCACTTCCCGGAAACCTACGCCACACGGGACGAGGTGGCCGCGAACCTCCGCGTCAACGTGGTGGACGTGCTCCCGGAGAACACCGTGGAGCAGCAGGACCGGCTCCTGGGCAAGGACCTCTTCGCCCGCGACGCCGCCCAGTGCTGCGCCCTCCGAAAGGTTGCCCCGCTGCGCCGCACGCTCGCCGGCTACGAGCTCTGGTTCACCGGCGTCCGCCGTGACGAAGCCCCCACGCGCACCAACACCCCGCTGGTCACCTGGGACGAAGCCAACGGCCTCGTGAAGGTCAACCCGGTAGCGGCCTGGACGTTCGACCAGCTGGTCCAGTACTCCGATGACAACCTCCTTCCCGTCAACCCGCTCCTCTCCCAGGGCTACCCGTCGATCGGCTGCCAGCCCTGCACCCGCAAAGTAGCGCCCGGCGATGATCCCCGCGCTGGCCGCTGGGCAGGAACCAACAAGACAGAATGCGGACTACACGTATGAGCACTCAAATCACCAACGAGGACCTGGAGCTGTCTGTGCTGGAAGCTGACGCTACTGAAACGCCGACTGCCGCCGCGCGCCTCTCCAGCCTGGACACCCTCGAGTCCGAGGCCATCCACATCATCCGCGAGGTCGTTGCCGAGTTCGAGAAGCCCGCGCTGCTGTTCTCCGGCGGCAAGGACTCTGTGGTCATGCTGCACCTGGCCACCAAGGCGTTCTGGCCGGGCAAGGTTCCCTTCCCGGTGCTGCACGTCGACACCGGCCACAACTTTCCGGAGGTCATCGACTTCCGCGACCGGACGGTGGAGCGGCTGGGACTTAAGCTCGTCGTCGGCAGTGTCCAGGAATTCATTGACCGCGGCGAGCTGGCCGAGCGTGCCGACGGCACCCGGAACCCGCTGCAGACCATTCCGCTGCTGGACGCCATCCAGTCCAACAAGTTCGACGCCGTCTTCGGCGGCGGCCGCCGTGACGAGGACAAGGCCCGCGCCAAGGAGCGCATCCTGAGCCTCCGCGACGAGTTCGGCCAGTGGGACCCGCGGAACCAGCGCCCCGAGCTGTGGAACCTCTACAACGGCCGGCACACCGTCGGCCAGCACGTCCGTGCATTCCCCATCAGCAACTGGACCGAGCTGGACGTGTGGCGCTACATCGAGCGTGAAAACATCGAGCTGCCGGGCCTGTACTACGCCCACGAGCGCGAAGTCTTTGCCCGCGACGGCATGTGGCGTGCGGTGGGCGAAGTTTCCCAGCCCCGCGACAACGAAGAGGTCATCACCAAGACCGTCCGCTACCGGACCGTCGGCGACATGTCCTGCACCGGCGCTGTCGAGTCGGCTGCCGCCACCGTGCGCGACGTCGTGATTGAAGTTGCCGCTTCCACCATCACCGAACGTGGCGCCACCCGTGCAGACGACCGCATCTCCGAGGCCGCCATGGAAGACCGCAAGAAGGATGGCTATTTCTAATGAGCACCGACATTGACACCGCCCGCGCGGCCGCACTTCTTGACGAAGCACCCCTGACCAACGCCACCCTCTTCCGTTTCGCCACCGCGGGATCGGTCGACGACGGCAAGTCCACCCTGGTGGGCCGGCTCCTGCACGACTCCAAGGCAATCCTGGCGGACCAGCTCGACGCTGTAGCCCGCACCTCAGCGGACCGCGGGTTCGGCGGCTCGGCAGGCGGGATCGACCTTGCCCTCCTGACCGACGGCCTGCGTGCCGAGCGCGAGCAGGGCATCACCATCGACGTCGCCTACCGCTACTTCGCCACGGACCGCCGCAGCTTCATCCTCGCGGACTGCCCCGGCCACGTTCAGTACACCAAGAACACGGTGACCGGCGCGTCCACTGCGGACGCCGTCGTCGTACTCATCGACGCCCGCAAGGGTGTCCTGGAGCAGACCCGCCGGCACCTGTCCGTGCTGCAGCTGCTGCGCGTAGCGCACGTGATCGTGGCCGTCAACAAGATCGACCTGGTGGACTTCAGCGAGTCCGTGTTCCGCGAGATCGAAGCCGACGTGCAGAAGGTGGGCCGCGAACTCGGGTTGGGTTCTGACGGCATCACCGATCTGCTGGTGGTTCCGGTTTCCGCGCTCGACGGCGACAACGTCGTGGAGCGCTCGGAGCGCACCCCCTGGTACAGCGGCCCCGCGCTGCTCGAGGTGCTCGAGACGCTGCCCGCTGCCGACGAGCTGGAAAGCCACCTTGAGAGCTTCCGTTTCCCGGTGCAGCTCGTGATCCGGCCGCAGGGTGCCCTGGCTCCCGACGCAGTGGCCGGTGGGCTGAACCCGGAGGAGTACCGCGACTACCGGGCCTACGCCGGACAGATCACCGAGGGCTCGGTGAAAGTGGGGGACAAGGTCAGCGTGCTGACGCCTGGCCAGGACCCGCGCACCACCACCGTGACGGGCATCGACTTCGCCGGATCGTCGCTGGAGGAAGCCGCCGCCCCGCAGTCGGTGGCGATCCGCCTGGCCGACGAGTTCGACGTCGCCCGCGGTGACACTATCGCCGCCGCCGGCACGGTCCGCGAAAGCTCGGCCGACCTCTACGCCGCGCTGTGCTGGCTCTCCCCGAAGCCGCTCCGCGAGGGCGCCAAGGTCCTGGTCAAGCACGGCACCCGCACCGTGCAGGCGCTGGTCCGCAGCGTCAGCGGCAAGCTGGACCTCGCCACCTTCAACCTCGAAGGCGCATCCAGCCTCGAGCTCAACGACATCGGCCACGCGCAGCTCCGGCTCGCCGCCCCGCTGCCGCTGGAGAACTACCTGCACCACCGCCGCACGGGTGCGTTCCTGGTGATCGACCCGCTGGACGGCAACACCCTCGCCGCGGGCCTGGTCAAGGACCACCCGGGCGACCACGAGGACGAGCGCTACAGCATCTGATCCGCTGGTTCTAGCCGAAAGGCCCCGGCCCGGAGATTTCCGGGCCGGGGCCTTTGGCATTCCCGGGCCCTGCCGTGCCCCGTCAGCGGCCCCGCTCGCAGCAGACCGGCCCTGGCCCGGCGTGGCCTGGCGCCGCATGACCGGTCTGGCCCGCCCGATTAACGCGATTAAGCGGTTCCGGCCCTGGCCCGCATGACCAGTGCTGGCCCGCATGACCGGTGCTGCGCCGGGCCGGTTGAGCGGTTGCGGGCCGGTTGAGCGTGGGCTAGGAGCGATCGCTGGCCGTTCTCTCATCGGCTTCGAGTATCGACTTGAGCTTCTGCAGGTCCTTGCGGGTAGCCCTGCGGATCATGGGCGCCATGAACAGCCCCGCGAGCTGCGAGAAGCCCGACGGCTTGCCGGTGTTGCCCAGCGTCATCCGCGTCCCGCCGCTGACCTCTGCCCACGTGTAAGTTGTCTCCATCGGAAACGGCCCTTGGGCGGTACGCATCACGAGCTTCTCGCCTGGGACGTGCTCGACGAATTCGTACGTGTATTTCAGTTCCCGACCCAGGAACTTGGCCGTGAAGGCCACCTTCGATCCGACGTCGATCGGTCCCGTGGTCAGCCGCTGCGCCGAGTGGATGTTCTCGTACCACCGCGGGGCGTTATCCGGATTTGCGGCAAAGGCGGCCACGTCCGAACGCGGCCGCCGGATCAAGATCTCGGTCTGGACGTTCACCATGCTTGCGTCTCCTTCCTCGGGGCCGAAGTCCGGCCCACAAATACGGTAAGCCCCAACCAACGCCTGCCCCGCACAACCGGGCCTGCCCCGCACGGCCGGGCCTGCCCCGCACAACCGGCCTTGACCACGGCCGCTTGTGCGGGGGAGGGCCGGTCAGGGGAGAGCCAACAGAGAGCATC
Source organism: Arthrobacter sp. ISL-28 (assembly GCF_018613875.1). Lineage (GTDB taxonomy): Bacteria > Actinomycetota > Actinomycetes > Actinomycetales > Micrococcaceae > Arthrobacter. Next base: position 38,666 of record NZ_JAGGPJ010000002.1, on the reverse strand, counting down.
CCTTGACTGGGCCCGGCCGGTGGGCAATAGTTCATCCTTGATCCGGCGGGATCTTGGCCGCAGCCGGGCCAGTCCAGCCAGCGGGAGGGGAAGTCGTGGAAGCCATCACCAGCCGGCTAATCAACTGGGCCTCGATCCTGGATGAGAAGACGCGCGAGCAGGCGCTGGCAGCGTCGCAGCTGCCGTTCATCTATCCTCACCTGGCGCTGATGCCCGACGCTCATCTCGGCAAGGGCGCCACCGTGGGGTCTGTCATCCCGACTGTCCGGGCCATCATTCCGGCTGCTGTGGGCGTGGACATCGGCTGCGGCATGATCGCGGTCCGGACGCAGTACTCGCTGAAGGACCTGCCCAAAGACAGGAGGCGGCTGCGCGAGGACATTGAGCGGGTCATTCCGCTGTCCGCGGGCCACAGCAACCGGCACGTCCTTGCCACGGCCGAACCGCGCGTCGCCGAGCTGAGGAGGCTGGCAGCGAAGGCCGGGTTTGATCCCGGCCTGTACGTGGCGAAGTGGGACCTCCAGTTGGGATCGCTCGGATCCGGCAACCACTTCATCGAGGTGTGTGCGGATGAAACGGATGCCATCTGGCTGTTCCTGCATTCCGGCTCGCGTGGTATCGGCAACAAGATCGCGCAACACCACATTGGCGTGGCGCAGCGCGTCACCAGGGCAAAGCGGATCGTGCTGCCCGATCAGGACCTGGCCTACCTTGAGGAGGGCACGCACGAATTCGACCGTTACATCAAGGAACTGCGCTGGGCCCAGCATTTCGCCCTGCTGAACCGCGAGGAAATGATGGACCGTGTGATCACCCAGTTCGGCAACTGGGTGGGCGGCCGGGTGCAGGAGCGGGAACGCATCAATTGCCATCACAACTTCACCCAGCAGGAAACCCATTACGGCAAGTCAGTATGGGTGTCGCGCAAGGGTGCCATCAAGGCTGAGGTCGGGGATCCGGGCCTCATTCCGGGTTCCATGGGCACAGCCTCGTATGTCGTGGAAGGGCTCGGCAACCCCGTTTCGTTGAATTCCTCTCCGCACGGCGCCGGCCGCGAATATTCCCGGAACGCAGCGCGCAAGACGTTCTCGCTGGCGGAACTGAAAGCGGCCATGCACGGGATTGAATTCCGCGCCACCGAGGCATTCATTGACGAAATTCCGGCAGCCTACAAGCCCATCGACCAGGTCATGCGCGACGCCGAAGATCTCGTCAAAGTCCGGCACCGGCTGCGGCAGCTCATCAACGTCAAGGGCGACTGACACCGGAGAAACCGCCGGATGCAGGGGCGATCCGGGGCCACCGGCGTCCCCTGGATTAATGTGGCCGAATGTGACGCTGCATGAACCTGCGTGACCCCCCGTTTCCGGCCCATTGAACCGTGTTTATGACACTCCCTATGGTGAATTCATGACTAGTTCCAGGCCGGGCATGACCCGCATTGAGGCCGGCGCGAGCCAGGGGCCCCAGCGGAGGCGTGCCCTGGAGATCGCCCTGGCCGTGGGTTTGGTCCTGCTGATCAGCGTGGGCGCGGTTGTGGCCTCCGCCGTATCGCGGGAATCAAACGCGTCCGCCACATCGGGCGCACCCACTGGCCCGGCCAGCGAACTGAAGCTGGGCTATTTCGGCAACATCACGCACGCCCCGGCCCTGATTGGGGTCAACGAGGGCTTTATCAAGAACAATCTCGGCAGCACCAAGCTCTCCACGCAGGTGTTTAACGCGGGCCCGGCAGCCATCGAGGCGCTGAACGCCGGCGCCATCGACGCCACGTACATCGGCCCGAACCCGGCGATCAACTCCTTCGTCAAGAGCAAGGGCGAGTCCATCAGCATCATCGCCGGCGCAGCGTCCGGCGGGGCCCAGCTGGTGGTGAAGCCGGAGATCAAGACCGCAGCCGACCTGAAGGGCAAGACCCTGGCTTCGCCGCAGCTGGGCGGCACGCAGGATGTGGCGCTCCGCGCCTGGCTCGGCAAGCAGGGTTACAAGACAAATCCCGACGGCGGCGGAGACGTCGCGATCAACCCCACCGAGAATGCCCAGACGCTGAAGCTGTTCCAGGACGGAAAGCTCGACGGCGCGTGGCTGCCGGAGCCATGGGCCTCCCGCCTGGTGCTCCAGGCCGGGGCCAAGGTCCTGGTGGATGAGAAAGACCTCTGGGACGGGTCGCAAACCGGCAAGCCCGGCGAGTTCCCCACCACCATCCTGATCGTGAACAAGAAGTTCGCCGCCGAGCACCCGGAGACCGTGGAGGGACTGCTGAAGGGCCACGTGGAAGCCGTGAAGTGGCTCAACGACACCCCGGCTGCCGAAAAGGCCAGCGTCGTTAACGCCGCGCTGAAAAAGGATTCGGGCAAGGCGCTGCAGCAGAACGTCATCGAGAGGTCGTTGAACAACATCGTGTTCACTGTGGACCCGCTGGCCGGCACCTTCAAGAAGCTGCTGCAGGACGGTGTGGACGCCGGAACCACCAAGCAGGCCGACCTCACCGGCATCTTCGACCTCCGCGCCCTGAATACGGTGACGCGGGACAAAATCTCTGCGGCGGGGCTGGGACAGGACTAGCCCCGCACACTCCGCAGCATTTCACGCACCACGAACAAAGGACGGGACCATGCCAGTCGTACTGGAAAACCTGGGCAAGCGCTTCGGCGAAGGCGCCCCGGTGCTGGACGACGTCAACGCCACCATCGGCAAGGGCGAGTTCGTCGCTCTCCTCGGTGCGTCCGGCTGCGGCAAGTCCACCCTGCTGAACATCATGGCGGGACTGGAGGTTCCGACGTCAGGCGCTCTTGAGGTCCCCAGCGACGGCGCCGCCTTCATGTTCCAGGATTCGGCACTGTTCCCGTGGCTCACCGCCCGGGAGAACGTCGAGCTGGCGCTGAAGCTGCGCGGTGTGGCCAAGTCCGTTCGCCGCGCCAAGGCCGGCGAACTGCTGGAACTCGTGCACCTGTCCGAGGCAGGGGACAAGCGTCCGCACGAACTCTCGGGCGGCATGCGCCAGCGCGTGGCCCTGGCCCGGTCATTGGCCCAAGACCGGCAGCTGCTGCTCATGGACGAGCCGTTTGCGGCGCTGGACGCCATCACCCGCGACCTCCTGCACGACGAACTCGAGCGCATCTGGAAGGAAACGGGGCGCACCATCGTGTTCGTGACGCACAACGTCCGGGAGGCCGTCCGGCTCGGCCAGCGTGTGCTGCTGCTGTCCTCACGGCCGGGCCGAGTCGTGCAGGAATGGAACGTCACCGAAGAACACCGTACCGACGCCGGTCTTGCCGGACAGCTGACCGGGGTCATCACCGCCCGGCTGCGAGAGGAGATCCGCCGCCATGCCAAGTAATTCATCTCCCGTGGCGGAGACGCCCAAGGTCGAGGCCCCGCTGGTCGAGCCTGTCGAGTCTGCTGAAACCGACGAGGCAACAAGCTCAACCCCCTCGGAAAACCGGAAAGTCCACGCGGCCCTGACCCGTTCCTCCACCGGCTCGGCTGACCTGCGCGAACTCGAATCGGGGCTGGACTCCCTGCAGTCCGATGCCGTCCGCAAGCCGGGGATCGACTGGAGCCGCATTCTGCTGCCGGTGGCGGCGCTCGTGGTACTCATTCTCGTCTGGCAGTTCTACGTCTCGCTCGGCTTCAAGCGCCGCGACCAGGTGCCCGGCCCGATGGACGTGCTGGGCCAGTTCGGCACGCTGTGGGCCGAGGGGTCGCTGCAGGAGGCTGTGTGGACCTCGCTGCAGCGCGGACTCATGGGCTTCCTGATCAGCGTGGTGATCGCGACGCCGATCGGCCTGCTGCTGGCCCAGGTGGCGCCGCTGCGCCGGGCGTTCGGTCCGCTGATCTCCGGGCTTCAGGTCCTGCCTTCGGTGGCCTGGGTGCCGGCCGCGATCATCTGGTTCGGCCTCACCGACGCAACCGTGTACTTCGTGGTGTTCATGGGCGCCATCCCGTCCATCATCAATGGGCTGATTTCCGGCGTGGACCAGATCCCGCCGCAGTACCGCAGTGTCGGCACGGTTTTGGGGGCGTCACGCCTGCAGATGGCCGTGCAGATCATCCTCCCTGCGGCCCTTCCCGGTTACCTCGGCGGGCTCAAACAGGGCTGGGCTTTTTCCTGGCGCTCCCTCATGGCCGCGGAAATCATCGCCGTGGGCGGCACCATCGGCTTCGGGCTTGGCTCCATGCTGAACCAGGGCCGCGACCTCGCCGACATGACCATTGTGATGTCCGCGATCCTGCTGATCCTCGCTGTGGGCATCCTGATCGAACTGCTCGTTTTCGCCCCGGTAGAGAAACGCCTGCTTCAGCGCCGCGGCCTCCTGGCCGGGAGCACGCGCTAAACACCTCCGCCACAGCCAACAAGAAAGCCCGACGGCGACCATCGCCGTCGGGCTTTCTGCTGCCTGCCGTGCGCCTGCGCCTGCCGCCAACTTGGGGCACATCGACACGGACACGCCGGTGATGAGGCTCTCCCGGGGCGAAATCGCCGCCAATGTGCCCCACGACGGCGGAACGTGAGCCGCAGTAAAAGCCAACAAGAAAGCCCGACGGCGACCACCGCCGTCGGGCTTTCTGCTGTCCGTTTGTCAGCCGCGCGTCAGGGTACCGCAGCCGCTGACTTCGAAGCCTCTGGCCCAGGACGGAATGGTCACGATGATCCTTGCGGAACCATAGTAATTGTCGTAGATCTCGTCGAAGCTTCCACTAAATCCGCTCAGAGTTGTCCAGTAGCACGAGCTTCCCCTGCTGGTGCCGTAATACGTGCCGGGGAGGATATCGATCCCCACTCGGTAAATGCCATCCTTGCTGATTTGTGTTGCCCTGGCCCCGGTGGATGGGACCGTGGTCCAGGCACCACAGCCGTCGCTCTCAAAACCGACATCACCAGGAAGGATCTGGACGTAGGTGATTCCGGTGACGATGTCGTTCGCGTTAATGTCATCAAGGTTTCCCGAAAACCCGCTGAGCCGTGCCCAGTAGCAGAAGGATCCGCCCGTGGACTTATACAGCCCCGGCTTGATCTGAGTTCCAACCCGGTAGATGCCGTCACCGCGAAGCACTGTCACGGCCCAGACCGGCAGCTTCAGCGCCGCGCTCATGGTGACCCGTATGTCGTAGTAGGCCAGTCTGGCGGAGACGCGAACCGTCATGGAGCGGCCGTTGTCCGCCGCAGTGAGACGGTAGGTTCGGTAAATTGCCCCCGAAATCGCGGCGCCGTTGCGGTACCACTGGTAGGCATACGCGGCCGGAGCCGGCGAATACGTGCCCACGTTGGCCGTCAGGGTCGATCCGAGCGACGTCGCACCGCTGATCCGGGGCGCCGTCTTCAGTGTGATCAGTGCTTTGCCCACGGTGACGGCTGCGGTGGTGGACGAGCGGGTGGTGTATCCGGCCTTGGAAACTGTGACTTTCACATTCACCCTGGAACCGATGTAGCCGCTGCTGAGATAAAGCGCGGGACCTGTCCCACCCCTGATCGCGACGCCATTGCGATACCACTGGTACTTGATGGTGACGCCGGACGTCCAGCCTTGATAGATCCCCAGCGTTTGTCCGTACCGGTGAACACCCGTCACGCGAAGGGACCTGGTGGCCACGATGGTTCCGGCGTAGATCGTGCGTGCGGCCGAGTAGCGATCGACTGTCGCGAAGCCGGCCTTGGTTGCCCGGACCCGCACTTTGAGGGCCTTCCCGTAGTCGGCCGCCGTGGTTGTGTAGGTTCGGCCGACTGCTCCGGTGATGGCAGCCGTGCCGCGGTACCACTGATAGGACAGGGCGGCACCGGAGGGCGCCCACGTTCCTGCATTCGCTGTTTGCAGTTGGCCCACGCGGGCCGTTCCGCTGACGGTAGGCACCGGTGCGGTAACAAAGGTCGCGATGACCCCGGTGACCTGGGCGGAGGCCAGTTCCACCGACGAGAAGCCTGGGGCGGACAGCGTCACTTTGCCCCACAGCTTCTGTCCAACATCGGCGGCGGTAACTGTGTAGCGGGAGGCTGTTGCCGATGGGATGGCAACGGCTCCGCGAAACCACTGGTAGGCGAGCGTGCCATGGCTGGCGGAGTTATCCCACTGGGGAGCGCTCAACGATAGTTCCTGGCCCACGGCCGGCCTGCCCGTCACGAGGTTGCTCCACGCAACCCCTGTGAAGGCTGCCGGGCGCACCGTCACCGGAAGGGCTGAAACTTCGGTTCCGGGAGTCTGTGCGTCAGGCGAAGCCACCACGGTGAGTTGAATGCTTTTTCCGGCCATGGCCGGAAGGATCTGCAGGATATCAGCTTCGCCAATCGCATGACCGGCAGTCTGGCTGGGAACGCCGTCGATGATCCAGCTGTACTTGATCCAGCCGGCTCCGGTCCACTGTCCGCCGGTGGAGGAAAGGGAGCCGCCGACGACGGGATCCCCTTCAACCGCAGGCAGACCGATGTTTTCGGGAGCAGCCGGTGCCTCCTCCGTAGGCGCCTCCTCGGCCGGTGCCTCAGCAGCCGGTGCCTCCTCGGCCGGTGCCTCAGCAGCCGGTGCCTCCTCCGTAGGTGCCCCCTCAGTTGGCGTCACTTCAGTGGGTATAGTTTCCGTCGGCGTAGCCTCGACTGGAGGCTGCTCTTCCGCGGGCGGATCAACCGGAGCTGGCGCGGGCTCCGTGACAGTGCCGGTTTCCATCGGCAGCGCCTGTGCTGCCGGAGCCATCAAAAACCCGGCAAGCAAAGCAATGCTGCCGGCTGTGGCAATGCACCTGGCGACAAGACCAGGGCACGTCCGAGTACGGACGTTTTCGTGCAGAGACAACGAGTCCCCTTCCCCCATGTTGAGACTGATCGGAGATCCCGATCGCAGTTATTGTAGGGCTTGTCACAGACATTCTTCGTCCCGCATGCACGCGCCGGGCTTGAACCTGGGCAGAAACTTATGTGACGCAGCGTTACCTTGCGTGAACTGGTGTTTCCGTTGCCGTTGTTGGGGAATGTGACGCGGCCCTACCGTTGATTCATGGCAATTCAGGACATCTACCCAACGGCACTGCGCCTGCTCGGCCGCCCCGTGCTCGTGGTGGGCGGCGGACCGGTGGCTGCACGCCGCGCAAAGGGCCTGCTCGACGCCGGTGCCCGCGTCACCGTGGTCGCTCCCGTTGCCTCCGCCGCGCTCCGTGAACTTGCCGACCCCGGCCTGCTCACCTGGGAGCCGCGCGCTTACGCTCCTTCCGACGTCGACGGCGTCTGGTTCGTTCAGACCGCCACCGGCGATGCCGCTGTGGACGCCCAGGTATCGGCCGACGCCGAGACGCAGCGGATCTGGTGCGTCAATGCCTCCGACCACGAAGCCTCTGCCGCCTGGACTCCCGCCGTCGCCGTGGTGGACGACGTCAAGATCGCCGTCAACGCCGGGGGGGACCCGCGCCGCGCCATGGCACTCCGTGACGCCGTGGCCACCGCGCTGGAAACCGGCGACCTCCCGCTGCGCCGCCGCCGGATCCCCAAGGATGTCGACAAGCTCAATCACCAGGGGTCCGTTGCCCTCGTGGGCGGCGGCCCGGGGGACACCGGCCTCATCACCGTCCGCGGCCGCCGGCTGTTGGGTCAGGCCGACGTCGTTGTGGCAGACCGCCTCGGCCCGCGCGAACTCCTCAACGAACTCGCCCCCGACGTCCGCGTCATCGAAGTCGGCAAGACCCCCGGACACCACCCCGTTCCGCAGGCCGAGATCAACCGGATTCTCGTCGAAGAGGCGCTGCAGGGGCACCGAGTGGTGCGCCTCAAGGGCGGGGACCCCTACGTCCTTGGCCGTGGCGGCGAGGAAGCTGAATTCTGCCGGCAGCACGGCGTCGAGGTCGAGGTGGTCTCGGGTGTCACGTCTGCGATCTCCGTCCCCGCAGCCGCCGGCATCCCCGTGACGCACCGCGGGCTCGCCAAGGGCTTCAGCGTGGTCACCGGCCACGAGGAACTCTCCGAGGTTCCGGCCCGCGCCGACCACACCGTGATCCTGCTCATGGGAGTCGGCCAGTTGCGCGAATCCGCGTCCGCCCTGGGCAAAGCCGGCCTGCCGGCGGAGACCCCGGTTGGTATTGTTGAAAACGGCTACCTGCCGAACCAGCGCGTGACCATCGGGACCCTCGCGACGATCGCCGACCAGGCCGAGGCCACTGGCGTCGCGAATCCTGCCGTGATCGTGATTGGTGACGTTGTCCGCGTCAGCCCCTTCGCGCCGTCGCATTTCAAGACCGCTGACTACAGCACCACCACCCCCAACAAGCCAAGCACCACCCGCGTTCTCACCCCCTAGCCCCCGTGCCCCAACTGGGTAGCAGCAGACGCCGTTCTGAGCCGTCACAACGACGCCTGCTGCTACCTGGTTGGGCGGGACCGAAGAAAAGGAACACAGCCGTGTCAATCAGCACCACCGTAGGAACCGCTGCCCGCCCGTTGCGAGTGGCCGTCATCGGCTCCGGCCCGGCCGGCGTCTACGCTGCGGACATCCTCACCAAGAGCGAGGCCGTCAAGAGCGGCGAGCTGACCGTGAGCATCGACCTCTTTGACCGCTACCCGGCGCCCTACGGCCTGATCCGCTACGGCGTTGCTCCGGACCACCCGCGCATCAAGGGCATCGTCAACGCCCTGCACAAGGTCCTGGACCGGGGAGACATCCGCTTCTTCGGCAACGTGGACTATGGCACGGACCTCTCCATCGAGGATCTGCGCACCCATTACGACGCCGTCATCTTCGCCACCGGCGCCATCAAGGACGCAGACCTGAACATCCCCGGCATCGAGCTTGAGGGTTCCTTCGGCGGCGCTGACTTCGTCTCCTGGTACGACGGCCACCCGGACGTCTCCCGCGAATGGCCGCTGGAGGCCAAGGAAATCGCCGTGATCGGCAACGGCAACGTGGCGCTGGACGTGGCCCGCGTCCTGTCCAAGCACGCTGACGACCTGCTCGTCTCCGAGATCCCGGACAACGTCTATGCCGGCCTGAAGTCCTCGCCCGTCACGGACGTCCATGTGTTCGGCCGCCGCGGCCCGGCCCAGGTGAAGTTCACCCCGCTGGAGCTCCGCGAGCTGTCCCACTCCAAGGACGTGGACATCATCCTGTACCCGGAGGACTTCGAGTTCGACGAGGAATCGGACCGCCAGATCCAGAGCAACAACCAGATCAAGACCATGGTCGGCACGCTCACCAACTGGATCGCCGAGCAGCCTGAGGACGTTTCCGAGCTCAAGGCCTCCCGCCGCCTGCACCTGCACTTCCTGCACAGCCCGGTGGAGATTTATGACGACGCCGCGAACCCCGGGCGCGTCAGCGGCATTAAGTTTGAACGCACCGAGCTGGACGGCACGGGCAACGCCCGCGGCACCGGCGAGTACATCGACTACCCGGTTCAGGCCGTGTACCGTGCGGTCGGCTACTTCGGTTCCGCCCTGCCGGAGATCGAGTTCGACCACAAGAAGGGCGTCATCCCGAACGCCGGCGGCCGGGTACTGGATGCATCCGGCGAGCATGTTCCGGGCATCTACGCCACGGGCTGGATCAAGCGCGGACCCGTCGGCCTGATCGGCCACACCAAGGGTGACGCCCTCGAGACCGTGACGTACCTGCTGGAAGACCGCGAGAACCTGCCGGCTGCCGAGGCACCGGCCGCCAGCGCCATCATCGACCTGCTCGAAAGCCGCGGCGTGGAGTACACCAGCTGGGAAGGCTGGCTGGCTCTGGACGCACACGAGCTCGCCCTGGGCGCCGAGGCCACCGCTGCTGGCGGTTCGCACGGCGTCGAGGTCAAGCGTGAGCGCATCAAGGTCGTGCCGCGCGAGGACATGGTCTCCATCTCCCGCGATGGGGTTGCCGCAAGCGTCTAGCTCCTGGTTCCACCGCAGCTGCACCGCAACGCGGGGTCACTCCGCGCCCACTCCACACGGATTATTGGGCGGGAAGTGACCCCGCGTTGCTTTGTCTAGCGGCCTGCCCCGCCTGCGGCCATGAGCTCAAGCCGCTTCAGCGTTTCACGGTTGCGGATGCTGATGGCCGGATCCCTCAACGCCTTCGGCACGGCGAATCCAGGGCCGCGGACAGCGTCTTCGGCGATTGTTACCCGGCACCGGGAACCCAGGTCCTCCAGGGTGATGACCACCTTGGCTTCGCCCACTGGCCATCCGCGTGCGATCAGTTCCAGCGACTTGCCCGGATCAACGGCAGCGACCTTGGTGGAATCGTCGACGACGAGGGGCCAGGCGCCCACGGAATGATGGAGCCGCGCGTCGACTTCCGGCCAGTGCGCGTCCACGGCGCGGATCCTTGAGGCACCGACCACCCAGCCGGAGTACAGCCAGCCGTCGGCAATCACCTTCCAGACGTCCGGAGCCGGGGAATTGAAGACCTGCGTAACGGTGGACATGGATGTCCTCTCTGTCGGCCGCGCGGAACGCTGAAGGTTGGAAGCCGAGCCGGCCCGCCGCCGCGCAGGCTTTCCTGGTGCCGGTCCCCGGGCGACGCGGTACGAATATTCCCTGAGCCGCCGCGTCCACGGGTACGTGCCGGCCCCCGGCAGCGGGTGTTCGAGCGGGTCGAAGCGCGTCGGCAGATCCTCCGGCCCCGGAGCGGCCCTCAACCTCAGCGTTCCGGCGTGGATCCACCGGCGGGTGGGAGTCGCGAAAGACAGCGCGAGGACCCACTCGCCCGTCCCCAGTGCGTTCTTGAAGTCCCCGCCGGTTTCAGCGCGGCCCGTGGCAGCGGGCGGCAGCGACAGCGTTCGCAGCCCCAGCAGGACCGGACCGTCTGCTCCCTTGTACGGCATGAGCGTGGTGAACTTGGCCGCGCCGACGTCGATCTTTGGCAGGAGCAGGAACCGCGCTGGAAAACCCCAGCCGGTGGACGCGAACAGGATGTCCGCCCGCTGCCTTCCCGCCGTGCCTTCGGCATCGGCACCGGCATCGGCCCCGATCTCGGAACTGGCGGCCATGCCTCCGGCACCGGCACCACCACCGGAACCGATGCCCAGGGCGAGGCCGAGGATGTCCGGGAGCGCTGCCGGCAGGCCGACCGAGCGGGAGAAACGCGCCTGCACCTGGTCAGATCCGGCAGTATCGAGCCAGCTGATTCCGCTCCGCGCACCCGGCATCCCGGCGACGGCCCGGTCCTCCATCCCGTGCCTCGTCAGTTCGCCGACCAGGCCGAGACCGCTCGGATGAATCGGGCGGACTGGACGAACGGCCTTGATCGCCTTGAAGACGGCGGCGAAGGCCTGCCCGGCCAGCTCCGTTCCCTGGCCGGCGAGCCTGGGTGATTGCATCATACGAACCCTCCTCTGTGGGGTCACATCCTGCCAAACCTGGACCTGACCAGGGCAAAAATGCCGTAGCAAACGAAGCCCGCACCGATGGCCAGGAGCAGGTATGGCCCGTAGGGGTGGTCGCGCAGGGCTTTGAGGCTCCCGTCCAGGCCGGTGGATTCTTCCGGGCTGTGCTTGGCGGCAGCGATCACGAACAGGAGTCCGGTAAGGAGCAGCGCGATGCCTTTCGCCACATGGCCCGTCACTCCGAGGGAGTCGATGATTCTTCCCTGCCGCGTGCCGTCAAATTCGAAGAGCTCTTCCTTGAACCCCCGCCGGAGCCCCTTCAGGATGAAGTAGACACCCACGCCCATGATGGTGAGGCCTATCGTGCTCAGCACCACCGTGCCAAACGGGGCTCTGAGGAGGGCGGCGCTGATGTCCCTGGTCGACTTGCTGGAATCGCCGCGCAACCCCACGGCGAAGCCGCCAAAGCTCAATCCCACGCTGCCGTAGGCAACCGCCAAAAATCCCGAGGAGATGTGCTTGCCGATTCTTTCCTTCTTGGGCAGGTGGCGGGCCCGGAGCGTCGCATCGCTCAACTGCCAGAGTGCGAGGCCGATGCAGGAAATCATGCCTCCCCACATGAGGGCGGGCCCCCCGGGATTGGCAGCCAGCTGCTCGATCGCGCCGGTGGGTTCGGCCTCCCCGGGGTGGCCCAGCGCCAGTGCGATCGCGATGGCGCCGATCACGATGTGGAGCAGCGCCACGACGGCAAATCCTGACCGCGCGACGACGTCAAGCGCCTTGGTATTCGACGCCGCCTCTGCGGCGTCGGCTGCTTCGCCGAGCGGGTTTGCGTTATCTGTCATGGCGGCGTTAGCCGTTCATTGGTCCCTCGGCGTGGATCCTGTCGGCTCCCTCGCCGGTGAGTTTCACCGTGCAGCGGACCACGAGGTCGTCCGGCGCCGTGTCGATATCCACCAAGGTCTCACCTGCGCTCAGGATGGTAAAGACTTCCGAACCGGGCTCCACCCCAAACCCCCGCGACTCGGCGGCCTGGCGGGCATTCGCCAGGGCTTCACTCCGGAGCCCGTCCAGGTACTCCTGATCGTCCTCGCGCTCAGAGTCGCCGAAGGCCCAGCCGAAAAGTGTTCCCGTTGCGTCCATGGCGTTGATTTTACGCACAAAGACAGTGCTGTTACGGGCTACCGTAATATTAGTAAGTGTGCTTATCATATCCGCACCATGACTTTGGTTCGGCTGCCGTCCACGGGGAGATCCCGGGGGCGGAAAGCCATCTTTTCCATCATTCACGGTTTCGATCTCTACGTTAGGAAGCGCATCATGGCAGGAAATCTTCTGGCACGTTCCATCCACGATCTGACGGCCGCTGCGTGGTTCGGCGGGTCGCTGATGGGCGCCATCGGCCTCAATGGAGCTGCGGCGGAAGCCAAAGACCCCGCAGAACGCACCCGGCTGTCAAGCCGTGGCTGGATGAAATGGGCTCCTGTTCAGACCGCAGCCTTTGCCACGCACCTTATTGCGGACCTGGCGATAGCGTGGGAGAACAAGGAGCGGATCGCCAAGCAGGACGGTGTGGCTGCCGACACCGTCTACAAAACGGCTGTCACCCTTGCCGGTGCCGCGGCCACCCTGTACGCGGGAGCCCTCGGGAAGAAGGTGGACAAGCTCGCCGACGAGGGAGCGGAGGGTGCCACGGAGCCGCGGTCCGGAGCGTCCGACAAGCTGCAGGCGGCGCAGAAGCAGCTGAAGGTGCTGCAGTGGGCCATTCCGGCATTTGCGGCCTGGGTCATCGTGCTGGGCGCCAAGCACGGTGAGATGCAGCGGCCCAAGAACGTTTTCATGGGCCTCCGCGACCGGTAGTTTCGAAGTCAGCTTCCGCAGCCGGCTTCAGAAGCCATTACCGACGACGACGGCCGGGTCTCCAGCGCGGACCCGGCCGTTGTGATGTGGAGGACGCTTGCAGTTTCAACGGCAGCGACGCCTCGCGAGCCGCTAGGCAGGCTGGCTGTTCGCCGGCGGGAGATGGGGATTCATCGGTTCCAGGTTTGGATCCTCCGCTGTCCAGACCTGGATCACGGCCCAGACGACGGCCGCGATGGGTACTGACAGGACGGCACCGATGATTCCGGCGAGGATGGTGCCGGCGGTCAGGGCCATCAGGATGACGAGGGCATGGAGCTGGACGGCCTTGCCCATGACGATCGGCTGCAGCAGGTCGCCTTCCAGTTGGTTCACGGCAATTACCACGGCAACCACGATCAGGGCGACCACCGGACCATTGGCTACAAGGGCCACGAGTGCGGCCAGGATTCCCGCCACGGTGGCACCCACCAGCGGGATGAACGCGCCCATGAAAACGATGATGGCAAGCGGGATGGCGAGCGGCACCTGCATGATCAGCAGGGCGGCGCCGATCGCCACCATATCCACCAGTGCCACAATGGCCGTCCCGCGGACATAGCCGCCCAGCACTTCCAGGGTGCGGCTTCCCAGCCGGCGGAGCTTGGCTTCGCGGCGGCCGCTGAAGGGCCGAAGGAGGAAGTTCCAGATCTTCGCTCCGTCCTTGAGGAAGAAGAACAGGATCACCGCCATGAGGGTGGCGCCGGCGAGGAATTCGGTGACCACCGACAGGCCCGAGAGTGCGCCCGAGCGGACCTGGCTGCTTGTGGCGAACTGGATGACGCCTTCCCGGGCCTGGTTGAGCTGCTCCTGGTCCAGCGGGAAGGGGCCGGTGAGGAGGAAATTCTCGAGCTCATCAAGACCCGAGGCGGCCTGCTGGACCAGCTCGTTCCACTGGCTGCGGACGGACATCACAATCACCGTGGTGACTCCGGCCAGAAGCAGCAGCAAAGCCACAAAGGCTATGCCGGTGGCTACAGCCCCGGGTATGCCCCGCCGCCGAAGCATGTTCACGAACGGGCCGATGGCTGCGGCCAGGATCAGTGCGATCAGGACCGGAATGACGAGCAGCCTGATTTGCAGGAGGGCGTACGCGGAGACGGTGATGACCGCCAGGACCAGCAGGATCTGCGCCGACCTGATACCCAGATGGCCAAGAGTGTCAGCCCAGAGTTCGCGGGGTGCTTTCGGCTCATGCGGTGGTTCATGCGGCGGCCGGTCGTGCGGGGACGGTGCTTTCCGGCCGGGCACCTGCTCTGCCGGTGGTTGCCTCCCGGACGCCTGCCCGGGTGTTTGCTGATCGGACGCTTGTGCTGCTCGGGCCATCGTTACTCCTAGTCGTCAGCGGGCGCGCGGGCAGCAACGAACTCCCTGTCCTGCCGCCACCTCTCAGATAGTAAGCCTACTGATGTCTTGAGTGATGGTGAAACCCCGGGGCAGCTGTCAGAACTCGGCGTTGACGAAACCGACGATGATGGCCGTCCACCAGCAGGCCTGGGAGAGGCCCAGACACAGGAGCATGTGGATACGCCGGCCCGGGGGCAGTGCGGCAAAACTCGTCCTCGGCGGCATGGCGACCAGGCGCCGCATCAGCGGAATCAGCATGATGCCGTTCAGCATCAGCACGAGGACCGCAGCGAGTTTCACTACGGTCCAGCATCGCCAGAATGTGGACGGACAGGGCGAGCACTCGGGGCGGGCCCTCGAGTGCCACGGACAGTCCCAGCATGACGGCGAGCACCCAGGCCGCCGCGGCGCCTACGCAGGATGCCGACGAAGCGCCCGGGAAGATTTGTGGGCTTTTCGTGGTGCCGCCCGGCCGGCCGCTGCACTGAATGACATGGTTTACCTCCAACTGCCTGAAGGACTATTTCTCATGACTGGCGGAGTGCTCCGCGAGGTAAACCGCTGATGTGAGCATCGAACTGGAAGCTTGGAGAAACCTTGGGAAAACCCTATGAAACGGCGCCGGTACCCCTCCGCTGGGTTCCCCCAGCCGGGGGGTAACTCAGGAATGGGACACTATTCCTTGAGCCACTCCGCGCAGGAGTTGAGGTTGCGGTTCACGCTGGCCACGGCAGCGTCGGCGTCGTGCGCTTCGATGGCGTCCACCAGCGCACCGTGGCCCTCGTGCGGGAGCCCGTCGAAACCTGCGCGGGGCTGCTGCTTCAGGAGGTCGTTGTGGAAGACCTCGCCGAAGCTGACGTAGAGCTCGTGCAACAGCGGGTTGCCGGAAGCCTGCGCCACCCGTACATGGAAGCCCCAGTCGGCGCGGGCCCAGCCCGCGTAGTCGGCTGCGTTCCATGAGGCCTCACGATCGGCGAGTAGTGCGCGCAGGGCGGCGACGTCGTCGGCCGTTGCATTTCGGGCCGCCAGGCGGGCCGCCTGGGTGTCCAGCCCGACCCGGACTTCGAGGATGTGCTCCTCGGTGTGGTCCTTGTACATGCGCCGGGCTGCGCCGGACATCTCACTCGTGGCGCGGACGTAGGTGCCGTCCCCGCGGCGGACCTCCAGCATGCCGCTGTGGGCCAGGGCCTTGATCGCCTCGCGGAGTGTTCCGCGTGAGACGCCAAGCCTGGCCATCAGCTCGGTCTCGGAGGGAATCCGCTGCTGCAGCGCCCACTCACCGGAGTGGACCATTTCGCGCAGTTTGGCCGTGATTTCGTCGGCCAAGGGTTGCCGGTGGGAGGTGCTCAGAGTCATGGCGGACTAACCTTTCGTCCTGGCGGTGAGGAGGTGGGCCACCACAATCTGTACCAGGGCGATGGCCAGCAGCAGCGCCACCGGCAGCGTCCAGCCGCCGGTCGCACTGTGCAGCAGGCCCATTCCGAACGGACCCGCGGTGGCCAGGAGGTAGCCGGTGGACTGTGCCAGCGTGGACAGGGCAGTGGTCTCGGCGGTGTCCCGCCCGCTGCGGCTGATCATCACCATGACCAGCGGAAAGATGCCAAGTCCGAAGCCGAGCAGCACGGCGGGCACAGCCGCCAGGGCGACCGGCAGGACAAGGAGCGCGGCCACCCCGATGATCATGGTGACGCTGGCCAGGCAGAAAGCCGGGCGTACCATGCGGGGCCGGGAGCCGATGGCAATGAGCACCATGCCGGCGGGGACGGAAACCAGCTGCATGAGCCCGAACATCAGGCCGCTGTCCGCCGCGCTGAGCCCCAGGGTGGTGAGCATGTAGGGGAACCAGCTCAGCAGTGCGTAGGCGAGCAGCGCCTGCAGCGTGAAGATCGCCGTGAGCAGGGCGCCCTTCCGGGTCCGGAGCAACGGCCAGGGGGGAACCTGGCCCGACGTCCCGCGCACGCTGTTGCGGTGCGCGTGCAGCGCCACCGGTAGGAAGCCCAGGAAAGCTGAACAAGCGAGAATACCGATGGCGCCGAGCCCGGCCGACGGCGAGCCAAGCTCCTGGGCCAGCGGCACCACAGCCACAGCGGTGACGGTGGCTCCCGTCGTCATGGTCACGGTATACAGCGCCGTCATGAGGGACGTGCGGTGGGCGAAATGCTCGCGGATAAAGGACGGCATAGCCACGTTGCAGACCGCCAGGCCCGACATGCCCAGCACCGTCCCGGCCAGCAGCATCCCGGTGGAGGGGATGGCCCGCACCAGCAGCCCCGCGGCCAGCATGCCGAGCGCGAGCAGGATCGACTTCTCGACGCCGAGCCGTCCCGTGAGCCACGACGTCGCCGCGCCCGCCACCGCAAAGGACAGCGTTGGAATGGAGGGGATGACGGAGGCAACCAAGGGGCCGTAACCCAGGACGAGCTGGAGGTCGTGCAGCAGTGCGGACGCTCCGGTGATGCCGGCACGGAGGTTCAGCCCGATCAGCACCAGTGCGATGACGCTGGCGACGACGGCGGCACGCGCCTTGCGCGGGCGGGCGGCGGTTGCCGGGGGAGCTGAAGAAACAGAGGCCATCCCTTAACGTTAGACGTTAGACGTTTGATGTCTAGGGTTTTGTGGCAAATCTCTCGCGACTCCAGGGCCGCGAGGAATAGACTCGGGCCAGCGACACAGCGGTCCGTTTGCGGCCGAAGCTGGGAAAGGATGCCGTACGGCCATGACTGCCGAGGGCCTTGAAACCGAGAAGAAGTACGACGTCGATGGTGAGGCCGCGGTGCCGAGGCTCTCCGAAATCCAAGGGGTCGGGCGCGTCGGCGAGCCATACGGCGCAAGCCTGGAAGCCGTGTATTTCGACACCGACGACCTGGCACTTGCCTCTCGCCGGATCACGCTCCGGCGCAGAACCGGCGGGGCGGACGCCGGCTGGCATCTCAAGCTGCCGTCGGAGTCCGCGGACGAATCAGCAGCC
Source organism: Arthrobacter sp. ISL-28 (assembly GCF_018613875.1). Classification (GTDB taxonomy): domain Bacteria; phylum Actinomycetota; class Actinomycetes; order Actinomycetales; family Micrococcaceae; genus Arthrobacter. The sequence goes on along the minus strand of NZ_JAGGPJ010000002.1, from coordinate 21,175 downwards.
CCGCAGCGGCGGGAGATCCACGCACCGCTGGGCCAGGCCGGCGTCGTACCTGAAAAACTGATGGCGTACCTGCAGGTCTACGTCCGCGGCGCGGAGCTGGCGCCGGCCGCCCGGCTGAAGACCAATCGCACCACGCAAGCCCTGTACGGGAACGACGGCGTGCACCTGGCCGACTTTGCCGACGACAGGGTGGAGGCTGAGGCCCTCGGCGGGGCGGGGCGGACGCAGAAGTGGCGCGAATGGGAACTCGAACTCGTCCACGGGGGTGCGGAGCTTTTTTCGGCGGCCGCCGAAACTCTGGCGGCGGCGGGTGCGCGGCCGGCGGCGCACGAGTCCAAACTGGGGCGGGCCCTCGGGGAGGCCTGGCCGGAACGGCAGGAGGTAACGCCCCCAGGCGCCGGCTCGGGCGAACAGCAGCCGGGGCAGCAGGCGGCAACGAAGCAGCAGCCGGCCGCCGGCGTCGTGACCGCCTACATCGACGGGCAGATCCGCGAACTCCTGGCGATGGACCCGGCCGTGCGGCTGGAAGAGCCGGACGCCGTCCACAGGATGCGTTCGGCCACCCGGCGGTTGCGGTCGGCCTTGGCCGTCTACCGCCAGCTGTTCGGGGCAGCCGCAGTCCGGCGGCTCCGCGATGAACTGAAGTGGCTCGGCCGGATCCTCGGGTCTCCCCGTGACGCCGAAGTCATGCGCGAACGGCTGGGCAGCCACGCTGCCGAGCTGCCGGCGGAGCAGTCCGCCGGAGGTGCAGTGAGGGACAGGCTGGAACGCGAACTGGGCAACAGGTTCGACGCCGGCTACCGGAAGCTGCAGGAAGTGCTCGTGACGGACCGCTACTTCAGGCTGCTGGATGATCTCGAGGACTTCCGGGACAACCCGCCGGTCCGGCCGCAGGCGTCAGGACCCGCTGGCAAAGTGGCACGAAAGCGGGTCAGGAAGACGCTCCGCCGGTTGCGCCGCTCGCACAAGGCGGCAAGGCGCACCAAGGAGGAATCGGCCCATGACTCCGCGCTGCACCAGGTGCGCAAGGATGCCAAGCGTCTGCGGCACGCCGCGGAATCGGCGGTGCCCGTCTACGGAAAGCGTGCCGCGAAGCTCGCCAAAGCCGCGCACCGGCAGCAAAAGATCCTGGGTGACCACCACGACAGCGTGGTGGCCCGGATCCTCCTGGGCAAGCTGGAGCGGGGCCCGGAGCTTCCGGAGTCGGAGGCTGCCGGGTACCGTTTGCTGCGTGAGCAGGAGGAAAGGATTGCCGCCCGCGCCGAGTCCAAGTACCGCAAGGCGCGGAGGAAGGCCCGCCAGATCCTGAAGCGCGGGGTCAGCTAGCCACTCCATTGCAATCAGCTGCGGCGGAAGGGCCATCGGGCCTAGTGCCGCGGCCCTAGCCGCGAGACCGCGAGGGCCAGCCACAGCTGGACACGGTCGGCGGTGACTGAGGGGTCGTAGCCGGTGAGCTCGGTGATCTGCGCGAGCCGGTAGCGGACTGTGTTCCGGTGCAGCGTGAGGGCCTCGGCCACGGCCGCCACGGAGCCGTTGTTGTTCAGGTAGCTCTCCAGGGTGGTCATCAGCTCGGCGCCGTGGGCAGCGTCGAAGGTGCGGAGCGGCGTGAGCGACTCATTGGCCATGTCGGCGAGCGGCACGTCCTCGCTCGCCAGCAGCAGCGACGTCAGGCTCAGCCGTTCAGGTTCGTTGACGGGCAGCCCGTGGCTCGCCGCATCCCGGGCCTCAAAATAGCTCCAGCGCAGGCCGTTGGGCTTCGTGTACGCGCCGCCGATGCCGATGGTCGCATGGATCCCGGCCTCGGCCAGGTGGTCGCTGAGGCTTCTAGCCAGTGCCGTGGCACCGCGCCCGTCGTCTGGCACCACCGTGATCAGGTCCTTTCCGACGACGGCGGTCACCGCCTTCTCGAGCGTCCGCGGCAGCGATGAGGTCACCAATTGCTTGTGGTGCGCCTCGGATCCGGCCAGGATCACCACGTTCTTGCGCGTGCTGTTGATGCCGGTCCCCGCGAGCCGGCGGGTGGCCTCACTGGGATCCAGGGTCCCGTGGATCACGTCCTCGAGCACCTGCCCGCACAGTGCCCGCTCCGCCTGCCGCTGCTTCACCATGTTGTTGAGCTCCACGCTGATGAGGTTCTGCGCGTAGCCGATGATGCCGGAGTCCTCGAACGGCTGCTTCACCCACAGCGTGCAGGCGTCGCGGCGGCCGGTGGGGATCGGATACGACGACCAGGTATCCGGCAGCGGCGGCTCGGAACCGCTGTTGTACAGCTGGGCGGTGAACTGGGTCAGGGCAATTTCCGTGCGCAGCATGCCGCCCAGGTGCTTGAGGAGTTCGGCCAGCCCGCCGCCCGTGAGCAGTGCCCTGGCCAGGATCTGGTGCCCTGCAATGAGCCGTTCCAGTTTGGAATAATGGTCGGCCGACTGCGCGTCCGCCACCAGCTTGCCGATGGCGATGAACGGGGTGGCGTAGGGGACTTCGACCACCGGCAGCCCCCAACGGTTCGCTTCCGCGACCAAAGCCGGCGGAACGGCGTCGTGCGTCAGTCCCACACCGAAACCGATGCCCACGGCACCGGCGCGCTGGACCTGCCGGACGAAGCGCCGCTGTTCCGTGGCGCTGCGGAGCCGCATGCCGGTGGTGAGCACCAGCTCGCCGCCGTTGAGGAAGCGCTGCGGATCCTCCTGCTCGGTGACGGCAACCCAGTGAATGTCCTGGTGGGAGGTGGTCTCGGCGAGCCCGGATTTCTTGAGCCCAAGGGACGGCACAGCGAGCAGCGCGGCGAGGGAAATTGCCATGCATCCAGCCTAGCGGGATGCTGGCCAATCGCACGAAAAGCTGCGGCGCATGGTGTGCAGGTGGCTATTCCCCGGTTTGCCGCGCTGTCATAGGCTCGGAGCAGCTGCATCACATCATTCAGTACGAAAAGAGGTTGTACACCGTGGTTCAAACCTTGCAGAACTTCATCAACGGCGAGTTCGTGACGCCCGCCGGCACCGGACTGCTTGACATCGTGAATCCTGTGACGGGCGACGTCGTGGCTAAATCGCCCATCTCCGTCGCGGCGGATGTCGATGCCGCCATGACTGCGGCCAAGGATGCCTTCAAGACCTGGAAGCACACCACTCCGGGCCAGCGCCAGCTCATGCTCCTCAAGCTCGCGGACGCCGTCGAGGCCAACAGCGACGAACTCGTCGATGCCCAGCACCGCAACACCGGGCAGGTCCGGTCCCTGATCGCGTCCGAGGAAGTTGCCGCCGGCGCGGACCAGCTGCGTTTCTTCGCCGGCGCCGCCCGCATCCTCGAAGGCAAGTCCGCCGGCGAGTACTTCGAAGGCCACACCTCCTTCGTCCGCCGCGAACCCATCGGCGTCGTGGCCCAGGTGGCGCCGTGGAACTACCCGTTCCTCATGGCCATCTGGAAGATCGGCCCCGCGCTCGCCGCCGGCAACACGGTTGTCCTCAAGCCGTCGGACACCACGCCGGAATCCACCCTGGTGCTGGCGAAGCTGGCCAAGGACATCTTCCCGGCCGGCGTCCTCAACGTCATCCTGGGCACCGGCGAAACGGGCGCCATGATGGTGGAGCACAAGGTCCCCGGCATCGTCTCCATCACCGGCTCCGTCCGCGCCGGCATCGCCGTGGCGTCCGGCGCCGCGAAGGGCCTCAAGCGCGCCCACCTGGAGCTCGGCGGCAAGGCCCCGGCCATCGTCTTCAAGGACGCCGACATCAAGAAGAGTGCCGCGGCCATCGCCGAGTTCGCCTTCTTCAACGCCGGCCAGGACTGCACCGCCATCACCCGCGTGCTGGTCGAGGACTCAGTGCACGACGACGTTGTGGCGGCCATGGTGGAACACACCAAAACCCTGCGCACCGGTTCGCAGAACGACGAAGAAAACTACTTCGGCCCGCTGAACAACGTCAACCACTTCAAGGCGGTCAGTGCCGTCGTGGAGTCGCTCCCGGAAAACTGCCGGATCGAAATCGGCGGCCACCGGGCGGGGGAGAAGGGCTACTTCTTCGAGCCCACCATCGTCACGGGCGCCAAGCAGACTGACGACATCGTGCAGAAGGAAACCTTCGGCCCGGTCATCACCGTGCAGAAGTTCAGCACGGAACAAGAGGCAGTGGAACTGGCCAACGACGTCGACTACGCCCTGGCGTCCAGCGTGTGGACCTCAGACCACGGCACCGCCATGCGCCTGAGCCGCGATCTCGACTTCGGAGCGGTTTGGATCAACACCCACATCCTGCTCACCGCCGAAATGCCCCACGGCGGCTTCAAGCAGTCCGGCTACGGCAAGGACCTCTCGATGTACGGCGTCGAGGACTACACGCGCATCAAGCACGTGATGTCTGCACTTGATGCATAACGCAGTCGCATAACAACTCCGGTGGTCGAGCCTCCCCACCGGCCCCCAAACCTCGCTCCGCTTCGACCAGGGAACCCTGCCGGCGTGGCCCACTCCGTAACGAAAGAAACACCATGACCACCACCGCAAGCGAAATCACCTACCGTCTCGAGCAGAAGCGCCGCATCCTGGCCGACTTCCCGGGCCCCAAATCACTGGCGCTGAGTGAACGCCGCAAGGCAGTCGTTGCTGCCGGCGTCGCCTCCGGCGTCCCCGTCTACGTCGCAGACGCCGACGGCGGCATCATCCACGACGTCGACGGCAACTCCTTCATCGACCTCGGCTCAGGCATCGCGGTGACCAGCGTCGGCGCGTCCGACCCCACCGTCGTCGGTGCCGTGAAGGAGGCCGTGGAGCACTTCACCCACACCTGCTTTATGGTCACCCCGTACGAGGGGTATGTTGCGGTCGCCGAGCAGCTGAACAGGCTCACCCCGGGTGACCACGAGAAGCGCACCGTCCTGTTCAACTCCGGCGCGGAAGCCGTGGAAAACGCCGTCAAGGTGGCCCGCCTCGCCACCGGCCGGGACGCCGTCGTCGCCTTCGACCACGCCTACCACGGCCGCACCAACCTGACCATGGCTCTGACAGCCAAGGCCATGCCGTACAAGACCAACTTCGGGCCGTTTGCGCCCGAGGTCTACCGCATGCCCATGAGCTACCCGTTCCGTGAGGAAAACCCGGAGATCACCGGTGCCGAGGCCGCCCAGCGCGCCATCACCATGATCGAGAAGCAGATCGGCGGCGAGCAGGTTGCCGCGATCATCATCGAGCCCATCCAGGGCGAGGGCGGCTTCATCGTTCCGGCCGACGGCTTCCTGCCGGCGCTGGCCGCATGGGCCAAGGAGCAGGGCATCGTCTTCATCGCCGACGAGGTCCAGTCCGGATTCTGCCGCACGGGCGAATGGTTCGCCGTGGACCACGAAGGGGTCGTTCCGGACATCATCACCATGGCCAAAGGAATCGCCGGCGGCATGCCGCTGTCCGCGATCACAGGGCGCGCCGACCTGCTCGACGCCGTCCACCCGGGCGGCCTGGGCGGCACCTACGGCGGCAACCCCGTGGCGTGCGCCGCTGCACTGGCGTCCATCGGCTCGATGGAGGAATACAACCTCAACGCCCGTGCCAAGCACATCGAGGAGCTGGCCCTGGGCCGGCTGCGCGACCTCGCGGCAGATGTTTCCGTGATCGGCGACATCCGCGGCCGGGGCGCCATGCTGGCCATCGAGCTGGTGCAGGCCGGTTCCAAGGAGCCCAACCCCGAGCTCACCAAGGCCGTGGCGGCTGCCTGCCTCAAGGAAGGCGTCATCATCCTGACCTGCGGCACCTACGGAAACGTCATCCGCCTGCTGCCGCCGCTGGTCATCGGCGACGAACTGCTGAAGGACGGCCTCGAGGTGCTGGCCGCGGCCATCAAGGCCAACGCCTAATCCACTGCCACCTCCTGCCACATCTCAAAAGCGCGAATGGACACTTAAGCCCCTCCCGTTGAGCGCGAACGGGCAGATAATGCCCTCAAAAGTCGCGAAACACGGCATTATCTGCCTGTTCGCGCCGGAGTTGGCAGTGGCGTGTGCAAAACACCGGGCCGGGTACCTTCACAGGTGCCCGGCCCGCAGTCGTATCCGGGGGTAGAGTCGTCCTCACCACTGCACTTCACTCCGCAGACCGGGGAGCGCCGCCGGGGATCCGGGCGGTGACGCGTCTGCCTTACCCGAAGAGGGGTTTCGCATGCGGTACGTAGTCGGCTACACACCCACTGAGCGCGGCGCGGACGCCGTCGCCCTGGCCACGTCGCTGGCCTTGGCCCAGGACGCGCAACTGGACCTGGTCTACGTGAAGCCTGGCACGCCGCATGTGGCGCTGAACACGGAAGGCAGCGGGGTCAGTGCCGCCGAGCAGGAGGTGCTGACCGCGGAACGGGAGGGGCTGGCACTGGTTCCAGGAGGCCTCGAGGCCAGGTTCCATGTGCGCCAGGCCGAGTCCTTCGCTGCGGGGCTGATCGATGCGGCGGTGGAATTCGAAGCCGGCCTGATAGCAGTGGGTGCCGCAAGCACCGGGCTGTTCAAGCGCTACACCGTGGGATCGGTGGCCAACGCGCTGCTGCATGCGTCGCCGGTTCCCGTGGCGCTTGCCCCGCGCGGTTACCAGCGGACGGCGCCGATCACGCGACTGACCCTGGCCGTGGGACGCCGGGCTGGGGCTGAGGCTGCGATCGAGACTGCCATAAACGCGGCAAAGCGGCGCGGGGTGCCGCTGCGGCTCGTCTCCCTCGTGGAACTCGACGCCGTCGGCGACGGGGGAGAAGCGATCAACGCCGCGCATATCCACGCAAACACCGTCCTCACGGCGGCCTCGGGGAAGGTGCCCGCAGGCCACGAGGTCAGCGTGGCTGTGGCCCACGGCCGCACCATCGAGGAGGCGATCGACGGCCTCGAATGGGACGACGGCGAGATCCTCATCGTGGGCTCCTCGCGCCTGGCCGAAAGGAACCGGATGTTCCTGGGCAGCACGGCCAACAAGGTGCTGCGGGCCCTTCCGGTACCCATGGTGGTGGTTCCGCGCGACTACGAGCGCGTGGCCGCGGCCCCCTAGGCACCTCCCCTAGCGGCCCCTAGGCACCTCCCCTAGCGCGAACAGGCAGATAACGCCCTCAAAAGCTCCGGGAAAGGGCATTATCTGCACGTTCGCGCCGTGGGTTTGGTGCAGCGCCGTGGGTTTGGTGCAGCGGCTTAGGTGTCCGTTCGCGCTTCCCTGAGCGTGAGCTTCCGGGCCACGGAGTTCTTCCGGGCGGCCGCCAGCATGTCCACTGTGAGCACCAGCAGGGCCAGCCAGACCACGCCGAAGCCGATCCAGCGTTCGAAGGGCATCGCTTCCTGGAAGACGGCCAGGGCCACGACGAACTGAAGCAGCGGCGCAAAGTACTGGAGTAGCCCGATGGTTGTCATGGGCAGTCTGCGGGCGGAAGCGCCGAAGAACAGCAACGGAACGGCGGTGATAACGCCGGAGGCCGCCAAAAGCCAGAAGTGCGCAGCGCCACTGCTTGCCAGGGTGGCGGTACCGTTCACGGCGAGGAAAATCATGGTGGCGGCGGCCAGGGGAGTGAGCACGATCGTCTCAACCGTGAGGCTCGTGACGGCGCCCGCCTTGGGACCCACGCGTTTCTTTACGAAGCCGTAGAGGCCGAAGCTCACGGCAAGCGTCAGCGCGATCCACGGCAGTTTGCCGTAGGAGTACGTCAGGACGGCCACGGCAATGAAACCGATTGCGACGGCGGCCCACTGCAGGGGGCGAAGCGTCTCCTTCAGGACGAACACGCCGAGCAGGACGGACACCAGCGGGTTGATGAAGTAGCCAAGCGACGCTTCAACAGCCTGTCCCGTAGTCACGCCATAGGTGTACGTCAGCCAGTTCACGGCAATGAGCGCGGCGGCGAGGGACAGCGTTCCGAACACGGACCGGTCCCGGAACGCCGCACCCAGGACCCGCCAGGCACGCGTCACCGTGATCAGCAAGGCACAGAAAAGCAGTGACCAGACCACCCGGTTGGCCACAATCTCGACGGCGCCGGCGGGCTGCAGCACGAAGAAGTACAGCGGAAGCAGCCCCCACAGCCCGTACGCGCCGATCCCGAACAGGACTCCCGCCGTCGTTTCCTTATCCACAGCTTTCAGCCCAGCCTGCCCGCCGGACTGCCTGCCGGTCTGCCCCCCAGGGGTCTGGCCGGAGCCAGTCACCTCGGGCGGCATCGCGGAAGCCGCTGCGCCGGGCACCGTACCGGGCAGAGCGGAAGGAGGGGCAGAGGAGATTGATCCGTCGGGGCTAGGCACAAGACCAATAACACCATCAGGTGGCCGGGTATTCCGTTCTGGAGGCACCGGGTTGGCCTGCAGCACGAAAATAGTCAGTAGGCTTGCCATTATGAGCATGACGCATGGGCAGGATGCGGTCCGATGAGGCTGCGCCACAGCAACGCCTCCGGCCGCGGCTACCGGCGGGTGCGGGCCGGTAAAGGGTTCAGCTACCGGGACCTCGACGGGTCGACGCTGCCGCCGGGGCCCGTCCGGGAGCGGCTGGAGAGCATCGGCATCCCGCCGGCCTGGACAGACGTTTGGATCGCACCGTTTGAGAATGGCCACATCCAGGCGACAGGACTGGACGCCGTCGGGCGCCGGCAGTACATCTACCATCCCGAGTGGCGGCAACGGAAGGACCGCGTGAAGTTTGACCGCGCGCTTCAGCTCGCGGAATCCCTGCCCGCCGCGCGCCGGCTGGTCACCATGGACCTCAGGAGCGACGGCGTCACCCGGCAACGTGTCCTGGCCGCCGCGTTCAGGATGCTCGACAGCGGGTCCCTGCGCGTGGGCTCCGAACGGTACACGAACGAAAACGGCAGCCACGGCCTCGCCACCCTGCTCTGCGCCCATGTCCAGGTCCGCAAGAACCGCCTGCAGCTCAGCTTTCCAGCGAAGAGCGGCAAGAACTGGGAATCGGAAATCGCCGACGAGGACCTCGCCGCGCTCGTCAGGGTCCTCAAGCGGCGCGGCCCCAACGCCCGCCTGCTGGCTTACAAGAACGGCCGAAGCTGGCATCCTGTGAGCAGCGCCGAGATCAACAGCTACGTGAAGGAACGTACCGGTGACGACTTCACGGCGAAGGATTTCCGGACCCTGCGGGGGACGGTTGCCGCGGCGGTGAGCCTGGCCCGGAGCGGACCGCAGAAGACCGAGTCCAAGCGGAAGCGGGCCATCAGCGTAGCGATGCTGGAGGCGGCCACCGTGCTGGGGAACACTCCGTCGATCGCCCGGAAGAGCTACGTGGATCCGCGGCTGCTGGACCATTTTGCCAACGGCGAGACCATCGATCCTCGACGGCTGGACTCCGCGGAATCGGAGCTGCGGGCGCTGCTGTACCGCGAAGGGGATGTGGTGGCGCTGCGGAAAAGCGGGTGACGCCCCACCCGGACAGCCGAGGCGGCGCGTCACGCGTTTCACCGCACGATCGCAGGGACAATTAGAATTGGATACTGTGCGCAGGACGAGCAGGCGCATTCTCCGTTCCAGAAGGGCTCCAGGTGTCCAACTCAGCTGAAACCGCCTCCCAGCGGCCACTCCGCGTCGCGATCGTCGGCGCCGGACCCGCAGGTGTCTATGCTGCGGACATCCTGACCAAGTCCAACGAAGTGAAGGGCGGGGACCTGGAGGTCAGCATTGACCTTTTCGAGGCATACCCCGCGCCCTACGGCCTGATCCGCTACGGCGTGGCCCCGGACCATCCGCGCATCAAGGGCATCGTGAACGCGCTCCACAAAGTGTTGGACCGCGGTGACATCCGGTTCCTGGGTAATGTCACGTACGGCCGGGACCTCACCCTGCACGATTTCCGCGCGTTCTACGACGCCGTGATCTTCTCCACCGGTGCCATCAGGGACGCTGATCTGAACATCCCCGGCATCGAACTCGAGGGTTCCTTCGGCGCCGCGGACTTCGTCTCCTGGTATGACGGTCACCCCGACGTTCCACGGGAGTGGCCGCTCGACGCCAAGGAAATCGCCGTCATCGGAAACGGCAACGTGGCGCTGGACGTGGCCCGGATGCTGGTCAAGCACGCCGATGAACTCCTCGTCACGGAAATCCCGGACAACGTCTACCGGGGCCTGAAGAACTCGCCGGTCACGGACGTCCACGTATTCGGCCGCCGCGGCCCGGCCCAGGTCAAGTTCACCCCCCTGGAACTCCGCGAACTCAGCCACGCTCGTGACGTGGACATCGTGCTGTACCCGGAGGACTTCGAATTCGACGAAGCCTCGGACGAGGCGATCCGGAGCAACAACCAGACCAAGACCATGGTGAATACCCTGACCAACTGGCTCGTGGAGGAGCATGCCGAAGCGGAGCAGCCGTCCTCCCGCCGCCTGCACCTGCATTTCCTGCACAGCCCGGTGGAAATATACGACGACGGCGGGTCCGGCAAAGTGGCCGGCATCAAGTTTGAGCGCATGCAGCTGGACGGCACCGGAAACGTCAAGGGCACAGGGGAATTCATCGACTACCCGGTGCAGGCCGTTTATCGCGCCATCGGTTACCACGGGTCCCCGCTCGATGAGCTGGAATACGATGCCCAGCGCGGCGTCATCCCGAACGAGGGCGGCCGCGTCCTCGACACCGAAGGCAACCCCGTTCCCGGCATCTACGCCACGGGCTGGATCAAGCGCGGACCGGTTGGCCTCATCGGGCACACCAAGGGTGATGCCCTGGAAACCATCGGCTGCCTCCTCGAGGACCGGCTGACGCTGCCGCCGGCCAAAAACCCCGACCCGCAGGCCATCATCGACCTGCTGGAAGAGCGCGGCATCGAGTACACCACGTGGGAAGGCTGGAACAGGCTCAACGCGCACGAAGCAGCCCTGGGTACGGCGTGGTCCGAAGGCGGGGACGCTGACGGCGTCGTGCGCGAACGGATCAAAGTGGTGCCGCGCGAGGAAATGATCGAGATCTCCCGCGGCTGACGCCCGCAGAACAGCTAACTCTCGCGCTCCATGGCGCCGTGGCTGCCGCTTGCCTCGCTATGGCGGGCGCCTGCCCCGCCATGGCGGGCGCTTGCCTCGCTATGGCGGGCGCCTGCCCCGCTATGGCGCACGCGTGCGGGCACTATTAGACTTGCCGGACGGAGCGCGGGCCCCGTAGTGGCGTGTGCCCGGAGAAAGCGCCGAATCGCGCAATGAACTGGCCATGGGAGTTCGATGAGGAACCTGATCCAGCCGGCAGCAACCCGCAGCGACGCTGCGTCAGACGCAGCGGAATCGGTCGAGCGGCATGCGCTGGCCGGCCACGAGCAACTCGACGCCCACGCCTTTCCCGACGCTCCGGAGATTCCCGGGCTGCGCCGCCTGATCCGGGAATCCTGGCAGCGTTCCGCCCGGCTGCAGGCCAACCCTGACATCCCCGAGGCGCCGCTGGCCATGGACCGCGAAGAGCTCGAGGAATACCGCCGCCAGCACCCGCTCGCCACCATCATGCCCGTCATCCAGAAGCTCCTCATTCAGCCGAGCCACGACAGCCGCCTGCTGGTTGCCGTGGGTGATGGAGTGGGCCGGCTGCTCTGGGTGGAAGGCGACCCCGTGATGCAGCGCCGCGCCCAGGGCATGATGTTCGTCCCCGGTGCTGACTGGTCCGAGGCCATGGTCGGGACCAGCGCCCCGGGGACCGCGCTCGCGCTGGGCCGGGGGATCCAGATCTCCGGCGCCGAGCATTACAAGCGGTCCGTCCATCCGTGGAGCTGCACGGCGGTCCCGTTCCAGGATCCGGACTCCGGGGCACTGCTGGGCGTTGTGGACATCACCGGCACGGAGTCGGCGGTGGCTCCGCACACCCTGTCGCTGGTGGAGGCCACCGTTGCCGCCGCGCAGGCCCAGTTGCGTGTCGAGCGGCTCCAGCTTGCGGCGGCACAGGCCAGGACGCCGGCCCGACGGCGGAGCAACAGTTCCGCTGCCAGGTCCGGTTCCGCTCCCGAGGGCAGTCTGTACCGCAACAGCCTGCAGTTGCTCGGCCGCGACCAGGCGCTGCTCAGCATCGAGGGGCGGACCGTCCCGCTGTCCGCCCGGCACAGTGAAATTCTGGCCCTGCTCAGCACCCACCCCGACGGCCTCAGCGCAGAGGAACTCAGCAACCTGCTCTACCCTGCCGACAACTCCACGATGACCCTGCGCGCCGAGATGGTGCGCCTCCGCAAGGTCCTCCAGCAGTTCAGTCCCGCCGCCGTACCGGAGTCCCGGCCCTACAAGCTGAGGGTGGACCTCATGCCTGACAGCGGCCAGGTGCTCAACTGCCTGCAGCGCGGCGCCCACCGGATCGCCCTCGAGATCTACCGCGGGGCCGTGCTTCCGCGGTCCGAAGCGCCCGGAGTCGTAGACCTGCGGGACCGCGTTTCGTCGCTGCTGCGCGAGGCAGTCATGACGGACGGCAGCGCCGATTCGCTGCTCAGGTATGCCGAACTGCCCGAGGCGAGGGACGACGTCGGGGTCCGGCGTGCCGCCTTGAAGCTCCTGCCGCCCCGCTCGCCCAAACGGGCCGCCGTCGTCGCCGATCTTGAACGGCTGGAGGCGGAGCTGAGCGCCTAGCAGAGACTGCGGGGCCGCGGCGATAGCCGGGGTGAGCCGGCTCACATCGTTGCAACCTTCCTGCAACCTTGTCGCTCCTAGGCTCAGTGCAACGGCGATCACCATGCCGATCGCCACGATGTTGCAGAGCAAAGGAGCCAGCAATGACTGTTTACGCACAGCCCGGGACCGAGGGTTCGAAGGTCGCGTTCAAGGACCGCTACGAGAACTGGATCGGTGGCGAATGGGTTGCCCCCGTCAAGGGCCAGTACTTCGAAAACATCACTCCGGTCACGGGCAAGGCCTTCTGCGAGGTCGCCCGCGGCACGGCGGAGGACATCGAACTGGCCCTGGACGCAGCGCACAAGGTTGCGCCGTCATGGGGCAAGACCTCCGTTGCGGAACGCGCCGCGGTCCTCAACAAGATCGCCGACCGGATCGACGCGAATGTGGAGATGCTCGCCGTCGCCGAATCCTGGGACAACGGCAAGCCCATCCGTGAGACCCTGAACGCGGACATCCCGCTCGCCGCTGACCACTTCCGCTACTTCGCGTCGGCCGTCCGTGCCCAGGAAGGGCGGCTGTCCCAGCTCGACGACGACACCACGGCCTACCACTACCACGAGCCGCTAGGCGTTGTGGGCCAGATCATCCCGTGGAACTTCCCCATCCTGATGGCCGTCTGGAAGCTCGCGCCCGCCCTTGCCGCAGGCAACGCCGTCGTCCTCAAGCCCGCGGAACAGACGCCCTCGTCCATCCTGGTCCTGATGGAACTGATCGGCGACCTGCTCCCGGCCGGCGTGGTCAACGTGGTCAACGGCTTCGGCGTCGAGGCCGGCAAGCCGCTGGCCTCCAGCCCGCGGATCCGCAAGATCGCCTTCACCGGGGAAACGACCACCGGACGCCTGATCAGCCAGTACGCCAGCCAGAACCTGATCCCGGTGACGCTGGAGCTTGGCGGCAAGAGCCCGAACATCTTCTTCAACGACGTCGCCGAGAACAACGACGCGTTCTACGACAAGGCGCTGGAAGGCTTCGCCCTGTTCGCGTTCAACCAGGGCGAGGTCTGCACCTGCCCGTCCCGCGCCTTGGTCCAGGAAGGCATCTACGACTCCTTCATGGCCGACGCCCTGGCCCGGGTGGAAAAGATCATCCAGGGCAACCCGCTGGACACCGAAACCCAGCTCGGCGCCCAGGCGTCCAACGACCAGCTGGAAAAGATCCTCTCTTACATCGACATCGGCAGGCAGGAGGGCGCCAAGCTGCTCACCGGCGGTGGCCGCGCGCAGCTCGAAGGCGATCTCGCCGGCGGCTACTACGTCCAGCCGACCGTGTTTGAGGGCCACAACAAGATGCGCATCTTCCAGGAAGAAATCTTCGGCCCCGTGGTTTCGGTGACAAAGTTCAGCGACTACAACGACGCCATGGGCATCGCCAACGACACCCTCTACGGTCTCGGCGCCGGAGTCTGGTCCCGGAACGGCAACGTTGCCTACCGGGCAGGCCGCGAGATCCAGGCCGGCCGCGTGTGGCTCAACAACTACCACGCCTACCCGGCGGGTGCCGCGTTCGGCGGCTACAAGTCCTCCGGCATCGGACGTGAAAACCACGCCATGATGCTGGACCACTACCAGCAGACCAAAAACCTCCTGGTCAGCTACAACGAGAACAAGCTCGGCTTCTTCTAAGCCGGCACCGCCCATGTTCAGCACTGATACAACGACGCAAGGATTTCGCCAATGACGACGACAATGCAAGCAGCCGTAGTAACCGAATTCGGCACCGACCTCCAAATCCTGACCATTCCCGTTCCCGCCCCAGGCCCAGGTGAGGCACTGGTCAAGGTCATTACCACCGGCGTCTGCCACACGGACCTTCACGCTGCGGAAGGTGACTGGCCGGTCAAGCCGTCACCCCCATTCGTCCCCGGCCATGAAGGTGTCGGCGAAGTGGTGGCTCTCGGAGAAGGCGTTACCGACCTCGCCGTCGGAGACTTGGTGGGCAATGCCTGGCTCTGGTCCGCCTGCGGCGACTGCCAGTACTGTCGCACCGGCTGGGAAACCCTGTGTGAAACGCAGAAGAACGGCGGCTACAGCGTGGACGGCTCGTTTGGCGAGTACATGCTGGTGGACACCCGCTTCGCCGCCCGCATCCCGGCCGGCTCTGATCCGGTGGAAGTTGCGCCGGTGCTGTGCGCCGGTGTCACGGTCTACAAGGGCTTGAAAATGACCGAAGCCAAACCGGGACAGTGGGTCACCATCTCGGGCATCGGGGGCCTTGGCCATATCGCGGTGCAGTACGCCGTGGCCATGGGCCTGCGGGTCGCCGCCGTGGACATTGCGGATGACAAGCTCGCCCTTGCCAAGCAGCACGGGGCCGAGCTCACCGTGAATGCCCGGCACGAGGATCCCGCCGAGGTCATCCAGAGGGAAACCGGTGGATGCCACGGCGTCCTGGTCACGGCCGTCCACCCTTCGGCGTTCGGCCAGGCGATCGGCATGGCCCGCCGCGGCGGAACAATCGTCTTCAACGGCCTCCCGCCCGGAGACTTCCCGGCCCCGATCTTCGAGATTGTGCTGAAGGGCCTGACCGTCCGCGGTTCCATCGTGGGCACCCGGCAGGACCTGGAGGAAGCGCTCGACTTCTACTCCCAGGGAAAGATCCACCCCACGGTGTCGGCCCGGGAACTCTGCGAGGTCAACGCGGTCTTTGACGAGATGAAACACGCCAAGATCGACGGCCGCGTGGTGCTGAGGTTCTGATGGCGGGGCGACATGCCTGAGGCCAGGCTTGACGCCGCGGTGACGCTGCCCGGGGAGGAGTTCTCCCGGGTGGCGCTCACCGCCGCGGCGGTGGAGCTGCTCAGGAAACTCTGGCTGCAGCACGGCCCCCTCATGTTCCACCAGTCCGGAGGCTGCTGCGACGGCTCCTCGCCGATGTGCTTCCCATCGGGGGAGTTCCTGACCGGCGACTCGGACGTCCTGCTGGGCCGCTTCGAGATTTCCGACGGCGGCCCTGGCGCCAGTGAGGAAAACGGCAGCATGCCGCTGGACTTCTGGATGTCCAAAGAGCAGTTCGACTATTGGAGCCACACCCACCTGACCGTGGATGTGGTGCAGGGCCGGGGCAGCGGCTTTTCCGTGGAAGCACCGGAAGGAAAGCGCTTCCTTATCCGCTCCACGCTGATGGACTGGCCGGTGTGAACTGACCCGCCGTTTCCCCGGAAATCTCCACATATGGTTCGCTCGGGCAGGGCCGCACATGAGCGGCCCTGCCCGGGCTTTGCATGTTCATGCTGCGATTGGGAACCCCCAATGTGGGGGCCTCTTTGAAGGGGGCACTTCTTTCGGGGTCCGGAAGGGCTTGTTTTTGCCCCAAGGTTTTTAGGAGCGGGGCAGAACACCATGTCCGTGTTCCATCCCTCCTAGCGGCAGGTGCGCCATGAAACTCTCACCTTGGATGTCCGACGGGGGCGCGGATCACAGCCGATCCGCAGCCGCCACCGATCCACCCACCAACCGTCGTCTACGACGCAGCCAACGAAATGCACGGCCAGTCTCCCTCCGGCTGATTGCAGCAGCTACCACCGTCGTAATGCCGGCAGCAATGGGGCTGCCGGTGGTGGCAGCCAACGCAGTGCAGGGGCCGGTCGGGGCAGGATTCAACGTCACCGCATCAGATCTGTCCTTCATTCTCGACCAGATCAAGATTGCCGAAAAGCACGTGGCCGGTACGACGTCCGAGACGGGACCGTGCGGTGCCCTGAAAAGCCAGCTCGCCAGCCCGATGCTCTCCCTCGGGCTGCGCACCGTCGACGGTAGCTGCAACCACCTCGAGCCCGGACAGGACCATTTCGGCGCTGCCGATCAGGTCTTCCCGCGGCTCGGCTCTGCGACCTTCAAGGACGCAGAAAACTCAATCTTCGGGCCTCCCACGCCCACCAGCTACACCCAAAAGTCTGGCGACGTCTTCGACAGCCGGCCCCGGACCATCAGCAACCTGATTGTGGACCAGACCTCCACCAACCCGGCCGCCATTGCTGCCGCGGGCAATCCGGTCCGGACCCAGGGCAACGAAGGCGTTGAACCCTGCACCACGGATCCCGTACCGGCATCGGAAGGCGTCGAAGCCGTCCCTGGCGATCCGCTCGGATGTGTCCCGTCCCACAGCACGCTTTTCATCCCGAACGTCACCACCGACGTCGGCCTTTCACCGCCGTACAACTCCTTGTTCACCCTGTTCGGCCAGTTCTTTGACCACGGCATCGACCAGACCGTCAAGGGCGGGGGCAACGTCTACGTGCCGCTCAAGGCAGACGACCCGCTGATTGCCGGCCCCAACCACGTGGTCGACGATGATCCCGCGACGCCGGCCGTGGAGGGCGATGACCTTCCCAGGCACCTGCGCTTCATGGCCCTCACCCGCGGCCAGAACCAGCCAGGGGAGGACCGCGTCCTCGGCACTGCCGATGATGTTCAGGATGCGCTCAACACCGACTCTCCCTGGGTCGACCAGAGCCAGACCTACACGTCGCATCCCTCGCACCAGGTGTTCCTCCGCGAGTACTTGAAGGACGAAGCCGGCCGCCCTGTCGCCACCGGCAAACTGCTCGGCGGCCCCGTTGGCCCCACCGCGGGAGGCATGGCAACCTGGGCAACCACCAAGGCGCAGGCTTTCGAAAAGCTCGGCATCCGGCTTGAGGATAAGGACGTCCTCAACGTCCCGATGATCAAGTGTGACCTCTACGGCAACTTCGTCCCCGGCCCGCAACGCGGCCTGCCCGTGTTCATGACCGCCAGTGGCGAGGTTGAGGCGAACCCCGCCGACAACGGCGGAACGGGAACGCTGGTTCCTGCCGATGTCCGCTACTTCAACACTCCGTTCCTGGTGGACATCGCGCACAATGCGGACCCGTCACCGAAGGACCATGACCACAACCCGGGGACTCCCGCGGTGGCCCCGACCAAGGACACGGATTCCACGGCATCGGCCGATTTCGCCAACCAGCCGGCCGGCACTTATGACGATGAGATGCTCGACGCACACTTCATCGCCGGCGACGGCCGCGTCAACGAAAACATCGGCCTGACCGCCATTCACCAGGTGTTCCACTCAGAACACGACCGCCTGGTCGATGACATCAAGGCCACGCTGGCCAGGCCGGAGAATGCGGACCTGCTCGCAAAGTACGAAGCGGTCGGGGACACGACGTTCAACTACGGTGAGCGCCTCTTCCAGGCAGCCCGCTTCGTGACCGAGATGGAGTACCAGCACCTCGTCTTCGAGGAGTTTGCGCGCAAAATACAGCCTCTGATCAACCCATTCCAGCCGTTTGCCTTCACACAGACGGAAATCAACCCGGCCATCAAGGCTGAATTCGCCCACGCCGTCTACCGGTTCGGACACTCCATGCTCACGGAGACGATCTCGCGCCGGAATGAAGACAAGTCCGGTCCGGACGCCATCTACGGCACCTCGGATGACGTTCGCGGCTCCGAAAACGACATTTCCCTGCTTGAGGGATTCCTTAACCCGCCGGCCTACACCGACGGCGGCGACGAGGGCCCGCTGACATCCGAGCAGGCTGCGGGCAGCATCATCATGGGCATGTCCGACCAGGCCGGCAACGAGCTGGACGAATTCGTGACGGACACGCTCCGGAACAACCTGCTGGGACTCCCGCTTGACCTCGCGACCATCAACATGACGCGGGCCAGGTCTGAAGGTGTCCCGACGCTCAATGAATTCCGCAAGGACCTCCACGCCGAGACCAACGACGGACAGCTCAAGCCCTACACGAACTGGATCGACTTCGGTGAGAACCTCAAGCACCCTGAATCGCTGATCAACTTCGTGGCCGCCTACGGCAAGCACCCCACCATCCTCACAGATGCGGGACCGGACAAGGTACGGGGCAACGAGGACGACGGCCCGGCGACGCTCAAGTCGCGCCGCGCTGCTGCCCGTGCCATCGTCAACCCGGACGCCGCCGCTGGCGACGTTGCTCCGGCGGACGCTGCGGCGTTCATGAACAGTGACGGCGACAGCTGGTCAGACAAGGACGGACACTCACAGACCGGCCTCGACGACGTTGAACTGTGGGTCGGTGGCCTCGCGGAACGCACGAACATGTTCGGTGGGCTCCTCGGCAGCACCTTTAACCACGTCTTCGAGCAGCAACTGACCGAGTTGCAGAACGGCGACCGGTTCTACTACCTGGCCCGCACGCCCGGTATGAACCTGCGGGCACAGCTGGAAGGCAACTCGTTCGCGGAACTCATGATGCGCAACACCAACGCGCAGGCCCTCAAGGCCGACGCCTTTGCCACGGCAGACTGCAAGTTCGAGCTGAAGAACCTTGCCGGCACCCGGGACGGCTTCAACAGCTTCGGCAACACTGTCGCTGACGATCTGGCCTCGGAATGCAACGAAACCAAGGTTCTGATCCGTATGGCGGACGGCACGATCAAGTACCGGATGACCAACACCGTGGACCCCCCCGGCATCAACGGCCAGAGCGTCTTCAACGGCACCGGCAACCCGGACCGCGTCTACGGCGGCAACGACAATGACACGTTCTGGGGTGGTGAAGGCAACGACATCATCGAAGGCGGTGACGGCGCCGACGTCGCACTTGGCGGCGAAGGCAACGACATCATCACCGACATCGCCGGTGATGATGTCCACAAGGGCGGGCCGGGCAACGACGCCATCGATGCGGGCCCCGGTCTGGACATCATCATGGGGGGCGACGGCAGCGACTTCACCAACGGCGGAGCCAACATTAACGAAACCTTCTCCGGGGAGGGCAATGACTTCGCGATTGCCGGCCAGGGTGAAGATGCTGTCTTCGGCGACGGCGGAGATGACTGGCAAGAAGGCGGCGACGAGCCTGATCTCCTGATCGGGGACTCCAGCAACCTGTTCTTCCTGGACGATTCGCAGAAGCCGGGCCACGATGTCCTCATCGGCCAGGGCGGCGACGATGACTACGACATGGAGGGCGGCGACGACGTCGGCCTTGCGGGTCCTGGCATCGAGAAGATCGCCGGTGCCTCAGGCTACGACTGGGAGATCGGCCTGCACGATCCACAGCCGCAGGACGCCGACCTCGATCTGCCCATCCTGCCGCTGGACATCCTCACTGTTGGCGTCCGTGACAGGTACAACGAAGTTGAAGCACTCTCCGGAGGCCCCTTCAATGACAAGCTCAGGGGCGATGACATCATCCCGAGCGAACGCGGGGGCGGCGGCTTCATCGGCTGCAACGTCCTGGATGCCGAAGGCGTCAAGCGCATTAGCGGACTCAATGAGCTGATCCCGGATGAAGCGCGGACCACACCGATCGCGGACGTCATTGCAGCGTCGGCATCGAAGAACTGCCCGATTCTGGACAACTCCGCGAACGCCATGGCTTGGGGAGAGGGCAACATCCTCCTCGGCGGCGGCGGCAGCGATGAGCTCGAAGGACGCGGCGGCGACGACATCATTGACGGAGACCGCTACCTCAACGTCCGGCTCAGCGTCCGCACCGACCCGATGAAGGCGGAGACGGAAATCGGCAGCGCCACCGGAATGACCGCTCAGTACCTGAAGAACGACGTGGGTGCCCTGACCGGCGCGACCCTGCAGGCGGACGTTTTCGCCGGCAAGGTCGACCCGGGCAACATCGTGGCAGTGAAGGAGATCCTCAGTTCGGCCGGCGGCACTGATACAGCCCGCTTCTCCGACATCAGGGCAAACTACACCGTTACCGAAAACAACGGCGTAACCACGGTGGCCCACAACAACGCGGGTCCCGACGGCGTTGACACCCTTCGGAACATCGAAACCCTGGTCTTCGCGGATTCAATCCCGCCTAGTGCACCCACGGGTGTTAGGGCAACCGCCGGCAATGCTTCGGCCACGGTGAACTTCACCGCTGCTGAAGGCGGGGGCATTACTGAGGAGTTCTCTATCCGGGTTCTCGACGCGGTCACCGGGGAACAGATCGGTGCGCCACGGACGGCAGCTGGTGATGACACCAGCCTGGTCATCAGGGACCTGACCAATAACACTGACGTCAAGTTCGAAGTCACGGCAAGGAACGTCCACGGTGCCAGCACAGTTGTCGTTTCCAACATCGTTACACCGGTGGCGCCTGTGATGGTGACCGCCGTTCCGACCATCACGGGTACAGCAACCGTAGGCAGCACGCTGACCGCGAACAGCGGAGTCTGGGGCCCCGCTCCGGTGACGCTGAAGTACCAGTGGTTCAGCGGCGGTGCAGCCATCAGCGGAGCCACAGCATCCAGCTACACTCTGACGGCGGGAGATGCAGGCAAGTCCGTGACCGTCACGGTCAGCGGCGAAAAGGCCGGCTACGAAACGGTGTCGCGGACCTCTGCAGCAGTAGCAGTATCGGCGCCGGTCGTCACCGTATCTGTCGCCCTTGACTTCACGGGTGACAGCAAGGCGGACCTGGTGGCCAGGGATTCCCGTGGAGTGCTGTACATCTACCCGGGCACCGGTGCCGGTAGCTTCGGGACCCGGATCCGGCTCGGCAGCGGCTGGAACGCCATGACGGCCCTCAGCTAGCCCCTTTCCGAACCACCGCCCGTGTCCCCCAAAGGGATGCGGGCGGTGGTTCCATTCCCGCAACAGCCGTCTCGGCCGATGCGGCTCCA